>JBNLDC010000008.1:0-260247 GCA_050304135.1 Chitinispirillaceae bacterium | reverse complement strand
GCATGGCCATGCGCCGCTACATTAGGTGATTTTTTTCTTCGTAAAAATCCTGCCGAAACAGAAACCGGCAAGCGCAATAATAAGTGTCCAGAAAACAATAAGCAGAATCCATCCTTCAGGTTGCATTGTTTTCTCCTTTCTTTTCGCGTCGTGACCAGGCGATCTTCACGCCGATGGCGAGGGTAGTCAGAATCAGTATAAGTACAATCCGCGTAACGAGCACAAAAGGACGGTTCGCTTCACTGACGTTTTTCATCAGAATTACATCGAACCATTCCTGCCAGAGCCAGACTGAAAGAATAATGAGTAAAAATACCGGCGTTACATATTTAATGATGAACTTATAGACTTTCGGGACCCGCAGATCGGCGCCTCGGTGCATTTCGTCCCATGCCTTGTCGATACCGAATACCCAGGCGAACAGGATTACCTCGATGGTGGCGAACACGACGAGAAAGAACGTTCCCCCCCAGAAGTCAAGTTCATCGACCACGCCGTTTTTAAGAAAAAATACCGGGAAGTGGCAGAGGATGAATGCGAAGATACCGAAAATGGTAACTGCTTTTCTGCGGCTGATGTTGAATTCGTCTTCTAAAAAAGCGATCGCCGGTTGCACCAGAGAAATTGACGAGGTGATACCCGCAAGAAACAGCAGAAAAAACCATAGAAAACCGAACATACCCGCAAGCGGCAGCTGATTTAATATAAGGGGCATAGTAACAAAACCGAGATTGAAAACCCCCGAAGCGGCTATTGACTGAATGTTATCAGGACCGAAAAACACGAATGCCGCCGGGATAATAATACTACTGCCGAGAATGATCTCGGCGAATTCATTCATACTGGTGGCGCTGAGCCCCGAGAGGGTCACGTCATCACCCTTTGACAGGTAACTCGCGTAGGTGAGAATGACACCGATGCCGACACTGAGGGTAAAGAAAATCTGACCGGCCGCCTCGATCCAGATTTTTCCCGATTTAAGGGCGCTGAAATCGGGGTTCCATAAAAAGCCGAAACCATTGGCAATATTCCAGGTGGGGTGTTCGGGATTCGGCGTGCCGAGGGTGACCACCCGGATCATGAGGATCAGCGCGCATCCGAAGAGAATAGGCACGGCAATCCGGCAGATGCGTTCGACCCCGCCTTTGATGCCGTGGAAGATCACCCAGAAATTGATGGCAAAAGTAATGATAAAAAAGAGATACGAGGGCCAGATACTTTTAAAGAACTGATTGGACTCAATACCCTGATATGCGCGAAGGAAACTCTGCATGGTGGTCTGATCGCTGATGGAGCTGATGGTACCGGTGAGTGAGTAGACACTGTAGCCGAGCGTCCATGAGGCGATATAGGCATAGTAAAGAAAAATCACCAGCGGACCGAAAATACCGATAACCCCGAAGTATTTGATGAACCGGTTTTTTCGCCAGAGGCTGTGAAAAATACCGGGAGCAGTGCCGTGTTCAAAACCGCCGCCGTATCTTCCGAGGGTCCACTCCACCCACATGAGTGGCAGGCCGAGCAGCAACAGTGCCACCAGATAAGGAATCATAAACGCGCCGCCGCCGTTGGAGGCTGCCTTCGCCGGAAAACGCAGAAAATTGCCGAGGCCTATGGCGGATCCGGCAACCGCCATGATGATGCCAAGCCGGCTCGCCCAGGTATCACGTTGTTTGGGAGGCATGGGATTCCTTTGGTTATGTCGTGTATTGTTCAGGTATTCAGAATTGTCACAGGAAAGAAAAGACGTCATTCCCGCGAAGGCGGGAATCCAGAACATTCAATCCAAATGCGTGGATACCCGATTAAAGCGGTACAATGAAAACGGTGTAAAACACCGGATACCTACCGCTTAAAGAATTTTAATGACAACCAACTCGGGTATGACGAAAACTAATCCATTCAGAACAGATTCTACTTACCGCCAGCGGTCAGAATAATCGCAGGCGGCCATTAAAGGTAAAATAGAAAAATGTGGCGGGAGAGGGAAAATGTTCGAGGTAAAAAGATGTTTCAGCTGCCGGATCGATCGCAGTAATGCCTGCTTGCCCCGATTCCTGAAGCTATAAAGCAATCCGCATCAGTCACTTCCTTTTCGACCAGGTCAAGCGCCTGTTCGAACTGGGCGACCCGTTTCTTTCCGGGATAAATGTCGTACCGCTCCGAGTAATCAAGCGGGGTAACGTTGGGCATGATCACGTTGCAGCCGGCCCTGAGCCCATCGCGATAGCCGGCGGGATCGATCGTGCGCAGGGCGGTGGTGCAGGGCATATTGATCGACGGGCAGAGAATCCGGGTGAGGGCAACTGTTTTATAGGCGGTGGCGAGCGTATTCGGGAGCTGATCGTCGATAATGATGCCCGCCGCTTCATCGGCCATGGGTGTTCCCGGGTGTGGCACGTAGGGACCGATGCCAATCATGTCGAGGTCGAGTTTCCTGAAGAGAAGAAGATCGTCGGCAACCGATGCACAGGTCTGTCCGGGAAATCCGGTCATGATCCCACTCCCGACCTCGTAACCAAGGTCTCGCAGCTGGTGCAGTTGTTCAATTCTTCCCGGTAAGGAAACGTTTGCTGGAGGGTGGATTTTACTGAAGAGTTCCTGATCGGAGGTCTCAAATCGCAGCAGATACCGGTCGGCGCCGGCTTCTCGCCAGAGCTTGAGGTCCTCAAATTGACGTTCACCCAGGCTAAGGGTAACGGCAAGCCCGGTTTTCTCTTTTATGGAAGCAATGATTGCTGCCATTTTCGGGCCGGTGAAAAAAGGATCCTCACCGCTCTGCAGGACCACGGTTCCAATACCGTACGATTGAATCGCTTCGGCACACCTGACTATTTCAGCACTGGTCATGCGGTAGCGGGTGACAGTGCTGTTATTGCAGTTGATACCACAATAGGTACAGCCGCGCCTGCAGTAGTTGGAGAATTCCACCAGACCGCGCAGATAAACGGCTCTTCCTACCGTTTCATCACGAACCACTCCTGCCTCACTGGTAAGATCGGAGACAACTGCCGGATCTGTTGACCGGAGCAATGAGAGCAGTTCCTTCCGGTTCATCGTTTTATCTGCCACGGGTTTGCCGGGAGTCAAGGTACGCCTCGTAGGCTGCGGGAAACGGTGAGAGAGCGCGGTCGAAAATACCGAGGGTATAGGCGATCGTGAGACCGTAGTTGGTCATGGGAACGTTAACGTCGGCGCACTGCATGAGTCGGGAGATCATCTCGCGACGGTTGTGCATGCAGCCGCCGCAGTGGATGACCAGCGAGAACATGGAGAGGTCATCGGGAAAATCGTGTCCCTGACAGGTGACGAAATCAATAGGGAATCCCTTGTACTGGGTGAGCCAGCGGGGTATCTTCACCCTGCCGATGTCATCGGCGATGGGGTGGTGGGTGCACGCTTCGGCAATGAGTACTCTGCATCCCGGTTGGAGAGTCTCGATGGCAAGCGTATTGCGGATCATCGTGGTGAGATCTCCCTTGAGCCGGGCGAAAAGAACACTGAACCCGGTCATCGGGACTGCTTTGGGTACATCACCTGCAACTTTAAGAAACGCCTGTGAATCGGTGACCACCAGTGCCGGCGGGGTGCGGAGATTATCGAGTGCGGCGCGCAGTTCACGTTCTTTGCAGACGATACAGAGGGAGTCGTTATCGAGCAGTTCACGGATCGTCTGTACCTGCGGCAGGATGAGTCGGCCTTTAGGTGCCTCTTTGTCGATCGGAACCACGAGTACGGCGGTTTTTCCTGCCGGAACCAGATCGCTGATCAGACGGGGGGATTGCATGAACTCTTCGGGCGCCGTTGTGATGAGTGCCGAACGGAGATCACCGATGCCCTCGCCGCTCACCGCGGATACCCGGGCATGGGGTACCTTTTCACCGTCGAGATGGTGTACCGCCGCCCCATCCGGTTCGCAAAGGTCGATTTTATTGAAAACGACCATCATTGGAATGTTGTACTGCCTGAACTCGGAGAACAGCTCCTCTTCAAATGTACCCCAGCCGCTTTCGGCTACAATGAGTATCGCGAGATCGGTTCTTTTCAGGCAGGCGCGGGTTTTTTCCATCCGCTGTGCCCCGAGTTCGCCGATATCGTCGATCCCGGCGGTATCAATAAAGAGCACCGGGCCGAGCGGCAGCAGTTCCATCGGTTTTTCGACCGGATCGGTAGTGGTTCCCGCATGGGGGGAGACGATCGAGACCTGCTGCCGGGTCAGTGCGTTGAGAAGACTCGATTTGCCGACGTTACGCCTTCCGTAAAGACCTATGTGCAGGCGCATTCCTTTGGCAGTATTCATCGGGTTGCTCCGGGGTCAGCAGTGAATGGTGTTCCCAGACGGCAAACGGCCTCGGGAGAAGTGAGCGCGCAGAACTGTGCCTCGTCAAGAAGTCCTTCTTCGATCACCAGTTGTTTTACCGTTTTTCCTGATGCTGCTGCCCGAGCGACAATGTCGGTCAGTTTCGCGTATCCGAGCACGGGCAGCAGGGCGGTGGCAACGGCGGTTGACGATTCGACCTGACGGCGGCAGCGCTCGCGGTTCGCGGTAATACCCCGCACGCAGGCGGTATCGAGCATGGTAACCGCTGCAGTGATCAATCGAAGTTCCTGCAGAAGCGTATCGGCAATAAGCGGCATGAACGGGTTGAGTTCCAGATGTCCGGCGGCAGCGGCTGAGCAGAGGGTCCCGTGAAGACCCTGTGCGGCAAGTGCCGCCTGAGCAACTGCTTCGGGTATAACCGGATTGATTTTTCCCGGCATAATGGAGGATCCCGCCTGTCGGGCGGGAAGGGTGATTTCACCGATTCCGGTATCCGGTCCGCTTGAGAGAAAGCGAAGATCATTGGCACATTTCTGCAGGGAGACTGCACTGGCGGAGAGTATTCCCGAAACCTCGGCGAATACATCAGTGTTCTGCGTTGCCTCGAAAAGATTTTCCGCCCGGGCGAATCCGATACCGGTAACTTCCGAAAGCGTATCGACAACGTTGAAAATATAGGAACGGGGTGCCGCGATACCGGTACCGATTGCCGTACCCCCGAGATTAACGGTCCGCAACCGTTCCTCGCACTTATAAATGCGCCACCGGTCACGGCCGAACGCTTCGGCGTAGGCGCCCATCTCCCGACCGAGCGTGGTCAGGACCGCATCCTGCATCTCGGTTCTGCCGACCTTCACCACGTCGGCGAATTCCTTCTCCTTTTTGATGAACGCCTCCTGCAGGCTGACAAGACGTTGTTCAAGAGCCCGCAGCAGCACGATCGCAGCGTGACGCAGTGCGGTGGGAAAGGTATCGTTGGTGGACTGAAAGATATTGGCGTCGTCGAGCGGGGAGATGCAATCGTAATCGCCGGGTGCATGTCCGAGCTGTTGCAGCGCACGGTTGGTGATCACCTCATTGACGTTCATATTGAGACTGGTCCCGGCTCCACCGCTCAGTGTGTCTAAAATAATACTGTTGTCGAGCAGACCTTCAGCGAGTTCCCGACAGGCGGTTTCAAGTGCATCAATACGGTCGGGAGGAAGTTTCCAGAGATCAGAAGCACGTGCGGTACGGATGCAGGCGAGTTTCACCAGACCGTAGGAATGAATGAGCTGTTTGTCCGGGAGATGTCCGGTAACGGGGAAATTTTCCACTGCACGCAGTGTGTGAATCCCCCAGAGAACATCTGCAGGTAGGGTGCGGCTACCGAGAAGATCGTGTTCCTGTCGCTGTTTCACGGAACCTCTCCCCTGCCCCTCTCCCGTGGAGAGAGGGGAGTTGGAATCATAGTGTAATTGTTTAGTGTTTTTCGTGGTTATAACCTGTCATTTCTAACAACCGGTTATACAGAGATTTTTCCATTAAATCATCCTGTTCCCCTCTCCCTGTGGGAGAGGGGCAGGGGAGAGGTCAAAAATACAAATCCCTCGCACCTTCACCGGTTTTTCGGTAACTTTCAAGAAATTCCCTGAACATCGCATCGGAAACAACCGACCGTACTTCCTCAATCTCTTTGCGGATGAGTGTTTCGCCCACGGCCACGGTTTTTTCAGAAGCGAAGTCGTCGAGCCACTCCCTGAAGGTGATCACCGCATTGAGTTTGCAGAATACCCCTTCGGTGCCGCTGCGGAGCAGATCCATGATTTTTTTGCCGGTTCGTCCGCAGCGATAGCCGGCGGTACAGAACGAGGTGATATACCCCATTTCCGCCAGATCACGAACGACATCGTCAAGTGAGCGGGTATCACTTAAGATGAATTGCTGGCGGTAGTCCTCCTGTCCGTCCTGATACCGGGAGTAGGCACCAAGGCCTATTTTCGAGTCGGCGTCGGTCTGGGTGATGCCGAGCGGCAGCAGTTCACGGCGCATGGCGGCATTCTCTCTGCAGGTAAGAATCATACCGGTGTGCGGTACTGCAAGACGCAACACGGTGACGATCCTGCGCAGGTCGGCATCGGTAACCAGAGAGTGGGCATCGGGAGCATTCTGTGCATCGACCAGGCGGGGGAATGAGATGGTATGTGGTCCGATGCCGAATCGATCCTCAAGTTCACGGGAATGGAGCAGTACCCCGAGCACTTCGTACCGCCAGTCACCAAGCCCGAAAAGTGCTCCTATACCGACATCGTCGATACCTGCCTCCATTGCCCGATGCATGCAGTAGAGCCGCCACCGGAAATCGCTTTTAACGGTTCCGGCGGGATGCACCCGTTTATAGAGCTCCCGATTGTAGGTTTCCTGAAACACCTGATAGGTACCGAGCCCCGCCTCCCGGATCACACTGAGATCGGCAATGGAGAGCGGTGCGGCGTTTACGTTGACACGCCGTATACGGCCTCTGCCCACGCGTGTCGCTTCATCGACGGAGTATATCGTCTTGATCGAATCGGCAATGTACTGCGCATCGGACTCCGGGTGTTCACCGTATACCACTATGAGCCTTTTATGACCGATGGTTCCCGCCAGAACAGAACACTCGCGGTGTATTTCCTCCTGAGAGAGTACCCGTCGCTCGATATCGCCGTTACCGGAACGGAAGCCGCAGTAGCTGCAGTTGTTGACGCACTTGGAACTCATGTAGAGCGGTGCGAAGGTGACGATACGGTTGTCGTACACCTTCTTTTTGACACTGAGTGCGGTCTGTTCCATCAGAGCGATATGTTCCGGATCGGTAACCGCCATAAGATCCGCACACTCATCAACAGTCAAGGTGGTAATGTCTAACGATTTGTCAAGAATTGCACGGAGCCGCCGCGCATCGGGAGCCTGCCGGTCGCGCAGGGACTCCGCGATAAGCGCATCATCAATAAAATCGTTTCCGCCTGAAATATACCGATCACGTTCCTGCTGCGGTATCCGAGCGGCGTTCCATACTTTTTCCATTACCGGGACCTTATCCGATCAGTTTTTTGATTTCCGCTACCAGCACATCCGGTTTCACGGGTTTGTTGAGCCATTTATCGTTGGGAAAATAGTCAGAATCGACCTGGCTCGAGTAATCATAGTGTTCATTGACACTGGTAAGCATGATAACGGGTATCGTTTTGGTGGCTTCATTCGCCTTGATTTTTTTTGCTGTGTCGAGACCGTCGCTCAGACTCTCCATCATGACATCCATAACAATACAGTCAAACTGTTTTTCCGCCACTTTTTTAAGCGCTTCTTCTCCGCTGTAGGCAACATCAACGGCAAATTCTTTCTCTACGACTAAACGGGACTGCTCAAGCAGATCCTGGTCATCATCAACAAGAAGCACGGTTTTTTGGGTATCCATCAGATCCTCCTTACGTTAGATTTGAATGGCATCAGACGGGAATTCGTCTGAATCGGTTATATACGTGTATCTTCGATTTCTATAGTAAACGTTGTACCTTCGTCGGGGACACTGGAAACAGAAATAGCTCCGTGGTACAACGTTACAATTTTATGAACGATCGACAATCCGAGTCCACTGCCCGGAATAAACCGCGTTTTGTCGTTTTTTATACGGGTAAATTCAGTGAACAGGCGTTTCGTTTCGTCCTCGGTCATGCCGATTCCGGTATCGGTGCAGAGCAGGCGAATGTTTTTTCCCGCTTTTACACCACTGAGCGTAACGCTGCCGCCATCACGGTTGTACTTAACCGCGTTTGAGAGCAGGTTGTTAAAGAGCATCTCCATCTCACCACTGTCGGCGGTGATATTGAGTTCGCTGCCGAGTTTGAGATGGATTGCTATGTTGCGATCCGCCGCGGTTTCCTTCTGCAGCTCTGCGGCGGACTCGGCGATGCTCCTCAGATCGAGCTGTTCCGGATTGCGTTTTCCGGTTTGGGCCTCGATACGGGTGAGATCAAGTAGATCGCCGATGAGTTTACGCATACCGTTAATGCGCACCCCGATGCGATCGATCATATGATCGTAATCGGCAAGCGTGTCACCTGCCTGCCGGGA
Organism: Chitinispirillaceae bacterium; assembly: GCA_050304135.1. Lineage (GTDB taxonomy): Bacteria > Fibrobacterota > Chitinivibrionia > Chitinivibrionales > Chitinispirillaceae > JAFGNB01. The sequence continues at coordinate 251,834 of JBNLDC010000008.1, read as the reverse complement.
GCGGATAATATTGACATATCCTTCAACCGCACCCAGCGGTGATTTGAGTTCGTGAGCGAGCACTGAAATAAAGTTGAACCGGACTTTGCGCTGCTCCTCCTCAAGTTGGCGGGCTTTTCGGGTAAGAATGACATTGCGGGCAGCTTTATGAACCGCGTAGCGAAGTTCCTCGGGAGTAAACGGCTTGGCGAGAAAGTCGTAGGCGCCGAGTTTCGTTGCCTCGACTGCTTTATCGAGTGTGGCGTAGGCGGTGATCATGATCGTCACCAGTGAAATTTTCCGTTCATGCAATTGTTCCAAAACGCCGATGCCGTCAATTCCCGGCAGCTTTCCATCAAGAAGCAGTATGTGGGGTTGTTCGGTGGCAATGCGCGCAAGAAACTCTTCTCCGCTGCCCATCGAAAGTACCTCGCAGACAATCTTCTCACCGAGATCGGCAAATGAATCAGTCCAGCCGTTAAGGGTTCGCACTGCACCACGGCACATTCCGGGCTCGTCGTCGACTACCCAGATCGTAACGGTATTCACCGTTTCATTCATGCGAGAAGCCTCTGCACTTCACGGATGAGCTGTTCGTAGCGTATCGGTTTTGCAAGGACGACATCTGCCTTGACCCATTTTTTCTCGCCCTCCCCCATGGTACCGAAATTGAGACCGGTCTCACTGGTGACCGCGGTGACCATGATCACCGGTAGTGCGGGGTTGGCCGTTTTTAGGTGGTGGGCAAGCACAAATCCGCCGTCGACCTCTTCCATCATCAGGTCAATCACTGCACAGTCAATTTTTTCCTTCTCCACCAGCTGTTCCGCTTCTTTACGGCCTGCGGCGGTTAGAACCCGGTATCCCGCTTTTTTAAGGTAGACCTCCTGCTGCAGCAGAAAATCCTCGTCGTCGTCGACAATCAGTACTGTTTTCACTTCGCTCATAGGGGTTCCTTTCATGATCATTCCATTGGTTTCTTTTCAAATCGTGGCAGGGTAACCGAAAAAACGGTACCACAGGGACCATTCTCCGGATCGGTGTTCGATTGAACGTTCACACTGCCGCGATGCATCTTGACAATTCCGTAAAGCACCGCAAGGCCAAGCCCGGTGCCTTTGCCAATTTGCTTGGTGGTGAAAAACGGATCGAATATTTTCGACAGATTCTCCTGAGGAATACCGACACCGGTATCGCGGATACTCAAAACCACAGCGGCATCGTCTCCCTCCACGCCAATGGTAAGCTCTCCACCTGCGGGCATTGCCGCCTGGGCGTTGGTGAACAGGTTGACCAGCAGTTGAGCAATCTGTTCACGGTCGATTTCGGCAACAGGATCGTCAAGCTGGATCGAGGTCTTCACGGTGATTTCATCAGGCAGGTTGACCGTTTTTATTGTATCCTGCACCAGATCGATAACATTGGTCGGTTGACAGATAGTTTTATTCTGTCGGGCGAAATTGAGCAGTCCCGAAACAATACGTTTGCACCGGTCCGCCTGTTCAACGATGGTTACGAGATCATCGCGCAGCTGAATGTTCTCACCATGTTCCTCGAGTAGCAGATGTGCGTACATCAGTACTATACCAAGCGGATTGTTGACCTCGTGAGCGACCCCCGCAGCGAGCTGTCCCATGCTTGCCAGTTTTTCCGACTGCATGAGCGCGTTGCGGGTGGTGGCGATCTCCTCGTTGGAACGGGCAAGTTGACCGACCGTGGTTTTAAGCTGGTCGATAACGTACGGAAGGCACATTTCACTTTCTGCAATTCCTTTGAGGATGGCGATAGCGTGTTTGCGGCAGGTTTCGTATCCGCACGCGCCGCAGTTGAGTTCATCTTCGGGGTTGCTTTTTCCCAGTCTGACGAGAATTTCTGAAATCCGCTCGACAGAGGGATCGGGGAGTCGCTGGTCACGGGCCATGAACACCCGGTCGAGCAAAATATCGCTAAAATCATCAAGCGATGTCTGCGGTTCATGTCCAGCGAGCATCATCCGGGTATACCGGCCGACTGCGGCCCGGCGTTCAAAGAGTGACATACCCTTGTTGGCGATTCCCGCGCCCATGATGCATCCCCGACAACTGAGTACCTCCAGGAGGCGTATCGGTGCGTCGCCGTGTTCGAATTCGCGTATGGCTTCCGGAAAATTTTCTCTTCCGTCTGTTGCCACCACATCACCCGAAATGAGGTCTTCCTCGATACCGGCGGCTTCAAGCAGCCCCCGAGCAATGGAGAAGAGCCGCCCCTTTCCGGCGAACGGGGGATCGAAGGTGCTGCTTACCCCGGCGGATTGAGCGGGGGTACTCTCGAGCATGGAACGCAGTTCGGCGAAGGTCAGAACCGCATCCACATCGGGATCACCCTCATCCATATTTTCTTCTACTTTTTTTGCGATACAGGGTCCGATGAACACTACATTGCAGTCATTGCCATACTGTTTTTTTACCACCCGGGCGATGGCAACCATCGGTGAAACGATTGGTGCAAGATATTCAACGAGCGACGGGTTGAATTTTTCCACGAAATCAACAATTGCCGGGCAGGTGGTCGCTATATACCGTTTTTCGGGATTGTTCCGGAGCAGTTTCCGGTACGCCCGGGCGACCAGATCAGCGCCGAAGGCAACTTCGTGCACTGTCGAAAAACCGAGTCCGCGCAAACGGAGAATGAGTTCCCCGTGACTGATATCGTTGAATTCAACCGGAAAACTCGGTGCAATAATAGCGGCGGTTTTGCGGGTTGATCCAATGAGTTCTCTGACCATATCGATACTGCTTAAAACCTCTTTGGCGTTGCGGTTGCAGACCCTGAAACAGTTGCCGCAACCGATACACCGTTCCGGAATCACTTCTGCCTGTCCCTGTTCAATGCGGATGGCTTTAGCCGGGCATTCCCGCACACAGGTAAAGCAGGAACGACAGCGATCCTTGATGGAACGGACGAGTGCTTTACCTTTGTATATCATGGGTACGGTTGCCTTTGCAGCTGAAATTAACGGGATTCCACCCGTTCATGGTAATGCGTATGCAGTAGCTGATGACTTTTTTCTCCAAGAGGTTTACCGAGAAATTCATCGTACAGCTGCTTGATTTGCGGATTGCTGTGCGAGGTCCGCATCGGCTCCTGACGGTCAATGGAGTAGAGTTTTTTCATACGTGCCTTGATATTTTCCTTTGGAATACCAAGCGGCTGGCCGCCACCGGCAATGCACCCACCGGGACAGGTCATGACTTCAATGAAATGCAGGTCGCTGCGGCCGGCTTTCACCTGTTCGAGCAGTTTGCGCGCGTTGCCCAGACCGCTGACCACCGCAACACCGACTGTCAGGTCTCCAATGATAACTTTGGCTTCCTTGACACCCTTGAGATCTCGCACATCGGTAACATCGAGATTTTCAAGTTCCTTTCCGGTGAGCAGAAAATGTGCCGTCCGGATTGCCGCCTCCATAACACCCCCGGTGGCACCGAAGATCTTTCCTGCGGTACTGCGGGTGCCGAGTGGATTGTCAGCTTCTTCGGGCTCAACCTTGTCGAGCACGACACCGAACTTTCGGAGCAGTTTTGCCAGCTCCCGGGTGGTGAGTACCGCATCGATATCAGGCTGAGCGTTCTGCCCCATTTCCGGCCGTTGTGCCTCGAATTTTTTAGCGGTACACGGCATGATTGAAACGCTGAAAATTCGTTTCGGATCGATAGTTTCTTTTTTAGCGTAGAAGCTTTTTATAAGTGCCCCCATCATCTGTTGCGGGCTTTTACAGGTGGAGAGGTTCGGCATGAAATCAGGAAAATTGTGTTCCACGAATTTGATCCATCCGGGTGAACAGCTGGTGAGCATCGGCAGAACGCCGCCGGTCGCAACACGATGCGCAAGTTCCGATGCCTCTTCCATAATGGTGAGATCAGCAGAAAATCCGGTGTCGAAGACTTTGTCGAACCCGATATCGCGCAGTGCGGCAGTCATGCTTCCGCATACGTCAAACCCTGCCGGCAGACCGAATTCCTCGCCAAGAGAGACCGAAATACTGGGAGCATGTTGTGCAATGACGACTGTTTCCGGATCGCGCAGCGCCGCTTCAACCAGTTCGATAGCCGACTGTTCAGTGAGTGCACCGGTGGGGCAGACGTTGATGCACTGTCCGCAGTTGATGCAGGTGGAGACGTTGAGTCCGTCGTTGAAGGCGGTTCCCACCTGCGTGGTACAACCCCGACCGATGAAGTCGATGGCCGATACCGTCTGGATCTCTTCGCACATTCGCACACAGCGACCGCAGAGAATGCATTTTTCGGGATCGCGTACGATCGAGGCGCTCGAAATATCTTTTTTGAACGGGTGTTTGACACCCACATGACGCCGCTCGCGAACGTTCATCTCTTCGGCGAGGGTCTGGAGTTCACAGGTACCGTTACGCACGCAGTAGAGACAGTCGTCGGGATGGTTGGCGAGCAGCAGTTCGACAATCGTTTTACGCGCACGGAGCACCCGCTGCGAGTGGGTCATGATTTTCATGCCGTCGGCAACCGGAAACGAACAGCTCGGTACCAGGGTACGCATTCCCTCCACCTCCACAACGCAGAGGCGGCAGGCGCCGGTGGGAAGCAGCTCTTCCATGTTGCAGAGCGACGGGACGTGAATATTGTTCTCTTTGAGTACCGACAGTATGGTGGCTCCCGGTTTGGCAGTATACTTTTTTCCGTTAACTTCGATGGTGACCACGTTGCATTCTCCTTTTAAGCGCGGCTTACCGCGTTGAATTTACAGACGTCAATACAGGTGCCGCAGGCGATGCATTTTTCGCTGATTACGTAATGCGGACTTTTCGGTGCACCTTTGATCGCACCGGTGGGACATTTTCTGGCGCACAGGGTACAACCGGTACATTTTGTTTCGTCAATGCTGTACTGCTGCAGGGCGACACAGGCACCCGATGGACAGCGCCGGTCGAAAATATGTGCGTCGTACTCGTCTTTGAACCAGCGCAGCGTGGTGAGCACCGGATTGGGTGCCGACTGTCCGAGACCGCACAGACTCGTGTCGCGGATTACTTCAGCGAGTTCCTCGAGATACATGACTCCCTTGAAACGCTGCAGTGTCTCGTTGCCCTTTTCTTCACCGCGAGGACGGGTAATCGATTTGAGGACTTCGAGCATCCGCTTGGTACCGTCGCGGCAGGGAATACATTTTCCGCAGCTCTCCCGCTGGATGAATTCCATAAAGAATTTCGCCACGTCAACCATGCAGTTATCCTCATCCATAACCACCAGACCACCCGACCCCATCATTGCTCCCACTTTTTTAAGCGAGATGTAGTCGATCATGATGTCAAGATGCTCTGTCGGAATACAGCCGCCTGAGGGACCGCCGATCTGCACCGCTTTGAAGGCTTTTTCGTCGGGAATGCCGCCGCCGATGGAGAAAACGATATCCTTGACGGTTTTTCCCATTTGAATTTCAACAAGTCCGGTGCGCTCCACTTTACCGGACAGGGCGAAGACCTTTGTACCGGCACTGTCATCGGTTCCGAGTTTTCTGAATGCATCGGCACCCGAAAAAAGTATTCCCGGAACATTGGAAAGCGTTTCGACGTTGTTGATGATCGTCGGATTTCCGAAGAGTCCCTTGACTGCCGGATAGGGCGGACGCAACCGCGGCATACCGCGACGTCCTTCGATACTGTTGATGAGTGCGGTTTCTTCGCCGCACACAAACGCTCCCGCACCTTTTTTGATAACCACGTCGAGATTGTACCCGCTGTCGAGAATGTTGTACCCGATCAGTCCGAGTTCTTTCGCCTGACGGATCGCGTTGGTAAGCCGTTTAATGGCAAGCGGGTATTCGGCGCGGAGGTAGACATAGGCTTTTGAGGCACCGATCGCATAGGAGGCGATCGCGAGTCCTTCGAGAAGCCGGTGAGGGTCGCTCTCGATCACCGCACGGTCCATGAAGGCACCAGGGTCACCTTCGTCAGCATTACAGACAAAGTATTTTTGCCCCGAAGGGGTGTTGAGTGCGAATTTCCATTTTGTCGCCGTAAGAAATCCTGCTCCGCCGCGACCGCGCAGCCCGCTTTGTTCAACGATATCGCACACTTCCGGTGCGGTTTTGGTCCGAAGGACCTCGGTAAATGCCCGATACCCGTTGTGGGCCAGGTATTCCCGAATGCTGGTCGGGTCGATGATGCCGCAGTTTGCCAGTACCCAGCGGGTCTGCTGTGCAAAGAACGGATCTTCGCTGATAAACGGGGTATCGTCCCAGGGCTTGGCGGTGCCGTTTTTAAACTGTCCGAGACACGACTCTTTCGGAAGCGTGCCACCCCGCAATGCATCGAACAGCGGGGAGACCCGGTCGGTGGTCACGTTTGAAAAGGATACCCGCGGTTTACCCGGCAGCTGAATGTCGACGATCGGTTCCGCACTGCAGAGGCCGATACAGCCGGTTTCGATAATCCGCACCTGCATGCTGTTTGCTTCACAGTACTTTTCAACCGCTTTTTTCGTTTTTGCTGCTCCGGCACCAAGTCCGCAGGTACCGGTACCGATGTAAATCAGGGTTTCTTCATTCTTCTCGTGGCGCAGTGCGGCACGTGCCTGTGCTTTTGTTTCTTTGCACGCGGCACTCTCGTGACAGAGCGGTCCTTCGTGCATGCATTCAACATACTGCGGGCACTGGCGGGAGGGCTGATGCCAGCACTGCTCACAACAGGGTTCGGTAAGAAGTTCATTTGTCGTCATGGTTGTTCCTTATCTCTGCTATGAGGTCCAGCGCTTTTTCCGGTGTCATCGCCGCGTGAAACTCTCCATTGATTGAAATGACCGGTGCGAGACCGCAGGCTCCGATACAGGCGACAACGTCGAGGGTAAAGAGATTGTCGCGTGTTGTTTCTCCGGAGGTGACGCTCAGTTCCTTCTCGAGTGCGCGAAGAACCTTTTCTGATCCTTTCACATGACACGCCGTGCCACGGCAGACCAGGATATGATATTTACCAATGGGCTGAAAGCGGAACTGGTTGTAAAAACTGGCGACACCGTATATCTTGCTTTCGGGGATCCCCATTTTACTACTGACTATTTCGATTGATTCGCGGGGCAGATACCCGAACGCATCCTGAATTTCCTGCAGCACCGGGATGAGTGCATCCCGCTCGGCATGAGGAAATTTCTCATCGAACAATACCTCTGTTTTTTCTTTCACACTGAACCTCCGGAGATTTTCGCACGGGCGTAAAACGCCACTTTTTCAAAAGTTAATGTCAATTGCATGTTTTCAAGATAAACTTCCGATGGTACCCGTATCGGCGTCGGGGCAAAATTAGCAATTCCCCGTACCCCTGCAGCAATAAGTTGATCGGCGGTTTTCTGGGCATGAGCTTCGGGGACGGTAATGATCCCGAGTTGTATCGTGTGCGGGGCAAGTACCCGGGGGATTTCATTAACATGGTAACAGTGACACCCGGCAATAACTCTGCCGATTTTATTTTCGTCGGTATCAAATGCGGCAATGAGGTTGAATTTTGGTCTGAGACGGTTGAAATGGCCGAGAATAGCACGACCGAGGTTTCCGGTTCCCACCAGTGTCATCGGAATTCCTTCCGTCGGTTCAAGCAACTGACGTATTTTCTCTATCAGATCAGCAACAGCGTATCCCTTCTGTGGATTGCCGCTGTACCCGACCGTCATGAGATCACGGCGTACCTGTGCCGGGTTGCTGCCGGTCTGTTCCGCCAGATCTTTGGAAAAGAGATGGGAGGTGCCCTGAGCTGCGCTCTGTTCAAGAACGATTCGATACATGATAAGTCGTTCGAGCGTTTTGATGGGAGTCATTTCTACTCCAGTGAAAATGTGAACGATTAAAACCCTTACATTTTTTCACAGTGTGAATATTATCACACCAGACATAATTATAATCAATCATGACTGGAAAAGCAACTGGTTTTTTCCCTCCTGAAATTCTACTCGTTCTATTTTTATATTTATCAATTAATTGCAGCTGGTTAGTTCTACTTTGGTAGAATAACGTAGTTTCGGCATTTCTTCCTTTCGCCTCACCCCAACTCCCACATCCCCTCTTCCCCCCTCCATGCATGGAGAGGGGAAGAGGGGTGTCCGAAGGACGGGGTGATGGGGTGAGGCGATGGAAATAGACGGATACCGGGAAAAATGTTTATCGTACCGAAGTAGAATTAGGCAGAAAAAAATCTCAGGATAGCCAATTTTGTTGCAGGGGTGGGTCGCGACCTGCCGACTTTTTTTCTTCACGGGTCCAGAATCATATCTTCCGGAATCTGGCAACCAAAATCACCACCATACTTGATTGCCTGTTGCCGATCGCCGGCGAGATCCCAGTCGATCGCTTTGGGTGGATTAAGGAAGTGTTTGTAGGCAAGAGCCATTTGCCGTGCAGCTTCCATTGGGGGAACCTGTCCATATCCGGTGCCCAACCCGGGGCAGAGAACGGTTTTAATATCATGGTGGGCGGAGTTATGCCGGTAGACGGCCAGAAAAAGTGACCACATTGCAAGGTAGACGTTGTCGGTGTGTTGTATCGCCATGGGTGAGCGCATTGTCGGCGCGTGAGCCAGGTAGGGGTGGTTCGGATGCATGGTTTCAACGATCATACAGGTGCCGACCGGCTGTTCTCCAAGGTATTCAGCGATAATTCTTCCTTGAACACGGTACATGAGCTGTTCCCCGAAGTAGTTCGTTATTGCCGCATCAACGCCACCGTCCATCAGGCCGAATGAGTTCGCAGGACTTACCATACAGTCGTATTCAGGAACGTCTTCGAATTTGCCGTGAAATATTGAAACGTCGGGCAAATCCTTGAAACGTTTTTCCCAGGCGAGGCAGAGTGCTGTATCCGGATCGACCAGAATCAGGTTGAGCTTGTCCATGGTCTACTCCTTGGTAAAAGATGGGAAATCATCGTTTCCGGTTCAGGCAGGAAGATCGGGAGTAGTGTTCAACAAGTGAACCGGATTTCGCATGGGGAAATCATTGCATAATGATTAATGATACCATTGATAAGCGTGGTTTCCTATAAAAAGTATGAGGGGTCGATTATGTTAAAGCACAGAGAGTGACAGATGGATACTGTGGCGGGTCGTGATTCTCCCCTGCAGTAAACCAGACACCAATTATTTCAACCCGATCAATCTCCCCAACTGATACACTCCGGTCGCCATCACCCAGGCGAACACCAGCTGGTAGGAGACGGAAAAAAGCGACCAGCGAAGTTCTCTAAGTTCACGGATTACCGTAATGAGCGCTACCAGGCAGGGGGTGTACAGAAGAACGAACAGCATAAACGCGAAAGCGCTCAATGGGGTAAAGACCTCCCGCAGTTTTTCCCGCAGACTTGTACTCTCCTCGGACTCTTTATTACCGGCGGTATAGAGCACTCCCATAGAGCTGACCACCGACTCTTTTGCCACAAATCCGGTCACCAGTGCGATGGCGCCGCGCCAGTCGGTACCGAACGGCTTCACCAGCGGTTCAAGAAGTTTTCCGGTTCGGCCAATGTATGTATTTTCCATGACCGCTGAATGCCGTTGATGCTCAAGCGCGGTAATTTTTTCGTTTCGTTCTTCTGCTGAGAGTGTCGAGTCGACGGTTACCGTCGAAATTTCAGCATTGAACGACGTTTCTATTGCGGAATGTTTCGGGAATGAACTTGCCCACCAGAGTACAATCGAAAAAACCAGCACGACTCCCCCCATTTTTTGAAGGTAGTGACGAGCCTTCTGCCACATATGAATTACCATGCTGCGCCACGTCGGAAGCCGGTAGGGTGGCAGCTCCATGACAAACGGATAATCTTCGGCATTTCTGAAGAGCACCAGTTTAAACAGCAGCGCCATCATTACAAATGCGCCGAAACTAAGCACTACCTGAAACAGGAACACGACATTTCCAGCATGTTTTGGAAAAAGCGCCGAGGCGAACAGAACGAACACCGGGAGTCGTGCCGAGCAGGAGATAAGCGGGGTGAGCAGAATGGTTTTAATGCGGTCCTTAGGAGATTCGAGCGTCCGGGCAGCCATGATTGCCGGTACACTGCAACCCAGACCCATGAGCATCGGAATGAAACTCTTTCCGTGCAACCCGATCCGGTGCATGAGTTTATCGGTAATGAATGCGGCGCGTGCCATGTATCCGGTATCCTCCATAATCGAGATACCCAGAAAGAGTATAAGGATATTGGGAAGAAAAACAATCACGCCGCCGACTCCGGTAATGATGCCTTCCGCGAGCAGATCGCGCAGCATGGTGTCGGGAAGTGTCGCGAGGGTGGTATCGTGCAGCCACGAGAAGAGCAGGTCAATCCAGTGCATCGGATATTCACCCAGTTTGAAGGTGACCTGAAAAAGCAGCCACATGAACAGGAAAAATATCGGATACGCCCAGAAACGGTGCGTAACCACTTCGTCAATATGTTCCGATAGATCAACACGGTCACTCACGGTGTGCTTAACCGCTTCTTTTACCGCACCGGCAATGCAGCCGTACCGGGCCTCGGTGATCAGTGTCTGCGGTTCATCCCCCAGAGAATGGGTGATCGTTTTACTAAAGGTATTCCGGAGAGCCAAAACATCATTACCTCCGGCGAGTGATTGAACATAGGTTTCACACCGTACGTCACCCTCGAGCAGCTGCACCGCAAGCCATCGGATTGGATACGTTAAGGATCCGAGGCCACCCAGAACAGTTTCAATTTTGCTGACCGCTTTTTCGATTTCAGACGGCAGTGTGGTAACAAATGGCTTGACGGGAGCGCTTTGTACCTCACGTTCGGCGGCCGCTGCGGCAATAAGTTCGGCGATACCTTCACCGGTGCGGGCGTTGGTGGTGATGATCGTGCATCCGAGTTGCCGTGAAAGCAGACCGATGTCGATCGAGAGTCCTTTCTGCTGCACCTCATCCCACATGTTGAAGGCGAGCAGCGGTTTGACCCCGAGCTCCATCAGTTGCAGTGTGAGGTACAGATGCCGCTCGAGATTGGTGGCATCGATAACGTCAATCACGACATCCGGTTTTTCGCTGATGATGAAATCACGCGCAACCTGTTCCTCCATTGAGCAGGTGCTCAGTGAATAGGTACCGGGAAGATCGAAAATTTCAAGATGCCTGTTTTCCTTCCGGGCAGTACCCGATTTGATCTCGACGGTTACACCGCTCCAGTTCCCCACTTTCTGGGTGGCACCGGTAAGCCGATTGAAAAGCGAGGTTTTTCCGGAATTGGGGTTACCGGCAAGTGCTATTCTCAGAGACTGCTTTCCGTTTCTGGAAATGGCCCGGTCTGGTCCCGTCGGGGTTGTGTCGGATGAATGCTCTGTGTTCATAATTATTTTGCAGAAAGGGCCTTATGGCCGCTACTTTTCCGGTTGAATAAGGATCATGTCTGCTTCTTCCCTGCGTAGAGAGAGTCGGAAGCTTTTCACTTTCACTTCGATCGGATCACCCAGTGGCGCAATCCGCACTACTGTTATACGTTCACCCCGGGTAATACCGAGCTCCTGAAGCCTCTTTTTCAGTGTTCCGGTTCCGTTGAGCTGGATGATGGTGCCGGATTTGCCCGGGTCGAGAATGTTGAGTGTACCGAAACCTTTTTCAGAACGTGGTGCACAACCCTTCAGCGGAGAATAACCGCAATCCGCAGTGCAGTCAATTTTTTCGGCGAGTGAGTGGGTGAGGTCGATTAAGGGAGTGGCGTGCGTGGTGTCCTGCTTCATTGCCATAAGAAACGCTGTCATTCTTTTGCATACCTCGGCCGACATGCCGTGCTCCATGCTGCATGCCGTCTGATCCGCCACCTCCTCAGGCAGTCCCAGAACATCTTTGAACATTTCAAAGAGAATGTGGTGGCGCCGGTCAACACACCTGGCAACATTGAGTCCACGATCGGTAAGGGTGACGTATGAGCGCACCTGATAGTTGATGTATCCCTTCTCGGCCAGGGTCCGCAGCGCGACGGTAACCGATGACCGTTTCACCTTGAGCCGCTCCGCGATCTCCATTGAACGGGCAACCATATTGGTGGAAACTATATGAAAAATAGCTTCAAGATAGTCTTCGAGGGTTGGCGAGAGTCGAGTTGGTTTCATGGCTCATCTTATTCAGTTAGAAGAGTCTAATAATATACCATTTTTATATATTTTCATCAATGAGTATTACGTTTCATTCGGTGAAAGCAGGTGATTGAGTCATGCGACTCTGGTCAATCCATCCACAGTATCTCGACCGTATGGGTCTTCTTGCCGTCTGGCGTGAGGGACTTCTGGCACGGAAGGTTCTTCTGGGAGAGACAAAAGGATACCGTAATCACCCTCAGCTGCTGAGATTCAAGGCGGCAAAAAATCCGGTGACAACTGTTTCCTGGTATCTCAAGATTATTGCCGAAGAGGCTGCCAACCGCGAATACCGGTTTGATGTATCCAAGCTCGGCACTGTCCGCACGCAGGGAACCATTCAAGTTTCGAACGGTCAGGTAGCGTTTGAAAGAGAACATCTTCTGAAAAAACTGAAAATTCGCGATCCGCAGCGGTACCGGTTGATCAAACAGAACGATCAGATTCTGCTGCATCCGCTTTTTTTTGAAGTTCCCGGACCGGTGGCAGCCTGGGAGAAGGTACCCGGGCGGTGATTCAGGGGCAGGTTGGTTTTCCGGTATTAAGAGGTTGGAATCTGAACTTTAATAGCCCATATGCTACTATATATAGCTCTTACTCAAATTGTACCAGGTACCGTGTCGGTGCACTTCTGTTTCCGATTTTCCATAACATATTTTAAATCGTTGATAGCCAAAGAGATACCACGGTAATGTGAATACAACAGCACGAATTGCAATTATTTCTGATAAACGGGTGAAAGGATTTTAGTACATGAAATACGGATATTTTGATGACAAAGCTCGCGAATACATAATAACCGATCCGAAAACACCCGTCAAGTGGATCAACTACATTGGAACACTCGCGTTCGGCGGCTTTGTCGATCACACGGGCGGTGCACTTATCTGTAAAGGTGATCCCTCGCTCAACCGTATCACCAAGTATATCCAGCAGATGCCTGCCGGTGAGTTCAAAGGCGAAACGCTTTATGTACGGATAAAAAAAGCCGACGGCTATACCGTTTTCTCACCGTTGTATGTGCCGACGCTTGACAACTATGACCGGTATGAATGCCGTGTCGGTCTCGGCTACTCAAAATTTATCACCGAGTTTTTCGGTGTCAGGACTGAATGTACGGTTTTTGTTCCCTCTGATGCGATGGTGGAGATTCGTGACATCACGGTGACCAATATATCCGGACAACCACTTGAAGTCGATGTTATCCCGGTGGTGGAGTACACGCATCCCGACGCGGTTAAACAGTTCACCAATGCCGACTGGGTACCCCAGACGATGCAGTCGGATCTGGTGGAACAGGACAACGGACTGAAGGTTCTCACGCAGTATCCGTTCATGAATAAGAAGACTAAAATCAATTATTTCACCTCGAATTTCCCGGTTTCCTCTTTTGAAACCGACCGGAAACTGTTTCTCGGGAACAATGAATACTGCACCTGGGCAAAACCGCACTCACTGCAGTCGGCGGAACTGTCGAGCTATCAGGCCCGCAGAGGAGACAACATTGCCGCCCTGCTCCATCATTGCGGAGTTATACAGCCGGGAAAATCGCAGCGGATTATAACGCTGCTTGGTCAGGATGCGAGTGTCGCTGCAGCGCAGCCGGTGATTGACCGGTTCAGGGACAGCGCAGCGGTGGAAAAATCACTGCAGGAACTCGCTTTGTTCTGGCAGGAGCACCTTGACATCATGCAGGTGAAAACTCCCGAAGCCGCGTTTAACTCCATGCTTAATGTACACAATCCTCGGCAGTGTTTCATTACCTACAACTGGTCGCGGTATCTCTCCTACTACCAGCTCGGGCTCGGTACCCGGGGGCTTGGTTTCCGTGACAGTTCACAGGATGTCATGGGAGTGGTTGACCGGAAACCCGATGAGGCGAAAAAACTGCTGGTGAAACTGCTCTCCGTTCAGCGTCGTGACGGTGCGGCAATGCATCAGTTCAATCCGCTCAGTATGGAAGCGAGCGGCGGGGATGCACCCGAGATGCCGGATCGTCCGCAGTTTTACGGCGATGATCATCTCTGGATTGTACTGGCCGTAGCTGCGTATCTCAAGGAAACGGGGAATACCGCATTTCTGGACGAGACGATTCCCTTCTACGAGAAGGAACAGGACTCACCACTTGAAACAGCAACAGTGTTCGAGCATCTGCTTCGTTCTCTGGCTTTTACCAAGAAAAACCTCGGGGCTCACGGGCTGCCGCTGCTCGGGTTTGCCGACTGGAATGACTGTGTGAATCTCGCCACCGGTGCCGAATCGATCTTCAATGCCTGTCTGTACGGCAAGGCGCTCACCGAAATGGTTGAACTCACCTCATTTCTCGGGAAACAAGATCTCGCCGACGGATTCACCGCGGATTTTGCTTCGATGAAGAAAAGTTTCAATGATAACACCTGGGATGGCGACTGGTTCGTACGGTATTTCGAGGCCGACGGAACACCGCTTGGCTCCCATAAGAACAGTCACGGGAAAATTTATCTCAACGGTCAGTCGTGGCCGGTCATCTCCGGTCTCGCCGAAACCGATCGGGGTCGCAAGGCGATGGACAGTGCCCGCGAAAAGCTCAATACCTCCAAAGGGCTCAAGCTCAGTACCCCGGGATTTAATGGATTTGATCCAACCAAGGGTGGGATCACCACCTATCCACCAGGTGCAAAAGAGAACTGCGGGATTTTTCTCCATACCAATCCATGGATGATGATTGCCGAGACTATTCTAGGTGATGGTGATCGGGCGTATCAGTACTACGACCAGATCAACCCTGCTAAGAAAAACGACATTATTGAGGAATATGAACTGGAACCGTATGTGTATGCGCAGAATATTCTTGCCGATGAACATCCGCAGTTCGGTCTTGCCCGCAACAGCTGGCTATCCGGAACGTCTTCGTGGGTGTACCAGGTTGCAACCAAGCATATTCTCGGTATTCAGCCGCAGTACAATGGGCTTAAGATAGAACCGTGTATTCCCGCAGCATGGGATACGGTTGAGATCTCCAGAAAATTCAGGGGTGCAACGTACATGATCACCATCACCAATCCGAGTCACGTTAGTAAAGGCGTGGCGAAACTGACGGTGAACGGTACGGTAATTGAAGGAACGGTTGTTCCTCTGGCCGATGAAAACAGCACGGCAACTGTTGAGGTGGTGCTGGGATAATTCAGCACTGCTTTTCACTTCTGCCAATATGACGGGTCTCTTCTTTTGTAATAAAAAAGGAGACCCGTTTTTTATCGCGATGAAGATTCGTGAAAAATAATTGTAAAAGCGGATCAGAAAGATGAACCACTATCTGACCTAACGCCACTATTATTAATGATCAAACTCATCCCTTCTTAAACGGAACAAGGGGTGCGGTGGCTATACTTTCCATAACCCTGTGCCTGTCCCTTCGGAATATGCTTCCTGCTCCCTGTTCCGTCCTTTTTTCCACCAGACCCCCAAAACCGATTTTTTGTGAAATGATTGTGAAATCGTCTGTCGTTCAGCAACTGAGAGGTCATTGTATTGTTAAGAGATATCTTTCCGGTTGCACAACTTAAGCGGATAACATCAGGAGTTGAAGAATGGGTTGTTTCTATATACAATAGTATATCTGCTGATGTGGACACGACCGGCAGGATATGTACGGGATGCCCAATCAAGTACTGCAGCAGGAAGATGATTCGGACGGTTGGCAGAAATGACAGATATGCAAAAAAATAGCAGCCCTGCAGTTACTACTGCCATGCCGGCAATTGGTTTTCTTACCGAGAGTCTTACCAGTCTCTATCAGTCAAATCTGTGGATTGGTGCTTCGGATGCGGCAACCAGGGCCGGTTTCTCACTCATCTGCTACGCCGGTGGTTCACTGGAAAAATCCTCCTGGGACGAATTCGAACCGCAGCGAAATATCATTTATAATTGTATCGACACCGACAATCTCAAGGGAATCATTATTGCCGGTTCGCTCGGCAATTTCGTTTCCGACGAGAAATTTAAAAAGTTTTATCACCGATACACCTCCATTCCCCTGGTCTGTCTCGGTCCCGAGATTCCCACGGTTCCTACCGTGATCGCCGATAACACCCACGGTATGCGGGAGCTTATTTCGCATCTTGTTGAAGAGCACCGGTGCCGGCATATCGCATTTGTCAGAGGTCCGGAGGGAAACCAGGAGGCCGAAGAGCGGCTTCGCATCTTTCGGGAAGTACTGCTTGAGCATGGCGTGGAGCCGGATCCGAAACTGATCCTGGAGGGTGACTTCAGCAGAGATGCGGGCGTCAATGCCGTGGAGTACCTGCTTTCGCGTGAGATGGCGTTCGATGCTCTGGTGGGGGCGAATGACGATACGGCGCTCGGGGCACTCAAGGCGTTTCAGGAGCATCATATCCGGGTTCCCGACGAGGTGCTGGTGGTGGGTTTCGATGATATTGAGGAGTGCGGGTTTTCAGCTCCCCCGCTTACTACAGTGCGTCAGCCACTGTACGAAATGGGATCGAAAGCGGTGGAAGTTATCCGCAACTGCATCAGCGGGCAGCGGATTCAAGGTACCATTATCGTACCGGCCACCCTGACGACCCGGCAGTCCTGCGGCTGTTTCCGGCATCACGACAGTGATCCCGAACTCTTCAGGGCGAAGGGAGTTTCGGAACAAAGCCTGCAGCGCTCCCGGTTGCAGGAGGAAATTGATAAAATCATCCGGCAGTTATTGCTTCATGCGAATGATGCGTTTGATCAGGGACTGATCGTTAAGCTTACCGAAACATTCGTCGATGAGCTTACTGAGGTGCATACCGGAAATTTTATTCCCGTGATCAATCAGATCGCCTGGAAACTCGCTATGATGGGAGGAGATGTCATCGGGCTCTACCATGTGCTGACGGTGATGCGGCAGTACGCTCTGGTGCTTTTTAACGGGGTACTTCCGCGGGGGGTGGAGGGAATTTTCCAGAGTGCCGCAATTACCATTGCCGACAGTGCAACGCGTGCTCAGGCGAACCGTCGACTTACGAGCGAACGACGTGCGATGATGCTGCGTAAGGCAGGTCAGGCGATCGCATCGAGTATTGATCTTGATCAACTACTTGCGGTTATCGCCACGGAACTGGTAAAGCTGGATATTGATGGTTTTTATCTGAGTTTGTACGATAGGGAGGTGCCAGCCGGCGGTAAAAACCATCTCACGATGCACCTTGCAATTGCGCTGCACGATGGAAAACGCCTCTCGATTGATCAGGAAAAAAGCACCTTCACGGCTCCGAACCTCTTTCCAGAAGGTTTTTTGCAGATCACGGATCCGCACTCACTGCTCATTGAACCACTTTTTTATCACGATGAACAGATCGGCACTGTTATTTTCGAAATCAGACGTTGTCGTGACGGGTTGACCTACGAGATCCTTCAGCAGCATATCAGCAGTGCGCTCAAGGGTGCGCTATTGATGAAAAAAGTACAGGAACAATCTTCCGCACTTGAAGCCGCCAATAGACAGCTGCAGAAACTCCGCGATGCCGAACACGCCTACCTTGAGGCGATCAAGCATGAACTCGAACTGGGTCGGGAAATTCAGATGAGTTTTCTCCCTCGTTCGATTCCTGAAATCGATCAGTGGGAAATCGTGGCCGCATTTCAACCGGCGCGTGAGGTGTCGGGGGACTTCTATGATATTTTCACATTGCCCGACGGCAAGGTGGTGCTTGCGATCTGTGATGTTTCCGGCAAGGATGTCAGTGCGGCACTCTTTATGGCACTCATCAGAACGCTGATCCGGGCACTTGCGGAGCAGGCGCTTGCCGGTGCAGCCGATCCGCTTGATGCGGTCCGACTGACCAACCGCTATCTGATTCATCATCACTACGGGCATAACGGGCGCTTCATGTACGCAACGTTATTCATGGCAATACTCGATCCTTCAGAGAGTACGGTGCAGTATATTAATGCCGGTCATAACCCTGCTGCGCTTATTGCCGCTGATGGTACCATTCTGCGGTGGGTCGATCCCACCGGGCCGGCGGTCGGTATTATTCCTGATGCTGATTTCGAAAGAGAATCCTTTGCTATCGCACAGAACGAAACAATGTTTCTCTATACCGATGGGGTGACCGAGGCTCGCAGCGCCGAAGGGGCATTTTTTACAAAAAAACGGCTTGCCGCACTACTGAGCAGACCGGTTGCATCGGCTACGGAACTGGTGGCTACCATCGATAAGGCTGTAAAGGAGCATAGCGCCGGTATTGCTCCGTTTGATGACATTACTATGGTGGCGCTCAGAAAAGAGGCCAACAGATAGCTTTCTGAGACTCATTTTTCGCTTAAACAGGTTGTTGCCGCACTATTCTCCCTTTAATTAACAGAGAATTCCGGATACTTCATCTTTTTTGTGTATATTAATGACAATAAAAATGATGAATTTAGTAATCACATTCAATTTATGACAATCTGAACCGAATACTTTCCTGCAGTCTATTGTTCCGCAGAGAAACGCAGATCCTGAAATAAAGATTTTTGCTTAATTGGTTCAGTTCCCGAAGGTGGTGAAGGTATGAACAGGAAAGATGCAGTCAGCTATCTGAGTATCGTAGTTCTCTCATTCTTCGCATGGGGAGCACAACCGACGGTTTCAACAATGACGCCGGGAGATCTGGAGACGATTATAACCGGTCACACGGTTGATTTTGATTTTATTCTGATCGATGTCAGGGAAGTCAGTGAAGTTAAGGATGGAATAATTGCTTCGAAATACTGTAAGCCATACCACTTAGCATGGACTTCCGGTGAGTTCAAGCAGGAGTATACCGCGCTGCCGAAAGAGGTACCGATTATTATTTACTGTCGTTCGGGAAACCGTTCGATGCAGGCGGCCACGTTTCTGGTAGAAAACGGATTCAGTACGGTTGCGTCGCTCTCCGGCGGAATAAACTCATATGAGGGTACTCTTGCCGATTCAACGGAATTCAATGCGCTCTCCGAGCTCCCCCAATTTTCCTATTTCGGCATGCCTACAACAGTTCTGCGTTCTTCACATAAACAACGTGCGGTTATCGTCACCGACCCGGCAGTCCGCACCGGTAAACGGTTCAACCTGCAGGGACGTTCGGTTTCTCAGAGTTCTCAGCAGCGTAACGCTCCGGTGTATATTCTCGAGCGTATCGGCGAGGGACCGACCGGTTCGGTACGGGGAATCAGCCGATTGCTTCACGAGCGGTAATTACCGCTGTAAAGCATGACCTGAAACTGATTGGATAACTTCCACAACCGCCATTGTGCCATCGGGGAGTTTGCTTCTCTCAATAGCCATGATTATTTCCCTTTGCCGTGTGGAGACCCGTCGCAGTGCAGCGACAAGGGTATCTTCGGTTAACGAATCCTGCTCAAGTATGTCACAGAATCCCTGTTTTTCAAATGATCGTGCATTGAGAATCTGGTCGCCCCGGCTTGCTCCGGTTGAGAGCGGTATAAGTAGTGAAGGTTTTTTAAGCGCCAGAAGTTCGAAAAGGGTGGTGGCGCCGGATCGGCCTACAAAAATTGTTGTTGCGGCAAACAGGTGGGCAAGTTCGTGCGAAACATATTCAAACTGTTTGTAGGCGGGTGCCTCAGGTCCGAGGTTGCCCCTGCCGCAGAGATGGCATATGTCAAATTCTCCCGCAAGCAACGGTAGTGCTTTCCTGACGGTGGTATTGATTACTACCGATCCCTGACTGCCCCCCATGATAAGCACAACCGGTTTTTCACCGGAGAATCCACAGAGTTCGAGTCCTTTTGCGGCATTGCCGGTAAGTAGTGAGGTGCGGACCGGCAAACCGGTGTGGACCGCTTTCGTGCGGTCAACGTGTTCCGCTGTTTCCGGAAAGCTGTAACAGATCTTGCGGGCGAAGGGGAGCGAGAGCCTGTTTGCGAGTCCGGGGGTGATATCCGATTCGTGAATTACCACCGGTATTTTCAGCAGCCATGCTGCCCAGACTACCGGGCATGAGACGAACCCGCCTTTACTGAACAGCACATCGGGTTTTAACCTGATGAGAATACGGAAAGCCTGAAGCAGCCCGAGTCCGATCCGGAAAATATCCGAGATATTTTTAAGATCGAAATACCGTCGAAGTTTGCCCGCGGTTATAGGGTGAAAGGGTATATTCTCCTGTTGTACGAGCTGGTATTCAATACCGGTTCGGGTGCCGATGTATTCGATCGTGTAGTCTGCTTTTCGTAAACGGGGAAGCAGGGCGATATTCGGGGTGACATGTCCGGCGGTTCCCCCTCCGGTAAGAAGAATTTTTTTCAAGCAAGACTCCGGTTAAAAGATCCGTTTATTTGCAGTAAACATAAAATAATTGCCGGTTGAGTGAAAAGTATCACAGAGTGGGCAACAATGGATGGGTCGATACATGTTGTTTCGCCGATGCGGATGCAGAGTAATCAAGGATTCCTGTACTTGTTTTCAGGTGCCGAAGAATTCACCTGAGTCATGTACTTTAGACATTTTTATAATTAGTTGCACACATTTCAGAATAATAGTACTATTGCAGAAATATATCACCTTTTCGCGGGTACGTCCCGATTGCATCGGGATTGCAACGGAAGTATATTGAAAAACCATTGCACACACCGTAACAACATGGTTTGACCTCAGATAGTGAATGTCCCGGTATCCTTGTTAACAAAGGATACTTTTTCCGGAAACTCAATCAATTGTATTATACATCCATTCAGGGGAATACCGATGGAACAGAAAATCCAGGAACTGACTGCAAAGATTTATCAGGAAGGTGTTGAGAAGGGTGAGTCGCAGGCAAAAAAGATTATTGCCGATGCACAGGAAAAGTCCGGCGGAATCCTTGCTGATGCTAAAGTGCAGGCGGAAAAAATCATCGCCGAAGCACGCCAGCAGGCAGCGGAACTCAAACGCAACACCGAGGCCGAGATCCGGCTCAGCGGTACCCAGGCTCTTTCAGCCATCAAACAGCAATTACTTGACCTCGTAACCGCGGGGGTGGTTGATGAGAGCATGACCAGGACTCTTTCCGATCCTGCCACGATCAAGGAATTTGTCGCCCTGGTGGTGCAGAACTGGAAAATGGGGAATGAGACTCCTCGCCTTGAGGTGCTCCTTCCGGTACAGAAACAGGATGAATTGAAGAAAGCATTTGAAAAGGGGGGTTCCGATCTGCTGAAAAAAGGCCTTTCGCTCTCTTTCTCAAAATCACTCAAGGCGGGTTTTCGGATCGGACCGCAGGACGGCACATTTAAAATCAGTCTTTCAGATGAGGATTTCGCGGAGTTCTTCAAAGAGTATCTCCGGCCGAAAACACGGACCTGGTTGTTCGGTGAGTAAGCCTCATGACCAGTAATTACTACTATCTAGTTGCCGGATTACCTGAAATTTTGCTCGATGAGGGTAAACAGACCTTCTCCTGCCGTGACTTTCTATTGGAGGCCGAAGAACAGCTTTCCGAGAGTGATCTGCGGCTCTTGAACCTGCTCAGGGCACCTTTTGACAGCAGCAATCTGCTCTCACTGCTTCTTAAAACTGACAGTCCGTTCGACACCCGCGGTTCCCTCAGCGAAGAGACACTATCGCAGGGGCTCAAATTTCCCGATGAACTTCCGCAGTACATGCAGCGTTTTCTCGAGGCGCACCACGAAAACCGTTCACCTGCACCCGGGCTCACTCCGGCCGACCAGCTCGCATGGCTTTTTTACGATGCGATGGCGCAGGAGGACAACGGGTTTATCAGAGAGTGGTTCTCGTTTGATTTGCAGGTGCGCAATATTGTAGCGGGGATCAACTGCAGGAAAGAGCTTGATCACCTGGAGGAACTGGCGACTGAACGAGAGAAACCGGTGGCAGCTGTTATTGTTGGTCGCGACGAAGTTGCCGAGGCGCTGCTGCGATCGAATGCTCCTGATTTCGGCCTTACGGCAATGGTGCCGTGGTCGGATCGTCTTTTTGCACTTTCGCGCGGTTCGATAGCGGAGTTCGAGAAAGGAATCGATACCCTCCGGTGGGACATCCTTGACGAGATGACGATTGCGTCGCATTTCCGGGCGGAGACGGTTTTCGCCTTTTTTATAAAACTCACCATTGTTGAACGGTGGATGGCGCTTGATCCGGAGACCGGCAGAGAAAAACTGGAACGGCTTCTTGATGAGATTACCTCATCGTATTCAGTACCGGTTAATTTTTAAACAGGAAAATATGAATCAGATACACTGTATACATTTTGGAGGAATACAATGAGCACCAAGGGTAAAGTGGTCGGCATTGTCTCGAACCTGGTCACCATTGAGGTTGATGGACCGGTTGCTCAGAATGAGATCTGTTACATCGATCTGAGCGGAACAAAGCTGATGGCCGAGGTTATCAAGATAACCGGCAAAAACGCATATGTACAGGTGTTCGAAAGTACCCGCGGCCTTTACGTAGGGTGCGAGGCGGAATTTACCGGTCATCTGCTCGAGGTGACACTCGGCCCCGGCATGTTGTCGAAAAATTATGATGGTCTGCAGAATGATCTCAATAAAATGGACGGTGTATTCCTCAAACGGGGAGAATACACGCCGGCACTCGACAGCGATACCAGATGGCACCTGATACCACTCGTAAAGGTGGGTGACACGGTGGCCGCCGGTGACTGGATCGGGAAGGTCAAAGAGGGGTGGATCGACCACAAGATAATGATGCCGTTCAATTACAACGGCAGTGGAACA
This sequence comes from Chitinispirillaceae bacterium, assembly GCA_050304135.1. Classification (GTDB taxonomy): domain Bacteria; phylum Fibrobacterota; class Chitinivibrionia; order Chitinivibrionales; family Chitinispirillaceae; genus JAFGNB01. The sequence continues at coordinate 229,045 of JBNLDC010000008.1, read as the reverse complement.
GTAAAATCGATTGTTACCGAGGGTGACTTTACGGTTGATGACACCATCGCGGTGGTGACCGATGCCGACGGTACTGATCGGGAAATCACCATGACCATGAAATGGCCGGTGAAGGTTGAGGTGAAAGCGTATAAAAACAAACCGCGCCCCTTTAAAATCCTCGAAACCGGACAACGGACCATCGATACCCTCAATCCGATTGTTGAAGGGGGAACAGGATTTATTCCCGGACCGTTCGGATGCGGAAAGACCGTGCTCCAGCATGCGTTGTCGAAATATGCGGAGTCTGATCTTATTATCGTGGTGGCCTGCGGTGAACGTGCAAACGAAGTGGTTGAAATCTTCACGGAATTTCCGGAACTTGATGATCCCCGTACCGGGCGTAAACTCATGGAGCGGACGATCATCATCTGTAACACCTCGAACATGCCGGTGGCGGCCCGCGAGGCGAGCGTCTACACCGGAATGACAATCGCCGAATACTACCGTTCAATGGGTCTCAAGGTTTTACTGCTTGCTGATTCCACTTCTCGCTGGGCGCAGGCACTCCGTGAGATGTCGAACCGTATGGAAGAGCTGCCAGGTCCCGATGCGTTCCCCATGGATCTCAGTGCGATTGTGGCGAACTTTTACTCCCGTGCCGGATTCGTCAACCTCAGCAATGGTCAGACCGGTTCAATCACCTTCATCGGAACGGTCAGTCCCGCAGGTGGAAACCTCAAGGAACCGGTGACCGAATCGACCAAAAAAGCGGCGCGTTGCTTTTACGCTCTGTCGCAGAACCGGGCTGATTCCAAACGGTATCCGGCGGTTGATCCGATCGACAGTTACTCGAAATATCTTGAATATCCTGAGGTTACAGAGTATCTGGATAAAACCATTGAACCCGGGTGGGCCGACAAGGTAATGCAGATGAAAGATATGCTGCTTCGAGGTAAAGAGGCGAACGACCAGATCAACATTCTGGGTGACGATGGCGTTCCGCTTGAATATCACATTACCTTCAACAAATCGGAACTGATCGATTTTGTTATCCTTCAGCAGGATGCGTTTGATAAAGTCGACTCGTCGACACCGCTCAACCGGCAGCAGTATATTGTCAATAAACTGCTTGTCATCTGCGGCCACCAGTTCTCCTTCGAGCACTTTGAGGAGATCGGCGCCTACTTCAAGAAAATGATCAACCTGTTCAAACAGATGAACTATAAAGAATACGAATCGGACGACTTCAAGGCGCTCGAGAAAGAGATTGACGCACTGCTCTCCGAACGGGTCATCGCGGAACATGAACCTCAGACCGCAGCGGCAAACTGAAGGGAACACAAGGATGAAAACGAAAGCATTTCAGAAAATTTATACCCATATCGAAAACATCACCAAGGCAACCTGCATGATTGAAGCCGACGGGGTTTCGAACGAGGAGATGGCGACTGTTGACGGACGTCCCGCTCAGGTGGTGAAAATCGACGGAAGAAAAATTACCCTGCAGATCTTCCCCGGAACACAGGGAATTGCCACTGATGCCGAGGTGGTGTTTCTCGGAAAACCGCCAACACTCAAGGTGGGAAATGAACTTAAAGGGCGCTTCTTCAATGCCTACGGTGAACCGATTGACGGCGGGCCGCAGGTGGAAGGTGAAGAGGTGGAGATCGGCGGACCATCGGTCAATCCGGTACAGCGTAAACAGCCATCAGAACTCATTGCCACCGGTATTGCCGGTATCGATCTCAATAACACCCTGGTGACCGGTCAGAAAATTCCGTTTTTTGCTGACCCCGATCAGCCGTTCAACCAGGTTATGGCAACGGTGGCGCTTCGTGCGCAGGCTGATGTTATCGTACTCGGCGGTATGGGAATGAGTAACGACGACTACCTTTACTATAAGACACTGTTCGATAACGCCGGTGCGCTCGACCGCATAATTGCCTTTATCAACACGACCGACAACCCGCCGGTGGAACGCCTGCTGGTTCCGGACATGGCGCTTACCGCATCGGAATATTTTGCGACGCACCATAAGGCGAAGGTGCTCTGTCTGCTCACCGACATGACCCTTTTTGCCGATGCGCTCTCGATCGTGTCGAACCGTATGGACCAGATTCCCTCGAAGGACAGTATGCCGGGATCACTTTACAGTGATCTTGCGAAAATTTACGAGAAAGCGGCACAGTTCCCTGACGGCGGGTCAATTACGATCATCGCGGTGACGACTCTTTCGGGTGGTGATATTACCCATGCCATTCCTGATAATACAGGGTATATCACTGAAGGGCAACTCTATCTTCGTCGTGATACCGATATCGCGAAAGTCATTATCGATCCGTTCCGCAGCCTTTCACGGCTCAAGCAACTCGTGATTGGAAAGAAAACGAGAAAGGATCATCCGCAGGTGATGAATACCGCAGTGCGACTGTACGCCGATGCGGCGAACGCCAGAACCAAGCTCGACAACGGATTCGATCTTACTGAGTATGATCGTCGTACGCTTGATTTCGCGAAGGAGTACTCACGGGAGTTGCTGGCAATCGACATCAATATAGAAATTGACAAGATGCTCGATACCGGGTGGCAGCTTCTCGGAAAATATTTCAGTAAAGACGAAGTGGGTATCAAACAGGAGTTCATGGACAAATACTGGGTCGGTTCAGCGAGCTGAGGCGGTAATAACGCAACGGTGAATCGTCCGATTCCGTCGGAGTACGGCAATGGCAATAAAGTTTCAGTACAATAAAACCTTTCTGCAGCTGCTGGGGAAAGGGCTTAAGGTCCGGGAGAATGCGCTTCCAACGCTGATGGCGAAAGAGGCGGCCCTGCGTGTTGAGGTGAAAAAAGCCCGCGAATCGGTCGCGACGGTTGAGCAGCAGTTAACAGAGGCACATGCGGCACAGAACGGAATCTGTCGGTTCTGGAGTGAACTCCCTGCAAACCTTGTTACCGTAAAACGTGTCCAGGTTGACGTGAAAAAAATAGCCGGTGTCAAGACTCCGATACTGCAGGAGGTGTTCTTTACCGTTGAAAGATATAGCGCTGTGCTGCAACCTGCCTGGCTTCCCGAGGGAATCGAATCGCTCAAAAAGGTCGCACGGCTTATGATCGAAGCGGAGCTTGCGAAGAAGAAAGTGGAAATTCTCGAGTATGCCCGAAAGAAAACCACACAAAAAGTGAATCTGTACGAAAAAGTTCAGATTCCGGAATATCGGGAAGCAATTCAGAAAATCAAACGATTCATGGAAGACGAGGATAATCTCTCCAAATCGTCCCAGAAGATTCTTAAGGCGAAAATTGCCGCGGAGGCTGCATAATGGTCGTACCAATGAAAAAACTGCATGTGCTGCTACCGGCCGTCGACCGTGAACCGTTTCTGAAGGATCTGGCGGGTATCGGGGTGGTGCATATTGAAGAGGGAGAGGGCGAACGCCGTTCGCAGACACTTGAGCAGACTTCGGCAACAATCAAACGGTACCGCAGCGTTGCCGATGCACTTACAGCGTTTGCGACCGCCGCCGATGCAGAAACGTCTGTAACTCCTCCGGGAACACTGAGTGCGGAGGACGTGATTACCTCGTACGAAAAACTTGATCTGCAGCGAGATGCCGCGGCGCAGAAAATAACTGCCTTACAGAAAGATATCGCAACGCTTACACCATGGGGGGATTTCGAACCGGACCTCATAGGTAAATTGCAGCAGGCATCGGTAATGGTGCGTTTTTTTGAAACACCCGCAAAAAAATTTGATCAGCTCAACCTTTCCGATATCCCGCACAGGGTAATTGAAGCGGGTTCTTCGGTGAAATTTGTTGTTGTTGACCGGGGTGAACCCTCGACTATTGAGACCGAAGAGATATCGCTTCCGCCGCGTTCTCTTAAAGCCTGCACCAACGAGATCGGTGCGCTTGAAAAAGAGATGGCCGATGCAAACCGCGCGATGATGGCGCTGGCGTCACATAGAACGGTATTGGAGAAGGCGATTGCTGAGCTTTCCCGGGAGGAGGCGTTTGAATCGGCCCGGCTTAATCTGGAGAGTGCCGCGGAAGGTGCCGTTCTCCTGTTAACCGGATGGTTTCCGGCCAACAGGGAGAAAAAGGTGGCGGATCTTCTGGCAACCAGAACCGCCTGGTTTGAAATCCGCGAACCGAACGATGAGGAACTGCCGCCGGTTAAACTCAGGAACAGTATGTTTACCAAACTGTTTGAACCGATAACAAAAATGTTTTCACTTCCCGATTATTTTGAACTTGATCCCACCCCGTTTTTTACGCCTTTCTTCATGTTTTTTTACGGGATGTGCCTGGGCGACGTCGGGTATGGACTTATGCTTCTGGCACTTGGTCTTGTTTTTCTTGTAAAGGGACCAAAAAACTTCAGGGGTATATTCATTCTGGTCAATTTTCTGGCGGGGATGACCATTGTCAACGGTTTTCTGCTCAACAGTTTTTTCGGGGCGAGTATCTTCAACCTCGAAGGGGTACATGGCCTTGCGGGCAACGGTGGTGTGATACCGTTTCTCGGGCCGAAAGTGGTTGGTGGAAAGATGGAATTTCCGGCTATCACCTTTGCGGTGTATCTCGGATTTGTCCAGATGCTGCTCGGCATGGTTATGCAGGTCTATAATAAATTCAAAAACAAGGGCCCGATCTACGCGGTGCAGCCCCTCTGTTATGTGCCGCTGTCGCTGGTAGCATTTATCTTTTTATGTAAAGCCAATTTCCTTAATATGGGTATCTATGAGATCAATGGGCTGCAACTCGGGACAGCGATCGCCGGTGTCTCTAACGGTGTGATGAAAACGCTGCTTCTGGTCGGGCTGGTGCCGTTTATTTTTCTCAACTCCCCGCAGATCAAGATTTTCTGGCGCCCGCTGATGGCGCTCTATGCAATGTATAATTTCGCGAGTGACATTGTGAGCAGTGGATTGTCGTACCTGCGTCTCTTTGCTCTGGGGCTTGCCGGAGGACTTTTAGGGAACGCGTTCAACGAGATTGCGCTGATGCTGCTTAAAAATGATCAGGGAGAAGTAGTGCTGGCGTCGCCGCTTATCGTCTTTACCATTCTGATAATGATTGCCGGACATTCTCTGAATTTCTTTCTTTCGGCACTGGGTGCCTATGTGCATTCGGTTCGTCTCATTTTTGTTGAATTCTACAAATTTCTTGATTTTACCGGTGGGGGAAGAGCTTACTCACCGTTTACTGAAAATGTAACAGAAAACAATTAACTCATAGCAACAGGAGGAATCCTATGGAAGTCGGGTACATTATCGCCATGATCGGTCTGGGCTGTATGGTTGGTCTCAGTGGAGCCGGATCCGCGATAGGGTTGGCGATTACCGGTCAAAGTCTCGTTGGCGCCCTCAAGAAAAACCCCAGCTGCTTTGGCGCCGCTTTCGTGCCGTTTACGATGCCGGCAACACAGGGCCTGTATGGTTTTGTCGGCTTCATTATGTATAACGGCGTTATAACCTCCCAGTTTACCGTGTTTCAGGGTGCCGTGGTGCTCGGTGCAGGCATTGCGATGGGTGTCGCCTGTTTAGTTTCTGCGATCAATCAGGGGAAAATATGTGCAAGCGGTATCGCTGCAATCGGCGGCGGTCACAGTGCTCTCGGTGGTCAGACGATCATCCTCGGAGCGTTCCCGGAATTCTATGCGATACTCTCACTCGTTGCGGCGATTCTGATGCAGGGTTTGCTCAAGGCGTAATCATACGATATACATCATATGCAGAGTAAGGGTGGAGCGTTATCTCCACCCTTACTTTTTATTTAAGTTCAATTGTCAATTCATGTGGTTTGTTGAGGTATCCGTATAAACCGCGCCGTCACAAGATTGACCACCGCAATGCCCGCCCCCGCAATAAAGACTGTCTGATATCCCCACCGTGTCCAGACGATACCTCCGAACAGCGCAATGGAAATCGAGAAAAGATGGTCAAGTGATACCGACAGGGTAAGCGTCGGGGTAATATGCGAGGGGTGGCTCGCGATTTTTTTAAGGTAAGTGGAGCGTGCCATGTTGACGGACATGAGCAGTTGATCGGTGATAAAACAGATGCAGACAATTATCAGCGAGATTCGCTCTGAAAAGAGTTTTCCGGAAAACCCGTACCCGGCACAAACAAAGATCAGCACAAATGCCTCCAGGCTTAAAACAAACCGTTCACCGAACCGGTCGATCGTATAGCCGAGCAACGGCTGAAAAAGGATACCGATAATTCCCGCAATAGTAAGCAGTGTCGCGAGCATCGCGGTCGGCAGATGAAACACCGACACCAGTACCCATGGAGCAAACGTGAGAAAGAGCTGTTTTCGAGTACCGAAGAGTATTGAAAGCCAGTAGTACAAACCGTATCGTTTGTGCAGTTTGAGATGCAGTTTCGCCGGATGGGCGGTACCCGGGTGCATGGAACCGAGCAGTACCGCCGCGGCCATGTAGCAGAACGCGGCAATGAAAAAAGCTTTTTTGAAGGTCAGATCAAAGTATCTGAAACCGATGAAGACGAAAAAGCTTCCTCCGATAATCGCGATATTCCTGAGAGAATTGAGCTGGCCGAGCCGTCTCCCGGTAGCGCCCTCCTTTGCGAGTTCCATTCCGATCGCGCTGTAGAGCGGCATGAACATATGCTGCCCCAGGCTGAAGAGAAAAAGCCAGGCGAACATCCAGTGAAACGTGAATGAAAACAGCGCCATGAGCACCAGACCAAGCGAACCTAAAAGTGTTGCCGCAACGGCCAGACGACGGTTGGGCAGGAAAAAGAGCAGTGCCGACATGAATATGACGAGCAGGCCGCCTGACTCCCGTGGCAGTTCGAGGATTGTCCGGTCCAGACTCGAAATTGCAAAGGTATCAGAGAGAAAATTATTGAAAACAGCGTTGTAAATGCTCTCGGCAAATCCGGCAAAGGCGACCGCTCCAATAAACAGACCGAGATCACGGTTAGTGGAAGTGAAGAGGTGTTTTATTCTGGCTGGTCCCATGGATGAGTATTTCCCTTTTGTTACCAGGGAAAATACTCTGTGCGAAACGGTTTGAAACCCTAGGTCAAGGTGATTTTATGGGTAATCTTAGTCAATATCCGCACATTTGAGGGTGTATACTCCCCTGTTGGTGGCAACCCGCAGCAACGAAAAACCTGAACCAGTCGTACGCATTGGAATGGTGATTGTTTGTGCTGTGCCGGTCAATCGTCTGATGCTCCGACCCTGCATGTTGAACACGGTAACCTCATGAATACGGGAATCCGCAGAAGTGGAGAGATATACAGTACCGTTCTTCCGGCGTGCGGTAACAGGGGCGCTATGGTGGATTTTAGTACCACGAGGAAGTGCCCCGAGGGAAATGGTGGAGTAGGTATAGGTTTCTTTTTGAGAATTTACCCAGGTGCCGGTAAGGGAGTCTGTCTCCTGAGTGATTACTGATTCCAGAGTTCCGTCCGCTGAATAGGTCGCAACCAGGCGGTTGTCACTCTGGCCGGATGAATCAAGCTGCATAAGTAATTCGACAACCCGTCCGTTCTGATCCTTGTTTTGTATTATCATCATGTTGCCCATAAATCCCATCTCTTCTGCAAACTCGGGAGGATCTGCAGTGATGATGGTCATTTCCATTTTGATCGTATCAGACAGCGGAGAATGGATAAAGCTATAATCCATTCGGTATTCCATACTGGATGCGGTAAGGTAATTCATGTTCAGGTATATCAGACTGGAGAAGGTGTTTTCTCCGGTTTTCAGGTACTGTGCGCGGGACAGCGTCATGGTATCATACTCTTGGGTTTCACTGTCTGGAAGCAGCATGGTGGTAATCGACGAATCCAGGTACTGCAGCATCTCGAATTCCGTGTAAAAACCGGTTAGAAGAATTCCGGAGTTCCCGGTAAAACTGGAAAAGGCAGGAATGGTCCCGCAGGATGGATAATAGGTCGAAAACGAAACCATCGTGTCATTCGCGTATACCAACGAGTAAACAGGATTTATCGTAATGGTTTTTATGGTTTTTCCATCGGGGAGAAAGGTGGTGATAGTTTGCCCGACAAGCGAGTCATCCAAAGAGTATTCGTTCACCGTACCGGCAAATCCGGATTCATCGTAAGTAATAAGGGAGTATTTTGTCGGTTCCCAGGTTTCGTTTTCCCAGGTGGCATAATCGATCCGTGTAGTTAGGAGGGTATCCTTCGTGGCGGCGAGATGTTTGGCCAGTTTTTCCTGTGGCACTCCGGAAAAATACAATAACGATGGTACTTGGGAGATTAATGGACTTCTTCCTGCTATTTTCGCGTCTGTGGATAAAACGGAAACGAAAAAAAGGACGATACAGAAACCGGTTGCTTTGTTTGTCAACGACATATTCTCACATTTCAAAACTGGGGTGGGAAGCGAAATGGGCTATTTCAATAATACCTTCTACGGTGCTACATTGCAAGAGATATGGAGTAGTCGTCGTGTACCGTATCTAAACACTGATTTTCAATGGGGACTAAGGTCGGGAAATGATTGATGTTCTCGGAAATACTGGTTTCTCCTTTAAAACGGTTAAAAAAAGCAAAGCGAGCTTTTTAGTAGTATATTGAAAGAGTTCCCGTAGTATTCAAAATTTCAGATATACTTTTTATAAAGACAATAATTGATACTCAAGTCCGAGGGGGAGATCTCTGGCTTCAGAGAACTTGGTATTGTTTTTTCAACTATTCCCCAAGGAGGTTGTGTATGTACTCCCTGAAAACGCTCTCTTTTTTGCTGTTATTTGGTTTAACCATTAACGCACAAACAATTAATGTTCACGGCAAGGTCTCAAATAAGGCCGGAAATCCGATTGCAAATGCGATTGTCACCCTTGTTCATCAGGGATTGAAAGATACAACCGGAGCAGACGGCACCTATGAAATCTCGAATGCAACTGCCGTTGTATCCCCGATAGCATTGTTGCCGCAGGCTGAAGCATTACTCCTGAACAAAGGATTTCTGGAATTTAGCCTGATAGAACCAGCTCCGATTAAAGTAGAGATTTTTGATACCAAAGGAATTCTTCTTAAAAGAATACAACAGTGGAATGCTCCCCGGGGATTCTACAACTTCAATATCGAGGAATGCTCGCCTACGGCGAAACTGCTGATTGTAAGAACCGCAATCGGAATGGAAGAGTATACGTTTCGGTACCTTCCGCTGCACGGCAACGCTTATCTGATGAACCGGTCCGGAGTAAACAATAACACAACCCGCGGTACACTGGCCAAAGTAACCGCGATTAATGATACTCTCAAAATCACCGCACCTGAATATACGCCAAAGACAATAGCGATTACTTCGTACGATCAGGAACTTGATATTAAACTCGATGCTGAAGGTTCCGTTGGTCGAAGCAGCGGTTGCGGAAAGAATCCGACGCTCACAAACGAACGACAAAAAATCCGTAGTGCAAATCTGGACCGTAATTACATGATCAGGATTCCTGAAGATTACGACAAGAATCACCCATATCCCGTGGTTTTCGCGTTTCATTGGATGGGTGGCCGTATGGAAGACGTCGACGGCGGCGGTACCAGCGGGTACACTTGGTCTTATTACGGAATTCGGGAAAAGGCGGATAAAAGCTCGGATAATAAGATGATATTCATAGCACCTGACGGCATCGGACAGGGATGGGGAAATGACGGTGGCCGTGACCTTAGTCTGGTTGATGATATACTTAAACTTGTTGAGGATGATCTCTGTGTTGATAAAGAACGCCTTTTCGCCATGGGTTTTAGTTTCGGTGGTGGCATGAGTTTCGCGGTTGCATGTGCGCGAGCGAAGGTCTTTCGTGCTGTCGCTGTTTATGCCGGCGCACAGCTCAGCGGGTGTGACGGCGGTAAAGATCCAATCGCCTATATTGGATTTCACAGTATCAGTGATACACGATGCGGTATTGGCGGGGGCCGGGCACTGCGCGACCGGTTTGTTCAGAATAACGGGTGCACTCCCCAGAATCCGCCTCAGCCGGTTGGGTTGACACATGTTATAACCGAATATGAAGGATGTGATGAAGGATATCCTGTTGTATGGTGCGAATTCGATGGAGGCGGCCACACACCTGCTCCGATGGACGGTTCTACCAATGATTCTGGTGGGGGTGACAGGACATGGACGAAGGACGAAGCCTGGAAATTTTTCACACGGTTCTGACAGTGAAAAAAAACCGGTGAGGCTCCCTTATCAGGAGCGTATCAAATAGTTATAAACAAAATGAAGAAATACTGTTCCTCAACCCGGGCCCCGTAGGGCCCTTTTTTCATTTCTTTAAGGTGTACCATTTCTAGTAGTAACCAGATGGTGATTCACTTCACTCCTACGATGTGTGGTAGTTTCACTAAATAGTTCCTGTTCAGAATAAGGGAACTCCGTCATACCTGAGTTGTTTTATCAGGTATCCATCTTAGAAAACAAGTGGAAAGACTGGATTACAGGCTACTACGCTGCGCTCCGTGGTCCCACTTCCGCGGGAATGACATTCATCCTGTAAAATTTCCATCCTGAACAGAAACTAAATAAATCATGGGAAGCAAACATTTACCGTTTGTACTGAAAAGTTACCTTATAAGCGTTTCAAACAGTGCCAAAAAAATATTGAAAGATGTTTCAATTTGTGATTTTGATCACACTCTTTTAAAAATGAATTCATTATATTTTTTGGATACATTCAAATGATTTTTTCCATTTCATGTTCGAAGCCTGTAAAAAACTTATATTCGCAAAAACTTGGGAACTCGAAATGATTTGAACGAGCTGCTCGTAGTAATTGAAAAACAGAATCATTTTTTCATGGCATGACGATTATAATACAGAATACATCATGTACATAAGAGGTGTTTTATTTCAAAGTTTGCCCGATTTAATTTAATAATGCTTAATCTTTAAACCCTATTATTAAGGAAGTAGTAATTATGAGGATCGGTTTTTACTCGCTGACTATATTATTATTGTCGATTTTAAGCTTTTTTTTATTTGTCTGCGAAATTCCTTCTCCACCTCCGGGAGCTGACCAAGCGTCTGTGAAACTGATTCTCAAATCTTCTGACGGTGTTTGGAGCACAACTTCAGTAACAGATACAGTAGGTAATTCTGATACCATAGGGGTGATCCTTTATTTGACGCAACATATTGATTCTACAGATATTAATGTTATTAATGGCGATTCGGTTGAACATCATTTCTCGACAAAAGTAAAAAAAGTTGATATCGATACCGTCTATTTTACCGTAGGTTTCCCAACCACCGGAGACCGCACTGTTATTGCAACCGGCTATTTGAATGGTGCCGAAAATGTTGAAGCAACAGCAGTTATTCATATCGTAGACCGACCATATGTAAATCACGCTCCCAAACTTACGGTGAGCGGTTGGAACCTCGTGATGGCAGGCGATACGATCGTTCTCACGGCAACGGCAACCGATTCGGATGAGGGGCAGATCGTCACCATTACAGCACCCCACAGTCCCGAAGGGGCGACTTTCGAGAATGATTCACTCATCTGGGCAACTACTCTCGAGGATACCGGTACCGATACCGCGATATTCGTGGCTGAGGATGATGGTGATCCCGCAATGTCCGTTTCCGATACGGTTATCATCACCGTAAGCGTCGATCCGGTCAACCGTCCGCCACTGCTTTCGATTACCGGACGCAGGGTAATAACCGCCGGTGACGAAATGGTGCTTTCGGTAACGGCAACCGATCCTGATGAAGATCAGACGGTTACCATTGAAGTCACCCGCTTTCCCGATGGTGCGATTTTTGAAAACGACACCATCCGATGGACTCCGGTTGAAGACAATATCGGCAGCGATACGATTATTGTTACCGCTAACGATGATGGTGATCCGGTCAGAAGTAGTGAAGAAACGGTGGTGATAACCATCACCGAAACACAGGTGAATGAAGCACCCGAGTGGAACAGCGACACGCTCGTGCTCAGTGGAACAACCGGTGAGGCACTCTCACTGTTGCTCACTGATCTCTGCAGTGATCCCGATGCTGATGTGATCGGATTTACTCTCCTTTCCGGTGAACCTGAAGGTGATGCGATTAATGAGGAAACGTGGTCGTTCTCTCCAGGAGAAGAAGATGCCGGGACGTTTTATCCTCAGATAGTGGCCACAGATCCCTACGATGGAGTCGATACCCTCACGATAGCTCTCACGGTTGAAGCTGTGGAAGTTCCGGATAGGGAGTCACCGGTAATGATGCTGGTTAAACCGTCTGCCGACAGCCAAATCACCTCTGCGTCGAGTTATACGGTGATTGTAGAATGCGATGATGCATCAGGCGTATTGTCGGTTACTGCTGAGACGGGCGGGGCGAGCTTCACCGGAACACGTGGCAGCGGCAACAGCTGGGATATCCCGGTTACCGGTCTTGCCGAGGGTACGTATACTATGATTGTCGTTACCGCAACCGATAGTTCATTGCGGGCGAATACCGTTGCTGACACAGTGTATATCATGTATGATGCGACGATTCCCGACAATGTTCCACCGAAGATAACACTGATTTCGCCATCGATGGATACGACGATTGGCGAAGACAACTGTGTCGTGCAGGTTGAGTGTACTGATGACAGCGGGATAGCTGAGGTGACAATTGGTGGTGAAGCTGCCGAGCAGAATGGTGATATCTTTTCGGCGACGGTGACCGGGCTGACCGCCGGGCAGTATACAACCATAACGGTAATTGCCATTGATGCTTCGGTCGCATTGAATACCGATTCGGCAAGCGTACGGATCTACTACGACGATGATGCGAACGGGCCGGTTTTTACCCTTGTTACCCCTGATAAAGACAGCGTATCAACGAATGCGGAAAGTTACACGGTGACGCTTGAATGCGACGATGCATCCGGGGTCGCTTCGGTCAATGGGGTCATGGGTGGAACAACTTTCACTGGAGTGCGTGGCAGCAGTGACAACTGGGACATCACCATAGACGGACTTTCCGAAGGGCTATATAACGAAGTCGTCTTCACCGCGACCGACAGTGCTCTGCGGGCGAATACAAGAGAACAGACAATATTCATTGAATATGATCCAACTATTGACGATGTGGACGGTCCGACAATCACCCAGAGAAACGGGCCTGAGTCGGGGAATGTAATTTCCAATGCCGCGGTCACGATTGTCGATACTATCCACGATCCCAATGGTATTGAAAGTGTAACCTGGACACTCAATGGAGGTGCCGCTCAGGATATGGTGTTGGCAGGCGGACGATATTCGCTTTCTACGACACTGTCGGCTGCAGGTGACTATACGATTGTGGTTACTGCGAAGGATAATTCGTCACGGCACAATGAAAGAACTCAGACAATTGAACTGCGGTATGTTGTAGCTCCTCATATTACCGGCCAGTCTTCGTCAAATGATTACTGCCCGGGAGAAGAGGTGACGGTATCGGTTACCGCAACCGGAACTCCGCCATTGCATTATCAGTGGAGTAATGAAGATGGCCCTATCGATGGTGAAACAAATGCTACCTATACAATCAGTTCGGTGACGACTACCACGACATTGACCTGCAAGGTAAGTAATGAAGCTGTGGAGAGTGAAACAAGTGATCCGATTTCATTGAATGTGAGTACACCGCCGGTGATCAACGATATCTCACAAGTGCCTTCAAGTGTCTGTCCCGGCAGTGACGCGACCTTCTCAGTTTCGGTTTCTTCGCCGGTCACGGGTTACAAATGGTACAGAGGTGCAATTAGCGGCACTCCACTGAGCACGGCCTCGAGTTATTTGACCTCTATAGACGGAACCTATTATTGTGTTGTCTCAAACAGTACCGGTTGTGCGGATACCAGTGATCCGATTTCATTGAATGTGAGTACACCGCCGGTGATCAACGATATCTCACAAGTGCCTTCAAGCGTCTGTCCCGGCAGTGACGCGACCTTCTCAGTTTCGGTTTCTTCGTCGGTCACGGGTTACAAATGGTACAGAGGTGCAATTAGCGGCACTCCACTGAGCACGGCCTCAAGTTATTTGACCTCCACAGCCGGAACCTATTATTGCGTTGTCTCAAACAGTACCGGTTGTGCGGATACCAGTAATCCGATTTCACTGAATGTGAGTGCGACTATAGATCTTACTATCAATGGCGATCAACATGTATGCCCGGGAAGCGGAACGGGAACATTCCAGGTTACACCTGAGGGCGGTAGTATTACGCAATATCGATGGTATGGCCCGGCCGGTGAAATAACAGGTGCAACACTCTCCACCTATTCGACCTCAACACCCGGTGAATATTATTGCAGGGGACTTTCCAGCTCAGGATGTTGGTTTAGCAGCAACCCGGCATCTTTAATAATTGATCCACTGGAAGCGTCTGTTCCGGGCGCGCTGTCTGCATGTTCAGGAACATCACCTCAAATACATGTAACAACTAACAATTGTGAAAGAAATTACGTCTGGTATTTCTTCTCCTCCGGCGGAACAGATGAACCCATTGGAGCAGATCCCAATGCTTCGGTCTGGTTCTCCGGTTATTTCACTCCGACATTGACTGTTAAAAACATTAATCAATATGAAGGTCAGGGTTATTATTACTGTATTGTATCAGATGATGACGGGAATTCAACTCCTAGTAATTCATGCCACCTTACCCTAAAGACTTCCGGATGTCCTTAACGGTATATGCAAGTGGCTTCAGTTGAGGATTGAGGAGAACAAGGGAGACCTCTTAGTCGCCCCCGAAGATTCATACATTCAACCTTCGCAGCAACTGCTACGAAGGACGGGGAGGGCTGGCTGGGGAAATGACGGTGGCCATACCCCCGCTCCGGTGGACGGAGCCACGAACGCTTCCGGCGGCGGCGACAACACCTGGACAAAAGACAAAGCTTGGAAATATTTCACACGCTTTTAGGTGGATGCACGAAAGAGGATATCATGGTTCAGGTAACCATGATATCCTCTCTTTATTATTATCTTCCGTCACTGAGTTCCGCTGAAAGCAGCTGTGCTTTCTCCATAAGATTGACGCTCTCACTCCGGTAACCGTTACGATCGCTTCCCCTTGATGAACGGGCGAGCCGTATTACCTGGTCGTACGTAAGGTCTCCCCTGTACTGCGAACAGCGCAGCAGCATACCGAAACCAGCAACCGCTGCGGAAAAACGGAAATTATCGGAAATTGTCTCGGAAGCGGAGGCTTTCACGATTTTCTGAATCAGACGGCTGGTATCTTCCGCCGGTTTTTTGTACCGGAATTTCACTGTCAGCAGTTCATCTTTGAACAACCGGTCGGTTTTCGGTTTTTGTACCTGGTATTTGAGTGGGTCAACAGACGGCAAGTCACTTTTTACCGTAGCCGGGATAATTTCGTATAATGCAGTAACCGTGTGGCCGGAACCAAGTTCACCGGCGTCTTTGGTATCGTCGTTGAAATCCTGGTTGGTAAGTACACGATTTTCGTAGCCGACAAGCCGGTAGGCGGCAACCTGCTGCGGGTTGAACTCGATCTGAAGTTTGACATCTTTGGCTATAGTGAGAAGCGTTCCACCCATTTCCGTGACCAGCACCTTTTTTGCTTCAAGAAGATTATCGATATAGGCATAGTTGCCGTTCCCCTTATCGGCGAGCTGTTCCATTTTGGAATCCTTGTAATTGCCGGTGCCGAATCCGAGGACTGTAAGGAATATCCCTGCATTTCGTTTCTCTTCGATCATGCGAACCAGCTCGCCGTCACTTGACGCTCCTACATTGAAATCACCGTCGGTGGCGAGGATAACCCGGTTGTTGCCGTTTTTGATGAAATGATCGGCCGCCGCCGCATACGCCAACTGGATACCCGCGCCACCGGCGGTTGATCCACCGGCCTGCAAACGATCAAGTGCGGAGATAATCGTCTGATTTTCATTTCCCGGTGTCGAGGGGAGCACCAGCCCGGCGCTTCCGGCATACACAGTGATTGCCACGCGGTCTTCTTCCCGGAGTTGGTTTACCAGCAGTTTAAGCGCCGATTTAAGCAGTGGAAGTTTCGCGGGAGAGTTCATTGATCCAGAAACGTCGAGCAGAAAAACAAGGTTGCTCGGCGGGAGTGCTTCGGCAACGATCTTTTTCCCCTGGAGACCGATATGTACCAGTTGATGTTCGGGGTTCCACGGACAGCTGCCGGTTTCAGTGGTAATAGAGAACGGGTGTTTGTCGGTCGGCTGCGGATAATCATACGAAAAGTAGTTGATCATCTCTTCAATCCGGACGGCATCTGCCGGAGGAAGCGTACTACTGTTGAGAAAACGACGGACGTTGCTGTATGAGGCGGCATCAACATCGATGGAAAAAGTGGAAAGCGGATCATCCGTTACTTTTTTGAATCCGTTTTCACTGATGTGGCTGTACTGCTCGGTGTTGAAATCCGCAGTGAGCGCCGGTGCGGGAGCGATTCCAGATGGGACCGGGGTTATTCCGGCCATGCTGCCATATAACGCTTTCGTTTTCTGGAGCGGCGCCTGTCGGGATAACCGTGGCGCAGCTTTTTTTTCACAACGACGGGTCTCCAGTACCGCTTCCTTCTCTTCTCGTATAGCCCTGCTTTCATCCCTGTCGGCAACGGATTGAGGCGGTGTTTTTGCAGGTATCTGACGCGGTTTTTGGGTGCGAGCAGCAGAGTGTTCAGGTGCTGTGGTCGTTGCAGTTTCATTGGAATCAACAGGTTGCACACGGGCATCTCGGGCTACCTCCCGTACGGAACATCCAATAGCAAGCATGCAGGTGGCGGTTGCGGTAAGCAGATAACGGTTCATAACTTCCTCCTGAATAGGTGAATTGTTCTGTTTGCGTTCAGGTACCGTGAACGCTACACCCCTTTCGACACCACGTAAGGAGAAAAGTTCCGGAATTTTTAATTTTTTTTTTGGGGTGGTATTTGGGAGGGAGGAATATGAAAAAAGATACAACTAACGTTTTTAATTCAATCAGGTTCTTCTCATTTCCGGTGGATATTCAGGCTCGAATACGACAGGTAGGCGCTCACCCCGAGGTAGGTGGAGTTGGTTGCGGAAGTGTGAGTAAGATTAGAATATTGAGACGGAGTCAACTATTATACTATTAAACGTCTCCTGCCCTAACTCCGAATGGTGAATTGCGATGCCTGTTGTTACTTCTTACCCACAGTAAGAAATACCGATATCGAGCTCTGATCGGCAGGCGGAAGCGTATCGGTAATGGTCACGGAACACGATCGGGAGAGCCTTTTCCGGAAATTGTCAAGTTTTCCCGAAGGAAGGGTAATCTGCAGCGAAATCATTTGAGGGGTGGCAGTGAAAACTGTATCAATTGATCCTCGATAACGTCGCACTGCTTTTCGGGTTGTTGCAAGAAGTTCAGTCGGTTCCGGCTCAGAATAATCTTCGTCGACAAAGGGGGCAGCTTCTGTCTCCAGAGATCGTTTTTCGTTAAATGCCCTCGCAACACTTCTTCGTGGGGAACTCATTTTTCTTTCCATGGTGGATTGCGGCTGAGCGGCGGATTCGTTCAATTCTGGTGCTGTTTTCTTTTCAAGTGTCATCCTGTTTTCAGCAACGACCTCAGGTGGAGCTGGAGGTGGTGCCGCAGAGGCGGATGGTTTTGCCATACCGTCGGTACTGCCGTACGTATCGGTATTCCGGACAGCCTGTGCGGGAGCGGAAGAGAGTCGTGCACCGGCATTCTTATCTTTAACGGCGTTTTCTACACGGGAAGCGATGCCTGCAGCTGAGCCAAGCGATCCGGAAAGCTGCTTTGTCGCACCCCCAGATTCCAGTTCTTGTTTTTTTGCATCAGAAGCCGGGGCAAAAGCGGTCGCTTTCGGAAGGGACTTCTTTTTTACTGGGGAAGATGTTGGCACCCGTTGTGCGCGAGCGGCAGGTTGGTTTTTCTGCCTGGAGTATAAAAGTTGTTCGTTCTTCGCCAGCCGTTTCTTCTCTGACGTTGTATTCGTATCACTACGGGATTGTTTCTGTGGAATTGCGGCTGGAGGCGTCGGTGCCGGCTGTTGCCTGGATTCGTACTCCTGTACTGGTCGGCTGGTGCGCAGTTGCGGTAGTTCTCCTGAAAAAGGATTGAACAGAAACAGAACCAGCAGTGCGGTTACCAGAACACCGGCGAGTTCCACCGGGAGCCATCGCCGGATGGGGGTGAGCAGACGATGCACCATTCCGGAGGGTTCTTCAATACGCCGGTGCACCTTGTCAAGAAAATCGTCGGGAGCGCGGACCTCCTCAACGGCATCGAGTGCATCGGTGTACCGTCGTGCCGCCTCGAGAGCGCTGCGCAGCTCTTCCGACGCCGCACAGCGCTCTTCGATCAACCTGCCGAGCTGAGAATCAACCCGGCCCGCCACATAATCGGGTAGAAGCTGCAACAGTTCACGATCGTTCATTTTTCAAACCTTTCAGTTTCTGCTGCAGTATGGTTCGTGCACGGAAAAGCCGGGATTTTACGGTACCCTCGTTCATACCGGTAATCGTTTTAATTTCATCGTAAGAGAGTTCCTGTAGATCCCGCAGTACTACAATCTCTTTATATTTAGGTGGCAGCTGGGTGATCGCCGTTTCGATTGCCTGACCCAGACGTGTACGCTCGAGATCCTTCACCGGAGTGAACCGGGTATCGCGTAGCGCCGAGCTCCGGTCAGCGGAGGTATCGTCGGATTCAGGAGCGCCGTCAAGCGTAGATGTTTGATGGTTGAGACGGTTCCACCATGAACGGTGGCGGTTCCTGCAGGTGTTGATCACGATCCGGTAGAGCCAGGTGGAAAAAGTGCTTTTCCCTGAAAATCGGGCGATATGACGGTATACTTTCACGAAACACTCCTGTGCGGTATCTTCGCCGTCGGCATGGGAACCGGTGAGCCGCGTACACATGCCGACGACTATGTGCTGGTATTTCACCACCAGACAGTCAAACGCGATCCGGTCACCGCTGCGGCAGAGTTCAACCAGTTTCAGATCATCATCGTGAACTGCCGCGAGAGACACTTTTATTGACCATCCTTTGAATCAGACACTGCAGGAAGAAAAAAGTTCCGAAAAAATTAAAATACTTTCTGAAGAAGGGGTACCAGCCTGCGGGAGGGGTACGAAACAGAATTACCTGATATGTGTTTCGAGAATAATGCATCGTTTCCCGGGTATCGATTCTTCCGGAACATTGGTGTACGATGCGTACTGCACCATTTTGGCGAGTGCTTTTTTAAATGGTGTCACCTGTTTATCGGGGAGTGCAAGCTTGAGTTTGTAGTAATCGCCGTTCCGCTCCAGCGTGGCATAGAGTTGCCCGTCGAATTGCTGTGCAAGATTAGCAATGAGAGGAATTTTATTGCGGGGTGACCGCTCCTGCGAACTACTACCCCCACGGTTGGCCGCCATGTTTGGCGAACGACGCGACGATTTTCCATCATCTGCGGGGAGATAAAATTCAGAGCGATCGAAATTATCGCTGGCCTTGGTGTAAACCGGTGATGGTGTTCTGACATTGCGGGATGCCGGGGTGGCGGTTGGTTTCGGTGCTCTTCGATTACCTGCCGGTTTTTTGCCTGAGGCTGATCGTGTGTCCGGTTGTCGTAGTGCAGTCCGACTTGGAGCAGCTGATGATGGTCCGGGTGATTTGCTTGAATACGCTATCGTTTTTTTTCGTGCGTTGGTAGTGCCGGCCGGGGTCGTCCGTTCCACTGATGATGTCGGAGGAGGTGGGGAAACGGATGGTTTTTCTCTGCCGGGAGCATGTGCGGTTGCCGGTGGTGGCACTCCTGGAGGACCGGTACGGCTGCTGCGGGTGGCTTTCGGGGGCAAACCGGGAATAGTAGTCCCGGTAAAATAGCGTTGCTTTCTTGCGAGCGGCGAGGAAGGATTGTTGAACAGTAACTGCTTGAGCAGAATAATTCCCGAAGTGATCAGAGCAAACAGCAGGAGTCCTGCAGTGATAGTGGTCAACAGGCGTTTTTGATGTTTATTGATAAGAAAAATATCATCAATGAGTATCTCTGACGCCAGGAAGGGCTCCTTGAGCAGATCAGGATCATAGCCGGTAGATGAGATATTTCTTTGCAGTACCATTATTATTATTACGACACCAGGCAACAGTTTTTACGGCGAAAGCGAAAAA
Organism: Chitinispirillaceae bacterium; assembly: GCA_050304135.1. Taxonomy (GTDB): domain Bacteria; phylum Fibrobacterota; class Chitinivibrionia; order Chitinivibrionales; family Chitinispirillaceae; genus JAFGNB01. The sequence goes on along the minus strand of JBNLDC010000008.1, from coordinate 208,938 downwards.
TTCGTTAATTACGACATGTGACGGCAGCTTTCCCGCAGGGGTAGCAATGGCCGTTGTTGATTGATCGCCGGTTCCGGATGTTTGAAAAATGGATAATTTTCAATGGGAGTAGGTAGAATTTGTGTCTGAAAGTGAGATCGGGGCAGTCAGATCTGAAAAAAAACATTACCGGTAAGGGTGATAACCGTGAGTTTCTTCGAGAATCTAGTAAATCAAAAAACGAATCGGTGTATTCTTTCTCGTAAAAATGCATCAAAATTCCAGGAGTGTTTCTCAAGAACCGGACGATATTCAAGCTTGAGCAGATAGGTTTCTGCGGAAACTTGCTCATGGTTGCAACGTATGAAAACGTTGATTTTTTTATACATGGAACCTTCAAACCGGTCGAGTAGATTCCATGCGGCGGTGGAAAGCCCGGAGTACACGACACCCTCAACCTGTCCCAGCTCTTCCTCTATCAGTCCGGGATATACCTCGTTGCGAATCGCATAGCGGGCGAAACCGCTAAGGGTACCGGATGTTCGCGGAAAGGTTTCCCCGGTTACTTTCCGGAGCACCTTTTCACTCATCAGTGTGCCGTATGCAAAAAAGTGAGTACCGGTCATCGGGTCAGCTCCCGCACCTTTTCGATCGGAACGCCGGTTTTTACCGTTATCTCCTCCGGGTTCATTCCTTCGGTATAAAGCCTGCCAATAAAGGTCTCCAGCGGTTCACCGATTTCGATAAGGTGGCGGTCGGGATCGAAACAGCGGATGGTCCGCTGCCCCCATGGTTCTTCGTGCACCGGATGAAGGAACTCCACCCCTGCGGCGAGAAGGTGTTCATAGACTTCGATGAGTGCCGGCGTTTCAAAGTAGAATTCAAATCGGGTGCTGCGGTTTTCAGCAACTTGTTCATGTCCGAGGGTTTGGGGAATGATATGGTTCGGCTGGATCTCCCAGAGAGCGAGACCCGATTTGAGGATGACGTTTTTACCGAAATCGAGATCGATTTCCTGTCCGAGGAGACCGGTGTAGAATGCTTTTGACCGCTCGATGTCGGCGACAAATGCGGCGGTGGAGTGAAAGCGGACAGGTGGTGTAGTCATGGTGGTTGATTGATATCCATTTTCTTTTTCTTGGTTCCTACATGGATTTCCTGAACTTCATATAATACGAACCATAGGGAAAAATATGCTCGGAACTGTGAATTGAGGTGACGCTCAGGCAGCAAGACACAGGAAGCGTCGCATTCTTTTGAAATGAACACATAATCCATTGTCGGTCTGGGAGATTCAGGAAGCAAACTCTCACTTGGTGGTACTCTCGGGGCCATTTCTTTTTATAGTCCATATAGACGTAGAATTTTTTATCTTGTCATCACTATTGTGTATAATTCCGAAAGGCACTTATTTTAAATTTAGACGATGTCCCAAATTTGGTGGCAGACCTGTTTTAAATAAAAAATCGGCATTTAAACATTTATACAATACATTACTTTCCGTGTTTCTTTACCCCCATCCCATACCATCCCTTACCGTTGGCTGCGTCGCTACTACGTGTATCTCCGTGGTCCCCCGCTTACGGGAGAAGGGAACTGAAAACTATTTTCCTCTACTGTAAACGGGGGAGGGATGTCGAGGTGAGAACGTAGTAGAGAAACATTTGTACTGTTCATATAAATTGCCACTAACTTCGGGACGACGTATAATTTCAAAACATATACTGGAAAAAACCATGAATAATAACCGTCATCTGCATTATTTAATTTTTATATTTATTCTCCTTCTCGGTTGTACCAACCGGTATATAAATAATACCTATTTTAAGAAGAGTTTTGGTGATAGGAAACTTACGGTTCTTCCACCCCGAATTGACGATTTGATTATTTCCGACTCCACACTCCTTGATTTTATATCGGAAGATTTTAACATTAAAAAAGACTCTGCATTAGTAATCCTCGACTCTCTTATCCACTGGTACATGGAACGTGCATTCATTTCCAACACCGATAACATCCTGGTGGTAAAAAGCCCCTTTTCTAAAAGTTTGGCTGTCCGGCAGAATGCACCGAAAAACATTCCCGACACCTTAAGCGCATCATCATACCGTAAATTGCAAAGACTGGGCATAACTATACCGTCCCGTCAACACCTTCTTGAAGCAGGTATTAATGCGGACATGGCCATTCTTTTGGGTAAAATGGACCTCGATATAAGTTTTGAAGTTGAGACCTTTTTTGGCATACCCAAAGGTTATCCCCGTTACGAGCTGGAAGCGGAAAATCTTGCATATGCTATTTGGGATTATAACGAAAACCGGTTGGTTAGTTGCGATAAACTTGATATCAGCACCTCTTATCCTCGTTGCGACCAGATAAAGACCTACAGTACCCATACCTGTGATAATAAAAATTTCTGGCGAGTCGTGCTTTTGGCACTTGGCAGTTCCGTCGTTTCGGAAACACCATTTGACAAACAAATCGTCGATTCTATTATGGATAAATCCTCATGGAAAGAAATGAAGGAATTGCAATTCCGTGAGCCTTTACGTGATTCTGCAGCATTAGTCTTAAAAGCCCCGAAACTCTGTCATGTAATAAGCGCTTATATTTCTAAAAATGATACGTTGTTTCACCTTCAGGATACGTTGCGGTTCAGGTGTACTATAACGCCTGCAGGCAAGGTCTCTTCGGTGTATCCGCTTGATTCCCTTCGCATAGATTCAACTTCTCTGGCTGGGTTGAAAAATCAATTGGATATCCAGATATTCGATCCTATTGAGAATCAGCGGAATTACACAACGGCAACTGTCGAAGTTGCAAAATCGTCTCCGAATAAGTGTATTCTTTACAAAGTTCACAGTGGCGAATTGCGATCGAAGGCTTCTATTATGAAAGTTGTTATGACAGAGTTACCGAAGCTTCGCTATGCCTACAATCGGCGTTTAGCGGATGGTATGGATAAATCGGGAAAAATTACCGTTAAATTTATGATAGATGAATTCGGCAATGTGGCTTCCGCCTCTATTGTGGAAAGCACTATTGGTGATACCATGCTTGAGAATGAAATCACGTCAATTATCAGGTCGTGGCGTTTTGGCAGAATTTATAATCGTGGTGATACCTGTGAGGTGGTTTATCCGTTTGTGTTTTCGAAAAGCTGGTAAGAGTAAACCATGATCCCCTCGAAGTGGCTCCTCAGTCAATTGACACCGGGGTGCACCCTTTTTCCGCGTCCTGTTCCGGAGCTTTGTTATGGAGAAACGTTCCGGTCGCTTCGTGCAGTGATACGACCACGGCATCACGGAACGCAGTCACACGGGAGCGGCCCGGATCGGGAAGCATCCGGAGCAGCTTTTCGGAGAGTTCCAGTTTGGCGGTTATAAACTGTGCAATCAGGTTGCTGCTCATTTGTTCCCCCCGAATCTGATTTTGAGTCGCTCATCTTCAAATTTAGCGCCGGCGATAGTGCTGCCCACGAGTGTCCGCGGCAGAGTGATTGTCCGTTTGACGTTACCGACTTTTACGATAATTTCGTCGCCTTTCTGGTTGAGCGAGAGATCCTGTTTTTCAACGAACGGCATATAGATCGATAAAATGTATTCATCCCCTAATTTTTCAACCTCCTGGATCCGGGTGTTGTACATGATAGCGGCCGGGTCGAGCTCCGTAAAGAGTTCAGCACCCATGCGGGAGAGCATTTCTATTCCGACGATCTCACGCTCGAACAGGGGAGCGTTCAGCTGGGGAAGGGGCGAGAAGCTCTCGGTGATGGTCTGCCGGTATTTTTTCTGAATCTCTTTCCAGACACTGAAGTACTCATCGCTGACGCCATCGGGAATAACCCGGTTGATCACGATCGCATCGATGTTGAAGTCGTAAATATTCAGATAGGTAAAGCTTCGCTGCGCCTCTTTGATCACCATTTTTTCCGGGTTGACCACAATACGGATACTGGTGGTTTCACGGTCGGAAAAAATGCGTTTCATCTCGTCAAGCTGTTCGTAAATGTGTTCGATCTCCGCCATGACGCTGTCGTGCGGCATCGGGATACCGAATACCGGCTGGATGACCGGACGGACGACCTTGAGCATTTTCCTCTTGAATGGAAAGAGTTTGTCCATCCACCAGCGCAACATCTCTGGAAAACTCAGCAGGGCGAGGGTCTCGCCGGTGGGGGCGCAGTCGATGACGATGACATCAAACGTATTCTCCCGGTAGTACCGGAGAATCCGCAACAGACTTGCCAGATCCTCCATGCCGGGAAAAACGGTCAGTTCCTCTGTGGTGATATTTTTTACAGTTTTCGAGGTGAAGAGTGTGGTGAGATACTCCTGAATTTTTCCCCATCCCTGCTCGACCTCATGTGCGGAGTCGATCTCCTGTGCCCAGAGGTTGTTTTCAATCTCAACCGGTTCAGGCGAGAGTTTTCTATCGAGAGAGTCACCGAGACTGTGTGCTGCATCGGTGCTGATAATAAGTGTTTTCCTGCCTGAGCGGGCGATGGAAAAGGCTGTTGCTGCTGCAATGCTCGTTTTTCCAACCCCACCTTTTCCCGTATAAAGTATAATACGCATAGAACCTCCTTTATTAATACTACATTCAAATAATTCGTATATCGAAATAAATGGTAAAAAAAATTACTCAATTTCTACCCGGTGCAGTTCTTCGGAATTATCCGATTTTTCAGTAATCTGCTGACCATTATTTATAACCGAAATAATTTTCATGAAAATTGAGTACATAAAGGCACGTTCTTCGGCAGTGAGCGCATCGCCCACGAGGGATATGTACCGGGTGCCGATGGTTTTAATCTCTTCAATCAGTTTTTCCGCCTTTTTCGTGAGGGATATCATAACGATCCGTCGATCGGTTTCAGTGCGGTTCCTCACGAGGAAACCGTTTTTTACCAGTCGGTCAACAATACCGGTGGCGGTACTCATCGAGACATTAACGTAGGCCGCGATCTGCGACATGGTAATCTCTCCCTTTCGTTCAACAAGCATCAGGGTGAACAGTTCATGTTTGGAGAGCGTCAGATCAATTTTAATCCACTCTTCAGGGAAAAGGATTTTTTTCACATTGTCGAGCAGCAGGTCGACTATCTCTGAGTACACCATAATGGTTTCTATTTCGAATAGTTCGTGATTCGTACTATTAAGATACTCTTAATCGGGAAAAAAGTCAACAGGAATGTACACACCGGGTAGATGAGTTCAACAGGACCGGTAATAGCGGGTCTGTTTCAGCTTCGTATCCAGATTCATCTCTTTGAGAAGCATGTATATCTTGAAGATACTGATTGACTGCGAACCGAACTGCTCGGTTTTAAGTTGAGCGGCTATTTTAAACAGCGACAGTGGACCGTTTATTGCAATGATGGTTTTTATCTTTTCGGGGAGGGGCAGATCCTCGTACGATTCTCCGTAATTATGGAAAATCGCCCGCTCCTCGTCAACCGCTGCAGGCTCGGCGTCCCGGGTGTCGATGACGGACTGGATAACTTCAAGGCAATCGGAAATGGTCTTTTGTGAGTCAATCACTTCGTTGAACTGCAACAAACGGAAACTCTCCTCAATCTCCTCTTTCATCCCGCAGATAATCAAATGACCATGTGATGCTTTGACAAAACGTGCCGTGACCGCGAAAACCCCCCAGCCGGCACTGCCGACCAGTGTAGTGTGTTCAAGGTCGATCACAAAATAACGTACGCCGAATTCGAGCATTGAAAGAAGCTGTGAATTGAAATCATCGGCATTTGACTGATCAATGAAACCCTGAACGGAACAGACGGCAACCAGCGCCGAGCCTGCACGGGTTTCTGAAACCGTGAGGCTCGTCTCTTTACCGAGGGGAATTGTCCGGATGGTAATGGTTTCCCGTTCAAATACACCTGATTTGGTCTTCTGTTCGGGGGGTGCCTCCTGTTCCAGCAGATCGTCCGCCACGAAAGGTTTTGTTTCCGGTGGAGGCGGCGGAACAGGTGATGCTGGGGGTGGTTCAGCAGGTTTTTCGGGCGTAACAGAAGAACTTTTTTGAGTAACAACTGTTGGGTCTGGTGGTGATGTTTCCTGTTGTGTTTGCCTGATGAAGGGTGGCACGTCCTGTTTTTTTTCCGGTTCCGAGGCCTTGAAGGCAGGTGGAAGGGGCTTTGTTTCAGGAATGGCTGCAGGGTTGAGATGGATTACATCGTCTTCAATGGGTTTCGGAATGTTCGCTGAGGTGGCTTGAATCTTTGCTCGCGGAATTTTTATGGAGGTCCACTTTCCGTTTTTCTCTACTTCACCGGAGAACAGACGACCCAAGAGGGTCTTTTTTCTTTTTAGCGCTTCGTGTTGCGATATCCATGTACCTTCAGGACCCAGGACATTTCCCGCGGTGACCATTTTGTGAAATTTTTCTATTGGATGCATAACCTTGTTGTCTGATTCCGGATAGGTGTTTCACTCTCGGCCTATGGCAAATGACCGATGCCGTACACAGTCATTTCGCTACGAAGCGCTTTTTATTGCAGACTGGTCTTCGCTGCGGTCAATCATCAGGACCAGGTGACGCTCCTGTTGATTATACATCGAATTGTGGTTTTTTTCCAGTACCAAAAGGAGTGCGATACCGGCAATGATAAGCGCAAACAGGCTCAACAGTACGGCGGCATAGGGTAAGATTTTCTGCAGAGAACCTCCCTGCAGCGATGTAAGAGCTTCCTGGGCGCCGATTTTTTCGAGTTGCACCACCGCATAGGCGCTTTCGTTCGAGTCAGGAAAATGTCTGATAATCTCCCGGTATAACCGGCAGGCTTCTTTCAGGTTGTTTTTCTCGTACTGATACTGGTAGGCGGTGGTATAGAAATCAAGGGCGGAGTTGCCGGTAAGTCCCAGAGGAGTTTCTTTCATAAACCTTATCCTGTAATGTATGCCCGAAACCGCTTATACCCGGTATCAAGTCCGTTTTTTCGAAGATGTGTTCTGAACACCCGACGTGAGAGATTAAAATTACAGGGTAGTTCATCTTTAAGCAAAGAAAATAATGCTATTTCTGAAAGAAACGGTTCACGGGTAACAAGAGTTGTTAATACTTCGTCTATTCCGACTTCAATCGAGTCGGATGATAAGAAGGGTTCCGATTCTTGCTTGACAGCGCCTGGCGGGTTTGCCGCCGGTGCAGTGTTGATATCAAAATCGACGGTGGTATCAGAAAGTCTCGTGCTGGCTTTCAGGTCAATATCCACCATGGTTTCCACATCGTATTCATCACGAGAATCGTTCGCATAATGCACTGAAGGTATTTCGAGGTAATACATTTCCCGGTTTTCCCTGCCGGGAGTGCGGTTCGGTACCGTTGGAGGTACTTTCCCTGGAAGTTCAACGGTGAAGTGAAAATCTTTGGTGTCCGAGAGAGACCCGGTGGTTCCAGCCGGCGTGTCGGTCGTATCCGGGGGTGCCATGGATAATGCTTCGGGTAGATGGGCGGCAGGTTCCGGTGGATTGCTTTTTGCTTTGTTTTCAATCGCTTCCGGTTTACGGATTACTTCAAAAGTTACAAGTGTTTCAGCCGAATCATCGCCGTTGTGCTCAGAAAAAGTGAACACCTCATCTGAATCAAGAAACGAATTGATATTTTTCACCGGGATGAAGTGCTCATCGTCTTGTCTTTGAGCTGCGCCGGGAAGTTTTTCAGGGGAGTAATTCACGACATAATCCTTATCGGTACCAGCTGGAGTACATATCCGGAATCAATAAAGACATTAAAGTAATTGTTGCAGAAAACAATTATTGATCGGAAATGCGAAAAACTGCTACAAAGTGTATACGTTTAAAAATATATTTTTTTTGTACTATTGATCAATTTTAATCTCAAGTGAGGTTTAATTCCTCGAAGCTTTGCTTCGGTTCCTTATTTATTCTTTTAAAAGGTTTTGATACCTCGCAGTTCTACTGCGGGGTAGTTCATTTGTTTCCGGAAAGTAACTGCGGTTATCGGATTGGTATCGGCTCCCGAGAGCTGCTGCGTCCTCAGCCTAAACCGAGCGTGGCATCCGCCGGGAAACAAGCTGCTGAAACGGTTAAGCCGCAGAGAGGGGTGTCGGCGAAGTACTGAAGCGAGCAACGGAAACCGCGTGAATAAGCTTTTCCGGTACCGGAAACGGCTCCCGGTCGTTCGTCTTTCCCCATCGGGCTGCTCCCTTGTATATTAGTACTGATCCGGAATACAATTTACAACTGCATGACTGTGCTTTGTCGGATCCGTTTCTCTGATCCGCGACCGGCACCCGCCGGTGATCCGTCAGGATTCACCTCCGGTTTTTTTTGGGCAGTAAGAACTGCTGCGGAGTGCAGTGAACAACCAGAATAACCTTGTCGGTGGTGATACTGCCGGTTACGTGTCGCGGTACTTTCCTGTGGCACATCTCTCCGGTGAAGATGGTTTCGGTTCCGTGTGAAAGGGTATACATGAAGCTTTGCAGACACAACAGGTGGTATGGAGTGCTTTTTCTGCTTCTACCGTTTGTTCAGAGTTCCGCTAAGGAGAATCTGATTGTCAATGGCGATTTCACCGATTCGTCGGGATGGAATGATCTCGGTCAGTATAATCAGGGGCAGGCGACCGGGACGATTGACAACGGCACTTATGTTATCGCGATCAGCGAGCCGGGAACCGAAGTCTGGTCGATTCAGTTCACCCAGCCGGGAATTTCCCTTGATTCAGGAACCGCTTATACCTTCTCCTGTTCCGTTGCCGCCACCATCGAACGGACAATTGAGCTGAGCCTTTCGCAGGATGGCGGTGCTTACGCCTCTTATTCGGGCAGGGATACGCTCAGCATTTCACCGCAGATCTATAACTTTGAAAAAACATTCGTCATGACACAGCCGACCGATACGAATGTCCGCCTGGAATTCAACTGCGGAAAAGCGGGAGGAACCATTTCCATCAGTGAGGTCAGACTCATTGAATTCACCGGTAAAGTGCTTTCAATGAAAAATGCGCTTTCCGGAGAGGTGATCTATTCCGGCATACCCTACACGCTTGAATGGTCAAGTATCAATATTACTGGAAGTCTCACCGTTGAATTGTCGGAAGACAACGGAAGTACGTGGAAGAAGGTGGGAGAAGCACCGGCTGATTCAGGGACGTTTACCTGGGTGCCGGCGGCGGAGTACTCTCCCTGGTGTCTGATCAGGTTGAAGAGTGTGGACGGTGGAGAGATTTTCGGAGAAAGCGATGGTGTATTCGAACTTGCTCCGTCAATGGATCTGGTGAAAAACGGAAATTTTACCGATGAGACATTCTGGAATCTCGGTCTCTACGGTGGGTTGGCCAGCGACACGATTACCGACGATAGCCGCTACCATATCATCATCGACAGTGCCGCTTCGGAGCCGTGGCAGATTCAACTGACGCAGAACGGGATACCTCTTGTCAATGGTCAGCAGTATCGTCTGACCTTTACCGCCGCCGCGGGCGCGGTAACCGAAATCGAGGTGAATATAGGAATGGATCATGAACCCTTCACCCTTTATTCTGATTCGGCAATGCAGACAATTTCCCTTTCTACCGAACAGAAGCGTTTCTCGATAGATTTCGTGATGGACGCACCGAGTGATTCTACCGCACGGGTCGCCTTCAACTGCGGACAGGCTGCCGGTGAACTGTATCTTGATAACATTCATCTTGTTGAAAAGTATATCGCATCGGCAAAAACGCTTCCGAAGCGGATTGTCCGACAGCGACCGGCCGGTTATTCTCTCCGGATTGTTACCGGGAACGGACACCACGGGAAAACGGGGGCTTCCGATATGCGGTTGCGGACCGGGTACGGGGTACTCGATCTTCTCGGACGTCGCAGTGGTCCGGCCGGGATTGCATCGTCGCGCGCGGATGCCCGACAGAAAACGATTCCGAGGGCGCCAGGGGTATATATCATCAGAGAAGACAATAGCAAAACACCCTGAACACCTTGTTCGGTTCACGGTGAGACTGATTAAACGGGTGAAAAGAAATACGGTCGTGTTACCCGGCACTATCTTCAATTTCCGAGGTTCGAGGTAATCGAGAGGATATCTGTTTCGTGAAAAGTACCATGTATCATTGCACCATTGTGTTTCTGCTGTTACTGTTTTTTCCTTCGGTAGCTTCGACCGATTCAAGCGCTGCCGTTGCCGACACCGGGCGGGTTACCCTCACTGCACTTCCCGATAGTGCGGTATTCTACATCAACGGCCTGGAGCAGGTTCCCGATGAACGCGGGGGGTTTACCGTTGATGCCGGTCCGGTGTTGTTTGAGATCAAGCAGCGGCGGGTCGTGGTGTTTTCAACGTTTTTTCTTCTGAAGAGCACTGAGGAACAGATCATTCCGGTGGAATGTATCGGGAAGTGCGCTCTCCTGCATGTCAATACCGAGCCCGCCGGTGCGGTCCTTTCCATTAACGGTACGCTGGTTGGTACAACTCCCTTTCTTGACCGTTTCATGAACCCGGGTGATGTGTCGATCATGATTACCCGACCGGGCTATATTCCGGTGATCCGTCGACTGAACTTGTCAATTGATTCTTCGAAGGTTCATTCATTTACTCTTGAACAGACGCAGGCGGTAAAAGATTCTCTGGCGGCGGTGAAAAGGGCAATGCGCCACAAACGGCAGGTGATTCAAAGTACGCTGTTTGGCGGTGTGGGGTGTGTGGCTCTGATTGCGGGCGGGTATTTTGATTACAGGGCGTATCAGCATCTTGAGGATGCGCAGCGGGCATCCGAGGCGTATGATGCGGCCCGTTCCAACGCTGAATGTCAGGCGGCAAAACGGCAGTATCTTTCCAACAGGGAACAGGCGGAACGACCAATTCTCTACCGGAACGCGCTCTTCGGGGTTGTGGGAGCATGTCTGGCCGGATTTTATCTGTCGCTCGTTTTTTAAGCGCTGCGAAGGTCACCTTGGTGCACCGAAGGATTCAGAACAGGAATATGAAAAACATGTACTCATTTTATCAACGTACTACCGGTGCCGTCATGCTGCTTCTGCTGCTGGTTACCGGCTGCTCATGGGTCAGCTCTGAACGTGAATGGAACAATCCGTATGATCTGACCGGGACGAGGCCTGCAGAACCGCCGGTACTGGAATCCGATCCACCGGATACCGTTATAATTATCAATGATACGCTCACGATGGTTGCATCCGCCTCTTCGGTCAATGCGGAAGTTGTTGCCTATCACTGGTCATTCGATAACGGTGATACCTCCATTACAACAAAAAAGGGAATACTTGACAAGGCTTGGGCGGTGGGTGATACCGGAACCCACACGGTTGCCGTCAGTGCGGTGAATCAATGGGAAATGGTTTCAAAAGAGAAACGCTTTACGGTTCAGGTTCGCAGTTGTTATCCGGTCCTTTCCGAAAAACTGCAGGATACCTCGGTAAATCAGCTCGCGGAAATTGAACGATCTTTTTCGGCTACGGATTCAAACGGTACAATCACCTCCTATTTCTGGGGTACCGGTCCGTCGGGATGGGATGACAGTGCTTCGGGGGATAACGGTGTTACGGTCGCCTTTAAAAACCCGGAAGGCGGTACCCTGCGGATACGGTGGGCTGCACGTGATGATGATGGTCTGATGGCTTTCGATACCTTCAATCTTATTTTCAACCGGAGGCCCAAAAATGCCCGGGTGACGGATCCGGGAGAAGGGAAAATCGCCGCGTTCACTTTTTTTGACATTGTTGAAGGTACCGGGGAAATAGTCTGTTCTTTTACCGCGGATGATCCGGACCAGAGCGATGAGCTCACCTACTCGTTTTTCTGCGGGACCTCACCGGAAGATACGGCGGTTTTTTATGAAGGCGAAAATGCATCGGTAAAACTCTCGGGAATTGTGGCTTCCACCGAGTACCAGTGGACACTTCTGGTAAAAGATCTCTTTGGAGATACCGCCTTTGCATCGGGAATCTTCACAACGGCTCCGCCACCTAAAGCGCCGAGCGGCATGGCGCTCGTGCGGGCACGCGGAACCTGTTTCGGAATGGGGCAGAGCGGATTCAGCACAACGGAAGAACCGATTCACCAGGTCTGTTTCAGTTCGCATTTCTGGATGGATTCCACCGAGGTGACTTTTGGTGACTTTGCCGCGGTAACCGGTGTGGATCTTGCCGGAGGAGCCTCACCGGATCTGCCGGTGGTAACTATTTCATGGTTCGATGCGCTGCTCTACTGCAATGCCCGCAGCAAGGCGGATGGAAAAGATACCGTGTATAGCTATACTGCACAGCAGGGTGCAACCGGGAAAAAGAGTGTTCTGGAAGGGTTGACCATTTCAAAAGAGGCGAATGGCTATCGTCTTCCCACCGAAGCGCAGTGGGAGTTTGCCTGTAAAGCCGATTCGCTGACTCTCTTTTTCTGGGGGAACGATATGACGGAGGCCGTCTCGTATGCCTGGACAAAAGATAACAGTTCCGGTGCGGCACACCCGGTCGGCTCAAAGCTTCCCAATCGCTGGGGGCTGTATGATATTGCGGGGAATGTGTGGGAGTGGTGCCAGGACTGGTTTGACGGGGGCTACTACGAGGCATCCGAGCGGGTTGATCCTATGGGACCACCGGCAGGGATAACGAGAGTGATCCGCGGTGGCTCGTGGAACCATTCGCTTTATTTTGCTCAGGCGGGAAGCAGAGCGTCACTGGCTCCCGGTTCATCAGACGCGACAATCGGATTCCGGACAGTTCTGATCATCAGGTAGCGGAAAACTCCAGCTAGTTGGTACGAGGGGGCCGGAAAATAACGGTCCCGTTACCGTATCAAGCCACCGTTGGTACCCTTTATTTTTCTTTACTTCGCGACTCGCTTTCTATACTATTTAAAAATGAACGGTCTGAGGCTTCCGGTTATCTACAGTAGTCAGGACGGATTAACCGGAATGGCTAAAACTGCATAGTATCTTTCAACTATCGGTGGTGGTCAATGTACCGAAAAAATTTGACGGCTATTCTGGTGCTGCTATTCTGCCGGTCCGCTGCCGGTTACGGCGAAAGGGTGGATACTCTGCTGAACTGGCAGGAGCGGACCGTTGCCGTTCTGACCAATGCATGCCGGATGGCACCAGTCGCTTTCCGGGACCGGTTTATAGATAATGACGGAATCCTTCTCCCTGAAAATTATCCCCCGGTTGCGCCGGTGTACTGGAATCGGGAGCTCAATGCCGCATCGCGTTTTCATGCGGTGGAAATGGCGCTTGTATGTGGTATGACCCACACTTCCTGCAATGGCGAATCGTGGAGTGTCCGCTTGCGTCAATTTTATACAAAAGCGGGTGGGATTGCCGAAAATATTGCGGCAGGATACCCCTCACCGCTTGATGCTGTATGCGGCTGGATCATTGACGGGAGAACGGCGCAAACGGCAGCTGCCGACAAGGGCGATGCCGACGGTCACCGCGCGAATATCATGGCGGGGAGATACACGGAAATGGGATGCGGTTATGCCGTCACCGGTGCCGGGCGGAGCGCCACTGCGTATTGGTGTCAGGATTTCGGCAGCGGAAAAAGCAGCTACACGTATCATCCGGTATACGGAGCCTCGCATCTTTTTTTAAACAGTACAACCACCACCTTTATGGCGAACCTGTATGATCCGTCAAAAGAGGTAGAAACGCTGATACTGCTGCTTGAAGAGGATCGGCTGCCGCTTGAGCTTGCAATGGGAACCACTTCTGCCGGAACCTGGGAAGTTTCCGTTCCCGCTGCATCGTCGTGCCGAACCTATGCGGTGGAGGCCAGATACAATGACGGACATACGCTGCTTTACCCGGAAGAGGATCGGCTGATTACGGTTGGCGAGGGTTCCTGCAGCGAGGATGATACGATCACGGAGGTCTCCATGCGACGTTCCGGATTGCATTCGGGAGATCAGTGGATAACGATGAAACCGTTTCCGGGTGGTTTACGCTTATCATCGTTACCCGGAAATGCGGTACCGATTCGGACGGAACTGGTTGATTGTCGTGGACGGGTACTCTGGTCATTTCCCTGGTCGTCTCCTTCGGAAAGGGTTGTACCATCATGGATTCTTACTCCAGGGCTCCGGCTTATTCGTCACCGGTTTGCCGACGGCACCGTGAGCGTTGACTGCTGGATTACTTGCCAAAAATGATGCTCCCCTGCAGTTATCCGGATATCTGCAGTTTACGTAAAAACTGTCCGGTGTATCGTGATGGCTTCCTGATTCTCCCGCTTCGGTCGCTTCCTGAATAATTTCCTTCCTTTCTCTTCTATTGGTCACTATTTTGAAAGGGGTACTACATTTCCAACGGGATCCCATTCCATTGCCATATAGGGAGAGAAAATGAAAGCATTTGATAAAAGAGTAAAAATAGTCGCGACGATCGGACCGGCAAGTCGCTCGGAAAAAGTTATCAGGGAACTGATTGAAAAAGGGGTAAACGTTTTCCGGCTGAATTTTTCCCATGGTGACCACGATGCCCACCGCGGAACCATCAGGATAGTCCGAAAGGTAGCTACCGCGTTGGGCAGCGATGTGGCTCTTCTTGCCGACCTCCAGGGGCCAAAGATAAGAACACGCAGTACCGACGGGAACCGGACGGTTGTGGTTCAGACCGGGTCGAAGGTACTGATTACCGCGAAAAAGATGGTTTGTGACGAATCAATCATCGCCGTTGATTACGGAAAGCTTGCGACGGAGGTGGCTATCGGCCGGCAAATCATGATCAACGACGGTGCGATCAGGCTTCGTGTTACCGGAAAAGAGAAAAACGGTGACCTGCATGCGGTGGTACTTGCCGGGGGCGAATACTCATCTCACAAAGGAGTGAATTTTCCCGATGTCGAACTGAGTATACCGTCGCTTACCCGAAAAGACCGGCGGGATCTCGCATTTATTCTGGGGGAGGATATCCAGTATATCGCGCTTTCCTTTGTCAGGAAGGCGCGGGATGTCGCCTCGCTCAGGCGCATTGTGGAGAAGCGGCGTAAAGATGTCAGGATAATCGCGAAAATCGAAAAACCGGAAGCAGCCCGCGCGATTGATTCCATTCTGCAGCAGGCTGACGGGATTATGGTTGCCCGGGGAGATCTCGGGGTTGAGGCGACGCCGTTTGCGGTGCCGATCATACAGAAAGAACTTATCCTCAAGGCAAACGCAGCGGCTAAACTGGTGATTGTCGCGACGCAGATGCTGGAGTCGATGATCGAACATCCGCTTCCGACCCGAGCCGAGTCGACCGATGTTGCAAACGCGATCATTGACGGTACCGATGCGATCATGCTCTCCGGTGAAACCGCGGTTGGAAGATTTCCCGGTTTGACGGTGGAAACAATGGTACATATTGTGCAGGAGACGGAAAAAAGCCGATTTATCAGTCATGATATGGTTGATCTGATCTATACCAGTCGCACGGCTTCAAGTGCACTCTGCGAAGCTGCTGTATGGGCCGGCCGGGATCTGGGAGGGATACCGCTCTGTGTATTCACGATATCAGGAACCACAGCGTTATATCTTTCAAAACTTCATTACGAAGCACCGATTATTGCATTTTCTCCTGAGCCACAGGTAGTTAAAATGCTTGCTCTCGCCTGGAATATAAGAGCACTTTCGCTACCGTTTATTACCGATATTGAGAAGCTGCATACAAACGGAGAGGCACTGCTGCTTCGGAAAAAGAGGGTGAAAAGGGGTGATTACATAGGAATAATCAGTGGTACGAACTCGGTTCGCGGGGCAACCAACACCTTCCGGATAAGAAAAGTGGGGGGTGAATAATACCGGTTCGGGTTTGATCTCAAGCTCTTGGGCAGCCGGAGGCTTACAATTGTCTGTTGTGTCATCCGTTTCCGGTCTGGTGCCTGCACCTGGTTTCAGCAGCAGGCAGTAGCCATTATGCCATATCCTGTCCGGCAGAGTAATCCAAGCGGAAAATTATCCGTTACCGGTTGACGCCGGGGACCATAAAATACTTGCCACCGTAAAAAATTCATGTTACACTACCTATCTAGTATGCTTAAAGGATACCACCCGATTTGTTCTGGAGGATAGAATGGATGTTTCTTACATCAATCCTTTTGTTGTCTCTACAATAGAGACCTTCACCAAAATGCTCAACAGCGATGCGAAACCGGGAAAGATTCAATTGAAAACCGATGAATCAAATACCTATGATATTTCAGGAGTTATCGGCCTTTCCGGTGAGGCACAGGGATCAATCTGTCTGAGTTTTCCGAAACTGATAGCTCTCAAGGTCGTGTCCGCACTGGTCGGTGCCGACATAAAAATAATCGGTCCCGAAGTATCCGATGCCATAGGTGAAATCGCCAATATTATTGCAGGAAATGCAAAGCAGCATCTGACACAGTATAATCTCTCCATTTCTCTTCCCAAAGTCATCATGGGAAAGGACCATAAAATAGCATCGCAGCGGGGTATCCCGACAATTATTGTTCCCTTTCAAAGCACCCTCGGCGATTTCGCGATGGAAGTATCACTCAAAACGCCCTGATTGCCGGAGAGGTGTTTTTAATTTTCGTGATACTGCTCTTCTTCATAACGGGTTTTTCTTCTGATAGGCACACTTTCAATAGACCTGTTCCATGTGTGGTGATTTCGGATGGTACGTATAATGACACCCCGCTTAACAATCCTAAACGACTGAACCAATACTTGATTACCGGTTGTACGGTTGACCCGACCACCCCCGTGGAACTATAATATCAGAGAAACCGGAAGAGATTCCGGACCGCCGCATGTTGCAGGGGTACTGATTACCATGACATTTGTTTCCGCCGAGCAGAAACGGTTTCTGCGGAACAGTCTGTTTCTGATGGCCGTCGCCGTTGCCGGCAATTTCATCGCCTACAAGATTGTTCATGTTCCGACACAACTGGAACTTGTTGCGCTGATGACGACCGCACTGCTCTATCCGGTTATCAGAAAACCGGCAATCGGTATCTACCTGATGTTCGTCCTGATGCCGTTTATTCCGTATGTACGACGGTTGTACTATCTGGTTGATCAGCGACCAGCCGTCGATCCGCTTATCGCCGTTGGTGATATCATCATCGCGGTAACATTCATCGGACTGTTTTTTGTGTTTCGAGAGCAACGGGACGAAGAAAACCGGGCAAAGGGTGCAGTCAATCTGCTGCTTATCTATTTTGTCTATCTGATTGTCAGAATATTTTTCCAGAATTCCCTGCCGGTGCGTGATGCGGTAATGCGGTTTCATTTTTACGGTCCGGCGGTCCTGTTCTTCTTTATCGGAACGCTCTATGCACGAAACCTCAGGTTTCTGAAAAGTATATGGTACATCTCTCTGGTTCTGGGGGCGCTCAGTGCGCTGTACGGATTAAAACAGTTGGCATTCGGGTATTCGGAAGCCGAACAGATCTGGTTTTCTTCAATCTCGTTTACCACACTTTTCATCAAGGGATTCGCTCGACCGTTTTCCTTTTTTCAATCGCCCGCATCATTTGCCGATTATATGCTCATTTCGATCATTGGCGCCCTGATGGTGTTCAGTTGGAGCTCCTCGAAATGGAAGGCGGGATTACTGCTTCTGATACCCCTCTATTTTTATGGTGCACTGGTCACTTCCGTACGTTCAAACTGGATCGGTATTCTTCTGGCACTGGTGTTGTGGGTGGTTATTCTGCAGGTGCGGGGAACACGCAATCGTGTCATGATGATCACCGGTCTTTTTTTTGTGTTCATAATTTCGCAGGTGTTTGATCTCTCCTCTCAGTACAGCAGCGGGATGAATGCCGTGGTTTCTTCGATGGGGGGGGGGTTTGATCAGCAGCAGATGCAGCTGCTGGTAACCGATCGAACCGGGGCGATAGCAAACCCGTTCGAGGAATATTCCTTTTTATCCAGAGTCAACCTCTGGAATTACATCCTCCATACTTCGGCCGATCCGGTAATGGCGCTGCTGGGTAGGGGGGTAGGCACCTTTAATGCCGATTCACTGTATTTTACCTACCTGGCGGAACTCGGGTATCCGGGAGCAATTTTTATCGTTGGAATCACCATTTACCTTATTCTCAAGGGGTTCTTCCTCCTTGATGCAGCGGATACTCCGGCGGTTCGTGCCCTTGCAAAAGGTGTTACGCTTATGAATCTTGTTTTTGCAGTGGTCAATGTTACCGGTACGCATATTCACTCGTTTCCCGCGGATGTCTACTACTGGTTCTGGAACGGTGTGCTTGTCAGGCTTGCCGCAGAACATCGGAAAGACATGGTAGAGCCGCAGCGATGACCATACTACTGACACTCGACTTCCCCCCGGAAAAAGGAGGCATTCAGCGTTATCTACATGCTATTGTCAAGCATACTTTTTCGGAAAACGATCTGGTACTTACGGGAACAGGCGGTTGCTCCGGGCATACCGGAGATGCCGGGTACCCCTGCCGGATCCGGCGTATCCGGTTTCCGGGAGAACGCTGGAATAAAAAAGTGCTTCTGTTTCCGGTGCTGTTGCATCTGATACGGTATCTTGCCGGAAGAAAAACTGAGACAATACTGGCGGGAAATATTTATGCGGCCGTAGCTCCCTGGCTTGTATCGCTGGTTGTTCCCGTAAGGTATCAGGTGTTCTGCTATGGAACGGAACTTCTACCGTTTAGCAGGTATTCGCTGCGTACCCGTCTCTGGAAAGCGGTTCTCGGTAGGGCGGAGATGGTATACTACCTGACCGGTGCAACCCGGCAACTGCTCAGCGACGGTTATCAGTGCGTACGGTGCACGCAACGTGTACCGAAAATCGACCTGCCACCGTTTTCTCTTTCGGAAAAGAACGGCGACAAGGAGTTGATACGGTTGTTGTCGGTAGGGCGACTGGTGCCACATAAGGGACACGCACAGCTCGTTGACGCTGTTGCCGGTCTGGCTGCAGCTCCCGCATGGCATCTTGCTATTGTCGGCACCGGCTCAGAGGAAGAGCGGCTGCGGGAACGGGTGGCTATCCGCTCTCTTGAAAACCGGGTGGCTATCCGTACGGATGTTTCCGATGCGGAACTATCCCTATTGTATAGACAGGCGGATATTTTCATTCTACCGTCGATGGTGACCCGTACGGGAATAGAGGGCTTCGGCATTGTTCTGCTCGAAGCAATGGCGTATGGAGCCGCGATCGTTGCCTCGTGCAGCGGAGGAATCGAAGAGGTGGTGGATGGAAACAAAGCATATGCCAAACTGGTTCCACCCGGCAATGTACCAGCGCTTTCCGAGGCGATTCAAATGTTGACCCGCGATGAAAAATTGCGCATGAAAATGGCGCACGATGCCCGTGCTTTTCTGGAGACGCGGTATGTCTGGTAGTCATCGTCGTCATCGTATCATTTTCATCAATCATTGGGCAAAATTCCTTGGCGGTGCGGAGTATTCGCTTATTGATTTGCTTCGGGCACTGCCTGATCAGATGGACGGTTGTCTGATTACGTCGGAACCCGGATTGTTACTTGAATCGGTAAAGAAGATGCGGGTGCGTCGCCTGGTGGTTCCGTGCAGTACCGGAATGCTATCGGTGAAACGGGACAATCTGGTGCAATCGCTGTTGCTGCACTGGAGGTCGCTGATCGGTTTTTTCCGGTATGTTCTGCGCGTACATTCGGCAGTGCATCGTTTGAAACCGGACGCTATTCATGCGAACGTTCCCAAATCGCATATCACCCTCTTTTTTTGTATGCTTTTTGGCTACCGGGGAGTAGGTATCATTCATATGCGTGAGTTGTTTGCGCCGGGAACAATTGCTCATTTCTGTTATCGTGTTATTGGCACGCCTCACCGTTTGAGGGTTATTGCAATTTCCGAGGCGGTACGGAATGGACTTCCCGCTTCACTGCGACGGAAGACGCGGGTTATTTACAATGGTGTCCGAATCCCTCGGAGGCGTAAGCGTCAGCCGACAACACTGCCGATCCGTTATCTTTATCTCGGAAGAGTGGTTCCCTGGAAAGGGTGTCACCGGCTGATTGAGGCATTTTCTGATCTGATCACCCAGGTGCCCACGGGATCAGCAACGTTGCGGCTTGTTGGCGACACCAGTTACTGGAACCACTCCTACCGCGATGATCTGACCGCTCTTATTACAAGGTTTCGATTGGATCGGCTGGTAGCACTTGATGATGCAACCGACGACCCCTACAGCGTTCTGATGCAGCACGATGTACTCTGTATGCCGTCAACCGATGAGCCGTTCGGGCGGGTGGCGGCAGAGGCGCAGGGGTGCGCGTTGCCGGTCATCGGGTATGCCGGTGGCGGACTACCGGAAATTGTCATTCACGAAGAGACCGGCATTCTGGTGCCTGCGGGCGATACCAAGGCATTCGCCACCGCCATGGCTGTATTTGTGAAGCATCCGGAAAGAAGTATACAATGGGGCGAGAATGGCTATCGCCGGGCCGCAGACAGTTTCAATCGGAAGAATCAGATTCCGTTAATCATGGCCTGCCTGTTGGAGGATGTATGTTCCTCCGGGAAAACCCCACCATGCCGGCAGCCGTATAGGTCCTGATTGTCGGCTGCGGTTGCAACGGCTATTTCACCAGAAAAACAGTTTGAATACAATGAGTGCAATGATGATGATTGCTGCGATGACAATCAGAATCGTACCTGCAGGCGGTGGATTTTTCAGGAGCGGGTAATCCGGTGATACGGGGTCGTGTTCGGTTGCACGGGGAGGAGGGGTAAGGTCTGCGGCGGGCGATGTCTCCTTCAGTACTTTGATGTTGTAGAGCACCGTTTCTTCGAATTCCGTCATTAATGACTGTGTGGTATCTGGTGGAGCAGGAATCGATTCAACAAGGAGTGATTGCGTTTCCGGAGGCTCCACCGGATCATTGGGTCCAGAGTCGGGGGCTTCTAAATTGAGGTCGCGAATTGTATCGGTGGATACCGCGACGGTTTCTTCCGAGGTCGGGATAAAAAGATCGGCAACGTTTGTTTCTTCCGGGGTGGAAGGTTGTTCATTATTGCTTTGTCCTGCATCGACAGTGAGGTAGACGGTTTCTTCCGGACTTTCCGGAGGGTCAAGAGTCGTCTCTTCCAGAACGGTTGCTTCGTCGACCTTGTTGTCGTGATAACCAGGAGGTGTGGTTTTCGTTTTAGCGGAGTCATTCAGTCTGGTCCATTTTCCGTCAATTAATATTTCACCACGTTCAAGGTGGGAGAGGAACTTTTTTTCCTTCCTGAGTTTCTCGGCAATGGATATCCATTTGCCGTGATCATCAATTACCATTCCGGAATAGACCAGTTTTTCAATTTTCTCGGGTAGCGACATCACGGCCTCGTTCAGAAGTAAGAAACACTGTCGGGATCAACAAGGTAAATACTCTTTTTTGTTTTTTTCGTATCTTTTGTTGAGGGCTTCGGCGGTGGTGGCGGCTTGGGGGTGCGATGCTTACTTTTTCGTGCGATCCGCTTTTTAGCAGAAGGTGCTGCGGTTTTCCGCGACGGAATACGGGGAGAGGAGAGTGCTGGGGGCGGCTCCCTTTTTTCAGATTCAGTGCGCTGCAATGAATGTAACGTCATGTAGGCAGATTCGGAAATACTCGGCTCTTTGTCCGGATTGTTGTTAAAGTAGGCGGTGTACTCCTCTTTTGCTTTATCGGGTTTTTTTTGGTTCCGGTAAATTTCTGCGGAGAGTTCGTAGGGTGCAATAGCCTCCGGATCGATCTGCTTGAGTTGATCGAGAAGGTGTATCGCTTCGGCGTAGTCATTTCGGGAGAGCTTTCCCAGCGCATTGAGAGCAAGGGCAACATGTTTTTTTCGGGCGATTTTTTCATTGGAAAACGATTTGAAGAGGAATACCGATACAAGTATGGATCCGAGGGAGAGAAGCAGACAAACAATGACAATCGGATGGACTGTTTTTCCGGAACCGGTTGCATGCACACCATCAGAAAAGCTGTCCGCAACATTCTGTGCCTTTATTTTCTGCAGCTGAATTGCTGCATAGCCGCACTCGTTGGCATCCGGAAACTCTTTAATAAGTTGTTTGTAGAGATCAACCGCTACGGGAATTCTGTTTTCAACATATTGCAGACGGTAGGCTTTCTCGTACAATTCCAGTGGAGAGGTTGCCATTGTAACTCCTTATAGGGTAGCAAATTTATTGACAGTATCAAATCCAATCACTCTACCGGCTTGTATGGAATGGTGGACTGTCATATCGTTTTCCTGTGGAAGAACCGGAGGAGTTCTCCGTACGGTTCCGGATTGATCGCCTTGTATAACATCCATGAATCAGATGGATTCCGACGTCGTGTTTATCAACCGGGAACGGGTAATCCTCTGAGGTATGCAAGAATCCGCATACTTTTTCCGGAATAGTAAAGGTTTGTTCCTTTGCCGTGGTTTCCGAATACGTGAGGGGTCAGTATCCCTTTTTGATATTTTTCAGTAATGATTTGATCTGCTTGCTCGACATATTTTTTTCCTGAGCTGGAGCCGGGGTATATCGCTCACAAATAAAAGTTTTTTCGCCTCCGAAAGATACCACACCCGATGCTCCACCGCTTCGTTTCCCCTTGAAGGTAGGACAGGTTGAACGCATTTTACAGTTGAAGCAGGAGGCCTCCTGGTCTCTTTTCAGGTGGGTGAAACCCTTTTTCTCAAGCTCATTGTCTCGTTTATCGATTCGTTCTGCGGAAGCAAGCGATTTGTTTTTTGCGACAAATCTTTCGTGATCGTATGAAAAACCCATATATGCAGATCCTCAGGATTGAAATGGAGAGTGCTTCGCTATATGCTGATCATACCTATAAAATAATCAAAAACTGCTGAAAAAACTAAAATCAATTTCTCAATGGGTATTTGAGTAGGGGCTTTCGGTTCCTGAAGGCTATTCGGTAGAGGTAAAATCGGAGAATCTGCGGATTACGGGTTCTTCCGGCTTGGAAAAAACCAGGCGGTTGTTTATGGATCTCCGGAGAGGTGGTGGAATATCGACGGAAGTCGGATGATCCGAGGTGAACCCGGTGTTTGCTTACCGGTGCAGTAGCAAAGGCGGAAAATTGTGTGGAACCAGGGTTGTATGCCCTGAACTACCCTGCGGGTACTCTTGTGTCCGGGTTGTTTATCGGTACGTCGGAAGGAAAGGTTATACCGCGGGACAACAATTGTAAGAGGTGCTCAGTGCTGCTTCCGGTTTTTTTTGGGTAACCGTTTTGCTTTCGGTCCCGGAGCGAACAGTCTGTAGAACAGTCCCGAAAGCATACCGAAACTGAAACCTCCGATGTGTGCCCACCAGGCGATCCTGTTGGTAGACGGATGGGAGGATAGCATACTGTTCCACTGCAGCCAGAACCACAGCAGCAGAAAAAATACCGCATAAAGACGAATGGAAAAAAGGGGGGGTATTCCTAGTGTGATTCTGGAGAACGGGTGCTGCAGCAGATATCTGCCCATACATCCGGCAATTGCTCCGCTTGCACCGATAATCGGAATGGTGGAGAGAGGGTCATTGGCTACTTGAGTAATCATTGCCGCAATGCCTGACAGGAAATAAAGGAGAAAAAAGCGCAGCGGGCCGATGGTTCCTTCAAGTCTACTCCCAAAAAGCCAGAGGTACCAGATGTTGCCGAGAAGATGCAGCAGACTTCCATGAAGAAAAAAGGAGGAGAAAAGAACCACTGCCGATCCGAGGAGGTTATCGGAAGGATGCAGTACGGAATAGACAATGTCGAGGGGAACGGCGCCTCTTCTGGCCGGAAACGGTGTCTGCATAAAAAATGCCACGCAGCAACAACCGATAATGCCGGCGGTCATAAAAGGAAATCCACGGAGAGGAACGTCGGATTTTATCGGAAGCATAGTTGCCTTATTTCATTGAATTGTTTATTGACGAGGTACCGCAGAGAAATATAGTTGAATACGCAGAGGTGCTGGTAGACAGCGCTTTGCCGCAAGAATGGTCGGTGGAAAAACGTGATGCGGTTGTGTTGTCTGTCCGGGTATCATGGGAGAAAAGCGGTAAATTTCGGTAAATGTATTGACAGTTTACTGTAAGAATCTTACCTGTTCAGGAGCAAGAAACGTCTGCCCGGTAAATTGACGGCGTGTGCAGCAACGCGCGGTCGACAGACGATCGAGCGGGCAAATCGGGCGGTTCGTCAATTGATAGGAGGAGATTGACTCCTGTCGCATACAATAAAATGTTCTTTCAGACGTCTTTTACTAGTGGACAGGTCGGGAAAATTCGGGTATAATACAAATCAATCGCGGAAAACCTATGGCAGCAGTTGCAAATATAAAAAATCAATTGTATATTATAGGCATCAGTACGTCAAATCGGAATGATCCTCAATTATATAAATTCATCAGCTCTGGTCAATTGCTTCAAGCGAATATATTCATTGCCATGCAGTGTTTATTGTTTTTTATCCCAAACCTTACTTAGAGAGGAGTAAGCGTCGTATGGCACGTATCAGCAAAACTCAACTCATCAAACTTCAGAAGAAGTTGCAGACGGATGCTGCAATCGGGGAACAGTTCGGTATTACCCGTCAGGCTGTTCATCAGTTGCGTAAAAAGTACGCCATCGATTCATCGCTTGCCGATAATCCGCAGCGTAATGCGGAGATCGTCGAGAAGTATGAAAACGGTGCGTCGGGAACAGCTCTGGCTAAAAAGTACAAGCTGTCAATTTCCCAGACGTATCGGATTATCAATGAGTCAAAAAAGAAAGTGAAAAGAGTAAAGAAAGCCGCCAAGAAGGCTCCGGCGAAAAAGGTCGTAAAGAAAACCGCTAAGAAAGCGGCTAAAAAGGTTGTAAAGAAAGCAGCCAAAAAAGTTGCAAAAAAGGCAGCTAAAAAAGCCCCTGTCAAAAAAGCAAAAAAAGCTGCAAAGAAAAAAGGAAAGAAATAGTTTCCAATAGTGTCGGGAAGTAGGGGTTTGCGATGGATTTCGCAAACCCTTTTTTTTATCTATTTTTTGTTGGCGTATTGCGGCAGTTCTCCACGGGCCGGTTTTGAACGGACAAACCGTTAATTGTATACCGGTGTTCTGGGTATAGTATTTTACCTTTTAATGCGGTTCCGCGAGGTGCAGTAGTAGAACTCGCAGACAATCATTTACCCACTCCGGAAAGCAGCGAGGATTCGAATGGCTGTAGCAGCCGAAGTCACATCGTCAAAAGACAATCAACAGACTGCTGATACCACGCGTGCGCTTTCGATCGCGGCGCTGATAATGATGGGTTCAGTGCTGCTGAGTAGGGTAATTGGACTCTTCAGAGAGATCATTCTGGCAGATTACGGTGGCACCTCCTTTGAAATGGATGCCTACGTTACCTCGTTTATCATTCCGGAATTGCTGAACCATTTTCTCGCCGGTGGATTTCTTTCCATTACTTTCATACCGATATTTCAGAAACACCTGGTAAACAATCGGGAAGATCTCGCCTGGCGTGCTTTTTCCAATCTTTTCATTATCGGTACTATGGTCTTCGGGGTCATTCTTCCGATTGCAGTGTATTTTGTCCCGGAAATTCTTACTCTGCTCGGACCACGGATCAATGATCCTCAAAGTTATCCTCTGACGGTTCGCCTGACGCGGATCATTCTTCCCGCCCAGCTCTTTTTTTACTGGGGAGCACTGCTCAGTGCTGTACAAATGGCGCAAAAGAAGTTCTTTCTGCCTGCACTCGCGCCGCTCGGGTATAATATGGGTATTATTCTGGGGGGATATTTCCTTGGATCACGGCTGGGGATAGAGGGGTTTGCATGGGGGGTGCTGGGAGGTGCATTCTTCGGAAATTTCGTCCTGCAGATTTCCGGGGCACTTAAGTGTGGAATGCGGATCTACCCGGTATGTGATTTCAGAGATGCTGATCTGCGACATTATCTGAAAAAAACCATCCCGCTGATTCTAGGGCTGGGCATGACCTTTTCCAATGAGATATTTTTCAGATTCTTCGGTTCGTTTCTCTCCGAAGGAGCAACATCAAGTGTCAATTACGCATTACGTACCACAATGATGCTGGTGGCAATCTTCGGACAGGCGTCCGGAGTGGCGTCGTATCCGTTTCTCACCAAACTGGCTGCGGAAAAAAAATTCGGCCAAATGGAACAACTGCTTCATTCGGTACTCAGAAAAATCGCGATTTATTTATTGCCGCTCTCGGCAGTGTTTTTTGTGTGTGCTCATCCCGTTATCGCACTGTTGTATCAGCGGGGACGCTTTACCGAACAGTCAACACATGAGACCGTAGCGGTTTTTGTGGTCTATCTTGCGGGAACATTCGCCTTCAGTGCCTATTTTATTGTTGCAAGGGCGTTCTACGCAATGCAGAACATGCTCCTGCCGATGGCAACGAGTACCGTAACGGCGCTTATTACTATTCCCCTGTATCTGTTCTTCAGTCGCTACTTCGGAGCTCGTGGAATCGCGTTTGCTGCAATTACCGGCTCTTTTCTGCAGTGCGGCGTTCTGTACGGGATTTGGGCAAAGCGTCACGGTTCCGCAAAAATGGTAGGGGAAATCGGGATGACACTAGGAAAAATACTGATTTTTACCTTTGCCGGATCTGTTATCGGCTGGTATCTGCTCCGGTGGTTCGGTGATCGGATTGTTTTTTCTAATGGATTTATTGAAAACGGATTGAAAATAGCATCTGTCGGTACGGCAATGCTCTGTGTCATCTTTTTTCTTTATGACCGGTTTGGGATACAAACGTTCAAAGAATCGTTTGCCGGTATGATCAAAAGAAAATAAATAGATCTGTTGAAGAAGCTGGTCGTGTTTGTTTCGTGGTGACGATACGGAATATTGTCAGGAAATAAAAAGAGGCCGGAGAGATCTAATCTCTCCGGCCTCTTCATTTTATACAAAGTAAAAATCGTCAACAGTTTCTGACGGTATTACCTCCGTCCGAACTTGATCTCATCAGCAGTGGCCTGGCTGGTTGAGTCTGTATTGCCGGAATCAATGCTGCCCTCAGGAGTACTGCCCGAATTGGACTCCGATGCTTCTTCCTTGAGGGGACGACGCTTGACCTGAACTTTTCTGCCGTGTTCAAGTTCAGCATCAAAATCAACCGGTTTGAGTTCCGGAAGTGTTGCAGTGGATTCGGTGAGCGCTGCAGGTTGCTTTGGTTCAATGCTTACGTTTTCTTTGGCGGCAGCAGGGTGGCTGGAGGGTTCACTGTTGTTACCTTCATCACCTCCGGAACGCCCCTGATTGCTCCGATTACGCCAATTGTTTCGTCCATGCCGATCACGACGATTAGAATTGTCGCGGCCGCCACGATTTCCTTCGTTCCGCTGGCGCTGCGGACGTTGACCGGAACCTTCTTTACCGATATTTTCCTGAATTTTCCGACGGGCGGCTTCCTGATCCCGCTCGGCATTCTTCAATTTAAGATTGATATCCCTGAGGGATTTTTCCACGTTTTCAACCACACCGGAAGGTTGTGACTGTTCTTTCGGTTCGGTTGTGGATTGTTTCCGCCTGAAATCCTGCTGGTTTCTCCGGTTATTTTTAAAATTAGAATCTTTCCGGTCACGAAAACGGTCCCGATTATGCTCGGGATGCTGATTTCTGGTTTTGAGCGTCGCGAGATCACGTATCAGTTTTACATTTTTTTTCTGATTGGCCAGAATAACGATCTGGAGGATGACGACGATCAGTGAAATGAGGATTACAACAAATTCCATAAGTATACTTCTCCATAAAAGTTGTAGAATACGGTGCCTGATCATAGTAGGCAGCGTGTCGTTGAACGATCGTATACCATGACGATCGCAAGTAGGGTGCACCCGTTGTGTGTCGTGCTCAGCACCGCTGCACCCGGTATGGTAACGGGGTGACCTGGGGGTTGGTGAGCTGGTATCGGGGTGTCGGCGTGCCTCCGGGAAAGAAAATAACGTGTGGTTCAACGCCGGAACGGTACTTTACTCCTGATACTTGTTCAACGGGTGGTTTCGACATCGATCAGGGCGTTCCGGTCACAATCTGCTGTGTGCCGTGCGGAGGCAGTACGGTAGTACTACTGTAGGTACTGCGTCAATTAATTGAATGTCAAAGAACGATTGTCTTTATTCCGGCGGGTTCGGGTCGGGTTGTTTGCCACCTGCGTCCAGTTGGTTGAACCGTTCAAGCAGTTCCGAAACGGCTGTAGTGCGTTTGGCAATAACCAGAATTTTACTCCAGATAAAAATCAGACAGAGAGAAAAGAAAAAAAAGATGATAATCCATAATAATTTTACATATTCCATGGGGATCTCTGGCTGGGCGGCTGCAGACAATATGAAAATATTACACGGGTGATCATTCCTGCAAGTGTCATTGGTGTTATGAGTTCACGATACGTTGGAGGTACTGTGGCAACATAAATGCTCCCTGATGAATGACATCGTTATAATAGTTACACTCTGATGCTATCGAAGTATACCGTTCCCGGTCGAATTGTTCAAGGATTTCCTTGTTGTGAGTACAGACAAGAAAACTGCAAATGCCGTCAGGAAAAGCCCTTATGTAACATATGTAGGGTGAATAAATCGCAAAAAACGGAGATACGCTCTGAATGGTTGAACGGATATAGCTGCTGCGTATCATCGGCGAATCGGTCTGAAATACAGCGATCCCCTCTCGGGAGATCCGCTGAGCGACAATTTCATGAAAATCGGAAGTTTCAAGTGATTGGACCGGACCACCCGGATCAAAAGAGTCGACGAGAATGATATCGAAGATCTGATCATTTGTTTTGAGATAATTGTATCCGTCATCAATAATCATCTCGACCCGCGGGTCATCGAATCCTTCCGCAAGGGTGGGAAAATGGTTCCGAATGGTTGCGGGAACAAGCTGATCGATTTCGATGATGACGATCTTTTCGATTTCCGGATATTTCAGGAGTTCCTTCAGACAACCGCCATCTCCTCCCCCGATACAACAGACGGTTCGGGGCTTCTTAAGCATTTGTACTGCAGGGTGTACCATCATCTCGTGGTAGGTGTCGTCGTTTTCGGTCATAACGATGGAACCTCCGAGGCAGAGCACGTTGCCGTAGCTGTAGGTTTCGAAGACCTCCACCTTCTGAAAAGGACTGGATTCACAGTATAAAGCCTGTTTCACCTTAATAATCTGTCCGGAAAGACCATTGATAAGGTTCTGAATCCAGAGGGAGGACACGCTTTCGGGGTACAGATTTAAATCATTCATGAAAACCTCACTGTAATTGAAGCAGATGTCGTTTTACCGCAGCAGTTTCGTGTCTGCAGTCTGATGTAATCGTCTGTCCCTCAGTTGACAAGGACAATTTTCGCCTTGGGAAATCCGTTGAAATTCGACGCACTTGCCGAAGTGTATGCTCCCATTGATTCAAAAACCAGTAGATCGCCGATCTCCAGGCGTGGAAGACTGATATTCTCGTAGATAACGTCAATTGAATCACACGTTGGTCCGGCGAGCACCGAGTTGTGACGTGGTCCTTCCCGGTCAACGAACATCGGATAATCGGCATGATCGTACATTTTTCCCGAAAAGGAACCGTACATGCCGTCGTCAAGATAATACCACCAAACGCCGTTGCGGAGTGATTTTCCCATAACGCGGGTGGCAAGCATCATGGAAGGGCCGCTCAGGACCCGTCCCGGTTCGGCGATGATGATGTAACTTGAGAAGAACCGGTTCAGGTACTCGTTGATCGGTTGACAAAACTGTACCATCGGAATAACCGAGGTGAGATAACTGATCGGGAATCCGCCGCCGATATCGATGGTATCGAAGTTGATGCCGCGCAGCGCTGCCTTCCGGTAGATATCCCGGCAGTATTCAAGCGCCTCAATATATTTGAGCGCGTTCTCATTCTGTGATCCGGCATGAAAACTGATGCCGGCAACATTGAGGCCCAGTTTGTGCGCTTTTCGAATCAGTGCCCAGGTCTTTTCGGGAGCGACACCGAATTTATGGGAAAGGTTGACAAGGCAGCCGGGATTCTGGATGCTCATGCGGATGAGAATACGGACCCGGTCCTTGTAGGGCACGAACTTCGCGAGTTCGTGCTCGTTATCCGCAACAAAGGTGGTGACACCGTACTGCAGGGCATAGGTGATGTCGCTGTCGCGTTTTATGGGATGGGTGTGGATGCACCGGTCGGCGGTAACACCACATCCTTTAATGATATCAATTTCACCATTAGTGCAGATGTCAAAGCAACTGTCTTCGTCGGACAGGACCGAAATGAGTTCCGGAGTTGCGTTCGACTTGACGGCATAGTATAGGATCACCCCGGGGAGTGCGGCGTGCAGCTGCTGATAATTTTCACGCAGCCGGTTTTCGGAGAGAAACAGCGTCGGTGTTCCGTGCTGCGCGACAAGCTCGTTTATTGATGGAAAGTCCATACCGTGATCAGGTATCCTTTCCGGAGATGAAATCATCCGGAAAATCAGGACGCTGATCGGTTATAATCCGTGCCGGTTGCCGCAAAACAGAGGTGATAAAAGGGAACGGGGTCATCATGGCATGGTGTGTTGCACCGTTGTATACTTGCAATCCTTCAATTTTTTTTCGTTTGAGCCTCCGGTTGATGGTTGCCGAAGAGGATTTCGCGATATCGATGGAAGGTGAACAGACGGAAATAGACCATAGAACACCGTACATCTGAATATACAGATAGAGCAACGAGACTTCGGGAAACACCGATCTGAGGGTCTTGTTGATGCAACCGAAAGCGACCGGACGAGATACCGGAGATTCACTGTGCATGACGAATAAGCCGTTGTCGTTTCGGAGCGCTTTTTTTATCAGGCGGAAAAAATTGGCGGTATAGAGCATTTTCGATGGCCCGAACGGATCGGTCATATCCATAATGATAACATCGAAAGCCTTCTTGTGTTGCTGCACGAAGGTGCGTCCGTCGGCGATGGAGAGTTCCAGCCGCGGATCGTCAAAGGCGTTATCGTGGAAGGTGGCGAGGTGTTTTCTCGCGAAGTTGACCACACCCACGTCGAGTTCCACAAGATGCACCTTTTTCACGTCCGGATGTTTGAAGACCTCACGCAGGATTCCTCCGTCACCGCCACCGATAACCAGTACCGATTCCGGCTTGGGGTGGCTGCAGAGCGCCGGATGCACCATCGGCTCATGGTAACTCTGATCGTTTTTCTCTCCCAACTGGGTGATATTGTCGAGGAGCAGCACTTTTCCGAATTCGTCGGTTTCTATCAGTTCAATCTGCTGATAGGCGGTCCGCAGTTTCCGGATGCTTTTTTTGACCGTATAAAAAAAGCCGAAAAACGGATTGAGTGTTTCAAAAAAAAGTCGCCGTTTCCGGGCGACATGGGGGATGGCGACTACTCCCGGTCGTATAGATTTCGACATTCGAATATCTCCTGTATCTCTTTGCGCAGCAGCGTTCTGATGCGGGCGCGTTCAGTTTTTTTCAGCAACCCGCTGTCGGGGCCGAAAAGATAGTTTTCGAGTTTGAGGTTTTTGAGAGTCATTTTGGTGTGAAAAATATTATCGGAAACAATATTGATGTCGTAGGCCGTGTACTTTTCCAGAAGTTCATCGGAGATGTAATCCTGAATTGAGGAGATATCGTGG
The DNA here is from genome assembly GCA_050304135.1 of Chitinispirillaceae bacterium. Classification (GTDB taxonomy): domain Bacteria; phylum Fibrobacterota; class Chitinivibrionia; order Chitinivibrionales; family Chitinispirillaceae; genus JAFGNB01. Next base: position 177,421 of record JBNLDC010000008.1, on the reverse strand, counting down.
TCGATGTAGATTTTCCGTCCGTTGACATCCCGGGTGAATCCGCGTACTTTATAATCCATCAGTACCACGTCGGATTCGAAACTGTCGATCAGAAAATCGAGTGCGCGCAGCGGAGAGATTGTACCGCAGGTCGAAACATCAATGTCCACTCTGAAAGTGGCGATACCGGTATCGATATTGTTTTCCGGATACGTGTGGGCGGCGATGTGACTTTTGTCAAGATGCCCGAGGAGGTCGGGGTCGCGGGGGTGATGCCCCTCGTTGATGAGCACCGTTACCGATGCTCCGCGGGGATCGTAATCCTGCGAGGACATGTTGACTATTTTAGCCTGAATAATGTTGGTGACTTCTTCGGCGATGGAACGCAGTTTGTCGGAATTGTAAACTTCGTCGATGTACTCCAGATAATCGATTTGCGAAGCCTTTGAACGGGCGTAACAGATATCGTAAATGTTGAAGCTGAGCGACTTGGTAAGATTGTTGAAGCCTTTCAGCTTGATTTTACGCCCGCGGCAACGATTTATCATCGTTCACCTCCAGTCTTTCCGGAAAGTAGTTGAGATCCGATCACAGTGGGAGTAGATTGTACGTGGAAATGGTCAGATCCGTACTCCGCCTTCTTCGGTGCTTATTGGCGCGTGGTGGACGGCATCTGCCGGTGGTGCCACGTTCCGGTCGAATACGGCGGGTATCAGAGTTCGTTGATATAGAGGGGTTTGTACCCGCGGTATTTGTTGGAAAAATAATTAATGAGTATGACCTCAGTCTTGTTATTCGGATCAATATTGATGATCATTCTGTCGGCGAACAGACGGCTCATGTGAATACCTCTTCCCGAATCGTCCAGAAGGCCTTCGCCGGTTATCTGCCGCTCAATTTTATAGAGTACGGTTTCCTTGGTGAGCCTTCCCTGACGGTCGGTTACCGCAACCGCATATTTTTCCTCATCATAGCCGCATTCAATATGGATGTATTCATGCGGTTCAAGTTCAATATCATTGAATTCCTGATATTTTTCCGTTCCGTCGGAGAGCGTGGGTGCATGATACATGGCGTTGGTGATGATTTCATCGAGAATCAGCTTCATGTCGCCGGAGGTGCCGAATTTCGATTCAAACAATTCAATTAGATGGTTTTGTATCCGACGTGCATCCGCAGACGATGTTATCACATGGTTTTCGAGGATAGTTCTCTTTTCCAGAAGGTATCGGGCAAGTCCGAAGATTTCACCGGACACCAGTCCGTACACGATAAAATCAAGCTCGGCGAAATTGAAGGGAACGGTTTTAGGTATAATGTTAGTAATGGAGTACTCTTTAGCGGTCTTGATGTATTCGTCAACGTTATAGGCGGTGATAAGAGCCGTTTTGGTCCCCGGATACTTCAAACGTATTTCTGAAAGCAGTTGCGGTCCGCTCATTCCGGGCATGTTGATATCGGAAATAACCAGATCAAAGCTGTTTCCGGCGAGTATGGACAGTGCCTCCTCACCGGTTTCAGCCGTTATGATTTCGTAACTGTTTTCCAGATAATCAAGCAGCATCATTCGGATCGCCTTTTCATCGTCGACGATGAGAATCCTGTACGGGCCGGTGTTTTTTTGTTCTTCAGCCATTAGTGACTCACTTCGTTACATATCCCGCAATCTCAGGGCCGGTCTGCTGAAACGGCAGCAGAATTGAAAATTGCGTGATATCGTTTATTGTTTCGAAAAAGATTTTTCCGCTGTGTTGTTCAATGATTTTTGTGGAAACACTCAACCCGAGACCGGTTCCCTGACCGGTAGGTCGTGTGCTGAAAAAGGGGTCAAAAATTTTCAAACGGGCGTCATCGGAAATCCCGATACCATTATCAGAAATATTAATAAGTACTTGATTATTAGATTTTTGTGTAGACAATACAATGTGGCCTTTATAAGGAGAGTCATTCTGCAGAGTACTTTTTTTGTCGATTATCGCAAGGATTGCATTGGTGACAAGGTGAATGATAACCTGCTGAATCTTGGAGGGATCACATTGAACCGGAGGGAGCTGCTCATCGAGTCGGTACGAGCGCTTAATTTCCTGTGAACCATCGAGATAGACAGCATTTGCGGTTTTTGCCAGCAGTGCATTGATATTAACAAGTATACTGGTTTGTTCAGGGCGGTTTGAAAGATGGAGCAGATCATTCATGATTGCAGTGGCGTGGGCCGCACTGTTCAGTATCGTCGTCACTCTGCTGATGCCCTTTTCATTTAGACCATATTTCTGAGGCATCCGCAACAGATTGGTTGCATTGCCGCTGATTCCTGAGAGTGGATTGTTCATTTCGTGTGCGACACCGGCGGTCATATTGCCGATACTCGCCAGTTTTTCAGAACGGATAATCTGCTCGGTCATCTGTTTTTCATCGGTTATATCTTTTGTGAAAACAATGACATGTATTGTTCTACCCGAATTGTCGATAACCGGGAAAGTGCTCATCTCATAATATTTAACGTCATTGTTTCCTGATCGGGAAAGCAATTTTTTTATTATCGGCATCCCCTGATCAAAGGTGGTTGTTGCAGGACAATCTGCGCAGTTGCATTCTCTGTTCCACAGCAGTGAAAAACAGCGGTTTCCAGGAATCCTTTTTACCGGTTGAATAACGAACTGTGAAAAACTTTTATTGGCTCGTAGAATCGTGAAGTCCCGATCAATAATGTATACCTGCTCAGGAATCGCATCGAAAACCAGTTCCAGTTCTTTTTTACTTATTTCGAGCTTTTCGGTGTCTCCTGCTGGTGTATTCTCCGCCTGGTTTCGGGATGGATTTTTCCTGTGCGAATGCTGCCGATGAAAATGCAGGAAATAGAGTGCCCATCCGGAAAGGATTAAACCGGAAACAAGGCTGGTTGATATAATCGATTCTATTGTCATAATACTTTATATTAAAATACGTTACAGTATAGGTAGTATTCGATGGATAGGTGGATATTCCCTCTGCTGCAGACTGCACGTAAGTATGACATGATTGAGATAACTTTGCAAGTGCTCCTGATGCTTCATAAAATCCGTGAAGGCTATGGATAATACTGAATGCTTATTCCGCAATCCATGGCATTGCTCCGGTGGTTGATCCGACCGGTTTCACTCTGATAATTAAACGAGGGACCGAACCCGAACTTGGTGCCGAGATACATCCTTTTTCCGGTACGATACATACCGAAAACCGCCGGCAGCAGAGTAAAACCGGTCTCTCTGGTTGATCGGTTCCATGTCGGTACACCGGATTTACCGTACACGGCAAGTTCCCCTCCTCCGGTTACTTTTTTCGAAAATTTGCGACTAGTTTTTATATAGAGCTGTGTGCCGATACTTCCCCGTTCGTAGCGGGCGTTGTTGTCGGTTAGCGCCACCGATAGCATTGCCTCCGCACCGAACGGCAGACCGATGGTCTCGAAATGAGTTCTGCTGATACTGAACCCGGTTTGCAGGCGGATATTGTTGCTGCCGATCCAGGCCTGTTTTTTCCAGCCTTTGTCTAACGCGTAACCGAGAGGAAGCTCAAAACCGATTCTCGGTTCGATCCAACCGAAACGCTTTCCAAAGTAGAAATCAAAATCGCCGAACCACATTCGTGGTGCGGTACCGGTATTGGGAATGGTGAGATCCAGAGGTATTTTGGCCATCCCTGAGAGAGTAAACAGTTGATAGTAGAGCGTCCGGGTAAACTTGTTGAAGGTATACGGTGCCGGTTTCCCGCTGTAAACCATCCATGATCCTGCGGAATAGATCAGCAGGCCCGGGTTGAACGGTTTTTTACTTCCGGCACGGTCGGCAGGGGCGGAAACGGCTACCATGAAGGTGAACAGGATAATGATGGTGAGGTCGGCAATGTGTTTGTGCAACAGGAAAAGCGGGCCGGGGTGTGCGCGCCGAGCAATCCATTTGCAGCTGTCAACGTCCAGCACGTCAGGATTTCCGCCGAAGGATTTCTGCCGGATAGACTTTACCATTGCACTGCCCTTGCTGGTTTCCGGGTACTTTCAGGATCGTGCCGGTGTTAGGTACAGCACCACTGCAGCACCGGTGTTCGGGTAAAATCGGAGAGGGTCGAAAAAGACTCCGGTTACCGTAAATTAAATAAGGTATTCTATCATATATATCAAACCGTCACATGGCAAGGAAAACATGCGCGGCTGAGGGGCGGAAGATGGAGGATGCTGCGGGTTATTTTCCGCAGCATTTTTTAAACTTTTTTCCACTGCCGCAGGAGCAGGGTGCGTTGCGGGAAATCTTTTCGTCGGAACGGGTAAAGGGCTGTTGTTTCTGAATTTCTCCGTCAACATACTGCCAGTTACCGTCCACTTTTTTGAAAATCCCCTTTTCATGGTAATTTTTCCGGATACCGCCTTCTGAAAAGTGAGCGACGAATTCAACCTGACCTTCATCGTCCTCTGCAGTACCTTTTTCCGTGGAGAGAATTTCCAGCTGGTGCCAGGTGGAATTTTCAGACCAGGAGCGGATCGCCGATTCGTCACATTCCTTCCGTTTTTCCTCGAAGGTCGATGAGAGGATAAACGAAACGGCGGTTTTCGCATAGGCGGTATACCGAGCCCGCATAAGCTTTTCAGCGGTGGCGGCTTTTGCTGATTCGGTAATAATCGGTTCACAGCATTCGCAGAAGGCGACCTGGGATCCACAGGGACAGAGTTCCATAAAGAGTGCACTCCTCAAAGATGGTTGAAGGATCAAAAAATAAATCAGGTACCGGGGGGAATTCTATTTGTTTTATTTCCGGAAGTTTCCACCTGGTTCAGAAGGATTATTATCAGACGACAGGTAATTGGAGATCAACAGTACTAACATATTGATAATTAGTTAAATATATGATCAATTCACGACCCTTACAGAAAGAGGGTTTTGATGCAATAATTATCTAAAAATCAATTTATTAAATGGTTTTTTGTAATATCTACTGTAAAAATATCAGCTACAAGCGGCATTCCTGTTATTTTTGTTGTTCGAACGGTTTCACCCGAATGTGCGGGTTCTCCAGCTGGCTTGCAGAAGGAGAAATTAAACAGCAGAGAAACAAGGCTTGAAACGGTATCGGTTTTTGACCATTTTTACACTATGACTATAAAAACATCTCCCAAACTGGCGCTTGCTCTCGATAATATCAGCGAGAGGGAGCGTATCGCAGCTCTTATCGGTGCCACCAGCCAATGGATTCACGTCTATAAAATAGGACTCGAGCAGTTTGTCCGATTCGGTCCGCCGATTCTCGATCTGGTCCGCTCGGCGGGAAAAGAGATCTTTCTCGATCTGAAGCTCCATGATATTCCAAATACTGTCGCAAAGGCGGTGCACAGTGCAGTGGATCTTGGTGTGGAGTATCTGACAATTCATACACAGGGCGGCAGTGCAATGATGAAAGCAGCTGTTGCGGCAAAAAATGAACATCCCGCTGCCGTGACGGCGATTATCGGGGTAACGCTCTTGACCAGCATAGGAGAAGCGACACTGCGAAGTGAACTCGCGGTAGATATGAGTCCTGAAAAATATGTTCGTAAATTGGCACAACTCGCTGTTGATGCTAAGATTAACGGAATAGTTTGTTCCGCTGCAGATCTTTCGGTAGTTACCCCAGTTCTCCCTGCAGGGTTCGAAGTGATAACGCCCGGGATACGACCTGCAGGCAGTGATGCGCATGACCAGCAGCGGGTTGCAACACCCAGGCAGGCTGCTCAGGACGGTGCTACGGTGCTGGTTATCGGGCGTGCCGTGACCGGCGCGGACGATCCCGGACATGCGGCGGAGATCATTTTCAACGATGTAACTAGTTAAATTTAAATAAGTTAATTGTTTCTCATGAGTCCTGCACACTTGGGATCAATTATTATTAGTAGCAAAAAATTTGGTCATCTTTCGACTGAGGCATTGTACTGCCTTATGTATCCCTGCGACCATATCCTCAATCATCAGAAAACAGGTGTTCTTACTTTTCCGTTAATTTGAGTATTTATTGCATCACTGAAATGTTATTTTAAACGATTATGTTTATATAGTGTCTGTCCGAAACGCATCTTTTGTTAGAGGATTGCTGTGATATAACCGTATGCATGGGGTTGACGTCGCCGGATTTTCTGTACGGTGCCTGTTTTTACCTCCAAGTAACCCGTGTATTTCATTTGTCATCTTATAAGGAGTACGTTTTCGAACCGACTAAAGTATTTTTGGAAAAGTTGTAAGGATTTCCGCATGAAAGGATACTATGCAGGAGAAAAAGATAAGTATCGTTGATTTGTTGTTGCTGCTGCTGGAGTACAAAAAGTTTCTTATCGGTGGTATGGCGTTCATATCGGTTGCCGCGGTTGTTACCGTACTGCTTCTGCCGGAATACTTTACGGCACAGGCGGTACTGCTTCCTTCGAGCGGGATGTCGATGAATAATCCAATGAGTTCGGTCCTCGGCGATCTGCCGCTTAATATGATGAAATCGTTTGATTTTCTGGACGGTGGTTCCGACAACGATCAGCTTCTTTCGATACTGGAAAGCCGCCGCCTGGCGGAAAAAGCTATCGACAAATATGATCTGATCACGCGCTACAAGTTTCATAAAAAGAAAAAGTATTACATTGAAGATGTAATCCGTAGATTCAACAAGGATTTCAGCGTCACCGAAACCGACCTGAAGAATCTTTCTCTTTCGTTTACCGATAAAAACCCCGGGTTTTCAGCGGAGTTGCTTAATTATCTCATTGGCGAACTCGATTCAATCAATTCGGAAATTTCACGGAACAACGCCCGGAACACCCGGCAGTTTTTTGAGCGGCGTGTCGCTATCGTAAAGGCAGCCATGGACAGTGCTCATCAGCGTTTTGCCGATTTTCAGCAGGAGCACAACTATATTGACCTTGAAAAGCAGGTCGGTGCCTCGATTGACGCCCTGTCGAAAGTGGAGGCGCAGATTCTCAGCAGCGATATCAATCTGGAATTTCTAAAAAACCGGTACGGAGCGGGCAGCTACGAAGTACGCGAACTTCGCCGTGAACGCGGGGTGCTTCAACAGCGTATGTCCCATTACCTCGACAGCGGCAGCGGGGAACTGATCATCTCTCTTAAGGATGCGCCACGCCTCGGTATTGAATACACCTATCTGCTGCGGGCCGTAAAGGTTCAGGAAATGCTCCATGCTTTTCTGCTCCAGAATTATGAGCAGGCACGTCTCTCCGAGGCCAACAACACTCCTACGGTGAACGTCCTTGAATACGCGAAGCCTCCGCAGAAACGCAGTCGACCGAAGCGAATGATCTTCTGTATGCTCTCGTTCTTCGGTGGCTTTGTACTCTTGTCGCTGCTCAGTTTGATTCATAAATGGTACGTTATTCAGGTAGCCGAAAAGAGCGAATCATACGCGAAGGTTTCTGCGGTACTTTCTCAGTTGAAGAAGTGGTAGGATGACCTGGTTTCTTCTGGTATTCATAGGGGTGGTACTCTTTACCACCATCCGTGAAAAAAAGGATTTTTTCCACCCGATCAGAATCTACACGCTGCTTTACAGCCTGTTGTTCGCCATATATTTCCTTCGTTTGAGCCGTTTTCAGGAGCCCTGGTCCACAACGACGATGATGCTGTTCTGGGGTGCGGTTATCTCCTTTATCGGAGGAGGTGCTCTTGTTTCATTTTATACAAACAAGATAGCTCCGGTACCAGCCACAGATCTTTCGGTAGGAACTGTTGCCGGTCGGCTTGAACGTGAGGTACGGAATATCCGGTGGGGAAGATTTCTTCTGGTCACCTTCGGGTTATTCTGCCTTTTTGTCGCCTCCTATGTGCAGTCGTATCTCAAATACCGAATGATACCGATGTTCTCTTCCGACCCCAACGCAAATCGTTTTCTCTTTCTGACCGGTAATTTTTTTACCGATATCGCGGGAGGGTGCGGTCCACTCGTGATGATGCTCTGCGCAGAAGTGATACTGGTAAGGAAGGGCGCAACCCGGTTGCAACGGGCACTTGCGGCGGTCATGCTGCTGCTCTCATTCGCCCTGTATTTTACCCTGGTGACGAGAATGCCGCTCGTGCGTGCCGGAATTTATATTGTGGTGCTTTACCACTATCTTTACAAACCGATCTCCTTCAGGCTCATCATCGGGGCAACTGTTCTGGCGGTCCTTTTTTTCGCGTTCGGAGCGATCGTGCGGATCAATTACAGCGGTTTCTCAGAACTGGCGCAGAACCTGAGAATACATCTGCCGCAGAAGTACATACTGCTCACCAATCCTTACGCGTATGCCGTCAACAATATCTGGAATCTGGATTTCGCCTTCAAGAAATTCATTGACGGTAACTTTGCTTACAACCACAGCCTCGGCTTCGACACGTTTCGCCCGATTTTTTATTTTTTCCGGGTTGACGGTATCCTGCAGGCTGCCTATAATTTCGATAGTGGCTACAATGAATCGATCGTAAAAGTCACCGGTCTCAACTCGGTATTTTACATGTGGCATTTTTATAAGGATTTCGGTCCGATAGGGGTCTTTGCACTTTCACTGATACTCGGAATCGGTCTGCATATTTACTACTATAATACGCTGCTCTCTCCCACACCCTATCGGGTGGCGATGTACGGTCTTTTCATTTCGATGATCGCGTTCAGTTTCATGATCCCGCTCTGGTCCTTCTGGAATATCTATCTCGAAATGGGAATTCTGACCATCACGCATAAAACGCTCCGGATCGTATGAACCGCGGTACCGGAATAAAGCGAGGTGTCGTTTTTCTGGCTGTTGAAAAAGGGGTCAACGGTATTGTATCGATACTGCTGATACCCGTTCTGATTCAGCGGATCGGTGTTGAAAACTACGGGTTTTGGGGAATTTTGCTCGGTTTGGCAGCCTATATCCAGTGCCTGGACTTCGGCATCGTATACTCGATTGAACGGTTCGTTGCGCATTATCTGGCGAATAACGATAAAAAATCTCTCTCTGATTTCCTTTCCACAGCACTGACTATCCTTCTGCTGATCTCTATCGCGATCCTGCTGCCAATGGTTTTATGGGGCGACCAGATAATCGGTTTTTTAACAAAGGGAAGCCTGGAGATCGACGGGAGAGCGGTGATACTATCGATGTATCCGGTTATCGTAATGACCTGGATAACTTTCGTGTTTGCAGGGGTCATCCGTGGACAGCAGCGATTTGATATCAGCAGTAAAATTCAGATAGCTGGAAAACTGCTGTTTGCAGGAGTGCTTATCGCTCTGCTGTATCGTAATCAGACGGTTTTTGCCGCGATATATGCCTATAATGCGCAATTTTTTTTCCTGCTGGTTTGTTACTTCTGTTTCGCACGGAAACTGCTGCCTGATGTTCATTTTCTACGTCTGTCTCTTTCACCACCAATGCTCAGGAATATGGTCGGGTTCAGCTATAAACTTCAGATTTCAGCATTATCTTCCCAGGTAAATCAGCAGTTCGATAAATTTCTGCTCGCCTCGTTTAGCAACCTGGCGGTTGTCGGGTATTATGATGCGGCTGCGAGAATTGTCTATGCAATAAAAGATATTCCACTATTTCTGTTTTCGGTACTGATTCCTCAGGTCTCTGTCCTTGCCGCAGGAGGCAATCGGGAGGAGATCCGGGATCTGTTTTTCAAGGTAACCGCCCTTTTGGCGATCGCCGGGTTTGCCATTACCGGTCTGCTGGTACTCAACAGTGAATACATCATCGGGTTTGTCCTGAAAAAGGAGGCCAATCCCTTCTCAATAATGGTGTTTAATGTACTCTGCATAACGATGGTCTGGCAATCGATGGCAGCTGGTGCAGCCTATGTCGCCCGGGGAATGGGAATGACCTACATCGAGATGCGGACCGCGATCATTGTGCTCGTGGTCAATGTGGCCGCATCATACACGTTTATCCGGTTTTTTAATATCAAAGGTGTTGTGTTTGGTACCGCGCTTTCATCGATTATCGCACCGGCGGTCTGTTATTTGATGGTCTGTAAGGAATTCTCGTGCGGTTTCGTGTCGTTCATGCGTCAGCTTTTTGCGGTACCACTTTCCGGTTTCCTGCTGGTTGGAGCGGTGTGCTGGGTTTTGAAACTGTATTTGTCTGCAACGTTTGCATGGTGGTTGAGTGTTCTAGTTTTGGGTACGGTTTTTATCGGTTTGACACATCTGTTTTATCTTGTTTTACACTACCAGCCGTATCATGAACTTGTCGCATCGCTCATGGCGATGATGAAGCGGAGTATCTCTCGTGGATAGGTTAAAAGATAATATTGTAAGGGGTACCATTTTTAAAACTATATATCTCTGAATGACATGGCCTATAAAGCACTGATAGATTTAAGTGAAGCGTTCGATTTCGGGTCGCTCATCAAGATTCACACCTCTTCCACCAACCCGGAAACTTTCGATCTCAATTTTTCCGGAATCAAGAAGTAACACTCTTATGCCGTTGCTGCCTCAGATTACTTTTATCAGCGGACAGTGAACCTTCCGGTACCGCATTGCATTTTTCTGCAGGATAAGTATCGTCTGATGGGAATACCTTACGAAAGAAGTGCATAACCTGTTGTAAAAAAAGTTCATACAGAGACGAAACAGCGGTCCGCGTCCCGGAATTTCCGTCGCAAGACCATGGAGCAGAAGGTGTGAGGCATATAACCCCTGCTGCTGAAGATAGGGAATCAGACTGAGGGTGGTGAAATAACGGACATGCTCGTTGAAGCAGTAGCGCTCAAGTGCGCTGCCGCAGGGATCGTGAAACATCTTTCCTGAGAGAATATTTCGTATATTGGGACCGCTTGAATAATTGGGAGTGGTGAGAAAAAGTGCTCCGTTGCTGTTGAGCTTTTTTTTACACTCATTGAGCAGGACCTCGTGGTTTCTGATGTGCTCAATGACATCTGAGCAGATAATCAGATCAAAATGGTTATCCGGTACCGGGTACCCAGATACATTGCAATCGTGGATATGTTCATTTACCCAGTCCGGTTTGTTCTCAACCGGAGTTACATCAAGCGTATGATACTCATATTGTTGAGTTTGCGATGATTCCAATAGTTCTTTGAAAACGATCTGACATGAACCGATATCAAGTATGGAGAGCTTTTTTTTAGGTAGCAGCGTGGCAAGTATCCAGTTTCTTTCAGGAATAGATTGGTAGCGTCTCTCTTTCTGAAGTGTTCTGCACCGATCAATAAAAGGCTGATACGCCGATTTGTCTTTCAACGCTTCGATACGCAATACCGTCATAATAAGTTGCTTTCTAACTCAATTTATATCAACTATTTACTATTATAATACATTGAATGCACACAATTTCTTTGAGTAGGCGGTATACCAGTTGCCCGGTCACGTGGTACAAGAAATATACGTCAGGCAATTTCAGAAGAAAACTATCTGCTTACAGGTGGTGGTCCCTGCCGTTTTTCTGTTATCTGAAACTCATTTTGCGGAAAATGTTACTATTTTCGAATGTGTATCGGGGAGACCAATTGTTACCTGAAATGGAAACCCGGAAGATAGCGGCGGCTTCGGACGAGTAAGTAATTAATCGATTAAATTGCCATCGGGAACATTTGATTAAAAACGTTGTAACTTTAAAAATAGCAGTATATTAACAAGTAGTTGGCAGCGTGATTATGAAAGAAATGAATTGACGGAAGTACTTACACGATTTAATTTAGTTAGAATATCGTCGGCTTTTATGTCGGGAATAGGGCCTGAAGTAGGTGTAGTGCAGAAACTCGTGACAACCCCTGGAACAAAGCTTCTCAAGATTTGTATTTCCCTAACGGTTCCATTGGTGCCGGCGGATAAAGATCGATAAACATTTCCTATCTACATTATTATCTCACTCACAGACTGGAGACCGGTTTGAAAAATGTAAAAGAATCGCTCAAGAAACCGAGTCGGGAATCACTACCCTGGGTATTTTGGAACTGGAACGGAACGATCTCATCTACACTGCTGCTGGAACAGCTTTCATGGCTGATTGATTGCGGCATAGGTGGAATTGCAATTCGTCCCAGTCGTGATATGAGACCGCACTATCTCTCAGAAGAGTTTCTGGACCTTTTTTCCACTGTATTGAAGATTGCTGCAAAACAGGGAATCGGAATCCGTATCGCCGACGATTTTTCCCTTCCGTGGGGTGGCTGTTTTACGGAGGAATTGAATAATTCACCGCGGATGCGTGCACAACATCTCCGTCTTGTTGAAACCAGGGAGCTGACGACAGCGGAAGAACTGCAGATCGCTGAAACTGATGCTGAAAAGGAAATTTATCTCTCCCTTAAAACAAGCAATGGTCTGATCGACGCTTCATCGGTGCAGGAGTTGACCGGGAACAGTTCAAACGGAGCAATCAAGTGGCATGTTCCTGAAGGCGACTGGAAGCTGTTGATATTTAAAAAAGAGTATGTTACTGATCCTGTGGTTGGTTTTCTACCTAACGTTTTCAGCCAGAAGCTTGCTTCTTATTATATCCAGCATGTGCTGGAAGTGTTTAAATCGAATTTTTCAAAATATATGCCGGGAACCTTTGAAGGGTTTATTACGGAACTTCCGTCGAACCGTCCCTGCGAGACTACCATACCCTGGGACGACGATCTGGTGGTTAAATTCCGCAGCAGATCGAAAAAGAACATCATCAAACTGCTGCCGGCACTGTTCTGCGATAATTTTCCGGCAGCTCAGAAAAATCGTCAGCAGGTTTATTCCTTCATCTTTCAATCAATGTATGAGCGGTTTGTTATTCCAATGGAAACCTGGGCAAAAAAAATCCGGTTGTCACAATGGGTACTTTCACCGGAACGCTCAGTGTACTCAACAACAGCGGTTCTTGCCGATGGCTACATTCCACCGGAAACGGAATTGAGCACGGTCGGGTTTCAGAATATCGACGGGGTACAGGATAATTATGCGCTACTGCGGGTTATGGCCGATGCCAACTCCAGTGAATTCCGCCGGGAGACGGTCTCGGTAATCGGGAGAAACCGCAACGGTAACGGCGCAACAATACAGTCGCTTAAAAATGATATCGATACCGTGCTGCTTGCCGGTACGTCCAGAATTCTAATCGACGGAATCTTTTTCAATCTTGATCAGCGGGGATATTGCAAAACTCCATTCAATCCCGCCTGGTATACCCCGGAGGGTAAACAGCTTAAGGGGTTGTGCAGTTACGTCGGAAGATACCAGGAAATCATCAAGGGAATTCACTGGAACCGTCAGGTAGCGGTACTTGCGCCGACATCGGAAATGATGGCTGCGTATCTGGCCGGTGACGGTGCCGCTTCAGCACTCGGAATGGAACGTCTGGAAAAAACCGTCACCGCTCTTGAGCGGTGCGGTATCAGTTTTGATCTGGTCAGCGAGTCGCTGCTCGCAAACTGCAGTGTCAGGACCAATGGTGAGTTCGGTACCACTGATCGTATCCGCAAAGGAAATTATCAGGTGCTCATTGTGCCGTTTGCTCCGGATATTGCCCGTAATGTTCTGATCTTCATAGAAAAACTGGTCCAGAAGGAAGGGCGTATCCTCTTTGTCGAAGAGCCTCCCAGGGGTACCATCGAGGATGGCGTTTCAGCGACGATGACTTCCCGTATCGATAAAATCCTCGCCGACCGTCACAAGGGAACCGGCGTTATTCCGGTCGATGATCTTGAAACCTCGCTTGAATCAATTGTCCCTTTTGTTAAAATACAATCGAACGGCAAATTCGGGACCGATCTCTATCATGCATTCGGATCAGGTGACGGTCATGATGTTTACCTTTTTCACAACCGGCTTGATACCAAAGAACAGACGGTCAGTGTTGAATGTCCTGAATGCAAACACTTCACGCTGGTTGATTGTGAAAACGGTCAGTTGCACGAGATTACTCCTGTTGAACATGCTAATGGTATCTGCAAACTCGAGTACTGCGCGTATCCGAATGCCACGGCGATTATTATCGTCTCACCGACACAACTGGTCCATGCAAAGGAACAGACCAAGAGCAGCTGGTACAATCCGTTCTCAAGTCCGGACCGCGGCTACAGGATCGTACTCAAGGACCACTGGCTGTTTACTACTGAATCACTCAATACACTTCCGCTTGCCAACTGGAACATCCGTATCGGACTGAGCAGGGAATCGGGAGGTTTCTCCCATTTTTATGAGACTCATTTTCAGGCGAAGGTGCTTCCGGAGATCTGCAAACTGGTGTTGAGTGATCCCGGACTGCTGCACGGGAGTTGTGCACCGATAGAAGTGACCATCAATGGTATCAAGTTGGATCCGGTGCTGCCGAATGCTCCCCAGGAGGAACCGGAAGAGGGTAGTGAACCTCCTCCAACGGTTGAAACAGCTCCGGTTGAGTACGATGCCACTATTCCCGGGGTGTTCGGGATTGGAGGGTTGACCTTTGATATGAGCAAACATATCGTTCGTGGTTTCAACCGGATTTCCATCAGGTCGACCGGACAGGTTCTTGATCCCGGTACTATCCATTATCCGCCGCTGGTTTTCGGTGATTTCATTCTGGTCAAAGGGCAGAACGGATGGGCGATTGACAAGCTTGAAGAAGTGCCGGTGGCAGATTCATGGGTGCGTTACGGGTTTCCGTATTTGTGCGGACGCGGCGTGTACCACCAGTCGTTTGAAATTCCCAACGAGTACAAGCGTCTGGTATTGCGTTTTGCCGAAGTGTCGGGAACGGTGGATGTCACGCTCAACGGAAAAGATCTCGGGGTGTACAGCTGGCAACCGACCGAACTGGATATTACCTCGATATGTGAACCGAAACGTAACGAACTTTCAATCGGTGTCACCAACAGCATCGATACCATTCTGAGAATGAACGGACGACCATCCGGGTTGATCGGTGAAGTCTATCTTGATGTATATGACCGATAGCCTGTAGTCCGGGTCGTTTTTGCGGAATTCTGTCAGCCGTATCCGGCACTCGTCGTTAACCGGGTGACAGAATTCCGGGATATTTCCCCTGCCCTGCAGAAGTTCTTCCGCGTTATGGCGGGCGTACTACAGTTTTAAAACCTCCTCCTCTACTAATTTCACGAGAGCTCCCTGTATTTAGTAGCGGAGAAGCATTCTCTTTCTGCCGGAGGGAGAAAACAGCTGTCATGAATCAGTCGCAAGGTAATGAATTGTAAGTACTATCGCGTTACTTCACACGTTGGACATGGAAAACAATGACTCAGAATCGACGATATGCAATTCTCGGTACTGGAGCAATCGGCGGTTATTATGGTGGACTACTGCAGCAGGCCGGGCACGAGGTTCACTTCCTGCTTCGTAGCGATTATGATCAGGTGAATAAACACGGATTGCGGATCGATTCAATAAACGGTGATTTTGTGCTGCCGCACATCAATGCTCACAACACTACCGCAACAATGCCACCCTGCGATGTTATTGTTGTTGCCTTTAAAACAACCGCCAATCATCTCCTGCCTGACCTGCTGCCGCAGCTGCTTGAAAAAGAGAGTGTGGTGGTCATGATGCAGAACGGACTGGGTGTGGAGGAGGTCGCAACTGCGGTTCCCGGGGTAGGATGTGTGCTGGGGGCACTCTGTTTTATCTGTTCGAACAAGGTGGGGCCCGGGCATATCCGGCATCTTGATTACGGTAGTTTCACCCTGGGGGAATACACCCCGGAGGTTGCAGATGGAGAGATCAGTAAAACGGTTGCCGGAGTTGCGGAAGATTTCGAAGCTGCAGGGGTGACAGTTAACCCCACCGGGAATCTCGCACGCGCCCGCTGGAAGAAACTGGTGTGGAATATTCCGTTCAATGGTCTATCGGTGGTGCTCGGGGCGACGACCGATCAGCTGATCCGTAATATTGGCAGTCGTGCACTGGTGGAGCGGTTGATGGAGGAGGTTTGTGCCGGAGCTGCGTGCTGCGGTCACGTAATTGAAGAGCAGTTTATTGAAAAGATGATTGAGGCGACGGAGGCGATGGCACCGTACCGGCCGAGCATGAAGATCGATTTTGATGAGGGCCGTCCGATGGAAATCGAAGCGATCTACGGGGTTCCCCTGAAGCGTGCGTCGGCCCGGGGGGTTGCGCTTCCGTCAATTCGGATGTTGTATGAGGAACTGCGGTTTATGGATGCGGGATCAGTGTAAAGAAGCACGGCCGTGCGTCTCTACACTTCCCTGTCAAAACTGCCAATTTCACCCGCCCACTGCACCAAGCGCCATGCCGATTGCGTGACGGGCGTCGAACGCCTCCTTGAACCGGGCGGCATCGACCGGGGCGATTTTCTTGAGGTTCCATGAGCCGGGGAGATACACGACTGTTTTTCCTGCGGCGAGGGCGAAAGCGATTTCGCTGAGAGTCCCGTAGGAGCCGGGAAAAGCAATGAGTACATCCGCTGCCTGTACAACAAGGGTGTTGCGGGCGATTCCCATACCGGTCGGGAGCGCAATGGTAACGTACGGGTTGGCGTCTGTTTTATCGGTACCGGGAAGAATGCCGATAACGGTACCGCCGCTCTCCTGCACCCCTTTACTCACCGCTTCCATTATACCGCCGAGACCTCCGCACACCAGTGTCGCTCCACGGGCGGCAATATGGGTACCGAGCTCATGGGCAAGGTCGTAATTCGCTTTGTCGGCACTGTTGCCGCCGATGACACCGATACAGATCTGCTGCTGACTCATGGTCTGCTCCTCAGGAGGTTTTTAATCACCGATAATTTTGATCAGCACCCGTTTTGACCGCCGACCATCGAATTCACCGTAGAAAATCTGTTCCCACGGGCCGAAATCGAGTTTCCCTCCGGTAATGGCGACCACCACCTCGCGGCCCATCACCTGCCGCTTGAGATGCGCGTCGCCGTTGTCTTCACCACCGTTGTGCCGGTAGCGGGAGATCGGCTCGTGCGGGGCAAGCCCTTCGAGCCAGTCGTCGTAATCCCTGATAAGCCCCGGTTCATCGTCGTTGATGTACACACTGGCGGTTATGTGCATCGCATTGACAAGGCAGAGTCCTTCGGAGATGCCGCTTTCGGCAAGCACCGCCTCGACCTGCGGGGTAATATTGAGATAGTCCCGCCGGTGTGGCGTGGTAAAGGTGAGCACTTTTCGGTACGATTTCATAATCAGATTCCCAGTTTGTCGGTGCGGCCGCCAAGCTCTTTTCCCAGTGACTCGAATCCTTTTTTACCGAGCAGGGCGAACATGTTCTTTTTATATGCTTCGACTCCCGGCTGATCAAACGGATTGACCCTGAGCATGTAGCCGGAGAGTGCGATTGCTTTTTCAAAGAAATAGAAGAGTTGACCGAGGGATCGTGCCGAACGGTCTTTAATTGAGAGCGTTGCGGAAGGAACCCCGCCGTCGATGTGGGCGAGGAGCGTTCCTCTGAAGGCGCTACGGTTGATCTCCTCGTAGGATTTTCCGGCGAGGTAGTTGAGACCGTCGCTGTCGTTGTCGAATGCCGGAACGGTGAGGGTACGTGCGGTTGATTCAAGGACCATGAAGGTTTCAAACACGTTGCGCACTCCCTCCTGCATCCACTGACCGAGCGAGTGGAGATCAGTGGTGTAGTCGACTGCCGCGGGAAAGATACCGGTGTTGTTCTTTCCTTCACTCTCGCCGCAGAGCTGTTTCCACCACTCACCTACAAAGTGCAGGTGGGGCTGAAAGTTGGCAAGTACTTCGGTAGTGTACCCGCGACGGAAGAGAATATTACGGATTGCCGCATATCGTCCCGAAAGGTTGCTCTCTACGCTGTTGCCGCTGCAGAACGCCATTGCTTCGGCGGCGCCGGTAACGAGTTCATCAATGGAGATACCTGCTACCGCAACCGGAAAAAGGCCGACGGGAGTCAGTACCGAGAATCGTCCGCCGACATCTGCGGGAATGGGGAAGGTGACGTATCCTTCCGCCTGGGCCAGTTGCCGCAGGGCACCCTTTTCGGGGTCGGTAGTGGCGATAATCCGGGAGGCAGCCTCTTTGCGTCCGTATTTTTTCTCCATCATCTGACGGATGGTGCGGAACGCGATGCCGGGCTCGGTGGTGGTACCGCTTTTTGAAATGACGTTGACAGCTACGCTGCGATTTTCAACGAGATCAAGGAGATCTGCAAGGTAATCGGAGTTGATCGTATGTCCGGCGAAGACAATATTCGGTTTACGAAGCGCGTCGAATGAAGGCGAAAGAAATTCGGTTACCGCTTTGGCGCCCAGGTAGGAACCGCCGATACCGATGCAGATGAGAATGTCCGCTTTGTCACGAATGGCGGCGGCGGTTTCGTTTATCTGTTTGAGGGTATCTGCGTCGGTTTCGGCCGGGAGATTGAGCCAACCGAGAAAATCCGCACCGGGGCCGTTTTTTTTCCGCAGAAGTGTTTCAGCATCCGCGACGGCACTGTTGTACTGGTCAAGTTCCGCACTGCTGATGATGGTGTCGAGAAGTGAGCTGTTGTACTGTATGTTCTGCTGAGTCATTTGAATTTCCTTTGCTGGTTGTATAAATGGAAATGATTAATTTCAATAATGGACGGTGTCCGCTCAGGAGAATCGTTGAATCACTCCCTTATCGCGCGAGACCGGTCGTGAGATGGACATCATGATGATACCGCCCTTGAAAATGGTTACCGTACCTGTTGATTCCGAAATGGTAATTGCGAGCGCATTGGTACAGGCGGTTATACCGGCACCAGCAAGGTGTCGTGCACCGTAGCCACCAGGAAGCGCCGGGACCTCTTCGGTAAGTGGAGGTTTGAGATAACTTCCTGCTGAAATGACGATGCCGTCGCCAGTGATGATGAATGCGCCGTCGATGCCGGCGAACTCCTTGATTGTTTCGTCGAGTCCTGGATCGAGAATGTTACGCTCCGCTTCGCTGTATCCTCTGAATGGATTGATGATCAGTTGACGGACATGGGCATTGACTGAATTGGTATCACCGAGGACGAAAATGGTTCCGACCGGTTTGCCCTCGCGGCCTTCCACGGCAATCTCGCCGGCGAGACCGATAACCCGTTCAAGTACTTCGGGTTTTACATCCTGTGGCACAATCGTCTGCGCGGTGGTAAAGAAAAATTCGTACTCCAGCGCAACGTTGATCGCGACAATGGTATCAAAAACGCCGTTTTTTGAGTTACCTGATATACAGATAATACGGTCTTCGCGGCCGATCAGATTACGTGAGAGGGCAAGCAGAATGCCGATTTTCATCTGACCGGTACGGGAAGCCGGAATGGCGGGAGCCTGCAGCAGACCGGCGATTTTTTTATCGGTAGCCGGATCAAAGCGCGATTTGTTGCTCGTTACCATAATGACTTTAGGTCGTGTTTTAAGCAAATCCAGAAATTCATTCTCTCTGACGGAATCGGCGAAAACCATAATTGCACTCGCTTTGGTTTCACGGGCGAGGGACATGGCGGCCGAGACGATCGGATTGGTGTTTTTTGTTTTACCGGCGGATTTTGCCGGTTTTTCCTCGGGAAGGCCGGTTTTGATATTTTTAATGATCATCCGCAGGTCGATCGGGGAGTCTATTGCGAGGATTTCCTGCTGCACCTGTTCCAGTTTGAAGAATGCGGCGATTTCGGCAAGCAGCTGCAGCTGGGAGGCGGAGTTGTCGATATCATCCTGAGAAACAACCAGTACGATGATATGGGCAAGGGCGCCGCGGGCGGCATTGTATTTGATTCCATTGAGACTGCGGCCGACGATAATTGCGTATTCATCTTTTATCGGGCCCTTTGCCTGCGGCAGAGCCACTCCCTGTCCAACGAACGAGGAGGCGTCCTGTTCACCCTTCTGAATATTGTCAAACATCTGTTTTTGTTTTCGAATGTCAAGTGTTTTGCAGAATACCTGCGACAGTTCCTTGAACGCTTCGATCTTTTCGTCGGATTTCAGTTCGACGATGGCGGGCAGGATCAGATATTGTTCAAACGGCATGGTGACGAGCCTCCTTACGCAATGGTTGCGGCGTAATAATCAACGAGCGGCTTTTTTCTGACGGTACAGGTACCTTTGGTATGTGTAATCGCTTTTATTCGTGCCAGTTGCCTGATGCCTTCAGCGGCATTCTGCTCGGGGGTAAGTTTTTCCAGTTGTTTGACGTTGCGTCCTTTGGCTTTAAGGTCGCTGATAACGGAGGGAAACAGTGCCGCGAGGTCGGCGGTGGTTGCTTCCCGGTGTGAGCTGAGATGTGCGGCGACAACGTGCATGGGGAGAATCCGGTAGAGTCCCAGAAGCTGTTTATAAACCGCTGCACTCAATTGCTGCATGTTGTTGCGGTGAGATGAAAATTCATCTCTCGCCTTTTCGATTTTACCGGCGTTCACATCAAAGAGCGAATTGATGGCAACCGGCTCTGCGAAATCAATATAGACGGCACCATACCTTTTCGGGCTGAAATACTGTGCCAGCAGGAAAGGAACGAATGAACAGGCATCGGCACCGAAATAGAGCAGATTACCGATGAGTCGCTTAAGAATGAAGTTGGATTTTTTGCGCCACTTTTTGCCGGTGAGTTGCATGGAGAACCACGGGATATCCGGCGCGTATTCATACGAGATGGTAACGGGAATATAGCGTACTTCGCGCAAAGGGTCTTTTGACTGGCTGATAATGGAGGCACCGAGGATCCCGGTTTTAATATCGAGCATTGCACCGCTGTAGCTGCGGCCGCCCTCGGGGAAGACGAGAACAGTATCGCCTTTTTCGATCATCTCGACCACGCGGTAGCAGAGGTTGCGGACATAATGGCGGTCGAATCCGGTATCACGTTCCACGGTGAACGATCCGAACGAGGTGAATCGCGGACCGATCCACGGTAGTTTCGTCAGGTTGTCACCGGCGGCAAACCGCAGGGTGTTGAAACCGGCGAGGTGAAAAATGGATCCGAGCATGAAATAATCAGCATGGCTGCGGTGGGAACTCACGAGCATCAGTGGATTCTGATTGAGTGTTTTCGTGTCAAGTTCCGGGCCATCAATGTTCACTTCCGAAAAGGTTTTACTGAAAAACTCTTTTACCTCGGAAACGACATTGGCAACAGCATTATGGTAAGAATTCATGGTATGACCTGTATACAAGGAACGTAGGTTTAAACACGTAAAAATAGGATCTGAGGGGGCGAAAAACCAAGGGAAATAAGGGGGTGGAGGCGGGAAACTGCGTAAATAAACATACTATGGTATCGTAACTACGCATGGTTGTGCGTTGCTGCCACCGGGGAGGTTCCGGTACATTTTGTATCGTTTCAATTCTGCACAGCCGAAAAACTTGTATATTTCGGGGTATGACCGTGAACGGTTGCAGAGTATAACTAAGGATATCGGGAGTTGTTTATGAAACATTGGGTGAGAGTGATGGTGTTGGTGCTCGGATTCGCAGCCGTGCTGGATGCGGACCCGCTTGGTCGGGTAACAATGCCGTTCGGGCAGAAACTGTTTGTTTCCGGAATAAACGTTGCCTGGGACCGCTTCGGCGGAGATGTCGGTCAGTATCCGCTTGACTTGGCCTGGTTTGCGGAGATGCTGCAGGGGGTGGCTGACAGCGGCGGTAATGCGGTGCGCTGGTGGCTCTTTACCGACTGTTCGAACGATCCGCAGTTCGATCCTGCTACAAAGCTGGTATCGGGTCTGGCGGAATCGACGATTCCCAATATCCGGAAGGTACTCGACATGGGGTATGAGCGCGGGGTGGGTATCGACCTCTGTCTGCTCTCGTTCGATATGATGAAAACCGGTAAGACCAATGTTGACATTGAGGCAAACAAAATGATCCTGCAGACCGACACCGGTCGAAAAGCATTCATTAATAACGCTGTGGTGCCGCTGGCAACGGCGATCGGGAACCATCCGGCGATTCTCTGCTGGGAGATTTTCAATGAACCCGAAGGTATGGTGCAGTCGATTGCCGGTGACTGGGGCAGTATGGCAACCGGGATAGAAATAACCGACGTGCAGAAGGTGGTAAATCAGGTGACCGGTGCCATCCATCGTGCGGTACCGGGGGTACCGGTGAGTAACGGGTGCTGGTCGTTCATTGCCGGCTCGAACACCATCGACGGGGATCACAACTACTATACCGATTCGGCTCTTACGATTGTAGGTGGCGATCCGGACGGGACACTGGATTTCTACATGGTGCATTACTATGAGTGGGCGAAAACCGAACGCTCTCCTTTTCATCATCCGGCCTCCTACTGGGGGCTTGACAAGCCACTCGTTATCGGTGAGTTTCCGGCGAAGGGACTTTCCGCCGATGTTGGTCCGATGACTCCGGCGGAGTGCTGGAACTACTTGATGGACAACGGATACGCAGGTGCGCTGGGGTGGACGTATACCGCCCACGATGGGTTCGGCGGACTTCCCGAGGCGGGACAGGGAATGCGTGTGCTCAAGACCTCTGCCCCCGAGGCGGTCACCTTCGATTTTCCACCTACCGCGGGTGATGACTGGTACGCCGATACGACGGATAAGGTCCTGACGGTCGCTGCTTCCGGAGTGTTGATAAATGATCGCGAACCGACGGCGGACCAGTCCCTGTCGGCCGCGATACTGGCTCCCACCTCACATGGTACGGTGGTACTGCAGGAAGATGGATCGTTCAATTACACCCCGGATGCCGGATGGTCGGGGACCGATCATTTCGTGTATGCTGCGATTGGCGGCGGCGGTGCTTCGGATACCGGAACTGCTGTTATCCGTGTGCTCGATCCGGAAAAAAGCGTGTTTTTTGCTCCTCCCGTTGCCGGGGAGTGGGAGATATACGCGGAGTGGGGAGAGGTGTCACTGGAAGATCTTCCCGCGGGAATGGGGATGAACAGTGCACAGTGGGGAAGTCCATGGACATGGGTGGTGGGTGAAGGGGTACCGGTTGAAGTGACCGGTGCGGAACTTACCATATCGGTGCAGGTGTTCAATGATCAGGCGTCGCCCTGGACGGACCTGTCGTTTCATCTGACAACATCGGCAGCCGTGGGGAATTACGGACCCACCGATACGACCACGGATATCATATCCCTCACCGCTCAATCATCGGGGAGCGACGGTTTCACCGAGTACCGCGGGACTATCGAGCCGACCGCGGCGGGAGAATATCTGCCCGCGCTCAAGTTCGCCTGGAACGATACCGACGGAAACGGGCCGAAAAGCAGTCACCGGAGTGTGATTCGGGATCTGGAAATCTGTCCGAGCGAGGATTTCGTGCACAGAAAATCAACATTATCCGGACATCGGGTAGTATCTCCCGGCATTCAATGGAATCTGGTAGGGGGTACTGTAGTGATGGCCTCGCCCGGTGAAACGATGCTGGTGGAGGTTACTGATCTTCGGGGCCGACTGGTGGCCCGATTGACGGGAAAGAATAGCGTGCGCTGGATGGCTCCCGAAGGTTGCGGGATCGTCGTTGTACAGGCTCGCACAGGGCGTCACCGGTGTCGATTTGTACTTCCTGTGGTGGGGAGATGACAAAATATAAAACCGTTGCTATACGGAAAACACTCTGATGCGATGACCACACAGGCAGGAGGCGCTTATTCCGCAAAATTCGTTAGAATTTACAGAATAAGCGACCCCTGCCTTATCATCGGCAATGCCGGCGCTCGAAATGAGCCGCCACCTTATCTCGCTGAACCGGTGTCAGAATGTCGTGAAATTCCCGAATCCCGTTCAGAAACAGCTCATATGCAGTGCCGAGCATCTCCGGGGTCAATTGTTTTTCGAGTTGATCCACTGCAAACTGCTCCTTTCTGAATTCCTCCGTAAACGTTTTTCTGATTTCATCACGCTTTTCAGACAAAGGTCTGCCCTCTGATTTCATTGTATTGTACAACTCCTCCAGTTTGGTTTTCTGTTCCGGTGACAGCCCGAGCCGCCAGGAAATGAACTTCATCATATGGCCGCGGTGGTGCCCGTGTCCGTGAAAATGGTGATGTCCTCCACCGCAGCCATGATGATGGTGCGAAATGATTTTTTTAAGGCCGAGAAGCGAAAAGGGAAGTGACAGAAAAAAAAGTTTGCGGTATTTCATAGTATTCTCCATGATTTAAGATAGTCAGTTGTTGAAATTGTCCGGCCGGGACATTGTTCTCTTTGAGACGGAAGAATAAGAGTATTATTGCAACCGGGAGAAAAAAGTTTCACTTCCCCATTTTCACTCGGTTGCGGTTCTGAAAATGTTATTTTCATCTGAACGTACTATTACTTCGGTAATTTCAGGCAATTCTAATGATAGAAAGTCGGCAACAGTATACAATGAGCGGAAAAAATTTATTCAACAAGGTGTGGGATCTGCACAAGGTGGCAACGCTTCCCACCGGACAGGATCAGCTCTTTATCGGGTTGCACCTGATTCACGAGGTGACCTCACCGCAGGCCTTCGCCATGATAAAAGAGAAGGCACTGCCGGTACGCTATCCGTCGCGGACGTTCGCAACGGTTGACCATATCATCCCGACCGCCGATCAGAGCCGCCCCCTTTCCGATCCGCAGGCGGAAATAATGCTTTCTGCACTCGAAAAGAACACTTCAGAATATGGCATAACTTTTTTTGGAACCGAGAGCAATTCTCAGGGAATTGTGCATATTGTTGGCCCGGAACAGGGGCTAACCCAACCGGGAATGACCATTGCCTGTGGTGATTCACATACCTCCACGCACGGAGCCTTCGGGACGATTGCACTCGGTATCGGGACCTCGCAGGTGCGCGATATTCTTGCCACCCAGACCATCGCTGTCAACCGGCCGAAAGTCCGGCAGCTTCTGATCTCCGGGAAACGCGACAACGGTGTTTTCGCGAAGGATATCATACTGCGGATTATACACATTCTGGGGGTAAAGGGCGGAATCGGGTATGCCTATGAATATGCAGGCGAAGCAATATCGTCGCTTACCATGGAAGAGCGCATGACGCTCTGCAACATGAGCATTGAGGGTGGTGCGCGGGTGGGGTATGTGAATCCGGATGCAACCACCTGTGAATATCTCAAGGGACGTCTCTATGTTCCTTCCGGTGACTCGTTTGATCGCGCGGTTGCCTACTGGCAGTCGATAGCTTCCGATGCAGACGCATCGTTTGATGATACGGTGAAAATCGACATCAATGGTATGGCGCCGATGGTGACCTGGGGGATTAATCCGGGTCAGGCTATGCAGGTGACGGAGCGAATTCCTGATCCGGCCGCTGTGGCGCCTGAGGAGCGTGAAGTAACGCAGAGGGCGCTTGATCACATGGGATTTTCGGCGGGAGATACGGTTGCCGGAAAGAAAATCGACGTGGCGTTTCTCGGCAGCTGCACCAACGGTCGGTTGTCGGATCTGCGGGAGGCAGCAGCGATTGTAAAAGGAAAGAAAGTTGCTCCCCATGTTACCGCTTTGGTGGTGCCCGGTTCACAGAAGGTAAAGGTTGCCGCCGAGGCCGAAGGGCTCGACGAGATTTTCAGGGAAGCCGGGTTTTCGTGGCGGCTTGCCGGCTGCTCCATGTGCCTCGCGATGAACCCCGACAAGCTCAAGGGACGGCAGCTCAGTGCAAGTTCATCGAACCGGAATTTTATCGGTCGACAGGGTGCTCCGGGCGGGCGGACATTGCTCATGAGCCCGGCGATGGTGGCGGCAGCCGCCTGTGCCGGTGAAGTGGTTGATGTCAGGAAATATGTGTGATGATCTCTACACAGGTATTCAGAATTCAGGAGTCAGAATGTGGTGTAAGATCCTGATTAACAAGGAAAGTGAAAAGGTACATGGCAACGACTGAACGGTTTATAAAAAAGGTTGAAGGAACGGTCATTCCGGTTTCCGGAGAGGACATAGATACCGACCGGATTATTCCGGCGCGCTACATGAAGGGTATCACCTTCGATGGACTGGGCGAGCATGCGTTTCATGATGAGCGCTACGATGAGCAGGGGAACCCCAAGCCGCATCCGTTCAACGATGAAACATTCGCCGGGGGGAGTATTCTCCTGGTTGAAAGTAATTTCGGATGTGGTTCTTCGCGGGAACATGCGCCGCAGGCACTGATGCGGTTTGGTATCAGGGCGCTTATTGGTATATCGTTCGCCGATATATTTGCGGGAAACTGCAGCCATATGGGGATTCCGGCGGTGACGGTTACGCGGGAGAACCATGCGGTGCTTTCCCGCAGCGTGGTTCTTCACCCGAAAACCTCCTGCGTGATTGATCTTGTTGGCCGGACCGTTACCATGGGTGATACGGTTGTTCCCTGCACCATTGATGAGGCGGCGTGCAAGGCTCTGGTGTCGGGGCTCTGGGATACCACTTCGCTGCTGCTCGAAAACGGCGACGCGATTGATGCGAAGGCGGCGGAGTTGCCCTATTGTAACTGGTGATGAGGTGAAATGAGCTGGACGCGGGGGAAGGTGCTCCGCAGGTCGAGTGCGTCGGGTTGTATAGCTTGTGCGTGAGCGTATCGTGACCAGGCTAAATGGTGCTCATCTCGATACGACCGAGACTACTTTTTTTACATTTCGCCACTGGTCTACTCGATGTGCGGTATGGAGGAAATCTCGCCGCAGGTCGAGTGCTGCATGCGTTGTATAGAGATGTGCTTCAGTGTATCGAGACCAGGGAAAAGGAAACGTAATGAATGAAACGAAAATGACCGGAGCGCAGGCTCTGGTGAAACAGTGTGAAGAACATGGTGTAACGCACATCTTCGGGTATCCGGGAGGGGCGAACATTCCGGTGTTTGACGCACTGCTGGATTCTTCGATCAAACTGGTGCTGAGCCGCCACGAGCAGGGAGCCACCCACATGGCCGACGGTTTCGCCCGCGCGACCGGGAAGGCGGGGGTTGCCCTGGTGACCTCGGGACCGGGAGCTACCAATGCCATTACGGGTATGCTGACCGCTCAGATGGACTCGGTACCGATGGTGGTGATCTGCGGCCAGACGATCACACCGAATCTGGGACTCGATGCCTTTCAGGAGGCCGATGTTTCCGGCATTTCCTACCCGGTGGTCAAGTATTCCTATCTGGTCAAGCGTGTTGAGGATATTCCCGAAGTGGTTAAGGAGGCTTTTTATCTGGCGGAGACCGGCAGACCGGGACCGGTCTTGATCGATTTACCGAAAGATGTTTCTTCGGCGCTTTTTGTTCCGGATTTTACGGTCCCGATCAAGCTGCCCGGGTACCGCCTTCCGTCATTTGATGATGCGACAATGGTTACTCTGGTGGCGGAGAAACTCCGGAGTGCGGCGAAACCAATTATTCTTGCCGGACACGGCGCACTTATTTCCAGGGCGTGGAACGAGGTAAAGGAACTTGCCGAGCGGATGCAGATACCGGTGGTTACCACGCTCCTCGGTAAAGGGATCTTTCCGGAGAACCATCCGCTCAGTCTGGGGATGCTCGGCATGCACGGGACCGCTTTCGCGAACTGTGCGGTTCGGGAGTGTGATCTTATTCTGAATATCGGTTCCCGGTGGGATGATCGCATTATCGGTAACCCGTCGCAGTTCTGTCCGGATGCGTATAAAATCCAGATCGATATCGATCAGGCTGAATACAATAAGATGATTCCTGTTGATCTGTTTCTTGAGGGTGATGCTAAAACGGTGTTGGCGGCACTGCTTGAGGTGGTCACTGCGGGTGAAACCGCTCCATGGATTGCGCGGGTACAGGAGTTCAAGACGAACTGCCCGCTCAGGGTCACGGTCGACAACGGGCTAGAGGCGCAGTACGTGCTGAAGGTCCTCGATTCTCTGGCTCCCGAACCGACCGTTTTTGTGACCGACGTCGGGCAGCACCAGATGTGGGCGGCACAGTTCTGCCATGTGAAGCAGCCCAACAGTTTCCTCTCTTCGGGTGGCGCAGGCACCATGGGCTTTGGTTTTCCCGCGGCACTTGGCGCACAATTCGCAGACCCCGAAGCCACGGTAGTGGCGATTGTGGGCGACGGCGGATTTCAGATGACCGAGGCGGAGCTCTCGACGGCCGCGATACATAAGCTGCCGGTGAAGATTCTGATTCTTGACAACAAATTTCTCGGAATGGTGCGTCAGTGGCAGGACCTCTTTTACGACAAACGGCTCGTTGGCGTTGATCTCGAAGGCAATCCCGATTTCGTGAGGCTGGCCGAGGCATACGGGGTGAAAGCGTTTCATATGGACAGTGTGGAAAATGCTGAAACGGTACTTCGGGAGGCCCTCGCCTACACGGATGGCCCCTGTCTGATCCATGCCGAAGTCATCAAGGAGGACAATGTGTTCCCGATGATACCGCCGGGAGCTTCCTATCACGAGATGATTATGGAGGCACCGAAAGGAAAACTCGAAAAACCGAAGGGAAGTACCTAAAACAGGTACCGGTAATTATCGGTAATAGTTGATTAAAATTCCATTTACAGCAGGAAGAATATACATGTCACGGGGAAACAGTATGCAGCATACGATAAGCCTTCTGGTGAACAACCGGCCGGGCGTACTCATCCGAGTCGCACTGGTGTTCTCCCGCCGCGGGTACAACATCGACAGTGTTGTTGTCTCGCCGCTCAAGGACCCGCAGTTTTCACGGATGAGCCTTGTGGTGTCGGGTGATCCGCGTACACTCGACCAGATCCTTAAACAGCTTAACAAACTGGTCGATGTTCTGCATGCGGTTGATCATACCGGTGATGCGATGATCGAACGGGAGCTCGGGCTCTATAAGGTTACTTCACCTGCTACTCTCCGCACCGAGATATTTCAGATTGCCGATCACTTTAAAGCGATGTCGGTTGACCTGACCGAAGAGACGGTTGTATTTCAGATCACCGGAGCATCTGAAAAGATGGACGCGTTTCAGACGATGATGGAGAAGTACGGGATTGTCGAATCGATACGGTCGGGAAAACTCTTCATGGTACGGGGATGCGAAGAGACCTGATCCGCCTTACTCGATTTCAGGGTAAAAATTGCTGTTGTACCGGTCGGCGGACTTTCACTTAGTACTCGATTTTTTGATACTATTACAGTACTCGCATTATCCCTTGCCCGCGTTGAGGATATCCGAGGTCGGCAATTTCGTACATTTCAAATTGTTGTTCTTCAATACGTTCGTTCTGTTTCCTGTTTAACTCTGCCGAAACGGTTTTCCGCTTCGGTTTTTTTTTATATGCAGACCGACAGGTATGGAAATTTGAATGTTACAATGGTAAAATTACTCTTTACGGTGGACAAAGTGCTTTTGTCCCGGAATACGGGTTTGAAGGATGTCGGTATCTTTTACTATATGATAACAAATACAATACAATAATATTTTTATATAAATATATTTGTTATATAATCATATTGTTATATTACTTTTTGTATTCAATTATAACATCGTAATGTTGACAGGGCCTGCTTTCCGGTTTATATTTACGCAATATGTCGCGTGCATTTATAGTGTGCAGCCGCTGATCCGGAAAAATGGCAGGGCAGTATAATCAACTGGTTCCGAATGGTATTGATCAACAGATAAAACGTTTCTTGAGCGATCAATCACGTTGAAAATTGCAATTGAGAGGAGTTTTTTTTGTCTGGATTACGATCTTCGATTATATTATCTACTTCTGGTGCAAAGGGGACTTCAGCTGCTCCAGGTACAGGCACAAAGTGATTGATAGTTCAATCTATTTATAGTCACCGGGTTATTTCCAACACCATGAAACAATTCTTTATCGTTTTTGCGGTACTCATTTCAGGTTTTTATTTTTCCGCTTCAGGATCGTTATTGACGATTCGTGCCGGCAATGATTACTACCAGTACAAAAACCGTATCGATACCACCAGTAAAGACAATCACCTCTATTTTAATTTCGGATTCGGACTTGAAGATATCGGCGGAAGCGGACTTTCCTTTGAAACCGACTGCAAAGCTTCCAATGCGTTTCTTGACGGGGTGAGTAGTGCTTCGCGCAGAAGAACCTACGATATCACCACCGGGTATTTTGCCTGGAAAAGCGAGAAAGACGTATTCGGGGCCCGGCTCGGGCGTCAGCAGTACAGTAACCTCTCGTTTGATTCGTACGATTTCGACGGTTTATCGATAGCGCTGCAGCCAACGGCGAAAGCTTCGGTCAATCTGGCTGCCGGCCTGCTTACCCCCTCTCCCTGGGGAAAACAGGAAGTTGAAATACAACCGATTTTCGATCCGCTAACCAGCCAGACGATCTATATTTCCGATACCACCTACAAACACTATCTTCTCGCAAATCCGTCTCACTCGATGGTCGCAATGCTCGACGGGGCCGTTTCGGCAATTCCTTTTACAACGCTTACCTACGGGCTCTCTCTGGTTCCCGCACCAGCAGTGCGATCGACGTTCGGATTCGATACACTCCCACGGTTTAATCCTGATTCGGGGAAAGTTGTAGTGGACAGCCTGGTGAAAGTGGTTCGTGATGGCGATAACACCGGCGATTTCAGAATGGCCCTTGGTGCGGACTTCTCGCCCGTCTCGTTTGTGCGGTTTACCGGGAGCGGTCGGTTTTCACTCTATCACAAGGGATTCGACCGCTTTGATGCCCGCCTGCGATTTCTGCCAGGCAGTGTTGGGGATATTTCGGTATATGTTCTTGGAGAGAAAGGGAGAATCGATTCGACCAATTATTTTTCCATTATGTTTTTTAAACAACTTACGGAATTCGGATTGACCTCTAATTTTTATTTCGAATCTGGGGCGGTGATACAACTCGATTATCATGCCACCTCATTTGTTGATGAGGGTGCGGATCATTTTCTTTCGTTTGATGCCTCGCATCGGTATGTCTACGGTGGCGCGGTGCTTGGTTTCGGGTATCACGGGCAGATCATACGAACCTACGGCGGATGTGCACTGCCACTTGGAAAGGTTTTTTCTTTGCGCGGTGGAGCGGAGTTTTACCGTCAGTTTCCTGCATTGTACGAACCGGCACCGTTTGATCCGGAATTTATCGATCTATTGTGGACGGACCCGAACATGACGCCAGAACAGGTGGAAGCGATACTTGCAGGGCTGGAACCTGCAAAAGATATGAAGTCTCCCCATAATGCGATACTGTTTACCGGTGGTATCAAAATGTCGTTTTCCCGCATTGGTCTCTCATTGTATCCGCGGATGGAATACATCACCAACCGTTACTACAAAAAGGATGTACGATTTTTGTTGACCACTAATCTGCTTATCAGAAAATTCTGGACAACGGGCGGCGGAGAATGAGTCGGATACTGTTTATAATGGCACTATTCTGTCTTGTTGTAACGCAGCTGGACTCTCCTGCCCGCGGGCAAACGGGGGGGGGGCAGGGATCGTTTCTTGATGCGCTTATTACCGATGATCCAAACGAATTAACAGATACAGGGGTGGGCAGTGAGCCCGAATCAATGAACAGTTCTGCGGAAGTTTCCTACGACATGGGCGCGGGGGCTACTCCATCGACGGGTACAGTTGCGCAACAGGCGCCAGCTTATTCGAGTTCTCCTGATATTGCATTTGACGAAGCGGTAGTGCAGGAAAGTCCCGACATTCCTACGTTTTCTCATAAAGATCATATTGAAGGGGTAGGTGCCGAGTGTGTCCAGTGCCACCAGACGCTTTTTTCTGAATTGGTACGCGGATACAAGGTCGGTCCCTCAATGAAGGAAATCTGCAGTCAGTGTCATAACGGCTCGGATGCGCCGGCGGAACTGCTGGCTGGATTTTCAAACGAGAAGAAGTATATCAAACCCACCATGCCGCTCTTTTCGCATACCAGGCATATCCAGTACACCGAGGAGTGCAACGCCTGTCATAAGGATATTTACAAACCGCTCAAGAAAATAAAAAAAGTGCCGCCGATGAAGCTGTGCATGGAGTGCCACGATAACCGTAAGGCGGACGGCAGTTGCACGGTTTGCCATGAGCATCCCGACCGGCTCAAACCCCGCTCACATACCGCCCGCTGGGTGTATCGCAATGGTCATGGTAATGATGCCCGTTACCATCGCAGGGAGTGCCTCGACTGTCATGTGGAACGTGAGTGCAACGAGTGTCATCGCGGGCAGAGTTCTTTTGAGGTGCATCGTCCCGGATACGAGTTCTCTCACGGTATGGATGCGCGGACGCGAACGGTCAATTGCGGTTACTGTCATGATACCGAAAACAGTTGTGTTCAATGTCATGTGAGGAAACGATGATGAGGTGGGCAACAGTACTGCTGGCAACAGGCACAGGTATGCTGCTGCTGTTCGGCTGCAGTGAACTGCAGGATAAGCAACCGATCATGGTGAAGGCGCTTGAACGTGATGCTTGTGAGACCTGTCATGCGATGTCTCCGCAGGACGAGATTCACTACGAGCATGTTATAGATACAACCGTTGATGATTCAACTCTTGAAGTCCTGCTTCCGCTTAAATGCCAGGACTGTCATAAGGGATACGACGATAACCTCGGATGGGTTGATGCGACCATGCACCGCAACGGGATTATGGATACGCTGGCCGATCAGTGTGATTATTGTCATGATGTACGATGGGATTGTACCTGGTGTCATAAAACGCCACCGGACGCAACACCGCAGCTGCAGAAAGTGCATCGGCACTATACTGAAGACAGTATCGCCTGCGGTGTCTGTCATAAAGGGTATGATCTTGACAAAAAGATCGCTCCGCGCGCCACGCATAACGACGGGAAGGTTAATGTAATGTTTGATGCTCCGCAGAAAACGGGCAAGTCGACCGCACCGTACTATCTCGATGGTACCTGCTACAACCTCTATTGCCACGGTGCGGTGACGATCGGCGGGAGACAGCAGGTAGCTCTTACTGAAAGTCAGCAGACCGGGCCGCCGCAGTGCGATTTCTGTCACGCAACGTCGACGCTCCATGAGTTTGTACCCGACCATGAGGAACACGGGAGGGAAGATATCTTTGATGACTGTTTCAACTGTCATGCGGATTTTTCCTACAACGATACTCTCGCTGATTTTCAGAAACATTTCGACGGTGATATAGATACCTCTACCGCGAAATGCCGCTCCTGTCATCCGATCCCGCATCCCTGATATCCAATGAACAGTAGCGCCAATCTATCAGGTCCGTTTTTACATCGCATCGCGTTTGTAGTTTCTGCATTGTTGCTGCTCATTGCCCTTATTGCCGCGTTTACCGGCTATGCACTCCGTCCGCCGCAACTGCCGAAGAATCCTCCACGGGTGTTGCTTCCGACGGCTGGAGGGCCGGTTCTTCTTCCCCACCGTCTCCATAGCGATGAATCCGGTGCTGCACTTGACTGTGCGGATTGTCATCATAACGAGGATGCGGATATGGCCACTATGTCGGGAATGAACTGTCGGGCGTGTCATTACGAAAATCCCGATATAGTAGAGACGGTATGCGCCGACAACGAAACGCACCCACGCTGTATCGGAACACAATGCCTTGTTTGTCACGAGGGAGAGGACTGCACCTTTTGTCACCGGAAAAACAGATGAACCGACGATTCATACCACGAGGCGCTTCTGGTACATTTCCGCTTACTGCGGTTCCGTCTGGTATTGAGCTTGCCGGACTCCCGGAATCTGTGCTGCAGCTTTGCAAACCGGACAGGCGCGAAATTATTCCAGAGGGAACATCGGTGACCGCCGGGACCCCGCTCTGCAGGGGGGCACGGTTTGGCGAATTCGCTTCGGTTTCCGGGATTGTTCGACGGGTGTTTCCTTGGGATGGTGGTGAGCGGGGAAAATTCACGGCTGTTCGTATCGAGGGGGTGCATTCCGGTTCAACTACTCAACTCATTGACCCGATTACCGATCCGATAAAAGTCGATATACCGGCCGTTAAACATGCACTTGAAACTACCGGAATCAATCTGCCTCCGGAGGGAGCATCGCTTCTGATCACTCTGCTTGATGAGGATGTCGGGCGCGTGGTGAACCGCTGGTATCTCGAAAAGGACTTCAGCCGGGTGCTCTCAGGTATGCGGATCATACGGCACCTCTATGATACCGGTGCGGTACAGATTGCGGTACCGGTTACCCTTCCCGCTGATCGCAGGAGTGAACTCGCCGCGTTCGGACGTGTTGTCCCGGTTATCCCAACGTATCCGCAGGTACTCCCCGAACTTATACTGCGCAGGTTGTCGGGGTCGACGGGGGGAGGTAGAACCTGGGTGCTGACCGCTTCGCAGCTTGCCAGAATGGCCGAGGCTTTGACATCAGGGAAAGCGGCAACAACCATGCCGGTGGCTGTTCGGTTCGGGAGAGACGGACAGACTCGTTTGCTGCGGGTTCCCATTGGAATGCAGGTTGGAACTCTTTGCGCCGCATGCGGCATTACGGTTGAAACCGGTATGCAGGTTGTTCTGGGCGGTGATCTGCGCGGTGTAGCGGTTGATACCCCCGAGCAGCCGCTGCTTCCGGAAACCGATGCGGTACTGATTGTGCCGGCCGGAGCGGTTGATGCTCCGGAATCCACACCATGTGTCAATTGCGGTCGCTGCTACCGCACTTGTCCGGTACACCTGCGCGTTGATCTGCTGGGGCGGTGTGTTGAATTTACGAAGGATGAGGAGCTTCTGCGTCTGGGGGTCGGGCAGTGTATCGATTGCGGCATTTGTGCTTCGGTCTGTATGGCGCGGCGTCCGCTTGCACACCTGATGGCGTATGGAAAACATCGGGTGGCACGGTTGAAAAAGGAGGTGTCGGCATGAATCGTGACAACCTGCGACTGTCGGTTTTTTTCAGACCGTTCCGGTATACCGGATACTCCTTTACCGTGGCGAATTATCTTCTGGTGTTGCTGACACTTCCGGCATTGCTGCACGGGGTATCGCTGTACGGAATATATGCGGTCAGGGTTGTATCGCTCTCTGTTGCCGCCTGTATGTCGGGCGATGCGCTGTTCGAACTGCTGTTCAGGAAAAAATCCCGTTTATACGATGGAAGCGCCTTCCTTTGCGGTTTTCTTTTCGGGCTGCTGCTGCCACCGACGATGCCGTGGTGGGCGGTGGTGATCGGCGGTGTTTCGGCAGTATTTCTTGGTCGTCAACTTTTCGGCGGTGCGGGCGGAAGTCCGTTCAATGCCGTCTGTATCGGGTGGGCGGTACTTGCGATTTCCTGGCCGAAGCTGCTTGATCCGTCGGTATCGTGTATCGGGTTTTCGCTGCCGTTCGAACAGGTGGAGTATCCGCTTTCGGTGCTGCGCAGACTTGGTGCTCCCGCACTGGAACTTTTTCCCCTGAAGTCGTTGCTCTTTGGAAATCAGGCCGGTTGTATCGGAACCGGATCGTCAGTCCTGCTCCTTGCCGGGGGCGTTGCCGCAGTGCTGCTCGGGCTTGTTCACTGGATTATTCCCACCGCATTTCTCGGAACGATCGCGGTCTCCTCGTTCCTGTTCATTCCAGCGGAAACCTTACACTGGTATCAGTTTCCTCTTTTACAGCTTTTTACCGGTTATACGATGATCGGGGCATTTTTTCTGGCTGGTGATTTTTCAAGCAGACCGGTGGAGCCGTGGGTCATGGTGCTCTACGGAACGATTGCCGGTATTCTGACGGTACTCTTCAGACAGTGGAGCGCGTTTCCGGAAGGGCTCCCGTTTGCGCTGCTTATTGTCAATATGTCGGTGCCTCTGCTTGATCGCGGGAGGCGGCCGGTTGCAGCAATTCCTGAGGTGGTACGGTTATGAACGATGCCGTAAAAATGCTGCTTATTGTGGTAGGCGTGACCACCGGGTGCGGGTTACTGCTTTCAGGAGCACATGATCTCACCAGAGAGCGCATAGTGATGCAGCAGTTGCGGTATGTTAAAGGGCCTGCCGTTCGGGCGGTACTTGAAGGCGCCGACAACGATCCGCTTGCCGATCGGATTGAAGTAACGGTTGCAGACACTGCGGTGCTGTTGTTCCCTGGAAAAACCGACGGAAAGCTGACCGGTATCGCCATAGAAACTGCAGCTCAGGGGTTCGGTGGTAACGTCAATGTAATGACCGGGTTTGATCCCGAAACGGGAAACTGCAGAGCTATTGCCATAGCTGGTGCCTCCGAAACACCGGGTATCGGTTCACGTATCACCGACCCATCGTTTACCCGCTGTTTCAAGGGACTTGCCTGTTCCACGCAGGCTTCACTGCGAAGTGGCGGCGGGAGCATCGACGGAATCAGCGGTGCGACGATCTCGTCGCGGGCGGTGTGTGGTGCGGTCGGAAAAGCTCAAAAGCTGTTTCTCGCAGTACGGGGAAAGTTGCGGAAAGGGGAACAATGAGCACGCTCTATCGTGATTTCATCAGGGGACTCTGGGAGCAGTTGCCGCCGTTCCGTCTGGTGCTGGGTCTTTGCCCCACACTTGCCGTTACTGCTACACTTGCCGGAGGAGTCGGAATGGGGCTTGCCACTACTTTTGTACTGGTCTGTTCGAATGTTCTGGTATCTCTGCTGCGGCCGCTTATTCATCCGAAGGTGCGGATCGCGGTGTTCATCACGATTATCGCGACATTCGTGGTTCTGGTAGAGATGGTAATGCAGGCATGGCTTTATCCGCTTTATAAGTTGCTCGGTATTTTCATTCCGCTGATCGTTGTTAACTGCCTGATTCTCGGCAGGGCGGAGGCGTTCGCCTCAAAAAACAGCGTGGTACGTTCGCTTGCCGACGGGCTCGGAATGGGACTAGGGTTTACGCTCTCACTGGCGGCCATCGGGATTGTCAGGGAACTTATCGGCAGTGGGACGCTCGGCGGTCGGACGGTGTTCGGGGCAACCTTTGAACCGTTCGGTCTGATCGGGAAAGCTCCCGGTGCATTCATTACCATCGGGTGTTTTCTGGCAATCATGAACGGTATTGACCGCAGGAAACGGAGGAACCGGTGATGGAGGCGCTTGTCGTTGTTTTCAGTGCGATATTCGTCAATAATATCCTGCTATCGCGGTATCTGGGGAACTGTCCCTTCTGCGGCGTATCAAAAAATATTCCTTCGGCCATGGGTATGGGGATTGCCGTGCTGTTTGTACTGACCATCGCGTCGGCGGCTACCTGGATTGTGCATCAGTATCTGCTGCTGCCGCTCGGCCTGACCTATCTGCAGACGATTGTTTTCATCCTGATTATCGCGACACTCGTGCAGTTGGTGGAGTTGTTTCTTCAGAAAAATGCCGTCGGGCTGTATCAGTCGCTTGGCATTTATCTGCCGCTTATTACCACCAACTGTGCCGTTCTGGGGGTGGCGATTCTGGCGGTACGCAGCGGCTACGGGTTTTTCATGACGATCCTCTTTGCCATCGCCTCAGCGGCGGGGTTTCTTCTGGCGCTGCTCTGTATGGCAGGAATCAGGCAACGGCTTGAGCTTACCGCGGTACCGAAGTCCTTTCAGGGAACAGCGGTAACGCTTGTTATTGCAGGGCTGATGGCCCTTGCGTTTTACGGGTTTTCAGGAATGGATGATGCACTTTCACTTATAGTGAAGACGAAATAGATGTCGACAACACTTATTACAACACTATTTATGGCCGGGATCGGGGTGGTCGCCTCGGTTGTGCTCATTATTGCATCCCGCTTTTTCTCGGTACCTTCCGATCCCCGGGTGGAGGCGGTAACGGCTGCATTCCCCGGTGTCAATTGTGGTGCCTGCGGGTACAGCGGTTGTGCGGGAGCTGCCGCAGCGGTGGTGCGGGGCGAGCGCGGTCCTGATGTCTGTCTGATCGGTTCGCGCGAGGTAGCCGATGCCGTGGCGCGGATCATGCAGGTTGATGGTGGCTCGGAAAAAAAGCGCAAACGGGCGTATCTGCGATGCGGCAGAACAACCAGTGATGCCGGTAGCCGGTTTGACTGTATTACTCCGCAGGATTGCCACAGTGCGGTAATGCTCTATGGTGGAGCGAAAACATGCAGTGGCGGATGTATCGGTTACGGTTCCTGCTCAGTAGTCTGTCCGGTTGAGGCGATCGAAATGAGAAATGGTCTCCCGGTGATTGACCCCCGGCGCTGTATAGGCTGCGGTATTTGTGTTAAAGAGTGTCCGAAAAAGATTATTGCACTCATCGATGATACACCACAGGCAATAGAGAAAAAAAGATGTTCAGAATATTGCATGCGGGAAGAAGTGTTTTTTGAAGTTGATCAGGAAAAATGCATAAAATGTGGAATCTGTTTTAAAAATTGTCCGGTAAATGCAATTACATGGGAGAAAGGGGCTGCTGCCTCTATTAATAAAGAGAACTGTATTGGTTGTCTGACCTGTCTGCGACTCTGTCCTCCCGGAGTGATATCCTGATGCGTAGCATCGGGACAACGTTGTTTTCGGAATAGTATGGTCAGATTATTTTTACATGATAAAATTAACAGAACTTATAAACATTCGTCTGAACGGTTTTTACGGTTTGGTGCGTCTATCAGACGGTAGAGACAAAAAACGTTTTTTCAGGAGGTAGTATGAAAAAAGTAGTTATGGTGTTCGCGATAGGCTGTTTCGTTGCTTCCAGTTTTGCTGGTGAACCTCATTACATTGGTTCAGACAAGTGTGCCAAGATGTGTCATAAGGGAGAAAAAAAGGGTAAGCAGTATGAGATCTGGCAGCAGAGCAAACATGCCACTGCCTTTGAAACCCTCGGCAATGAGAAGTCAAAGGAAATCGCGAAAAAGAGGGGGCTTGGTGATCCGCAGAAAGCGCCGGAGTGTGTGAAGTGTCATGTTACCGCCTTTGATGTTAAAAAAGAATTAATTGATCCCACCTACACCAAAGAGGAAGGTGTCGGGTGCGAAGCATGCCACGGACCGGGTAGCGAGTACCGAAAACTCAATATCATGAAAAATCATGAACTCGCCGTTGCCGCCGGTTTATGGGAACCCAACGAGGCACTGTGTGTCAAATGTCATAACGAGGAATCTCCCACCTACAAGCCGTTTACCTTTGATGTTGAGGTGAAGAAGGGTGCCCATCCGATTCCGGGTAAAGCCGCCAAAAAATGAGGCGATGGTTTCGGGTATTCAGTTCTCTTAAAACAGGCATACTGCTCCTTGTACTCATTACGGCCTGTTCTTTGATAGGGGTGATCATCCCGCAGGGGTTGGAACCGGAGCGGTATATCCATAAATGGGGATCGGTGGTCGGGTCGCTGCTGGTGTCAGCGGGATTTGCTACTATTTTTTCCACCGTGTGGTATAATATTATTCTTGGTGTTTTTTCCCTCAATGTTCTTCTTTGTACCAGTAACAGGATCAGGGTGTCGCTGCGATCACTGTTGCACCCTGCCTTTTACGGTGCCGGAAAAATTGCCGGATTGCCTTTGCAGGTAACCGGCGGTGCCGATGGCACGGTTGCTGAATCCAGTGAACGTGTGCAGACTTTTCTGCGCAAGCGTCATTACCGAGTGGCAAAGTCTTCAGAAGGAGACTCTCTGGTGTTTGACGCGCGCAGGGGAGCGCTGCGTGAGGTTGGTATGGCGCTCCTGCACCTGAGTGTGCTGCCGCTTCTGATCGGTGGTCTTGTCGGGAAAATGACCGGTTTTTCGTACCCGCAGATGCTCGGTCGGGGTGAACGTGCACCGGTACGGGAACGTTCGTTTAGTGTACGGTGTGATTATTTCGAACTTGAGCGTAACGAAGACGGAATGATCAAGGACTACAAGTCAAAACTGACGCTTCTCGATTCGGCGGGCGATTCACTGTTAAGCAGGGTTATCGAAGTAAATCATCCGCTTATTTACAAAGGAATTAAATTCTACCAGTCAAGTTACAGTGCCGATCCGCAACGTGTCGACAGTATCGGCTTGGTTGTCCGCGGAAGTGCAGTGGGCCCCGTGGGGAAAGGCGTTATCGCCTCTCCGGGAAAGGTAACACCGGTTCCGGGGACTGATCTTTCGGTGATGGTGCACCGGTTCATACCCGATTTCTGGATCGACATGAAAACCAGGCAGCCGCAGAGTCGTTCCCGGGAGCATAACAATCCGGCATTTCTTGTCTCGGTGGCTCAGTTGGGTGATACGCTGTTCAAAGGATGGATATTTAAAAAATTCGGTGCCATGCATCATTCGAGCGATACCTGTTCGGTGATGCTCATGTCCTATGGTCAGGAGCTTGCCACCGGTCTTCTCGTCAAAGAGAATCCAGGAGGTCCGCTTATATGGGTGGGGCTGATTTTCATGACCATCGGTGTACTGCTGGTATTCTGGATTCCCCGCCGTAGACTGCATATTGCCCTGGTGCCAACGAAAAACGGGGTATCTTTTTTCGCCGGGAGCAGCAGACTACGCAATGATTCGGATGCCGAACCCGTATTCATTGAAATCGTCACAGCACTTTCCACAGAAACCGGTATTTCGATGAAGGAAGCGGGCAATGGTACAATCAACTGATATTACACTGTTC
Source organism: Chitinispirillaceae bacterium (assembly GCA_050304135.1). GTDB lineage: Bacteria > Fibrobacterota > Chitinivibrionia > Chitinivibrionales > Chitinispirillaceae > JAFGNB01. The sequence goes on along the minus strand of JBNLDC010000008.1, from coordinate 137,162 downwards.
TGGTGGGCGCTTATCGGCTTCGGTGTTGCTGCACTGATGCATGTCGTGTTCCTCGTATCCAATAAAAAGGTGACGGGAACAATCGCCTCTGTTCTGATGGCAGTTTCATTTGCTGCACTCACTGCAGCCATAACGGTTCGTGCGGTACGGATTGGTCATCTGCCGGTTACGAATATGTTTGAGTACCTGAGTATTTTCGCCTGGTCGGCCGGGCTTTTCTACTTCGTGTTCGTCTATTTTTTCAGGCAGCATATCGTAGGTGCGTTTATCGCACCGGTAGTGTTCATGCTGATTGTTTCGGCGTCGTTGCTTCCCAAGGAACCCAATATGCAGCTGGTTCCCGCATTGCAGAGCTACTGGTTGCAAATTCACGTAACACTGGCAGCACTGGGCGAAGCCGCCTTCGGGGTTGCTTTTGCCGCGAACATTATGTTTTTCATGAAAAAAATCTTCTCTCCAAAGGTGTTCGGAGGACGGCTTCCTTCGTACGACCGGCTCGATATGGTTTCGCACAAGGCGATCATCATCGGGTATCCGGTATTTACCGTTGGAGCACTCTTTGCCGGAGCCGTGTGGGCGGAACAGGCTTGGGGAACGTTCTGGAGCTGGGACCCCAAAGAGGTCTGCTCCCTTATTGTGTGGCTGATTTACACCATCTATTTTCACCTGCGGTTTCTACGGGGATGGCGCGGCAGCAGGTCGGCCCTCCTGAGCATTTTCGGATTTGCAGCGGCAGTGCTTACCTTCTTTGCGAATATGTTTTTAGGTGGTCTGCACGCGTATAATTGAGAAGAAACCGTTTCCTCGATGAGCGTTTCCGTGTTTGAACCGGGTTTGGTACCCTATGAACCATGATCGAGCTGCGTTGTTTACAGGCAGATATTTCTTTCCCGAACAGTATGATCACTGTCCGTGTCCACGGAAGAAATACCTGAGCAACGGCAGATGCAGTCAATGCTGGAATTACCACTGTTCAAAAAAAAATTGCTGTACTGCCTCAGAAAAAACAATACCGTGAGGAATTTCTCGGGAGGTTTTCGGTTACCAGGCAATCGGAGAACTCTTGAACGACTGCTGAAACGGAAATAAGAATCCCCATGTTGCTTGACGTATTTACTACCCGCCAGAGTGTGCGCGAATACAGCCAGAAACCGGTGGAACGGGAAAAGATCGCGGCCTGCATCGAAGCCGCCCGGCTCGCGCCGTCGGCATGCAACAGTCAACCGTGGAAATGTATCGTGGTTGATGAACCAGCACTGCGCAACGAGGTGGCTGGTGCATTGCATGATGCCGTCATGAAAGGGAACCGGTTCGCGCTTGAAGCACCGGTATTGGTGGCGGTGGTAGCAGACCGGTCTAATTTTACCGCAACAATCGGCGGTATCCTCAAACGGAAACCGTTCGCCTGGATCGATGCGGCGATCGCAGCGGAGCACTTCTGCCTGCAGGCGGCTGCGGAAGGTCTTGGTACCTGCATGATCGGGTGGTTTGGCGAAGGGAAGGTGAAAAAACTCCTCGGTATTCCACGGTTTCGCCGGGTGCCGCTGATGCTCACCCTCGGCTACCCCGCAACACCGCATCTGCGGAACAAGGTACGCAAACCGGTAGAGGAAATGAGCGGCTTCAACCGTTATTAAGATACCAGTTGATCGCCGCTCAATCCGTGTACTGACTTCTGAATTCTTTATTTGTTACTGCTTGGCCTTTTCCTTAGCTTTTTTCACGTTATTGAATTTGTACGTGAGCCCCAGTGCAAGCACTTCCTTGATGCGGGCGTTAGCGTGCAGTTCGCGGTCGTAGAGCAGTTGAGCCGTCAAGTTGATCATGATGTATTTGGTCAGGTTGACGGAGAGAATGTTTTCCCAGTTGATGTCGGGATACTGCCAGTAGTCCGCCTGCAGAGTACCTTTGGTTTTTTCCTTTTCGGAACTGACAAGAGCCTGGTATACGGTCAGCAGTGTGGAAAAATCGAGCAATCCTTCTTTAGCCTTAGCCTTTAGTTCTGTTACAAATTCAAGACCGGCGCTGTTCGTTACTTTCTGATAGGGGCCGTCGTGAGTGGCATCGACTGCATAGCGGTTGATCATTTGGTTGATTGCACCACCAAAGCGTGCATTCCATTTGGCGGCGGGATTGTCAACGAGTGGTCGTGAGATACCGAAGCTTTCAAAAATGTTAAGAGGGTTGATGTAGTGATCCTGCGTCGAATCCGTACCATCAACAAACTGGCTGATAAGCCGTACCGCAATAAAGGGTTCCACCCAGCCGCTGAGGGTTAACCGTTGCAGTGATTCAAAATCGATGAGGTCGGTGGATTTGAGAAAATTGCCCCATGACTTGTCTTCTTCCTGCGCTTTTGTCTGGCCGAAGGCGAGTTTGAGGGTGTTGCGGTGGTTGAAAATCGGCGTGAATTGCCGCTCGGCAACAAAGTTGAGTTTGGAAGCCCAGGAGATTGCTCCTTTCTCGCTGCCGATCCAGCTGTCGGAATAGGCATTCTGGGTGAGCGTGACATTTGCGTCGACATCGATTTCCCACGGAGTGGGCTCATCTGCGAAGCTGCTGATTGCTGCGGTACAAACCAGGACTGCAATTAAGCGGACAGGTGACATAAAAACCTCGCTTGGTGGAAGTGGAGAATTGTTGCTTGTCTGTTTTCAGTAATGGTTATGGAATAAAATATACAACCGGTGTAGATGGTGTCCGTACATCTCCTGCTGCAACTGTTGGTGTCAGGAACGTATAATCAGTGCAGTGAGTGGTTGTATGCCTGGATCCGGAAAGCGGCAGGGGGAGAGAGAAGGGGTTCAATGAAAAGAATTTTAAAAGTGCTATTGTGCATAGTGATACTGTTTGGCGGTGGAGTACATGCACGTGTTCTGCAGGTTGGACCCTCCCGGGAGATCGTTGATATCGTTGCAGCTGCGGGCCTGGTTCAGTCCGGCGATACCGTAGTGCTCGATACCGGCCAGTATCGCGATCAGGCATGCCTGTGGCGTGCTGACAACACGGTTATCCGGGGTGCGGAAAGGTACGCTCACCTGCGGGCGCCTTCGACTATACCGAATCAGAAGGCCATTCTGGTTATAAGCGGTACTAATACGGTAATCGAAAACATCGAGTTTTACGACGCAACAGTTCCCGATAAGAATGGGGCGGGAATCCGGCTTGAAGGAAGGAATACTGTTATAAGGCACTGCTATTTTCACGATTGTGAAGACGGTATCCTGGGTGGTTCGGGAAACGTTACCGTGGAATACTCTGAATTCGGTAATTGCGGCTACGGTGATGGCTACAGTCACAATATGTATATAAGCGCCTGCGATACATTTACCCTGCAGTTCTGTTACACGCACGATGCAAGCGAGGGGCACACGATAAAAAGCAGGGCACGGGTGAACCGGATTCTCTGCAACAGAATCGAATCGGCGCAAAGTACCACCAGTTATGAGATCAATCTGCCCAACGGGGGTACTTCGTTTATTAGTGGCAATCAGGTGCAGCAGGGGGCGAATTCTCACAATGCTGCTATTATCGATTACGGGTCCGAAGGGATATCAGAGCACGACAGTTCACTATATGTAGTGAATAATACGGTGGTAAATGATCGCGGGAGCGGTACCTTTCTTTCAGTACGTTCCACCGGTAAACGTCCGAAGGTGTACAACAACATTTTTGCGGGAACTGGTACCATCTGCTCTGTGACAATGGACTCCGCAGGGAACTGGATCGGTAGTGACCCGGGGTTTATTGACCGGACAGGTTTCGATTATCACCTTGCGGAAACATCTTCCGCCCGGGGTTGTGCGGTTGATCCCGGTGCCGTTGGTACATTTACGTTGATGCCCGTGCATGAATACGTTCACCCGTTGTTGGGGCGTCAACGGCTTGATGGTGCAGCTCCGGTTGATGCGGGTGCCTTTGCGTATACTGATGAGAGTGATGTCATCACCCGACGATCTGCAACGGTTCGATATTCCCGAATTAAAGTGGCTTCTGCAGGAAGGTATGATCTATTGGGAAGGCGGTATCTGGTAAACGATTGGCTGCCGGAGCAGTGTACCGGTACTACGGTACACCGACGATTGTACGGATTCAGGGTACTCATCGGGAAAGAAGAATAGGTACCGTTGATCTACGTATACCGTTTACGACTTTCTGATAAGGAGCGAACTTTTTGTAAGGATCGGCAGCATTGCAGATGCGGTAAGTACGCACAGTGCGGTATAGAAAGCACTGGGCACCGCGCCTGCCTCGCCAAGATGTGTCAGTGCCAGTACACTGCCGAGTCCCGCATTCTGCATTCCCACTTCGATCATCAGTGTCCGCCGCTGATTGATCGGCCATCTGAGCAGCAGTCCCACGGTAAATGCGAGTGCATACCCGGCTAGATTGAGTGCCAGCATCGCCACCGCGAGTCCCGCACTCAGTTCCAAGAGCCGTGAACGGTTGGCGGCTACCACCACCAGTATTATCAGGGTAATTGCTGCGGAGGCGATAACCGAAGCACCCCGCTCAAGCCACGATGGCGTAAATGTGAGTCTGAACCGGAGCGTAATACCACAGCAGACCGGCAGTACCACCATCCAGACGGCATTCCATATCATCGGTCCGACATGCAACGCTATTGTGGTATCGGTAAGGAGCGGCAGCCAGAAGGCGATTACCAACGGGCAGAGCAGCGTCGCGAGTGAGGTCATGGTCACGGAGAGGATCACGTCACCCCTGAGCAGCATGGTCATCACATTCGAGGCCATGGCACCCGGCATGCATCCCACCAGCACGATACCGGTGCGCAGCAGCGGATCATCAAAAAAGAGTGATACGGCGAATGCGGCAAGCGGCATAATGGTGTACTGAGCGACTACGCCGATGAGGGGTCGCGTGGGGGATTTGAGAAATAGCCGAACATGTTCCGGTTGAACAAGCAGCCCGACGAAAAACATGGTGACCGCGAACAAGGGCTGGAGTGCCGGCTTGACTTTCAGTACCAGCTCCGGAAAAATGAGTGCGATAATGCTGCCGATGAGGATACTCAGGAAAATGGGCATGGTGATGTTTTTCCGTTGCCGGGAAATCGTGATGGAATCGTTTAGTACATTTGAAAATAGGTGGCACAGACGAGGCAAATCAAGGTGAAAGAGTTGAAATTACCTTCGTCTGAACTATGCACGTTTTGCAACTTTACCGGCGGAACACATTACCGGTACTTCGAAACCTTGCTCACCTTCTCCCATGGTTGTCCATCGAGCTCGGCATACGGGAAGATGAAAAAGTTCAACGGTTTTCCCTTTTGCGGGGGCGCGAGGGAAATATCTCTTCCTCTGCTCAGGGTTACCCGGTTTTCATCGAGTGATCCGAAAAAGTACTCCTGACGTGAGGTGTCTTTCCATGCTTCTGATATATCAACCGGCGCCCATTTTCCACTGTTGGAAAAAAACGCCCAGCAGTGATACCCGCCGGTGGTGCCGGTTTCAGGCTGCGAAGGAATTGAGAGACCGATCTCAAACAGTGTCGGTATGCCGAGGTTGCGGCAGTACCCCATGAACATTGAATGAAAATCGGTGCAATTGCCTTTACGGATATCACAGGCGTAGGCGAAATCACCACGTCCCCAGCCGGTGCCACTTTTATCGTACCGCATGGCTGCAAGGGTGTGTCGGTAGAGTTTCTCCGCTCTGTCCTTGTTTCCGTTTGCCTTGCCAACCAGTTGTTTCGCACGTTTCGCAATTGAATCGGAAAGCGGTATAAGCGTATACGCCGACAATGCGTTTTTCAACAAAGCTGCATCGTTTTCATAACCGGAGGCTGGTGTTATTTCGGTGCGGGTAACGGAGTAGTTACAAGTAATCTGCACCGAGTCCTTCGGGTTATTGATGTGGAAATAGGCCATCCGGTTTCCGTACACTGGTTCCGTGTTCAATGAATATTTCCACGGAGCAGTAATTTTGATGTCTGATACGATCTGGAATTTTGACGATGCAGGAACAGGCAGCCAGAGATCAAGTATTCCGGCTGAATCGGGAATTTCCTGTACAGAAGCAATGTACTGCAGTGAGAAAGTACGTTTTTGTTGCGCTGCTGAAGTGGTAGCAAATAAAAAAGTAAAAGTAAGTAGGAGAGGGAGGAACAGGGTGGTAAACGGATAGGTACGACGAATCATGATTGCACATCCTTTGGTAAATAGTTTTCTATCGCTGCATTTTCAGACCGAATCTACAGGGATGTTGTTGTTTTCAGGCGACTCCAGGGTGTTTGTTGACAATTCCCGGCAGATACCGGCATTCAAATGTAATATAGGAGAGGGATGCTACCTTGTGCAATTATGTACGACTTTTCCGATGGTTGGAAAAAACCCGGAAAACGTATTCCTATTTTTTATAAACCCACATGCTTCCGCGGGCTATCCGGTTTCTAAAGAGCTCCTGCACATACCGCTTCAGCCATTGTCGCGATTGCGGAATAAGGAGCAGAAATCCGAAGGTATCGGTGAGCAGTCCGGGAGTAATGAGTACAATCGCGGCAATCAGGATAAGCAGCCCGTCAATGAGCTCCTCAGCGGGGAGTGCTCCGTGTTCTAGTTGTTGCCGGATACGGTTCAACGTTTCGATTCCCTGTTTTCTTGCAAGATAGGCACCGAGCGTTGCCGTACCGATCACCAGTATAATGGTATTGAGCAACCCGATTGCCGCCCCGACCTTCAGCAGAACGAACAGTTCAGCCAGAGGGAGGAGCGTAAAGAGGAGTAACAGGCGAATGAACATGGGAGAGTGCCTTGTAGCTAAAATGGTTTTTGTGAAGATAATAGAAAAAATACATTGTTGGAAGAACTCATCCGAATACTCAAGGTGGAGGCCAGGTATGCCACCATTTCAAACAAAACGAATCGGTTCCTGACAGGAGGGTCTGCTGGCTGTTTCTCTTCTCGATAACTGCGAAAAACAGACTTACACTGCCACCCCCCCATAACGCAGTTCCTGCGTCGTGACCGCCTTACTGAGAATAGCGGTACTTCCCAGAATCCTGACATGGTTTTTGGCACGGGTAATACCGGTGTAGACAACCTGCCGGGAAAGAAGCGGGCTCGTATTTTCAGGCAGTACCAGCAGGACATTATCGAACTCAGATCCCTGCGATTTATGTACCGTAAGGGCGAATGCCGGTTCCGGATCAATCAGCCGGTCGAGAGCAATGAGCCTGCACTCCTCTTCTCCCCGTGGGAAGGCGACTTTCAGCCCTTCACCGGTCTGCACTACCACGCCCAGGTCGCCATTGTAAATATCGAGCGTATAGTGGTTTCCTCCGAGGATTACCGGTAATCCCTGAAAAAAGCGTGTTCCTGACACAGCATGATGTTTTTCACGAAGCATCTTTTCAGCGAGGGTGTTAATTGCTCTGCGGCCACGCGAGCCGTCGTGTGCAAGAGAGAGTATCACGGATGTATAGAGAATGTTTCTTACTGCAGCAATAAAATCCCGGGTGAGATCGGCGGCTTTTTCGGGATCGGCTAGTATCTCGTAAGCCTGAATGATCTCCTGCTTTTGCAGAAAACGTTCCAGCCATTTTTTAACTTCTTTTATACCTTCCGATGTGTCTAGTGAACAACCGCCCCGGTTGTTTTCCGCTTCCATAAACTGCACGACACCGTCCGCATCGCCACGGTTTACCTTGTGCGATAGTTCGAGAATGGTTTGTACCGAGCGATACGAGCGTGTAAGAATAACGGCATGATCAAGAAATATGCCTGCTTTCTTCAGGTCGGAAGCCCCTGTAATTACAGGAGAAGGATCATCAGTGCCGTCGGCGGGAATCCCGGCGGTTACCCCTGCTATCCAGGAGCCGGTTTTTTTCGACAGGGTCGCAAAATAGGGAATTTCCGAAAAGCAACCGGTAAGGTCACCAAGAACCGCTCCGGCGTCAACCGAGGGGAGCTGGTACATGTCACCCACCAGGAGGATACTGCATTCATCGGATCGCGCTTCCATAAGTGCTGCGAAGAGGTTGAGGTCGATCATGCTTGCCTCGTCGACAATAATTATTCGGTGCGGCAGACGATGTTCCCGATTGAATTTGAAAGAGCCGTCAGGACGCTGTCCCAGCAGGCTGTGCAGTGTTTTCCGGTGAATCATCCGCAGCGATTCGTCAAGAGATGCACCGGTGGTTGTGCTATCTGGAAAAGCTGCAGCAAGGGCGTCAAGCCCGCTATTGAGGCTTTCTCCCAGCCGTGCCTTAGCCCGTCCTGTTGGTGCACAGATAACTATCCGTTCAGCATGAAGGTCGTTTACAACACGGAGCATTGTTCTGAGAATCTGCAGCACCACACTGGTTTTTCCGGTTCCCGGTCCGCCGGAAATAATTAGAAACCGTGCAGTGCATGCCATTGCAGCTGCAATAATCTGCCGCAGGTGAGACTGTTTGTCGGACCGGTCACAAAAGACCTCCCGGAGAGCGGATGCAATGGTGTTGGCATCCGAAACAATGCGGGTTGCAGAGAGCATCGAAGGGATATGAATTGATTCAAGTCTCTTTGCGCAATTCCAGTTGCGCGCAAAACCGGCCATGCCGTTGTGCAGCACCAGTACCGGCCATGGATCGCTCTCTGTTGACGGTACCGCTCCCGCAACCGGTGCGTAACGCTGCGGTGTGGTAAAAACAGCATCGACTGCTCGGGAAAATGCGGCTGAGGTTCCGGTAAGCGGGGGTGCCCATGCGGCCTCCTTTTTGCCGCCGGAACAATACAGTGAAGCGTACCCGTTGATGACGGTGGTGTCAACCGGTGTCAGCATCTGCTCAGGAGTGACACGGGGCGATCCTTTACGGAGTGCGCTGAGTGTAAGAAGCAGTACCACCAAAGCCTCGGTACGCCGCTGTGCATCAGGTATGCCGCTGCTAAGCAGAGCTGCCTGCCTTCTCGCCAGTTGATCAATCTGACGGGTGTCAACGAGGTAGCTCTCGAGAATCAGTACAAGTTCAGTAAGTTCCATACAGATCGTCCGCTTTCAAGAGACATCCCGCCGGAGGAAACATTGTTGAGTGTTCGTTACCATTGCGAAGCCGCTACCTTTTCTTCGATGTACCTTGCGTCTTCTTCGGGCGTCGCGCGGTAGGTCCAGAGCGTTGATTGCGCCAGAGGTTCCCGTTCATGTTCCCGTAAAAAAAGGTAGATCGCTCCGCCCAGATGCTGCGTGGGATTGTACTGCTCTCCAAGAATACCCCGCAGATAGCGGTCAAGTGCATGCGAATATAATGTTGCCTGCATATCGTAATGTCGCCGTTCGATGCACGCCCGTATTGATGAGGCGGTATACTCCGCCAGTGAATCACTTTTCCAGTCGAGTACATAGTATCGCCAGTGGTGTGTTCCGCCCTCAGGGTTTTCGATGCGGAAAACCAGATCCATAAACCCGTGTACCCAGTGGCGATCTACCTTCAGCAGAAACTCCATTTCCGCCTTACGGTCTAACCTGTTCAACTGAGCAACCTGTACCTGTGCGTCTCCCGGGAGTGGAATGTCGGTAGTTACCGCACCCTTTACACAGTTCATTGCCGCCGTAACCGCACTGTTTATCGCCGTAGCATCGGTGCCGAATTTTTTTCTCACGAGCGTGTATATACCGTTCCTGCCAAGATAGGTGTCGACCATGGCCTGCAATTCCACCGGGTCGGCAACGATGGCGGCGATGTCTTCACTTACGAGAAGATCCTCCAGAGCACAGTGCAGTGCATCGCCGGTGAGTTGCCCGCCGGGAAGTGGTGATCGATTACTTTCGGGAATTTCTTCTTCAACCGGTTCGTCCATCTCCTCACTGCGATCAATTTCCCGTGAAGTGTGCATATGGCGACTTATCTGCGTATAGCTGGTCTGCCTGCAGATTTTATCCTGCAGCGCAAGAGAGACAATATCCGGCAGTGATTCGGTGGCCGGTGTACTCTTTCCGGAGGTTGCGGTAGTGGTCGCGTTGGCGGCAGCAGGAAACCGTGCAGGGTTGAATACCGCCAGGGGCGATCCCGCGGAAGCTCCGGCAAGCAGTTGCTGAAGCTTCGGTGTAAGATCGTGCTCGCCTCCTTTTACGGGCCGCTCACACTGCATCCAGTCAATTGAATCCGCCGCGGTTCGTGCGGTACGGGCAAGATGCAGAGGGACAAACAGCATCGCCTGTGCCCGGGTAAGTGCCACGTAGAGTAACCGCCGTCGTTCCTGATGTGCCTGTTCAAGAAAACGATCTTTGAGCGCCTGCCCCGCTTCGTCTGCTTTCAGATCATCGGAGGAGAGAAAGGGAGCTACCTTAATGCGCCGCTTCGTATCCGTGCCGGGGGTGGAGCTTTCGGTGAACCGTAAAAAATTGGGCCCTTTCCGGACGGTCCTGGTGGTACCGGTAGCGACAAATACCACCGGAAATTCAAGCCCCTTTGCCGCGTGCATGGTAAGCACCTTGACACTGGATTTTTGTGTTTCAAGGACATGCAGATTCCGTTCTTCTCCGGCACTCGCCTTGCCGCTCAGCAGGCTGCCGAGATGCTCCACCAGCCGGCTGAGGGTATACTTTTCGCAGTAGAGCAGTTCGATGCAGTAGTCAATTACCTGACGCAGATCGGCGATCTGCCGTTCTCCGGTACCAAGGCGGATCAGCCGTTCGTAAATACCGGTTCGCCGTTGCAAACGGTCAAACAGTTGCGACCAGTACGCACCGCCGGCAAGCCCGGTCCACTCCTGCAGTGCATGGGCGATACAGAGGTCGTTGCCGTGGCAGTGGGGGTTTCCGCACGGCTCCAGATCGTGTTCAGGGTCGATGGATTCCGGCGGCCGGTTGAAAAACGGGGTAAGCAGTGCGGCGAGTCGCGGTGCCGGGTTGCCCGATGGCGACAACACCGCGGTGAGTACCGCATGAAGAGCCCGCGCCATCGGTGACTGAAAGACCCCCTCCATCTTGTATTTGACCGCCGGTATCTGTTCTTCACGGAACGTTTCAAGAAACGGATCGGCAAGCTTATGGTTTTCAACAATTACCGCGAAATCTTCATAAGCAAGGGTAAGTGATTTCCACCCCGTACCGTCGGGCACGGAGATGGTGGTGCCGATCAGACGTTTAATCGCTCGTGCGGCAGCGGTGGCCATCTGTTGTTTCCGTATCGCGGCACTGCCTTCGAGTACCACTGCCTGCAACGGCGGCAGAGCAAGTGGATGTCCGGGTTTCTCTGTGCGGGAGGGGGAGACGACAGCGGAATTCGTTGTGTAGGAGATGCCGAGTTGCTGTTCACCAAAGAGAAACCAGTCGTCTTCCGCGGCAGCAGCCGCAAATAACGCATTGTACCCCTGTATGACACCGGCACATGAACGGTAATTACTGGAAAGTTCGAATGGCGTATGTCCCGATTGCTGCAGGAGCTGTTTCGCATCGAGGTAACTGTGCACATCGGCACCCTGAAAGGAATAAATCGACTGTTTGGGATCGCCGACAATATACAGGCGGGGAGATGGTGGCACCTCATCGGCAAGAAACAGCTGTTTAAACACTTCCCACTGCAACCGGCTGGTATCCTGAAACTCATCGATGATGGCAAATCGCAGTTTTTTCCTCAGTGCAGCGGTAAACGACGGGCGATCCGAAACCGCAGTCCGCATGAGTCGAAGCATATCCTGATAGGAAAGTAATCCGTTGTCCAGTTTGTGGCGCTGCCAGCGGCGGGCAAGCAGTTCGGCTCCATCATTAATGAGGGTAAGCAGTAGCTTCCCCTCGAGTGCCGTTTTTTTCGCAAGTGCCGCGGTGAACGCATGGCCGGAGACTTCTTCGCTGCAATGTACTACCGATGAAAGCTCCGGACACCGTTTCAGATCGGCTTTTGAAACCAGTTTCGATCTCCCGCATTTAACAGGATCTCGGAGAATCGCACCGTCTTCAATCACGCCATCGCGGATAAGATGCAGTTCAAAGAGCCGTTTTTCAACGAGCGACTGTTTTTTTGCATCAAACATTCCCCTGTTGTTTGCTTCGTCGATTGCCTGCAGCAGTTGCTGAACAGCGGCGATAAAACTCCCGCGCAACCCATTCAGCTCTCCTGAAAGTGCTGAATGCTCGTTTTGGAGTGCCTGCAACGTCCATCCCTGCACCAGGGTACGGTCCAGTTGTACATACTCATCGTCAAGAAGCTCTTTTGCCACGGTACATAGCAGGTCAAAATGCTTCTGTTCAATGCGGATGCCCATTGCTGCCAGTTGTTCACAAGCCCACGGTAGTGCGGTTTCCGGATCTTGCCAGTCGGTGCGCATCGATTCCCGCAATGCTGCAGCGATGCCTTCCGCATCCGACACGATTTCGGTGGTAAACGGTACACCGCTTTCGAAAGGCCATGTCTGGAGCAGGCGCAGACAGATTGCATGGATGGTGCCGATGAGCGCTTCGTGAAGGTTATTGAGGCAGTCCTCAAGATGCGCCTTTACCGTACTGTCTGTCTTTTCATCGGCGATCTGTTTTTCGATACCTTCCCGGATACGTTTCTTCAACTCTCCGGCAGCTTTCTCGGTAAAGGTAACGAGCAGTATCTCCCGGATATGCACCGGTCGCTCGGCTCCTGCGGCATCGGTGGTGGTCGACCGGAGGATCCGCAGTACCAGTTGCACAATCGTATACGTTTTACCGGTGCCCGCGTGTGCTTCAATAACTCCGTGACGTGAAAGTTCAATCTGATCCCACAACGCACTCATGCCGATTCCTCCCCGGCTATAAGCCACCTGTCAAGCATCGGTGCATAGCGTGACCGTGCCAGTGATTCCAGCTCTTCCGCGGAAAGATCGGGAACCCGTGCATCCACCAGGGCGAACGCGGGGAGATAGGAGTGGTATGCGCTGTAGTCCGAAGCAAGGTCCTCGGCAATCTGATCGCACGAAAGGTTGTCCCAGAATTTTTTAACCTCGACAAACGGGAGGTGTTCACTGCATCGTGAACGTTTCATCTGAAGGAGCATTCCTGCAAGCCATCGCATCATTTCCGGTTGTATATCGTTACACGAGGCATCAGCGAGCAGCTGCACCACATCAGAGGAAATCCCGATTGTTGTACCGTTACCCCGGTTCAACTGAACAAGCGCGATCCGGCTGCCCGGCGGGTGCTGCTGTTCCCAGAGCCATTGCAGTGCTCCCTCAAGCCAGAGGTCCGGGTTATCGATCGCTTTGCCCTCTTTTTTTACGGCAATAATTCCTGTTACACCGGAAGATCCACTTTCGCGCGGCACCAGTGCCATACGGTGCCTGCATTCAACCGTTCCTTCGGTATCTGTTGTCAATGGTACCTGCAGTACGCCTTTACGCTCTTCGCGTCCGAGTGCGCAATCGCTGTTTTCAATAAAACGGTGATCAGGAAAATCATTCCGTAATGAAAGTACCGTATGCAGACACATCGATGCCCATTTCAGGAGAAAATCACGCTCCATTATTCCGGGCATCGCTTCGGGGGCTCCGCCGGAGGCTGCGTGGTGTGTATAGAGCCTGCCGGCCTCCGCCACGGCAAGACTGTCGAGTTCCGCCGGATCAAGAAGTGCTTCGGCGCTCTTTTCCGGAAACACATAACGCAGCAGCAGTGCCCAGATATCCTTCTGCAGCATTGCAATGAAAAGGGCCCCTGATTCCAGTGGCTCATCGGTTGCCGACATGGTGCCGGGTACCTCGTCGAGTTCAATACCTAGGGTGCGTGCCAGGTGGTATTCCAGAGGATTGCTGAAGAACCGGCGCAGTTCATAAAGGGTGACCAGTGGCGGACCGCTGTCGCTGCGAACTGCTGTTTCAGATTTGGCAAGATCGTGGCGGTGGTGCACCCGTTCCTTTGCGGCCAATGTGGCCAGTGTGATCTCTTCCTGGTTCCAGGTACCGTGTTCACGTCCGTCTGCCGCGATTTCCGGTAATGACTCATGGACTATCCACGGGATGGTGCGGCGGAGCGAACAAACCGGTTTTTCCTGTTTGTCCGGTACCGAAAAAAAGTTTTCAACCAGATACGCCTCCAGTTCCTGCACCACACTCGACGGGTGCAGTTCACTCTCCTTCTGCATATTCCGTGCACGGTATGAGAGGATCAGTTGTTTACGGGCTGCATGCAGCAGTTCCAGAAAGGCAAAGCGATTTTCGCGGACCCTGTCTGAATCACCGATGATTCTTCTGCCGGAGAGCAGGTCCCACGAGGGGCGCTCGTTTGAACCGGGAAACAGAACATCATCGAGTCCAGCGGCGAACACGACGGTATGCGGCACAATCATTGCCGGTCGAAGCGGGGCAAACGTGATTCCGCCGGTCCAGGCGCCATGGCTGTCTGCCGGTTCATCGGGAAGGCACCCGAGTACAAGATGCATGAATTCCTCAAAAGGAACTTCTGCTCTACCGACGAGGTACTGCTGCAGTGACAGGGAAGCGAGTCCGTCCAGAAACGCGCGTTGTATACTGCCTTCGGCAGCAAGGTCGACAACCGTGCTTTCCGGTATCTTTCCCAGCCATTTGGAAAGCAGTTCGCGCAGTGTGGCAACACCCGTTTCAAGCGATTCGGCGACATCGGCACGCAACTGTTCGCCGTCGCGATACAGACTTTCCACGGTGGAACAGAACGATTCGAGCAGATTGCGGTCCGATGTGTCAAAATCGCGATACGGTAGCACCGGTATCGGTGTGTCGCTTTCGGAAGCGCTGTCCCCGTGGTGCTCTCTGAAATTGAGTAGTGCGGCCCCTTCCATCAGATCAGCCAGTATCATTCGTGCCATTCCGAAAGCAAAGGTATGTGCATCGGTAAGCGTCTGCCCGGTATCTCCCATCTGCTCCCGATGCTCCAGATTGTAGCCCCGGTACATCGACAGCGCCTCGGCCCACCTCTCCCATACTGCAACGTCATCCGGATCGATCTTTCGTGTCGCCTGTACAATCGCATTGCGGAACAGACTGAAAAGGTGCACACGATCAAACCGGTTTCTCATCAGTTCAATCAGCTGTACCACACCCCGGGCATAGGCGGTATCGCGTCCGGTGGAGCCGAGGATACAAAAGGGAATATACTCCGCATCGTACGGGGTGAACCGTCCGAACACCCGCTGTATGGAGGGAACATACGAAGGTATATCGGCAAGGTATACCACCACCTCGTTGAGCATGGTTATTTTTTTACGATGCACCAGGTCGAGTATCTGCTCCCGGATCTCCTCGATCTCCCTTCCGCGGTCGGGACAGGCAAGTAGCTGCAGAGAGCCGTCAGGCCGACTGCCACCGGACGGAAGGATCATTTCCTTCTCACGACGCAGCAGTGCGTTCTGGAGTGACTGAAGAATTGACTCCGGCGGGTCGTCGTGGTCGATCCATTCCGGGCTGTGGTACTCGAAATTCCACTGGGCATCCTGACACCAGAGAAAGATATTTTCCTTGCCCGCATTGCCCCAGAGTTCAAGGAGTTTCTGATCGTCCGGTGGTATTCCGGTGGAAAGGTGAAGCAGCTCATCTTTGTGGTAATCATCCGGTTTTCTCGGAATGATGGCGGCTGACGCGGAGGTGCTGTTCCAGGTACGACGGATATTCCGTCGGGTGGTGTCGACATCCTCCCAGAATTCTGCACAGGGGTTGGTAAGAAATACATGCAGTTCCACACCCTCGAATTGCGAGATTTCAACAAAGAGGTTACGGTGAAAGTGACTTACCTTGGTAACACCGAAAATAAAGGCGGTCATCGGATCTACCACCCACGGTCGGTTGTCGTCGAATCCATTCCGGCGTCGCAACCGGTACAGCTGGGGTAAGGTCAGCCATGGTGGTTGTGTGTTCCCGCTTTCGTTATTGGAACCTGAAAAAGCATTGCGCATACGGCGATACAGCTCAGCCTGCCACGTCTCATTTTTAGTGTTATCGGTGTAGAACTTACCTGCCATCCAGGTACCGTCGATTCCCGTGGGTTCCCATTTTTTCCGGTTGTCACGCCATACCCCGGGCCGGTTGTATTCGTATTCAAGAAACTGATGAGCAATCCGGGCCGAGAGCTGCACTTTTTTAAGTGGATTACTGCCCGTTGCACCAAGCAGGTAGGTTCTCACCGGCTCAAAGCCCGGTGCACCGATGCACTGTTCGTCAAGAAGCGCACAGAGCACCTGCTGCATATGCTGCTGGCCGAGTTGTCTGAATTCCCCGGGAGAAAGCAGGTTCCACAGGTACTTTTCGATGGTCGGCAGTTCGAGGTTTGCGACACAGCCCAACGGTGCAGCGGTTGCTTCGTCCGCGCATCCCCCGGCGAGACGCATCCTGAGCCATTTGCCCAGCGCGGGGCTCGGAACAAGAATATCGGGAGCATCAAAAGGATCCGTCCAGACCTCTCTTACGCGGGAAAGCAGATCCGAAACAAGCATATCGAGCGATGGAGCGAAATGGAGATGGAGCATGGTGGCGGTTCCGAAAAGCAGTCGATATTCACGATACAGAAACGATATTGATAAAATAGTTCCCGCTCGGCTATCCGGTTTAACGTTCCACAAGCCGGGGCATACTAGAAAAAGGACCGTCAGACTGAATGAGTGGCTATCATTTTTTTTCTCGACGCTTTGAGGCAAAAAGAAATCCTCGACACGAAAGTGGCGGAGGAAGCTTATCTGTCGATGGCCGGTCTTTCGGCGGGATCGGTGAGGAAACACAAGATTATTGCTGACCGGGGCAAAACCACCATAGCGGATATTATGCACCTGAACGATGTGAAACGAAATACGGCAAAAACCCGTCTGAAAGATCTTGTTGCATGCGGTTTCCTCGTGCGGCATGGTGTCGGAAAGGGGTCATGGTACGCTCGAGGTGAACACCCGTAAGGGTGAAGTGGAAGGGTGCACTGCTGCTGACTGCCTGGTCTGAAAAAATGACGTAGCTTTAAATATGTTTCTGGTATCTGCCCTTAATTTGTATTTCGTTTGCATCAGACGCTATGATTTATCTCAGAATTCAGAGCTGCTCTCATTGCAAAACAACTGCGATAGAGGTATTTTAAGCAACTGAAATTCTCAGGAGAGGCGCCCGAGTGGTTGAAAGCGCCAAAGGTTATATTGAAAAACGGTGTGGTCTCGAAAATCGTTCCTGAAAATAGATAATCTTTAGATAAAAATATTGGAGAGGTGCCCGAGTGGTTGAAGGGGGCGGTCTCGAAAACCGTTGAGCTGGGCAACTGGCTCCCAGGGTTCGAATCCCTGCCTCTCCGAAATAAGAATGCCTCCCGCAACGCGGGGGGCATTCTTATTTCGGAGAGGCTTTCCGAGCACGCACCGTCGATCGCCGCACGTAGTAAGGCAGCGCCGAAGGCGACCACGAAGTAGCGCCGAAGGCAAATCCCTGCGGAGTAACGTAGTCCACAATTCTCTTTTTGTTCTCCACGTCCGCAGCATGGGGGGCTCAGTAGGATATTTAGAAACTATTAAATTCGACGTGCATCCTGACCCGATACTTTTTCCAATGGCTTTATACCAAATAATGGTATGTTTACCATGAAAGTACATATCTGCAGTAAGATATTTCATGAAAAAAATATGAAGAAAGGAAATCAGCACCTGATTCCAAGAACAGACCTCCCGAGATAATCCCCCTTGTTTATGCCCTGGAATGGGTGGAATCCAATCCTTCCACCGCTGTAACCATTTAATTCCTTCGGGCTGCAGTGGTATATTGTAATTTCGCAGCCTTTATAAAATTCAACGTTTCTACAACGAGTATGGTATGTACAGTAACTCCGAACCTGAAACATCACGATTATCAGCTCCGTTACCGATTTCAATCTGCAGAGCCAAACCTGATGAACATCGGGAACTCACCGAGATTGCATTTGCCGCAAAACGGCACTGGAACTACCCCGAAGAATATTTCGCACTTTGGAAAAACGAACTGACCATTTCCGAAGCTTATATCCGTAATCGTGCCGTCTATTCAGTCCGTGACGACGAAAAAAGAGTTGGTTTCTATTCTATAGTTGCAAACCCTGATGATTTTTATGCCGGTGAAGTTCTCGTGGAAAAGGGATGGTGGCTTGAACATATGTTTGTTCTTCCGGAGTTCCACCGCCGGGGTATCGGCAGACAGGTAATAGCTCATGTCAAGAATCTTGCGGTTGAATTGGGAGTAGCTGAACTGTTTATTTTTGTCGATCCGTTTGCCCGTGGGTTTTATGATCGTGTCGGAGCGGTATTCCTTTACGATGCAAAATCATCGATCCCGGGAAGAATGATTCCGGTGTATTCGCTCAAGGTGAGGTGAAATCAAGGTGGCAATGTTTACAACCAGGGGATCAACAGCCATGCTGCGTCACCCATTCTCCATGATATCTTTCCATACGTAGATTACTACTATCAGCGACAGAAGGATTAGGATATCCGGATGACTATGGCATACTATCTCAGAAAACCAATTTTCAGGGTTTTGACGATACGGTCCGTGTTGTTGTAAACAGTGATGAATGCCGGATAGGTACCGGGTCCCACAAAACGACCATTGCGGTTCTCTCCCCTCCATACAAACCTGAATCCGCTGTTGAGCGGGGAAAAGTCTGACTTTTCCACTAAATTTCCCACCCCGTCAAAGATCATGACTTCAGCGCGAACCGCGCTCTTATCGAATGGCGCCGTGGGGACCAGAATGATCGCAGTTCCAATACCGCCTCCTAAGTGTTCCGGCAGACGGGTGTTGCGCTGGAATGGATTCGGTACGACCATGGCATGCCATTTTAGCTTAGGCCATTCAACCTGGAGTAGTGCCTTCCGGTTGTCTGGATTCACCTGGGCGATACCGTTGTTGTCGGTGGTTCCCGACGACGGATCGATCCAGATGGTATCACCTTCGGAGGCAAAGGTGATCGTGGACGGAGTGATCAAGCCTACCGAAAAACGGTATGAATCAGGAACGGTGCCGTTTCCGAGATAATCGAGTGTAAAGTTGTACCGCATGCCGTCTTTGCGGGACGAAAGAATGAACGGTGACGAACCGATTGGTGTGGTTCCTTCGGAAAAAATGACAATCAGCGTATCGTTGTTGCGGCTCCCGGATGCGGTATCGGCGCCGGGGTACAACCTGGCGGAAACAATCACCGGAGCGGCGCTGTCGACTACTGTGGCGGTGCGGGAGACACCCGGAACCGCCCGATAGCCTATTGACACATACATTGCTCCGCTCGTGTTGATGTCGGAAATGTTGTTGCCGGGGAGAAGCGTGAAAAGCGAATCGCCCGTCCGAACGCATGCTGATGACGGCACCCGGAAAGAACTAATTCTCCATTGCACACGGATCGTATCGAGTTCGGATTGTTCGACCGGGCGATTGAATTTCACCAGAATTTCGTCAACGATACCATTGGCGTCGCGGTCGAAATACCATGCTCCGGCAACCGAGGCGGCTCCCGGTCTGAATCCCATGATTACCGACCGGTTTAAATCGTGCGCCGTGTTATCGCGCAGTTCAGCGAGGGTACCGCCGGAACTTCCCGGAAGCAGACGCAGACGGTCGCCGGCAACCGCACGAACGTTTCCGTTATTGTTATCTGCCGGTGTGGCCTGCACGGTAAAAACAGAGTCGTCCGAAATAGTAATAATTCCGATAATGCTCAATGCCACTGTATCGGTGGAGCCTTCTTTGATAAGCTGAAGCTGTCGCCCGAATACGGTAGATGGATTCAACGGCTCTGAAAAGGTGATAAACAGTATGTCGGGATCGGAACCCTCGTTTTCCAGAACATCGGCGGCGATAATCGCGGGTGATACACCGTCGGTAAAGGTGCCGGGAGTACATGGTGAACCGGTTTCGGTAGTCAGGCAGAGGGTAACCGGACCGGTGGGACGGCCCTCAGGTCCACTGCGTGCCGTAAAGGGAATGATGACAGACGTACCATTCAGCTGTACCTCGTTGGCCTTTGCGACATAGTCATCGCCGTTATAGGAAAATACTATCGAATCCAAACGCTGGCTGTCGGTGAACGTATCACTTAGGGTGACGTTGAGCTGATCGGGAATGATGTCGGCGTTGGTATCGAGCATGATTGCGGAAATAACGACCGGGTACTCGGGAAGCACCATGGTGATCACCTTCACCGAATCGGGGCGGATGCCGCCGGTGAGATCGCTGACGACGATCCAGACTTCTCCCGGGGAGACTTTGGTTATGATGCAGCGTGAAGGATCTGCTGCGGACGGTTCGACCGTGGCTATCCCCGGGTTGCTGCTGGTCCAGACTGGATTTGACGCGTTGCCTCGATATGTTCCTGCACTGTCGCGAAGTACTGCGTAGGTCTGAACGGTGGAATCAAAATAACCGATGACGATTGAATCCAGCATCGCGTCGTTTCCGGGGTCCAGTACCATGGAATCGGTCAGGAGATCGAAATGGTCAACGGGCAGAGCTCGGACGGAAAACGGTATGGCGCCGTTTTGCGAATTATCCGATATAAGAAAGTATCTGAGAATATAATCGCCTGGTTCAAGGCCGTAAATCCTCATTGTGTCTATAATGGCCGTCGAGGTGCCGACGATCGTTATTCCGCCGTAATGGTTTCCCGCGGTCAATTGTCCAGGATTACTCAACGACGGTCCTTCAAGAAAGAAAAGGAGCCCCGGATTTTTCAGGGTATCACTGACCATCCCTTCTGCGGAGCAGGTGAGGTTGTCGGTGGTTTCCAAAAGCCACATATCGTATTGAGTAGCACCGTCCGGTGTGTTGGTGATATTGGTGATCAGGTTGCTGCTGGTACGCAAATTGATTGAAGTGACCATACGGAAGTTGGAGCCGCCGCAGAAACGCTCAGCAAAAAAGAGCTTGAATCCGTAGGTTTGCCCCGGGGTGAGGCCGAGAGTATCAAGATCGACGGCGCCTTCGGTGGGGCTGTGAATGCCGCCGATATCGACAACCAGCTGGCTGTCGATAAACACCCAGACATCGTCGTCGCCGCGGAAATAGAAGGTCTGCCCGGGAACATATTCGAACTGGGCCGATAGTTCCATGGTAAAACTGCAGTTCGCCCAGCCACCATGATAGGGGTTTGGTATGGTTTCGTCCGGATCGAGGTATAGAAAATCGCTCAGAGGGAAGAAATCGCTGGTATCGTATTCATAAAGACCTTCACCATTAGTGCTTAGCGTCAGATTGAAACATTGCTGATTGGTATACCCGTTATCGAAAACATGAGGTTCAAACCAGTCGAACTGCCGTATGCAGGTATGAGCAGTCGGTACCGGGTCGCCGTCGGCCCCCAGTCGTTTTTCCACCATACCTAACTGTTGGCCCTGACATTCCGGTTTTTCCCAGTATTCGCCGAAGTCGGGATGCTCGTTATCCCAGTCACGGAGGATTGCTCCAACCTGAATGGTGGTGCCGCACTTTCCCGCCACGTCCGGAAAATTCCGGTGCACTACCGGGGGGCCGCCGGGTTGCGGCGTTGGAAGTATCCAGATGCTGTCGGTGGTTGCCAGGTCTGCGCTTACATTCAGAAACGAACTGTCCCCTGCTCCCGCGGTTGAAAAGTACGTTCCGAGCAGCGAGTTGATAAATCGGACCCGGAGGTCGGCGTAATCACAATAAAACCGGTATGAAAACCAGCCGCAACGGTCGACACCGTTTTCCATCATCATACGTAGCGTATCGCCGCCGGGCAGTTGAATAATTGGAGCTCCCAGATCCCAGGGCTTGAGGAAGTGGATGGTTTTGTGAGGCGGGGGAGAGAAACTCAGGACAGGCGGTTTTGTGGTGTCGGGTATCGTCATCCAGACCTCGGTTATCGTTTGGGGCTGAGTGCCGAAGATCTGGTTCATGAAAAGCTGATCACCGGTAATGCCTCTGCGGTAATCTCTCCTGTTGGCACGTTCGTCGGTATCCGTAGGAATAAAGTGTACGAACTCGATGCGCTGGCCGTTATCGGTACGTGGCGTACTGCGAAACCTGTATGAGTACCAGTTGCACCCTTCTTTTTCCATGGGAGAACCCATGTCCCAACCCGATTCGCTCGAGATGATCCTGAGCGGATAATCCAGCCTTCCCGGTTCGTCAGCCCACGGGTGCAACAGGTGAATAACAAGGTTTTCCGCAAAGGAGAATGATATTGAGGCAATAAGTATCAAAACCGATCCGGAAAAACGTTTCATTTTATCTCCTGAAATCTTAAAAATGGGTAGTATAGCTTTAACTGACACACTTCATTATATGTTAGTAATTAATTTTTATCTGGGGTTTATTTGAATTGTTTTTTGAGACGATGGTTGTAAAAAAATGCTACACTCCTGAAATTTCCTGTTTATGCCGTTATTACCTGCACCGCCAGATGACACAGCAGGCAGCTTGCCACGTATTTCGGCCGAGGGAAGATCGAACTTAAAATTACCGGTAACTATTCAGGTACCTGATTATCGATTCCGCTCATCCTGAGCACATTCTACAGGTGTTACACTGCCTGTCGAAGGATAAAGCGGACCTGAAAACGGGTTCATGGTTCCCTTCGGCTCCGCTCAGGGTATACTCGGTTCACCATGAGCGGGGTGCTGTAAACATTGATCCGGAATACCTAATTACAATTAGCGATTCTGTTATCCGTAGTAATCAGGCGGAGGGAATGATATCGGTTTTTTATTTTATGGTTGAAAATCCTATGTATTCACTGAAAACGAGGTGAACCAATGACGGAAACAGAATCGGTTACAGAACGGACCCACGGAACAATGCCGGTGCTTTTTCTAGGGCACGCCAGTCCGATGAACGCCATTGAAGAGAATGAGTTCGTTGACGGCTTCAGGGCAATCGCCAAAAAGCTACCGAAGCCAAAGGCGATTCTCTGTGTTTCCGCTCACTGGGAAACCGAGGGTACGCGGGTAACCGCAATGGAGCAGCCGCGGACAATCCATGACTTTGGAGGATTCCCGGCAGAGCTTTACGCGGTGCAGTACCCGGCACCGGGGAGCCCTGCGCTGGCAAGGGAGATTGCAGCGGCAGCTTCAACGAACACCATGATTGATAGTGACCAGTCATGGGGTCTTGACCATGGTTGCTGGAGTGTGGTGAAGCATCTTTACCCGAAAGCTGATATCCCCATTGTCCAGTTGAGTCTGGATCGCACCCGGTCTGCCCGTCGGCATTATGATTTCGCGAAAGAACTTGCATCGTTTCGAAAAAATGGCGTTCTTATCATCGGTAGTGGTAATATTGTTCATAATCTCGGTATGGTGGCGTGGGAGCGACCGGAAATCGGGTATGGATTCGACTGGGCGACTGAGGTGCAGGGGGAAGTCAATCGGCTGATCCTGGCCCGTGATCATGAAAAGCTTATTGATTACCGGTCGCTGGGAAAGACGATGGCACTTGCCGTACCGACACCGGAACATTATCTGCCGCTGTTGTATGTTCTTTCCCTGCAGGAAGAGGCGGATTCGGTGACGCTCTTTAATGATAAACCGGTGGCAGGCTCGCTGACAATGACGTCACTGTTACTAAAAGCGGCCGACTAATAGGCAGCAAAAAATCAGATAGTGAGGCGATACCTTTTGGATAAACAGACCGATTCTGGGTTGTTATGGAAAGTGGCGCTCTGGCTTGCCGGAATAACCATAGGGTATAACCTGCTCGAAGGGGCTGTTTCGGTAGTGTTCGGGTATTCCGATGAAACTCTTTCCCTGTTCGGTTTCGGGATGGACTCATTCGTTGAGGTCGTTTCCGGAATTGGTGTCTGGCATATGGTTGTACGGACACTAAAAAACGGAGGTGAGCGGGATCGGTTCGAGAAAACCGCGTTGCGGATTACCGGCACTTCGTTCTATCTGCTTGCCGCCGGGCTGGTGGCTACCGGTGTGTACAACGTTATTACTGGAAGTAAACCTGTAACAACTTTATGGGGAATTGTTATTTCATCCATTTCCATTGTTACCATGATCCTTCTGATGGCTGCCAAACTGAGAATCGGCAGGCGACTCAACTCCCCGTCGATCATTGCCGATGCACACTGCACACGAACCTGTATTTATCTCTCGGTAATTCTTCTCGGGGCGAGCGTTCTGTTTGAACTGTTCCATCTTGCTTATATTGATGCCATCGGAGCGCTCGGGATCGCCTGGTATGCATTTACCGAGGGGAGAGAGTCCTTTGAAAAGGCGCGGGGGGGGGCGTGCGGGTGTGGAAGCGGGTGTTCCGGCAAATAATTGTACCATTGACAGGCAACCGCCCGGTATGCCTCAAAAACAACAGCTGCAACTGCCTGCGACAGACCGATTGTTATTCAGATTGCGTACGTTGTAAAATGTCAGCTGTGGGCACACCGCAGCCGTTGGGGAGGCAATTATACCTTCATTCCTCGGATACCGCAGTACAAAACGGTTTTTGGTACATTCGTTCAATCCGATGCCTGCAATAGGTAAGTTGCAGGCTGAAAAACTTCCCCATGTTTCGGATATTTTCGAGCAGCATCCTCAGGAGAAAATGCTCAGTGCAGACCAGTCGCCTGCTGAGAAGGACTATCAGGATTGCGAAGAGTCTGATGGGGCCCAGTTGTTTCTGGAACACGAGCGGAATATCACCCGGCTCAAAAACCAACAGGTTGACAATCCGTTTTGATACTTTCATCCACGAAAAGCGTTTCGCGAGAATATTCTTTTCCCTGCATTCTTTTTCGAGACGGGTTCCGGGGTAAATACGCATTCCAACGGTAACAGCAAAAAAATCTATTCGATGCCGGTTATTGCTGATAAATTCAATGTCGTTGAGACATTCACTGAAGGTCTGACCGATATGGCCGAAGGTGAAAAATACCTTGGACCGGATGGCAAGTTTGTGACAGATGGAGAGTGTATCGAGAACCTGCGAGGGGGTGATCCCTTTGGCTATGTGTTTAAGGTGTGCCGGATCGGTTGTTTCCATGCCGATGTTGATGTAGTAACACCCGCTTTCCTTCATCAGCCGGAGGAGTGACGCGTCAACCGTATCGGCCCGGATTTCGCACTCCCATGGAAGCTTGAACTCCTTTACGTGTGAACAGAACTGCTCTACGTGATCGCGGTTGGCGGTGAAGGTACTGTCGAAGAGTTTAAGCCCCGAAAGGTTGCTGCGTGTTCTCAGATATTCAATTTCACTCATGACCGATTCCATCGGTCGCAGCCGCACTCCCCCGGGAAACATACGCGAGGCGCTGCAGAAGTTGCAGGCTGCCGGGCAGCCGCGTGAGGTCATTATGAAATCACCTCGCCCGCCGATGAACTCCATTTCCAAACAGTAGTCATCGCCCAGTAGGTTCCGGTCGGGGATAGGGAGAGTGCCGAGGTTGTTTATTCGCAGCGGTTTGTTTTCGGTGATTCCGGCTGCCGCTTTGTAACATAAGCCGGGAATAGTCTCGGGAACTGAATTACAGTCTTTACGGAGGAGAGCGTTGCAGAGTTCCAGAAACGAGTGATCGCCTTCACCTTTAAGAACAAAGTCAATGTGCGGAACACTGCTGAGCACTTCGGTTGCGGTAAAGGTCGCGTGGACCCCGCCGTAAACGACGGTTGCTTCGGGTAGTATCTCTTTGACGAGCCGTGCGGTGAGGAAACTTCCGCGACGTGAAGGGGTAGTACCCCCGATACCGACAATTTTCGGATGAAGCTGTTGAAGGTGACGTCTGAAATCATTCGAGTAGTGGTTGAAATCAATAATGGCGACCCGGTAACCTGCCTGTTTGAGTACGGTTCCGATACTTACCAGTCCTATCGATATCATCGACTGAAAAAGTCGCAGGCCGTCTTTGGGGTAAGTAAGAAGAACGTCAACAGGTTGAGCGGATGGTAGCATGATTATAATCTACTGGTCGCCGGGGGCGAGAGCAATATGTATGTCACGGTACTGTGGTTGTACGACGGTGGAACGCCTCGTACAGCATAATGGCGCTTGCACACGCCACATTAAACGAGTTGACCCCGGCCTGCATGGGAATGACGGCAATTTCGTCGCACTCGTCGAGCACTTTCCGGCTGACTCCCTCATGCTCGTTGCCGAACACTACGCAGCAGTTACCGGAAAAATTGACATTATGCATCGAAATACTCTGTTCGCTCAGGTGAGCTGCAATACAGTGAAAGCCGAATTTTTTACGTAATCCTGCCAGGGTTTCGGAGAGGTCTTCGCTGTAATGAATCGCGGTTTTGAAGATCGTTCCCATTGAATTACGGACTGACCGCCGAAGCCAGGGATCGGATGAACCAGGGCCGGAAATGACTGCCTGAACACCGCAGGCGGCGCAGTTACGTATAATTGCTCCGGTGTTTTCCGCGCTGTTCAGATAGTCGAATGCAACAAAAAGTGCCGGTGCGGTCAACGATGAGCAGAATGTGGAAAGAGAAGGCGAAGGCGGGATTTTGCCAACCGCGAGTATCCCCTGATGGTAATTGAATCCTACGATTGACTTGAACAGGTGCCCTGGAGCCCGGAAAACGGTAATTGGTTCCGGACGTTGTTCCAGGTTTTCCCGCAGGGCCGCGAACCAGGTGTCGGTGAGCAGCAGCGAAACAACCTCTGCGTCATCAGCGAGAAACCGTTCGACGACCTTGTTTCCTTCGGCGATGAAAATTCCTTTTTCCCGGTGTTCGCAGGAGCGTCGCAGAGAACGATAGTGCTCAAGTCCCGGTTGCTCAAAAGAGGTAACATCAATCACAGAAGAAATCATCGGGTAGTCCACGATTGCAAGGGCAGTCGGCAGAATTGTCCGGCAACAATCGATTGCCACTTCAACTTTAACTGCAGTAATTATATACTATACTGTCAGGCTGTACGCCGGATACCCCGTTAAAATAATAAAGGCTGGAGAAAATGACTGCAGGTTCATTGGGTAAGGAGTTCTGATGGTTTCACGGATAGACAGGATTGTCGTGGCGGGGTGCCTGTTGTGTACGGGAATGGTGTTCGCTTCGAAAACGCCGGAACTGCTCAGGTGCAAGATTATCGACCGCAAGGGGGAGATCACCTCCTGGTCAAAAAAGACATTCCGTAAGGGTTCTTTTACTGATACGTCTACACTCGTCTCCGGTACTACGCTGCAACTTCCCGACGCTGCTTCGCTGCAGCTGACCTTCGAACCGCTGATTGATATGAAGATTGGGTCGCCGACAACGGTAAGCTTTGACAATCTGCTGATTGAACGTTCCGATGGGGTTATCAGAATGAAATGTGCTCTGGAAAAAGGCACTCTGTATATCAAAGCACCACCGCAGGCAGGCTATACACTACTCTTTACCCTGCAGAGCCCGGCGGCAACACTTGATGTTTCAGCGGCTGAGCTTTCCATTACCGTTGACGGCACGGGGACAACCACCGTGGAGGTGATTCACGGGTCGGTAAAGATTAAGCCTGGTGAGAGCACCATGAAGACGGTGCTGAATAAGGGAAGCAGGGGCATTGTCCGTCAGGGGAAACCGCAAGTAGAACTTTCTGCAGCGGGGGATACTCCCGTGGTGACCCGGAAATCGTTTTCCAAAGAACAGCCGTCTGTGGCGATACTGTCAATAAAGTCCACGGGAGCGGCAAAGGATAATCTTGAGCATATTTCAAACAGTGTGGCACGGGAGTTTGCCAACTCCACGAAAGCGAAAGTGCTGTTCCTCGATGATATTAAAAAACTGCTGCATGCCGAAGGTGGTGACCGTCTGCTGGATTGTTTTACCGACTCATGTATTTCGCGAATCGGTGCCAAGGCAGGTGTCGATGTGGTGATCGTGGGAAATCTCGGTCAGCTCGGGAGTACGCACGTTCTTGATCTGAAAATGGTGGATGTGCTTCGGGATCAGATCCTTTCGCGGACATCTATAAGTGTCAAGGAAGACCTTGGTATGATCCTCGATGAAATTCCCAAGGCCATCGGCAAACTTGTTGCGGTTGATACGGTTCTCACTGCTGTGGTCAAGCAACCGGTATCCGAGGAGTCCACCTCTTCGGAGTCTTCCGGTTACCAGGAAAAAATCGTATGGATTTTTCCTGGAACAATTGTGATGGGATCGCAATTCAAATCCGGCGAGGTGGATGAATTGCCGACACATAAGGTCAAACTTGATGGTTTTTATATTGACCGGTTCGAGGTGACCCGCGATGAATTTGAAAAAGTAATGGGATACAATCCCACGTCACAAAAAGGGTGCGGGCTTTGCGCCGTAACCAACGTGACCTGGCAGGAGGCTTCAGATTACTGCATAAAAACCGGCAAACGGCTTCCTACAGAGGCCGAGTGGGAGTATGCCTGCAGGGCGGGAACCCGAACACCATTTTTCACGGGAGTAACTATCACCGATGCTCAGGCAAATTTTGATGCGCAGAAACCCTTCGGAGGAAGTCCGCGCGGGGTATTCCGCGGAAAGGTGTTGCCGGTGGGCTCATTTCCGGCGAACGGCTGGAATCTGCACGATATGCATGGGAATGTGGCTGAGTGGTGTGCCGACTGGTATGATGTCGCCTATTACGGAAATGCTCCGGAGGAAAATCCCCGCGGACCGCAAAAGGGAAAACTCAAAGTGGTGCGCGGCGGCAGCTGGAACAACGATGGAAACGGGCTTCGCTCGGCCAACAGGACAGCCTACAATCCCGAGTTGCGGCTGAGCAACATCGGATTCCGATGCGTAAAAGAGGACCGTAAAGAGACTGCCCCTAAGAAGTGACGGCCGGTCGTTATATGCACAGGTCGTTTTCCGCAAATTTGATCAGTGCCGGAAGTCGCACCAGGCTGCCGCACCTGAATAACAGCCGGCGTTCAGGCGAAAAGACCGAGTTAGACATCCAGTAGGCGGGGTTATTTATTGTCTCGTTGATTACTTTGCGGGAGTTCTTAAAATCCTGGGCAGTTATCTGACCGGTATCGTACCGGCCTTCACCTGCTGTTCCCGGAGCAGGCGGATATTTTCGAGCCCTACCACCGCACCGGGAAATCCCTGTTGCCTCGCCATAGTATAGAAATGTTCGGCTTCGCGGTACGCCTCCAGTGCGAACGCACAGTTGCCGGCAAACAGAGCAAGGTCACCGAAGTCGGGAAATTGCAGAAGTGCCTGTTTCGCCTCTTCGAGCGCAACGCTGTGGTTACCCATTTTATCGTGGGTAAGACAGATGCGATAGGAAAGCCACCGGTTGGTGGGGTCTTTCCGTGCCGCCTGTTGCAGGTAGTAAAGTGTTTTCGGCAGATTGCCCTGTTGCTCGTGCAGTTCCGCGAGAATCGTGTACACGTACAGGGCGTTTGGTCCGTTGTCGGGATATCGTTCAAACCACTGTGCCGCAGTGACATCGTCACCGAGTTCACGGTACATTTCACCGAGAGCGATACAGGCATCACTGTTGCTGTCATCCCGCTCCCGAAGCTGTTCGAATGCGACAATCGATTCGGCGACACCACCTGCCTTGCGCAGTGCGGCGGCGCGGATGAGCAGTGCTTTCAGGTTATCAGGTTCGAGTTCCAGTGCACGGGTGACGGAGGCGATAGCGTTGCCGTAATCCTCCAGGGTGTAGTAGGCTATCGCCAGATTGAGGTGCCCGCGGAAGAAGTCGGGGGCATTGTCGACGGCTGCACGGTAGTAGACAATACTTTGGGGAATGCTGTCGAGCTGGAAATAGCAGTTGCCGAGATTGAACGAGCTGAGTGTCGGATTTTCTCCGTTGTGAATGGCTTTCCTGTAAAGAACGACTGCCCCGGCCAGATCACCTTTCCCATAGACATCGTTGGCCTGCGGGAGGAATGCTGCGGCGTCGATACCGCCGGCGGTGCAGCAGAACAGGGTAAACAGTATGGCGGGAAAGGGGGAGAAGCGAATCATGTATGAAAATTACTATTTGTGTCATTGTTGCAGCCTGCTCCGGTGCATTCAGAATTCAGGAGTCAGGAGATGGAATTAAAGGTATCCCACCAGACCTCCCTAGAGTATAGATAGTGTTTGTCCGAAACAACTGCTTTTAAGCGTTATATCTGCAGTTTCCCGGTGGAAGGTTCCCGGGTAACGTTTCTTCTATTGGCGGTAGTAATCAACGGATAGTATCTTTTCCCACACCTGTACCAGTTCAAATTGATAAGAAGGATTCCAAATGGACATTGCCGCCCAACTGATAACAGAATTCGGTTTTCAGCCGTTCCAGATTACCAACACACTAGCTCTGATCGATGAGGGCGCTACCGTTCCGTTCATCGCCCGCTACCGTAAGGAGCGAACCGGATCGCTTGATGAGATCCAGATTCGGGATGTTTTTCATAAATACGCCTATTATAAGGAACTCGATGAGCGACGGGAGACTATTCTGTCGAGCATTACCGAGCAGGGAAAACTTACTCCCGAGCTGGAAAAACGGATAAAGGTCACGCTCAGTAAAACGGAGCTTGAAGATCTCTACCTGCCCTACAAACCGAAACGGACCACCAGAGCCACCAAGGCCAAGGAGGCCGGTCTGGAACCGCTTGCCCGTTATCTGGTGGAACTCGCTGATGCAGGCGTTGATCTGCAGCAGGCCGCACTGGCCTATCTCAATCCGGAAAAGGAGATTGATACTCCGGAAAAAGCGCTGCAGGGTGCCTCTGATATTCTTGCCGAGGAGCTTTCCGATGATGCCGATAATCGCAAATGGATGCGGGAGCTGGCGATTGATGCGGGGGCGCTAACCTGTACCGTAAAAAAGGATTTTGAAGGAAAAAAGACCAAATACGAGATGTATTATGATTTTAAAGAGAATGTACGGACACTTCCGTCGCATCGGGTACTCGCCATGCTACGGGGTGAACGCGAAAAGGTATTGCGGCTTTCACTGGAAGTACCTCAGGAGAGCGCAAAGAGCTATCTCGCTTCAAAACTTCTGGTGCACGAGGAGAGTGCCGCGGCGGAGCTGCTCCGTAAAACGGTGGCCGACAGTTTTGAGCGGCTGATTCTTCCGGCCACCGAGACGGAAATCCGTAAAGGGTTACGGGAACAGGCCGAGAAGGAGGCATTCAAAGTGTTCGGTGCCAATCTGCAGGCGCTACTGGTTGCGCCACCGGCTGGCCGCAAGGCGGTGCTGGGGGTTGATCCGGGATTCCGGACGGGATGCAAAGTCGCCGTTGTTGACGATACGGGCAAGTTCATTGAAAATGTGACGATCTATCCCCATGAACCGCAGAAGCGAACCCGGGAAGCGGAAGAGAGCATCGACAACCTGATAGAAAAGTATTCAATCCGGCTGATCGCTATCGGCAACGGCACCGCAAGCCGGGAAACCGACGATTTTCTGCGGACGGTTCTTGAAAAATATCCGCCGGAAGCACGTCCGCTGCACGTTATCGTCAGCGAAGCCGGTGCCAGTGTCTACAGCGCATCGGATGTCGCCATCAGGGAATTTCCCGATCTCGATCTGACCGTCCGAGGAGCGATCTCCATCGCGCGCCGCCTCCAGGATCCGCTCTCCGAACTGGTGAAAATTGATCCCAAAGCGATCGGGGTGGGGCAGTATCAGCATGATGTCAACCAGACGAAGCTCCGGGAATCGCTCGACGAGGTGGTGGAGAGCTGTGTCAACAACGTGGGCGTGGATCTCAACCTCGCTTCCGAGGAGCTGCTTAAGTACGTTTCAGGGCTCAACCGGCTTATCGCTTCGAATATTGTTACCTACCGAAATGGACGTGGCGCCTTTCGTTCCCGTGAGGATCTGCTGCAGGTCCCCGGGTTGGGAAGTAAAAAATACCAGCTTGCTGCGGGGTTTCTGCGGATTCCCGGCGCTTCTCACCAGCTCGATAATTCCGCGGTCCATCCGGAACGGTACGAACTTGTTGCTGCAATGGCACAGGATCTTTCATTAACGGTCACGGAACTGCTCGGGAATACTGCAGCCATCAAAAAGGTCGATAAAAAACGATTTATCAGTGAAGAGGTGGGGTTGCCGACCATAGAGGATATACTGGCTGAGCTCGAAAAACCGGGGCGTGATCCCCGCGCGGAATTCACCTATGCCCGGTTCAACGAAGCGGTAACAAAAATAAGTGATCTGGTCGAAGGAATGCACCTTGAGGGAACCGTGACGAATGTAACCAATTTCGGTGCGTTTGTGGATATCGGTGTGCATCAGGATGGTCTGGTGCATATTTCCGAAATGGCGGATGTTTTTGTTTCCGATCCGAAAAAAATCGTTTCGGTGGGGCAGGTGGTACGGGTGCGGGTGGTTAAAGTGGACACCGAACTTAAACGCATCGCTCTATCGATGAAACAGCAGACCTCGCCTTCAGAAGGAACCAAAAAAGAGCAACACGGTCCGCAACGTGGCGGTCGGGGACCCGGCGGAAAGGATGGGGCATCCTCCCGGAGTTCGGGTGGTGGTGATCGGAAAGGGCAACCGGAAAAAAAACTCACCATGTACAAGCCAAAATTCAACATTAAGCAGATTATGCGATAAACAGTGGGAAAATCAGTGTAAGGCACTGATAGCAGTAGTGATCGAGTTCATTGAAGGTGGCTGGGTTCCCACTTCCCGATTGATTCAATCGGTTTTTTTCATTTATATTCTCTGATTGTCCCGAAATAAAATAACCTATAAGCCGTTAATCGTTTCATTCATCAGATTAGGAAACCGAGTGTTCATGCAAAAAAATAAAGTGAGCCTGCTTTTTTTCATTGTATGTTGTTTTTATCTTCTGTTTTCAGCAGAGGCGAATGCGGCAGGGATGTCAGGCACAATGTCGGATGTACTCAAGAGAGAGTACGGAAATCAAGCCGACCTTTTGAATATTGCAGGTTCGAGTGTTAAAGAGGAGTCTTCCGGTCCGGGGGCTATAATCGACAATTCCATTGATGAGGATACCTATCTGATCGGCATGGGAGATGAATTTCACATCTCCGTAATAGAGACACCCTCGATCTCATATGTGGCTCGTGTCAATCAGAATGCCGATGTCCGTATCGCCGAGTTCGGCATTATTCCTCTCGGAAAAATCTCCCTTCGGGAAGCGAAAATGCGGATTGGAGAATTCATCCGGAAAAAGCTCAGTGGTCACGAGAGTGTCTATGTGACACTCCGCCAGGGTAAAATCGCCAGTGTGACGGTCAATGGCGCGGTGGCCAAACCGGGACTGCAGTATGTTGACGGTGTTTTCCGGGTATGGGACTGTATCGTCAAGGCCAATAACGAGCAGGTACCGAATCCTCAAGAGGCCGACCTGCGTAACGTGGTGGTTCAGAACAGTGATACGACCCGGATTCTGGACCTGCTCAGCTTCACTATCCGCAATGATTTTTCTCAGAATCCCTATATTTATCCCGGAGACCGTATTTTCATCAATCCTCCGCTCAAACAGGTGCTGATTCTCGGAGAGGTAAAAAAGCCCCAGCCGGGAAGTTCCATTTCTCTGCGTTCCGGAGAGACGCTGCGGGAACTCTTTGATATTCTGCTGCCGGATCCCTCCGCGGATTTGAACCGGGTCATTCTGCAACGCGGGGAAACGCTTTCGGAGCGCTACGATACGGTTGTTTCGCTTGAGGGAGAGGGCGCGGAGATTCTTCTTGAAAACGGTGACATTGTCAACGTTACAAAAAAACCTGAATACCCCGATGCCCGAACCGTAATTGTCGAAGGGGCTATCCAGCGTCCGGGGACATATTCCATTGTTGAAAAGGGTACCACCGTTCAGGAGATATTTGACCAGTGCGGCGGCTACCTTCCGAAAGCGAATGCACAGCGTGCCTATGTGCTTCGTTATTCAAAAAAAATGGCGGGTGCACTGCCGGAAAACTGCCTGGAACTCAAGGCGGATAATAATCAGAAACTCAACCTCGGATCTATCAGGCAGGAGATGAATCTCTCTTTCGCGCGGATGAACAGTTTGCAGGATTATACCGTTATCTCTCTTGCCGACAAAGATATGGAGGTTACGCTGGAGCATGGTGATCACGTGGTGGTTCCCTATAGTGATCCTTTTGTTTATGTGAGCGGAAGCGTCGGGAAACCGGGTGCCTATGCTTTTGAACCCGGGAAAGACAGCAGGTATTACATCGAGAAAGCGGGCGGGTTCACCCGGAAGTCGGATCGGCGGAACGTGTATGTGCTTGCCTCGTACAATACCTCACTGCAGGTGAAAAGTAATCACTCAGTCGAGGAAGGCGATGTCATCGTCGTTCCGGATTCACAGAATAATAAAGTAATGGTTACCTTCATTATGCCGGTGCTCCAGGTGGCATCGACCGTCGCAACTCTCATTCTCGCGATGGTTTCAGTGGTACAGGCAAGCAGATAGCCTCGTACCATCAGCACTGGTGAAACAGGAGTGCAGCACGTTGGAAAAATCTGAAGTGAAAAAAATCGTATTTGTGGAACCGCCGCCAATGCTCGGCTGGACCGTCGAGATGAAAGTGTCCAAGGCGGGGCGCCGCCACCCGTGCCTCAATGAAACCGGCGAACAGACCTACAGCTATCAGAACCTCTCCTGTGCCGCAGTACTGCGTGAGCAGGGTTGCAACGTGATCTACCTGCACTGCCCCACGCAACGGCTCGATCTAGCAATGACGAAACAGACGATCACCGACGAACAGCCGTTTGCCGTGGTGATCATGGTTGAACACATCAACTACAACGTTGCGGTTGCCGTTTCTGAGCACGCCCATGAACGGGGGAGCAAAGTAATCTGGGTGGGGCCTTTTGTTACCGCGCTCCATGAGCAGGAGATTACCCGGCCATGCGTTGATTTCATTCTGCGGCAGGAGTGGGATTATTCGGTTGGTGAGGTGATTGATGCATGCAGTGCAGGAACGCCGCTTGCTTCCGTGGCGGGCCTGACCTGGAAAAACGCCGATGGAGCCACGGTGGTTAACGCAGTCCGTCCGCCGATCGACAATCTTGACGCACTTCCCATTCCGGCATACGATCTTCTTGATCTGAGCAAATTTTACGAGAGTGTGTTTGTCCGTTTCCCTGCAGCAACGATGATTACGTCGCGCGGTTGCCCGTTCAACTGTATTTACTGTAGTTATCCCCAGACGATCTACGGTCACCGGTTCCGTGCGATGTCGCCGCAGCGGGTATTCAGGGAGATAGAGTATCTGGTGCTTGAACGCGGGGTGAAGGAGATCCGTATCGACGACGATACGTTCGATATCGACCGCAACCGGGTTGTCGAGATATGCAAACTGCTTGCAAAGGCGAAACTTGACATGGTGTTCTCGGTTCAGTGCCGACCGCAGCTGATGACCGACGAAGAGGCGAAATGGCTCAGAAAAGCCGGTTGCCGGATGGTGCTCTACGGTGTCGAGTCGGGCAACGAGGAAATTCTCAAGGAGATCCGTAAAGGAACCACCAAAGACGAGATCCGCCGCGGGGTCAAAATCGCCAAACGGCACGGTATTGATGTTCTCAACTGTGTTATGCTCGGATTCTACTGGGATACGAAATCGACAGTTGAGGATACCATAAAATTCGCGTTTGAACTCAATGCAGAATTCACGCAGGTGGCAACACCCACGCCGCTTCCCGGTACCGACTATTACCGGTTGCTTGAAGATAAAAACTGCTTTCTTTCAAAAGAGTGGGAGCATCACGACAGTGTACACCACTCATCGGTCGAGTTGCCGCATCTGAGCAACAGCGATCTCAACGGCTATCTGGGGACCTTTTACCGGCGGTACTACCGGCGGCCGGCGTATCTCATCATGATGGGGCTGCGGATGTTCCGGTCGTGGGGTAATTTTACGCAGAGCCTGCGGAAATTCACGGTTCTCTTTACCAAGTAAGATGAAATTCCTTCTGGTATCGCCATTTACCGATGCGAGCGGCAGCTCGGTCCGGTTCTGGAATATGGCGAAAGCCCTTACCGATCTAGGCCACCAGGTGGTATTGGCGGAGCGACGGAGTCACGGTGCCGCGCCGCTGCATCGCCTTGACGGCGTGACGTATTTCAGCTGCCCTTCAACCGGAATGCTGCTGCCCGATATTGCTTTTTCGCTGATTGTGTATGTTCTCCTGCTGCTGCGGCACCGTGATTGTGAGGTGTTCTACGCGCTCAAACCGGCGCCGAATAACGGTATTCCGGCACTGCTGGCGAAACTGGCCGGAAAAAAAGTGCTTCTTGATGTTGATGATCTTGATTTCGCCTATCTCAAACCCGGATTCGGGAGGGCGCTGTTCCGCTGGTTTTTTGATCGGTTGCCCTCGTTCTTTGCACTGGTGACCTACCACACGCCGCATCTTGCCGAGTATCTGCGGAACGAAGCGGGTATTGCGCCGGAACGACTCTATTATTTCGCCCAGGGCGTTTCGCCGGAATTCCTCGCTGCGCCGCTTCCCGACAGGTCCACCATTACTCCGAAATCAATTATCTATACCGCGACACTCGGTATTACGTCGGATTTCGGGTTGCTGCTTCCGGGACTTGGCACCTTGTGCGGTAAATATCCTGATCTGTCAATTACGATTGCGGGTGACGGGTGCCGGAAGGCAGAATTCGAACGTATGGCGAAAGAGGGAGGTTTCGCACGGCAGATGATCTTCACGGGAACACTGCCGCACAGCGAGTTGCCGTCGCTGGTGGCACGGCACCGGATCGGTATCAATTACATGCGCGACACCCGGGTCAATCAGTGCAGGGCGATACTGAAAATACGGGAATATCTCGCCTGCGGACTGGAGGTGGTCTGCAATGATGTGGGCGATGTGGCATTGTTCAGTGAGTATATTCACCTCGGGACAACGGTTGCGGCGATGATTGACCGAATAGGGGCGCTGTTGTGCGAACCGGTCAGGGATGGGGTCGCGGGACGCTCCCATATCATCAACCATTACCAGTGGTCCACGCTTACCGAAGCATTTCTGAGGAGGATTTCCGGAGAATGAAAGTCGGCGTTAATATCAAAGCGTTTAAAAACGGTAAAACGGGTATCTCACGGTATCTCCGGTCGCTGCTTGACCGGTTGCAGAAGATCGATGTCCGGACGTTGTATCCGTTTTCAAACGGAATACCGGAAATGTCGAATGGCAGCAATTCCAAATTCTGTGGAATCACTTCATGACTCAAAAACCGCTTGTGTCCATAATCGTCCTCAACTGGAATGGAGCCGAGCTCCTTCAACCCTGCCTGGATTCGCTGGAAAAAATCAAGTTCGCTTCGTATGAGATTATCGTTGTCGACAACGGTTCCACTGATGATTCGTTGAAAATCATCGAGTCGTATAAAAACATCGTTGTTAAACGGCTTACAACGAATGTCGGTTATGCCTCGGGTAATAATGCCGGTTTTAAAATCGCTCGCGGAAAATATGTCTGCACCCTCAATAATGATCTCGTTGTCGCACCGGATATGCTTGATGGTCCGGTCAAAGCGCTTGAGGCCGATCCAACTGTCGGCATAATCTGCTGCCGCCAGATGAATTACTATGAACGTCACCGCATTGATTCGCTCTATGGCAGTCCCAGCCATTACCTTTTGTTCAGACCGGTGGGAGAAGGGAAACCGTTCACCGAAAATCCGCTCTGTACCGAACCGGGATATGTTATCGGTGCGAATGGCGCATCGGCAATTTATCGTAAGGAGATGCTTGATCGCATTGGAGGTTTTGACGACCGTTTTTTTGCCTACCACGAGGAAAGTGACCTTTGTATTCGTGCATTCGAGCGGGGGTGGAAATGCCTGTATGTACCTGCAGCTGTCGTATACCATATGAAATCGATAAGCTTCAACAAGACAAAAAAGATCTTTCGTTATTTTCATGAGCGCAACAGGATACTGTTTATTTATAAACATTTTCCAGTGTCAATGATCGTGAAAAACATGGTGTGGCTGGTTATTATGGAGTTGCGGTTGCTTCGTATCGCACTGTTCAAGGAAAAGGTACTGGTTGCGTTTTTAAAATCAAGACTTGATGCCGTTGCCATGCTGCCGCAATTCAGTCGGGAACGGAAAGAAAACGTTGCCCTTTTCTTGAAAATGAGTACACGGTATCGGGAACTCAAATCACGGCAAAAAATAGACGTGCGCTGAATATTTCCGTTGGATATCTCTCTGCAATGCCCGGGCCGCATTCGGCGGGGAGTGGAAATGTACACCGCTGGTGTCACTTTTTTGTACGGTGGGCTATTCGGCTAGCAGCAGCGAGAGCGCTGACGTGTGGATTACGCATGACATGATGATGGTGAGTGCGGGGGTGCGAATGTTGTTCGGGAAAATTACCGGTGTGAAAGCGAACTAACGACTGCTGAATTTCAGGAAGATGGAAGCAGTTTCCTCGCTTGTGCGAGATTGACAGCCTGGCCATCAGCACGTAAACGGGTTGCCGAGTCAGTGTAATACCGGTGTGTTTCCAGAATGAAAACCATGTAATCAACCCACTCCTTTTCGTTTGGTATTGCACCGAAGTGGCTCATTTCGCGGTACAGGTTGGCACTCTTATCAAAAAAATCATCACGCCCGAAATTGTCAAGATCCGCGTCGCAAATGATTCTTTCGAGAGGGTCATCCCCGGCGGACTGTATAAAACGATCCTTTGCCGGTGAAATCCTTGTCGCAAGAATGATGTTGCCGATTCGCTGAATTTCACTTTTCGAGAATCCGAAACCGGGCAGCACTTCACCGGCAATCTGCGCACCGAACTCCTCGTTGGTGGGATATTGACGGATAAACCCGGTATCATGAAACAGCGCGGCGGTTTTCAAAAGAAAAAGGTCGTCGGACGCTATTGATTCCAGAGAGGCAAGATGGATTGATGCCGGAAGTACATCATTCATCGTATGGCCGATATTATGATAATACAGATGTTCCGGCAGGGCGCAGAATACCTCGCGCTGCAGGTAATCGGTTATGGTTGTGATAATTGTTGTCTGTTCGTCTTGTTTCATGGGTATCTTAACAATCTTAAATTAAATCTACTCCATTTTCAAATAAAATGTAGCACATTTGCAGGTACCCATCCGGCACACGACAACAGAATTCCGGTGGCACTCACGTCGGGAGGTTGTCTCCGTTGTTACAATCCGGTGGACTCTTCCACATTCATCATGATATTCATGTTCTGTACCGCTGCTCCCGAGGCGCCTTTCCCCAGATTGTCAAACCGGGCGGCAACCACCATCTGGCGTTCGTTTCCGAACACGAAAAGGTCGCACCGGTTGGTTGCGTTGCACCGGATCGGATTAAGGAACCCATTTTCCAGAGAATCATCCGGGGAGAGCGGCTTGACCGAAATGAATGCTTCTCCGTTGTAATAGGTGCAGAGCTGTTCATGGAGTGACTCTGGGGTAACCTTTTTTGCGAGCAGGTGTGAATGAAGTGGGACCGTAACGTTCATACCGTTGTAATAGGCGCAAACAATCGGCAGAAATATGGGGGGCTGATCCAGAAGAGCATGTACCTGCATTTCCGGAATGTGCTTATGGGTGAGCCCGAGCGCGTAATTGCGTGAACCGAGATGAGCTGCTGACGGTTCTCCCGCAGGGGGCGCCTCGTAGGCGGCAATGAGCTTTTTTCCGCCGCCGCTGTATCCCGAAATTGCCGAACTGGTTACCGGGTAGTCGGAGGTGATGATTCCGAGTTCGACCAGAGGCCGCACGAGCAGGAGAAAACCGGTCGAATAACAGCCGGGATTCGCCACCCGTTTTGCCGCTCTGATTTTCTGCCGCTGTCCTCCATTGAGTTCCGGCAATCCATAGGCCCAGTCGGGATCGGTCCGGTGTGCGGTACTCGCGTCGATAACCCGTGTTGCCGGGTTGTTTATCATTGCCACCGATTCTTTGGCTGCCGCATCGGGCAGACAGAGAATAACCAGGTCGGCGGAGTTGAGAAATTCCTTTTTAGTGACAGGATCCTTTCGTTTTTCCACTGGTATTTCCAGAATGATGAGATCGGTCCGGTTTTTAAGCCGTTCGTGAATCTGAAGGCCTGTGGTACCTTCCTGTCCGTCGATAAATACTGAGAACATTACAAACCTTTTTCCATGTTGTAGGTACAAGTAGAATTAAAAATAACTTATGCGCAGGGTTGTACTTTTAATCGTGCTTTCCACAGGTATAAACAGCGATATTTTACCGGCCCGGCTGCTACTGCCGTTGCTTCGTGCCGGATTTGAAGAATGCGTTGTATTCGGGATCGGGATTGTTTTTTAACATCATGGAGAGAAATTACGCGGTA
This sequence comes from Chitinispirillaceae bacterium, assembly GCA_050304135.1. Classification (GTDB taxonomy): domain Bacteria; phylum Fibrobacterota; class Chitinivibrionia; order Chitinivibrionales; family Chitinispirillaceae; genus JAFGNB01. The sequence continues at coordinate 97,107 of JBNLDC010000008.1, read as the reverse complement.
GATGATAACCAGCGTAACTTTTGGAGGGCTGAAAGCTTTTCAATGTCGGCATGTCCGTCAAAATCCTGCGGAACAGACCTTTCCCGCCAAACTCCTGGAGGTTGCCTCAGGGAGTAACTTCGAGATATCCCCACGAATTGAGGGCGATCTTCGGGTTTGACTCCTCCTGGTCGGACTGCCAGTCGCACAACTGCGGCGGCTGATCAGGATCAAAACTGTCGCGGTAACGGATGGCAATTCCGAGTTGCTGAATCTCCATAGGAATCGAAAGCAAACCCTTGTTGATACGCAGCTCAAGGGTTCGCCGGTTCGGCTCGTCTCCGATATCCCTGAGCAGTCGACCTCTGACTTCATCGTTGTCGAGTATTGCTTGCAACGAGAAGTCGCGGACGTTGTTGTTGGAGAAGTTGACGAAATTGAATCGGTTGTTGATGTCAAGTGTTTTTCCGACTTCACACTGAAACCGCACTGCAGGGAACGTGCCGGACCCGGGATTGAGGTTGTGCGGCGGCATTTTACAGAGGTAGACGATAATCGCATCTGAAATCATTTCACCGAATTGATTGAGCGAACGATCATCGGTCGAAAAGGAGTTGTCGGTAATTTCAAAAAGAAAATAGAAATACTGGTCTGATGAAAGTACGGTTGTAAATACAGTTGTTCCTCTGAGTGCAGAGGTGCATTTCGCGGTGCCTGTTGCCGGCAGGTTGCCCCAGAAATCGGATCGTTGGGCGATTGCGGGAAGAAAATGCTGTTCAAGCTCAGTATCGATTTTTTTGACGGTGAGAATATTTCGGAGGATAACGCTGGTATTCGCCTGTGGTGCCATGACTTCGGTTTCACTGTGTCCGTAAAGGGTACGGTTCCCGTTGTTGTATCCCTGAATGTCGACAAATAAATGTCCGTACGGGACCTCCTCAAAACGGACGAAACCATTGTTTGCCGGGTTCGGAACATTCTGCTCCCGATGAAAACCGGCATCATTGCCCAACTGTATAAGGAGTTCCTGTGGCGGTGTAATTGCGGTTGCCGCAGCGGTAATTGTAAAGGAGAGGCCATCCTGATTCCCGGTAAGCGGTGCTGTGGAACGACTGCAGCCGGTTATACCAAGGAGGGTTGCAGCAACGATGGCAAAAGCTGTGTTTCTGATCAGAATCCCCATTTCACCTCCATGGTAGCGGTTGCTGCATCTGATTTTTTATCCTTGTTGAACAGGAGAAACGCCCCCGCGCCTCCACCCACAAGCACCGCACCCGCAAGGGTTCCGATAACCACTTTGCGCCGCAGGGTATTCTTTTTCCTGGTAACCGGAGGAGTTTCTCCAGAGGAGGAATTAATGGCCAGCGGGATACCGGCGATTTTCTTAGCGACAACATTGATCTCGGAGGTGAGCAGATTTTCGATTGGTCCGGTATAGTTATGAGAGACGGATTTGAGAATTTCACCGCTTTTAACCGAAATGATCCGGACGTTGATGGAATACGCTTTTCCCACCTGGCCGATACTGCCGGCAAGGATCTGTTCAATGCCAAGGAGTTGTCCCATTTCCACGATACATGCCTCTTCAGTGCAGGCGCCACTGTTCTGAAACGCCTGCTCCTTTAGTATGGTCTCCATCTCCGAACGTTCCATGACTTTGAATCTGCCTGTTTCCATCAGGCGTGACCGGAGCACATCGGTAAGAGTCAGGGCTTCTGATTCGGTAAGGCCGTGACCTGTAAGATTGTTGACTGCAAGTGTGGGAACCGTTCGGGAGGGCACAATAGCGGAAGTTTCCGCATGGAGAATCCCTGCGGTTACCACCAATAGACAACATAAAAAGTGTCGGCTTAAAAACGGTGCTGGCATCGCTGTTTCCTTTGAAATGTTTTCAGTTATTATACGGTTCTGAAATCAGGGTGTCAAAGGGAGTATCAGTAGAATACGTTTCAATCAGGAGGAGAGGGGGTTCAAGTGTTTTTTACGGCGAAGTAACAGAGGCATACATGGTGGGGTCCACTTGTGTCCGGAAGGAGAGAATACCGGACGCTGTTCGGGTATCATTGTATTGTTTGGTGAAATGCGGGGATTCGCAGCAGTGCTTCTGGGGCCTGTTGGTTTAAAATGAAAAAAAACAAGGACAACAACCGGTTATCATTTAAAAAGGCTGATGAGCAATTGGTAAAGTGAGTCCACTGCAGGAGTAATTTTTTCATCCGTTGATGCCGATGAATACCCGTCGACCGGGAAGGCTATACGTTGCTTCTTTTCAGGTAAACATCCCTCCGGGTCTGCTGAGGTGGTAAATACCACAATGTTGTCATTATCCCCGTGCCCCCGGAGGAATTTCTTCACCTGACTGTCATAATCCCATGCGACACACCTGTTGACAAGAAGGATAACGTTCCACTCGTCGGGATTCTGGTCGGCGAGATTCTTGAAATGAATGATACGGACATAAACGGAATCGCTTGAAAGTTTCTTCACCAACCGGCTGACCACTGTGTCGCGGAACGCACTTCCCGTGCCGGCAATAAGAACCCGATTTGTTGCGTCAGCGGGTCCCGCTTCGTTTTGTGTTAGTCCCTTCTGTGGCCATATGCGTGACATGAAATGAGCGTGGATGGGAAAAAGGTAAAAGCTGCAGAGAAAAAGAAAAAGGATTTTTCTGAACATGGGGTACTCCATTTCTATTTGCCGGATAGAACTGCAACTTTTGTGCCGTGGTAAAATGTTTCGCTGCAGCGCTGCTTTTTATCGGGTGGATATCAATTCATATCATTTTAATATATCCGTTAGATAGAACGGAAGGTGATGGTCCACGAAACTTTTATTCAAACAATAAGGATAAGGTGCAAGTGACGCTGCGGGGCTCTATCAGCAGATCTGTCGGCTGTAAGGGGGGGAGGGGGGGGTACAGCTTGTGCAGCAACAAGTTTGAAGGTCGTTTCGTAGGAATTCTAAACGGGCTGTCAGTGCAGGTAGCGCGGAGCCGGATCCGTTTTGAACCGCTGGACCGTCATCGCTGGAAGGGTGCAGGACGCTCAGTTCACTGACGGTAACAAAGGTGAAGCCTGGAAATGGTATTTGTTCGAGAGGGCAGGCACGGACTTGGCACTATTCTGCCTTCAGGAAAACTTCGTAGTTTCAGGTGAAGATCCTCCAGATGAGTTTTGCCGCCGATTCGAGCAGGGGATTAATTGCGATGGTACCAATTTCACTTTCCTGATATGATGAGATACGCCAGTTGTGTTCGCCGGCAATCCGTACCGCCCGTCGGTTTTCCTCTTTCCGACGTTCCCGTTCAGCATGTTCGTTCAAGACTTTTTCATGATAGAGTTGTCCGCCGGCTTTGCGCCATTCGAGAAGCTTCCGCAACTCACCGCTGTCGAGCCATACACCGTGGGTGCACTGGTCAACAACCACGCCGCTTTTGGTTCCGAAATTTATCCGGTTCATCAGTTCACCACAGACCGGACATGGTATATAGGTTCTTGAGCGGGAGGTGCCATCCGGTACCATCTGGTTCATCGCATAAATTTTCTGAAGGTTGAACCGGTAGACATTGTCAACGGATTTGTCGAGCAGGGCGTTTAATTCTTCCGGATCGAAGAACAGGCCAAGGCAGTCGGGACATCGTTCGATATAAAAATCGGCGATTGTGGAGAGTCCGACGGTTTCCATCGCTCTGCCGCAAAGCGGACAGTTGCGTTCCGATAGGGTGTCGGCAACGGTGAATTCCGCAATCCCCTGCAGGTCGACATCGTTTTTTGCTCCGCAATATTCACAGAGAGAGCTGTAGGCGGGAAGCGGGGCTGAACAGGAGGTGCAGTGGGGCATGGTTGGTTTTCCGGCTATGGTTTCCGATGGCGTTTTTCACATGAATACAATCGTACCATTACGGAAGCATGGTAACAATACGGGAAGAACCGGGGTATGAATTTGAAGAGAACAAAATGATAGACGTTCCGATTCCACTCCGCAACAACAATGATCACTACGGTAAAGCCATTGTCTCTCTCCGAGCATTCACCTGCGGTCTTCTTTCTCCGTCATGACCTCTATGTCGAGGGGAGCGAAAAGCCGTCAACGGGTGCGTTCCATGCCGCAACAGCGGTACGGTATCACCCCGCGGCATCGGCGAGCAGCACCCCGGATGTGTGGCTGTTGTCGGGCACCTTTCAGAGGGGAAACCTTCCCGCTGCAATAACTGTGGTAAACCTGCTCGGAAAAACGGTGGTGATTCGGGAATTATCGGCAGTTGTTGACATCAGCAAACTTGAAAGCGGGATCTACTTTCTCAGGGCCGGGTCATGGAGCGGTCGATTTATCAAGCGGTAAGCATGCCCGCAGTTTAAACCTGCTGTCGGGGGGACACGTACAAACGGGTGGAAGCACGGCACAGGCCATGCTTCCACCTGCACTGTTTTATCTGACGTATTTCCCGAACCACCCCGGAACACCCGGTTTTTGCGTACCCTGCAGCATGGTTCTCCAGTCCGAATCCGCCAACCGATTGATAGGTGATTCATCATGCTGGTAAAATGATGACACTGCTCCCACATAAAGTGTTCCACAGTCATTGTCCGTGGCACACTGAACGATGACAAAAGAGGCATCGCCGGTTGCCGCGTGAAGCACCATGTTTGAAGGTTGAATATCGCTTGGCGGGATGGTGTGTACATCGGCGATACAGGGACGTGACATACTGCAGTCATCCCATGACTTGAACAATGCCGGATACCATCCGTTGAACGGGGGGGGCCCGCACATGGTATTGGTACTCTTTGTCAGCATCTGATTGAGAAAAGCGATGTGGTCGGCTGTGAGTGCTTTCCCTTCTATCTCAAGTTGCGCTATTGCGGCAAGGGAGTCGGTAACCATGATCCAGGTACTGATCGAAAAAAGATTCGTTGAAGCGAGGTCGTTTGCTTCCAGTTGTGCGTTGATGCCTCGTGCGATTTTCCCGATTGTCCGGAAAAATGCCGGGTACGGTTCAACATAGCCATCAGGATAAAAACAGATTATTCCCCCGGTATAGCTCTGCTTTGCATAGAGGAGTGTGTTGTGCCGAAGCTGCGCCCAGGAGGCGAGCTGCGTATTCATCTGTTTGCTCTGCCAGGTGGATGAACGCATGACTGAGGGCACCGTTGCGGGGAGTGGCGTTGAAAGCGAGCGCAGGCCGTCGAGCCAGAGTGTGTAAAGGTTACGTTCCCAGTACGGATACTTTTCAAAAAGTACCCGTGCCGCGCCAAGACGCGCATGGTACGGTTTATAGTCTCCTTCGGATACCGAATACGTGGCGATATCCGGTGAAAAAACCGGGGTGGCGGCATTGTTTCCCAGGCAGAATGGTACCTCTTCTAACAGCGGTTTATTGCGCCCCCTGACATACCATTCCACTGTTCGGCCAAGCAGGTAGGAGTCAAGTATAAACCGTTGTCCGCAGATCTGTGCAATGGCGGGGAGTTCGGGCCTCGTTGCATCGGGGCCTTTCCACATCGCCTGTGACATGATCAGCTGATTCGCTCCTCCGGTACTTTTTATAAGGGAGAGCAACCGGCGGGCGGCAGTATCCGAAGTTATGACCGAATCAATTGTCATCGGGTTGTCCGCAAGAATCGCCGAAAGGCCTTCGAGGGAAAACCCGTCCACATCACCCACAAAAAATGAGATGGTCTGATTGATCCCGGCAAGGACGTCGAGTGCTCCGCTCTCTTCCATACAGGTATGGATAAGCGCAAAGTCACGCAGGTGACGCAGAGAATCTATCCGGAATGCGAGGTCGGCTCTTCCCAGCCACATCATGCACCGGAAATACCGAGCGAGTTCACATGATGTTTCTCCCAGGCATTCATAATGGCCGCGTGGTTTGAATTGACTGAAATCAATCGAAAGAGCATTACCGAAAAACTCGGTTGCTGTTAACTCTTCACCTGCGATGAGACTGAGAAAACGGTCGGCATCAGGATCCTGCGGAAGTGTTGTGGTTCCTTCCAGAAGTGCTTTCGCAACGGACAGGTACGTGGAAGCATCGGAAATCGGGAGTGTCCAGGAGGGATCATCTCCATACTGTTGCCGGCGGGAATCCAGACTGCTGATGGTGGAAGTGAGTGCTGCGGCAAGCAGGGGTATGATTTTTTCCCGCTCAAGGGTCATCAGTACATCGTCGTAGAGCTTGTAGAGCGGATCCAGCAGTGCATCGCTGGTGAAAAAAACGGGAAGGTCATTTCTGAATATTTCAGCATAATGACCACCGAAACCATTGCCGAATTGCAGCAGCCCCGGTTCGAGTACCACCATTCCCTGTTGTTTGAGTAAGGATTTTTTTTCCGTAGTGAGATTGAATGCTGTATCGATAATGGAAAAATACTCACATTTTTCCGGCTCGAGGGTGCCGGCATACTGCGGTGCCGGCGGGAAATTCGCGAGAAAAGATTCAGGTGTCATCGCCTCGTAACGGTCGCAGAGATCCTCGTACTGTGCAAAGTAGGTTCGTTCTTCCAGAGAAAGTTGCGGAACGGGCGCTATGGCCCCGGTAGGTTCCGTCCAGAGCCCGCCGATACTCTGGTGCAGCCGCATCGCATCAACAATGGATACGGTACCGTCTCCATTGATATCAGCGACCGTTGGATCAAGGGGGGGGCCGGAGGCAACTGCGGCTGCGAGCCGTTTGCAGTCGTCGAGCGCTACTGCTCCGTCGTTGTTGAGGTCTCCAAGACCGGCGAAGAGACGGGTTGACAGAAACAAGCTGGTGATAATGGCTGCAGTTTTCATTTCACCACCTCCAGTCGTTTGACGGCATTAAGACCCGTTCCGCTAACGGCAACAATGTAGATACCGTTTCGCAGTGAATTTCCAAGTGGAACAGCCTGAACTCCCGCCTTACAGTGACTCTGCCTGAGCGGGGTGGCAATGGTCCTGCCTCCAAGATCAAAGATACGTACTGAGGTCGGTCCTTCGTTGAGTACGGTAAACCGGAGATAGCCGTTGGCCAGCGTGATGTGCTGTCGCAACTGCCTGCCGGCGGCCGGAAGAAGTACTGAGGTAGCCTGTTTTACTACCGGCAGATCGATTTCCTGCGCCTGTGGTGAGAATACCTCATGTCTGGTTACTGAAAATGAGGAGGTATCAATAGCAACCGGGTTGGAGACTGAAGCAAATACAAGTGTTGCCAGTGAGGCTGTTCCTGCACCGGTGTCGGCAATTCCCTGAAATCCTGCAATGGTCACCGTGCCGTTCCCTGCTGATGCCGCAGGAGTGATGGTGAACGGCCCGTTGTCGGCGGGAAGAATGTTCCGGAAGGTAAGATCGTCTGCATTGTAGGCTATGGAAATCGTATAGGCTCCGGGAAGCGTCGCGGCACCGGTAACCGACAGGTTGACCCAGATGTTCTCCCCGGAAGCATACGTTTTTGCCGCTGTTGAAAGCGTTAACTCCTGAGCGGAAAGTGAAACGTTCAGACAGAATAGCAGCAGTAGCAATGAATTCCTGGGGGGTGTCATGTATGCCTCCTTGGATGAGGGGTGATAGCGATACATCAGCTGGCGATCAGTGGATACTATTTACTATATCATCGTCCTCGTTGTATCCGGAGTCACGATGTCAAAAACTGTTTTCAGGTTGAATGCAGATCGAAGCGGTGCTACCTGTTAATAATATACCGTTTCGGGAGATGGAAGGTTACTTCCAACATGAATTTCTGAAAACTGGAGAATACGAAAGAGGGGAAGGGTGGAGGGTATGGGGTATGCTTTACCACCTGTTCGCAAGTGCTTGAGTTTACCGGTATACAATGTTTTTACCCCGGCTAAAATTTTTATAAAAAATGTGTTTCCGGTTACATTGCTCGGTATATTATAAAAAGTACATCATTAACCTGAATCCAGCTGTAGATTCACGGTGCAGTGTAAAACATCATATCACATGTTGCAGTGCTAAAATGATCAACGTGTCTGTTCGGGTGCGTCGGTACTTTTTACAACGCAATAGAGAAAATTTATTACACCTGTCACTCACGATCGACAACTGATCACAGGTATAATTCAATTCATAACCCGGGGAAGTCCATTCAGGCAGTGGTAATGGTTCTTTCAATTACTAGGGGAGAGAAGTACATGAGATCGCAGTTTAAGGGTAAATACGGCAGATTTTTGGCGATGTTGGCAATGGCGTTCAGCCTTACGAACGTAATGAATGCACGTGCTCAGGATACGGCGAAGGTAATTACGTTTCCACATGTGATAAAAGACACCAGTGAAATCGGACCAATGCCCAACGGGTACGATTATGAATTGTGGAAACAGAAACCCGGGTCGGTAACGATGACGGTCTATAATGATGAGGCGAAATTCAAGGTAGAGTGGAGCAATATCAATAATTTCGTTGCCCGTGTCGGTTTAAAATTTGATGAAACACAGACACACGAGGAGCTGGGAACATTCACCGCTGATCTGGCATATCAGAAATCAGCGGTATCGAACGGTTTGGCCTACTACGGTATCTACGGGTGGACGGTTGACCCGCTTGTCGAATTTTACGTGATGGAGGACTGGGATAACTGGCGACCACAGGCAGGTAGCGGTGATCATGTCGGCAAAGGCACCAATAACGTTGACGGTGCTGAATATGAAGTAATAACACGACAGATGGTGAATCAGCCATCCATCAAGGATGTCCAGTCGTTTCCGCAGGTTTTCAGTATCCGCAAGCAGAAACGTACCAGCGGTCATATTTCAATATCCGAACACTTCAAACAATGGGAGAGCAAAGGGATTACACTTGGTAAGCTCTATGAAGTGAAAATCAAGGTTGAATCCTACAGCGGGGAAAATGCATCAAGCGGCTCCTGTAACGTTACGCAGGGGAAAGTCATGCTCAACGGTCAGATTCCGACAGCTGTGCATCCTGCACCCAGGGTACTATCACGTGATCAGTACTCATTTTCGGATAACAGCAATGCCGCTGGTGTTTACACGCTCATCTCACTCACCGGTGAAAAGATCGGTTCAATGAGCTTCAATCCTTCGAAACCGGCGGTGTTTCCAACTGATAATGTTGCTCCCGGTCTGTACTACCTGCAGTTCCGGCAAAATGGTATCGCACCGGTGACCAGGCCGCTTGTTGTAAAATAGGGCCGGCGGTTTTTTTTCTGGATATCTCTACCCTGTCCTCCGGACAGGGTATTTTTGTAGGTACGCATACCTTCTGCAGGGTGGGGGTTTGCTACTCATTTGCCTCGAACGCGCCGCACCACTGCATCGCCGTACAACATCGCGAAAAGCCCTAAAAGGATAAGAAAAACTCCCGGTAGTAACAACGGCTTGGGCGATTCTCCGGCAACAACGATGCCGAGGAACAGTGCGATAACAGGGTTGACAAAGGCGTAGCTCACCACCCGGATGGCCGGCTCATTCTTTATAAGAAAATTGTATGCGGCGAATGCTGCGGAACCGACGATGGCAAGATACAGGAGGCCGACGACTGAAAGTCTGGAGAACGATGCAACAGCATCCGGTGTGACTGGTCGCAGAAGTTGAATCAGCAGCAGGCAGGCGCCTCCCACAAACGTCATCTGGATACCACTGTTGACGAGTACGTCGGGATAGACCGGTATGCGGTGACCGAGGCTTGTCGCGAAAGACCATGAAGCCAGTGCGCCGAATACCAGGAGTATTTCAGAGGAGAAATGGATTGAGAAGGATGATCCATCAAAAAGGAGAAGGAAAACCCCCGCCAGACCCGAAAGTATACCGGTCCAGCCGAGGCCGGATAGCTTTTTGCGGAAAAGCAGCCTGTCGAACAGCGCGACTCCCAGTGGGGTACTCGATATGATGAGCGCGGCAAGGTGACTGTCCACTTTTTTCTCTGCTAGAGTTACCAGCCCGTTTCCACCAATTAGAAGAAAGGTGCCGAGGAAAACGGATGCGGCGATTTCGGGTACTGTGGGTGGTCGTTTGATCCGGCCGGTAAGGAGTGTGAAAAGGAGGAAAAGAATTCCACCGGTCAGAAAGCGTATCCCCACCACATGAAACGGCGGAATGGTCTGTACCGCAAGGCGGATGAAGAGGTAGGTTCCGCCCCAGACGAGATAGACTGTTGCGTAGCAGAGGAGGATAAGGGGGAGCTTCTTTTTACTGCCGGCTTTGGCGGGGATGGAGTTGTGCATGGCGGAAAAGTGCCTCTGGTGGATAAATGTGTTATAAAATAGATTCCCGGATGGTGAGGAGAAAAGCGGCTGCGGAGTGTGTGAGACGGTAGCCGCTCAACAATACGCTGGAGGAACCAAGGGTGATTACGTGCTCGTACAGCGATCCTCAGTACGAGTGCCCGGTGAACGATCATGAGGTGCTGTTCACTATTTTGCGGCCGGTGTGAGCCGTGGTTTGCTGGAGCACTTCTATTGATAGTAGTTGAAGGGAAAACTACGACTGATGCGGATAACAACAGAAATTTTAACTTACCGTGGAAACTGGTCGGAAGAAAATATAACGTGAGATACGTTAAATTGCCGTCGTACTAAAAAATCCAACCGTAATTGTAATCAGCTGAAAGTTCACTTTTCGGCTATTTCCCTTCGCCGTGCAATAATCTGTTTACGCTTTCGATCAGTAACCGGTGGACGCCGGTAACGCTGCCCATCGGGTACAACAGCTATTGCCGCCAGAGGGCGCACCGGACAGAGCGCTTCACATTTTCCGCAGCCGGTGCAGCACGTTTCATCGACAACAGGAACGGTGAGTGTTTCGCCATTGATGGTTATGTCGGTAAGGCTGATGGCGTTGTACGGGCATACACGGTTGCAGGTGATACAGGATGAGGTCCCTTTCCAGGCGGTACATACGCCTCTGTCAATAATGGCCGTACCGGTTTTAGTGAATGGTTTGTCTGCCCGGGTTAACGGAAGAAGCGCCCCGGTAGGGCAGACCGATCCGCAGGCGATACATTTCGGGTCGCAATATCCCACCGCAGGCAGTAGTTTCGGTGTGTTGATTCTGAAGAAGCCATCGGTGAAGGTGCATGGTTGCAGTGCGTTGTTGGGACACACTTTCATGCACTGACCGCAGGTAAGGCAGAGTTGCAGAAACCGATCCTCGTCGCACGCGGTAGGGGGACGCACTACCGCGCCACGCCTGTTGTTCCGCCGTGCATCAGCTTTCAGAACAGAAAGGGAGACAATCCCTGAGGCGATACCAATTACCGCATGACGGCGCTGCAGGTCGGGACCAGAGGTTGCGGACAGTGATGGCGGCCCGAACTGTGGTACACTGCAGAGACGCTTATCTTCAAAACATTTTCCGCAGAGAATGCATTCGGCAACAGATGTTTTCGCTGGTGTTTTTTCGTCGATAGCTCTGACCGGGCAGGTTCGTTTCGCGCATCCGCCGCAATTGCAGCAGTACTCCTCATTACTGCTCCGGCGAAGCATGGTAAACCGGCTCAGCAAACCAAAGAGGGCACCGCTCGGACAGATATACTGGCACCAGAATCTCCGGTCCCAAAAACCGCCGCCGATTACCACCGTGAACAGAGCAAATGTCAATCCTCCCCCGATAAAATGCACTGTGGAAAATTTCGGTGCATTTTCGCCAAGCCAGCGTATGGTCCCTTCGGCCGCAGCTAGTCCGGCAGGGTGCAGCAGCAGTGTGAAAAACCGGGTGATAAGAAGAATCGGATCCATGAACAGAGGAAAGAGTATGCCGAATACAGAGAGTGTTAAAAGGGTGATCAAAAAAACATACTTGAGTTTCTGAAGGTAAAGCGGTGGGCGACGCTTTGCTGAGCGGAGTTTCCCGAAGAGAAACCGGTCACTGAAATCGATGAGTGCGCCGAGCGGGCAGGCGAAACCACAAAAAATCCGACCAAAAAATATTGTCGCAAGTGCGGTGACGATTGAAAAAACAATAACCTCGGTAACGATCGTCCGGGAAGCTATGGAGGTGATGAGTCCGACGAGTGGATTGAGTTTGAGTAGCCATGCGCTGCAGGGGTGAAGAGATGCTTCAGAACGGCTGATGAAAAAAAAAGTAACAACGAAGAGTGAGAAAACGAGGATCTGGCTCGCGATACGGAGTCGGCGGAAAAGATGTCGTCGTTGCAGGGAAGAAGGCGTTGCGGCAGCAGGGTTGTCGGATGTCGTTTTCATGGCAGCTTTCAGTCTGGTAGAGGAGTTATCTGGGTGATTGCAGGTTGTGTTTTACCTGCAGATTCAATTGGAATCGTGTAGAATGATCCCTTTTTTCGATTCAACCTGAACCAGTAGTGCGACAGAAATGCTGCAGCGGCTTCAGAGGTGTATTCGAGATCGTCTTCTGAGGAAACGGGGGGAAGCAGTGCGACGAACCGACCGGGACCGACCAGTATCCGTGGATTTTTATTCGAGTTTTTCCACATTCGTTCTTCAGTGAGGATGAATCCCTTTTGCGGCAGCTGCTCAGAGGTAGTTACAATATGCACCGGTCCCGACCGTTTTCGGGTAAAAACAGCGGCGATCCGGGAGGCCCTGCTTCGGTTTTCGGCGAGTATCTGCAGCGGTTCATTTCCCATCAGACTGACGATAGGTCGTCGGTCACCGATCAGTAGGCCTGCTATGGAATGCACTGCAGCGCCGAAAAACCAAACGGCGACAATCACCGAGGCGACTCGGGCAATCGTTCTGAAATACCGCTTGGCTCCGAGAAAACCGATGAGTGAAAACGGAATCAGAAAGAGGGTGGTGCCGGCGAAAAATCCGGTAAAGAGAAGTAACCCCGCTATCGCACCGGAAAGATCAACCGCTTTTATAAGAGCGATAAGAAAAGAGGGACAGAAATTAATACCGGTGACTATTCCCAGAAGAACCGGCCATTCGGTGAAACGCTGGGATCGAAGCGAAGAGCATCCCTGTTCACACCGGTGGGACCGGAATGCGGATACAAGAAGATATACCGATAGAAGTATATAGGCTGCAGCTGTCAACAAAGTCCGGTTATCCTGTGCGATACGGGTTCCGAACATTCCTGCCAGGAGACCGAATGCTGCATATGATATAAACCGTCCGGCGGATATTTCAAGAACAATACGCAGGCTGCTTAATCCACCGCGTTTCTGTTGAGCAAGATACGGCAGGTAAACGGGGCCGCACGAGGCAAGGCAGATATGACCCGTAGCGAGACCGAGCAGGGTACCCTGCAGCAGAGAACTTACCATCGTCGTAGTCCCGCGTAAAATTGCCAGCCGGATCCGAAATGGGGATGATGGTCGAAGTGTGCGTAGGTACCGCCGAGTCGCAGGAGGGTTCTTCCGTCGAAATGGAGAAACAGTTCCAACCCGCTGTCGGTCCGGTAGAACCGGAAGATGCCTTTGGCGGGGATGTCGCCGAAATACAGGGAGAGTGATGGGGTAAAACCGAACTCTTCCGTAACATAGACGGTAGTTCGCAGGTCGCCGCATTGGCGGGGGAACAGACCGCCCCAGCTGTTCCACCAGGTGAGGTCAATGGTGGTTCCACTTTTCCACCATCGTCTGAAGGCGAGTTCCAGATATTGACGATAGATATTGTCGCCGATGACGAATTGTGCATTTCCTTTGAGGTAGATACCGGTTTTAAATTTCAGCACCGGACGAATTCCCGCTTCGGTGGAGAAACCGTCGTGATAGCCGTTGTAAAACATGGCAGCACTCTTGACGAACCGTTCCCTGAGGTACCAGTCGATCATGACCCTGCTTCGGCGGTTGCCGTGAAAACCACCGAAGGAAACCGTGTGATTATGGAGATCATATATGGAAGAGGCTTCCATATCGGATTTGAATCGACTCGCAAGCTGCAGGTACAGATTCGCCGGAAGATTCCCCCGAAGTGAGAGCGAACCCCACAAATCATTATCGGCTTGTGTTCCGTATCTGCCTTCAAGAAATTCCGGCGTGAGAGGATCCGGTTTTTTCTGGGAAAGCTTATACTGGTAATTGAAGTATGAAAGGTCACCGTCGAATTCAACCGGTTTGTTACTTCCGGCAGTCCAGTGAATAGTTCCTCTGTTCAGCCACTGCGGCGAGAGGTTTTCATACGATGGCATAAATAAAGGTGTGTAACTTTCAGGAAAAGGGTATTGTGTACTCGCGGCACTGAGAGTAACAATGCCGGGTCCTTCCCATTGGCCTCCAGCGAGGAGCGTATTGTAATTGGGGGCAATCTGCCAGTTGTTGATATCTTTTCCGGTAAGATGTTGCTGTTCACCGAAAAACAGTGAAAAAAACGGAGATAGCCGGCGTGCCGCTTTAATGGTGGTGTTCATTGCTCCGCCGTAATATTGTTCGGGCTCAAGTTGAGCGGAGGAGTGCTGTAGTACGAAACCGCCGCTAGCTTCAAACTGAAGACCGGTTTCATACGCGCCCGCAGTAGCGATGAATAGTAAGGTGATAATAGTGGGAATGTAGTAGTGAAATGCTGACATGGTTTCCTCATTGAATCGCATGGACAGGGCACACTTCTATGCATTTTCCACACTCGTCGCATTTGCCGGGATCAAGAACCGCTTTGTTCGTGATAATGCGGAATGCATCCGCATTGCAGACACGGGTACACTCCCCGCATCCCGTACAGCGTGATTCATCCACTGTAAGATAGGCACTGCTATTCGGTAGCCTGCTGCATTTTACGGCTGCCAGGAGGACTAACATACCGAGTTGCCGAAGTACTGTTCGTCGATTCAGTTCGTCCATCTCTTTATCGCTCCATAGGAACATATTGCCTCGCAAAGACGGCAATTGATGCATTTTTCAGGGTCAATCGATGCTTTTCCCGCATGGAAACGGATCGCATCTTTCGGACAGATTTTCTTACAGTCACGGCATCCGACACAATGGAAGTCAATCACTACCGTTCCGCGGTCGTTTTTCGCTGCCACCGGCAAAGCGACGGCGGCAGCGGCAGCGAGGAATACCTTGAGTATGGTACGGCGCCGGATGCGCAAGCGTTCGTTGGTATACACGGTTTCTCCGTAACGTTACTGTTGTTGAATCGGACGGGTAATAGCGCCGTAGGTACAGGCGTTGATACATTTTCCACAACCGATGCACCGGTCCGGATCAATGAGGTAAATCCAGCGGCCTTCTACCATTGTTTCAATAACCGCCTGTTCTGGGCAGACTTCAAAACAGATCCCACAGCCTGTACAGCGCTGAGCGTTGACACCGAACAAAACGCCGTTTTCTGGGCGAATGGTGATTGTTTTATTGACGGAATCTGAACAGTGCATTGTTAAAAGAGCGACACACGATAAAAGTGATCCGATCAGCTTGAGAAGGATTTTCATGGTAAAGGACAACTTCCTGAAGGTTTACTTTTTATGGTTGATGGTAATGGCATCAACCGGACAGTTTTTGACACAGTCGCCGCACTGGGTGCAAAGGTCCTGATCGATGACATGTTTTTTCTTTTTACCATCTTGCATGACCATAATGGCATCTACGGGACAGTTTTTAACACAGTCGCCGCATTGGGTGCAGAGATCCTGATCAATAACATGCATAACCGCTTTCTTTGCGGCGAAAATAGTAAGCACTGAGAGCATGGTGACAACGACGACTGTTTTTAAGTGAGACATGGCAACCTCTTTTCTGTTATGCATTGTGTTAACGATCTTTTAGTTGAATCGCACCGTTTGTGCACGCTGAAACGCATTTGCCGCATCCGGTGCATTTATCCGGGTCAATAACCGCTTTTTCTCCCACTTTGCTGACTGCACCGAATTCGCAGACAGCGTTACAGCTATACTTTCGGCATCCGGTGCAGAGTGATGCATTGACAACGGCGTATTTTGACGGGGCGACGTTGGAGGTGGTCGCTGAAACTGCTGTGCTTTGCGGTGATTCCCCGATGCTGTTTGTTGCAGATGTTTTGTACCATACGGTCGTTGCCGGGGAAAGCCCGCCATGTGTATATGATGTTACGGTCAGTGTGGTCAGTGCTGTGAACGGTCCGTTGGCTGATGCTGCAGTGTATATCGTGTAGTATTGCGCACCCGATACGGAAGTGAACTGGACGTTGATTTCGGATGATGAGACCGTACTGGCAGAAAGTCCACGTGGTGTTTCGGGAACCGGGGCCGTTGTTGTTGTGGCGGCTACCGCGGTGCTCTGCGGCGAGGTTCCGGAACTGTTTACTGCTGCAACTTTGTAATACCAGGTGGCACCGGAAGTCAAACCGGTATGGATATAGGAAGTGCCTGCAACGGTTTGCAACGGAGAGAAGGTGCCGTTCGGGTTTTCCGCGGCATAAATGATATAGCCGGTCGCTCCTGTGACGACGGTAAAAGAAATCTCAATTTCGGATGATGAGCGTGCCGTGGCGGAGAGGCCGGACGGCGTTTCAGGGGGTTGCGGTGTGGCTGGGGTGGCTGAAACGACTGACGATAACGGTGATTCGCCGCTGCCGTTTGATGCGCTGATGCGGTAGTAAACAGTGGAGGAGGATGTAAGTCCGTTGTGGGTGTAACTTGTTGAACCGGTCGTGGCAAGTCGGGTAAACGTGCTGACGGGATCGGTACTACTGTAAACGGTGTAGCCGTCTGCACCGGATACCGGAGCCCACGAGATGATGATTGAACCGGTAGATTGTGCGACTGCAGTTATTTGCTGTGGCACAGACGGTACCGCGGTGCCGGTAGCTGCTGATATGGCGTCACTCGGGTCCGATTCTGAAGGACCGCTTCGGGAGGTAACGGTGTAGGTGTAGGTTGTTCCGGGAGCAAGACCCGTATCGGTGAAGGTGGTTGCTGTTGTCAAGCCGGCCTGCAGGTAGTTGCCCCCGGTAGTGGTGCTCCGGTATATCGCATATCCGGTTGCGCCGTTTGCTGCAGTCCAGAAGAGACTGATACTTGATGAAGAAAGAGAAGTTGCGGTTACCGATGTCGGGGGGGCAAGGAATAGGGAGGTAGCCGCGGAAATCGCAGTTGATTGATTGGACGCACCTGCAGAATTCACAGCTGCGACAGTGTAATAATAGGTGGTGTTCTGCCTGAGTCCGGTATCGGTTGCTGTTGTCAAACCGGTAGTTTGTATCGGATTAAATGGCCCGGCGATTGCGGATGAACGGTATAGTGAATATGAAGATGCTCCCGTCACGGTCTGCCAGCTCAGGGTAATTGAGGAATGGGTTGCCGATTGTACTGATAGTTGTTGCGGAACGGTTGGTATAGCTATTGCAGGATCGGCTGTTCTGGCGCTGACCGTATCTGATCGTGGAGAAATTCCGGCACTGTTGATCGCGTCAACCGCATAAAAGTAGCTGGTAGCTGCGGTAAGGTGCATATCAGCATAAACAGTATCGGAAGTTGAGTCGATGGTACTGATTTCTGTTTGAAGTGAATCGCTTCCGTTGTTTTCACCATTATGGTTCCCGTTGCCGCTCTGTCCGGCGGAACGGTATAGCCGGTACCGGTCGGCACCGACCACATGGTGCCACGTGAGACGAATGGTTGCATCGGAAAGCGTGGTGGCGGAGAGTCCCTGAGGGGCCGGCGGGGCACTAAGGGGAGCAGTCGTTGTCGAAGCGCTCGTGATGGGGGAAAGAGGAGATACCCCCGCGCTGTTGATTGCGGTTATCCGGTAGTAGTACATGGTCGTCGGAGCGAGTTCAGTATCAATGAAATGTATATCGAAAATCGTATCAACCGATTCGTATGCATCTGAGGGGGAACCGCTGCGGTAGATGATGTAACCGGTTGCGGATTGCACCGTTTTCCAGGTGAGTTCTATTGACGATTCAGAACGGGCAGTGGCGCTGATGCCGGTTGGTGTTACAGGAGGAACTGTTTGAGAATCGCTAAGGATAACGGTATACGGAGACGTGGGATTTGATTCGCCGAGACTGTTTACGGCCGAAAAGTAATAAAAGTATCTGGTGCCGGAAACGACGTTTAAATCGGTAAATTCAGTGACAGCGACCGTTTCGAGTAGTAGCATCGTTGTGGTCGTGTCGGTTGTCCGGTAAATCCGATAGCCGGTTGCCCCTGCAACGGAAATCCAGGAAAAATGCACCGAGCCGGAATTCGTCTCCACTGACACCCCTGAAGGTGTTTGCGGTATCTGCACCACTGGAAGCGTATCTTGAAACCGTACGGTTCGGAAGGGTGAATGTAGTGAATTCCCGGCGCTGTTGCAGGCGACAACTGCATAGTAACCGATGCTGCATGGCGGTATTGCCGAATCGGTGAACCACGTTCCGGAAACAATGAATTCGACCGGGAGCACTGCCGTGTCGCAGGTTCGGAGAACTTTATAGAACGTCGCATTTGCGGATGAGATCCATGTCAGATGCACAGTGTCCCGCATGAGTGTCGCTTCGGGAGTGCCGGGTGATTCCGGTGGAACTGCTGTCATCAGTTCAAGCCGTACTGTCAGCGCACAGTTTGTACTGCCGGTTTCCGGTACCGGCAATGTAGTGGAGGCAATTCGTGTACCCTCATTGAAAGCTGTCACCGTTACGGTCCGTTCTCCCCCTGCAGGAACATGAATGGTGTTATCTTCAGAAGGCCATACAGTGAAAAAATGAACGGTGTCAAATTTAGTACCGACTACGAGCACCTCGAGCACATCGGTATCCACAGAATCGGGAATCGTCACGACAATGTCTTCGAAGGGTTGGGACGGTTCGTAGTTGTTGTTGAAGTAACACGATACCAACACTCCGCACAATGCAAGACACAGGAGATGTATGCGATGCGCCGAAGAGAGTGCTGAGCAATAGTTACTGTTTGGTTCCATTATCACATATGTCCTGTATCTGGTAGTAGTGCAGCAAGTTCTCTTTTTTGAAAGGGAGAGTGTTATTCTTCGAAGAAAAGCAGTTGACGGTTACTACGCTGGTTTTCATGGGAAAGACGAATCCAGGACGCGCTTCGCTCAATGTTTTCACTACGGAATTCATCAATACTGCCGTTAAAGTAATGGTGCAGTCCGTTTCCCGGACCAAGCGTAAATCGTTCAACAGTGGAAAGTGGTTTTGTTTTTCCGGTGTCTGAGACGACTAATGAACCATTGAGGTAGATCTTCATGGTGCCGTCGTCGACATTTTTAGTAAAGGCCCAGTAGTTCCACTGGTTGCGGTAAAGTGTATCAACGCCGGCAGCCAGAGAGGATACATCGCTGGTATCGCTTTCCCATCCGGCAAACCAGACGATGTTGGCGTCATTACAGGGGATGTCGGCGCCGATGACGTCATTTCCCGATGAATCGTATCCCCGGAATGCAATATTTTTCATAACGGTTTCAATAGTTCCGTACTCCCAGAACGAAACCGTGACACTGCTGTTTTCCTGAGTGAATATGTTTGAAGGTAGTTGGATATAATCAGTGCCGGTGAAATCGGCAGCACTGCCGATAATGCCCTCGACGGGAACCGTACCGTTGGATACTCCGTCGGAAGTGCTGCGGGTGGCGTTGGTTCCCGGCGCTGTCCGTTCGAGGTGAAATACTCCGGTGAAGTTGTTCCCTGAAGTAAAAACCTCTGCACCATTCGACCTGTCCGATACACTGCCGTTGCCCCAGTACATAATGATCCGTTGAGTATCAACAGCGGGAAATATGGTATCGATCCGGACCCAGACTGTTGCCGAATTCGCCACACTGTCCCACGAAGCGATTTCATAGTGCAGATGAGTGCCGTCCTTTTTTGAAAATCTGAGGTCCTGGCCATTATGATAGGTTTGTGAAAAAGGTATGGCAGAGTCATCGAGACGTACAAGGAGGGGGAAATCGAAAACCGGTTCAGATATCTCTTCTGTATGGAATCTGATGAACCGGTGGAAAAGCCAGCTCGCATATACTTCGGAATCGAAGGTGTGCACTTCAACCGTGCCGATATCATTCATCGCTGCCGCGCGGGCGGCAACGCTCCGAATCCGTATATCACCATACTGAGATGAGGAGGTGGTGATGTTCAGATCGAAAACACCTTCGGGAAGATTGTCGAGGAGGAAGTTGCCGTTAGTGTCAACTTTAGACGCATGCATCAACCCGTATATCTGAACATAGACGCCCTGACCGTTGAGTTTTTCGACATCACCGATTTTACCGGTAAGGGAAGCGTAGGGGCTGAGTCGTTGGGAGCCCAAGTCGATATCTTCGGCTACGGTGACGGTACAGGGAAATAGTGTTGCTGTGGAACAACCGTCACCGCCTTCGATCAGATATGTTCCGGGAGGCAGCTTTTCTATCCGGAAACGCCCCAGGGAATCGGTAATGGTGTTAATTGGGGTGTACTGTTGTTTGGACAGTGTGGCAGACGTGGTATCCGGAAGCCATTTCGTAGCGCAGACATGAACATGGGTACCGGGAGCAGGGGTTCCGTCGGTGGTCAGGATTGTTCCTGCTACACGGGCGTTTCCCGCACCTATACCGCCACCCGAAACCGGGTCGCACTGAGTGGAACAGCCGGGCAGCAGAAGAGTGCTGCAGAGCAACAGGGGCGATATAAGGTAGATAATTCGTTGCATAAAAACACTTATTCGTTTTTTGATCGGGTTCGTGGTATAAGCTGAAAACCGGTATGGCAGACAATGTCCGCGGGCTGCTCATCACTTGCCGCCAGGTCAAGTAACCGGTTTCTGAACTGTTGAATTTCACGTTTAATCTGCAGATACCGCTCGCGGGAAACGCTTAAAACCGACGATGAAATCTCACGGTTTTCCTGATCGACGGACTCAAGCGCATCAATACAATGCTCAAGCGTTTTTCGGTGGTACTTTCTCAGTAGCGTTGAGCGGACTTCGTCGGCGGTATTGAGCGAGGGGGCGGCAAAAGACCACGTACCGTCATCATTACGGATGATAAATCCGTTGGATGACAGAAATCCGATCGCCTCTTCAACCTGTGAAGCTTTGATCCGCGGGATAATCCGGTTGCCGAGTGAGGTGTAGTTATCGGTGAACCCGTTCATACAGGCAAACTGCCAAACTACCGGATAGTACCATTTTTCGAAAATGCCGAGGCGGTTGTCGTTTATCCGGAACTCATTGCGGGACGCTCTCAGGGCGAGCATCTCTCGGCAGTAGTGTTCTTTTGCTCCGGAGTTTTTTTCATTCTGAAAATGAACAAGGGCCTTGAAGTACTTCGCTTCGAGATCGGTCAGACCGAGGGCATTAATGAAATGAGGGATATGGTTGTCAGATAATTTCTGACCGTTCTGGACACGCATCAGATAGACGGTGCCGGGAATTCCTGCAGCAGTGAGAAACGTGCGATGTGAAAATCGGGGATCGTTCTTTTTGCGGGCTTCGTAGTAATCGCTCAGATATTGGTGATAGTCGAAATACTCAAAAACTGAAACAATGTTCGTATCCATTGGTTCAGTGATAGAGGCTTCATGTGTAGGTTCAGGTTTCTTTTTCATTTGTTCCGGTGTCTTGCTGTTTTCTGGGTCCTTTTAAATATACAAAATAAAGAGCTATTGTGTACACTTTTTTTAGATACATAGTAAGTAATTGATATTATATATAGTATAACAATTTAATAAGATTTTTATATTATTTTAAACAATATTATTTGATACATAAACTATGTGATATCTTAGATCGGACCTTGTACAATAAGGTTTTTAACTGCGGCAATTCAGAATGAATGGTTCATTGGCGGGGAAATTGGTGGCCGGAGGGGGAAATAATTACCGGAATACAAGCAACCCTGCCAAAATCGAGGCCGTATTAGCGAGGAACGACAGCAATGCACACTGCCTCAGTTGAAAACGTGTCAGGAACAGGATCAATACCGTTTCAGTCAGAAAGATACCGGATTCACCGATAAGTATTCTCGGCAGGTATCCTTTGATATATGCGGGGAGCACAAACCAGAAGTAGGGCAGCGTCGCCACCGACGGGATAATTCCCGCTCCGATGATTTGCGGCAGCGTTTTTTGTCTCTTTCTGAGAAATGGAAGTGTGTATACCGCCACAATAATGGTCGCTGTTTCCACGGTGGTCGTCAGAAGCAGCGCGAGAAGAAACTGCGTTTCGTAAAGCATTGGTCCGGTTCCTTTTACGAACGACGAGGCGGTTCGCACTGCAGATGCGACACCACCGTTAATGGATATGTATAGTTGTGACCTAAGGTTATTACCTGAAAATTCGTATCGGGACCGTAAACGACGATGCTCTTATTCCGCTTGCCTGAAGCCAGTAGAGTCCTGCTGAAAGTCCCGTCGTTCTGAGGTGATAGGTGTACCCCGCCCGGCATTCTCTAGAAAATCTGAGTACGGTTCTCCCGTGACAATCAATCAGCCGTGCCGAGACCGGGCCGGTACGTCCGGGTGAGAAGAGCAGGTATCCGTTGGCGGAACGGATCCGCCTGCCGGTAACCGTGGTTTTGGTGGTGCGTGAGGGATTTCCGGTGATAGCCACCGGAAACTCAAAGGTTTTTGTCAGTTCCGTTCCGGAAGTGTCTGTAGTGATTTGTTCTGAAAGAAAGACGGCAGGTTCGTTACTCCCGGCGGCCATGTAGAGCCGGTAGAGCAGTTCTTCCCGAACTATCGGATTTGAATCGTGAACGGTGCCACCGTAGGGCTCAGCAATTGAAATAAGGCCAATTTCCGGTGCGGCAATGATTGGGGCCATTCGTTTGTTCATGGATGGCAGCATATTTATAAGCGGCAGGTTCTCGAGTCCCGTTTCTTCAAGGTACGACCGTATTACCCAGAAAAGATAGAAGGAGTTGAACTTGTATCCTTTCGTAAGGCAGGAGTCTGCCTTGACGATATAGCGTTCAACGGTTTGTGGACTGCTCACCGGTACATACCCGCCCACCAGAACGATGTCGGGAAACTTGTCAAGGTTGGTGATTCTGATACAGCGGGCCAGCGGGTGATGGTCAGGCGGGATCACGTCGGCGTGAATGGTCAGTGCTCCGGCGACCAGCAGACACGATGCGGCAACTGCGTTCCTGAGTTTCATACGGTCCTCCTTTTAGATATGGTTGAGCGGAAATTCATTTTCAGTTCCTAGGGTAATTCGCCAATGGCGCTCACGTCAAGTAGCGTGTCAACGGTGGTGACTGTTCCAGAAGCTACGCGTATATCCGGTATGCCGACGGGACTTGCGGTCCCCCCGGGCAGGCAGTCGATGCCCGGAGTGCAGCCAACCAGCGGCAGCTTTGCTACCGATAGTTGATAGGATCCGGCTGGTACGCGGTCAAACCGGAAATCGCCGGAAGATAAAGGAATATTGATCCTCAGCGGGGTGCCGCTGCTGTAAACAACAAGCATCAGGACTTCGTCCGGAGTGTCGACATGGATGGTACCCTGAATTGTTCCGAGGGAGTCGAGCCGGAGCGTTCCGAGATGTTGCTTCGGACCGATGTCGCTGATAAAAAAACCACAGTCGGTTGAGGAGTCAACAATGTAAATGTTGTACAGCCCACTGTCGATGGCAAGGGTGAACCCACCGGTATCATCGGTCATTGCAGTGATCACGGTGGCGGTTGACCATTTTTCGGCAATGTATCCGGGAGGGTAGGCCGAAATGGTGATTCCAGCAGCCGGAGTTCCCGCCATGCTAAGCAGTTTCCCGTTGGTGATCTCCGATCCACCCGGATCACCGCCGGTAACCGACATGGTGCAGTCAATAAAAAGCAGCGCTGTAAACAGCATGAGCGCAAAGATGAATTTCATGTGTTCTCCTCTTTTCGGATCGCAACGGGGAAGACCATGAAATTGCACTGAAGCACCCGGTCCGGTTCCTTTTCACTGCGGGCGAGTTCCAGCAGTTCCGCCCGCAGGTGCGACAGTCGCTGGGAAATAAGTTCAAGGGTTGCCGCCGAGGCGGTAATGGTGAGGTGAGAAATATCGCGCTCCGGTTTTGGTACCGATTCAAGTGCCTCGCTTCCTTTTTGCAGCAACAACCGCTGATGCGCATGAATAACGGCGGATTGCCAGACGTCGCCGGTACTGACGACACTCTCTTTTTTGCGATAGATGCCCTCGCTATCCAGTTCGATCATGCCGAGATCGACAAGAAGCCTGATCGCCTCCTGTGCCTCCGTCGGAGTTATCGTCGGTCTGATCATTGCCGCAAGGGATGCGTATTTTCCCGAAAACGGGGCAAGGGCAAGCGCCTCGCGTACCACCGGGTAAAACCACTTTTCATAGAAACAGTACTGCTGTGGTTCGATGTTCTTCACGTGGCGGCGTCGCAGTGCGACCAGTCGTTCAAAATGGAACTGTTTTTCAGTTGATGTTTTGGCATTGGTGTATCTGACAAGCTGAAAAAAATAGTCCGCCTGTAGTTTGGTCAGTTTGAAGATCTGTGCGAGTCCGATGGCCATGGTTTCCGTCAGCCGCCGTTTTCCCTGCATCACATAAAGGATATAGCCGCTCGACTTGAGTCCTAGTCGCTGCGAAATGAACCGGTGAGAAAAGGTCGGGTTTGCCGCCTTTTTCTCCTTGAAGGCGGCGTCAAGCCATGTATGATAATCGAGATAGTGATAGATGTTAGCCACGGTTGGTACTGGTTCCTTTGTTGCCGGTTCAGGATGGTGATCCTCTATAAAGATAGGGCGTTTTTCGATGAGGTGCAATCTGAAAGAAATTAATCTGTTCACTATTTAGTGAACAGATTAATTTATATGATGTTTAATAACAGCAAGTTAAGTGTTTTATTAATTAGTGTTAGTAATATCTGGTGAACAATAGGGTCTGGTTACGGTGCAGTCACTGCCTTGCACAGGAGCTGCATTACGGGGGATACTGCAGGAATAATGAAAGATCGAACTGTTTGCGTCAACAGGTGATGTACCGGATGACTATCTGCCGGTCTGAACAGTGATATGACTCCAGCCTGGTGCCTGTTGCGGGACCGGTGTTTGAGCACATCCATTGACCGAACGGACCTGTTTATCCCAAAGTATTCTGCCGATAGCATCAAATGACTGGAGTCTGACGGCACCGTCCGGAATACCGGTAACGGTAAGACGGCTGTTGATGATTCGCCATTGAGGGGTCATTCGGCCGCGGGATGCAATTGCGGGTGGCTGACTGGCTGCCGTCTCATTCCACGTAAACGGTCCGCTCACGGTTACCTCTCCGGGAACGGTCGTCCGGGAGGCGGCAATGTTGTCGGTTGACGGCGCGGTAATTTCCCCTCCGATATAAATTCCCGACGAGAGGTTGGTGGTCAGATCAATATCCGCAAGTGCCTGTGCAGTGCCGGAGAGTGTACGGTTGTAAAAGGGTGCGTACTCAACACTTCCCGCCACAGTATTGCCGGAAATCTGCGAAGTCCCGGTAATGCAGGAAAGATGGTTCACCACTGCGTTGTCAAAAATTTTCGCGGTACCGTAAATACCTGCGGCATCGGTGACCAGTGCTTCACCGTAAACTTGTGCATTTTCCGTTACGATTGCCCGTTCGGCAACAACAACCTCGTTTTTGACGATGGCGTTTCCCTTCACCGTGGCGTAGCCTTCAATACGTGCGTTCCCTTGTACGTTCGCTGTACCGAGAACACGTGCGTGTGGCCCGACCCAGGCGGTTGCGTCAACCGCAGCGGTTGATGCAACCCAGCCACCCCCGTTGGTATGCCGTGCTCCGCGTACTCCTGCAGGAAGTGAATCCGCACCCGGCTGGAATCCCTCCGGCCATGCGTTTTCAAACTGGACCATCCATGGATACCGGTAAATGGAGTTGTAAGCCTGATCCCAGAAGAGCGATTCGTTCTGTTCAGGGGCACCGAGCACAACGAGCCATATTGACTTATCAGTGGATGTAACTGGTAGGTCAAGAGTTCCCTCCGTGGAAGATTGCAACTCGCTGTAGCGGGGGCGTTCATCCGCCCCGACCGCAACCGCCCCCCAGCGCCAGCCGGAGTGCGGTGTCGGAACCGTTGACGGAAGATTATTTCCGGGGTCGAATTTCGTGATTGCCGGAGTGGTTTGCAGCACCCCCTGAAAGGTAATGCGTACCGAGGTCGCGCCGGGATCCGGATACAGCCGGACCAGGTTGTAGCCCCAGCGTTGCGGTGCCCAGTACCCGGGAACCTGAAACCGCCGCCGGGACAGGTTCATGGTATCAAGCAGGGTAACACGTCCGCGCCGCTCTGCAGCAAGATTGGTGTAGTTGAATGCCGCAGTGAGCATCTTCGCGCGTCGGTAATCCCAGGTGACGTTGTGCATCGCATAGGTACCGAAGGCGTCGTTAAGTTCCGCTTGACTCCACTGCATGTTTCGAGCGAGCACCAGAAACGGCTCTTCCTGCAGATATTCCCTTTTTTCCGGTTGGTAGGCATTGTTCCACAGATCGTTGACAGCTGCAATGCCGTAGGTGTCCTTGAGGTACTCGAAAAAGAGCCACTGGCCGTAGCGGAACCGTGTCGATCCAGCATGAAGATGCGGGCTGTTGACCTGAAACGCAACGTTGCGTACCTCGTTGGTATAGAGTGACGACATGAATTCAGCATGCGTTTCCCAGAACCACCCCACATAGCGAGAATCCCTGAAGCTGCGTGTGCAGAACTGGAAACAGTGAGCCAGTTCATGTACGAGAGCCCAGTCGCCCGAGGTGAATCCACTGTTGCTCAGCCACATGGTCGGATGGATGTCATCAACGCCGGAACCGGTGGCGTAGCCTTCATTTGAAACAAAAACGTCAATTTTATATTTCGGTGTCAGTCCATCGTATGGGGGAGCAAAACCGATTGAATCCACGTAAAAATGCCAGTATCCCTCAAGCTGAGTGAGCCCGGTCTGAATCTGTGCGGAAGAAAGCGTAACGCCGTCATCGTTGTCGTATCGTACGACAAAGTGATCCGACTCGTGAATATTCTGCGATGATGAGGGGTTCCGGACCTGAAAGGATTGTGCCTGAAGTGATATGATCGGTAGTGTGAGCAACAGGCAGAGAACGGCAAATGTGAAATGCCGGATATGGTTTTTGCCCTGCATGATTTACACCCCTTTTTTCTGAAACGGACGACAGGAGCATACTGCAGTGTTGCATACGTTCCTTCGTCCGTTTTCCTGTATCATTATAATGTACTTTTTTTCTTCGAAAACAGGGCAAATCGTTTGAATATACTGCTAAATTGTACAACGGGGATGACGTGTGTTCTGCTCATGTCGCCGTTTTGTCCGGCAGCAGCATCCTCATGCGGTGTCCGGGTGTAACCCGCCGTACAGACCTGCAATAATTGCCGTGAGAAGAAGTGAACGAGCCATGGCGACTCCTGTGTGTGAGGACGAGTGTGTGTATTTGGAGGTACCTGTCGTATCCGGATTCCCGGAATGAACCGAATGGAGCATATTTTAGGTCATTTAAGTTTCTTGTCGATACTTCTTAGATTGTCGTCGGAAACATGGAAATATCTCTTTGCCTGCGGCAGGTTGATGATTTTATACACTGCCAGAGGAGGTTCAACCCGCATCGAGTCGATAGTCCAGTTATTGTCGATAATTTCAAGGATCATTTCCGCTGCCTGACCTCCCAGAGATACATGGTCGGGAAGTACCGCGAAGGTGCCGAAGTTGAGTGTCGGGTTGACAAGAACTTCCACACTCACGATAACCGGTATTTTCAGTCTGTGGACTTCGGGGATCCAGATGTTCCGAATGGTTGTCGGGTGAAGCAGTGCGTTGTCGTTGGGAATCCAGAGTGCGTCGATCTTACTTTTTTTGAGATCATTAAGCGCTTTTTTAAGTGCATTTCCAGTGGTGCCCTGTTTGTTGGGTAGTGCAACGGAGACTATTTCAAACCCTTCTTTACTACAGAATTTCCGGTTTTCCTCGAGAAACTCGCTCAGGAATTCCCGGTGAATAATTCCAACTTTTTTAATATCGGTACTGAGTACGGAACGCAGACTCACCAGACTGGTCACTACCGGTATTTCATAGGAGATACCGGAAATGCTACGGAGATTGCGCAGTGACTCCTTTACCATTACACTCATAATTGCGATGGATGGAGGAACCGGGTCGGTTTTATCCAATGTTTCCTGATATTTCCTGTAAAGAGCGATTGAAGTGTTGTCCATTAGAACAACCAGTTTCGGTTGCAACCGACCCATTCGCAGGGTGAAATCTGCAACAGTACTTTTCGGTGATACAATGTGATCCTTGAACTCGCAAGCTCCCTGCAGTTCCGTACGGAGTCCCCTGTACGCTTCGTCAAATGCCTCGCCATCCTGACGCAGGGTGAGAATCAGATCTCCGGCATTGGCAGGCAGGAGAAGAAATGGCAGCATCAGTAGTGCGGCAGGAGTTCTCATCTTTTTTGGGCAACCTGTCGGTGAAGGGACCCGAACGAACTGTTGTGGTCATTGTCTGAAGAAAAAACGGGGGGTGGAACCAACATGGCGGTAGTAATTCTCCGGTGATCTTTTTTGGTATGGGTCGCTGGACACAACCGTCTCTGTGAAGAGGTGAAATGATACCCACGTAGCTACCGGTCGTTTCTCCCGGAGGGACGGTTACCGGGAAGACATCCCGATTATTATACGGTTGTGCGAGAAGTGTGTCAAAGGTAGTGTATTCACGGCAGCGGCAGGATCACCATTTTCGGGAAAGCCCTGGTGTGGCAAAGCGGACTGGAGAACACCCGGTTTAGATTCTGCCGAACCCGACAAAGAGCGTATGGATAACCACTACAATAATTATAAAAAGAGTGCGGGCCGACCGGGGAGAGAGGCCGGGAAAACGGCAGGAAATATGATCACCGGGGCAGACATTCAGACAATCCCCGCAGAGAGTGCAGGTGAGACCCGGTGATCGGCGGGAAATGGTTTTTACGGTAAGTGCACCATAGCGGCATGCGGTAACGCACGTCTGACATTCTGTGCAGGAGCTGCGGAGGGTGATTCTGAACGGATTGATTTTTCCGAGTATGGTCGTGATGAGACCAATCGGACAGAAACCGGTGCAGTGCAGCATAACCCCTCGTTTACGTGAGAAAAAAACCATCACGGCGATGCCGGTTGTGCCGAACAGAATCCCCGCCGTTGCAGCAGCGACTGGAGGAACTCCGGATCTGCGCAACAGCAGCGAACTGATAACCACCAGGGTAAGAATACCCAGACGTATATAAAACGGATGGTTAAGAGCGGGGCCGGTTTTTTGGGCCCGTTGTGCTGAAAGGTTGTCCCAGGAACCGAAATAGCAGAACCAGCTGCACCATGCGGGGCCGGCAACAAGCAGTGTCGCGCCAAGGAGCATCGGCATAAAGAGCGGGAAATTCCCTCGGTAAACAGGACCGGCGATCATCATGGCAGGTACGGGAAGGTGTAATGTGCCGGTCATAAGGAACTGATGCAATCCGCAGATGCCAAGGAACGCCTGAAGAAAAAAGAAAAGTGAGAACGCAGTCCAGACTGTCCGGCGCAGTCGACCGGTATGTACGGTTGTCAGGAGCCGTCGGGTTAGCCATCCGGCATAGAGGGCCAGCAGCAGGAGCTCTGCCCAGCCAGCTCCCGGGAGAAACCGTTCCGTGAGCAGGGGAATCGGATCGTGCATTTTCAGTTGAGGAAATGCCCCGAGACCGAAAACGCTGATTGCTGCAGCAACTGCGGGAGCATAAGGTTTAGCGGTCGGATATTTCTGTTTCATATTGTTTCTAGCAGTATTTCGGCACACCGTATCCCGTCGATTGCCGAGGACATGATGCCGCCGGCGTATCCGGCGCCTTCACCCGCCGGATAAAGACCGCAGACCTCGGGGCTGCAGAGCGCTTCGTTGCGGAGAATGCGCACCGGGGCGGAGCTTCTGGTCTCGATGCCGGTAAGTATGCTGTCGGGGTGTGCGAAACCGTGCAGTTTGCGATCGAGTACAGTGATACCTTCCTCAATGGTGGCGGTCACAATCGGAGGAAGGAGCGGACGGAGGTTGGTGTAGGTTACTCCCGGTCGGTACGACGGCTGCACTGCTCCGGCTGCTGCAGATGGCCGGTTTGCTAAAAAATCTCCCAGTCGCTGGCAGGGGGCATTGCCATTACCTCCTCCTGCAGTGAAGGCGGCTTTTTCGAGGGTATTCTGAAATTCCATGCCTGCAAGGACGGAGGTACCTGAAAAATCGGCACTATCGACTCCGACCAGAATCGCACTGTTGGCATTACGGTTGTTGCGCAGGTAATTACTCATGCCGTTGGTGACGACCTGTCCCGGTTGTGATGCACCGGCAACCACATAGCCGCCGGGACACATGCAGAAGGTGTAAAGTGATCTTCCCGTACCAGTTCGGGCAACCAGTTTGTATTCTGCCGGTGGAAGCGCCGGGTGCCCGGCCGAAGGACCATATTGCGCTAGGTTGGTCCGTTTCTGAAGATGCTCGATACGCAGTCCGATCGCAAAAGGCTTCGGTTGGAGTGCTATCCCCTGCCGGTTGAGCATTGTATAGGTATCCCGGGCACTGTGGCCGATGGCAAGTACGGCAGCATCGGTCGGGAGAAATTCTCTCCTGTCCGGATCCATTGAAGATGCGTGGTACAGCCCGTGGAGGATTCCGTTTTCGGAAACGATTTCGTCAACGGTGCGTTCAAAGAGAAATTGTCCGCCGAGTGCGATGATTTCATTGCGGATGGCGACCACCGTCTTCCGGAGCCGGTCGGTACCAATGTGGGGATGGGCAAGGTAACGGATTTCCGGTGGGGCACCGAAGCGGGTAAAGGTGTCGAGGACCAGTGCACGGCGACCGTCGGAAACGCCTGAATACAGTTTACCGTCGGAAAAGGTTCCGGCACCGCCCTCGCCGAACTGTACATTTGAATGGGGTAGCAGTGCGCCGCCGTTGAAGTGACGCCGGACGTCTTCGATTCGCTGCTCAACCGGCCTTCCCCGTTCAATAATGACCGGTGGAATACCGCTGCGGGCAAGCGTGAGTGCGGCGAACATGCCCGCAGGACCGAAACCCACAACGACCGGAGGATTAACAGGCTTCCTGCTGTTGGAAACCGGCGGGGGTGTGGTGGCAGAGATTGCCGGTTCGTCGGAAAGTTGAACTTTGTAGACAATACGAATGTTTCGCTTGTTTCGGGCGTCAATTGATTTTTTCAGGACGGTAAGTCGGATGGAGTCCGGGAGTGGTGTGCGGCACCGGCGGCGTGCCGCCACTGCAAGATCCTTCTCTCCGCAGGGCGACGCTTTGAGGGGTGGGAGTCGTTCGTGTTCACCCGGCGAGAAGGAGAGTTCGAGATCGATACGCATCTACCGGTGCCTCTGCAGGTAGTCGACAGCGCCGGAACCGGCCATAAACCCCGAAGCCCATGCCCACTGCAGGTTGAATCCACCGCAGTCACCGTCGATATCAAGCAGTTCTCCGCAGACGAACAGCCCGGGACATTTGAGCGATTCCATGCTGGCGGGGTTGAAATCCGCAGTGGCGATACCACCGGCGGTCGCCTGTGCATGGGTAAATGACCTGGTTCCGGTTACGGTAATCGGAAGCTCCTTGCATACCCGGGCGAGCGACGCAATCTCCTGATCGGTCAGGCTTGCCACCGTGGTGGAGAGTGGTTTGTGCAGCGCGTACTTGAGAAGCCCGTATGCAAGGCGACGCTGAAAAAAGCCGGTCAGGTACTCTTCCAGTGTTCTTCCGGAAAACGACTGCTTTCTTTTCTGCAGAAGGGCGAACGTCTCATCAAATGAGTACCTGGGCAAAAAGTCGATGGTGATAGTTATCGGGACAGCCGATGGTGATGGTTGCATGTCGCGAAGTGCCCGTGCAACATACCCTGAGAGCTGAAGTACCGGGGGACCGGAGAGTCCATAATCGGTAAAGAGAATTTCTCCCTGTTCCGTCCGGACGTTTTGGCTGCCGATAGTGAGGGTGACGGCTCCCTGAATTTTATGCCCGGCGAGCGGTTTTACAAATGAGGTTTCGGTAGTGAGCTGGACGATTGACGGTGCGGTCGCAACACGCCGGTGAGCGAACGGTGTGAGCAACTTGTAGCCGTTGCCGTCGGAGCCGGTTGTCGGAGCACTCATTCCTCCGGTTGCGACGATCAGTGCTCGGGACCGGATGGTTTGGCCATCCGCTGCAGTAAGAGAAAAGAGACTTCCCTGTTTTTTAACGGAAACAATTTTCATTCCGGTAAAAAGAGTGATATTATTTTCGTCAAGGGCAAGGCGCAGAGCATCCAATACGGAGGATGCGTGCAGACTCGCGGGAAAAACCTTGGAACGATCCTCCACGGTACATGAAACACCAAGCTCCTCAAATCTGGCGATAACCTCCGACGGAGGGAACCGGGTGAAAGCTTCCTGCACAAAGTCCGGATCACTACCGTGAAAACGATCCGTGCGTGAGTCGAGATTCGTGAGATTGCAGCGTCCGTTTCCCGTGGCGAGCAGCTTTTTTCCGAGCCGGTTGTTGCGCTCAAAAAGTACAATCAGTGGGGGAGACGCGTTTTCCGGAGTACTGCAGCGACGGGTGAACCAGGCTGCGGCCATTCCTGCGGCGCCACCGCCGATGATGGCGATATCAAAAGTTGCGGTTGTGTCGGTTCGATTCATGGTGAATGAAAAAATACACCGAGGTCGACGCGGTGGCTATCGGGCGGGAACATTTTTTGAAAAATGAAGATACAGGGTCAGATCAACCACCACCATGAGCAGGTTCAGAATGTAGAGTGAGATGATCCAGTCGTGTGAGTAAATCAGTTTGTGGACAATCCCGCTTGCATACCCGGTAATGACAATTGTCATAAAAAGCGGACTTTTTCCGGCAACCTGCCGGGTACGCAGCGTTTTGGCGATCGAAATAGGCCAGCTGATACCGAAACAGATCAGCATGATGACTTCAAAAACACTCATGATTTGTTGGGCAGAATAGGGGAGGTATAGGCCTTTTTCATATGTGTCGTGAGCTTACCAGCTCTGAAGTGAGCTCTGGAGAATCCGCTGAACGATATCTTTGATCGCCTTTTCTCTACCGGTATCTTCAGTCTCTTTGTTAAAGTCATAAATACCTTCGCCGGTGATCGATCCTTCGAACAGCGGAATGTTTTTAACGTTATCGGTGAAATCAACTTTCGCGGTGATTTTGACGATATACTGATCCACCGCCACCTGCCGGGTGGCGCTTGCGCCGAAGGTGTAGGGCTCGTGCAGGTAACCGGTTATAATGCCGGTAACTGTGGCGTCACCGCTGGTCTGAATAATACGCAGCAGGTTTCCGGAGAGAATCTGTTTGTTGAGTTCCTGCGTGATTTCCTCGGCGATATCCGGTTCCATTGACTGGTTCTCGAAGAGGGGAACATCAACGGTTTTCAGATGGGCGGGGAGTGATGATCCGCTGAACGTATAAATACCGCATCCACTGCAGAGGAAGCTGGTCAGAAACACCAGGAGATGCTTTCGCCTCATTAATCCTCCAGCGGTTCGTAGGTTAATTCACTCACCGGCGGTTCATCGGCATTCGGAGGATCACTCTCGAAAAAATCCTTAATGGAACTGACCATTGCGTCGGTGGATTCAAAGGTGTTGAAGGTAACGTCAATCGACCGGGTGAACTGTTTACCGTAGCCGCGACTGACAATACGATTATCTAAAATAATAAGTGCTCCGCGGTCAGATGTTGAACGGATGAGTCGACCCGCACCCTGTCTGAAACGAATTACCGCCTCCGGGACGGAGTAGGAAAAGAATGATTCGCCTTCACGTTCCTGCATACGGTTGGCGATCGCCTGAGTGAGCGGATGGGTGGGTACGGGAAACGGCAGCCGGGGAATGATTACCATTTCACAGGCATCTCCCGGTACATCAACGCCCTCCCAGAAGCTGTCGGTACCGAGCAGTATCATCCGGTCATTCTTTCTGAACTCTTCGATAATTATCTGTCGACTACCGTTTATTCCCTGCGCGAGAAGGTTGTTTCTGCTTATCTGTGGATGTTCGCGCAGGATCCGGTGGACCGCCGAGAGCATACTGTTGGAGGTGAAAAGAACGAGCATGTTTTTACTGAAAGTGGCATGCAGGGTGGCGATTGCGGCGGCCACCTGTTCCGGGAACTGGGGAGAATCCGGTGCGGTAATTGATGCGAGTGCACCGGCAATGGTCTGATGGGATCCGAACGGGCTTTTGAACTGATCGGAAGCCGTCCGGGCTTCGTGTGGAGCGAGGCCGGTGGTCCGTTTGAAATAATCAAACGACGAGGCGACGGAGAGGGTGGCCGAAGTGAAGATAACCGCGCTGTCGCACCGGTCCCAGAGTTCCGCGAGCAGCGAGCCGACATCGAGAGGTACACCACAGAGTTTTACCCACCCTTTCGTGAGATTACCTTCCATCCAGAAAACATGTTCCTCGGTCTGTGCCGCTGTCAGATACCCCAGATCCGCTTTGAGCTGGGAGGTCTGTTCGCTGCATGCCTGCACCTGGGCTTCGAGATTTTCAAATCGCTCCTTCTCGGAGTGATCCTTGATCGCCTGTTTAAGCAGCAGCAGCCGATCGCCAAGATCGGTGATGGACAGAAGAAATTCAGCAGTCTGCTGCAGCGAAGCGAAAGAGGCGTCGGCGCAGGGGATCTGATAGTCGGGGGAAGGGAGGCCACGGTCCCGGGCCCATGCTATCAGTGCGTCCAGAAATGATACGGAACTCTTCCGGAGCTGCTTGAGCGAGGTGCGAATCTCTTTGCCGATGGTGTAGAGCTGTTGTTCTTCCTGCAGCGTACCGGTGCGCTGAACGAGATTGTTGATGATTTCGGTAAAGAGGTTGATCCGGCTAGTGTCGAGTTCCACACGGAGAAAACGGTGTCCACTTGATTCAAGATGGTGAGCTTCATCGAAAATAATCGGCCCAGCAGTACCAAGAAACGGAGCATCACTGCTGAAATCGGAAAAGAACAGGGCATGGTTTATGATGACGATATGGGAGCCGAGTGCTCTGCTGCGGGCTTTCTGAAGAAAACAGGCGTTGTAGTGCGGGCAGCGCCGGTGGCCGCACTCATGGTGATCGGCGCTGATGATGTTCCAAATTTTGGAGAACCACTTCGGGTTGAACTGATTCTGTTCTTCAATATCACCGGTAGTGGTGGCATTCGCCCACACGATAAGCGGCAGGATCGCGAACCGCTCCCGTGGAGAAAGATTTCCCACATTCCCGCGGAGGAGCTGTTCAAACCGTTGCAGGCAGAGATAGTTGTGACGACCCTTGAGGACGGAAAAAAGCAGTTTGTTTCCGGTTGCTGTTTTGACGATCGGGAGGTCGTTGGCAGTCAGCTGATCCTGCAGGTTGCGGGTACGGGTCGAAACGATCACTCTGCTGTTGTTGGCGAGTGCCCAGAGGGCTGCCGGAATAAGATACGCAAGGGACTTTCCGGTTCCTGTACCGGCCTCCGCAATATACAACGATTGAGTGTTGAGTGCATCGGCAACTCCGCGGGCCATCGCCTGCTGCGGTGTGCGGGGCGAAAACCCGGAAAGCTGCGCGGCGAGTTCACCATCACTGCCGAAAATGGTAGTGACACTCGAGTTGTCCACCGGTTCCGGCGTTTCCCGGGAACTCAGTCGCGACGGTGGTTTTTCCTGCGGAAGGTTCAGGAGGACTTCAGGGCGCAAGTGATGGTGGGTCTGGAAGATCAGTTGCTTGAAGAGTGAGGACGGTGCGCAGGCGGCAATGGTCTGCCGGACCGCAAGCGGCAGTTCCGCTAACTTCGGTATAAGCCGTGCGGCAACCTCACCCGAGGCTTTGGCATCGTGCAGCGCGCGGTGTGCATTGTCGAGAGCGACGTCTAAAACGCCGCAGACGTACTTAAGGGAAAATCGTCCCGCAGGATCAAGCAGTATGCGGGAGAGCAGGGCCGTGTCGAGCAGTGCATTTTTCAGTGCCGGTTTGCCTATGCGCTTGAGTTCCTCCCGCAGGAATGAACTGTCAAACTCGATCTGGTGGCCGCAGAGCGGATCTGACCCGATGAACGCGAGAAGCTCCTCCGCCACGGCGGAAAAATCAGGGGCTCCGGTAAGGTCGGCATCAATGATCCCGGTAAGATCGGTGATTGCCGGCGGGATGGCAGTACCGGGATTCAGAAAGGTGGAAAACTCTTCAGACGGTTTTCCTTGCCGGAATTTTACCGCGCCGATTTCAATGATCCGGTCGTTCTTGAAATTAAGACCGGTGGTCTCAACATCCAGAGCCACAAAATCAGGAATCCGGATGGCTCCTGTTTTTTCAGGAGTGCGCGAATGGTGCGGTTTTGGTTTGGGCTGGTGACGACAGGAGGTGTTTTTAATCTTCCGGTTTTCATTGATAAGCTCTTTTTTTGAACCTTCGGATAAAAGATCAAACAGTCGGGGCATGGTGCCGGCTCACGTTTCTATCATGGCGGTAATTGATCGGAATCCAGGTTAAAATACAACACCCTGCCTGTTGAAGTGTATTTTTTGGACCTGAATTATTCTGTACTGTCCTGCTGAAGGTGGAAAAGGAGTCTGTTTGCCTAAAAATACTATCGCTGTTTATACCGCTATTTTCGGTGGAAAAGATGCTCTGCTGCCCCAGAAAAGGATTCCGGGAGTGGACTTTATCTGTTTTGCCGACAAGCGGATGCGGGCATCTCCATGGGACGTGAGGGTGGTACCATCAAAAAACGCGGATCCCAATCGTTGTGCCAAGGAGTTCAAAATACTGCCGCATCGGTTTTTAAAGGAGTATGATGTCAGTATATGGATCGATGGAAACTTTCTGGTGGTGGGTGATGTAATCAACCTGGCAGAAAACGTTCTTGCAGAGAACAGTATGGCCGCATTTGATCATAATGAAACCGGGTTTGATGCAAGGAACTGTATTTACAAAGAGTATGAATCAATTATGGCCATGATGGCGGGTAGGGAGGCACTGAAAGATGACCCGAAAAAAATGCGTTGCCAGGTAGAGCGTTATCGGAAGGAGGGATATCCTGAGGAATATGGCCTGATCAGCGGGGGAGTACTGGTACGGCGACATAAGGATTCCAGCCTGATTCGGGTAATGGAACGCTGGTGGAACGAGATTGAGACTGGAAGCAGACGTGATCAACTCAGTTTCAATTATGCCGCGTGGATAGAACAGTTCAGTTATGGATTAATCAAAGGAGATATCCGACGCAATCGTTGGTTTTATATGATCGGGATACATCGAAAAAATTATCGTATGAAGATTTTACGTTACCGGCTCCGAAGATTGTTCGGGTTGCTGCAGCACCGATAGGCTTACCACTATCTGTTGTGCGCCGGTGTCTGAAACCTACCATATTTATTGACTAAAGTTGTCTTACCGCTGAAATAATTGTATTTTCACCGATAGTCTATGAAACTACCGGCTTTTGTATATACCGCATATTATCTGATCGCTGTTGCTCCCTCCCTTTTCTCAGGTTACCGTCATGGCTAAAAAGTCGTCTGCCGCAGTATACGATGAAAGTAAGATCAAGACCCTCAGTTCGCTTGAACATATACGTTTACGGACCGGTATGTACATCGGGCGCCTGGGAGATGGTTCCAATCACGATGACGGTATTTACATCCTCCTCAAGGAGGTGGTCGACAATGCCGTGGATGAGTTCATTATGGGATTCGGGAAACGGGTTGATATCAACATCGAAGAGCGTACCGTATCGATCCGTGATTACGGCAGAGGAATTCCCCTCGGGAAAGTGATCGACTGCGTCTCCATCATCAATACCGGCGCGAAATACAACGATGACGTGTTTCAGTTCAGCGTGGGGCTCAACGGAGTGGGTACCAAGGCGGTTAACGCGCTCTCGAGCAGGTTCAAGGTGACCTCGTTTCGTGACGGCCATTATTTCCAGGCTCATTTTGAGCGGGGAGCACTCAAAGGGAAAAAAAAGGGGGCCACAAAGGAGACCAACGGCACTCTGGTGGAATTTCTCCCGGACGAAGAGGTGTTCGGTGAGTATACCTTCAATTACGAATATGTCGAAAAACGGCTCTGGAACTACGCGTATCTCAATGCGGGGCTGCGGCTGTATCTGGGCAACCAGAAAATCGAATCCAAGAACGGGCTGCTCGATCTGCTCCTTGGTGAGGTGGGAGAGAAAACCCTGTATCCCATTGCCTATTTCAAGGGCAGGCAGCTAGAGTTCGCCTTTACCCACACGCAGACCTACGGGGAAACCTACTTTTCCTTTGTGAATGGTCAGTACACGAGCGACGGTGGTACGCATCAGAGCGCCTTCCGGGAAGGGATCCTTAAAGGGGTCAACGAATTCTATAAAAAGAACTACAACAGTCAGGATGTTCGTGAAGGCATCAACGGCGCGATCGCCATCAAACTTAAAAACCCCATTTTCGAGTCTCAAACAAAGAATAAACTCGGAAATACTGAAATCCGCGGCTGGGTGGTTTCAGAAGTGAAGTCGGCGGTCGTTGATTATCTGCATAAAAATATCGAGGTGGCCAGGCAGCTTGAGTCAAAAGTCGTGCAGAACCAGAAGCTGCGTACCGAACTCAATGCGGTCAAGAAGGAGGCCAAAGAGGCGGCCAAGCGTATTGAAATCAAGATTCCCAATCTGCGCGACTGTAAATATCATCTGCATGACGGTAAAAAAGGGGAGAACTCGACCATCTTTCTCACCGAGGGAATGTCGGCCGGCGGGTCGATCATAAGCTCCCGTGATGTTCTCACTCAGGCGATTTTTACCCTCAAGGGAAAACCGCAGAATGTGTTCGGGAAAAACCGCGCGGCCATCTACCAGAACGAGGAACTCTACAATATGATGATGGCACTGGGGATCGAGGAGGAGATCGAGAACCTGCGGTACAGCCGGATCGTGCTTGCCACCGATGCCGACGTTGACGGATTTCATATCCGTAACCTTCTCATGACGTTTTTCCTCAACTACTTTGAGGAACTGGTGGTGGCGGGGCATGTGTATATTCTGGAAACCCCCCTGTTTCGTGTACGCAACAAGAAGGAAACCAGGTACTGCTACAGCGAGAAGGAACGGGATAAAAACTGCAGAGAGCTTCGTGATCCCGAGGTGACGCGCTTCAAAGGTCTCGGTGAAATTTCTCCGAAAGAATTCGGTCAATTTATCGGGGACGACATGCGGCTGGTGGAAGTAACTATCAAATCTGTAAAAAACATTCCCGGAACGCTCGATTTTTACATGGGAAAAAATACGCCCGACCGGCGTGAATATATAATGGGGAATCTGCGCTGATGGCCTACATAAAAAATCTTTATGACCATAACTTTCTGGAGTACGCTTCGTACGTTATCAAGGAGCGGGCAATCCCGCATGTCACCGACGGTCTCAAGCCGGTACAGCGGCGTATCCTGCACACCCTGCGTGAGATTGACGACGGCAAGTTTCACAAGGTCGCCAACGTTGTGGGGCAGTGCATGAAGTATCATCCGCACGGTGACGCTTCGATCGGTGATGCGCTGGTCGCTCTCGCCAATAAAGAGTTGTTTATTGACAAGCAGGGAAACTTCGGGAACATTTACACCGGAGATCCCGCCTCGGCGGTGCGGTACATTGAATGCCGCCTCACCCCGCTTGCTCGCGATACCCTCTTCAATCCGGAAATCACCGATTATATTGATTCGTACGATGGTCGCAACCGCGAACCGGTGGTGCTGCCGGCCAAGCTGCCGGTACTGCTCGCACTCGGTACCGAAGGAATTGCGGTGGGTATGTCCACACGTATTCTGCCGCATAATCTCATCGAACTGCTCGAAGCGGAAATCGCCGTTTTGCGGGGAGAACAGCTGCTGCTCTTTCCTGATTTCGTTACCGGGGGGCTTGCCGACGTATCGGAGTACGAGGAAGGGAACGGTAAGATACTCGTTCGGGCGAAACTCGATACCAGCGACGAAAAACGAATTGTAATACGGGAAATCCCGTTCGGGGCCACCACCGAATCACTCATCGCCTCTATCGAATCGGCATCAAAAAAGGGAAAACTTAAGATTGCCGGGATCAGTGATTTCACCGCCGAGCAGGTGGAGATCGAAGTGCGTCTCGCCCGCGGGGTGCATACCAGCGAAACGGTGGACGCGCTCTATGCGTTTACCGAATGTGAATCGTCGATTTCCGTCAACCTGATGGTGATCAGGGATGACCGGCCGGTGCAGATGACGGTTTCGCAGGTGATAGAGGAGAATGCCCGGGGGCTGGTTGAAATTCTCAGGGCGGAGCTCAAACTCGAGGAGCGTAAGCTCAAAGATAAACTGCATGCCAAAACGCTCGAGCAGATCTTCATTGAAAACAGAATTTACAAGCGTATCGAAGAGATGAAAACCGCCGATGCCGTTATTAAGGCGGTACTAGATGGTTTCAAGCCATTCGCGAAGGAAATTCGGCGGGAGGTAACCGTTGAGGATGTCGAGACCCTGCTGAAAATTCCGATCCGCAGGATCAGTGCCTACGATATCAACCGGGCACGCAAAGAGATGCAGGAGATCAACAAACGGCTCAAAGAGATAAAGGAATTCCTTGCGGCAATTGTTGATTTTGCGGTCGGATTTCTTGAAAATCTGATCGCTAAATACGGCGAACAGTACCAACGTAAAACCGAGCTTGTATCACTTAAAAAAGTGGATGTCCGCGAGGCCGCGCAGCGTAATCTCAAAATGCGCTACGATCGCGATACCGGGTATCTTGGCCATGCGGTGAACGGGAACGTTCTCTTTGATGTTTCCGCGTATGATCGCATACTGGTAATCCGTAAAAGCGGAGCCTATTCAGTAGTCGATGCGCCGGATAAACTGTTTGTTGACAAGGGGATGCTTCATTGCGGGTTCGTGGACAAAGACCTCGTGTTCAGTGTTGTCTACCGCGACAATGCGACCGGGTATCCCTACCTCAAGCGGTGTCGCATCGATAAATTCATCCTCAATAAAGGGTACTCGATTATCCCCGACAACTGCACGGTACTCAAGCTTTCCACCGATGAGGGGCAGTTCGTACAGTGCGAGTACAAACCGAAGCCACGCCTCAAAGTGCTCGAAGAGTACTTCGCCATCAGCGACTTTCTGGTGAAAGGTGTCAAGGCGGGAGGGGTTCGCCTGGCGAATAAAGAGGTGAAGTCGGTAAAATTGTTGTCGAAATTGCCGTAACAGGGGCGGGTTTGAAACCCGTCCCTACATTCTCGCCCGTCTCAGAATCCGTACGCGTCCCGCAACTGATCATCAGTCGGTATACCATCGTAGATTTCGCCTTGGGGGCCTTTCCACTGGTTGCTGCCCATGGGTTCAAGGTTTACCGGAGTGCGCGACCCGTTGCTGTTTTCAATCATGATGGTGGTGATGGCAACGGTGGCGTCATCAACGTCGGTAACGGCAACGGGTGGCTCACATACTTCAAAAAATCCGCGGTGGTAACGATAGTAAAAAGTATCGTGATGGAAGTAAGCGCATCCCCCGATTACCACGCGTCGTGCGCCGTGCGGAAGATAACGGACACGTGGCGGGCGCACAATTTCGTATCCGTGAGCGTGACGGTGATAGAACACGCCGTCGCAGTAATAGTAGGTCAGTCCACCGAACACTGCGGTTCTGAAAATACCGGGAATTGACAGTACCAGCGCTCCAAAGGGGGCTCCAACAGCAATGCGTGCTCGCGGAGTGACGGAGAACCAGCGTCCACGTCGGTACGAGTAGTGTCTGTTCCGCATCGTCCGGCGCCGGGTTTCCACTCGATGTGGTTGTCGCTGCCGTGTTGTTCGACGCTGAGTTTGTACCCTCTGTGGGCGTCGCTGATGCGCTGTACGGTGCTGAGCTGACCCGGGGCGTCGGTCACTACGCGGTCGTTCGCGGGAGAAACCCGGGGAAAATGTTCCTGTGATAAGAACAACTGCAAGTGTGAGCGGAAGGGATGTGTGGCGTCTGAATACTCGGTGCAGATACATAAGTACACTCCTTGTTCGGGATACCAGGTTGGGTTCGTACACCGGATAGACGAGGCAGCGGATAAAATCCGCTCAGATGAGATGATCAGATGGGATGGATTTGCTGTAAGGATGGATATTCGGGCGTATTTGTACGGGCGGGTTTCAAACCCGCCACTTCATTACCCCTGCCCGATATGAATAGCCGACAGCAGCGCCGGAATATCGGTGAAATCCTCAAACCAGAGGTCGCACTTTTCCTTCAGCTTCGGACCGATACCGATAAAGTGCCAGCCAAGCGAACGGCAGGCATTGCGATCCCAAATGCCGTCGCCAATGTAAACGGTTCTTGTAAACGGGCCACCCATGTATTCGAGGCAGTGGCGCATGATCAGGGTACGGTCATCGCTGTCTTCGCTGCTGCTGAGCGGGATTTCGTCAACAGAGATTCC
The DNA here is from genome assembly GCA_050304135.1 of Chitinispirillaceae bacterium. Taxonomy (GTDB): domain Bacteria; phylum Fibrobacterota; class Chitinivibrionia; order Chitinivibrionales; family Chitinispirillaceae; genus JAFGNB01. The sequence continues at coordinate 54,906 of JBNLDC010000008.1, read as the reverse complement.
TGCGGAGGCGAGCTTCATTCTTGCGGTAATTCCCCATCCACCGGTGGCGATACCGAGCCTGATGTCGGGAGTCGCCGTTATCAGACGGAGAAATGCGGGGACTCCGGGAAGCGGAGGACAGATGCCTCCCGAAGCGAAATAGCCGGCAAGAAGGACACGGAACCGTTCCCGGACAGAGGCAATCTTTTGGGGATCGGGAGGTATTCCGTTGAACTCAAGAATTTCGTTCAGAATACCGACATCGGTCACTTTGGTGTAGTTGCTCCAGTCGTCGGCGAAACGGATATCTCCCAGGACCTCTTTTACGGCCTGGACAAAGAGGGTGCCGTCGATATGTTCACTGTCGATGAGAGTGCCGTCGATGTCGAAAATGAGTGCGGTACGTGCTTCGGTCATAGGGTGATTACGTCGGCTCGGGTAGTGTATAGGTGCAATAAACAGGATAGTACTTATTCAAATATACGATTAACCACACACTGCAATTCTTCCGTTGAATCCGCTCTGAAAATCCGGTCCCGCCACTGTGAAGCACCTGGAGCACCCTTGATATACCAGGAAATATGCTTTTTCATTTCGCGTGAGGCTCGGTATTCCCCGTAGGTTGCCCGGTAATGATCAATATGTGAGAGCGCGACCTGCCGTTTTTCGTCGGAAGACGGCGGGGTGAAGTGGGTTCCTTTGAGCGTGGCTTTGATCTCATTGAAAATCCAGGGGTTGCCGTAAGCGGCTCGGCCGACCATAAGTGCATCACACCCGGTTTGCTGCAGCATATCGACGGCTTCCTGGCCGCTGCAGATATCACCGTTGCCGATAACCGGAATTGCCACCGATTGTTTTACCACTCCGATCCGCTCCCAGAACGAGTGCCCGGAAAATCCCATGGTCTGGGAACGCGGGTGGAGTATCACCGCCTGCGCACCACACTGTTCAGCGCAACGGGCGAATTCCACATCAACCCATTCGTATTTGTTCCATCCGGAACGTAATTTTACCGTTACCGGCACCGCTGATGCTTTCACCATTGCGGTGACGATCGCTTCAAATCGTTTGAGATCTTTCAGCAGCGACGATCCGCCGTTTTTCCGCACGACTTTCTGCACTGGACAACCGGCGTTGAGATCGATGAAATCAGGAGAGAACCGCTGTGCAACCAGTGCGGTACTTTCTGCGAACCGGTGCGGTTCGGAGCCGAAGAGCTGAATGCCGATCGGCCGTTCGTCCGTCGCGAAACGCATCAGTTCCATGGTGGCGTCGGCGCCGTAGGCGATACCGTCAACGCTTACCATTTCGGAAACCGTACCGTCGGCGCCGTGTGCTTTACAGATCGTTCGGAAGATCGGATCGGTGACACCGGCCATGGGGGCGCAGAAGAGAGTATTGTTTTTGAAGAGCATAGGTGATAAAATAACATACAGAAGCCGTAAACCTGAAATAATATCGTCATCATCGCGTAGTGTTACTAGAAACGGTCAACTGAAAGGGTCGTCTGCCGCATGAAAATGTTCGAGGAAATAAAGTTTGATTCGGTGCCGACCGTGCTTGCGGCCTGGCCGGGAATGGGAAATGTCGGACTGATTACCGTTGATTATCTGCGACGGAAACTTGAAGCGAATGTTTTCGCTGAAATTGACATGAGTCCGTTTTTTATTCCTGACTCCATTGTCGTCAAGGACGGCATTGCACAGCTTCCCGAAATTCCCACCAGTGTGTTCTATGCGGTACACAACCCAGATCTGATAATTTTCGAGAGTAATGCGCAGATCTCCGGACGTGAAGGTATCATGATTATCAAGATGCTTCTGGATGTCCTGCGGCAGTTTTCAGTGAGTCAGATATATACGTTTGCCGCATTTGCACAACCGATGTCGCATGCGCAGGATTCGGTAACGCTGGTTACCTGCAACAGTCAGTCGATGCTCGATTCAGTCAAAGAACACGGTGTGATACCCATGCCCGACGGGTATATCGCCGGGCTTAACGGGTTGTTGCTCGGGGTGGCTGCCTCCCGGCAGATCGATGCGGCATGTTTGCTTGGCACGATTCCCTCCTATGCCACCAATCTCAACTACCCGAAAGCGTCAGTGGAACTGGTGAAGGTGGTTGCGAAACTCTTCGCTATTGATCTGGACATTTCTGATCTGCAGGATGGTATCGAAGCGATGGATCAGCAGTTCGATATGATTGAGGAGCGCATTAAAGAGTTTATTCCCTCCCTCAATCGCGACGAGGAACTGGATTTCGCCGAGGTGGAGGATGAACAGGTCCCCCGCGTGATCATGGACCGGATTGAGCAGCTGTTTGCCGAAGCGGCGACCGACCGCGATAAAGCAACTGAGCTTAAGAATGAGCTGGACCGGTGGAAACTGTTCGAGCTCTACGAGAACCGCTTTCTTGATTTGTTCCGGGATAAAAAATAGCTGCTCACGTCCAGCATTACCAATGCCACAGAATCCGTTTCCGGCCTGGTGCGTCAGTAATTCTTTTTCCGGTTGTCGCGGTGGTGCAATTTTACTGCGACAGTAACCAACCTTCGACTTTCACCGGAATTGCTATCCGGGTCGACGACTCTTCGGAGGTCGCCCGTGCGATCTGTTGTCAAGTAGGTCACTCGTACCGCAGTGCATCAACGGGATTCATGCGTGCCGCCTTTACCGCCGGGTAGAGGCCGAACACGATACCTACCGCAACGATAATACCGCAGACACCGAATAGGTGGGTCAGATACAGTGTCGGTTCAACAGCACCGTCGGTGGAGTGTGAAATCGCTTCTCTGAATAAAAGCGGGGTCATTCCAAGCACCATGCCGATAATCCCTCCCGTACCGCTGAGGGTGATGGTTTCCATGGTGAACTGAATAAAGATCTGCAGCCGTTTGGCACCGAGCGCCTTACGGACACCTATTTCGTGTATCCGCTCCGATATGCTCGAGAGCATCACGTTCATGATGCTCAGTCCTCCCACCAAAAGAGAAATTATCGATACGATTCCCATCAGCAGCGCCGCGTTGCCGAGCATACTGCTGACTTCTTCCAGCCAGTCGGCCATTCGTGTGTCGAAGTCTTCAACACCGCGATGCCGTGCGACAAGGAGTGGGGTGATGCCGAGTAAAAGCGCCTTGAGCCGTTTCGCATCGGTCACCTGCACCCGTACCGATCCGGGATCCGGGTCATACCCGGATATCATCCGTTGCATGGCGGTAAGCGGCATGAGCACGCTTCGGCGGAGGTGCCACGGATTGTTATCAGGGTCGACGGGACTGAAAATTCCGGCAACGGTGATCATCACATTGCCGACGGCACACCGTTTCCCGACAAGTGAGGTATCGGATTCGCGTGAGAGCCGCATCTTTTTCCTGATTCGTTCGGCAAGTTCCCAGCCGATAATACAGACGGCATTACCGGATACGAAATCGTCTTCAGAAAGCATGGAGCCCTCGATGATGCGCATTTCCTCGAGGTCTTCGAGCATGGACTGGCGATCCATCCCCCTCAGGTGTGCTCGACTGCTCTGACCGGAAATGGCTATATTCTCCCGTCGTTCAATGATCCGGTAAAAGTGGGCAACATTTCCCGAAGTATCCTCAAGATAGGTCCCGTCGGAAAACCGCAGCGAGGGAGACCGGCTCCAGGCGAGTTTTTCCTGTGGTGTCGCGTCGCGACGATTAACGAACCAGACTGAACCGGCCCAGCGGCCCATTTTCTGATTGAGGAAAACGTCGATACCGGCAATAAGCGTGAGCATCGCCACCAGTGATGCCACACCGAGCATCACCCCGATGACCGAAAGCGCGGAACGGAGCTTGTGCGACCCCATCTCGACAAACGACATTCGTATTCCTACCCCTATTGATTGCAGATGTCGCAGCATAAAACGGCAGATCCTTTCAGTATTGCAGCGCTTCCACCGGTTGCATGGAGGCCGCGCGCAACGCGGGAAACAGGCCGCTGAGCAGTCCCGACACGATAAGAAAACCGAAGGCAACGGTAAAATCCGCGGAGGTCAGTCGCGGTGCATAGGGGAACATCCCCTCGGGAGCGAATACCACCAGTGCCCCGAGCAGCATACCGGGCAGACCGCCGAAACAGCAGACAAGCAGTGCCTCGAGAATGAATTGTATGAACAAATCGTATCGCCTGGCTCCCAGTGCTTTACGGATGCCTATCTCCCTGATGCGGTCACCGATGGTGGCGAACATGATGTTCATGATACTGATGCCGCCCACCAGCAGTGAAATAAAAGCGATCGACAGGAGAACTATTTTCATGGCCATGGAGGCGTTGCGCATCTCCTTTATTTTGTCGGCACTCAGTTCGATGGTAAAATCCTCAACTCCGCGATGATCGGCTTTAATGCTTTGAAAGAGCGTATTTTTTGCCGTTTCCGCGGAGTCACTTGTGGTGAGCACAATGGAGGCCGATTCGAGGTTGCGGTCAGCATTTTCGAATCGTGATGCGTACAGCGGAAACGGGATGCAGCACTCGATATCGCGACGGGAACGGATACTTTTCGAATCGAACAGACCGACGACCGTCAACGTATACGTGCGGCGGATGGTGAGGCGACTGCCGATAGGGTCCTGACCGGGAAAGAGCCGTTCCGCGAGGCGGCTGCCGATAATGCAGACCGGCGCGTTGTTGCGCATATCCTCCTCGTTGAGCAGACGCCCGTTCCCGACGGTGTAATTGAAGATGGAAAAGTAAAGCGGATCGCAGGCGATAACATATCCGTGCGACCGGTTGCCGGCTCCGCTGAAACGCTGCCATCCGAGTTCATGCGAGCGGAGTACGGTCTGTATATAGGGAAGACCGCTGCAGACCGAATCTAAAGCGTCGAATCCGATCCCCGGTGACCTTTGAAAAAGTTTCTGTTCCTGCGGTGTTTCCGCTTCGACCTGGCGGACGGTAAGGATATTAAGCCCGCCGATCTGCTCCATGTTGGAACGGAGATCATCATTCATTCCCCGGACAAAGGCAAGGTTGACAAGAAGCGATGCGACCCCCAGAAAGAGCCCCAGTGTGGTGATTGCCGTTCGGGAGAGGCTTGAGGTGATTTCGAGAATGCAGAGGCGGAAATTGACCGCGAGAATCCCGAAAAAACGCAGTGCGCTCATGTGGAGAGCATCCCGTCAACAAGGTGGAGCGAACGGGATGCGTGCCTCGCGACATCGGGTTCATGGGTGATGATGATGATGGTATTGCCTTCCCGCGAAAGTGCATCGAATACCGAAAGTATTTCGCTCGTCGTATGACTGTCGAGGTTTCCCGTCGGCTCATCGGCGAAAATAACAGAAGGTTGTTTCACCAGGGCCCGGGCGATCGCCACCCGCTGCTTCTGTCCTCCGGATATCTCGTTGGGTTTGTGCCGGTGACGCTCCCACAATCCGAACCGTTCGAGAATCTCACGGACCCGCCGTTGCCGCTCTTTCCGGGGGGTGCTGTTGTAAATAAGCGGCAGTTCGACATTCGCATACACCGACAGCTTCGGCAGCAGGTTGAAGTTCTGAAATACAAACCCGATATCGCGGTTTCGTATGTCGGCCAAACGGTTTTCGCCCAGCGAGGCGATATTGCTTCCCCGGAAAAAGTAGTTGCCCGAAGTGGGAGTATCGAGACAGGCGAGAATGTTCAGCAGGGTTGATTTACCCGCCCCGCTCTGGCCCATAATTGAAACATATTCACCATGCTCAATGGTAAAGGAGATGTTTTTGAGCACCGGAATACGTTCTTTGCCGAGAAGGTAGTATTTGTCGATGGACTCCGTTTTGAGTACCGGTACCGAAATCGACGACATATTAATGTCGACCCCTTCCCCGTTTTTTGCCGGCGGCGGTACCGGTTGAATCGCGAAACACAACGACATCGCCTTTTTCAAGACCGCCGAGCAGTTCATAGTTGCTGTAGTCGGTTTTTCCGACCTTGATCGGGACCGGTGTAAAGGAGGAGGCTTCGGTGGAACCGTTTTGAGCTTTGAGAGCGGTGTAGCCGTTTCGTCCTTTTTTCACGAAACGGTTGGGAATACCGAGAACATTCTTTTTTTCCATGATAACGAATTCGGTGGTGATGTTGATACCGGGCACGATACCGGGAATAAGCGAATCAATCGAAACGCGGACCTCGAAGGTTCCGAGTTCGTCGCTCTGCTCCTTTTTCGCACTCAGTGCGATAAAGTTGATGGTCCCGGTGGTAAAGGTTCCCCGGTTTGCTTCCGGTTTGAGCAATACCTTCTGGCCTGTTTTCAGGTGAGTATAGTCGGCCTCTCCGATGCGTGAAACCACTTCGAGTTTTTTCGTGTCGGCAATGGTGGCAAGCGGTGTCCCTCCCTGAAATCCCGAAGTGGCACTGACCGCGATTTCGCCTTCCTCCACATCCAGGCTGATTACTACGCCGTCCATCGGGCTTCTAACCCGGGTTTTACCGAGCTGATAGGTGATGTCACCGAGTTCGAGCAGCTGCTGCTGCAGAACGATGTCGGCCTCTTTCCTTTTCGTTTCGAGGTCGAACAACTGCTTATTGGAAACAGTTCCAGTAGTGGAGAGTTTTTTCGCATCATTGTAGTTTCGCTCCGCAACCGCCAGATCGAGCCGTGCTTTTCGCACCGATAAATCGAGTTTGTTTTTCTGGAAGGTGAGCCTGCTCGAATCGATCACGAACAGAAGGTCGCCACGGGCCACTTTTTCACCCTCGCGGATGGCGATCGTCTCGATCTTTCCGCTCGCTTCGGATTTGACTTCCACCTTGATGACCGGCTGCACCTCGCCGGTCTGTACGACAACATCACGCAGATTGACGGTACCGATGGTGTGCCGTTCGGTGTATACCGATTCCTTCTGTTTTCTGCCGCACAGCAGACCACTAACTACGACCAATACTATGAATACTCCGGAATACGCGTTCATTGCAGTTGCACTCCAAGACGGGTCAGGGTTACGCCGGTAATTTCATCGAATACTATTTCAAGTTGTTTCATGAGCAGTTGCTTACGAAGCAGTTCACTACAGGCACTGCGGTAATCGTTTTCGGCCTTTACCAGAGAGAGCCGGTCCACGGTGCCCACCGAAAAACCTTCACGTGCGGCGGTGAGCGCCTGCCGTGCGACGTTCTGTGCCGATTCGGCGATTTCTATGGCCCGCCGTTCGCGTTCCCATGAACGGTGAAGCTCAGCTATCCGCAGACGGAGCTGCTCCCGGTGGTTTTCCCGATTAAGTTTGTTGATGTCGGCATCGATTGCATTGCGTTGCAGGGCTATCTTTCGGGGGCGGGTCGGCAGGTCGTAGGAGGCAATAAGACTGATAACGCTGTTATTGACAAAATAATTGGTCCGGGTGGAGCTCTTTTCGTCGGTGGAACGCTGCAGCGAACCCTTGAGCGCGACATTTGGAAGCAGACTGTTGCGGGTGAGCCGGCGTTGCAGCGCGAGGCGCTTTGCGGCGACACTGAATATCCGCAACTGCGGATCGAACCGTTCCGCCATGGCAATCATCGTATCGGGCGGCGGCAGGGGAGGTACTGCTATGACAATCGTGCTGTCGATGGTGATCGCACTGTCGTTGATGCCGCTGTAAAAGGCGAGTTCCTCCTGCAGTTGCAGCAGGTCGGATAACGCGTCATGCAGACGGGCGGTGGAATTGATATACGTGAGCTTCGCCGAGAGCGTATCAATCGGAGGCGCCATGCCGAGTGCAACACGGGTGCGTTCCGTGGCAAACTGCTCCTTTGCATAGGCGGTTTCCTGTTTGTAGAGGTCAACAAGTGCCTGCGCTTCGTACAGATTCCAGAAGCGGGTCCGGATATCCGATCCGTACGAGAGCATCCGCTGCTGCTGCGCACAAGTGAACCGTTCGTGGTCAAGACGGGCGAGCGTGATGTCTGTTGCCACCGGGTCAGCCCACCACGCATTGCGCAGCAGCGGCTGGGTAACTTCGAGCTGTAAGGCCGTTGCCCGCGTGGTCGAATCGGTATGTTCAAGGTCCACAGTGTTGTCCAGGCTGACACTGCCGCCGATCGTGCCTCCTCCCGGCAGGTGTTGTGACACGGAAATGGAATTGTCGTTTTTCAGCGAACTGCTGCTGCCCGAAAGGTAGGACAGTGCGTTACCGTTATGGGTTACTGAGGTGGAGTCGAAAGGAATGGCTGACAGTTGTGTTTTAACGGATAGTTGCGGAAGCCACGGTGCCTTTTCCGTTTCCGTTTTGAGAGAATCCGATTGCGTTTCCAGATGGAGAATACGTACTTCGTACCGGTGTTCAAGTGCGCTGAGCAGTGCCTGCTGTTCGGTAACGGGAGCGGCGCCAATGACAAATGCACCGGTTATAATCGGAAAAAAGAGTAATCTGGTAGTGGACATCATTCCCCGATACGGAAATGGGAGGCAATAGAACAATGATAGTTCTTAAGTCGGTACGATCAAAAGAAATATACGTATGTGAAATAGCTATAGTGCATATACAGGCTGTCCATTGCAAAAATGTGGTTATCGAGTGGAATAATACTCCAATTTTTCAGTTCGGGTCATAATTGTTATTAGACGTATTCGAAAGAAGAATTGTTACAAATGAAAGGTTGATAGGTATATGAGATGGTCAGATACGTACGTAGATCCTTGCAGTTGTTGCTACTGCATCATTGATCGGTATCTATTTTAATAGATATGTCGGTGCGGGCATTACTACTGTCCGGTGTCAGGGTGTTTTCACTGAAAGGTGCGTAATGTGCTTCCTCTTATTCTTATTGTAGGTGTAGGTATACTTCTCTATCTGGCGTTTTCCGGCAGCGAACGAAACGTAGAACGTCAGATCAAAGCCGGTTTTCCGGAGGAATGGGAAAAAATTCTGAAAAGTCACGTCGGGATGTACCTCGTTCTCACTCCCGAAAAAAAGGAACGGTTCAAAGAGCGGGTGCATCGTTTCATTCTGACCAAACCGATCGTCGGGTACCAGACCGATGTTGATGATATTGTTAAGATACTTGTCGCCTCGAGCGCCGTGATGCTCACACTGTCGTTTGAACGGTGGAATTTCAATTATCTCAGCGGGGTTATCGTAACCGATCAGGTGATCAACCCGGAGGTGGGAAAACAGGGGAATGTGGTACTGGGGCAGGTGGAAACCAGTGGCGACAGCAGCAAAATGGTGCTCTCCAAAACGAGTCTGCTCCAGGGGTTCCGGAACATGAATGACCGGAAAAATGTGGGAGTGCATGAGTTCGCCCATGTGCTTGATCACGCGGACGGCGAGATTGACGGAATACCCCGGGCGATTATGCCGCCGGAACTTGTTGACCGCTGGGTTGAACTGGTTGGAAACAAAATCAAAGCTGTTTTTGATAATCGTTCAGATATCGATACCTACGGGGCTACAAGTGAATCGGAGTTTTTTGCGGTAGCTACCGAGTATTTTTTTGAAAAACCGGATGTGATGAAGCGGAAACACCCCGAGATGTACGAGATTCTGTCAACAACATTTCAGCAGGATGAGAGCAGCAGCTTCGGGGTGAATTTTCAGAAGCTTCTGGGGTTTTCAGGTGATCGGATCGGACGCAATGCGCCATGTCCCTGCGGAAGCGGGAAGAAGTTCAAGCGGTGCTGTATGCGGGTGTGAGAGGTGCGGATACCTTGTTACTCGATGTTACTCGACAGGAACACCTTCCCGTGCCTGTAATTTCAGGTAGGCGCGTCGCTCATAACCGAACAGGTGTTCATCACTGCCGTATCGCCCGATGACCGCTCTGTTCATCCAGCTGCAGATAATTTCAATTTCTGTTTCAGTAAAGGTTCCCGCCTCGTTCTCGTGACGTTCCAGTTTGCTCACGAGCCCCTCTTCCAGAGGAAGCAACGGGTCAAAGGCACCGATTAGTACCGTATTGTTTTTCACATACTTGTACCACGAAAGTATGACGGTTATCTCAAAGCCGTACAGTTTGAAATCAATGCTCATGGTTTACCAGCACCATTCTATCCGACTACATCGGACTTGGACATCAGAGTGGGAAAGATGTCCGTAAAAGCGTTGTATACTGTTTACGTTTTGCGGCATAAAAACATTCAGGGTGAAATGAATCTTTTCTGCGCAGTTTTCAGTAACAAACATAAAATGTTCCGCAGCTTCAGTCTGTGACGTTGGTCACATAGTGGAAATTTACCGGGTTGCTGTCTGTTATTTAACCGTTTGAGCTTGTCCCGTACTGTTTTTTTAAATGAATAATCAATGATTAAACGCAAAATGAGCGTCCGATAAAACGACGCCTGATCCTTAAACGGTGTCAGGGGTGTGGAGATCATGTTTGATATGGCGTGTTGATGGATGACCCGGAAGTCGAAAATGCTTGTTCCTACATCATCATTTTCAAGGATGGAGGGAGGGGCTGAATGAAAAAAGCTGGCGATGCAGGGGTAACATACAGTTGTTTATTTGGTAAGGTATGGTAAAATACTACGCAGGAGTCACTATGTTTCGTTCATTCATCATCGTAACTGTGCTGTTTTATCTTTCAGGCTCTGCCCCGGCGCAGTCGGTGGAATTGTCGGGAATCGTGACAAAGGCAGGGAGTCTTACCGGAATTGCCGGTGTCACCATCCGGCTGGCTGGGGTACCCGCTGTGTCGGCAACAACCTCTGATGATGGAACGTTCATGTTGTCCGGTGCGTCTGCCATTCAATTGCCCGCTAACGATGCTTCGCCACTTCCATTTACACTGAATGGAAACGGTATTACCTTTTATCGGGATCGTAACAATGGTTACGGATCGGTTGCTGTTTTCTCGATCGATGGGAAAATGCTGGGGTCGATCCGGATTTCAGATTTGCATACCGAAAAATACCTGTTACTGCCAAAGGGTAATTCAGGAGCTATGGTTGTACGGATTTCCTGCAATAACAAAGTCTACACGTACAGGACCGTTTTCCTTACTGATGGCATTATGGTGAGAAGCGTAAACCAGTTTGCCGCGGCTGGAGCTGGTTCACTTCAGGCAAAAAAAATGTCTGCAGAGGTTGTCGATACACTAATCGCCCAAAAAAACGGGTATCTGGTAAAAAAGGTACTTCTTGACAGCTATCATACTTTTGACATCACGGTACTTCTCGACAGTGCATTCGGTAATCCCGACGGTCACTACCCGATACCTCCGGAAGCAGAGCCCGGGGATATCACCAATCCCGATTATGTCATTGGGACCGGTACTCCGGAGAGTTGTACGCCGGAAGCGTTTATCGATGCCGTTGCTCAGGGAGGTGTTATCGTATTTGATTGCGGAAATCAACCAACAACAATAACCCTCAGTGCACCGGCCAAAGTAGTTAACGATGCTAATACCGATGTTGTTATTGACGGTGGAGGGCTGGTAACCCTGAGTGGCGGCGGTACAACGCGGATACTGTATATGAATACCTGCGATTCAGTGCAGCATTGGACAACATCGCACTGCCAGAATCAGGATCACCCCCGTCTGACGGTTCAGAACCTGACGTTCATTGAGGGCAATTCCAAAAATGAAACTGAATACGACGGTGGTGGTGCAATCTGGGTGCGCGGAGGAATATTTAAAATTGTCAATTGCCGCTTTTTCAACAATGTCTGTGCGGATTCCGGACCTGACGTCGGCGGGGCGGCGGTACGGGTATTCAGTCAGTTCGAAAACCGTCCGGTTTATGTGGTCAACACGACCTTCGGTGGTGCAGAGGGATTGGGTAACGTCGGAGCCAACGGCGGGGGTATCAGCAGTATCGGGGTCTCGTGGACGATAATCAACTGCCTCTTTTCGCACAACCGGGCGATTGGCAACGGGGGAAATCCGGCGCAAAGTGGAACTCCCGGCGGTGGCAGCGGGGGAGCGATTTACAATGACGGCAACACCATGACGCTTTCTGTTTTCGGAACACTGATCGAAAAGAATGAGGTCAACGCGTACGGATCCGCGATTTTCTTTGTCACTAATGACCATTCAGGGGATATTCGAATCGAGGATTCCACCATTCGCGATAATACCGGAGGCTCATGGTATGTGCTTCCCGGAATTTCCATGCACGATGATACAAAACGGTCGGTAATCAACTCCGTGCTGGAATAAATATGGTGGTTAGTGCTGTGCGAAGAGTGACGGATGGCAACAATTCTCTCCCCGGTGGTTAAAGGAGTTTGTTATGGCCAGTTTTCGGAATGTTCACGTAGTTGCTCTCCTTTTTTGTGTCGGAACAGTATCTCTGTTAAGTTGCATTAAAAATCCCGCAGGTACATCCGCTGTTCCTGTGGCAACCGGCAACGGCAATATCGTAACAGGTGTCCTGTATCAGGAGGATGGAACCACTCCAGCTGCGGGCGCCACGGTGTATCTTCGACCCCGATCAGACAATACCGATTTGCTTGACGGTGCGATAAGCTGTGGCGCTGCCGAATTGTTGACAAAGAGTACAAACGCTGATGGTACGTTCCGTTTCGAAGAGTCGCTGCAGTGTGAGCGGATCTGTATTCACGGCGTCAAATCAGATTCGCTCTGTGTCCTGATTGATTCCATTGTTAATGATTCGGTGGTTCATGTTAAGGGAATACTTAAAAAACCGGGGAGAATTCAGGCGGTTTTCCCTCTGCTCAAACCCGATGGCGCCATTCTCATAAACGGAGAATTCAACTTCACCGGGGTGGTTGGTGATTATGATGCATCAGGCACCAGGCTAACCTTCAAGGTAATGGCCGAAGGTGTTTACGATCTGACGTTCATTGCAAGCTGGGATCCCTATATCATCATACAGAAATCCGGCGTTCGCGTTATCTCCCGGGAAACCACCTCTTTAGATACCCTGGTGTTTCCGTCGGTCGGAATACCAGGAATCTATAATTTTGAGAGTTACAGTAAATGTGACAAGGTTACCCGTATCGTATCGCTCAGGTGGGAACATCTCGATACTTCTCTGGTATCGGGTTTCTATGTTTACCGTCAGGATGAGGTCTCCGGTGCTATGGTGAGAATTGTTGATGCACCGGTTGTGGATACGTTTTATATCGACTCTACGTTTAACGATTCCCTGCAGCATCCACTCCCGGAGTCTGCAGAGCTGTACCGCAACAGCGCCGGTGAACCTGCATCAATAGTGCTCTATCATGTCAGGGCCGTAAGTAAAGACGGCTTTGCCGGACAGCCTGCCATGTATTTCGCTTTTTTCAATTAAGGGTTTGTCCATAAAAACGTTTCAGCTGAAACCGGGCAAAAATGAACATGAATAAGATGTCGTCGCGGGCGCACGTTCAATCGGTCATCAGCAACGTATAGGCATCACTGATACTCCCCGCACTGCGCAGGAACACCAGTTCATCCTGAATCGTTTTGTATCCCAGTCCGTATCGCCCGGTAGTTTCGTCATAGGTAAGGTAATATCCCTCACTTTTACCGATTATCCATAGTTGCCGTTCTTTTCCGCTCATTCCGGTAAACGTTCCGATAACGGGAGGAGTGATAATCTTTGTAATTTCCGCTTCAAGTTCAGGAACCCTCGGGAGGTCCTGGTTGATTTTGCGGGTGATTTCTTCACTGTTCATAATGTTTTCATTCCGTTCGTTGGTTTTTGGAGCACCTGCACCCTGATTTCCGGACACCTTGCCAAACTTGCTGACCTGCATATCGTCATTACGGGAAACGGGATGTGCTCACCGTTTTTTTTTCCTGTAAGTGCCTTTCCTGTCGGAGAAAAGACACAAATTGCTCGCCTGTTGTCTGGTGTATGGAGTGCTGTTCCGGATGGTGGAATTGATTATTTGAAATATACTCCCGGATTCCAGTATCTGGAAGGGTTCCTCACACTGTGGTGGAGCAGGGTGTGCTGCCGGGTATTTCGATGCATGAAGAAACAAAACGGTCGTTAGTGCTGTTCTGAGAGTAAAAAACAGTGGGTGCGGGGCCGGGCGGTAAGCAAAGACGATTTTGCCGGGTTGCCTGGGATATATTTCGATTTTTTCAAGTAATTGCAGGTATCAGGAAGATGGCATTTAATAATAGTTGTCCATATTCGGTTTCAAAAAGTATCTTTATTAAGCTATACAGAGCAATTCTTTGAAATTTGCGGCCATAGCTCAATTGGATAGAGCATCTGACTACGAATCAGAAGGTTAGGGGTTCGATTCCCTTTGGCCGTATTTCATATATATAAAAAAAGCCTCGGTGAAAGCCGGGGCTTTTTGTTTGTTACCGGAGTATTGGGCTCGAACCCCTAACCACTCCCTGGGACCTCAGGGGCTCCATTTCGCAAATACTCAGGAGGGTTCGATTCCCGTTGCGCTTCGGCGTCCAGCCTCCGCGCCCTTCGGGCCTCACTTCGTTCGTCCTCTCCGGCCATCACCTCGACTGTGCTCGGTGCATCGCCCTGGCCTCCGAGTGGCCGTATTTAAGCAGCTGAATTATTTGGAGCAATACTGGTTTTAGGTGTTTTTATTCTTAAAATAGCCCGAAAAGTGTATTATACTGTAACAATCTGTAGCAAAAAAGTGACTGTTTTCGTGTCTGTGTGACTGAAAGTGTGACTGGAAAATCGAGGAAAACTGGTGGGTAAAAACGATGTTTTCTATGGTATAAATATACTTTTTGAGGGCCGAACGGAAGAAATATAATGCCGGAAAGTAGGATTTAATCTATTTAGCTGAGCTGCTGTCAATTATTGCTGAATTATTTTTTTCTGCCGGAATTTTAATGTTAATCACATCAATAGAATTTAAAATAATACCGCCGACAATACTTGTAATGATACCGATAATAAACGCAAATACCGTTTGAGTACTAATTATTTTAAATGTTTTTCTTTTTGCCCAATCAACCTTTTCTGAAAGTATGTATTGCTCATTTATTTCTTCAATGTATGTAGAGACTTCCATCCAATTATCAAAAGCTTCTTCTATATTACTATTGTTACCATTGCAGTCACCGGCTTTTTTTTCTTCAAGCCGTGCTTTTTGTGCTGTGGTTTTTATTTTCTGTTTTAATGCATAGTAGTTTTTTAAAAAATCACCATTGTCAATAAGAGACAAATCTATTTTTAACGAATCAAATTTCCTTATGTCTTCATTAGCGTATTTCAGTTTGAGTTTAAATGCATCCAATGCACCACGCTTTAAATGTGATAGCGCTTTGTCCTCGCATCTTTCAGGGTTAGAATCAGCAATGTCACTTCTGCTTAAATGGTCTAGCGTGGCGTGTGTTTCGAATAGAAGTTCTACAGGAAGAGTGTTTCCTCTTGCTTCAATCTCAACATATATTGGTTTAAGTATTGTGCGGTAAAACTCAAATACTTTTTCGAATGGCATGATTATGAGGTTTTTAGAATAATATCTATTTCTTTATTTATTTTTTCGTTGCTATATAAATTATCCCTAAGAACATTGCCCCTACCAATAAAAGGAAATTCAGAAAGTATTTTTAATTTGAACCCAAATTTTTTGTTAAAATGCTTTCTGATCTCACAAGGATCTTTGGAATTTATTTCAGAAAGTGATAGACCTGACTTTTTTTCGATGTTTTTTATAAAAGTATCATAATATCTCATAGCCATCCTCCTTAGCTTCTAATGAGGTAACGAGCTATACTTAAATAATAATTTAAAAACATTATTTTTGGTAGCGACCCTGCTGATGTATCATTCAATAAAGAAATCAACATAATAGCATTTTCAGGAAAGATAAGCAAATTACATACCGCTAAAAAATATTGCTTACGGTTGTAATATAACTGTTTCCATATCTGAGAGTGTAAAAAAAACAAAAAAAACTATTGACAATTTTACAATGTTTTCGTATTATTGTCACCATTTGTTTTAAAAATAGATCAGTTTTTTTTAAAATTTTCAACTTTTAAAGTAATTAGCTAAAACAATCAAATAAGCTTTAAAACATGTGAGTACGTTAAAAGGATGATATCACCCCGTATTGAATATATTACTGTTTGATCAAATAACAGTTAAAAAGGTGGTTGTTTGTAAGGTGCTGAAAATAAAAGAGTTGTGCTTTTAGGGTCTTCAACTGAGGGATCTCAGTCAAATAACAGTCAAATAAATAATTTAAGTCCAGAAATGGCCAGGTTCACGCCTAACGATGGAAGCTACTTACTGGACCAACCTGCTTTGTGCTGTTGTTTTCGAGCGCGTCCGAACGTGTTAGCTGCTTATTAATGCCTTAAAAGTATTAGCTGATTATTAATTGAAGTATTAACAGATTATTGAAATATATTTATTAAGAATTTGCCGATAAGAAAGTGAATACAGGCTGATGGGCTTGGCGGCAACAGGCTCCGGGCCTGTAATAGCGGTTGGCTTCGCAGTCCTTTTCTTGCTCGTAGTAATACGTTTTGCGGTCTTGTCAGTCCCAAATAAAAAGAAGGAGGCTCCTATGAAACCAGCGAAACCGAAAATTCGTTTACTATGTATTTCAACACTTGATACTATCTGGGCTGTTGGAACCAGCGCTATCCCGTCAACCTGTATTCATTTAATTTGAATCCTCGGATAAAAAAACCTGATCCCTCGAGAGAATAGTGTTGATGCCGTATGTTCCTTTTAACGCCTCACTCTGCGTAGAAGAGCCTCGTTATCTGTACATAATTTACCAATATCACTTACAAATTGGTCAAACGATTGAATGTTTTTCTGCTCACCGGCACGGTGTATATGAATTAGTTCTAAACGAAGAAACGGAGCAACATATGCCACCCCTTTAGAGGGGCTGTCTAAAAGCCACCAGAGCTGATCACCGCCAAAATCGAAGAAAACGGGAGTATGGCTACCTTCCCATTCCTGCAATAACCTGCACTCATTCGAAGGAACTCGCCGTATATTTGCTTTCCCTCCAAAAGGCCTGGCCATATTTAATGTTTTCGAGAATTGAGGTATATCGTTCTTTCGTCTTGTGCCATCAACCACCCAGATTAGTTTGCCATAGAAAGCAGTTCGAGCTCGACGTTCTTCAGGGTTTAAAAAGGAGTGCTGGAATTCTATTACCCATTCATCTGGAGTTTTAACATCTGCTATATGTTTTTCCCCATTTTTATCGCGATGAATGATTTCCTGCCAGGTAACGGGGAATAAATTTTTCCAGGAGCGATGCCAGGTAGTCTCCCTTTCCCACCATTGATCACAATTGTGGTGTCCCTTATGTGACCAATGATGAATTTTCACATCACCACACCTGGCAATTAATTCTGCCCCACAATAAGGGCAGAAGCCCTTGGAATCTTTTGTCGCTTCAGCCTTTATTTTATTGATTAATGCAAATTTCATCTGTTGAATTCAGTGCTGTTTGAATAATGCTGTTTATGGAATTATATATAAAGCGATCCATAAAGAGTATTTATGGATCGCTTTTAATGCTTAATGATATTGCATAGCCATATCGTTAGTTAATTTATTCACCAGTTGTAAGATATCGTCCATGTAGACACAGGTCGCTAAACCGAAGTTGGTTTCAACACTTCCTTTTTCAAATTTAAGCAATGTCGTATCGGGTTGAGTTAATACGTTTTCAATTTTCATTCCGTGATGACCCGTTATCATTCCGACAAGTTTTGGTGGATCCCACTCCATATGCCCAACTTTAGTTCCAAAAAGTACTTTACTAAAAATTGGACTCCCACTATTACCACCATAGGATAGCGCATCGAGAAGAAAGAACGAATGGTTTAAAGGCAACCATGCAATAGAACCAGATCGAACAATAGGCGAGATAGTATTATCTGCCCCGAGATTAAATGGAAATCCTATAAAATAAACTTCGTCACCGAGCTTTAATTCTTTTCTGTATGTAATTTGACTCTTTGGTATTCCCAGTTTGCTAGCTACTTTCATGGCTATTTTAGCAGAGTCTTCAACAATTGCCGCTATCGGTATATTTATTAAGAAGGCACCAATATCAAGAAGGGTATCTATTACGAATGTTGGAGGGGCTCGATTTAACTGGATCTTTAAGATTAGGTTGTTTTCACGAATCATCCAGGATTTATTACCGGCAAAAATTGCCGCTACTTTTTCTTTTTTAAAATTACTCAATATGCTGCTATCAATATTCATACGAACAAATATTTCTTTACGACCTTTTATTAGATGAGCACAGGTAATAACTGCATATTCTTTCGGGTTATGATAATTGTAAAGTAAAAATCCGGTCCCATGCGGGCTCAATTTATTTTTTTCAACCATTTTCTCGATTAAAACGGTTGTCTGGATGGTTTGTGGATCAAACCATTGGGCATAAGTACATTGAATTAAGGCTATGAGGGTTAAAAATATTGTTTTTTTCATATATACTCCTATGATTAAGGTTGTTTAAAATAGGAGCACCGATATATCTTACTATCGGTGGCTCACACCAATACAAGTTAAAGAGTTCCGGGTCTTTTAAGTTGCAGCTTAAAAGACCCATTTTTAATGTTTCGTTGGATCTACTAAGCGGTACGCCTGCCCTTTATGTGGGGTTGGCGGAAACCGTTCCCCTCTTACAACAGTTCTTTCTGCTCTTGTCCCTTGGATCAAATACTGTCCTGAACGGGGGCATTCGTTACCGGGTTTAAATGTTTTCTTCATAAAGTCACCTTTTTTTTAAATGTGAAAAATTTACTCTACCGACTGTTTTTACCTCCTATAAACCATCGATCTCCTTCCTATTTTGAACATTAATGTTGAAATTCATGAAAATATGAGCTACTGTATAGATGCACACATTGGGCTGATACAGAGACTCAAATACAATATGTTGTAATAAAAATACGTATGTTATACAAAGAAGTCAATATATAAAGAACACTGTATAAGGGTGAATAGTAATCACAATAGTAATTTATCTTGTCTGGAGGGTTATGTTATAATTATTTTGAGGGTGAAAATGAACCGTCGCAAAAGAGATGATGGATTATACCAGGCCATCGGATTAAAGATCGAGAAACTCCGGAATAAACGAAAATTGACCCAAGAGAGTCTTGCGGAAACTTGTGGGTTAACGCGTACGTCAATTGTACACATTGAACGTGGCAGACAAAAATTACCGATAGATAGACTGTATTCAATTGCTGAAGCATTACAGGTAACAGTATTTGATTTATTACCATTATCTAAACCAGCTGCATCCATTGATCCGGTATCCATCGATACAATCTCAGATAAAGCACGTCAGGAAGTCGAAAATATATTAAATAAAAGAAAGGGGTAACGTATGTTGGCCAGAAGAGCAACCCCGCAAAAAGAAGCACAAAGGATACTTCTTGAGTATATGTTGGATCATAAGTTGGAAGGAACAAAAATACCCATTGAGGATATTGCTGAAAAACAGTGTGGTATATGTGTCGTTCGTGAGGATTTGCCAGATGAAATATCTGCTGTCTTGAGTGTTGATGAGGACCTTCAGGCTCCTACTATTTTAGTTAATGAAAATCATCATCCTAAACGTCAACGTTTTTCAATAGCTCATGAGGTTGGTCATTATGTACTTCACAAAACAAAGGGGACTCATATTGACAACGATAAGAAAACGTTTTTCAGGGATGCTGATTCACAGAAGGCCATTTACCCTATTGAAATAGAAGCGAACAGATTTGCTGCTGAAATGTTAATGCCAACCGCTATGGTTAAAAGAGAGTTGGAAAAATATGAAGGCAAACTTTTAGACGCTGAGGATGACGACGATCCAATCGCGAATCTTGCTGATGCTTTTCAAGTGAGTTCACTTGCAATGAGTTTAAAGTTGCAGAATTTGGGGTATTCTTTATAGCTTTTGGAAATCTGCATATAGCTTCGGATTGGTTCGGGGCTTTTTTGTTTGGTACCATGGGGTAGACTCGAACCCCTAACCACTCCCTGGGACCTCAGGGTCTTAATTTCGCAAATACTCTGGAGGGGTCCGATTTTCGTTGCGCTTCGTTCGTCCTCTCCGGCCATCACCTCGACTGTGCTCGATGCATCGCCTTGGCCTCCGAGTGGCCGTATTTCATATATATAAAAAAAGCCTCGGAGAAACTACTCCGAGGCCTTAAAACTTAATTTACTACCTTTTCAGTACTGAACGCTGATCCGCTCATACTGCGCAACTCCTCCGATAGAGAGTCGTGCGAGGTAGGTTCCTGCAGGAATACCGTTTAAATCCCACGAAAGCGAATGGGCCCCGGCGCTCTCGTTCTTTTCGAGCAGTGTTGCCACCTGCTGTCCTGCAAGAGAGAATATCCTGAGTGAAACCCGGGCCGGGGTCGCAACGGTATACTGCAACGTCATCTGGCGTGTACCGGCTGTCGGATGTGCACTGAACCCGACTTTTGTATTCAGGCTTTTGTTTACACTATTGTTGTTTTGTGCCGAAACGGGGACCTCATAGTCGTAAAAAGTTCCTACGATGTTTGTTCTGAAAATCTGTGCGGTTTCATAGGTTCCGCGGAACCAGAGGAGTGCTTCCTTGCCCGGTTTCCATTTGGGGATAATCGGACGGAAATTGTCTTCGGAAGAGTTGGCGGTGACCGGTTCCCATTCCCATGTTTCACCGTGATCATCGGTCGTGCCCCGCCATATTTCACGTTTTTTTGGCGTACTGTTATCATCCCCGGGATTGAATGGTGAAGAGATATAAATTCTGTTCGGATCATCAGGGTTAAGCGCCCCCAGACCGGTATAGTCCTGTTCGTCGTCATACATTTTTGGTCCGGCTTTACCGATATATGTCCACTTCCACTCTTCACCATCGAATCGTGCGTAAAAATTACGGTGATCAGTTTCTGAATTGTTGGCACGGGCTTTGAATAATATCGCAATCGTACCATCAGCATATCTGCAAATATCAGACTGCCAGCAGCGTCCCATGGTTACGCCATTAACATCGGTGCCATGTACAAACACTTTCGTGAACTTTTCAAACGTCGGTATTACATTTTTGCTGTAAATGTCTTCATCTCCGACTTCATCGTATGAGTTATACATTTTGTGATCCTGTATGTAACCATGATAGATACTTGTCTTCTGGTCACGGGGGTGTTCCTCGGTAAACACCATATCAAAACGATCTTTGCCGTTTCCCCAATACTTGTAGTACCCTTTATTGTAGGAATTACTGGAGTTGGTAGTCAGTTGACCACCGTATTTCCAGGTTGAACCGTTGTCATCGGAGTAAACAAAGTTCGGAGCTCTGTCAAACACACGCCCGCAGGCATAGACCCGGTCTTCATCCGAGAGGTAATAAAGATTGGCGTATGCAACGTTACAATCGCTGACGTCGCCATATTGACTCCAGGGGACAGACTTTTCACCCGACCAGCTTCCATTGCTGTAAATGAAATATCTGTATTCCGTGTCATAATGTTGCGCCCACATGGCAATATAGTTACCGTTCGGAAGGACTAAAAGGCCTGGAGAATTATGGTCATCCGCCCATTTGATCATATTGCGGGTACGTTTGGTACTTTCAACTTTCCTGGTATCCAAGTTGACAATTGCAACATCGTTACTGTTTCCCGTATTGGTTGAACCAACTATCAGTTTGTTCTTTGTGGTGTCAATTACGGCACGCTCATCCTGAAACCAGCACCATGCGCCGTTGCTGATATAGGTGTGCAACTCACCATCAACCCAGTTGCTGCCCTGCTGCGCAAGGGCACTCAATGTGTAAACGAGAAATAACGCTGTAAAATAGACCCGATAGTGCAGATTGTTCATACATCTCTCTCCTGTAAAAATGATCAGATTGCTTACTGGTATCGAAACTCTGTTTGTCTCTTATGGCAGCTCAACACTTGCTCGAGCCGCAGTGCCGCTGCTCCTGATAAAAATCCCCGTCGACGCAGAGGGAATATGCTCCCGGACGGCGAGCGGTCGTGACCTTCCACTGAGATCGAAATAGCGAAGGTTTTTCGGTGAACGTATTGTCAGGGTGCTGTTGCCGGTTGAGGGCAGTTTCCGGTTGGTCGCTGTTATGTTGTTGTAATATCTCACCACAGCGGTTGCCGCCCAGAGGAAGCCTGCGGTACCGTGAGAGTTCCCGGCTGCAGCCTTGTTTGCACTGAGGTACTCATTGGCATCACCAACGCTCGGCCAGAACCCGGCGGCAATGTTGTTGAGCTTTCCGTCGGAACCAAGCTGTTTGGCAACTGCCATCCAGCCTTTTTTTGCAGGATCGAGGTACGTCGCCTTATCGAGCAAACCGAGTTCCAGTCCGGTGAACAGTGCAAACAGAAACATCGAGGTGCCGGATGACTCTTCCCAGTTTCGGGAGTTGGTGGAGGCAAGCAACTGCGGCCACATCCCACTGGGAAGTTGTGCATCGATGAGACCCTTCATGTGCTTTTTATAGGCCGTAATGATATCGTCGTATTTTTCGTGGGTATCGGGGATTACCCGGATAAGCTCGGCCATACTGGCGGCTCCCCAGCCGTTGCCCCGTCCCCAGAATTGATGTGAAATATCACCGTGATGCCAGTATAACCCGTTACTCTGCTGTAGGTTGCCGACATACTTGAGCATGAAGTCGATGCAGAAATCAAGGTATTTGGTATCGTCAGTTGCCTTGTATGCCTGTATCAGCAGCGACCCTGTCATGTAGGTGTCATCAATGGCATTTCTGAAAAAGCCGTTTTTCTGAATATTGGTATTCGCCGCATCGGTACCGAGTTTGAGCTGCTGATCTTTTTTATTGTGCAGGTACAGATGGAGCGGGAGGATGCCGCAGGAAGCGTTGTCGATATTGTCGGTTTTTATGGCATTGGTTCGATTGTACCGATTGTTGATTTCCTTGTAAAACGAACTGTCTTTGGTTTCGTCGCCGAAAAGGCATGCTCCATAAAAAGAGCAGATATCGGCGTAGTAATCAGTAGAGCTTGGGTTGATCCCCGAACGTTTGACCCAGTAGTCCGCCGCAAGCTTCCCTTTTTCAAGTGCTGATTTCTCCACATCGTCGTCTGATGGAATCGTCTGGGCAGCGGCGAAAGAAACATATAGCAGACTGATCAGTAAAAATAACGGTAATCGTGACAACTTCATAAAAAAGGCCTCCCCGTAGTAAGTCGTTAGCTACTTATTGAGTAGCTGGTGTGTTTAAAAATATTAATGAAAAATAGATGATTTGTGTACGCTGGTGTACTGCCGATAATATAGTACAGTTTTGCCTAATGGTGAAATATATTTGGATATTAGTACCTTTTAGTGCAGTTGTTTTGTGGTAAGATTTGCCTGCTAATCAACACAAAAAAGGTATTAAAATGTGTACACCATAATTCAGGATGCGGCTTTTTTTTGGTGGATGGTGCAGTTATTTATTATATAGTATATATGGTGAAAATGGAGTGGAGATTGTTTTGAACGATTTTCATCCGTTAATGTTCTCAATCCGGGGAGTATTCTATGACGTCCAATCGAAACAGTACCGGTTTTCTGGCTGGGTTTATTTTTTCACTATTACTGGCAAGTCCAGGGTTTGGCAGTCAGGATCTGCAGGCTGATTTAAATGACTATTTTACTAAAATTGATGCTGCGTTTGAGAAGGTTTCAGAGGCGGGCGCTGTTCGAAGCACCAGTTTGCGTTCTGCTGAGCGGCTTTTTGTTCGGGAGATGCGGAAGAATCAGGCCTACACCATGTTCTTTCGGACAAATTCCAAAGGGGTTATCATCTCTGAAGTGGTACGGGGAGAAAAGGCCGAACGTCCGATGCGGAGTGTGGCCGATCAGCGGTGGTACCGGACGGTTAGTTCAAAAAAGGAGGCGTATTACACCCTCGTGAAAGACAGTGAGCGTGGCCGCTATTATCTGCTTTGGGCTCGCCCTGTACTGAAATCAGGTGGCCGGTTTGTTGGAGCGGTAGCGGCGAAAATCGATCTCTGGGATAGCTTTTATGAGTTTTCGAACTCAGTGTATGTTCCCTTCCTCGTGAAGCTGGGTAGAAAAAGCCTGTTTTCCCATAAATGGAAAAACAGTCTGATCGGTGGAGAAAAATTGATTACAGTACCGGGTGTTGATAGAATCTCGGTTATTTATATCCAGGAAAAGCAAACGGCACCTGCCGCAACCGTACAGAAAGATACGGTTACGAAGCCGGCAGTCGCGGCACCGGTTGAAAAAGTGAAGGAAACTCCTCAGCCTGAGAAGAAAAAAGGTGGGTTCGGACCACTGATTATTCTACTTATTGTGCTCTTTGCCGGAATTGCGATTGCATCCCTGATGCTCATCTCATGGATGAAGCGAAGATCGTTTCTTAAACGTCTTGAAGAGGACGACGATCCACTGCTGTAACGTTCGGCTGCAGCGCACCGGATACCTCCGGTGTAAAGAACGCTCCCCTCAGAGCCTCACAGAAGTGATTGACGAAGTTAGAACTGTCCGAGAAGGCGCATGATGGCGTCGCGATTTGATTTCTTCTGATTGAGGATAATGACAAACGGACGCAGTCCTGCGGCGGTCTTCACATAGCCGGCATAATTGCTTACCCCGTGCAGGGTTCCGGATTTAACCGGTTGGCCGTTTTTTATTGAGAGCAGATCAACATTCGGTTTGAACTGTTCCATGATCGAAAGCATAACCCTTCCGGTTACCCGGTTTTTCCGTGATATTCCCGATCCTTCGACCATCGTTAGCTGACCTTCCGGAATCGATAATTTCTCCCGGATGTACTGTTCGAATACCGCTCTGCTTTTCTGCATGGTTGCCGGGGCACCTCTCTGATGGGCGCCAATGGTGAGAAAGAGTTGATTGGCGATAAAATTATTCGAGTATTTAAGGAGGCCTTTAAGGACTTCGGAAAGGGAGCGCGAATTGTAATAGACCAGAGTCGGTTCCCGGTTGCTGCCGGTTACTGCCTCGCCGATGGTGGTATCTGCAACGGTAATTCCCTGCTCCCGGAAAATGGTGAGGAAAAGTTCTCCGGCATACAGGGTACAGGCTTCCCGGTCGCTTGACAGGTTGATGCGCTCCTTTTTGCCCGGGGGAAACGCGGTTGCACGCTTTGTCGCCAATGGGGTCAACGGCGTCTCTTTCTCACCGCTGAAAACGTTTCCGGACTGATCTTTTCCAACATTGATGGTGTTGAAATTGACTACAAGAGCCCCGTTGAGTGCGTCATACGGGTTTGATGTGGTGGAAATACCGGGTATGGAAAGATCATTGGAAAAATAGGAACGGTCGAGGATTATCCGGTTTATCTTCTCAATACCCTTTTTTTTGAGCGCTTCGGCAAGCAACCGTATCTCATCTGATACAAGAAACGGGTCACCATAACCTTTTATAATAAGATCAGATTTGCTGTTGGTGAAACATTCGGTCCGAAAACGGAATTCAGGTCCCAGTAGATCCAATGCGATCCGGGATGTAAGAACCTTGATGATCGACGCGGGAACCAGGGGGGAGTCGGCATTAATGGCTATCAGACTGACGCCATTTTCGTCATTGAGCATCACACAGCCGTTTTGAACGAGCTGCCGGACTTTCAGGAGGTTTTCATTTACAGCACCTGAAAGTGAAAATGTGATGGTACACAGGGCGATTGTCAGCAGGCGAACGTTAAATGGAGGCATTTTTTGCATGGTTTACGCTTATCTGAAAAAGTGATATCTTTTCTGTAATAATACAATACGGGGGTCGGAATTAGCAGTTTTATGGCGAATACGCAGGAATGGAAGCCTGAAATTGAGAAAATAACAAGAATTGCCAAAAAGAAAAATGACAAATAGTGATATAATTAATAAAATATCACTATTTGTACACAAATCCTCTGGAAATGAGTATATTATGATAAGGTTTAAACTGCTTTGGGCACGATAGGCGGCTTGTCATGGGACATTTGGTCTCCCCCTTGGTCCTGTAACCAAACCCCTTGAGTGCCTTTTTTATTTCTTCGATGCACTACTTAGCTTCACTTACTTACAAAATTAATACTCCATGTAATATACTATATGATGTGCTGGTTTAGTACACTATTTTTATATTTTTATTGCACTAGTACACTAGCACATATTTTATGCATTTTCAGCCAAACAGGACAAATTTGAATGCATATAGGCTTAATTGTGCAATGATTTGGTGAAAATAAAATTACTGCCCTAAAAAAAATGGTAAAGTTTTTGTGTTTTTTGCCGACAAACCTAATAGGAGAAACGACAATCACGGGGAGGTGAGTATGCCGGTAGATGGAATAACCGGATCCGATGCAGTGCGGACTGAGCAGGTCAGAGCAGAACGCCGTTCGGAAGATGTACAAGTGGAACAACGACGCGTAGAAAGTGACAGGGACGTTACGCAAACGCGTCAGGCAACTGAATCAGGACGGGGCGAAGGTGTTGATGTAACCGTCTGAGTGGTTGCCGGTTTTTCCGGGGTGTTATGATGGTGGCGGGGTTCGTGTGGTGACGGACCCCGCTTCTTTTTTTCAGAGGTAGTTTCTGCTGTGGTTATGAACCGGCAGCGGCCGGGAGGAGCGATTCCCGCCTGGCCGAAAAACCTTCCTTTTCTGCATGCATAAATGCTGCCGGGCTTCCGAGAACACAGGTTGCATGTTCCGATGAATCAAGCAGCCCCTGTGCCAGTTTCGCCAGGTCGGCCGGGGTGGTGCTGAAGATGGCATCCCGCATCTGCTGCCTGAAGGCGGCGTTACTGCCGGTACCGATCCCGATCGATTCATGAAAACCTTTCGCGTGCGGTGGATGGGGTGCATCTATCTGCCCGATGGTGCCGATAATATTCTGGTCAATCGTTGACTGAGGAAGTCC
This sequence comes from Chitinispirillaceae bacterium, assembly GCA_050304135.1. GTDB lineage: Bacteria > Fibrobacterota > Chitinivibrionia > Chitinivibrionales > Chitinispirillaceae > JAFGNB01. The sequence continues at coordinate 28,225 of JBNLDC010000008.1, read as the reverse complement.
TGCGGCTACTGTTGCGAGCGCTTTCTCAAAATGGCCGATGGTGTCTGAGAGATTCGGATCCCGATACGATGCGCAGGCAAAAAGCGGATGAGCGCTTCCGGAGGATGCCATCCCACCGTACGCTCCGCCTTCAACACGTACCTTGTCCCAGAGGTACCCGGCGGAGAGAATTTTTCCCATCAGCAGCAGACGACCGGTATCAACCGGATTGACTGGTGCAATCTTCCAGACTTTCCCGACAAAATTCACCGCGGAACTTATCTCGATTCCGGTTGTTGACGGTTGCTTCGGCGCCATACCCCGGCGATCAGCCGATGGGGCATCGGCGTTCTTCGGGAGTGACCGGATAAGTCGGGTAACCGGTTCGACCGCGGATTCCGGTGCGTCGGCGGTGAGAATGGTGAAGGTGGTTGCCCCGTTGACAATGGCCTGGTGCAGCTGCTGCAGAGACGACAGAATGCCGCCGAAATCACCGGACCGTACCTGCGATTCGAGAAACCGCAACTGTGTGATGCCTCTGAGCTGTTCATCGATGGCTCGGGTCTGCAGAAGTGATGCTGCGGCGTGGGTCATGGCGAAATGGTGCCCGGATCCGATGATCGCGCTGTGCAGCGAGTTGCGCTCTTCGAGAACTATGTCTTTGAGGAGCTTCTCGTGAGAGAGATCAGGACGATGCAGCAGGTCCTCCAGAATTGCAAGGGTTTCACCGAACCGCGGGACAAGCGCCTTCGCATGAATGAAAAGCCTGAAAAAGTGCTCGTCCTGCGTACCGACGATCGTTCGCCCCGTAACAGAGGTGTCGATTCCTCCGGTGGCGAGGGCAATGCGGGTTGCCATCTGTTCATATGAATAGTCGGCGGCACCGCACCGGGTGATGTATTCGCAGTAAAGGGGAATGTACGGGAGCAGTGCATCCGGGACAGTGCGGAGGTCGAATCCGAGGTCAAGATAGATTATTCCGCTGGTAAAGAGTTCATGGCAGTGGAGCGGGCACTCATCAATGCTGCTGATGGTCGTGGGTACGTCTCGTCCTTTTCGCGGGAGATCGGCGAGGGTCAGCTTCGGAAGTTTTGCCAGTGCTTCGGCGGTGGAGGGGGATTTCTGCTGTTCGAGAAGTGTTGTGGTAAGCCCCGCGAGTTGCTGTTTTTCCTGCTCGGTAAACGTTGCGCTGAGTCGCTCGGCCTGCCTGACCGTCTGGCCTTCCAGCCGGGTTCCCATCTCGGGAGAGGCAATAATGGAAACCAGCAGTCGGTGAGGGTTTTCAAGTAAATGGTCACGGATACAGTCCGCGAAGAAATCGGTGTTTTCGGCAAGGTGTTCCTTGATTACCGCAAGTGGCCGTTCGAAGGCGAGGTGGGCAAACGGATCGCCCCCGTACATCCAGGAGCGGTAACACCGTTCGGCAAGGCGCAGGTGGTACGGGAAATGACCGCCGGTTACTTCGCGCAAGCCGAACTCCACCTGGCGGAGGGACCCTTCAAGCAGGTCGCGGTCGAATCCGCCGGTAACAATAGTTTTGAGTGTTTCAAGAATACAGGTTTCAATTGCCGCTGCCGACTCCGGTTTCGCTTTGCGCAACCCGGCGGCAAAAACCGTCTGCCGCAGTTCGGTGTCGAATCCCGAGAGATCGGCGAGATCCTCACCAAGTCCGGAATCAATCAGTGCCCGTTTGAGCGGCGAGCTTTCCGTATCGAGCAGATAGTAGGAGAGAATGCGTCCGGTGAGAGCCATGACCGGATCGGTCGTGTCCCCGAAAATCCACGATACTGCTATCGTGGCGGTTCCTTCGTCTTCTTTGGGAGCGGGTGCTTCGAAAGAGTGAGCGCGCGGGATGTTCCAGAGTGGCTGTGGCATAACCTGCGCATCGATCGGCTGGTGATCGCGGTCGTGAAGATACGATTCGTCAAGAAACTGCAGTGTCTTTTCGGAGGGAATATTACCGTAAAGAATGATGAATGCATTCGACGGGTGGTAGTAGCGACGGTGAAATTCGACAAACTGTTTGTAGGTAAGGTCGGTTATGTGTTCGGGATCACCGCCGCTTTCAAAATGATACGTAGTGTCGGGAAAGAGCTCAGAGAGTGTTTTACGCTCGACATGACTGGCAAAATTAGAGAACACTCCCTTCATTTCATTGTAAACAATCCCCTTGATGCCGACGGGCTTCTCCGGATCTTCAACATCGAAATGCCATCCCTCCTGGTAAAAGGTGTTCTCTGAAAGCAGCGGGTTGAATACCGCATCGGCATAGATGGCCGCCAGGTTGAAGTAATCTTTTTCAACCTGTGAAGCTACGGGATAGACGGTTTTATCGGGGTAGGTCAGAGCGTTGAGGAAGGTCTGCATCGATCCCTTGAGCATCTCCTGGAACGGGTCTTTTACCGGATACCGCCGTGAACCGCAGAGTACGGAGTGCTCGAGAATGTGGGGGACTCCGGTGCTGTCACTTACCGGGGTGCGGAATGCGATGGAAAAGAGATTGTCGGCGTCATTGTTGAAAAGATGCAGACATCGGGCACCGCTCTTTTGATGACGGAAAAGGTATCCGGTTGTCTGGAGTTCTTCAATCGGCCGGATATGCTCAAGGACAAATCCGTGAAGGAGGGCATTTTCAACAAGTGGTTGTACCGGCAGTTGAGCGGTCATCTGGCAGGTCCCTTTCCAATAATATGCATGTGAACAACCGTGACAGCCTGTTCGGCGTCGCATGATTCCGGTAGTATCGGCATGGTAACCGATCGGCTACTGGTTATCGGTATCAACCGGTTGCACCGGTGGAAAAAGTAAAAATAACTACTGCACTGCTGACGGATGGCCGGATCGTCATATGGTGATTGAGGTTTGTGATCCGGGGATCGCTGGAAAAAGAGATGTGTGCTTTGCGGAGCAATCGACCGGGTAAAGGATAAGCGATTCATAGATAACGCGATAGCGGGAATGAGGCAGATAGTGGTGCGGGTTGAAAATAAAATAACCCATGTACTAGATTCCTTCGGAGGAGACGGAACATTTTTTCTGAAATCATGGTGGATAGAGTGGAATGAGCAGGAAAAAAACGGCGTTGATTATCGGTGGCGGCAGAGGAATCGGTCGGGCGGCGGCAATCCGGTGCGCGCGGGACGGTTATCATGTCGTTATCAATTATCGTTCGAATGACCGTGAAGCCGAAGCAACACTTGCTTCGGTAAACGACGCGGGCGCGACGGGGCAGTTATGCCGATTTGATATCGTCGATGGCGAAGTGGCCACTGCGGCACTGCAGGCGCTCCTGGCCGGGCGGGAGGTGGATGCACTGGTGTTCAGTGCCGGGATCCGCTACGATGAGCTCCTGGTATTTATGCCCGAATCGCGGTGGGATGAAGTGATCGATACGAATCTTAAAAGTTTCTATCGGGTGGTCAAGCCGGTGGTCAAAGAGATGCTTCTACGTCGCAGCGGTGGTATCGTGGTGGTGTCGTCAACCTCCGGTCAGACCGGGTTGCCTGGTCAGGTACATTACAGCGCCTCGAAAGCCGGGCTTATCGGAGCGGTAAAGGCTCTTGCTCTCGAGTGTGCGAAACGTGGTGTGCGCGTCAATGCTGTGGCTCCCGGGTTTATTGCCACGGATATGACAGCCGATATGAAAAGCACCGATACCGAAGGAAAAATTCCGCTGCAGCGATTCGGTAGACCGGATGAGGTAGCATCGGTAATCGGGTTTCTTCTCTCAGACGATGCCTCGTATATGACCGGACAGGTTCTCGGGGTCAATGGCGGGATTTATCTTTAGATCATATTCTATAACCGCAGTCGTCAGTGTCACTGCTGTTCCTCCGGTTCGGCAGGAGAGAGTATACAGGAGATGATTCGTTCTTCAAAAGGAACAGTCTGTTCGGTCGGAAAGATGCATTCATCAGGAGCAGTGAACGTCCCCGAGGGTAGAAGGTTGTCGGACGACAGTGAATTTTTCTCTGTATCGTTCGGCGACGGGAGTGTTTTACAATGGTTTCGAAACGGGTAAATACACGCGGGAGGGCAGGGTGAAGCTGAGAAATCTGCTCGCGGCGGTGCTGTTCGTTTCGAATGCCTGCGTATCGGCGAATCAGGAGGCGTTTTTCGGCCTCGACTGGACCGGAACCAAAGCACTCCGCAGCGGTGATCTGCCGACGGCACTCAAGGAAATGCTGGTAACTCCCGTTACCAACGACAGTGTGTACCGTGAGTTCAAACTTGGTGTTATCTATTACCAGCTGCAGAACTACAGTTCTGCACTTACCCTGCTGCGCGGGGTAGTTGAAGCCCGACCGGAACTCTCACCGGTGGCGTATGTCTACATCGCTGAAATCGAACAGAAGCTCGGCCGGACCGGAAACAGTCTCGCCGCCTACCGCTCAGTACTGCGGAGTGAAATTCCTCCCCGGTACCGGCACTACATCTTCGAAAAACTCCGTGGTATTATTGAGGCGGACTCAACACTGGGTATTGAACAGGCGCCCTGGCTTGAGGAGTACTACCGTTGGTCGGCTCCGCGTCAGGAAGAGGTGGTATTCACTACTGCGGATACGGTGGAAACACTCCTGCAGCAGAAGCAGTGGCCGGTTATCGATTCATTGCTGGTGAACAATCTGCTTGCCGGTGATGACGCCTGCCGGATCGTCAAGCTGATACGGACATCACTTGAGGAGGATTCACTTAGTGTACGGGCGCTGTTCGCCTGTGCGAAAAAAGCGTATGCCTGTGGTGAGTTGACCGTTGCGGGACAGTTCTTCGAACTGGTCGAGAAACGGCGCGGATCGTTTGATGATGCAATGCAGCGTGAATATGACGGTGCGATGGCAGGGCTGCATTATGCCAAACATGAGTGGCGCGAGGCGATCAGACAGTACAAAAAAAATATCACCCGGTACGGGAAAAGTGCCGATGCCTATATGTCGATTGCCCGGGCGTACCGTAAAATAGGCAATGAAAAATCGGCTGCCGTCTGGTACGAAAAACTCATGAAGGCGTTTCCACGGCATCCAAAAACCCAGGAGATTCTCTGGCTGCGCGCCTGGCAGAACGAGGACCGCAGCCGCTATGCTAATGCGGCCGCCTACTATCGGCGCATTATCGCTCGCTATCCGAAGGGAAGTCGGGTCGATGAATCCTATCTCCGCTATTCACTTACCTATTACAACCGGAAAATGTACGACTCTGCACGGCTCGTGCTTGATGGTTTTGTTAACAAAAAACCGAATTCGCCTCATCTGCTGGCCGGGTACTACTGGCAGGCGAAATCCTATCTCGCGACCGGTCAGAAACAGGATGCGATCACGATTCTGCGACTGGTCTCCCGCAAGGAACCGTTTCATTACTATGCTCATCGTTCCCGTCAGATGCTGCTTGAATTGGGTGATACCACCGATGTGTTCATCGATACGCTTTGCAGGGGTAAAGGAGTTTTGGCATGGTTTGATTCACTTTCGGGAAGGGGCGGCGGGATAAAACCATTCTCTCCGCGTGATTCTGTCTATTATACATGCGGAATCTACCTGGCTTCGGTTGGAGATATCGATAAAGCGGATTATTTTCTTGAACCGATCGAACTGAGTTTTCCCGGAAACCTCACACTGCAGTACACGCTCGCACTGCTGTATATGCGGGTCGGTGCTTCTGCACCGGCGTTCAGAATCGCCCGCCGGCTTACCTGGCGTATTCCGGAGTCGGAGCGGTCGGAACTGCCGCTTGATGTCTACAAGCTTTTTTACCCCCCTTTCTATGCGGAGACCATTACTGAAGAAGCGAAGAAATACGGAGTCGATCCGTTTCTGATAAGTGGCATAATGCGTCAGGAGAGTATCTTCAATCCGCAGATAGTCTCACCTGCCGGGGCGGTCGGACTGATGCAGATCATGCCCTATACCGGGAAATATATCGCCGAAAAGAAGAAGGAATCCTTTACTACTGATTCACTTTCCAATGCGATGTACAATATCAGGTTCGGCGTCTATTACGTGCATGAGCTGCTCGAGCAGTTTAACGGCAACAAGGTCCTTTCCCTCGCTGCTTATAATGCGGGACCCCATAACGCGAAACGGTGGGGGAAATCAGGTAAAAACAAGGAATTTGACCTTTTTGTCGAAGATATCGGGTATACTGAAACCCGAGGATATGTAAAAAAAGTAATGGCGAATTACTGGACGTATCGGTTTCTTACCGCCTATCCTTCTTACTCCTACAGTAGTGCAACACTTGAGCAGATGTCCTCGTTGCCCTTGTCGGAATCTCCCGTCTCCGAATGATACGCCCTCGGGCATACTTCTTGAATGCACGGAAGGGGCAGCAATGTCCTCACTGTTTCCTGTACAGGAATCGTAAATGTGGGTGGGTTACCGACAGGGCAGCCTCTTCACGAGGCTTGTTATTGCTATAGAGGTTGGGAGCTCATATTTTTATAGTTTGATCGGATCGCCTGCAATTTTATGAGTTGATAGTGTGTTTTACGGGGAGTTGCCCTATCCGGCCCTTGGACGGTAGACAAAACTCGGTAAAAAGGTTTCGATGGAAGTTTATTTAATGGTCTAAGGAGGTTGTATGCTTAACTATCTCGTTCTGGCGGGAATAGTGTTGTCGTCGGCTGCGGTATTGGCCCAGGATGACATCAATGAGGATAAAGTCAAGGCTCAGGAAATCATCTACGAGAAACCGACTGAATGGAGTGTTTACCCCTCTGAGGAACCGGTAGCGACGTTCACCATAAAAGGCGATCAACTCTGGTATGCGACCGCGTCATCAGCCTACATGGCGAGTATTAAAAAACGCACCGTAGTGACACACGCTTCGCTTGGTTCGATGGCGGCTACCGATATCACCTCCATGGCAAATGATGGAAAAAACGTCTGGATCGGCGGAAAAAACGGTGTGGCGATGGGGAGCGGAAAATCGTTTACCGTATTCACTGCCGAAAACGGCCTGCCGGATAACAATGTGAATGCGGTTATCACCGGTGGTGGCAAGGTATGGGTAGGTACCGAGAAGGGGCTTGCCTGCTACAGTGGCGGCAGCTGGAAAGTGTTCACTACCGCCGACGGACTCTCGCATGACAAGGTTCAGACACTCGCACTTGATGACAAGGGTAAACTCTGGGCCGGAACGGTCAAGGGACTGTCGATATACGACGGTTCAGCATTCAGCATTATTGACATGAAAAAAGGGCTGAGCTGGAACAATGTCAAGGCACTCGCCTTCGATTTCCGTAAGTTCACGATGTGGGCAGCCGTCGGAGAAAAGGATGTCAACTCAATCCGCAAGGGTGAAGTCAATGTGTTCATGGATATCAATGAAGGTATCACGTCGCTCATGGTTGATACGCAGTCACGTGTCTGGGTGGGATCGTCGAACGGTCTGATGAAATACAACGGTGATGAGTGGGTCAGTGACCCGAAAAAACTCAACATCCCCGCAGCGCAGGTTCAGTGGATGCAGCGTGACAGTGCCGGCAATCTCTATTACGCCTGTGAAAACGGTATTGTACGTCTCTCTAATCCGTATCCTTTTTAACAGTTGATAACAGAAGCGGAAACAGCGGAAAACATATAATGGACAAGTCGGTTGAAAAAATAAAAATCGCTATCGTTGGACTCGGGAACTGTGCCAGTTCGCTCATGCAGGGAATTGCTTATTACCGGGACAAATGTGCCGAGGATGCCATCGGCCTGATGCACTGGGAAATCGGCGGGTATACCCCGTCGGATATCGAGGTGGTTGCGGCATTCGATATCGATGCCCGTAAAGTCGGTAAACCGGTCAACGAGGCTGTTTTCGCGCTCCCCAACTGCACGAAGGTCTTCTGCCGGAACCTTCCGGAAAACAGTGTCACCGTGTCGATGGGCTGTGTGTTTGACGGCGTTGCCGACCACATGGCCGACTACGGGGAAAACCGGACCTTTATCACAAGCAGTGCCCCGGAACCGACTGCTGAAGAGGTGGTCGCCCGATTGCGCGGAAGCGGTGCGGAGATGGTACTCAACTATCTGCCGGTCGGCTCTGAAAAAGCAACCGCATTTTATGCGCAGTGCGCTCTTGATGCGGGTGTCGGGTTTGTCAATAATATCCCCGTTTTTATCGCGAGTGATCCGGAGTGGGCAAAGAAGTTTGAGGATCGCGGACTTCCCCTCATCGGCGACGACATTAAAGCGCAGCTCGGGGCAACGATCACTCATCGGACGCTTACCGACCTTTTCGGGAAACGGGGCGTTAAACTTGATCGTACCTACCAGATCAATACCGGCGGTAATACCGATTTTCTCAACATGCTCAACCGCAGTCGTCTCGCCTCGAAAAAAATATCAAAAACCGAGGCGGTTCAGTCGGTTGCTGTAAAGCGTCTCGATAGTGATGATATCCACATCGGTCCCTCGGACTACGTTCCGTGGCAGAATGATCAGAAAATCTGTTTCATCAGGATGGAAGGTAAGCTCTTTGGAGATATTCCCATGAACCTGGAGCTGCGGTTGTCGGTGGAAGATTCACCGAACAGTGCCGGGGTGGCGATCGATTCGATACGGTGCTGCAAACTGGCGATCGGTGCCGGGGTGGGGGGTGTCCTGACCGCACCATCGGCGTTTTTCTGCAAACACCCTCCCCGACAGTTCACCGACGACGAGGCCTGCCGGATGGTGGAGGAGTATGTTAAAGAGTTCGGTGTACGGCCGGCTTCGACCCTTTCTCAAGAAGGAGTGACCCATGGTACAACGGTTTAATGCCGATGAGATTTTCTCGTTGGGGGTGCAGATCGAAAAAAACGGATTCGCTTTTTATGCTGCTGCTGCTGAACATACGGAAGATCCCGATCTCAAAGACCTTTTCAAACGCCTGGCTGAATGGGAACAGGTGCATGCCACTCTTTTTGAAAGCCTCCGGTTGAAGCTGCCTGTTGATACCAGGGATACGGATGTATTTGATCAGGATAATCTGATCCACCTGTACCTCAAGGCCGTGGCCGACAACAGTGTGTTTGTCAAGGGTCTTACCCTCAATCCCGAATTGCTTGTCTGGACCTCGCCGGTAAAAGTGCTCAATACCGCTCTTGATTTTGAAAAGGATTCGGTGGTGTTATTTTCGTCGATGAAGGAAGTGGTCACCGAAAAAACTGGAGTGGTGGAGGTTGATAAGCTGGTCAATGAGGAGCTGCGGCACATCGGTTTTCTCACCGCCGAAATCCGCAAACTGGACGGATGATATTCACTTGCGCACAATGAGCGCGGGTACCGTTGTGCGGCGAAGTACTGCCGGATGGCCCCTGTGGATACTGGTGGCGGTGGTCGGGAGCTGCGTTTCCGCCTGTACCGGAGCACCGCGCTACACCCGGTCGGCATCGGTTTCCGATTCGGCGATTGCTCATAAAGCGACGCGTACGGATGTGTCTGTTCTCCCCCGCGTTTCCCGAAAAAAAAAGTCTGCAGGAGCATTTTATCAGACGGGCGAGGCCTCGTACTACAGTAATAAATTTCACGGCCGGAAAACCGCCAGCGGAGAACGGTACAACCGCGATGCATTAACGGCGGCTCACCGGACACTGCCTTTCGGCACCATGGTTCGGGTTACCCGGCAGAATACCGGAAAAACCGTCACGGTCCGTATCAATGACCGGGGACCGTACAAACGGGGGCGGATCATTGATCTTTCACGCGCTGCGGCGCTTCAGATCGGTCTGGTGGCCGACGGGGTGGTGCAGGTCGGTATCGAAATCATCGGCGAGTAGCAGGAACTTCAAACAGAAACACATACTCATGCGACTACTTTCTCCAAACTGGTATCTTCCCACCGCAGCGGGACTGGCGCGTAATCTGACTGCGCGCAAGGCGATCTATCCGTTTTATGCATCGTTCAAACTGACGTCGCGTTGCCATTTTGGCTGTCCATTCTGTAATGTCAAGAAGAACGGCGGGCCGGATCTGTCAACCGCCGATGTGAAGGCAATACTGCGCAATCTCTCCCGTTCGACGGTCCTGATGACCAGTTTTGAGGGCGGCGAACCGTTGCTGCGCGAAGATATCGGTGAGCTGCTCCGGTATGCACGGCAATGTAAGTTTTATCTGCTTTTTACCACGAGTGTCCGCAACCTTGCCGATTACCCCCTCGATGACTATGCCCGGTATATCGATTTCCTTCATGTTTCCATCGACGAGGGGCATGCAAACCTTGAGTTGTTCGAACAACTTCCCCGACTGGTGAAGCTGCCGCTGCAGGTCTCGGTGCAGACCGTGGTCACCCGCGATACCGTTAATGCTCTGGAAGAAAAGGTACGGACCTGTCATGCGGCGGGAGCGAATATCGTCGTGATTCCAGCTGCGCACATGGATGCCACCGAAGATGTATTTCCCGATATCGACCATCTTGAAAAGCTGATGCTTGAACTGCGCAGACGGTATCCCGCAACCATTCATACCCCTCAGGGATATTTCAAAGCTTACCGGAAAGGGGCCTGCTCACCGGCTTCGGTGATTATTGCGCCCGACGGGAGACTTTACTATCCCTGCCATATCCTAAACCGAAAAGGTCCCGATCTCCGCAGTACCGATCTCACCGAATGGTGCACTTCCAGTGAGGCGATCGAGGGTCGCTCTCTTATGCAACAGTGCTCCCGTAACTGCGGATGGTACCAGTACTACTCTATCGACTCGTATACTTCACCTGTTTCTGCCTGGGAAGTGCTCAGGCCGATATTCAGAAAAAGGTAGTGTTAAAAAACGAAATGCCGATTGATTAAAGGTAATGGCTGAATTGTACGGTTAGCCCTTTCTTGCCTGTTACTGTTGTACACCCAACCAGAAGCATCTTTTTTCCTACTATACTAGTGCTGGAAATTCTTTACTGGTTTTTTAACTACTGGTTTTTTGCGTAATCAGGACGGGGTGCGTCCGTACGGTTCCGAATTGCAGGGACTGGTATTTTCTGCGGGTGCATAAAAAGTAAGAATGTGACGTATATCACAGACGTAGTTATCGGAGAAAGGTATTTTAGGGTAGTTTTCGGTTTTGCTTCGAACCGGATACTATTGATAGATTGACTCACTTCACGCCAAGGTACTTGGATAGAAATGCTGCTGGTTACACATGTACCATATTCTCAACCTCTCTTCAGGGGAGATTGCTGCTGTACGTTCCTGGTATGAGTTCGTCAACGAGGACTCTCTGCACTACGGGGGCGGGCGATTGCTGTTACCGTCGGAGCAGATGCTGCTGCGGAAAATAAACGGACATATTGCCGGGCCGATGTCGCTTACCACTTCGGAACTTGAGATCATCAATGACTGGATGGTCCGGGCAGTGGAACGGAAATACGGTGATGAACGGTATCTCTTCGGGTATGAGCTGCTGGTCTATGAGAAACTTAAAGCCTCGGTGAAAGCACATTAGAAGAAACACTCCCTTTACGTTGTAAGTGAAGGGAGTGCTTCCTGTTTCCTTTCAGTGATTCCTATCAGCGAAAATACCCTCGGATCGTCTACTCTTTCTCGTCGTCGCAGCACTGACATTTTGTCCGATTTGCTGCCTCTGGATCCTCCCACCGGCTGAACCCCTTTTTACAGTTGTTTTCGAGGTCAAAACAGGCAGTGGTCCCCTCGTCAATTTCACATCCGGAAATTGTCTCCTGCAGGCAATCGGGATCACAGCAGAAGAGTAGTAGTATGACCATCAGGAAAAATCGCATTGTATTCCTTTTTTCAAATATGTGAGATGATGCGGTTGCAGAAAAACCGTTGTCTGCTAATAAAAAATAGTCGTATATTCAGAATAAGTCAAACAAAAGGAAACAGAGCAGTGCTGCACTGCCGGTGAGGAGGTGCTATGGGAGAGGATACAGCAACCGGGCATATTCGGTGCGGAATTATTTCCGATACGCATGGGATGTTCAGGTCGAATATTACAAAGGTATTCCGTGACGTTCACCATATTTTTCATTCAGGAGATATCGGCAAACCTTCGGTACTGCGGGAATTGGAAACAATTGCTCCAGTGACTGCGGTTCTGGGAAATGTCGATATTCCAGCATGGTATCCTGAACTGCAGAAGACGGCATTTTTTGAACTTGGCGGGAAACAAATTATGGTTCTTCATGATCTCAATGAACTCGATCTTGATCCTGCGGCGGCAGAGATCGATATCGTTATTCACGGTCACACCCACAAGCCCCATGCCCGGAATAAAAAAGGAGTATGGTACGTCAACCCGGGGAGCGCAGGACCGCACCGTTTTATGCATCCGGTAACCGTGGCGGTGCTTGAAATCGGAGATGAAATAACGGTCAAACACGTTCCGGTACAGGGGAATTGAGCTGTGGCACCGGTACAACTGCTGGGGCAGATGCTCCCGCTCATCGTTTTTATCATTGTCGATACCGTTTTTAACAATGTCAAGGTTTCGATCATCTCGGCGATTGTATTTGCCGCAGGCCAGCTACTCTTCTTCTATCTGAAAACCGGAAAATTCGACTGGTTCGTACTGCTTGATGTGGCGTTGATCGGGGGGCTTGGAATGGTATCGATAATCTCGAAAAACGACCTGTTCTTCAAAGTCAAACCGGCGATCGTCGAAGCTGCCGCGCTTGTTTTTCTGGTTGTCCTTTACGTAATGCCCGACAAATTTCTGTTGCAGTACTTCGGCAGGATGATGCCGAAGGGAATGTCGCTGCGACCCGAGATGATCGGGGCCATGAAGGCTATGCTGGTCTGGATGTGCGGGTACATTGTGCTGCATATCGGAGCAGTACTGTATACTGCGTTTAAAACTTCCCGAAGAGTGTGGGCGTTTGTCGCGGGGCCCGGTTTTTACCTGCTGTTTATTCCCGTTTTGGTGGTATTGCTGGTGAAAGGGATCAGGCGGCGGCGAGCAACAGCCAGGAAGGTGACAGGAGATGGCCGTAGTACCTCATTTCTGCGCTGACTGCTTGAGGTGGTAATCGGTAACGAAAAATCGATCTGTTTCCCGATGATTTTAATAATTATTCAGGTTCTTTCCAATAACGACACTTTCCTACCGCTTGTCGAGTGTTTCCTCCGATGGTCTCGATACAATTCGTCTCTATCGGTCCGAATCAATCGACCAGCGGAGGAAATGTATCAAGATAAGCAAGGAACCTGAATAGTTGCCAGTTTATCAACTACTCAGGGTTGCTGCATTACCATACTGCGTTTACTTTTGTCTGCTTTTCGTAATTACAGGAAATCCTCAGCAGGTATATCCCGCCTGTACATTGTCGAGTCAGGGGAAAAGAATGTATTCCTGCCCGGAAATACCGGTTGCCCGAAGAGTAGGCAGTCCTGCCGTGCAGGTCGATCAGTGAAACCGATGTCGTTATCGGGCGGGAAAATGAAATCGATACCGAAGTCTGATCCGGGTTAAACCGGACTGCAGGTGAAAGGAAATTTCTTCCGGATTCCGGTATGTTTTTGGAAACAACCATAGGATCGACATACTCATATGCGCCCAGGGTTGGAGGTGATTTTCGTGTTGCCGGATTGAAACAACCGGATAGCCCCCCTTTTGACCGTATATAATCGATGTCCGGGGCGAAGATAAAAAATGAGGGTATGTTGGCTAACCCCGACGGTGGAGCTTCCCGTTTGATCGCATTCGGATCGAATCCGATATCATTTACGGCAATACCCTCGGTGTCACCTTGACCTATTACCTGTACTGCACCGGTATCTATCCGGAAGTCGCAATTGTCCGCATCCATAAAAATCGCCGAAGCGTCATTGGAGGATTGACTGGTGAAGTTGGTACCGACTCCCGAAAGGCTTGTAGTCGAGGCACCGTAAACGATTATTCCTTCTCCGCGATTGGTCTGAATACAGAGATTGTTTTTTACCGCAATGGTGTTGCGGGACTCGGTGTTGGAAAAGCTGATACCGGCACCTCTGTTGCCGAAGTCGTCATCCTGCCAGTTATTGTAGGTTGTGTTCCCGATGTAGCTTATAGTTGCCGATGAGTTGGTACCGAACCCGCTACCGCCATTCAGAAAGGCGAGGTTGTTTTCGAATATGCAGGAGGTGACTTTCGAGAACGCCTGATCGACGATAAATCCGTTGCCGTCCGATCGGTGACTCGAAATATCGATATGGTGAAAAGAAACATTGTTACGCACGAGAATGGTGCCGCCGACACCGAGCAGGTTGATGCCGCTCGACCAGGATTGGTCGGGTGATTCCCATCCGGTACGGGAAACCAGATTGCATTCGAAAATAATGTCCTTTGAAAAGAAAACAGACATCCCGTTTCGCCCGCACAGATCAACCACGTTATACCGCAGCTCAATGTTACTGCCGATGAATACCGTCCGTTTTTCCTCATCGGTGAGTGTTGCCCAGTTGACGGAGACTATCCCGTTTCTGAATCCGGTCACGTAAAAACCTTCGATCCTGAAAAAACCGGCGTTTTCCGCGAAGGTGAAGCCCTGACTTCCGTTGAGCGTGGTGCCGTTCCAGCCGTTTATTTCGGGAAGATCGCCGGGATAATTTTTGATCGTAAGCATTTTCCCCTCGCTGCCGCCGCTTTTACTGAAATACGATGGACCGTAGGTTCCCGCTCTTACCAGAACGGTATCTTCTCCTTCATCGGTCAGATCGACGGCATTGACCGCCGCACTGATGGAACGATACTCTTCATCCGGGCCGACTATATATGTGGTTGCCGGAAGCCGTATTGGAAAAAGAACAGCGTAAAAGAGTATCAGTATAAATAGTGTGCGGACCATGAGGACTCCTGATAGGACAACTACCGGTTGTGGCTGTGCATTCGGAAAATAGTTAAATGACCGTACTGGTACGTTAATGCTGCTCTACCCGCTATTTGTTGTCGGCAGGTAACGAATAATCGATCAGGCAGGAATGAAGAATCTTTTTCGATGAAAGGGTTGGGGTACCTGAATGCTTGCAAATCAGCCGGTAAAGAGATTGTTTTTGTGTATCTGCTATCGTAACATGAAATTATACCGTTGCTCCCGGAGCTGCTGTTTTACCACTAAATAGAAAATATCCTGCCAACTACTTCGAAAGGTTGCTATGCATACCACCGTTCTCAGAGTACCGTTTTCTGTTCTCACCCTGCTTCTTTTATCGATGCCGTCACTCTATGCCGCAAAACTAGCGCACGTCGGTGTGATCGACCGGAATGTGCTTATGGTGCGAATTCTCGACGGCGAAGTGACCCATAGGGATGACGGGATCGGTCCTCAGGCGTTTACCAACAATTATCATGAGGTTGATATCGACACGGTAAAACGGTATACCCCTGAAATGAACGAAAGCGCCTCTCAGGAGTCGGCAAACTGGACACTGGTTTCCACCGATGATGGCGATTTCGCTGATCCGGGGGTGCATCCCGCTGAATGCTACCGGAAAACCAAGCTCAACGGACATGCGGAGCGGGAGTGGGTGAGCAATGATTTCGTGTACGAGTCGACTTTTGAGCATACAATCTATCTGGTATTCGCGGAGACGTTCAAGCAGGGGGCTGAGTATACGCTTGCAATCGCTGATGCCGTTGGGTCCGACAAAGCATCGGCTACCGTGACGTTCGATATCTTCTCCAGCCGTTCCGAAGCCGTGCACGTCAATCTGGTAGGGTATCATCCCGACCCGGCGGGTAAATCAGCAGACCTGTACTGCTGGATGGGTGATGGCGGTGCGCGTGATTATTCGGGCTTTGAAGGAAACAAGGTATACCTGTACGATACAGCAAGTAAAGAGAACCGTGAAGTGGGATCGGTTGCCTTCTGGAAAAAGAGTGCCAATGATGTGGGCGGCTATAATCTGATCCGTTCATCCGTATGGACCGCGGATTTCGCCGGTTTTACCACGCCGGGTGTTTACCGACTGGCGATTGAGGGCGTCGGCTGCAGTCAGGATTTTGTTATTGCCGATGACGCCTACTTCAATCCGTTTATGGTTTCCACTCAGGGTTTTTTCTATATGCGGATAGGGCAGGACAGTACGTCGGGAATCTCTCCGGTACCGCGTCGACCCCTGTACATCCCGGGAAAATCCCCGGCAAGTACGACGGTATACCTCACGACCATGACACCCTATCATGCTGAGTGGAAGAGTTTCTCCAGTGGTGATGTGTGGGATCGTCCGAACGACTGGGCTAAGTACCGCAAAAGCGGTAACCCGACCAATGAACGGGCCTATGGTGGACACTCCGATGCACTCGACTGGGACCGTCATCTGGGGCATATCGCGATTATCTATGATATGCTGCTGCCGTTTTATCTTACTGACGGTGTAATAAACGACGATAACCTCGACATCGCCGAGAGCGGGAATGGTATTCCCGATATCCTCGACGAGGCGCGCAATGAGGTTGACTTCTGGCTGCGGCTCCGCGACGGCAGCGGGTACAGCCACGGTCTGACCAACCCGAACAACGACGACGAATTTTTTCAGGCCGGACCGACCACGGTGGCGGCATGGGCGAATGCAGCCAATGCGGCGATGCTCGCCGACTGTTTCGGTATCGCAGGGCTTACTGATCTTTCCGCAGAATACAAAGACAGCGCGGTGGCTGCCTACACGTTTGCGGAAAGTCAAACCGATCAGATGTTAGACAATACTCTGGGAGTCGGTGATGCGGTCATCAGTGGGCGGGATCTGAAGATGATGGCCGCTGCAGCGCTCTATAACCTTACCGGTGAAACCACCTATGAGGATGCGGTGAAAACAGCGAGTGTGGTCACGGGTACCAATGCAATCCTTGAGGACTTCGGCAATGGTGATTCTAAAAACCAGACCTGGGCAACCGCGATCTACCTCATGACAAAACAGGAGGTTCATTATCCTGATCTTTTCGCAAATATGAAGGTATCCGTCATCGCACAGGCGAAGACGAAGGAAACGAACCTCTCCGCCAAGCGTCCCTCACGGCGCAGCACCCTCAACAGCGCAGGATACTTCCGGACAGCACAGAATGTTCATCACACACTGATCGCGCATGCCGTTTGTGATGATCCATCCGACAAGGACCTCTTCCGAAAAGCGCTCGTGCTTGAAGCAGATTACGGGCTCGGCCGCAACCCGCTGAACATGATCCAGATGACGACCGCCAGTACCCCCCTTGAAGGGAAACGGAGTGTGATCGATGCGTATACTACCGGGCATGATGACGGAGTACCGGGGATGCATCCAGGGCATACACCCTATTTCAACCTGTACGACTGGGATCAGTCAATGACCATGGGAAGCCCGTCGAAACTCTATGCGAATGCATACCCGGCAAATTTTACTGCAACGTGGCCATACGACGAAGGCTATTTCAATACCCGTTATGTATGGGCACATAATGAATTTACGCCGCAGCAGACCATGCGCGGGAAGATGGCACTCTATGGGTATCTCTATGGAATCAGTAAGGATAAGGCATCGGTTTCACATGGTCCGGGGTATCATGGAACCCGCATTGCCGGAGTGTTCTCCGGAATAAGGCCGGGTGACAGGGTGCACCTGTTTGATATTTCCGGACGAATAGTCTGGTCAGGAGTTTTTGACGGAAACCGTGCTGCCGTTTTGAAAAGAGTGCCGTCGCGGGGTGTGTTTTTTCTCCGGCGTGCCACAGAAAGTGGTCGTGCAGAGTTCCTGACAAGAATAACCCGGTAGGGAGAGCCACCCGCAAATAGTACCCGTGTTTATCGAGGCTTTTTGAGGGGTGAGGAGCTATGCCTCACTCCCACTCAATCGTCCCCGGCGGTTTGTGGGTGATATCATAGAACAGATCACCGATGCCGTCGATGTCCCGTGACTCGTTCACTATTTTCCGGATGGTTTCCGGCTTGAGGGGCGTGAACCGTGCGGTCATCGCCTCCTGCGAAACAATCGGCCGGAGCACCACACAGCTTTTTCCCACCTCGTCAAGTAGTGGCAGCAGCACCACCGGCATCTGCCAGACGGTATCATATTCACCGGATTCCCTGAGTGCCCGGGTAACAATGTCATCCACCGCACGGAGCATGTCGAGCCGATCCGCGGTTACGTAGGCTTCGATGAGCCGGTAGGTGGATGCCGGTGTCGCTCCGGAAAGGCGGTAGACCACCCGGTTTACCGATCGGACGCCGTTGGTTATCCGGGTGGAAAGGTCGTCGAGAGCTTCCCAGTCAAGCGGCCCTTCGAGCAGGGCCGGATGGGCGTAGGTGCGTTCATCTCCCTGTACCCCCACACTGCGCAGCGGCAGTATCGTGGCACGGTAGGTGGTCGCTGCAATGCTTTTAGCGAGCAGTGCCCGGTCGGAATCCGCTACCGGTTCCACGTTTCCGTCGCTGCAGAGCAGGCGTACTCCGAGTCCCGGCCCGGGAAAGGGATGCCGCCAGATGAGTTCATGGGGAAGGCCGAGGGTGGTGCCGAGTTCCCGGACTTCATCTTTATAGAGTTGTGCAAGTGGCTCGATGACCAGACCCCGTTTGATCAGTTCAAGAATCGGATCAACCCGGTTGTGATGGGTTTTGATGCGGTCGGCATGTTCGGTACCGGCACTCTCGATGGTATCGGGATAGATGGTGCCCTGCGCAAGAATCCACTCGTCGGCGTTGAGACCGAGATCGGCAAGAGCCTGTTCCTTGACGGTAAGAAACATCTCGCCGATGATGGCCCGTTTTTTTTCAGGATCGGCTACCCCGGCGAGTGCACCGAGAAAATCACCGGTGGCATCGACAATCCGCAGGTTGTCGAATCCGTGACCGTGCATATACTCAAGTACCGCCGCCGATTCCTGGTGGCGCATGAGTCCGTTGTCGATATGCAACCCCAGTACCCGCTGCGGTCCCAAAATCCGGTTGAGCAGGGTGAAGGCAACGGTGGAATCAACACCACCCGAAACGAGGAGAAACACATTGCGGTTGCCGCACGCCTCAAGGATTGTTCTGGAGATCTCTTCCAGAAAGGTGGCACTGCTCCAGTTTTTGGTGCAACCGCATATAGTGAGAAAATTATCAAGTATCGTCATGCCGTGGGGTGTATCGGTTACCTCCGGATGAAACTGGAGACCGTAAATTTTCCGTTCCTCACTGCTGACTGCGGTGAATTTACAGTCGTTGGTCGATCCGATGACCTCAAATCCCCCGGGGAGGCCCGTTACCATATCTCCATGGCTCATCCAGACCGGCTCTTTGGAGTCAAGCCCGATAAAAAGGGGGGAATCGTTCCGGCGTGTCATTGATGCACGGCCGTATTCTCCGTGAACACTGCCTTTGCCGACACTCCCGCCTAAATGACGCATGAGAATCTGATGTCCGTAGCATAAGCCGAGAATCGGCAGGTGGAGGTCGAGAATTGCCGGATCGAAACGGGGACTCTCCGGATTGAGACAACTGAAGGGAGAGCCGGAGAAGATGATGCCTTTGAATCCGGCAAGTTCAGCTGCGGTGATCGAGCTGCGGACTATCTCAGAGTAGACACCGAGCCGCCGAATACGGTTGGCGATCAAATGAGCATATTGTCCACCGAAATCTAGAACCGCAATCCGGTCGGCCTGTTGTAATGTCGTCATAGATATATCTTTCAATTAAAATAACAGGACAATATACAATCCGGTACTTATTGCCTGTCTCCGGGAAACAGGCTATTTTAATCTTTTTGGCATCGTGAACCTGCTCTGAATAGTGCTCACATCAGGATGCTCGCTACGGTTTTAAGCATGCAGAAGGAGTTGTTCTCATGGAGGAT
This sequence comes from Chitinispirillaceae bacterium, assembly GCA_050304135.1. GTDB lineage: Bacteria > Fibrobacterota > Chitinivibrionia > Chitinivibrionales > Chitinispirillaceae > JAFGNB01. The sequence goes on along the minus strand of JBNLDC010000008.1, from coordinate 8,553 downwards.
AAATATTCCCGCCGTCGGGTAAAGAATTTTTTCCTGAAAAAATCCATTCAGATCCGGATGATCACCGGCATTTTCTTCACGGTATTGCTGATGGGGCTTGTTACTACCGGTCTACTTGCGGTCATCTACAATACGAAGGCGCAGCAGGGCAGTTTCTATTACATGAGCAACGATGTGATGCAGGACCTCGAACTGACCAGTGTTCTCGGTATCATCCTGCCGCCGATTATCGCTGTTGAGGTCGTAGCGGTACTGATCGCCTTTGGAATCGGTCTTTTCAGCTCACGTGCCGTTGCCGTCCCGCTCTATAAAATTGAAAAGTGGGCGGTCAGACTTAAAAATGGAAAACTCAACACCACCCTTGCATTCCGCGAAGAAAAAATGATGAAGGATCTTACCATACAGTGCAATGCGGTTACCGATTTCTACCGGTCGCTCGTCAGCGATATCCGTGAGCATACCGATGCGATCTCCCACAAGCCCAACGACGTCCCGGTGGTGGTACTGCGGACCCAGCGTATCAGAGAGTTGCTGGATAAAGTCGAGCTGTAACTCCGGGTACGTCATCTGCTGATGTACCGAACCGTATCACGGAAAAAGCCTTAATCGGTGATCCGAATTGCAGCATAGCAACTATTTCGGAATGTATCCTCCGTATCCTTTTTCTCGCTGTAAAAGAACATTTTTTCCGTTTATATCTTACTGCAGCTGAAATCGGCGGGTCTTACTGTTCCGCTGCCGCAAGTTGCTCAAAGAGCTTCTTTTGTGCCTTTGAAAGTTTTTCCGGTGTTTTGACATGGATACGAACCAGCAGATCGCCCCGTTGTCTGCTGTGGAGCGCGGGAATTCCCTTGGATTTTAGGCGGAAAATCTTTTCGGACTGGGTGCCTGCCGGAATTTTAAGATTTACTTTGCCGTCTATGGTACTGATGGTTTTCTGAGTGCCAAGTGCCGCTTCGGAAAAGGAGATGTCGAGTTCACAGGAGAGGTCTATTCCGTGCCGCTGGAAAACCGGGTGTTCTTTTTCCTGGATGATGACGATAAGATCGCCTTCAGGGCCACCATACGGACCACAATCACCTTTCTGCGGAACATTGATATAGTTTCCCTCGGAGACACCTGCTGGAATATCAACGGAGATGGTAGTTTCCGCCTGTTGCAGTCCATTGCCCCCGCAGGTCGGGCAAGGGTCGGCAACCACACTTCCCTCACCATGGCAGGCCGGACAGACACTCTCCTGAATCACCTGGCCGAAAAATGAGTTGGCGACCTGTCGCACCCGTCCGCTGCCGCCGCATTTTGAACAGCTGTTGCGTTTGCCGCTTTTCGATCCGCTGCCGCTGCAGGTGCTGCAGCGTTCCTTGTGTTTGATTTTGAGTGTTTTTTTAGTTCCTTCCGCAATTTCTTCCAGTGAAAGCGGGAGACGTATCTGCAGGTCGCTTCCGCGCATACCTGTGCTGCGGCCTCCGCCGCGTCTGCTCCTACCTCCGCCGAAACCGAACATGTCGGAAAAAATCGAATCTCCGCCGAAGTCGTTCATGAATGCGCGGAGTGCGTCGGAAAGGTCAAATCCACCGCCGCCAAAACCGCCGAATCCGCCGCCGCCGCCGAATCCTCCACCCTGTTCGAACGCGGCATGGCCGAACTGATCATACTGTGCTCGCTTTTTACTGTCCTTGAGTATCTCATACGCCTCGGTTGCTTCCCGGAATTTCTCCTCGGCGGATTTGTCACCCGGATTTTTATCGGGATGATATTTGACTGCAAGTTTGCGGTATGCTTTTTTAATGTCGTCGTCAGAGGCGTTTTTTTGAACACCAAGCAGTTCGTAAAAATCGGTTTTTGCCATAGCTGTTACTTTCCGTAAAGGTCTTCGTCAGCGTTTAAAATAATTTTCAGGTCAGGGTTGCAATGTCAATACCAGTTGTGCGTATCGATTGCATTACTTTTTTCCTTCTGCGGTACTCTCCTCAGGTGCGGGTGCTCCGGCGGAGACAATGACCCTGGCATGTTTGATAACACGGTCCTTGAGCCGGTACCCTTTTTCGTGGATGTCGGCGATGTGATCCTCGGGGAGTTCCGGATGCGGCACTTTCAGCAGTGCATCGTGGACCTGCGGATCGAATTCGTCGCCGATTGCCGCGAAGGGAGTAAGACCGGCAGTGCTCAGTACCCCGTCGAATTTATTGAAAATGAGTTTGACCCCGTCGAATAACTGCTTGTAGTCCGTCCCGTTTTCACCATGTTTGAGGGCGAGTTCGAATGTCTCGCGTACACCAATCATTTCGAGCATCAGTTTTTCATTGGCCGATTCGACCAGCCGTTCGTACTCGCGACTGGTCCGTTTTTTGTAGTTGTCAAATTCGGCCATCAGCCTGAGATACCGTTCATTGGCGGTGGTGAGCTCGGAGCGGAGTTCCTCGATTACCTCTTCCGGGCTCTTTTCCTCTTCCTGCTGCTCATCGGCAACGGGTTCCGGGGTTGTCTGTTCGTCGGAGGATTGCTGCTGCGCTTCACGCTCCTTCGCTGCGGCGGCTTCGGCGGCAGCGGCCTGTTCTTTTTTCCTGGACATAAGTGCCTTCACTCCTGTATGGAAAGTTACGGATCAGTTTATCACGGTAATTCCGGTAGTGTGTACCGGTGGTTTATTGCATGATCTCGCCGAGTACGCCGGCGGTATATTTGACAGCCGAGATAAGCAGCGGGTACGGCATCCGTTTCGGGCCGATCACTCCGAGGCTTCCGGTCATATTTCCTATGGCATATTTTGTTTTGATAACACTGAATGATTCCAGTTGTCCTTCATTGTTTTCACCTCCGATGGATACCAGAACGCGGTCCTCATCTCCCGAGGTTTCGAACAGGTGCATCAGGAGGTTTTTCTCTTCCAGGATTTCAATCACCGCGCCCACTCTGGTGCGATCGAAAAATTCCGGCTGCAGCAGCACGTTGGTCTGTCCTTCGGTAAACACACTGCCTGCGGTATCACCCTGTACCATCTTTTTAATTGAGGGGACCAGCAGTCGCACGATTCCCAGATCAAAATCGGGAACGTCATCATATGTACCTTCATCGGCGCTGCACATTTCCGCGAGGGTTTTTCCGTTGAATTTAGAGGTCAGAATGCGGCAGGCGCACTCCAATCGCTCCTGTGGTATTTCAGTTTCAAACTCGAGCACCATGGTTTTGACAAAACCGAAATCGAGGGCGATGTTGAGAATGTACCTTTGTCCTGCAACATTGAAAATGAAAAGTCTGCTCAGGACACCGTTGCAGAGTTTCGGTGCGAGTATTACCCCGAGCTGATTGGTGGTGCGGCTCAGTGCCCGCGACGCCGCTTCGAGCAGCAGGTGCAGATCCGACTGGTCGACGGTGATCAGTGCATTTCTAATCTGTTGCTTGACGGTATCGGGCAGCTCGATGTAGTTCATGACCCGGTCAACGTAATACCGGTAGCCATGGTCGGTGGGAACACGACCGGCTGATGTGTGGGGGTGCGTTATGTAGCCGCGTTCTTCCAGATCGGACATCACATTGCGGATGGATGCTGCGCAGAGGTCAAAATCCGTCTGTCGTGCGAGGTAGCGCGATGAGGTCGGCTCTGCCTTGAGGATATAGTTCCTTACGATCGCCTCGAGGACCTGATGTTCCCGTTCTGAAAGATGTTCGCTGTTCGCCGTCATGTGTCGTCCGTCAATGGTTGAGGCCACAGGGCAATTGCCCTGTGGCTTCTGCGGGTACTTGTTGGTGCAAAGGGTACCGGGGGAGATTACATCATTCCGCCCATACCACCCATGCCGCCCATACCTCCCATACCTCCCATACCGCCCATGCCACCCATACCGGCACCGGGAGCTGCATCCTTCTCATCTTTCGGTTTTTCACAGATGATGCATTCGGTTGAGAGAATCAGACCGGCAATGCTCGACGCATTCTCAAGTGCCGTACGGGTCACTTTCGTCGGGTCGATAACACCGGCTTCGATCATGTCGCCGTACTCATTGGCGTACGCATTGAAACCGTAGGAACCTTTACCTTTTTTCACTTCGTCACAGATCACCGAAGCTTCCATACCGGCGTTGGAGACAATCATCCGGAGCGGTTCTTCGATCGCACGACGGATGGTGTCGGCACCGATCTGTTCGTCACCTTCGAGCGAGAGGCTGTCGAGTGATTTCGCGGCGCGGATAAGTGCAACACCACCACCGGCCACGATACCTTCTTCAACGGCTGCACGGGTCGCGTGCAGCGCATCTTCCACACGTGCCTTTTTCTCTTTCATCTCGGTTTCGGTGGCGGCACCGATGTTGATTACCGCAACACCACCCGCGAGCTTCGCCAAGCGTTCCTGAAGCTTTTCACGGTCGTAGTCGCTGGTTGTTTCTTCGATCTGACGACGGATCTGGTTGACACGGCCTTTGATGTCATCAGCCTTGCCGATACCTTCGATAATCGTGGTGTTTTCCTTGTCAATAACCACGCGCTTTGCAGTACCGAGCGAATCAACCGTGGTGTTTTCCAGTTTGAAACCGGCATCTTCGGAGATAACAATACCACCGGTGAGCACCGCGATATCCTCAAGCATCGCTTTGCGGCGATCGCCGAAACCCGGAGCCTTGACGGCTGATATTTTAAGGGTGCCACGCAGTTTGTTGACCACGAGGGTGGCAAGCGCTTCACCTTCAACATCTTCGGCGATAAGCAGCAGCTGCTTGCCCATCTGAGCTACTTTCTCGAGCAGCGGGAGCAGGTCTTTCATCGCGCTGATTTTCTTGTCGTAGATCAGGATCATCGGCTCATCAAGCACACACTCCATTGTTTCAGAATTAGTAACGAAATAGGGTGAGAGGTACCCGCGGTCGAACTGCATACCTTCAACCACTTCGAGGTTTGTATCGATGCTCTTTGCTTCTTCAACGGTAATAACACCGTCTTTTCCTACTTTTTCCATTGCATCGGCAATCAGTTCACCGATTTCAGAATCGTTGTTGGCACTGATTGAGGCAACCTGTGCGATCTCTTTTTTACCGGAAATCGGTTTTGATTCTTTCCTGAGCTGTTCGATGATAACTTTGACCGCTTTGTCGATACCGCGTTTTACTGCCATCGGGTTCGCACCGGCAGTCACGTTTTTAATTCCGAGACGGGCGATAACCTGTGCGAGTACTGTTGCGGTGGTGGTACCGTCACCGGCGATATCACTTGTTTTGGAAGCGACTTCCTTGACCATCTGTGCACCCATGTTTTCGAACTTGTCTTCGAGTTCAATCTCTTTGGCAACAGTGACACCGTCTTTGGTCACGGTGGGGGAACCGAAACTTTTGTCAAGAACCACGTTGCGGCCGCGCGGGCCGAGGGTTACGCGGACGGCATTCGCCAGCGTGTCCACACCTTTAAGCAGCTTATCACGTGCTGCGACATCGAATGAAAGTTGTTTACCGGACATTGTATCTCCTTTTGTTTATTTCGTTGCAATTATTTCCAAGTGTGCTACGGGAGGTGATTACAGCACCGCCAGTACATCACTTTCGCGCATGATGAGGTAATCGGTTCCATCGATGGAAACTTCAGTTCCTGAATATTTTCCGTAGAGTACGTTGTCGCCGGTTTTGAGGGTCATGTCGATTTTCTGACCATTATCGGCGATTTTTCCTGCGCCAACGGCGATTACTTCACCTTTTTGCGGTTTTTCTTTGGCATTGTCGGGAATGATGATGCCGCCGGCAGTTTTCTGCTCGGCTTCGAGCGGACGAATGATGATCCGATCGGAGAGGGGGGTAACGTTCATAACTTCCTCCTGAAAAGTGGTTGAAAGGGATGTGTTGCAGTTTTGTTAGCACTCATTACGATCGAGTGCTAACAAAATTTACTTGATTCTGGTGATCAAGTCAACAGTTTTTTATGGTCCTCTTTATGCAAGTGATGATATACTGATTGATGATAAGTGCTTATGGGTACCTTGGCCGATATCGCGAATTCGCGCTGAGCCGGTGCCGTATATTAAATAAGGGAATAGCTGGGCAGGTCTGAATGGCGTTTCTACAGTTTTCTCCCTCCGAGTGGAAGTTGATCCGCAAAGTGGCCCTTTTTTCGACTGCCGGTTGTTTTCTGGTTGTCGGCGGGACGTGGCTTTTTTTCAAGGTACGGATCAACCGGAAGATTGCGGTAGAGACCGTGCGGCGTAATCCATATAATTCTCCAACGATTATTCCTCTGGATATCGAAGCACACCGGAACATCGCTGCTCGCTATATACGGATCGGTGCGCCGGAAAAGGCGGTCCGGCATCTGGAGCGGATCCATGCGCTCGATAAGAAAAACCGTGAGGTTACCCTTGAGCTGGCACATGCGGCTCTTGAAGCGGGTATGTATCAGGAGGCACTCGATTATTACGATCAGCTGATCGAGAAAAACGGCTCCGACAGCGTTACCGCTCCCGAGTGTGCACGTCGTGGAATCGCCCTTTTTTACCTGAATCGTGTTGATGAGAGCAGGGAGGCCCTCCTTGAATGCGTGCAGCGATTTCCTCACAATGCGGAGGCCTACTGTTTCCTAGGCCAGATCGAAGCATTTCGCGGGCTTCCTTCCGAAAAAGCGGTCGAGTATTTCAACCGTTCCATTGTTTTGGATTCCACCTACACCGAAGCATGGTACCAGTTGGCCCGGGTATACATGCAGCAGAAACTCTACCCGAAGGCCCGGGAGCTGCTGCTCGCAGCTGTCGCAATTAATCCGTTTCACAGTAAGAGTCACTCACGGCTCGGGATGGTGTACTATTATCTCGACTATCCCGAACTTGCACGAAAATCCTATCAGACCGCACTGGTGCTTAATCCGGATGATTTCAATACGCATTACAATCTGGGGGAGCTGCTCTACGGAGTACTGGGTGATACGACTTCCGCCCTTCGCGAGTTCAAACAGGCATTTACACTTAATCCCAAATTGTATGAAGCGGCTTTTAAAATAGGTTTGATATGTATGAAAAACGGGATGAATAAGGAGGCGGTCGGGTATTTTGAGCGGGCCTTGAGTGTGGCTCCGGATGATATTCGCATATTGCTGCAATGTGCGGTTGCCTGGGAAAAAATCGACCGGTTTGACAAGGCGAAAGCGTGTTACAGCCGGGTGCTGCAGGTTGATGAACTCAACAGTATCGCCCGGCAGAAACTGAGACTGATCGATCAACGGACTGGAAGCAATTGACAGATTTAATTTGCGGAGTCCGGTTCCGGCAACCTGATTGATACCATGGGGTTAGAAAAAAAAGGCTTGATTTTATTCAATAGTAGATGTATTCTTTTTGAGACTTGCGGCGCAGGTGACAGAGTGTTTCTATAATTTGCAGTCTGACGGTTGTTTTTTAGTGACTGCAGTGAACTGAGTGCCGGTAATAGCGTAGTATTTTCGAAACCGCCAGGAGGTGATGATGGGTAATGTTACCAAAAAAGATTTGGTAGAGAAAATTTCCGACCGTACCGGCCTTACGCAGGTTGATACCAAAATTGTTGTTGAAAGTTTTCTCGATTCCGTCGCGAGTGCATTGCAGCAGGGAACAAACATCGAAATTCGTGGTTTCGGCAGATTCAAAGTAAAGAAGAAACGCGCCCGCACGGCACGTAATCCCCGTACCAATCAGTATATCCAGGTGGAAGAGGGTTTTAAACCGGTTTTCGAGGCATCCAAGGAACTTCGCAATAAAGTGAATGCCGCTGCCGGTTTTTAGTCATTTACTGAAATTTGTTGATTTTTATGCCGATTCTGTTTAAACAGAATCGGCTTTTTTGTATTTAAATCGTCTAATGTGCCCCTTTTGTGATTCTCATCACAGATTTAGACTTTTATTTGAACTATATTGCTCCCTTTAACCTCTATTTGAAATGTCGACGTGATGTATTTTTTTTCAAGCGACACCACTAAATAACCATTTTAAGGAAATATCCATCATGAGGATACGTTTTTACTCCGTAGCCGGACTGCTGATTGCGTTAGTATCAGTTTTTTTAATCATTTGCGCCATTCCAAATCCTCCTCCCGGTCCGGAACAGGCGGAAGTTGAACTTTTTCTGCGGTCCTCCACCGGACATGAGAGCACCACATCAATTACGGACACTGTTGGTAATTTTGATACGATCGGGGTCGTTTTATATCTGACACAGCACATCGACAGCACTGAAATAATGGTGACATCCGGCGACTCTGTGGAGTACCACTTTATTACCAAAGCCAAAAAAACAGAGGTGGATACCATTTTTTATGCGGTCCACTTTCCCTCACCGGGTGAACGTTCGGTTATTGCGACCGGCTACATAAATGGATACAGGAATTCTGAGGCAAATGTCATTATTCATGTTATTTCACGTCCTGGAGAGAACTATCCACCTGCATTGAAGATTTCCGGTTGGCCAATCATTCAGGCCGGTGACTCGGTTCTGCTAACCGTCGGTGCGACCGATCCCGACGAGGATCAGGAGATTACCATCGAGACCCTCCGGATTCCAGATGGTGCCAACTATGAATCCGGCAAATTTGTCTGGGAAACCACAACTGATG
>JBNLDC010000007.1:0-37346 GCA_050304135.1 Chitinispirillaceae bacterium | reverse complement strand
TAACCTATCTTCATTGTATCACCTTTTGAGTGTTCGTTTTTGTGCAGTGTTTTTTTGTTTCAACACCTTAAATTTACTGCATGAAACGCCTCAAAGGGTGTATTTTTTATGTCAAGGTATCGTTCGTTTTAGGTCTCATTATATGGTTGTTTTTGGTGCTTAAGTATCATCACGCAAGGTACGTTCACTGTAGCCGGTTGATGAGTAATAAATAAGTGTGCCTTGAAGTGGCTCCGGGTATACGGAAGTGATACCTTTACTGTTATGCTTTCATGACAAGCAGGGGAAGGGGAAAGAAATGACGACGCGAAAAGGAAGGCGACACAGCCGTTCTTATCGGGCATGAAGGTAGTTGTTGTAACGACTGGCCAAGGCTACGAGACCAGAGAGAATGAATTCGACGTTACTCCGCTGGTAAGTGCGGCAGAATTTATTCTGTTTTTGCATCGACAAATGCGATTTCGACGGGATTGACGATGTATAGTGAACAGGTTTCGTACTAAGGAACGCAGCGGTGCAACTGGTGACTCCTGCCTGCACTCACATTTTTGCATCAGGCTCTCGTCGGCAACGGCTGCCAGTTGCTCAATTCCCTCCTCCGGTAATGTCCGGCGAACAGTCAGAAACCGCTCTATCGCAACAAGGGATGCTTCGTTTTCCGGGTTGAATTCAAAGTATGCCGATTCATTTCCTGTTGTGTCGTCTTCCAGTATGAGATATGCCATGTTTGACCTCCTTTGGTATTCTTTTATCTCTTATATAAAAGATACTGGAAAATTGTTATCTCATGATTGGAATTGTATTAGGATTGTGTGAGGGTGGCTGGTTGATGCTTTGACTGGTTGCCGGTGTGGTGGCAGGAGCGGATCGACCACCCCTGTGTAAATTGAATTTAGAAAACGGTAGAAAAGAAGCTTACAGTTCAAACATAAAGGTATCGGCAACGCAGTGGTAGTTACGGCAGTTCCGGATGGTACTGCCCCGCCCACGAGCTGTAGAAAAATCCCGATTTACGAAGCAGCTCTTTTCCGGTTTCACTGATGATCATATAGATAATGAACAGTTTTTCCGTTTCATCGAATTTCTCTTCATCCACGTACAGGAATAGCGGCCGTTTGAGGTGGTATTCGGAGAGCAGGGAGTCGCCTTCGGTCATGGCGATACCGTCAAGTCTGAGCGCCTTGACTTCAGGGTTGAGGTAGGCGGCACTCACATAGCCGATAGCGTTTGCATGTGAGGACACATAGGCCAGCACCGCGCTGTTGGAGCGCTCGATGGTGTAGGCTTCCTCGTTTATCGTTGCAGGGGCAACGTAGTGGTGCCAGACCGCATAGGTTCCCGATGCATCGGTGCGGTCAACAACATCAATGATGGTATCGGCACCGCCGAGATCCGACCACTGCTGTTTTGTTTTCGCGAAGACATTCTTGAGATCGGAGAATGCAATGTCCTCCACCGGATTTTCAGGGTGAACGACAGGAACAATAATGTCGTACCCCAGGAGAAATGGTTTGATGCTGATACCCTTCTGTTTTGCCATGGCGATCTGTTCCGGCAGCATTTCCATTGATGACATGGCGATATCACACTCTCCCTGCAGCAGCGCCTCGATCCCCGCTTTCGATCCGACCGCACTGATGTCGATTGTTACGTTATGTTTTCTGGAAAAACTGTCGGCTGCTTTTCTCATGAACGGATCTATCGTGGTAGAGCCGGCGACTCGAATGGGGTGGTGAGGTTTGGGGCCGCAGGAGAGAAATGGGAGTACTGCAAGAACCGTTATTACGATAAACTGCATGCAACGACTGGACATGGGTGCCTCCGTCAACTGCTGATGGTACTTGATTAATCTACCAGTAACATACTTCAGAATCGTTAGATTATTATTAGAATGGTGTTAATTAATTGTTTCGGTGTTGCGACACATCGAATACTGGTATCTGCCGCATGTTGAGTTCAGCTTGAAATGCGCAGGGGGCGGGTTGATGTGCTACAGTAGAATTTTCCGCAACCGGTTTCTCCAGGAGACGGGGACTTCGCAGAAATCCAGATAACCGTCGATTCCATCGAAATCGGTATCGATTTTTGAGAATGCGGTCGTAAGGTACTCTCTGCGGGCAGTCAGTGCAGCTTCAAAAGCGGCGGCGGGAAACAGCGTGAACGACAGCCACCTCAGGGGAACGGTAACCCGCCTTACCCGGGGAAGTAAATAGTGGTTGGTGGCAAGATAATCATCGATGATGGCAGCGTCGGAAACGCCGAGTGTACGGAGGATGAGTGCGATGGCAAATCCGGTACGGTCTTTACCAGCCCGGCAGTTGATGCAGAGCGGGTAGGCATCGGCAGCGGTGACACAGGAGAACAGTATCCGCACGGACGGCGCGCCGATCGTTACCATGTCGTGGTACACAGAGGTGATTGCCATTTCAACGCCCTGTTTTCCCCACCGCCTGAAGATGTAGGGGAGTACCCGCTGCCGGGCGATACGATCGATGTCGAGGGGGATGGTGATGCGTTTTACGCCGGGGAGCAGTGCGATATGCTTGGAGCGTTCCTGCGAGGGACGAAGGTCGATGATGGTGGTGAAGTGGTTGCGCTCGATGAGCGCACGGGTTCTTCCTCTGATCCGGTCGAGCGATGCACTCCTGAAGAGCATACCGGTTTTTACCTGTTTTCCGCCAGCGGCGGGGAAACCTCCGCAGTCTCTGAAATTGATGACATTGTTCATTGTGTAGCCCCGGTGTGGAGTAAGGCGGAGGTGAACAACAAAAATACCACGAGGGAACTACGTATTCAATGATCCTGCGGCTATTGAATCGTAACCTCCGGTTCATCCGGGTTGTCAACGTTGACAATGTACACCGCATAAAATCCCATCAGGTAGAGTCGGTCCCCCTGCCGGATGCAATCCTTCACCGGATAGTCATACCACTGTCTGATGAGCTAAGGTTCACTGTTACGGATCATTTACCACTATGGTCAAGAGTTCATCTGCTGGTGTTGCCGATGCATTTTTCCTGTAGTATGTGTGGTCAAATCACCCCAATTACAAACTTATCCATAACGTATTGAAAAATAACATTATACTGCTATTGTTCCGGTGGTGCAGGGTGAAATGACTCCTTTATTTTGGTATGAAAAAGCCAGTAAAAGTAACGATTATGAAATGATTTTGCATTTATTTATCCTGGCACGTCATTTGATACATAACATTCCTTCCGAAAAATGGAGGGGTACCTCCATACCGGCATCGTTCTTAATTATTCAAATTTAAAACAGTATTGTTTCCCTTACGACTTAAAGGAGGAACGGTTGGTTGATCTGAGTTCCTATAAGGCAGTCATTCTCTGCGGCGGGCAGGGTACCAGGATACGCGGTGTTGCCGACGGAATCCCCAAGCCGCTTATTGATATCGGTGGTAAACCGATTCTCTGGCATATCATGAAAACCTACTCTTTTTACGGGATAAGGAAATTTATCCTCTGCCTGGGGTATCGCGGTAATGCGATTATCGACTACTTTGAAAACTATCACACCCGTACGCATGATTTCGTCATGACGGTTAAAAATCGTGAAAAGAAAAAAATCATTCCCGCGCAGAATGCCGATAGTGATGTTGATGAGTGGGAGATTACCTTCGCGCTGACCGGTGAGTCGACCATGACCGGCGGACGGATAAAACGTATTCGGAAGTATATAGACAACGATTTGTTTTTTGCGACCTACGGTGATGGAGTATCCGATATTGACATACGATCCCTTTACGAATACCATTGTAACCATGGCAGTATTGCCACACTGTCCGGTGTGCATCTTCCGACCACCTTCGGCATTGTCGAGTCGGATAAGTCCGGAAAGATCTCTTCGTTCCGGGAAAAACCGGTGCTTCCGGGCAGGATCAACGGGGGCTACTTTGTTTTCAACAGTACAATATTTGACTATATCGACGGCGATACTACTGTTCTGGAAGATGTCCCATTTAGAAGACTGGTACGAAAAGACGAGATAATGATGTTTCCATGGAGTGGCTTCTGGCACTGTATGGATACGTTTAAAGACCATGCAGATCTTAACAAATTATGGAATGAAAACAAGGCACCCTGGAAAATCTGGGCATAGCCATTTCCTTACCAATCCGGAAAACGCAATGAGTTCTTACTTCAACGGAATATATTCCGACACATCGGTTTTTATCACCGGGCATACCGGGTTTAAAGGCTCGTGGCTGTCGTTCTGGCTGCAGCAACTCGGAGCGCGTTTGACCGGGTATGCCCGTATGCCGAATACTGATCCCAACCATTTTGATATACTGAAACCGGATATGATCTCGATAACCGGTGATCTCCTCGATTCCGAACTTCTCACCGAGTCAATGCGTCGGACGGCTCCGTCGATTATCTACCACCTGGCGGCGCAGCCAATCGTGCGTGATTCGTATAGCGATCCCGTTGAGACCTACCGCAGCAATGTTATCGGGACACTCAACGTGCTGGAGGCGGCTCGGCAAACCCCTTCGGTAAAGGCAGTGGTGATCATAACTACCGATAAGGTTTACGAAAACCGTGAGTGGGAGTGGGGCTATCGTGAAAATGATCGCCTTGGCGGTTACGATCCCTACAGCTCATCGAAGGCTTGTGCAGAAATCCTCTGCGCCTCCTACCGTAACTCGTTCTGGAACCCTGATACGTATGGATGCGGGCATGATGTGCTTATGGCCACGGTGCGGGCTGGTAATGTTATCGGCGGCGGCGACTGGTCGAAAGACCGGCTGATTCCCGATATCATGAAAGCAACGGCGAGAGGTACCGCTACGGTTATCCGTAATCCGCACTCAACCAGGCCCTGGCAGCATGTGCTTGATTGCCTTTCGGGCTATCTTTGCGTTGGTGAGCAATTGTTATCGGGTAATAAGCGGTTTGCCGATGCCTACAATTTTGGGCCGCCAAAGAGCGACAATCTTGCCGTGGGTGATATCTGTAAAAGAGTACAAACCTGCTGGCCAGAAGCGATGTTCGAATTTCCTGAAATTAAAAACCAACCCCACGAGGCCGGAGCACTGCAGCTTGACTGCTCAAAAGCCGGGATGCGCCTAAGGTGGAAACCGGTATGGAATGCAGGGAAGGCAGTAACGTCTACCACCAAATGGTATCGGTACTATTACGAGTACCATACGGTGGAAACCGGAAACGATCTGATAAACTATCTTCACGATGCGGAAGCTGCCGAGGTGCTATGGACACAACCGTCCTGATTACCGGTGCAAACGGTTTCGTTGGTAAAAATCTGGTTGCCGCACTGGCTGCAGATCCGGATATTTCTGTGGTTGCCACCGATCTGCACCATGCACTCATTCCACTAGACGGCGTAACCCTTCCACAAGTTGATTACGTTACGGGTGATCTGTGTTCCCGCACAACAATCTCATTTCTTGAAGATAACTACCGGTTCACCACCATAATCCACCTTGCTGCTGTCATTGCTCAATCCGACAACCGTGCTGCGAATATGACATTGATGAACTCGAATACCGGTTCGACACTGCGGCTTCTGGAACTGGCAAACGCCCATGGAGCACGCATAATGCTCTCTTCCACAGCGCTTATCTACGGAGATGCGGCTGCCCCATTTACTGAAGATATGCTGCCCATGCCGGGGTCGTTTTACGCCCTGTCTAAGGCGCTCTGCGAAGAAACCGTCCGGTTCTATCACCGGAAATTCGCACTGCCGTATCTGATTTTTCGTATAGGGGTTTTTTACGGTTTGGGGCAGTCTCCTGCGGGGGGAATGTTTATTCCTTCGGTTATCGATCATTTACTTGATGGTAAAGAGTTCGCAATGACCGCGGGTGAACAGTTGCGCGATTTCGTTTATGTCGGTGATTTTGTCAACCTGGTGCGGGCTGCAATTAAAACACCTGAAGTGAGCGGCGTATTCAATGTCGGGTCGGGTGACAACAAGACAATGCTTGAGGTGGCGAAGCTGGTTGAATGGTTGACAAACACCGATGGCCTCCTGCGCCCGGGAGCACTTCCGTATCGTACCAATGAAGTCTGGAACTACAGTCTTGACATTTCACGCACACAAAGCGCATTCGGCTGGGAACCCGCAACAGCGCTTGAAAGCGGATTGCTACAAACCATAGAGTTCCAGAAACGGGTGAAATCCAAACTATGCTGCTGAATTCATTGCCGTTTCTCGAGTTTTTTCTGCTGGTCGTCATTGTGTGGTTCACCGTACCACTACGTTGGCGTTCTATTGTACTGCTTGGTGCAAGTGTCTGGTTTTATGCATCATGGTCGCCTCTTTTTCTCTGGGTGCTTGCTGTATGCATTGTCGCCGCATGGGGCGGGGGAATTCTCTTTGGTATGGTACGGGGGCTAAAACGGGTGTTCTGTTTGGTTGTATCGCTCAGTCTGCCGGCGGGACTTCTTCTTGTTTTCAAGTATTACAACTTTTTCGCCCGGGCGGCAACGCAGATTACCGGAAGGTTCGATGGGGTTGTCACCTTGCCGTATCTCGATCTTATACTCCCGGCAGGTATCTCTTTTTTTGTATTTAAAACAATGAGCTATCTGATAGATGTTTATGCCGGAAAAATACCCCCCGACAAAAGTATAGTCAATGTAGCGAATTATATTGCATTTTTTCCGCAGATTCTGGCTGGCCCCATCGAACGGGCAGGTAATTTTCTACCCCAACTTTCAGTTATCCATACTCCCGATTCAGAGCGATTTCGTGACGGCTTGACCGTGCTGTTATGGGGTCTCTTCAAGAAAATGGTTGTTGCCGATAACTGTGCTGCCGTAGTCAACTGGGTGTATGCCGCCCCATCGGAATACCCCGGTCTTGCACTTATTATCGCCACCTATTGTTATGCAGTTCAGATCTACTGTGATTTTTCGGGGTATTCAGATATGGCAATCGGGATCGGCAGGATTCTTGGGTTTACCACTATGCAGAATTTCAACCGGCCGTACGGTGCCGTTTCAGTGGGGGATTTCTGGAAACGATGGCACATCTCCCTGAGCAGGTGGTTCCGCGACTATCTCTACATTCCTCTCGGCGGGAACAGAGTGGCCTATGCCCGCTGGATACTCAATGTAATGATCGTGTTTATCGTGAGCGGGCTTTGGCACGGAGCGAACTGGACGTTTATTGTGTGGGGGGGGCTGCATGGTTGTTACCTTGTGGGAGAGCGAATTCTTTCCCGACCTTTTTCTGCGGTGATTAAAGCGCTAGGTCTGGTGAAATATTCCCGTCTGTTGACAGCGCTGCGTGTTGTGGCGACCTTTCATCTGGTAACATTTGCATGGATATTCTTTCGGGCCAGAACGGTAACCGACGCATTCCATATTGTCGGACACCTGTTAGACAATATGAGTCTGACTGCGCTCAATCTTTTTCGGCAGCAGGATCTTGTTGTTGCGGCTGCAGGATGTACAGCACTGGTGGTGGCGAGGCTTGTTACTGCGGGAAGGGGCAGCGGGCGGACATTATTATACCGGTGGCCGCAGTGGGTTCGCTGGGCAGTCTATGCTGCAATGATAGTAGCAATTATCAATATGCGCCCGCTGTTTCAATCGGGATTTATTTATCTGCAATTTTAGGTGTGCTGGTATGCGACGATATATTTACACTTCCGGTTTGTTTATTCTGCTTGTACTGATTCTACAGATCATTGTAAGCATGGATTGGACTATAGAACACAGTACGACTACCGGAAAAGCACAGGCGCTCAGGGTGGGAATTCCCGTTCCGTATACGCCGGAACCGGAAATCGAGTCGATTCAGAAGTACCAGGTGGAACATCCGCAGCTCGGATTTCTCTGGAAACCCTCCGTTACCGTCAAAGACAATCTCGTAGTTGGATGGGGAGATATACCGGCCGGAGCAATCTCCACCGACGATGTTGGTTTTATCAACAGCGAAGAAGCCACACAGAACGCACGCAAAGGCGGAGTTGTTGATATTATTGGTATCGGGGCATCCTATATCGGGGGGGCACAGAATCTCTTTTATGACTATTTCGCACTCAACGGGTACTCTTATCACAACCTTGCTCAGGGCCGCTTTACGTTTTCGCAGTACAATGTCGCTTTGGAAAAGTACGGGCTGGCGTTAAAACCGAAGTGGGTCATTTACGGTGTCAACGAAGTGTCATTTACGCTTATTCCCGATTACGAGGGTTGGAAAGCATCGGGCATGGGGTGGTTTGCCTATCATAGTGGCACCTGGTGCGGCCCGGCGGTTACTACGGGATTTCCCCATGATTATCTGAAGAAAATCCCCCGTATCAATAATCTTTACCTTGGTTTCATGAAAAAGACTTTTCGTGGCGCATTCAATAAAAAACCATCCCGTAAAGAACTGGTCGATAAAACCGAAGCGTACATTATCGATGCATGGAACACCTGTCGCGAAAATGGGGTCGGGTTCATCGCACTGCTTATCCCGAGTAAAGTACGGATGGTACAGGGGGCTCTGCCGTCGTTATACCTTTTTGAAGAGTTGCTGCCGCGGCTGAAGAAAAAAGGCGTTCCGTATATTGATCTACGCGACGATTACCGTAGCGTTGACGATCCTTCGCAGCTTTATTTTCGGCAGGATTCCCACTGGAATGGTACCGGAGTCTACCGTGCGGCACGGCAGATACTCGACTTCATCGAACGTAAAAATGAGGAACCGGTACCATGAAATCGGTATCGACTAAAATCGGTATATCGATAGCAACGGGGCTCCTGCTGTTTCTCGGTAATTTGTCACATGCGCTTGATATGGAGAGCGTACGCCTGGGTACCGCGTATCGATTCGATGGACTCATTACACACGGGTGGGAACATGATATGGGCTGGAAGGTCAGGCTTTTACCCACGGTGCAATTGAGCGGCACGGTAAATTGGCTTGACGCAACACAGGAACCGATTGCGGGTATTGTGCGGTTGCGCGGACAGATCGCTTCGGTTTTTTTCGGCCTGCAATGGACAACACTCAGCAATTATCTCACTATCAATGCAAATGCAGGAATCGATGGCGTCATTGAGGAAAAAGTACAACCACGTGGAGCTCTTAAACTGGTTGCGGCAGTGCCACTTCCGATAAATCCGGCTATTCAGCATCTGAAATTCACTCCGGAAGTATGGTATACCCATTCGATGTTCAACGGTCCGGCAATCAGGAACAACATAGCGTCGTACGGATTTGCCGGAGACCTCGGGTGGAGTATGGGACCGAAAATGGCGGCGGCGGTGAATTACAGGCAGGAGTATTTAAGACCTGAACATCGTGTTCTCGACAGTACTTTTACCTCATCCAGCGCACGGGGATATCCTGTTGATACCGATACACTGCATACCAATATAAAACAGACTTTTTACCTGTATACTTATCGACAAATTATGAAAGTGTTGTATCTCGGGTATTCCTTTTCCATGAACAACACCGAGAATGATCAGCGGGTTATTACCGATGCCGATATACACGTTCCAAGAGATCCGTACGACACGCTCTATTACTTGTTCAGCTGGGCATATTATCCCTACCCCACACCCCGACGAATGGTAACACACAGTATTACGGCTGCGGGGGTATTCTCCATGGGCACTGTGGCACAGTTTAAAATTAAATGTGCATTTCCGGTTTATTCCCGGCAGGAAATTAAAGCTGTTATGCCGTATTATGAACCATCATGGGGCATGAATAATGCCTGGGACCGGAATGAGTATGGCGCTTACAGCGAAAAAAATACAGGAATATTGACATTTGGGGCAGAGGCGTCGGTGAGAATCACCTCCCGCCTGTCATGCACGGCAATCTATGACTATTTCGGTTTCCCTTATAGAGCATGGGCGTATTTCTCAAAGGACAGCTACTCACTGCATACGGTTTCTTTTGTACTTCAACATCGGTTTTAGAACCGGAGGTAAAGATTAACTATGAAATGGAAACTTCTACTTTGCTACACTGGAATGGTTGCACTATTTACACAAGTTGCGGTTGCTCAGGATGATTGTCTCGAAACCGGTATCCGGCTTTTCGGGCAGAATGATTACAAAAAAACGATCATGACGCTTAAGAAATGTGACAGTACACCAAAGGCGCTGGAGCTGCTGGGTATTGCCTACTACGAGCTTAATTACATGGAGGAGGCGAAGGACTATCTTCGGAAAGCGGTTGTAGCCGCTCCGGAGAAGATTGACTTGCAGATACGCTACGCTTCGGCATTCGCCCGCAACCGGCAGTTTAAAAAGTCGGTAGAGGAGTTTCAAAAGCTTACTGCTAAGTACCCCGACAATCGTGACGTACGGGCGGGATATGCGCAGGCGCTGGGATGGAACCGTAAGTATAAGGAATCAATCGCCGAGTATCGAAAGCTGTTGAATGGCGATCCAAAGGATTATGAATCGTGGATTCAGATTGGTGTTATAACCTGTTGGGCCAAAAAATTCAATGAGGGAGTGCATATATTCGGCGAGATCCTGGCTGCGCAACCTCCCGAAAATCAGGAAATCGAAACGAGACTGCATCTTGCCGAGGTACAGAGCTGGATGAAACGATTTGAAGAATCGATTACCGAATATGACAAGGTGATCGGTCTTGCACCGAAAGACGCTCGGGGATATTTAGGTAAAGGCCAGGTGCTCGAATGGCAGGGAAAATACAAGGCGGCTATAACCGCGTATGAACAGGCGCTGGCGGTCGTACCGGGTGATAAAGATGCACAGGCCCGACTGCAGCAGTTGATGTGGGTCAAGTAATACCTAACCGTAAAGGATGGATTGTATGGACCACGAAGTCGATTCCCTGAATATTAAAAAGAATTTCACGGCACTGGCGTTTTTCATCGTTGCCGTATTGCTGGTTATCGATGTGGTACTGCGAGTAAAACCCGATGTGCTGCGTCCGGGCGGCAGCCAGGCTGCCGGGTATATTTCCGCTGTTGGCACTCACCGTCAATTCGAGAATGGCTCTTCGTACTACATTTACACGGTGTTCGAAAGCAACGGCGATGTATACCAGTGCTGGTGGGATGAAAAACAGTGGAACCAGAAGAAGGTAACCAATTATAAAGGGCCAACGCTTCCCGATGCAGAATAATACAAATAATGAAGTAACGGTTGGCCATCACATCACCTTGTGGGTTATGGTTACCCTCGGTGTGGAGTCGGTGCTTTACTTTGCGGTGTGGTGGCTTCAGCCGCAGCATAGCAGGAATGGAGTTTTTTTTGTATTTCTGACGTTTGCCCTGTTTTTCGGACTTTACCGCAGTCTGGCAGATTGGGTCTATCTGCTGTTTATCAAAAGTGCGTCAGGCCGTCCTCCGGTATCCGGAATGACGGCGGATATCTTTACAACAGCAATGCCCGGCGAGCCGTACGAAATGTTCGAGAACACCTTGACTGCGATAGCCGCAATACGCTACCCGCACCAATCCTATCTCCTCGATGGCGGCAATGACCCCGCGCTTCGCGACCTGTGTGCCAAATTGGGAGTGCATCACTGTGATTGCAAGGGAATAGCCGGAGCCAAAGCCGGGAAAGTCAACTATGGGCTCACACAGTCGAGTGGGGAGTTTATTCTGGTGGTCGATCCCGATCATCGTCCGGTGCCGGAGTTTTTTGATACGGTACTCGGCCATTTTGAAGACCCCGGGGTCGGATTTGTCCAGGTTGTGCAGGGATATTACAATCAGAAGGAAAGCTTTGTCGCCCGGGCTGCGGCTGAGCAGCAGTACAACTTTTATGGTCCGACACTCATGGGAATGAACGGGATGCAAACTCCCGTGGTTATCGGTGCGAACTGCACATTCAGGCGTACTGCACTTGATGATATCGGTGGCCATGCCGTCGATCTGGTCGAAGACCTCTGTACATCAATGCGTCTGCACGCCAAGGGCTGGAAATCGGTGTATGTGCCGCAGCGTCTTACCTTCGGACTCAATCCTGCCGATCTGCACTCTTATTTCAAGCAGCAACTCAAATGGAGTACCGGAATGTTCAACCTGTTCTTCAGGGAGTACGCTCAACGGTTTATGGCGTGGAGTGCGGGGCAGCGGCTGCACTATTTTCTCGCCGGGACATTCTTTTTTGAAGGGGCGGCAACAGCAATAACCTGTCTGCTGCCGATACTCTTTCTCTTTTTTGAACTCTATGCGGTCGAGGTGCGTCTCGGCGATTTCATTCAACATAGCTTACCGTATGCCGTCATGTCACTTGCGATAAGTTTCTATACACAGCGGTGGTTTCGTCACAAAAGCGAAAAAGGGCTGCTGTGGCGGGGGATGGTGTTGTTCAAGGGGGCCTGGCCTGTTTTTACACTTGGGCTGCTCTACTGGTTGACACGCACCAAGGTGCCCTATCTCCCGACCCCTAAAACCGCCGAGAAGGGTATTTTTACCGGTCTCGTCCTGCCGCATATCGCGGTGATCGTTTTTTCGGCTGCGGCTATCGGATATACACTGCTTACCTACGACCGTTTTGTAACCGGCACAAAGCTGATGATCTTTTTCGCGGTGTGTAATATTCTTCTCATGCTCCCCACGGTGCTTGTTGCCCATGCGGGGATGTTTTTACGCAAGGTAAAGGGGACTGAACCGTGAAAAAGTTGAGAATACCGTTACTATTTACTGCGTATTGCCTGATTGTTGTTGCCGGGTTCCGGGGAGTCTTGCGCATGGAATCGGTGGCAAAAGATGCATGGTATTCTTTTATTACAAAACGACTTGTAGCACGGCAGGCACATATACCGCTTGAAACCTGCATGCTTGGCGTCTACAAACCGGAGCTTCCCTGGTCGTTTGGCCCAACGCGTGCTTTTGAAGATACGCTGGGGCTCAAGTTCACGCTTGTATCATTCTATCAGGCATGGGGAGACGGAGTGGAGCATTTATTCCCGTCGGCAGGGATGAGCGCTATTACCGATAACGGCAAAGTACCGGTTGTCACCTGGGAACCATGGGTGAACGGGTTTGTCCGGGATACTCTTAAACCGATGCCGGAACGGGAATGGAGATGTCTTCGCGACATTGCGGCCGGGACCTATGATTACTACATTACCGCCTGGGCGCGATCTTCCGTGGAGTGGGGAAAACCATTTTTTCTCCGTTTTGCACATGAGATGACCAATAACCAGTACCCCTGGGGTCCGGCAAACGGCAATACCGCCGATGATTACAAACAGGTATGGTGGCATGTAAAGGCACTGTTCGATTCATTGGGGGCGAAAAACGTCATTTGGGTCTGGTGTCCTTATGGAACCGGTATTCAGGATTACTATCCCGGAGATGCATCGGTTGACTGGGTTGCAATGGATGTTTTCAACTACGGCGAGCTCCTTTATGGTGAGGACGAGCGGCGCTGGATGAGCTTTGATGAACTTGCCTCTCCACTTTATACCGAGCTGCTTGCACTGCGGAAACCCCTTATGCTTGCAGAGGTCGGGTGCAGTGATATCGGCGGCTCGCGCGAGGTGTGGTATCGTGAAATGTTTGAACAGATAAATAAGAAATTTACTTCGGTGAAGGCCGTTATTCAGTTCGAGAATCCAACTGATCGGACATCGGGGATTTGGGATATAGACTGGAGCATTATGAACAGTGAAGAGGTTGTATCCGAGATCAAGCCATTGTTATCGGAGGGGTATTTTTCGTTCATTGAATCGTATGGAAGTAAATTGGCTGACAATACTAAATAACGAGGAGGTGTTTGTGGTTACGAAGGTGACAAAACGTGTTTGGGTATCCTTGCTGTTGCTGGGTGCTGTTGCGGTGACAACGCACGCGTTTTCAGTACAGGTTGAAGAACTGGTCGCAGGGATTTCGACCGGCATCACTCCGGTCTTGTACGACGGGACGGTACTTTATGAAGATTTTACTCTGGGAACGTACCGGTTCTATATGGTTGACATCACCACCAAAGCAAGTACTGAACTTCGCAACAATCAGACCAACTATTTACAACCCTACGATTTTTGCGGAACGCATGCCGGTTGGCTCACTTACTCAAGGGGGGGCGGTGGCGGTAGTGGGGGAAGCTTGTCTTATGCGGTACAGATAATTGATTGCACCACAAAAACAGTTAAGGATATAGTATCCGACGGAACCTACAGAGATTTTATGGCAATGGATAATCAGACGATTATATGGACCGATTATCGTCACAGCACTGCAGAGAGTGACTTCAACGAGGTTTACTTATCTCTCATCGGTACCGTTGCTGAAAAACGGATTACCACTACTCCGTCGTACAAGGCATCCCTGGATATAAGAGGCAATCTTATGGTATGGCAGGATTACCGGAATGCAGGAACCGCCACAACGAATGCTGATATTTATCTCTACAACATAAGTGGAGGTGTTGAACGTGCAATCTGCACCAACAATGCCTATCAGGATCACCCGTCGGTGAACGGCGATTTTGTCGTCTGGTCAGATTTTCGAAATGCCGGCACAAACGAAAACGCTGATATTTATCTGTATGATCTAACCGAAAACCGGGAAACTGCGGTATGTACTGCGCCTGGGTATCAGGCGTTTCCCAAGGTTTCCGGCGATTACATTGTCTGGCATGACTATCGGAACAAAACTGCGCAGGACACGGGAAATGCCGATATTTATTTATACAAGATATCAACGGGCACTGAACTGGTAGTAACCGATAAACCCGGTTACCAGGGGCCTCCGAGTATCTACGGATCAAACATCGTCTGGTACGATTACACCGACGGAAAGCTCTATATGGCTACGATAAAACAGGGGGCAACCATAACTACAGAGAAGTCGTCAGTATCTATCCGACGCACGTTGCAGCACCGGGGTGAACCGGTTTATTACGATATTCTCGGTAAGCGTCTATCCTGCTCTGACGGTGTTGGACGGCAAGTCAATCGCATGGTAGTTGAAACAGGTGCCTATGGAACAACGCTGTGTAAAAGTGTGCAGTTTCGTTAGTCGAGCAGATATTGTGTGGGGGAGTTTTTTTATACGGGTACCCGACCTCCAGATACTACCCAATCTGAACGTTTAGTGAGGCATAGTCAATTGCCGGAATAAGAAATGTATTCCACTGTCGTTGCCATTAGGGTTGCTTTCGAGGTATACCTTACTGAATCGTAAATGTTACTTCCGGTTCCTCCGGATTGTCAACGTTAACAATGTACACCGCATTAAACCCCATCATGTAGAGTCTGTTCCCCTGCCAGATGAAATCTTTCACCGAATAGTCGTTCCATTGTCTGATGAGTTCAGGTTCACTGGCGCCGACAGCCCGGTAGAGCGAATACCCGTTCTCCCCGTTTGCCACATAAAGCAGTGAGTCCTGCACCGCCAGCCCGTAAGGAGTTTTGACTGCCGTGGTGTGGAGCAGTTTTGGCTGGTACGGATCATTGACCGCTATTGTCCAGAGTTCATTCGCTGCTGAGCCACAACGGTTTCCAGCCCGCAACGTTACCCAGGCAGTGGAGTCGCGGACGACTACCGGATCGCATGCTCTGAAATGGGCAACACTTCCCGCGAGTTTCGGGTCGGCACCATCACTGCGATCGATAATGTACATTCCGTTGGTACCCCCGATATACAGATGAGATTCCATCGGGTAGAGTGTTTCAATAGTCCAGTTAATATCAATGTATGACAGCCGGTGGAGCGAGTCCGGTTTTGCTATGCTGAAGGTAACGAGATACTGTTCGTCCACCACGTACAGAAACGTGTCGATAATGGCGAATACCGCATAGGAACCTCCCACCCCGTCGCCTCCCACATCGGTCCCCCCGTAGACCGGGACTGATTCATTGCAGCCGCATCCCAGAAACGGGCGGGAATTGGAAACATAGTAATCCGTATACAAATTACGATCGGTGCGGAAGACTGAATAGACTGAATCATACTGCCCTGATTCTCTGCGCTGATAAACATGAACTCCCTCCCAGGTACCGATGTACATGGTACTGTCTTTCATGGCGACACCACGCACACCGTATTGTTGAATCGTCTGCACCAGTTGCGGCGTATCTTTATCTGCAGTCGAATAAATCAGGATACCCTGTTTCATATCAGCTACCAGCAGCAGCGAATCGATGGTATAGATATTGGCAGGAACAACCGGCCAGGTTGGCGAATACCGGAAGCCGACTGAAAAGAGAAGAAACAACAGGCCGAAAAGGATAGTACGCAATACTTTTTTCATGTGGGGATTACCTCGTGAAAAGCTGTTGAGGTTGATAATTTTGAAGATCCGTTTTAAAGACACCAGCTGCAGAACAAATCGCTCATTTTCATCAGGTAGGTCACTAAAAAAAATTGTAATAGTAGTAATATAGATAATTGAGAGCGCGGGAACTGCAGATAGACATAGCTCATTGTGGTGAAATGACTACTATTTTGAAAATGTTGTGTAAGGTATTAATTTGTAATAAGATACAGTATGTACTTGCAGGTTATGGGGTGAAACGGCCACAAATTATTAATTGCCGAGCGATGATGTATCGGTATAGGTACAGTTAAAAAAATCCTATCCAAAAAGAAATGAACACGATCAATGTCATTCCCGCAGAGGCGGAAATCCAGTCGTTAAGGCTCTTTTTAAAGGTTGATACCCGATACAATAACCCGGATAAGACGAATTAGGTACTATTCAAAAAAAGGACTCAATAGTGAAATCCGGGTTTGGCACGGAACTTGTTTATTACTTAACCGTACGACACTGTGGACTGGAATAAAACTTCTACAAGGAGGCCCCTTATGAAACGCTTCGCAGCCATTCTTCTCGCCGGAGCAACACTGGTAGCCGCACAGACTGCCACCCAGACCAAAACCCAGGATATGGAAAAAATGGCCGAACAGCTTCAACAGAAGTTGCAAATCGCACTGCATGAAGCAGGCGAAAATTGCGATCAGGCCCGTCAGGCAGCGGCTGAATGCCAGAATCAGTTGAAGGGTAAGAATGCTGAAGAAGCCAGCAAACTGATGGAACAGCGCCGCGATCAGGTACAACAGCAGCTCCAGCAGGCTATCGCATCTCTTGAGCAGGCTTCGGAAAAAGTCGGAGCACAGGTTGACCAGGCACGTGATCGCATCCAGAGCAGGCTGCAGGAGAAAAAGGAAGAAATGGTTAAGTTGCAGGATAGGATCCGTGCACGTGATCAGTCCTGTGTAGACGGTGAAGGTACCGGTAAAGGTACCGGCACAAGTTACTGATTGATCTGAACGAAGACCGGCGGATTGGGTCGGTCTTCGGTTCCATGGTTACCGATACAATAATGAAAAAGGATGACGCAATGAGAGACGATGTACAGAAACCAATCCAGTCCTTACACGCTTTCTTGCGTCATCATTTTGGCGGGGGGCGTAACTGCCCCTCTCCGATTTTCCGGAGTATGGTCACAATAGTGGCAATAGTTCTTCTCGGAACAACTGCCGGAGGGGCGCAGGATCGAAGCGATTCCAATGGCCAGATAGATGATGAAAAGCGGATGGATCTTCTTTTTGATCGGATCATGCGAACACTGCCCGAGGGAGAACGGAGCAAAGTTGACTCCGCGGCAACCGTAAAAATTGACCGGAATCGGATAAACGATAAGCAATCGCATACTTCGGAGCGTGCAGATATCATCACACCCCGTGAACGACTCAAGGAACTTCCCGACGAACTCAAAGTTCAGGTTGAACGGGCCATCACCGATATGGAACAACGTAAGGAAGATCGTAAGGCTCAGTTTCGGGAGTCGCTTCGGAACCGGTAACCCTGCCGGAATAGGGAATTCCGTTCAGTCTCCATGGCTGTAATTGAACATTCAACGGTAGTTAAAGGTAAGGATTGGTACCTTGAAACGACTTCTCATATCACTGCTATTCTGTCTTTCGGTGCATCATCTCTTTGCAGAAGGGATGGTAACCGATTCTCTCATGGGATACACCATTATCCTTCCCGTAAACTGGGCAAGGGATACAGGCACTCACCAGCATCCCTGTTATTTTGACACCACCGGAACCTATGCCGGGATCATCGTGATCGAACGGTACGATTTCAATGCTGATACAATCTATACCGCTCCCGACGAATGGACGCGTGCTAATTTTATCGCGTATTCATTTGTTATTGATGCCGATCCGTTCAGCTCGATGGTTTTTTATGATACGGTAACCACCCGTCAGAGCGACGTGCCATGGAGTACCGAAGCATATACCGTTTTTTACGATCCGGAAAATTCGGCTGCGGACTTTGCCGAATATATACGGTTTACCGCTACGGGGACCTACGGTTATGAAATTTATGCGATCGCTCCGCTGGATGATATGAACGAAAATGTCGGGTATTATGCTGCCATTATTCAGAACGTGAGTGTTCATGAGTCCGGAAATGATGCGATACTTACTCAGCGATCAATTATACCGGGCGACCGGCTGATCCGCAAAACAGGAACCACTGCTCAGTTCGATCTGCTGGGGCGTTCCGGGCATTTTGCCACGCATCGTCGTGTTTCGCGGATTGTCGTATCGACCGGCTCACGTTCCTGTTTGTTCAGATAACCGGTGAACATTGATTGCATAGTTTGTTTCAGTACAACAGGTTACTGCTGCTTTTTCTCTTCACCAATTATATAATGGATTACTATGAATCGTGTTTTCTGTATCACGTTGCTACTGCTGTTTTGTAGTGTTTCGTCCGGTATTGCAAAAAAGAGTCCGGAGTCGGCTGCCGCATGGTGGGAAAAGGGGCTTGCTGACGCCCGAAACGGTGAAACCGACAGCGCGCTCGTCTGCCTGAAACAGGCGTTCTCGAAAGGGTTATCGGATGACAGCCTTTACTACCTCTGGGCGGAAGCGTATCTCTTTAAGGGGGTTCTTGATACTGCGCTTGCCTTGAACTACTCGGTATTTTCGGATACTGCCAGTGCGCTGCATAAGCAGGTGGTTAAACAGCGGTATATGATTTACACTTCATTGGGTTGGACTAAAGAAGCTGATGCATTGCATGATTCTTTATCAGGTACTATTCCATGGTATAAAAAGCTGTTGCCCGAGTGTTATCTTTATCTTTCCGGGGGGGGGTATTTAGAAAATAATGCCATCGATAATAATTACCCCTATACCGGTACTACAGACAGCAATGGTACTCTGACAAACGGGAACGGTATCGTTTCATTGCGAGTCGGTTGGCGGGTACCGATCGGTAAAACGATGGGTATTCAGTTCGGGGGGAAGGCGCGGTACACTGGATCACGCTTTTCGTTTGCCTCCTCATCGGCTCACATTAATGATTCCACTGATGCCTCGTTCGGCGGATATCTCCAGTATTCGCTGTTCTCCGATCTGTTGTCGCTCAGTTATACCTTTAGCCGAAAACGTGATTTTCTTGATGTACGATCATTTTATCATCAAGCTGCCATTCGGTACGCGATTCTGGGGCTAAAATCAATCGGTACCGTCGAAGCAGGATACAATTATGAAGACCCGGTGAATGAGCATTATTACTATCTTATGACCTGGTGGAACCGTATGCTGGGGATGCGGCATGATTTCAGCTGGATGTTGTTTCTCTCCGGAATGACGGCGGATCCGCTCAGAGTTGATATGCAGTACTATACCGTGAATGTCAAAGATGGTGTTCTGTACAGTGATACCTCCTTTACTGATACTGATACGTTGTCGGACAGGCTGGATCTGATTTCTCCATCAAATTACGGTTCGTTGATAAGTACACGTACTATTCCACAAAGCTTCTGGGCCGTAAATCCGAGTGTTCGTTATGAGTACGGGTTTACTAAACGGTTTTCCGTTGGTGCTGGCGGTGGCTACCAGGTTACGTTGTATCGTGAGAACTATAAGTGGTTGGATTTCAATTATCAAAGGGATAATCGGCCGACCACCGGAATTTATAGTTCGGTTTTTCAATCTGAGTCATACATTGCCTATAATGCGGAAGACGGTAACTATTATTGGGTTGATTCTATTGTGCCGGTTCAAAATGTGCAACTCGATTCGAAACCGGTTTTATTTCGGAGTATGCAGAGAATTGATCAGGCTGTTACCCTTAATCTTTTTTTTAAATATTCATTCTTGCGGATCGGTGACATAATGCTTGATGTGTCGATTCGGCGCAATTTCTCAAATCTTGTTAAATATGCACCAGTTGAGATTGAACGCTGGTATGGGACTGCGATGCTTACGTATTTTTTCAGGTACCGACCGGATATATACCGATGAGACTGTTGTTACGATATTTTATTCTGGTTCTTATTGCAATATCTGCATTGACCGGTTGCATATCCCGGGATATTGAAAAAGGGACCGTAGCACTGGAGCTTGGCGATTATTCCCTTGCCGCTCAATTCTTTTCCCGGGTTCTGGAACGCGAACCTGCCAATGCCGAAGCCCGGCTCGGTATGGGCAAGGCACTGCTGCAGCGGGCTTCGGACAATCCCGGGGATTCTACCGCGTGGCGGGAAGCCGTCATGCATCTCCAAGCGGTACGGACACTGGGGAAAAATACCGATATCGCCCCGTTGCTTTCACAGGTCTGGTCGGAGCGGGCAGCCTCATTGCTGTCGCTCAATGATACAATCCGGTCTCTTGAGGCGCTTACACGGGCGATAGCCGCCGATCCGACAAGTCCCGAGCCGCTCAATCTCGCGGGGATCATCTATTTTCGCACCGGGAGGGCTGCCAAGGCGCGTCTGCTGTTTGAACGGGCGATCGCTGTTGATTCGTCAAGTACTTCATCGTTGTTTAATCTCGGTATGCTCGACTGGGAAGAGGGGGCGGTCCGCAAGGCGCATGATCTCTGGCTCCGGGCACTTAAAGATGCTCCGCAGGATGAGGATTTCCTGTACTGGTTTGCCGTTGCCGAGAAACGGCTTCGTGAAACTACCCCTGTTGCCGGTAAGGGTAATCACTGATGCTACCGAAATTCCCCCCCGGTTTTTCCCACCCAATGCGTATTGGTGCAGGGGCGTTCGCGTCCGTCTATCGTGTCCGGCAGACGGCGCTTGAACGGTGGGTGGCGCTCAAATTCGTTTTTGAAAAGAATGTGCACCGGCGTCACGAACTGCTCGGCGAGGCGCAGACCCAGGCCCGGCTGCATGCGCAGTGCGTTCCGCAGATATACGATGCCTTCGAGTGGCGGCAGAGTGTCTGCATGGTTATGGAGTGGGTACGTGGTGTATCCCTTGCCGAACTTCTGACCACCGAGTTGTCACCTGACGACCGGTTGCGCCTGGCGGGAAGCTGTATCCGCGCGCTCGCGGCGATTCATGAACGCGGGTTCGCACATCGTGATCTCAAGCCTGAAAATGTACTGGTGGCTCCGGATCACGGCCTATATCTGGTTGACTTCGGATTCAGCAAGGACATTGCTGATGTGCAGCGTTCGTCGGCTACTGTTGCCAAGGGAACGCCTGCGTATATGGCACCGGAACTCTGGAGTATGGGAGGGCAGGTCGATCTGATGCGGGCCGATGTGTATGCCGCGGGAAAAGTACTTACGCAGATACTCGAGGGAACTTTCCGCGAAGATTTCCCCGCATCGTTACTTACCGCCAATCCGCGCGGGCGTCCTGCTTCGGGGGTGGCGCTTCAGGCGCTCTGGGCGCAGGAGAACGGACTCATTGCCGAACCTGCCGATTGGTTGCGGATAGCGGGAAACCTGGTTGCTGCGCGGATGTCGGATACTTTGCTTGTAGCCGCACGGCAGTTGCAGTATGCACATCGCGGCGAAGAGGCGTACTGGCTGCTGGTGGAGAGTATCGAGGAAAACGGCAACAACGGTGAAGCGGTTGACATGATGGCCACGTTTCAGTCTGCTCCGGGAAAGAAGAAAACCATCTTTCAGTATGCGCTCTTTGCACTGATTCTGACATTCGGAGTAATCAGCGCCTATATCGCCGGCAGTGGAATAAACCGGCATCGTCATGTGGAGGGACCGGGATCGTTACGGCGGCAGCTGCCGAAACTTTCACCGCTTACAGGGGTGAGTGCTCCGGCGCTGAAAGTTACCTTGCGCGAGGATCCCATGAGAACCGACCGGCTATCCGGACGCCTGCTCCTCAGTTCACTGCCACCGGGTATGAAACTGGCAGTTGGTGATCGGATGATTCCGGCTGACAGCGCCCTGACGTACGGCGTCTACCTTCACCGGGGCGAGCATGTCATTTCGCTCAGGGACAGCACCGACAGAATCGTCCGTCAGGAGACCGTCCGTCTTCTACCGTTTCAGACAAAAGTTATTGCTGTCGCGTTAACCGGCGAACCAGGGAAAGGAACGAGACGATGATTCCGGTTTTACGGTCTCTCAACACCAATCTTCAGCAGCCTGTTACCGGACGGATCGTGACGATCGGTTCTTCGGCGGATTGTCATCTGCAACTCGAAGGTGTTCCGCCACGGGTGGCGCATCTGCTCTACAGCCAGGGAACGTACATGATACAACGTCTCAAACAGGAGACGAAGGTACTGGTCAACGAAACCGCGGTGAGTGCTCTCGGTACACCGTTGCATCATGGTGACATCATCCGGATCGGCAACCATCAGTTGCAGTATGTCGAGCGCGCCGACGGGGAATTGAATCATCCAGTCAAATCTCCTCCGGAAAATTCGATCGACCGGTTGCGGGAGCTTATCGATACCGCGGTGCTTCTTTTGCGCAGCAGGGATGAGGCTCTGTTTACCTCGCTTGTGGCGAGTGTCTCACGACTGCTTAAAGGGGACGGTGCGCGACTGGTGTCGGCCGACGACGGCGAGGTGGAGCGCAAAACGGTTGCCCGTTATCCGCAGAGCGTCGGACTCGATCGCTTTTCTAATCGCGCAATTGAGTGGGCGCGTGAGGCATCCCGAACGGTACTCATGCACGAGGATGACTGGAAGGCCGAGGCTGTTTCGGGAAGGTCGCTGGAGAAGAACCTTGTTGCCTCGATCCTCTGTGCTCCGCTTAAAAAAGGTGACAATATCATCGGCTACCTTTACATCGATCGTGTCAATAATGCCGCATCGTTTACCGAAGAGGAACGATCCTTCTGCGATGCACTGCTGCCGCTTTTTTCGGAATTGCTCGTTAACTTTCAGGAGAAGCGCCAGCAGCAGGAGACGATTGCGCGACTGCAGGAACAGCAACTCGCACCGTCGGGGGGGATGCTGTTCGAAAGTGAGCCGATGGTCAAACTCATCACTCTGGCCGCCCGTCTTGCTCGCACCGATTCACCGGTGCTTGTTACCGGAGAAACCGGAACCGGCAAGGAGCTGCTCGCCAGGTTTGTCCACGACAATTCATCACGCGCGGAGGGGCCTTATAAAGCGATCAACTGCGGAGCCATTCCCGAAAACCTCATCGAGTCGGAACTCTTCGGTCATGAGAAAGGGGCGTTTACCGGTGCGGCGAACCGCAAAACCGGGCTCTTTGAAGCCGCCGATGGTGGAACGGTATTTCTTGATGAGATCGGTGAGCTACCGCTGCATCTGCAGGTGAAACTGCTCCGGGTATTGCAGGAATCTGAAGTGGTGCGGGTCGGCGGTACCGATACCATCCATGTCGATGTCCGGATTGTTGCCGCAACCAACCGTGATCTCGAAGCTGAAGTCGCCGGCGGAGCGTTCCGGCAGGATCTCTATTTCCGTCTCAATGTACTCACCCTCCATCTCCCACCGCTTCGGCAGCGGGGGGATGATATCCTGCTGCTTGCGGAATTTTTTATCACTAAATACTGTCAGCAGTTCGGACTGAATCAGAAGGTCCTTTCGGTGGCTGCGAAAAATATGCTGATTGCCCATGCGTGGCCGGGAAATATCCGCGAGCTTGAAAACGTTATGCAGAAAGCGATCCTCATGAGCGAGACCGACCGGTTGACACCGGAAAATATCGCGCTGCGCAAAGGTGCCGGGGGGAGTGATGTCGTCCGGGGGCAAACAGATCTATCCCTGCGGGATGTCCGTGCCGCGGCGGAACGGGAGGCGATTGCAGCGACGCTTTCCCGGACGCACGGGAATGTATCCCTTGCCGGAAAGATACTCGATATCGACCGGAAATGGCTGATCAAGAAAATGGATGAACTCGGCATTGATGCCAAAACCTACCGGGATCGGCAGTAAGGACGGTTAGGCTGTCCGGTTCCGCCGCTTCTACGCCGGATCACTGACAAACGGCAGTTCCTCGTGCAGAAAATACCACTGCTGCGGATGTTCCCGTACCACCGATTCCAAAATCCGGTACAACGCAGCGATCTGATCCGGTTCCTGGTCGCTTATGGCATGCAGTTCAAACCGGTAGCGACCGCTATCATCGCGAACCATAAATGCACTGTAGAGGTCAACGGGAGTATTGGCGAATGCGATCATACGGTCGAGGCCTGCTCCGCCCCACACGCTGGTACCGAAAAGCTCGACCGGTTTGCTGTACGGTGTTTTCTCATCGAACACCGACATCAGGATTTCTCTGCGGCGTAGTACGGCAGCCATCTCCATTGCGGCCATTGTTTTCGGTTTGCCGATTTCAACCAGATTAACATAGCTGAAAAGTCCGCTCTCCTTGAGTGCGGCGGAGCGTTCATGCGCAGCGGAGCTGAAGGTTTCCGTGGAGAATTTGAGGACGGTGTTGACCGGGAGATGGTGTGAAGCCAAAAACGGGGTAATGAACTCCACCGCCCCGAAATGAGAGAGCGCGATGCAGATGCCGTGTTTCCTGTTGATGCTCTGCCGCAGTTGTTCAACGGTATCGCCCGCAGCAATGGCGGTGTGTAAAAAGTCGGCATAGCTTGCAATACTGTCGCTGAGTGGCAGGAATTTTTCAAAGTAATGCAGAATGGTATGGTGTTGTACAAGGTCGACGGCCTCCGGGGAGGAATCGAGATTGAATTTACGGAGATTACCTGCAATTACCTCCCGTTCGTCGGAGTGGTCATGGTACCATGTGTTGCCGATTTTCAGCACCAGTTCCCTGAGATTTTCGGAAGACATGCCCGCAATGGTGTCGAAAAGGCCGGACGTCTGAAGATGTCTGCTTAAACTCATACTACCGTCGTTGCGTGATGGTGAAAAAGACCGGTAAGACCGGGCGGCGCTTTGAAGCATCAGCCTCCGGTTGCCGCCGGTGGTAAATATACTTTTCGGATTACCGGCGTTTTCACGCAAGATATTTGAAATCCTGCGCACCGAAAAATCTTCCCGTGGGACCGTTGTCTTCGAGCAGTGCCGGGACGAGTGCGCCGGGAACTACGGTTTCCACCCCGAACATACCGTTCGGTCCGCCGAGGTCGGTCCGCAGCCAGCCCGGATCAAGGTAGTTGACAAGAACATTGGTTCCTTTGCAGTCGAACGCGAGTTCCTGTGAATATTTGTCGATTGCCGCCTTCGAAACGCCGTAGGGGGCGAGGGTCGGTGTCTCCTTTATTCCCGAGGTCAGATTGATGACCCGTCCAAATCCGCGCTCTTTCATGCCCGGTACAAATGCGCTGCAGAGGGCAATGGTGGCAAAAAGATTGACTTGCATTGTTCCGCGCCACTCTGCCATAGGAATCTGTTCGATGGGCATCCAGGTGCTCATGATGGCGGCATTGTTGTAGAGAATATCGATGTGTCCCGGTCCGGCGGCAACACCATCAACAATCGACTGAATTCCCGCATCGCTGTCGAGTTCCCCGGCGACTTTGTAAACCTTGACGCCAAGGTCGGCAACCAGCTTTTCGGTGGTGTTCAGATTATCAACTGTGCGACCGTGAAGAACGATATCACATTCGTGTTTTGCCAGGCCGATGGCGATCTGTTGCCCGATGCCGCGGCTTGAGCCGGTGATGAGGGCGGTGCGGTTTTTGAGAGAGATCATTGTATACTCCGTTCGTACGTTACAGTGGTGAATAGTGAACATTTCCGAATTGGTTCCCGATAAAAAACGGCAGCTCTAAAGAAGCTGCCGTTTCCTTTTCAGATAAATCGGTTCAAACACTCAGTAAGCAGTACCATCAATAAGCTCGCCGTCCTTATATTCGGTATCGGCAATTTTGCGTCCGCGTTCATCATATGCCAGACGTTTTCCGTCGTATTTGCCCTCTTTGTAGGTTCCCACTTCCATTTTTTTACCGTTTTCATGGTACATCGTAAAGGGACCATCCAGTACATTGTTGTTCCAGTTCTGCTCAAGTTTGAGTTTCCCGTCCTTGTACCATTCCTGTTCAAGACCGGTGGGATTCCCGGCAGCGTAGGTCATGAGGTGCTTCTTCTGGCCGGTTGAGTCGTACTCGATCTCGACGCCCTCTTTTTTACCGTCTTTATAGGGTGTTTCAATAGCCTTCTGCCCATTCTTGTAATACGAAACGATAGAACCCTGCGGCATGTCGTCAACATAGGTTGCTTCACTTTTAAGTGTGCCGTCCTCGTACCATGATTTCTCCGCACCGTTGAGTTTACCGTCTTTGTAAAACGATTCCTTGTATTTCTGCTCGTTCGGGTAATAGATCACCTTGATGCTGTCGGGCTCTCCCATTTTATTGAAATACTGGTCGGACTGCAGTTTCCCGTTCTCAAAGTAAAAGGCGACCCGGTACGGTTTTTTCCCGGCTTTAAGATAGTTGACCTTTTTCGGCTGGCCGCTCGGGTATTTCTGTTCAACTACTTCTCTGGGTCCTCCACCGGAACAACCCAGCAGGCTGACAGCCACGGCGGCAATCGCCAGTAATTTGAGATACATACAGCCACTCCTTTGATGAAATGAATAGTCCGGTTTTCCGTGAGTGATTTAACCG
This sequence comes from Chitinispirillaceae bacterium, assembly GCA_050304135.1. Taxonomy (GTDB): domain Bacteria; phylum Fibrobacterota; class Chitinivibrionia; order Chitinivibrionales; family Chitinispirillaceae; genus JAFGNB01. The sequence continues at coordinate 10,631 of JBNLDC010000007.1, read as the reverse complement.
AATAACCATTGAACCGGTTTCGGGAACATTGTCCTCTCGAAACACGTATACTACAGATTTTCTAATATGTGTTATGAGAACCCTGCAGTCAATGGAACGGGAAAAAACCATTCGTGGCGATGTATATTCTGTGGAGAATTACCGGGTGGTATCTCTGTTGTACGCGTGCTTTCCCGGAGTTGCATAGAGGCTGTTCAGAAATCGACTGCAAAACCCACGGGAGTATAAAGCTTGAAACTACGCCCCTGTATCGATATTCATAACGGAAAAGTCAAACAGATTGTCGGCAGTTCACTTCGTGACGGGGCCGATCCGGTCACCAATTTCGTTGCTGATCAGCCACCGTCGTACTTTGCAGGTATCTACCGGGATGATAACCTGTCCGGTGGTCATGTCATCATGCTCGGTCGGGGGAATGAGCCGGCAGCGATGAATGCGCTCCAGGCGTTTCCGGGGGGATTGCAGGTGGGGGGAGGGATCACTCCTGCAAATGCCCAGGGCTTTATTACCGCCGGGGCCTCACATGTGATTGTTACCTCCTGGGTATTCAGCGACGGAAAACTGCACTGGGACCGGTTGGAGCAGATCTCGCATGCGGTTGGGAGCGATTGCCTGGTTCTCGATCTGAGCTGCCGGAAAGAGGGAACCGAATATGTTATCGTCACCGACCGCTGGCAACGCGCCACCGATGAGGTGCTTTCGCCCAAGCTGTTTAAGCGGCTGAGCGGCTATTGCGATGAGTTTTTGGTGCATGCCGCGCATGTGGAAGGGAAACGGTCGGGAATCGACGGGAAACTGGTTGCTCTCCTGTCTGAATGTTCCGTCCGTCCGGTAACCTATGCGGGTGGCGTCCGGTCGTTTGATGATCTTGAGGAAGTTGCCGCAGCAGGGAACAACCAGGTTGATGTCACCATCGGGAGTGCGTTGAGCCTGTTCGGCGGAGCGATGGATTACCATGAGGTTGTCGCCTGGTTTACCGCCCGGCGGCAGTCAAAAGAGGAAAGGAAACCGTTGGAATGACTGATCGGTTACAAGCGGGCCGGGTGCGCTGCTGCAGTGCGATTGTGTTGACTGTATGTACACTGTTAATGGTTGGGTGCTCACCGAAACTCCGGAAGTACCGGCAGACCTTTTTCAGGATGGATACGATTACCGAGGTGACACTGGTTCTGCCGAAAAACGGCGACCCGAAACCGGTCTGGAACAGTATTGATTCCCTGCTTGAAGATTGGGAACAGCGTTTTTCAGTAACCGGTGAAAAATCGGAGGTACTGGTTCTCAATAATCGGATCGGACCGATGATGCCGGTAGGTCCGCAACTTGCAGCCATGATCGCGTTCGCCTTGCGGTACGGTGATACCCTTGGCGGAGGATTCGATCTGACCATCCTGCCGGTCAAGGAGGTGTGGGGGTTCGGTGAGCAGGCTGCAGACAGCACCCCCCTTCCGACCAGGGAGGCTGTCGACAGTGCACTTGCAACCGTCTCCTACCGGGATGTTTCCCTGAATGCAACAATGGATTCCGTGTATTTTGCGACACCGCAGACAAAAGTCGACATCGGAGGTATCGCGAAGGGATTCGTACTGCATGAAATCGCATCGTTGCTTGACTCACGCAATTTTAATAACTACCTTGTGGTTGCGGGCGGTGATGTGGTGGGCAGGGGCCGCAGACCCGACGGCAAACCGTGGAAGGTGGGTATACAGCACCCGCGCAAACACGACGGGATGATCGGGACCCTGGTGCTCGACAGCGGATCGGTAGTTACCAGTGGTGATTATGAACGGTTTCGCTTTGTTGACGGAGTCCGGTACCACCACTTGTTCAGCAGCAGCACCGGTGAGTGCTGCCGTTACAATCAGAGTGTGACGGTATGGGGAATGAATCCGATCGAGGTTGATGTGCTCAGTACCGGATTGTTCTGCCGCCCGGCGGAGGACATTATCGCGTATATCAACGCCCGGCCACGGTTTGAGTGCATGGTGGTTGATTCGGCCGGGAAAATTGTAACGAGTAGAAAATGGGATGGCACGGTCGGCGAATTGAATCCATAACGGGGGCGGGGTGGTTATAGACACCAATTAGTGTGGGTTTGAAAGCCATCACTACTGCGCATCACGCCCGGATATAGTAAGTACTATACCGGTAAAAATAATCAGCGCGTCCGTGCACGCACCTGTACGCGGTGTACATGATCGCTATTTCGATTCGGTGGTGTTACCAGCCGAGAATACTGTCGATAATGGGGTTGAAACGGCTGCTGAACTTCTCCCCTCCTACATCACTCAGGTGGCTTTCATCAAAAAAATCGACCGGAACATAGTCGTGCTCTCCCGACAGATTTGCATCATACAGGTGAAAATGATCATTCCGCACTTCCAGTGCTCTGAGCCGGTTGACTATTTCCTGGGCAGTTGCCCGTGTCGGTCCCTCGAATCCGAAACACTCCGTGGAACGGTAATTCGGACTTTGCGGGAAAAGAACACCAATCAGATGTATTGATCGTGCCGATAGTTCACGGGCAATTTCCTGCAGGGTCAGGAGGTTGTCTTCACAGTTCTGGTTCATGGTCCACAGCCACTTTTTTTCAATGGTCGGCGGGTTCGGCCCCCATCCGTTCTCGGGGGTGGGGTACCATCCTTTCAGGGCATTGATGCCGACATAATTCACGCTATAGTCCTCGGCAACACTGATTGCGTGTTCTACGAACCGCTCGGGAAGCCCCGTATTCCAGAATGAATGGATACGGTCATACACGTATCCGACAGTAGTTTCGGTGCCGGTGTTCCAGCTGTAATCACCGTTTTCGAGATTCCACCAGCATATATCGAGCGAAATTATTACCACCTTGAGTTCGGGACAGAGGCTGATCGCATAATTGTAAAGGGTCTTCTTGGCACCAAGCAGTCCCCCGGCCGCATAGCTGAAATTGTACCCGCATCTGCCCGGATGGGAAAGTGGTGCGTAACCGTTCTGCATTCTGGAACTTCCCAGGGCAAGAATCTCTATCGAATCGGTATGCGCAAGAAACCACGGCATTTTTGCGGCGAAGTTTTTCTGGAAAGAGGAACCGGGCGGATCATTGTACATCGCGGCGCTGTCGGGGTCGAATGTGATTTCCGTCGGCTGCTCGGCACTGCTGCTGATCCAGAGGTATGGTTGTCGAAGATCGGTACCATCGATGCACTTGTGTGGCAGTGAATCTCGAAGATTCAGGACGTAGAGTGCATTGCTGTGTTGCGGCGAGCTTGTCGGTTTTCCGGCTGCTACTGCGAAATCCGAATTATTCGACCATTCCGGGTGTTCCCACTGTTCAAGGTACGACGGGCAGCGATACCAGGCCCGTGTTTTTCCGCTGAAATCTGAAACGAAGAGGACCTGATGAGTATAGTAGGTGCTTCCCAGCAGAGTACTCGGCGTTGAACCACTGCCGAAATCGAGGAACATGACTCGGACGCCACCGGCAGTGTCCGGGGAAATTGACACATTACACACCTGAGACGTGTCGCCATCCGGCTTGCCGTTCTGGGGAGCGGTAAAAAGTGTCTTCTGTGTACCGGAAACCAGATCCTTCATGAATAGTCGAGTGTATCCGGTGGCAAGAAATCGGCGATCCGATGAAAGACCGTCATGATAACTTCCCGAATTCTCAAGAATGATGGGGGATCCAACGGGAACACCATCGGAAATTTTCTGCATTTTCGTTTGTCCGGAGATCCACGCCGGAAGATTATTGTTCACTGCCGAGGTGGTGTAGACAATAAAAGTGTCAGCTGTCTGCGGGTCGATCCACCACCGGGGGATAAACGCCGGAGTATCTTTGAGGCTGTTCAAACGGGAACCGGTTCGGTCGAGGTGTCTGATATAAACGGTCGATCCATCAGTCTGTCCCTCCTCACGTGTACAGAATGCAACCCAGTTTCCATCAGGGGAAATAGTCGGGGCATATACCGGAGTTACGTCAGTAAACTGGTAAACACGTGGATTGGTTTCTGCGAAATCACTGTAACAGAGGTATGCCAGGCGTTGTGTTACATTGATGAAAGCAATTTTTGTATTCCGGGTAGGCAACCAGGAAAAATCCGTTTTTGAAGTCAATCGTACGGGATTGGTCGTGTCTATCGAAGCTCCGGTATTCAATCGTGACGGTTCTTTGATTTTTCCGATACAGCAACGGAATCCGATGTAACCGGTGGCCGTCGAGGTGAGGGTACTGTAAACATCAGATCTGCATGAGGGACGCATATGGTCGATTCCGTGGAGATAACTTCCTCCTTTTACCGGGCGTTCGTCAAGATCGTTGCCGAGTGGTCCGATGAAATCGGTCAGAGTATCTGATGCATAGAATCCTTTCCAGTCATTTACCCACTCGGCCGCGTTGCCGTAAAGGTCATATATTCCTAAACCGTTTTTCTTCAGACTGGCCACCGGATGCACGGTGTCAAGGGAATTACCCTCAAACCAGGCGATCATTTCCGCTGCGGTTTCATCCGGCTGATTTCCCCAGGGAAAAATGTCGCTATTGCCGTCCCGGGCGGCGTACTCCCATTCGGCCTCAGTCGGTAATCGGTAACCGACAGCCGACAAATCTGTTTTCAGACCGGTTATGCTGTAGACTCTCCCATCGGTAGCGGCATTGACTGATTCATACGAATACACGGTATCCAGTCCTTCCAGTAGACTGCGTTGATTGCAGAACAGAATGGCATCAAACCACGACAGGTGGCATACGGGAGTAGTCAGTAAGGTATCTGTTGCGGTATATACACCCGGGAGCCGGTGCATGACCCGCCAGTAATGAGCAACGGTGACCTCTATGGTGTCGATTCGGTAATTGTAGGTAAATCCTGCACGAAAGGGAGGCTTTTCATCACTTGCAGCCCATTGGTCAGTGGAACCCATGGTGAAAAACCTTCCTGCCGAACCTATGAAAACAGTCCCCTGAACCTCAGGGAGCTTCGGATCAACCAGTTCGGTCTGACAGAAGAGTAACAACATACCTGCAGATACAAAGAAAATTTTTATCCGGAAACCAGCAGTCATCATATCCCCGTTGCAATCAGTCGGCGGTGCAGTATCTGCAAATAAAATTAAATTCCGCAGTAAACAGCCACATGAAATTTAGGAATTTTCCGTTTTCAGGGAGAAAACAGAAAATTGCTATGCGGTATCAAAAGTATCTCAGAAGAGAAGACGCCACGTCGCATTGGCGAAGGCCGGAGGAGATAGACGCTCATGTCAATGATTCGCCAAGGTTGAGTGTATGGTAGTCGAATAGTAACGACCAGAAAATAACATGGCAGGGTTGCCGTAGTGAAATCGTAAAGGCGGGTTTGAAACCCGCCTCTTCTACGGCATCTCCGGTGCGAAATTCTCCCTGTTTCCGTCATCAATGAACGGATGCGGCAGCATTGCAGCACGGGCGAACTCATAATAAATGGTGAGGATGTCACCTGTCCGGTACATACCGGTATCATAGTGAAAGTCGACCTCAACAACATTGTTGCTCTCACGGTGTCCCATTCCGGTTCCCGCCTGCGACCTGGCGGGGGCACGTTTTTTCTCCGACCGCTCCGCAGCCTCCGGTCTGGCTCCGAATGCCTCATCACAGGATTCTTTTCTGTTGAAAAACGGCCGGGGCGGGTGCTGACAGGCATAGAGTTCCGCACTGTTCCAGAACCAGGCGATTCCAATCACCCCGAGATTCCGGGTGTACGGTTTATGGTCTTTTTTTCCCTTCCACTGTGCATAGGAGTCGTTTTTGTCGGTAAAAACAAATCTGCGCAGGGAGCTGCGGTCGGTCTGCCATCCGCGAAGGGTGAGGGAGGAGTTGGGACCGATAATCCATTTCTGTGCCTTTTCCGGAGTTGTTCGCTTCCCGTCGATAACATTGAGTCCATCAATCGTTACCGCCACTGCCACCCGTACCGGAAGCGGGTTGTTTATGACCAGCGAATAGGCTTCTTCCTTTTCCACCTGTATCCACGGCCGGTTGTTTTTACGGATTTCGCGGTACCGGTAACCGAGATCGGAAACAACATACGATTCGAAGGTATACCCTTTAAACCGGGTGGTTGATGCCTGCGTTACAGCGGTTGTGAGAAAAAGAGCGATTGCGGTGATGCGTGTTGCATTGAACATACCTGCCTCCCGTGAAAGAGTGAAGTGAAATTGTAATCTGAAGGTTTTGACACGGGTAGGAGGGGATTGTTCCCGATTTTTTTTATTTTTTTTTGGGGGAGACTGGGAGACCGGAGTTTGAAAGTAGAAAGTTAAAAATAGAATGGGTGATTCGGAGTCGGGGTCGGGCTGTCACTACCGTTTTTGTAAGCGTGTGGTATCCGGTGTTGCACACCGTTTTCTTTATACTGCTTTCGGTATCGTCTTTTCAGCAGCGTGAGATGGAGAGTGGAGGACAGAGACGGGGAGACTGAGAGATACCGGCGTTTAAAGTACCATCTTCACCCCGGAAATACTGCGCAGCATCGTGGTAACCGCATGGCGCTCCGTCTCTGACTGTACGGTTGCGTCCACGTTCAGGGAACAGTAATTCCCTTTGCTGCTCTGATTGCCGGGGCTAATCGTATGGGGTATGGATCCAAGTTTTAGCGGAATTTCTTTCATCATACTGTCGTGATCGCTGCCGATGGTCCGGTAGGACCAGACACAGGGGTATTCAATTTCCGGTTTTTCCATGATTGTCTTTCAAATGATACCAGGTAATCCTGTGGTACCCGCCGACGAGTCTCCATCGGAACAGAAAAAGACTGCGCCAGGCAGGCAGATTTCCACCGAATCCCTCAGATTAAGTGGTGTGTAAAAAATGCCATAAATCGATCAAATGTGGTAGCTTTTTTATAAAATCAGAAAGATGCAGACTGTTTGGTCCGTCGCACAGTGCATGGTCGGGATCCGGATGTACTTCAAAAAATAAGCCGTCGACTCCCATTGCGATAGCTGCTTCTGCCAGCGGAAGCGCAAGGTCCCGGTTGCCCGATGAACAGCCGTCGCCAGCTCCCGGTTGCTGAACACTGTGGGTGGCATCGAAAATAACCGGTTTCCCGAACGATTTCAGGGTGGAAATCCCGGCGAAATCAACTACCAGCCGGTGGTAGCCAAAGAAGGTACCCCGCTCGGTAATCCAGCAGTGGTCCCCCGCTTTTTTTACCGGGTGGACCATTTCGGCGGGAGAGAGGTACTGACCTTTTTTGATGTTCACGATTTTTCCGGTGGCTGCCGCAGCCTGCAGCAGGTCGGTCTGACGGCAAAGTAGTGCCGGAATTTGCAGTATATCAACAACTTCTGCAGCTTCTTGTGCCTGGTGACTCTCGTGGATGTCGGTCAGGAGCGGAAGACCGGTCTCTTTTCCAACCTTTTCGAGCATTCGCAGCCCCTCCTGCGCCCCGGGCCCCCGGTAGGAGTCACCTGAGGTACGGTTGGCTTTGTCGTAAGATGCCTTGAAAACAATGAAAACATTGTGCCGGGAAGCGAATTCCGCACACCGCGTGGCAATCCCGAGAGTAATTTCAGACGATTCGATGACACAGGGACCGGCAATGACCAGTAACTTATTTGTAACAAAGGGGTTATTAAAAGACACCGGGTTTCCTTTTTCGTGCGGCTATTTGAATTCCCGCTTATCTTGCGGTTGACTCATCTGCTCAGATGAACGTATATTTACTCGGTTTATCACTTATGAGTATGGAATATAAATTTTTTCCGTATAAAGAAACATTTTAACTTACAACCTGGAGGTTTTTATGGGAATCAAAGTTGGTATCAATGGTTTTGGCCGTATCGGTCGCCTGGTGTTCCGGGCCGCCTACAAACGTGACGACATCGAAATCGTCGGTGTGAACGATCCGTTTCTTGACGCTTCATACATGGCGTACCTGCTCAAGTATGATTCAGTCCATGGCCGTTTTTCCGGTACCGTTGAAGTTAAAGACGGTGGACTGGTGGTCAATGGTAAAGCTATCGCTGTTTACAGTGAAAAGAATCCCGCGGATATCGGTTGGGCAAAATGCGGTGCTGAATATATTGTTGAATCAACCGGTGTATTCCTCACCAAGGAAAAAGCTCAGGGTCATATCGCCGCCGGTGCGAAGCGCGTTGTAATGTCCGCTCCGTCGAAAGACGATACACCGATGTTCGTGATGGGTGTCAACCACACCACCTACACCAAAGATATGCAGTTCGTTTCAAACGCATCCTGCACCACCAACTGTCTCGCTCCGATCGCAAAAGTGCTCAACGACAACTACGGTATCGTTGAAGGTCTCATGACCACTGTTCATGCGATCACTGCAACACAGAAAACCGCTGATGGTCCTTCCGGAAAGCTCTGGCGTGACGGTCGTGCCGCAAGCGGTAACATCATTCCTGCCAGCACCGGTGCCGCAAAAGCAGTCGGCAAGGTTATCCCTGCCCTCAACGGAAAACTGACCGGTATGGCCTTCCGCGTTCCGACGCTCGATGTGTCGGTTGTGGATCTTACCTGCCGTCTTGAAAAAGGCGCCAGCTACGAACAGATCAAAGCCGCCATGAAAGCCGCTTCGGAAGGTGCGATGAAGGGTGTTCTCGGTTATACTGAAGATCAGGTCGTTTCTCAGGACTTCGTTGGCGAAACCTGCACAAGTGTGTTTGATGCAGGTGCTGGAATCTCTCTGAGCGATAATTTCGTGAAGGTCGTCTCATGGTACGACAATGAGATGGGCTACTCAACCAAGGTGCTCGAACTCATTGCACACATGGACACTGTTAAATAAGTGCCTGAATTCATGCTTGAACGCTCATTGAGGCTCTCGAAATGAAGCGTTTATTTAAAATCCGGTCGCTTCGAGAGCCTCAGTGTCCGGGTTTATCAGTACAGATTTGATTTGAAAAGAGGCCCCTCCGGTGAGTGGGCCTCTTTTTTTCTGTGTGGTGGCATCAAAATATCAGGAGGAGTTTACATGGCTATTACTAAAAAGACGGTTCGTGATATAGAACTCAAGGGCAAACGGGTGATTATGCGGGCCGATTTCAACGTGCCAATGAAAGACGGCGTCATTCAGGATGATACCCGTATTATGGCGGCGATGCCGACGATTACCTATCTGCTTGAACAGGGAGTACGGAGTCTGGTGCTGATGTCTCATCTGGGTGATCCGAAAAAAGATATCAAAAAAGCGAAGGAAAAAGCGGAGAAAGACGGCAAGCCGTTTGACGAAAAGAAATTCAGCGACGGGAAACACCGGATGACACCGGTTGCGGCACATCTTTCAAAGCTGCTCGGCAAAGAGGTCGCGTTTGCCCCCGATTGTCTGGGTGCCGAGACACCGAAAATGGTTGCAGACCTGCCCGAGGGCGGTGTGCTGCTGCTCGAGAACACCCGTTTCCACAGTGGCGAGAAAGCCAAGGAGGCTGCCGACCGTGAAGCGATGGCGAAGATACTGGCAGGCTACGGTGATGTGTTTGTCAATGATGCGTTCGGTACCGCGCACCGGGCACATGCGTCAACCGAGGCGGTTGCGAAATTTCTGCCCGCGGTAGCCGGTTTTTTAATGGAGAAGGAACTCGATTTCCTTGAGGATAAAATTGTCCGCAGTCCGGCGAAACCGTTTGTGGCGGTAATCGGCGGGGCGAAAGTATCGTCGAAAATTGCGGTGCTTGAGAGCCTACTTTCGAAGGTTGATGCGATTATTATCGGCGGCGGAATGGCGTATACGTTTCTCAAGGCCAAGGGTATCGGGATCGGCAAATCACTCATAGAAGATGATATGCTTGATACCGCCACCAAAATTCTTGCCAAAGCCGAAGAACTGGGTGCGAAAATCTATCTGCCGGTAGATCATATAGTAACAGAGCAGTTTTCAGCAGATGCGGCACCAAAAGTCACCATGAGCGATGCGATCGATGATGGATGGATGGGTATGGATATCGGTCCGAAGTCAGTGACGCTCTTCAAGGAGAAGCTTACAGGCTGCAAAACAGTGTTCTGGAACGGCCCGATGGGAGTGTTCGAATTCCCGACCTTTGCTGCCGGTACCTTTGCCATTGCCGAAACACTTGCCGAACTTCCGGGGGCAACTACGGTAATTGGCGGGGGAGACAGCGTTTCCGCAGTGAAAAAAGCGAAACTCGCCGATAAAATGTCGCACATTTCGACCGGCGGTGGTGCTTCCCTTGAACTGGTTGAAGGGAAAGTGCTTCCGGGAGTGAAGGCGCTTCTCGACAAGTAACTTGAATGGTTTTTAATGAGTTTAATCCGTCCGGCATCAAAGGAAATTCCTGTTTGGTGTCGGACGTTGTTATTTTTTTCTGCATTTCCTGGCTAAATGGTAATAAACAGGATTGCTGCTCATGGCAGACGCTGGAAGGGCAGGACCAGCAAATGAATAATCGTCTATAATTATGGTAAAGTATAATTCCTTTTCGGTGCAATAACTTTTTCCCGTCATCCGTCTATTTGCATCGCCTCACCCCAACTCCCCCGCCCCCTCTTCCCTTCTCCATGCATGGAGAGGGGAAGAGGGGTGTCCGAAGGCGATGCACTGAGCCCGTCGAAGTAACGGGGTGATGTGGTGAGACTGGAAGAAATGCCGATACTACGTTATTCTACCGAAGTAGAACTGAGCGTTACAATAAAA
>JBNLDC010000006.1:0-184129 GCA_050304135.1 Chitinispirillaceae bacterium | reverse complement strand
GTAATAAAAGGAATAATCAGAAAAGCAAGAGGGTTCAGAAATCATAGGCATGGTGCCCTGAAGATAATGTTCTTAACTGACAACAAAGCATACGAGACTTTAAACAAGTGCTTCCATACTTAAACTAGAATGGCCTGAATTTCAATTAAATAAATCTTAAAATTGATTGGAGACTAAAAAGAACCAGCGTACAACACGGCTTCAAAAGCTCGTCGTAAACTCCTCGGCCTTCGGCACATTTTCCCTTCCTTCGGTCGGGAAAACGTCTTTTAAGCCGCGAACCGTTGTTGCGGCCACTGGCCGCTTGTCAATAAATAGGAAGGGTACAAGGATGTACCCGGACGATCCGGTGGGAGTTTTCACTGCCGTTCAGTGTGCGGTAAGGACCATGCGCTTCGCGCCAGTTGTTGTAATTATTGCCGGACCCACCACCGCGAGCTCACGGGAACGTGCGCGTAATGATCCTGTAATTACGGGTGCGATTCGCAGGCCACGATGGCCGGAGAAGATCCCGATGCAATCGGGACCCAAAGGGCACGAAACCGGACGCTGAGTGTCAACCTTCCCGGAAAGAGCACCGAAGTCCCGCCCTCGGGGACGGGGAGAAAACCGTGAGGCGATTTCCCTCCGATTAGTTCCATAGTTGGGTGAGGTGTTTGCTCCGTGTGCCATGGTCAACTCAGGTGAATGCGGTTAACTGTCGTTAACGCGCGAAAGAGTGAAAGGAACTGGGAACCAGAATATCGGTTTCATTACACTCTAACCAAAGTGAAATTGATATAATAAAAACAGTGCGGAGCACTGGACTCCTCTCACTTAAGGAACAGTGTGACAAAAGGTACGGGGACAGGCCTGGGCCTATCAACGGTGGGCTGACGTGGATGCAGGGCCCCCGGCAGACAACGCAGACCTAAAGCACACATGCAGGGTTGACAAGGCTGGACCAGAGGTAACTCCACTACTTCCGCCTGCATAACATTACAGGCAAGCTGTTCGTAAGATGTGCCCATGGAAGAGTGGAGAGTGATGATGGAAGAAGCCAAAGGCATCATGTAATGTGGTGCATAGGGATTGACTCGAACGTAAGCCGCGATTTCTTATCTTTCATGGCAAAAGCAGTGCGATGCAGCGCCTACGAAAGCATCTTGGCGAAACATTGTGTTTCATGCAAAGAATTTATTATTTCCATAGATAGATTGGATAAAATATTGTTTACCCTAACGATATCCTTATTTTTCTAATGATTAAGAATAAACTTTTACTGGTTGTAATTATTATGTCAACTTTAGCAAATGCTCAAAACAATCCTGATATAGTGGGACTATACAATTTAGGATCCTCATCACCGGAAGGAGGAAGTCATTTATTTGTATTGGGAAATGGTAATTATGCCATTACCTATTTCGGAGGTATTCAAACAGGAAAATGGAATGTTACAGAAGAGAATGTTTTTAAATTCTCCCCTACAATTGGAGAGTGTAAATTTGAGCTATTTGGACGACACAATAAAGATTTGAAAGGTAATACAAATATTTTTTTCAGTGGTTTTGAAAATAGAGAAACATTTATCCAACTGAGGACGGCAAATGAAGATAAAATTATCATGCAGCGAGTATTTAATGTAGATGCGAACTGTTTCTCTCCTCCTTACGTGTACACATTTAAAACAATTGCGAATAGTATTTTATTTATGTCTCTTCCATACGGAGATAACGATACAAAGCATTCGATAATTATGATAGAAAACCCTAATGGATATAACGACTTTGTCGCAAACTTTATTGAAATAAATGACTATGAAGCTCAACCTTTAACAGCAAGATTTAAAGATGGTAAACTTTTTTTTGAAGAGAATCATTCCACAGAGCGAATCCCTTTGGACGAATTTGGCGAAGATGTTGAGTTCATAAAACAAGTTATTGATATGGAATCAAACAGAGATACAATCTACCTAAACCCATCATATAATATATTTGGTGATCTTGATAGAGAGAAAACCCAACGCGACATACATGATCACTATGTGTTCAATGAACAAAAAAATGCCTTTATTGATCCTAAATACTATGTTGAAGGCCAGGAATACACCAATTCTGATAAATTTTATGATGATATGTCCTTAATCTACCCTTATTCAGCTTTAAACAAATTCAATAAAAAGTCTGTCAAATGTATACTTAATGAAAAACCATTGTTTCAAGTTAATTGTGACTGAATAAACTATGAAATGGCTTAAGGATAATTAATAAATTATTTCTTTACATGAGGTAGCATACCCGGTTTAGAAGTTATATTTTCTTAGATATAATACAATTCTTATTTATTCCAATATCAGGATAGCAGGATGGGATTTTAACCATTTTCCTGATCGGTCAATTTTCCTTGTAGTGGCATAACCGGTATCCCCGTAGTATTTTTATTTGAAGATTACCATACAAAAGAAAGGTATTTCATGACCGAAGAAGAAATTAAAACCCTTCAGGATGAGTTGGAGCTTTTCCAGAAAGAGAAAGATCAGATACGTAATATTATAGGATCAATCGGAGGGAACCACTCAACACGTCAGGATAAGATTATCAATATCCTTTTTATTATTTTGATCGTCATTCTATTTCTAATGGATTCACTCCGTCATATGGTGGGCCTCGAAATTGCCATGCCGCCACTGTTTTCAATTGAGATCGGTCTGCTGCTGGTGTCAATTAAAATTATCTGGATGATTCATAAGCAGATGAAGGTGGAGCATTTCCAGTTCTGGATTCTTAATTCGATTGAGTTCAGGATTAATGATATTTCGAAGCGAATTATTACACTTGAGCACTCCACATTGAAGACGGAGACGAGGAGTACTGAGGGTAAACCTGATGCGTAGTAGAGTGTAGTTCTTCCATACGAACCCATCCCGGATTGAGTCCCCCCCCTCCGGAATTAGAAAAAACAGACACAGTACTATATATAGTAACTCACCGGTATATTCTTTTTTCCGCTTCTTGTTTAGAATCCCAGAATGTCGTATAACATTATCTCAGACATCATCAATAGTCAAGAATATGGGCTGAACACGGAGCTCGTTGGAAAACACATAATGAAACCGTTTCAGGAGAGCTGAGATAGTGGTCGTATAAAGAACTACACAGTTTTTCCGGACTGTTTACCTTATGTTTTTCTTCACCTGTGTTATCCGCCATGTAATCAGTTACTCACTGTCCACAACCTCAGTTATGCAGTTATTCGTCCCCTGTGGGCTTCACAGCTGTTTCTCAGTCCTCTCCTTAACGGTTATTTCAATTTTTTACACAGCTTTCTGTGTCGAATCCCCTTCAAGCAGTGGTACTATTTTTGTCGATAATTCCCAAATTAAGCCGGCGTCCTCTCGTGCAACCGTCATCCTGTATCCCGCTCAGGGAATAAATATGACAAAGGACGGGGAAATTCCGGCTTTGAATAAAAAGGATCAATATCCCGCCTCGACCACATCTGCCTCGGTGATCCTTGCCCTGAAAACCCGATACACCCATATTTTATAAGCAATGACGATCGGTACGAAAATAAAAGCTACGATGGTCATGAGCTTGAGAGTATAGGCGCTTGACGACGAATTAAATATAGTGAGGCTGTGCGCAGGATCGATACTCGAGGGAATAAGATTCGGAAACAGTCCGATAACACCTGTTGCAACAACGGTAAGTATCGTGACGCAAGAGGCCCCAAAGGCCAAACCCAAGTTCCCTTTGCCGATGAATATCCTCACCGCAAGCAACGCAGCGACCGCTATAAGCGGAACTGCAAGCAGATATGGATGCGACAGGAAATTGTTTAAAAGTTTGGTTGAAAATGGAAGCATCGCTAAAAAAACCACCGCAACAATAAAAAGCGCGGGCCATATTTTTCCAGCCAACTTTCCGGCGCGTTCGGAAAGAGCAGCAGTTGTTTTAATTGACGCATATAACGATCCATGTACTAAAAACAGCCCAATGAAAAGAACTCCGGTTACAACACCGAAAGGATTGAGTAGCGAGAAGAAATTGCCTTGAAATCCATTTGCATTCATGGGTAAACCCGCAAAAATATTACCGAATGCTACTCCAAAAAGAAGTGAAGGCAGGAAGCTGCCAACGACGACTCCAGCGGTCCACAATTTTTTTAACAGTGGAGGTTGTTCTTTGGGGCTAAACTCGGTGGAAACTCCGCGAATAATAAGAGAGAACAGCAACAGCAGCAGCGCGGTATAGAGATAGCTGAACATAAGCGCATAGGTGGTGGGGAAAGCCGCGAATGTAGCACCACCCGCAGTGACCAACCACACCTCATTGCCGTCCCAAACCGGACCGACAGTTCCTATGAGTATCTTGCGTTCGGTTTCATTTTTACCCAATATCGTATGGAGCATACCGGAGCCTAATACGAAGCCGTCAAGCATAAAGTAAACGGCCCAGAGTACTCCCCAGAGAACAAACCAAATGATCTGGAAACCCATGTTATGCCACCTTTCCGATAGTGGAAACCGCAGAATCAGTAGGACCTTTTCGAGCGTTTTTCATAAGCAGAATTATGTCAACGATACCGAGAAACCCGTACAACAGGGTAAAGCCCGCCAAGGAACCGATAACCTGACCTGTTGAAATGGAACGTGAAACGCCATCGGCGGTACGCAATACATGATATACTATCCACGGTTGACGTCCGACTTCGGCAACAATCCAACCAGCCTGAGCAGCCAGGTACGGCGCCGGTATTGCCCAAACAATAATTTTGAGCATTGTCTGGTACTGAAAAAGGTCCTTTTTAAATGATAGAAATATCCCTATGAAAACAACTAAGCCCATGAGCAATCCTAGTCCGAGCATGATCCTGTAGCTGACGAATACAGGCCAGACCGGGGGCCGGTCTTCCTTTGGATACGCTTTAAGTCCTTTGACTTCAGCGTTTACATCCCTGAAGGATAGATAGCTAAGCAACTTAGGTATTTTCACCAGTTCAACCGTGTTGCGTTCGTTCGCCGGGTCGGGTATAGCCAGAATGGTGTACGGAGCACCTTTAACGGTTTCCCACTGCGACTCCATTGCAGCCAGCTTTTCCGGCTGGTATTTAGCAACGAATTCGGCGGACCAGGAACCCGTCAGTACCAGCAGAACAGCGCTAAAGAGGCCAAAGCGGGCTGCGGTCCTGAAAGAACGGGTAAAAAGATCGGTTTCATTCCTTCGCAGAAGATGCCATGCGGAAACTCCCATTACGAAAAATGCAGCAAGAATATATCCAGATGAAACCGTATGAAAAAATTTAAGCCAACCGTTGGGATTTCCTAAAACCGAAAAAAAATTGATCATCTCGGCTCTGCCGTTACGTAAATGAAAACCTACGGGGTACTGCATCCACCCGTTGGCCAACAATATCCATACTGCACTCAGGTTCGTCGCAAAAGCAACGAGCCCTATTGCAAGTGCATGCACGCGTTTGGAAACTTTTTTCCATCCGAACATCCACACGCCGATAAACACGGATTCAAGAAAAAAGGCAAGGGTAGCCTCAACCGCCAGCGGAGCACCAAAAATATCACCTACATACTTTGAATATTCGGCCCAGTTCATTCCGAATTGGAACTCCATGGTAATACCGGTAACAACCCCCAGTGCGAAATTGATAAGAAAAAGTTTCCCCCAAAACCTGGCCATTCGCAGCCACGTTTCATTTCCGGTTCGCACGTACCGGAATTCCATCCACGCGGTGAGAATTGAAAGACCCAGCGTAAGAGGAACAAAGATAAAATGAAAGGCGCTTGTGATGGCGAACTGCCACCTGCTTAAGGTTAAGACATCCATCAATACCTCCTGACATGGTAGCGGAAGAAAGCGTACCAGGTCTACAAAAGATTAAAACAAATCGGCGATTAGAATACCATCAAGTTTTTTTACCATATCTTCCTGAACTGCCCGCCAAACGCGGTGGACCTTGCAGGTGCCGGTATGAGAACAGGTCCCGGATCCGGCGAGACATTCGTTGATTACTATGGGACCTTCGATACTCTCCACTAATTCCAAAAGCGATATCCTGTCGCCTTTTTTTCCCAGCTTTAAACCACCGCCTGCCCCTCGTGAAGACACAAGCAGACCGCTGCGACAAAGCGATTGAAAAATTTTAGCGCAAAAGGAAGCCGGCGCATCAATGGTGCGGGCAATTTCGGAAAGTGGTACAAAAACGTTTTTCGGTTTTCTGGCAAGAAATAGCATGCCTCTGATGGCATATTCGCCTCGTCGGGTAAGGCCGAGCATTGGTGTTCCTTGTAACAATCATGACAATTAATACCTTTTTAGTCCTATTTACAAAATAATTCCGTGAAAACATGAAATCAAGAAAATCAAAATTAGCATTTCTCCTTTATCACGAAACATTTTCAGCGTATATACAAGGAATTATAAAAGTAATCGTATATACTGAAAATGATATAAATGAAATTATAAGGATAATTTCTGTACGGAAGGCGTCAAGTTATGAAAGTAAAAGATACAAAGAAAACGTCAAATACTGATTGGAAACGGCTTTCCACGATGAAATAGTATGATACTTTTACCCCTTGGTATTGCGCTTGCATTAAGGCTTATCCCGGAGGAGATCATACAAAAATGCACAGAAAAGACCATCGAATTCACAACCGTTTCCGTGGGAAGTTGGAAAGCAGCCATAGTAATCATTTTCATTTGGATTGCCACAGCCCTTGTTGTGGGCAGATGGATCCAGTCTCTGGTAAAGGTGTTCACCCATTGGATAGCTTGACGCTTTATCAGGCGTCAGTAAATGCTGCCTGACAGTGGTGAAAACAGAATACATGGATCGCGTGCCCCGCTGCCACGCTCACTCCATCCTGAAAGCGGTCTTTTTGTACTCTTTCAGTGAATGAAGCACCACCATTGAGCCGCATTCCACCGTTTTTCTGATCTCTTCGAGATACCCGTTGAAAGCTTCCGGGTTTTTGGCATGTACCATGGCATACAGGGTATAGGGCCAGTCGGGATACGATGTTCTGCGGTAGCAGTGCGTGATAAACGGCAATCTGGCGAGTCGTGCGCCGGTGTCATCACAGTGTTCGAGGGCGACCTCCATGGCAACCATGGCATTGGTGGTAAACCCCGCCCGGTTGTGTTTGAGAATACCCGCAACGCGTCGCACCGTTCCATTTTCGATATAGTTTTTCAGAAGTTCCAGCACGGCCTCCTGAGAAATACCCAGTTGTTCGGCATAGGGTGCGAATGGTTCTTCGGTAAACGAAAGCGGTTGTTGCAGTACCGACATATCAGTTCTTTTTTTAGCAGTATCCCGGTCAGACATTGAGTACGAGCCCTATTTTGTAAGTTTTTTCTGAATCGAATTCTTTTACCGCCTTAACGCCCGGAAGCTTTTCCATAAAGGTAAGCCACTTTTTCTTCTCGGCCTCCCCGTCGCAGGTAAGGGTACACCAGAGATTGAGCTTCCCTTCCCGCTTATAATTGTGGGTGACCCCGTTGAGCTTATTGAGCGCTTCCGCAACCGTATCAATCTGTTCGGGATCCGTTTCGATACCGATCAGAATGCTGGTGAATCCCACCTTTTTCCAGTTGATAACCGGTCGGATCTCCCTGAGGATTCCCCGGCGGTTGAGTTCTTTCAGGTGTGCGATGCACTCCTCTTCGGATATGCCGAGTTTACCGGCCATAACCGCGTAGGGTCGCCGCACAAGCGGAAAGCTATGCTGCACCATATTGAGCAGTTCCCGTTCACTGTTCAACACCGGTTATTTTCTCCTCTTACTATTTACTTTTACCGCGTGCTCAAGTGCTGCGACCAGTTCAGGAATTGTCGCGTTCTTTGCCACCGCAACTTTTTTCCGATAATACTTCCGTAGTGTTTTTGCCGTGATATCTCCAATGCACACCGGAACGATGGAGCAGTTCCTCCGTGCGACATCACTGTAAAAATGGTCAACCGTAGACGAACTGGTAAAGAGAACATAATCTCCATTTGCAATCGAGACATCGTGCGGTTCATTTTTCACCGTGTCGTACACCGGAAGAATCGTTACTGCGGCCCCCCGTTTCCTGAGTGTTTCCGGAAGTACCTCGCGGGCAATCGCCGCACGGGGAATAAGGATAGTCTCTTCTGACAAATCTTCGGGAAGCATCCAGAGGACTCCTTCCGCAACAAACTTTTCCGGAAGGGCATCGACCCGCAGACCATAGCGCAGCAGGACCGCGGCAGTGCCGCTTCCCATGGCGTACACTTTTTTACCAGCCAGCAGGCGTACGTCTCCCCCGTTACTAATAAGATGCTCCATAAACAGTCCCGCACCATTCGGGCTGGTAAAAAGTACCATGGAGAACGGTTTCAGGAATCGCTCTTTTATCCGTTTGAGATCTT
Source organism: Chitinispirillaceae bacterium (assembly GCA_050304135.1). Taxonomy (GTDB): domain Bacteria; phylum Fibrobacterota; class Chitinivibrionia; order Chitinivibrionales; family Chitinispirillaceae; genus JAFGNB01. The sequence goes on along the minus strand of JBNLDC010000006.1, from coordinate 175,741 downwards.
TGCTTCTCGGTACGATTTTGAGTATCGGAAAAGGAAGAACGGTAGCCCCCTTCTCCAGAAGCGTTTCCACCAGTTCTTCAGATTGTTCATTGGTGCGTAAAACCGCAACACGTATCCCCGCGAGTGGTGGTGTTTTCCACCATGAAAGCGTTTTTGCAAACCGGATGGTTTCACCGACAACGAATGCCACCGGTGGCGTAATATTCTTTTTTTCCTTAAGGGAAACAATCGATCCGAGCGTTCCGCCAACAACCTTCTGATCGGGATGCGAACCGTTCTGTATAAGTGCGGCGGGAGTTCTTTTTGTAAATCTTTTTGCCGCAATGAGTTTATCGACCAGTGCAGGGAGATTTGCCATGGCCATAAGGAAAACAATCGTATCCGCCTGTGGCAGTTCAAGGGAAGCAATAGTTTCTCCGGCCTGCAGATGTCCGGTGACAACGGCAAATGAGCGAGAAACGCTTCGGTGTGTCACGGGTATACCGGCATAGGTGGGAGCGGCAATCGAAGAGGTGATGCCGGGAATTACTTCGAACCGAACTCCTTTTTCCACCAGATACTCCATCTCCTCACTTCCCCGGCCGAACACCAGCGGATCCCCCCCCTTGACCCGGGCTACTTTTTTTCCTTTTTTTGCTTCCTGCACAATAATCCGGTTGATTTCGCTCTGTCTGGCGGAATGTTTCCCCCCCCGTTTTCCCACGAATATTTTTTTGATTGACGACGGCAGACTGGTTATCAGGAGCTGATTCACCAGCGCATCGTATACCACCGTATCGACGGCTGCGAGCAGTTTTTTACCTTTTACCGTTATCAGATCCGGATCTCCCGGTCCTGCTCCGATCAGATATACTATTCCTTCAGACTTTTTCATTGGTCCCGATCTTCTGTGAATAACAGGTAATGAGTGATTCCACCCGCGAGGAAAGTGCCTCCCACCCATGTTCTTCAATTTCCTGTACCGGATCACGGGAAAAAAGTTCACTCCAGAATACGTTTCGTAAACTGATTTCCGGTAGTTCAGTATACAACCGTTTCCGGATCATTCCCAGGTAGGTAGCAAGTTCGCCATGAACGGGAAGCACCACTTTCGCGACGTTTTTTTTAAGGTATCCGGAAAGCCGCGGACTTACCCCGCCGGTAGCAATGGCAACCGTTACCTCCCCTCTCCTGACCTGCGCAGGAACAACAAAAGAACACAGCGGTGTCTGATCAACAATGTTACAGGGGATATTCAGTGCTTCGGCACGTTGTGAAATCCGTTTATTGACATGCTGATCATTGGTGGCACCGATTACCAGAAAACTGGTACGTGAAAGGTCATCATCGGAAAACGGGCGGATCTGCAAATTGATCAGTGGTGCAAGGCGTGACATCTGCCGTGATGATTCTTTCGTGATCACGGTTACCTGTGCTCTGGCACGGAGCAGGGCGATCACTTTCCGAACGGCAACCTTTCCGCCCCCGACGACCAGGCATTTTTTTCGGGTAAGATTGAGAAAAACCGGATACATCATTTCGTTGTACCACCTCGAAGCAGATCGGCCATCATTTTTCCGACAGCGCCAGGATCTTTTTCTGACCCCTGTGCAATCTGTTCAATAAAACGACCGCTGCACTCGTCAACAAAAAAACCTTTCATGGTGAGGACGCCGTTTTCTCCGACGGTATGCACCCCGAGGGGTGTCCGACAGTCAAATCCGATGGTGGTTAGTAAGCTCAACTCCGCAACCGAGAGCGCATATTGGGATTGATCACCAGCCGCCCTCGCAACGGCAACCATTTCAGTATCGTCCTCCCGTGTTTCGAGGGTGATCACCCCCTGCCCCGGAGCCGGATAAAAGGTATCCGGATCGAATCGCTCAGAAACCCGATGCTCCAGACCAAGGCGCACAAGTCCCGCTTCGGAGAGCATGATTCCATCATACGAACCGCATTCCACTTTTGCCAGCCGCGTGTCGATATTGCCCCGTAGTGCTGCTACGGAAAGATCCGGGCGAAGACGTTTAAGAAGAACCTGACGACGCATACTTCCGGTGCCGATGACCGCACCGTGCGGCAGAGCATCCAGTGTACTACCGCTTCGGGTGATCAACACATCACACACCGATTCAGGTGTACGGAACCCCGCCAGTACAAGTGACGGCGCCAGATTTGACGTGACATCCTTGAAGCTGTGTACCGCAATATCGATCGATGTATCGAGCAGTGCCTGTTCAAGTTCACGAATGAATATCCCTTTCCCCCCGATTTCGGCAAGTTGACTTTTCTGATCGCGGTCGCCGGAGGTGACAATAAATTCGGTAACGATTTCACGATCAGGAAACAGTTTTCTCAAACGTTCGGATATAATGGTGGTCTGCGCCCTCGCGAGTTTCGATCCACGGGATCCCAGTATTATTCGACGATTCCGCATACAACCTTATTTTTGAAAAGATACCAGCGGGTGAATTCATGCACCTGCTCTTCAACGATTTCGTTTACCGCGTTGATCTCGTTTTTCCGCTCCAGCATTCTTCTCCCGGCAATTTCCCTGAGATCATCCACACAAAAAAGCGTTACATCGGGAAAGTTTTCCATATCGTCGGCGGTATTACGCGGAGCGCCGATATCAATAACCAGTTGTTCATTTGGCAGCTCGGATCCCGCCGGCTGAAAATGTTCCCGTGAAAGCAGCGGTGTTCCACTGTTTGCATTTGCCAGAAAAATAATATCATACGCACCGAGAGACTCCTGCAGCCGGCTGAAAGGAAGATACCCGGTACTGAACCGTTCGGCATATTTGACGGCCCGTTCGTCGGTACGGTTGCACAGGGTAAGCGATCCGACCCTTTCTCCCCGAAGCCGTTTCAGCGCACGGATACCCATGGTACCGGTACCGACCAGCAGGATTTTTTTATTTTCGAGACTGCCGCACACTTCCACCATTTTTTCAATCGCAATAGATGCGATGGAAAGAACGCCACGGCCGGCAGCTGTGCGGCTGCGTACTTTTTTACCGGTGGCAATCGCCTGTTGAAAAAGGCGGTTCAGATAGGAGTTCGTTGCCTCATTTTTCATGCAGTGAAAATAGGCCTCCCGGACCTGTCCGAGGATTTCGTGTTCTCCGAACACCATCGATTCCATACCGGACACCACCCTGAAGAGATGACGCACCGCCTCTTCGCACCGGTACTCTCTCATAACATCGTTGCAACGGCCTTCGGGAATTTTGTGAAATTCGGTTAGATAACGTTTCAACCATTTTGAAGCGACGTTATGATCACGGCAGACATAAAATATTTCGATTCTGTTGCAGGTGGAAAGCGCGACCACCTCCAGCAGCGGGGCATCTTCGGGAATTGCATCGAGGAATTGCGTTACCCGGTCTTTCTCCAGATAGAGTACATCGCGCATACGCAGCGAGGCGCTGCGAAAATCGGTACCCAATCCTCCAACATGCAGCATATTTTTTAACCCTTTACCTTCGCAAGTGCACGGCGATTGGCGGCGATGGCATTTTCGATATCTTCGTCGGTATGCGCCGCGGAAACAAACATCGCCTCGAATTGTGAAGGGGGAAGATTTATACCGGCTTCGAGCGATGCATGGAAATAGTTTCCGAACATCTTTGTATCCGACATCTTCGCATCCCTGAAGCTTTCAACCGATTCACCAGCGGTAAAGAAAAGCGTCATCATCGATCCCACCCGTTGCACCACCGATTCGATACCCAGCTCGTCACAGTTCTTCCGAATACCGCGCTCAAGCTTTGCACTTTTTATTTCCAGCTGTTCATAAAAATCAGGGGTGGTACTGATAATCGAAAGCGTAGCCAGACCGGACGCCATAGCGATCGGATTCCCGCTCAGAGTGCCGGCCTGATAAACCGGCCCTGCGGGAGCTATTTTCTCCATGATGTCGCGTCGACCTCCGTATGCACCAACCGGCATTCCTCCCCCGATCACTTTACCCATGGTAGTAAGGTCGGGCATAACCCCGTAGCGCTGTTGTGCCCCGCCGGATGCCACACGAAAACCGGTCATTACTTCATCAAACAGCAACAGCGTACCATGTCTGGCGGTAGTATCGCGAAGACCCTGCAGAAAACCTCGTTTAGGTGGGATAACGCCCATATTGCCCGCAACCGGTTCCACAATGCAGGCGGCGATAGTATCGCCGTATTGTTCAAACAGTGCATTGACGGAGTCAAGGTCGTTAAAGGTCGCAAGCAGGGTGTCGGCGGCGGTTGCGGCGGTCACCCCCGGACTGTTTGGGGTACCGAGGGTAAGGGCACCTGATCCTGCCGCAATAAGAAAGGCGTCCCCATGACCGTGATAACAGCCTTCAAATTTAACGATACGCTCCCGCCCCGTAAAGCCGCGTGCCAGCCTGATTGCACTCATGGTTGCTTCGGTACCGCTGTTTACCATTCGTACACTGTCAACGGACGGTACCATTGCAACGATTTGTTCGGCGAGTAACGTTTCGGCTTCGGTCGGAGCACCGAAACTGCACCCCTTTTGCACTGCTGCGGTAATCGCTTTGGTGACCTCCGGGTGAGCATGTCCGAGAAGCATCGGTCCCCATGATCCGACAAAATCAAGGTAGCGGTTTCCATCGATATCTGTCAGGTGTGCTCCCTGACCGGAGGCAAAAAAACGCGGGGTTCCCCCGACGCTCCGAAACGCACGCACCGGTGAATTGACACCGCCGGGAATAACGTTCTGCGCCCGGATAAAAGCTGCAGCACTCTTTTCGACGTTGCTCATCGTTCCCTGTTCCTGTCAAATAAGATAGAACGGTAATATTTGTATCTGTTCGCCATCAGGCGGTTTTCGGCGGAGTATACAGGCAGTATGGTTCCTCTCCCAAATAGTCATTTTCAACGGCATACGCGCGTGCCCGACATCCCCCGCATACATCGTTGAATGAACACCAGCCGCATTTTCCATGGTATGCGTCAACCGCCCGCACCTCGTTAAACAACGGTGCGGTTCTCCAGATCGAGGCGAAATCATAGTCCGCTTTTCTGAGGTCGCCCGCTTCGACCGGAAGAAATCCGCAGATCTGAATACTGCCGGTGTGTGAAATAAAGGCAAAGCCCTGACCGCCGAGACACCCTTTAGTCGTCGCATTGAGTGCGGAATGAGCATGCGGATGTGGGTGCTGTGGTTGCGGGACAGCTCCGGTTTTAGTTTGTTCCTGGCGTACGATCCGGTAGTAATGCGGCGCACAGGTCGGTTTGATGACAATCGGGGTGTTCTGCTGTTGTTCGTAAATCCATCGCAACGTTCGTTCATACTCCACTGCCGAAATCACCTCGTCGGTAAGTTCTTTTCCCCGGCCGGTGGGAACAAGCAGAAACGGATGGAATGAGACCGCCCCATTGTCGATTGCAAATCTGAAGATCGCCGGGAGTTCGGCAAGGTTACTGCGGGTAACAGTGGTGTTCACCTGAAACGACAGGCCGCTGGCCCGTGCCGCCGCCATGCCCCTCATTATTCCGTCGAAGGCACCCGGAACTCCCCGGAACGCATCGTGCGAACGGGCCGTTGCACCATCGATACTCAGACTGATCCGTGCGATCCCTGCGTCGATCAGTTTTCTGCAGGCCGGTTCGTCGAGCAGCATACCGCACGGAGCCATTACCATGCGCAGCCCTTTACTGTTTCCGTATCGGGCGATCTCGTAAATATCCTCGCGAAGCATCGGCTCGCCACCGGTGAGAATGACAATACATGTCCCCATGGTTGCGAGGTTATCGATAACGCTCATGCACTCTTCGGTGGAGAACTCTCCCTGATACGGGCCGTTGTGCGCCGCCGCCCTGCAGTGTTTACAGGCAAGCATACAGGAGCGGGTTATCTCCCAGGCCACCAGTCGGAGCGGTGGTGTATCGCCATCAGGTACTGCGGTTCCATGAGGATGCATCATCGGCAGTATGCCTCCTTAAGGATTTTTGCAGCCTCTTTGGCATGATACGAAATGATTATATTCGCACCGGCCCGTTTGATTGAGGTGAGGATTTCCATCATTATACAATCTTCCTGAACCCAGCCACGTTGTGCGGCAGCCTTTACCATTGCGTATTCACCACTGACGTTATACGCGGCAACCGGCACCTTGAAGGTCGACTTGACCCGTTGAATAATATCCAGATAACTCAGCGCAGGCTTTACCATGATAATATCCGCACCCTCCGCAAGATCAAGCTCAACCTCTCGCAGCGCCTCTTCGGCATTGGCCATATCCATTTGATAGGTACGGCGATCACCGAACTGGGGAGCACTGTCGGCCGCCTCTCTGAAAGGGCCGTAAAACGCCGAGGCATATTTCACCGCATACGACATAATCGGCATATCGGTAAACCCTTCAGCATCGAGTGCAGTTCTCATGGCACCGACACGTCCGTCCATCATGTCACTCGGTGCGACCATATCGCCGCCTGCACGGGCGTGTGAAACCGCCTGCTGCGCCAGTATCTCAAGGGTATGATCATTATCAATTTTTCCGTTCACCACTGATCCGCAGTGCCCGTGCGTAGTGTATGTGCAGTTGCAGACATCGGTAATGACCATCAGTTCAGGAACCTCCTTTTTAAGGACCCTAATCCCCTGTTGCACAATTCCCTGATCATCGGCACCGATGCTGCCCGTCTCGTCTTTCTTATCTGCAATGGCAAAAAGTAGTACCGCTCCGATACCGAGACTTTGCAACTCCTTGCATTCATCAACCAGCCGGTCGATAGAAAGCCGGAAAATACCCGGCATTGCTTCGATCGGCTGCGCCACCTCCGATCCGCTGCAGACAAACAGCGGCATGACAAAATCATGGGGTCGAAGCGACGTCTCCTGTATCATCGAACGAAGAACCGGATTGGACCGCAGGCGACGAAGACGAATATGCGGAAAACCCATAACTACTCCTGAGTGCGTGTGGAGATTTCTTCTTCGGTAAGGTAGCAGGCGGGATCTTCCGCCCAGACATCATGGTGTATGGCTTCGGCGCGTACCCGGAAATTTCCGTTGCAGATATCCTGCCAGACACACCGGGCACACTTCCCTTGTAACAGTTTTTTACGATTTCGCAAACCGACCAGAAGCGGCTCCTTCGGATCGGTCCAGATATCCCCGAACGGTCGCTCCCGAACATTCCCGACGGAGTAGTGCCGCCAAAACTGATCCGGATACACCGAACCGTCCCAGCTTACCGACGAAATACCGACACCACTGCTGTTTCCGCCGTTCATCTGCAGCAGTTCCAGCACCTGTGCCGCCCGGGGGGATTTTTCACGGAGCATACGCAGATACAGATGCACACCGTCGCAGTGATTATCAACCGTCAAGACTTCGGCCGGGAACCCTTTTTTATGCAGGCGATCCGTTTCGTTGATGATCAGATCGACCGTCTCCCGTGACCGCTTATGGTCAAGATCGTCCTCCACTATTTCTGCAGCACGACCGGTATACACAAGGTGATAAAAACAGATCCGGGGAATTTCTTCGGTCTCCAGTAGTGAAAAGACCCCGGGAATATCGTCGACATTGACTTTATTTATGGTAAACCGGAATCCCACCTTGACTCCTGCTTTCCGGCAGAAGCGGATACCACTGAGCGCCTGTTCAAAGGCCCCGTCGACACCACGAAATTTGTCGTGTATCGTTTTCAGTCCGTCGATACTGACACCGACATACGAGAGCCCGGCATCACCCAGTTTTTTTGCGGTATCTTCGGTGATTCGCGTTCCATTGGTGGAAATAACTGCTCGTATTCCTTTACTGCGGGTGTAGGAAATAAGCTCAAAGAGATCTTTTCTCAAAAGAGGTTCGCCACCACTGAAGAGCAGGACCGGCGTACCGAATTCCGCCAGACCGTCAATAAACCGTTTTGCCTCTTCGGTGGTCATTTCACCGCTGTAATCGATGTTTTTTGAATGTGAGTAACAGTGGACACATTTTAAATTGCAGCGACGGGTGGAATTCCATACGACCACCGGTTTTTTATCGGCGGAAAACTGAAGAAGATGTGATGGAAGCTGTTTTGACTTTCGACCGTAGCGGATTGCGTCTGAAGGCTCTACCGTACCACAGTACAGTTTGGAAATACCGATCATGCTTAATTACTCCGGAAATCTGTCATTAAAAAGAGTGTTCATTTTCTTTACTTCGATTGAACATACCTCTTTCGTAATTGCAGCAATTCCGAAAACCGTATATTCAATAATGCTTATTACCCCGGCAGCATTTACAACATTTCCCACGTAACCACCCTGGTACTTACACTGCACTACTTTCGGGATAACCCATGTACCGGAAGGTATGCCTGAGGATACCTTTTCAACCAAATAAAATAACCATTTTCGCTGCATACGTTTGAAATAATCATATGCAGTTATCAAATAATGGATGTACATTTTTTGAAGACGCGCGGTAACCTCACGTTTGCCCGGAGGTATTTATACGCTGGTATGCAAATACAAACCACATTCCGTTAAAAAACAGGTTTTGCAGAGAAAAAAGTGTCTGTTCCGTGCTCATTGTTCACTTAATTTATGCCTATAGCCAACATTTTAATAAAAAATGCATCCCATCACCCGGAAATTGCAAATTTATGGGTAAAATCTCGCTGTACTGCAGCTCGTTTGCAGCTGTTTCCGCTTTGACGCTGGAAACGAGGGACCGCACGCAAAGTCGGATGTCGCCATACCACTGATCCTGCACGGATTACCGTGGTTTCTCACCATAAAAAATGGTGACCGATCCGAGCAAAAGCGTACGGATGGTACACCCCGTAAAAGCTGCCTTGCACATCAGTTCACGAAACTGTACCGGCGAAGGAAAACTCTTTATCGAACGGTTCAGATAATCATACGCCTGTTTCTGAGACAACAGGGCAGCTGCGATCGGGATAAACAATCGGGTGTATAAGGTATAACCCAGAAACGCAACACGACTTTGGGGAATACTCAACTCCAGAATAACACACCGCCCTCCGGGAACGAGGACTCGGGCGATTTCCTGCAATGCCGCCAGACGGTCGGTGACATTACGTACACAAAATCCCATGGTCACTCCATCGAAGGCAGCAGCTGGAAAGGGCAGTGATAACGCACTTGCCTGCACACAGTGTATCCGGTTTTCCCCTTCCTGCGAAGTACATTTCTTTTGTGCGATACGGATCATGTTTTCAGAAGAATCGACGGTATAAATACCGGCATCAGTGCATTGCCGGGCAAGCGCGAACGCAAGATCACCGGTACCGGTTCCAATATCAAGGTAACGCTCTCCAGCGGAAACCCCGACCATTGATGCCGTTTCGTTGCGCCATGACCGGTCGAGACCCAGAGAAATGAGCCGGTTCAACAAATCATACCGTCGCGAAATGGTATTGAACATTTTCCGGTTCTGCTCAGCCGATAAGAGGGTATCCATGGAGGGGTGGCGTTGTTCGGACGTCATTACCCGTGTATCCCCGAAGACGGAGTACCGCTGCTGCTTCCAGTACGGTCTACAGTCAAACCGGCGGAAGTGTCCTTGTCATTGTGAAATACCTCCAGCAGCTGATACTGCGAATTACGCAAGGCAGGTGTGAAACCGCATCGACGGATAGTATCCTTCACTTTTTCTTCGGTAGTCTGTTTTTTGTACCCTGATGTTGCGAGCACATGCTCTTCCAGAAGAATACCGCCAAAATCATCAGCACCGGCCAGGAGACCTATTTCGCCGGCATTTTCACTCTCCGAAAACCACGATGACTGCACATGGTCGAAGTTGTCGAGCACCAGTCTGGCCAGAGCCAGAATCCGCACGTAACGTGCCGGATGAGCCGCCGACGTAATCCTTTCTGTCAAATCGGAATAACCCGGCTTGAAGGACCAGGGAATAAAGGAACTGAATCCCCTGGAATAATCCTGCAGCTCCCGTAACCGGAAGAGATGTTCGATACAATCGGCATCCGATTCAATATGACCGTACATCATGGTTGCAGTTGTTGTAAAACCCGTTTCGTGCGCCTCTTTCATAATGCGTAACCAGTCGTCGGCGGGACATTTCTCCGGTGACAATTTCGAGCGGACCGCATCAACCAGGATTTCTCCACCACCTCCCGGTATTGTCCGTATTCCTTCACGGAACAGTGCGGCAAGAATATCCCGTGAAGACATACCCTCCTTCCGTGCAAGGAAATAGATTTCCGACGGACTGAAGGGGTGAATATGCATATCAGGACATTCTTTACGGATGGCGAGAATGTAGCCGACCCAATCCTCAAGCGTTACCTCCGGATTATTCCCCCCCTGCAGAAGCACTGTCGAGGCACCTTTGGCTGCAGCGTTCTTTACCCGTTCCGCAAGTTCCTCAGGCAAGAGGATATAAGCATCCTCATCCCCTTTTTTCCGTCTGAAGGCACAGAAGGCACATCCGGTTTCGCAGATGTTGGTGTAATTCGGATTCGTGTCGCGCACATAGGTGATGATGGTGTCGGGAAAAAGCTCCAGCCGCCGGAGAAAAGCCCGACGCATCAGTTTGCCCAGCGGCCACTTTTGAAAGAGTTCCAACGCGCCGCTGCGGTCGAGACGGCCGGCGGATACCCTTCCGGCACCCGGTCCGACGGGAAGTGCCGGTCGTACTGCAGCATCCGGCAGTTCTTTCAATTTCGCTAAAAACAGTTCCTGACCGCGTAGTTCGTCCGTGCCGAGGATTCGTATCATGCCGGTGAGATACGTTTTCATGAAAGCGACATCCACTCCCAGCCGCCGGGCCTCGACCGGTGCAGCAAGTTCCACCATTGCGGCATCGGAGTCTTTTAATCTGTCAAGCCATTTCCCGAGTGACGATATCACCTCCGCAGGCGCATCCTGCCGAACGACCCATCGTGCGAATACGAAGGGAAGACCGGTGCGTTCAAACCAGACGGTTGCCAGATCGGTAACATACGGCCATTCGTGGTTCAGGGAATACATCAGTGCACGATCACCGATCAGCAGAAGCGCATCCACATCACGGTCGTCTGCGACAAATGCAGGGTGTTGTTTATTACCGGCAGTATTCAAGAACAGCTGAAGCAAACGTACCGACGAGGCGGTGTGATCCGTGATACCGACACGGTGAGCAGCGTTGATCTCGTCGAAGGGACAACGGGAGAAGAGCAGTACACTCCCGACCTGTCCGGCGGCGGCAATACCATAGCTACCTATGGTAGCAACCTGACCCTCAAGTAAAGGAATCGCTGCGACCGGAAGCGGTGCCGCGAATACCCGCCCGGTCTTAAGAGCGGCGACGGATTCCCGCGGGGTATACTCCAGAAATGTACACCCCTCCGGGGTGCCCAGCATCCGGTAAGGAGCCATATTTGAGTAGGCAATCATTGAAATATGATACGGCATTATTCCAGCTCTCCCGTATACCGGTTGAAAGCACCGTCGCGTAGTACCGGTCTGAACCCTCCCGCCGTGATCGTCTCCCTCATTTTCGCACGGGTGAGCATCCGGGGTGTTGCCGTTTTTCCGGCATGGGCGATTCTTTCGTCGCCAAGCGTACCATCGAGATCATCGGCTCCCCAATACAACCCTGCGGCGGCTGTTTCCAGACCGATCATCGGCCAGTAGGCTTTCACATGATCAAAATTGTCAAGGATCAGGCGTGCACACGCTATCATTGCCAGATTGTACAGGGCGGTCGGCCCGGATTCGTCCGGATCGTTTTTTGACGGTTGATACGGCAGTGGAATAAAGCAGGAAAAACCTCCCGACCGGTCCTGTGCATCCCGCAGCGCCAGCAGGTGTCCGGCGATCTCGTCCGCCGTTTCGCCGATACCGTACAAAAGCGTTGCATTGGTCCTGAGCCCCAACGCATGGGCTTCCCGATGCACCGACAGCCACCCGTAAGGGCTCATCTTTTCCGGGCACAACTGTTTCCGCAACCGTGCGGAAAACACTTCCGCCCCACCACCGGTAAGCCCCTGAATCGGGATAGCGGCAAGCGTTCGCAGAACGTCCGCCGGTGTTGTCCGTTTCTGTCTGGCGAAGTGATCTATTTCAACCGCAGTAAATGATTTGATATATACCTCGGACCATCGCCGCCGGATCTCCTTAAGTAAACCAACCAGGCGGTCGAAATGCCAGATGGTATTAAGCCCCCCTACCACATGCACTTCTGAAGGCCGGAGCCGCTCGATCTGTTCAAGAATCGATTCCTCTGAAAGAATGTACGCATGTGGATCTTCTTCGCGTGCACGGTAATGACAGAAACCGCAGGTACCGCTGCAGATGTTCGATGGATTGACAAAGAGGTTCTCGACAAAGGTTGCGTCGGTACCATACCGTTTCGTACGGTTTCTGAAAGCAGCTTCCCCCAGCGCATGAATATCCTGAGGACACAGCGTCAGACCAAGCAGGGCACGTACCTCATCGGGAAGTAACCGCTCTCCGTTGGCACCTTTCTCAAGCAGTGTAGCTGTAACAGAACCCATTCGCTACCCGATTCCCATTTTATGCCATTTTTTGTCGACGGAACGAACGGTTTTCTGATCAAAGATCACGGGTTTGCGGTATCCTTTCTTCCAGGTGGCGTCTATCAGTATGGGAAAACTGAAAACGAGACGATTCCCCACGGTTGTTCTATCCGCCGGATACAGGTCCTGCAACGGATCAAATCGCGTAAACCATCCCCAGAGCATCAGCGTCATGTCGTCAAGCGGTACATCATCAGAAACCAGAATGTGAAACAGGTAGCCAGAGGTCTGTTCATGGCTGCGCAGCAGCTCCTGTAGCTGCGCGCGTTGACCAGTGCCGGTAACTTTTACCATCAGAAATGCTTCACCGATTGCAGCAACGCCGAGAATATCCGGATGGTGAACGGCAAACGGTCCGGGCGGTGGCGGCACACGTCGACGGGGTTGTTCACCGCTGCCGGTGGCTATCAGTAGCAGCCGACTGCCGGTATTCATTGACGGACCGGTAAAATCGAGCGTGTCCTGAGCGGTGGGAGCAATAAGATGGATACCCTCCTCGCAACTGAGGTGGCGCCATACCATAGTGCTCACCTGTCTGAAATCCCTTACATCCGCGCATGTTCCATCGACAACGACAAGTATTTTGGTAAGTGACAACTGACCGAATCCCAGTATGGCGAACGCCTGTTTGAGCGCCTCCCTTGGATACCGCTCATTTACCGAAGCAACTGCCAGCGGGTGGAATCCGGTTTCCGGATAGGCCCAAAGATCAATTATTCCCGGATGAACCAGGCGCAGCAGCGGCATCGTCATTTCCTGCAGCGCCACCCCGATGTGATAATCCTCCTGAGCCGGTTTACCGACAACAGTTGCGGGAAAAATCGGTTTATTACGGTAAAGCATTTCGGTAATCCGGTACACCGGAAAATCAGCGGAGCGTGAATAGTGGCCGAGATGATCACCGAAAGGCCCTTCACGCCGCAGATCTCCGCTGCAGACACTTCCTTCGAGAATGAACTCGGCGGTGGCGGGAAGCCGGTGCCCGGATTTTTTACGGGTGATGACACTGAGAGGTTTACCCATAATCAACGACGCGAGCATACGTTCGTCCACCCCTTCGGGCAGTGCACATACAGCAGCCATGGTCAGAGCCGGAGGACCGCCGAGAATAACACTTACCGGCAGGGGAAGTCCCATGCGTACGGCCTTCTGAAAATGAAATCCTCCCCCCTTCTCGATCTGCCAGTGCATTCCGGTGGTGGTGCGATCGTACCGCTGCATGCGGTAAATACCGAGATTTCCGATTCCGGTTTCCGGATCGGTGGTATGCACCAGCGGCAGGGTGAAAAACGGGCCACCGTCTTCGGGCCAGCAGAAAAGGCAGGGCAGTGTGGTGATATCCGGATTGCCGGTACGATGTTCAAGTACCGGAGCACGGGAGACTTTCCGGAGACGGGCGCTGGCAACGCTTAGTAAGGATTTTCTGCCGGCCCATAGTTTACCGGCGGTTGGCGGCATGAACGTCCCGGCGAGTTCAACCAGATTCCGGCCAACTGAACCCGGATCACCGCCAAAAACCATAGCCACCCGTTTCTCCGTTCCGAACAGATTGGTCACGAGTCGGAATGGCGACCCTTTGACATTCTCGAAAAGAAGTGCCGGTCCACCCTGTTCCATGACCCGATGCTGGATAACGGTTATTTCGAGGTACGGATCAACTTCCTCGCGAATCCGTACCAGGTCGCCTTCGGCATCAAGTGCCGAAAGAAAGGCTCTGAGATCCTGATAACTCACCGTTTATCCTCCCAGGTGGGATGCCCCGATGCACCCAGAAGCGCAAAAACACGGTCCGCGTAGGAGTTGAGCACCATGTCGATAGGAATTTTATCCCCCGGTGTTTCATTATTGGCCGTCATATAGAACGGTGGCGACAACGGCATTATAATCCCGCCTGCACGGCTTACGGTGGCGCAATTTTCGATATCGATAAGTGAAAGAGGGGCCTCTCTGATGCAAAGCACCAGACGACGCTGTTCCTTGAGATGGCAGTGAGCGGCGCGTGAGATCAGGTTGGCGGATCTGCCTGAAGCGATTTCACCGAGAGTATTGCAGGTGCAGGGAATAACGACCATTCCTTCGGTAGCGACCGATCCGGATGCAACCGGTGCGGAGAGATCATTGATGTCGTACACTTCGTTGACCAGAGCTGTCAGCCCGGCAACCGGCCCGCACTCCTGTTCGTATACACGCTTTCCCCAGGTGCTGATAATGAGCGTTACGGGCCAGGGAGATCTGCTAATCAGCAGTTTCGCCGCCAGGGCTCCAGAAGCGCCGGTAACAGCAACAATTAAATTTGACATACCTGCTCCAGACGAAGTTCTGAGAGATCACCCGGAATCAGCCGTTCCCTGTGCATTCCACTGCTGATTTACAGAGTATATAACATACTCTCCTCTGATCCAGAATTATAAAAATACAATAAGTGCTCCGCAGATACCGGCTATTGCCGAGGTCGGGAAAAAACGTGCCGGCATAGGAACGTGCGGAAGATAGGCATACGTGAAACTTGCGACGGCACCGGCCAGTGGAAGCACGGCAAGCACCCTGTGCCCGGTGTTCCATACAAGGCCGCAGAGTGCACCCAGAGCCAGAACATGACAGCAGCCCGCAACGATCAGGCTTCTCCGTTCTCCAAGAACTGCCGGCAGACTGTAAACGCGGTTTTGCGTATCGGATGCGACGTCCTGCAGCGCATAAATTATATCAAAACCGCTCATCCAGAAAAATGTGAAGAGTGCCAGCAGCAGCAGTTCCCCGTCCAGGCCGAAAGTTCCTTTTGTTGCCAGATAGGCGCCGCATGGTGCCAATGCGAGAGATAGACCGATACCGAAGTGACATAACGGGGTAAATCTTTTCAGAAGAGAATACCCGATCAGGACGATCGCCGGAACCGGTGAAAGCAGCAGCACCAATGGATTAAGCAGCCCGCATGCCAGCAGGTAGACGGCGAGTCCTGAACCTGCGATACCGAGTGCCGCGTGAAGCGAAAGTTTTCCGGTGACCAGTTCCCGCCCTGCGGTCCGGGGATTTGCAGCATCGAGGTTACGGTCAAAAATTCTATTCATGGACATACCGAGAATCCGTGCCCCGGTACCGGCCATACCTATCAGGAGAATAACACGGATGGGAGGCATCTGCCTTCCTGCAGCCAGATAGGCTCCGGCAAAAAGCAGCGGAAGACTGAAAACGGTATGTTCTATCCGGGTGAACCGAAAAAATGCCTTAATCATCGACTTGTCGTCCCGCCTTCCTGAGTGGATTTGATTGCTCGCACTACCGTTGCAGCCAATCGATCCGAAATGTCATTGATGTTTTTGAACAGTGAATTCCTCTGCCCCTCGCTGGCAGTATCGGTAACCCCTTTAAGTGCGGCCCAGGGGAGATCATATTCCTTGCAGAATGCAGCGATAACCCCGCCCTCCATATCAACCAGATCGGCAGTCCGGCCAATCCGGTCACGGAGAGAGGAATCAAAAAGAGGATGGTGTACGGTAGCCAGTTTTCTTTTTGAAAGAGGTACATGCATAAAGAAGGGTGAGGCTGCCTTGAAGCGATCGTCGTGTTCCCACTGGACAACTTCGGAAACGGTATAGAGTTCGTGAAGAACCGCGGAACTGTTCAGAGCCCCGCAGATACCGATATTAATAATTTCCGTCAGGGAAACCCGTAAAAGCAGCCGTTCCATTCCGCGACGGGCAGCATCATGGCCCATACCGCAAATCCCTACAATGCCCTCCAGAGAACCGTGGGTAAAACTACGACAGTCGCCATTTGGAATTTTGTTATCCGGCAATCCCATCTTTCGAAGGAATGGCAGCGCCTCCCGAAAGGTTGCGAATATGAATCCGGTCATTGGTTTCCCGTCAATCCCGCCGAGAGTTCCCGTAACTTTTCCACCGCCCGTCTCCCGTCCTCACCCAGTTCCAGACTGAAATCATTCACGAAGGTTGCGATATGACGGGAAAGTACCTCTTCATCGAGTTCCCGGGCGTGCTGTTTGATATACGGTAATGCGGCTGCGGGATTGCTTCGTGCCTTTCCGACACTTTCCCGAACCAGGTGTTCAAATGGTTCAGCCAGATCGGCGGCAAGTTCCTTTTTTATGGCAAGGCAACCGAGGGGAACCGGGCAGACGGTGGTGGTTTCCCACCACCTCCCGAGATCGACAATCAGCTCGAGCCCATACTGTTCGTAGAGAAATCTTGTTTCGTGAATGATAACACCGCAGTCGACTTCATCACGCAACAGTGCAGGCAGTATGTGATCATAGCGCATGAAGGTTTTGGATCGCAAATCGGGCGCATAGAGCTTCAACAGCATATTTGCGGTAGTCAATTCACCCGGTACGGCGACACGACAGGTTGACGAATCGTCCAGTACACCTATTTTTTTCGCTACCAGCAGCGGGCCGCAACCATACCCCACCGCCGCTCCTACCGATAGAAGTTCATATTGGTCGGCTACCTGCAGCATACAGTGAAACGACATTTTGGTAATATCGTATATACCAGCTACAGCGCTGGAATTGAGGGATTCTATATCGAGCAGACTGGTGGTAATGGAGTGTCCGGGCAGCCGCAGGGTCCCGTTTGCGATACTGTTGAATATAAAGGTATCGTTCGGACAGGGAGAATAGGCCAGCGTCAGGTTCATAGTGAAAACAGCTACTTTTGAAATACGGCCTTCAGAATATCTATCGGATTGAACCGCAGAAATTTGAACGGCCAGTTGAGTTCATCTTTTTTACAGATCGTTGCCTCGCTTAGTTTCACCGCGTTGGTCCGCATATCCCGCGGCGTTGCCTTATCATCACCCGGCAACTCACCTGCAAGCTGCATATCGATATTCCGCATTTCACGCCGGGCCTCGCTGATGAGTCCCTCAAGGTGCGTCGCCTCGTCCGGTTTGATGATGCCGTGTTCAGCTTTGATGCGGTTGAGACGAATCGCAGCATCATAGGTACTTTCGACGATCTCATCCCGAGTCATCCATTTTGTTTCATAACTGAGCATGTACTTCCAGCTCGGTGAAAGCATCGCTTTTCGGTGATCTTCGAGCGTTCGACAGAATTGTCTGAAACCATACTTTTCGGGATTCTCGAACGCCAGACTTCCGGGATCGATAAATGGAGCCAGCGGGGAAATAAACGGCACCACGTTGCCAATACCGAATTGTGAAAACCGCCTGATCAGATAATCGCAATAATCAACGGTTCCCTGCACCGATTGCGCGGTCTGCCCGGCAAGCCCGATCATAAAAAACAGATCAAACCGTTTACAGCCCAACTCCATCGCATACTGGATTGAATCCTCGAGGCTCTGATTATCATAATGACGACCGAATGTTTTGCGTACTTTTTCGTCGTGGGATTCCGGCGAAATTTCGAAATTGAAATTCGTGACCGCATCAGCAATCATTTCAAAATATTTTCGTGAAGCGGGATAGAACAATTCGATCGCGATATGGTTTTTTATCTTCGCTTTTTTAATACGCGCAAATAATTCCTCCGCATACCCCTCCCCTGCCTGGCGTAATTCACCAAGCAGAAAAATCGGGCCTTTCAGAAATTTGGCGACCTGCACTATATCGCGTACAATATGTTCCGGACTGCGGTAGGCAGGTTTAGCTCTTCCGCAGTATTTCTCATAAAAATGAGCTGATCCACCACAGATGATACAGTCGTGCACACACCCTTTCCACGGAAGCATCACAACGATAGGATAGCGCATCCAGGTGTAAAATGGAAGATGACCGATAATATCAAAATGCTTTACGATCGACCGTAGTATTTTCCGGTAGTCAAACGGATAATAGTCAAGTGTTTCCGGTGAATGAGTCAACTGATTGACAGTGATTTCTCCACGGTTGTCGCGCCAGGTCAGATTCGGTACGCCCCTGGGTTCCCGTTTCTGTTTTATGTGCTGAATCAGTTGAAACAACGGTTTCTCTACCGTGTCACCCCGCAGAACATAATCAACCGGTGAGTAGGTTATCAGTTCCTCATGAAAATAGCTGGATGACAACCCGCCGAAAATCACCGGCGTTTCCGGGTGATATTTTTTAACGAGCCGGGCGATCTCCAGACTTCCCTGCACATGCGGCAACCAGTGGAGGTCGATTCCGAACACGACGGGATTCAGAGATCGCAGCAGCTTTTCCACATCGAACTTTTTACTTTTTAGCATCCGGAGTGCGAGATTGATAATCCGTACCGAAACGCCCCGTTCTTCGAGGTAACCAAGCATGATCATAAAACCGATCGGGTACATCTCGAAAATTACGCTTGACGGAACAACATCGCTGATCGGTCCGAACATCTGATGTTTCTTCCGGAAGTCGTAGATACTCGGAGCATGGAGCAGTATCAGGTCGGTTTTTGACATTGTCAAAAGAGCTTTCTTTGAAAATACTGCAGCTTCACCCGGGGGAAGCGGGAACAACATTTAACACCGGATGAAGACAGACAGTCAGCTTGTCCGAGTTACAACGAATTCCGCAAAGTCAATCAGCGCAGAGAGCAGTTCCGATTCTTCAAAGTCCTTACAGGCATCAATACAGGCCTCCACATAGTGCTGCGCTTTGTTTCGGCTGTATTCGATCCCGTTATACCGCTCGGCCATTTCCCGGATACGACCTAAGGCGGTATCGTCAACCGTATGTGAAGTAATCAGATCAGTCACCCATGCCTTATCGTTTTTGTCGGCCTCCCGCAGAATACAGATCAGCGGGAGCGTCATTTTTCCTTCCCGGATATCACTGCCGAGCGGTTTACCGAGCACCTTTTCTTCGGCGGTTATATCGAGCAGATCATCGGCGATCTGAAAAGCCATGCCAAGATTGTACCCGAAGCGCGACAGCGATGCGACCGCTCCGTTTTCCGTAGTGCCGCACCGGGCACCAAGTTTACATGCACACGACATCAGCGAGGCGGATTTGTCGGCATTTATCTGCAGATACTGTTCTTCGGTAAGATGCACGTTGTACTTCTGCTGTATCTGCTGGATATCCCCCCGGGCCATCAGTCGGGTTGTTCCGGCGATATCCTGAATAATTTCGATTTCATTCATTTCAGCCAGGATCGTGAACACAAGTGAATAGATATAGTCGCCAACAATCACGGTAAGATTATCACCGATCTGCGTGTTGAGTGTGGGCAGGCCTCTGCGCAGGATGTCGTTGTCGATTATATCGTCGTGGATCAGACTCGCCATATGAATGAGTTCAACCGCAGAGGCGAGTTTAATCGACTGTTCACCGGTATAGCCGGTTATTTTAGCCGAAAGAAGGAGCAGCGCCGGCCGCAGCCGTTTTCCCCCGGCCCGGAGCAAATAGGGAACACTCTTTGAAAAAAAACCGTTCTCCGAGGTGACGACTTTTTCGATATACGAATCAACCTCAGTAAGTTCATGCTGAATCGGTTTGTAGAGCTGATTTTTTTGTAGGAAGGCCATATACTTTTTATAACGAACGTACCGCGACTAATCTATTGAAAGTTGCACGATCAAGAACGGTTGCCCATGCCATATGACAAAGGTAAAAATAGATTACTTATACACGTGCAATCCCGTCAGTCAGCCACGCGGCACGATCCTATTCCATCTCCTCAATTTTAATGCGCCCGGTCGGACAGAGATACGCGCACGCACCACAACCGATACAGGTCTTTGATACTTCATCAAATGCTGTCTGAATAGTCCGTTTCTTGCCGCGGTAGGCAAAACTTATCGCGTTGCGCTGTGAAATTTCCGAGCATGCCCGGACACAGAGACCGCAAAGATAGCACTGTTCGGTATTCTTCAGGGTGATGCGGGTATCCGTAATACCGAATTCCTCTGCCATATCCATAAGAACTTTCGACCCGGGACTCTTGGCCATCAGTAGTTCGATGATTATTTTACGGGTCGCCCTTACCTGTTCCGTATCGGTTTTAACCACCAGACCATTCATAACCTTGAATAGACAGGCAGCCTGCAGACCGGGTCTACCGCCACTGATAATCTCAACCATACAGACCCTGCAGGTACCACCGGGAGTCAATTCCTTATGATAGCACAAGGTTGGAATCCGGATACCGGCATCCAGTGCGGCTCTGAGTATCGTGGTTCCTTCTTCGACCTCCAAGACTTTGTCGTTGATGGTAAATGTAATCATAATCCAATACCTTCTATGAAATAAACCTCTGATGTGCACACCAGGTGGTCACAAATCCGGGTACCGTTCACACACCCCATTGCATTGACCCCGTATTCAAACCGATTCCGGTACTCCTGAATCAAAATACTCCTTTATAGCACCATCACTATGCGTATATACAAATCGTATTGCAGGTTGCCCGGCAATAAGCACCGCCATAGTTTCGAGCATTTCACCAACCGGTTTCATATCCGGATGACGCGGTTTCAGCGTTGCCAACACCTCGGTACCGGTATTTTTTTCTGAGGTGATACGGAATGAACCTCCAGTATCCCTGCATGCCTGTTCAAACAGTGAAAGTCCCAACCCGAACCGTTTATTCTCTTTCGTTGTATAAAACGGATCAAGTGCATTTTTTATTTCCTGATCACTCATACCTTTTCCGTCATCACGGATACGAATGGTCAGCAGGTCCTTTTCAGGATCATTTTTCAGTTCTATCTCTATCGTTTTCGCACCGGCACGAACGGAATTCTCCGCAATATCCAGTACATGCAGCGACAGATTTTCCATTATCGAACAACCCGCCTGCCGCCGATGCCTTTAAAGGCGCTCCTCAATTCGGCAAAAGAGAGTTCCTCCATGATGGCGGTAGTTGAACATTTACCGATATCTGAAAGATAGTGCGCATCCGACGAGGTAATCAGCGGCAGATCCCTTTTACCGGTAATCGAACTCCCGTCTCCCGAATACCCGGGAGAGACTTCAATCGCGCTCAACTGCAGGTTTTCGGGAATGAACCCCAGCTGACCGATAATCCCGAACGTTTCGCGGTCGACATGCGAAGCCACCGCCACTCCGCCCAGACTCCCGGTCATTGCAACGATCTCTTCCAGTCGCAGGGTGGTTGCCCCGATCAGAAGACGCTCCTCTGATTCGGTAAAGGTATCATCCTCGTCAACAAGCAGCTGCAGACCGAAAAGATCAGCATCATTTTCACCCTGCAACGTACAGTGAACCTTTTCATGCATCGCGAATAATGCTTCATTATCATTAAAATAGACCAATACATGCACCTCTTCGCTCGAAGTAATCTCCATACCACCAAAAACCGTTACTCCGAACCGTTTCCCTGCATTTTTAAAAGCGACCACATTTCCCGCAGAGTTATGATCACATATCCCGACCGCATCCAGGTTCCTGCTCAGTGCTTCCTTCATCACCGCCGAAGGAAGCATGGTCACATCTGCGCAGGGTGATAAACAGGTGTGTATATGAAGATCGAGTTTATACTCCTTCAGTCCCATTTTGCATTCCGCGAACACCGAGCTGGTACAATTTGCCGATAAGTTCAAATGCCGAAAGATCACTCACCAGCAGCGGCAGTTCCTCCTCGACAGCCTTCGTAACGGTCGCCTCTTCGGGTTCTCGATTATTGATTAGTACAATTCCCGATAACCCTTTCATGCTTGCGATGGCGACAATATTCGGGTGAGCCTGCAGGGTAATCCAGAGAGCACCCTCAGGGCAGTTTGCCAACACGTCACTCAGCAGATCACTTGCATAACCGGCGGTTATTTCAATATTTTCTCTCTCGCGAACCGATCGCCTCGAAAGCCCCAGCTGTTCAATGATCCCGGTGAGTTTCATAGCTGCATCCTATTGCGGTTCTATACGAATAATGATTCTCAGATGGGTACCAATACCGACCTTCGAAACGATTTTAAAAGTATCTGCACATTTCTGGACATTCATCAGTCCCATCCCGGCGCCGAAACCGAGTTCCCGAACCCAATCAGGCGCGGTTGAATATCCCGGCTGCATCGCCTTTTCGACATCCGGAATGCCGGGCCCCGCATCACTGACATCCATACGGATTTCATGCGGTTCGACCTTGACCGAAAAGTTCCCGCCCGCGGTATACACAACCAGATTCATCTCCGCTTCGAACGCTGCTATAGCTACCCGCCGGATAATATGGGGATGAATATTCAACCGGGACAATGCTTTTTTCAGTTTGCTGGATACCTCACCTGCCTTTTTGAAGTTATTACCCTCAACGGCAAATTTTATTTTAAGCGCTATTGAATCAGCAACGATATCTTCAAAAATATGACTGGCCCGGTAACGGTGTATTTCCTCCTCATGGTATTCAACCTCCAGTTTGCGGAGGATATTTTCTATGACATCACCTTTGGTGATTATCCCGACCAGGCGCCCCGTTTGCCGATCCAGAACCGGAAACCTGCCGAAACCTGATTTTTCAAAGTAACTAATAGCCAGAGTAAGCGGATCGTCGGCATACAACTCCTTGACACTGGTGGTCATTCGATCCTGTATCCGACAATCAACCCCGCCTTCAGCCAGCCACGTGATAAAATCTTCGATACTGATAATACCGATAACTTCACCCTGTCGCGTTACCGGAAGTCCGGATATCTTATTATTGCGCAGGATATCCCGTAATTCACTCATCATCTTTTCGGGACTTACAACGACAACCTCTTCGGCCATCGCATCACCCACCTGTGACTCGTAGACCAGCTCCTGAATTTTCGAGTTTCCGGTATCGTCACTTTTCATTCAAAATCACAGCCATATAACCCTGCATCGTACAGGCGTCCACATGATTCAAACATGGAGAGGCACGTCGATAAAAGAGCGATGGATTTTTCGCATGCGAGGGCGATTGTTTCTTCGGGTGGCATTTTGCCCCGCACAAAGCAGATCATGTTGACATCGGCCATTTCAGCGGTGCGCACGACCTGTGCATTGGTAAGGCCGGTAAGCAACAGGGCACCGGTCTTGATATAAAGAAGGACATCACTCATAAGATCGCTGCCACAGGCTTTCGGCACTTCCCGGTCGATGAATTCTTCGCCGAACACCACTTTGGCATTGAGAATCTCTTTCACCTCCTTCAATTTCATACTAATCCGCCACGATTGAATCGAACTTGCAGACTTCGTGACAGATACCGCATTTGGTACATTTATCCTGTATGATCTCGGCCACCTGCTTCTTTTCCCATACAATCGCATTGGAAGGGCAGTTTTTGAAACAGACACCGCACTTCTTGCAAGCTTCGGTAACTTTGTAGTTGAAAAGTGCTTTACATACATGAGCTGGGCATTTTTTATCGACAATATGAGCGAGATATTCCTCTTTAAAATATTTGAGTGTGCTCAGCACCGGATTCGGCAGTGTCTGCCCCAGCCCGCACAACGATGCTTTTTTGATGGCCAGGCACAACTCTTCAAGCAGCGGGATGTCCTCTTCTTTGCCGAGACCGTTGCAGATTCTTTCAAGAATAACCAAGAGCGCCTCCGACCCGTCCCGGCAGGAGGAACATTTACCGCACGACTCATCATTGGTAAACTCGATAAAAAACTTCGCCACATTGACGATACAGGTGTCCTCGTCCATAACGATCAGACCACCCGATCCCATAATGGAGCCTACCTCCATAAGCTTCTCGTAATCAACCGGAAGATCAATCAGACTTGCGGGAATACACCCTCCCGATGGCCCCCCTGTCTGCACCGCCTTGAATTTTTTTCCATTGGGAATACCACCGCCAATGGTAAAAACGATATCTTTGAGGGAAATACCCATGGGCACTTCGACAAGACCGGTGTTGGCGATTTTACCGACAAGCGAGAACACTTTCGTTCCCTTGCTCTTTTCGGTGCCGATAGTGGAAAACCACTGCGCCCCGCGGTTGATAATCGAGGAAACCGTTGCCCAGGTTTCAACATTATTGATATTGGTCGGTTTGCCCCAGAGTCCGGCTACCGCGGGAAACGGCGGACGCTGCCGGGGTTCCGACGGACGACCCTCGATTGAGGCGATAAGGGAGGTCTCTTCTCCGCAGACGAATGCACCTGCACCCTGCGTGATATGAATATCGAAAGAAAAGTCGGTACCAAATATGTTCTCGCCGATCAGGCCGTATTCACGAGCCTGGGCTATGGCAATATTGAGCCGTTTGAGTGCGAGGGGATACTCGGCACGAAGATAGACACGACCTTCGGAGGCACCGATTGCCCGGGCACCGATCATCATGCCTTCCAGAACCGCATGGGGATCGGATTCAATAATACTGCGATCCATATAGGCACCCGGGTCACCTTCGTCGGCATTGCAGATCACATATTTTACCGAGCCCGGTGATTTTCTGCAGTACTCCCACTTCAGCCCGGTGGGAAACCCGCCGCCACCGCGTCCGCGCAGTCCGGCTTCCTTCATCTCTTTGATGATATCTTCGGGAGTCATCTGCGTTAATGCTTTTGCAAGTGCTTTATACCCGTCACGGGCGATATATTCGTCAATTTTTTCGGGATCAATCAGGCCGCGGTTGCGAAGAGCGATCAGAGTCTGATTGGCAAAGAAGCCGATATCAGACATTTTAGGAACCGCCCCCTTGTCCTTGTCGGGGACAAACATCAGTTCAGGTACCGGCCGTCCCTTGAGAAAGTGTTCTTCGACAAGCCGGGGAATATTCTCTTCGGTAAGACTGTGATAAAATATCTCGCCCGGAAATACCGTCATTACCGGCCCGACCGCACAAAAGCCGTTGCAACCGGTCAGAACAACACATACCTCATCCTGCAGGTTATGTTTTGCGAGTTCCTGTTCAATCGTCTTCTTTAAAATAAACGTTTTATTTGAAACACATGCGGTACCCGCACAGAGCATCAGATGAAGCCGATAGCGATCCATATTCTGTACATTCATAAAAAAAAAGCCTTTGTTACGAGAGTATTCTCAAATCACGGATTATCGTTGGTAACTGCAGTCAATGCGGTATCTGAACGATGCCGCCGGTTTTTCATGAAACCCGTTCGCTGCCTCTGGCCAGAGCATATTCCTCGACGACGTTTCCACCGAGAACATGTTCATCGAGAATTCTGATCATTTTTTCAGGAGTTAATTCGACATATTTGATCGGGGTCTCCCCTTTTCTCTCAACGGTTACCATCGGCTCCCTGCTGCACAGTCCGGCACAACCGGAATTGGTAAGTATAATCGAATCGAGCTTTCTTTTCTGAAACTCTTCGAGCAGGATGGACATGATTTTTCGGGCTCCGGCGGCTATACCGCAGGTCCCCATATGCACCGTTATTTTTGAATCGCCGGCACCCTCGCGAAGAAGGGTCGTCTTTTTCACCTGCCTGCTGATCCGTTCAAGATCTTCAACTTTAAGTTTCGCCATGGTATCAGGCTCCTTTGTACATTTCGATAATCTCCGCCACCTTCTGCTTTTTCAGAAGACCGTGTACATCTTCATTCACGGTAATCACCGGAGCGAGTCCGCAACATCCGATACAGCGTACCGCCTGAATGGTGAAGAGCTTGTCTTCGGTAGTCTCGCCGGTGTGAATGTTCAGTTGTTCCTCAAAGGCCGAGAGTATGTCCGCAGCCCCTTTGACATGACAGGCGGTACCCGTACAGACGGAGATGATGTGTTTTCCCCGGGGAACGAGACTGAACGCATTATAAAACGTTGCGATTCGGAAAACGATACTCAGAGGAATATCGAGCTCTTCGGCAACCACCTTCAGAACCGGTTCGGGCAGATAGCGGTATTTCTCGTTTACCTCCTGGAGTACGGGCATGATGGCACCGCCGAACGTCTTGTGTTTTTCGACGATATCCTGGACCTCGAACAGCTCCTTTTTGTCCAGTCTGATTTCCTTCTTTGCCTCCTGCAGCACCTGCGGCTTGTCGAGCTTGACGAAACGCCACTTCAATTTTGTATCAAACGATCCGCTTTTTACCATATACTTTACCGAAGTCAGCAGATCGGGGATATAGAGACTTATATCCTCCTTTACCTTAACCTGACAGGCAAGACGTGTCCCGAGTTTCCGTTCGTCTTTGCTGATGTAGAGTTCCTCGGTGGGGAGGATTTCTCCCCCGCCCTGTGAAAGCTGACATTTACAAAATCCGCAACTGCCCCGGCCACCGCACGAGGCGGCTATTTCAACATCATTATCGATCAGTGCCGACAACAGTGTACCACCGCCCTGCACCGAGAATTCCTTCTCGGCACCTTCCTCCTTGAGCGATATCTTGCAGGTGCCGTAGGATACCAGCAGGGAATCCGCAATACTCAGGAGAACCGTAATAACAAACAGAATCGAGACAATTATCAATACAGGGGTGAACATCAATTTCCTCCAAAAAACCGTTATCTGCTTATACCATCCCGCTGAATCCAAGGAACGCGAGGGCCATGATGCCGGTGACGATCATAATGATTCCCGGACCACGGAGACCTTTGGGTACATCACTGACCAGTTCCATTTTTTCGTAAATGGCGGCAACAAGAACAATCGCGAGTAACCATCCGACTGCCCCAAAGAACGCGTAGATTACTGTCTGAAAAAAGGATAATTCCTCACGAATCATGAAAAGCGAAACAAAAAGCACTGTACAATTGACCGTAATTAGCGGCAGAAAAATTCCGAACGCAGCCTGCAGTGCAGGGAAAAAACGTTCCATGATCATCTCGACCAGCTGAACCGACGAGGCAGTCACGATAATAAAAACGATATAACTAATAATTTCGCTGTGCGTTGGTACCAGCAGATAATGATAGATCGGCCAGTTGATTCCCGCAGTCAATACAATAACGAAAACCACCGCCGCACCCATTCCGAAGGAGGTCTTGAGGCTTTTTGAGAGCGAGACAAAAGGACACATCCCCAGGATATACGTCAATGCAAGATTCTGGGTAAAAATTGCTGCAATGATAATGGTTACAATCGACATTTCTTTCATGGTTTTTATCCTTTTCCCGCCGGCTCAATCTGAGCAATGGTCCGCACAATCCATAAAAACACCCCGAGCAGGAAAAATGCCCCTGCAGGTGCAGCCATGACCGCCCATCCCGTCCAGATGTTTTCGGGCATAATCTGAAAGCCCAGAAGCGTTCCGAATGCAAGTATTTCACGAATCACCGCTACCGCAACAAGGGTATAGGCATAGGCAAATCCGTTTGCAAGTGCATCCAGGATTGAGTGGTACACCCCGTTCTGAACAAAAAAGGCCTCAGATCTACCCATTATGATACAGTTGGTAATAATCAACCCGACGTACGGACCAAGTGCCTCGCTGATATCGGGAACCAGTGCTTTCAGCACCAGATCGACAATGGTAACCCCCGAGGCGATCGTGATCATGTAGGTGATAATTCTCACGCGGGAAGGGATTAACTTCCGCAGCAGCGAGATCAGTATACCGGTAAGCACCAGAACAAATATTACCCCTGAACTCATGGCAATGGCATTCTCAACTTTGTTTGAAATAGCCAGAGCGGAACAGATTCCGAGCGTTGCCGAGCTGATCGGGTGCCCTTTCCAGATTGCAGCAAGTACTACCTTAGAGCCCTTGTCTCCCAAAAGAGTTTTTAAAAACATTTACTTACCCTCATTCAGTAAGGAAATATATTCCTTCAGATTAGTATTCAGCAATGATTCAAATGCTTTACAGGTTAATGTCGCACCGGAAATTCCCTGCACTTCATTATCGCGCTTTGCCGGTTTCGACGGGAGAATGGATATCTGCGGAATAAGTTTTTTCCCCTTGAAACGATCAAGGGTATTTTTCCGCAACACTCGCTCTCCCAGGCCGGGTGTTTCAACCTGACTTACAATGGTAATACCCTTAATGGTCTCAAAATCGGATTCGAGAGCCAGCACCCCCGAAATCGGTCCCTGAGAACCCGGGCCGTTAACAGCAAAGGCAACATCACCCGATTTGGAGCGATACACGGTTTTTCCGTCTTTTGTAACCACCGAAACCGCTTCCGTATATACGCGGTCGATATCATCTGCATCAAATGGAATATCAAGTGCTCCCAGTATGCTGCGGCGCAGCTTTTCCTCCTGGTGTTTCTCGATAACCGGTTTGGTATATTTGTCAACGGCAACCAGAGTCGTAGTTGACACGGAACCAAGCACCAGAACAAAAACGATCATCATTATTCGGTCTTTCATACCGCCACCTGCCTGAATTTTACTTTTAATACCATTTGATCGATGAGCGGAGTAAACGCGTTCATGATTACGATACTGAACATCACTCCTTCGACATACGACGAGAAACTCCTGATCAAAACGGTGAGAAGGCCCATCAGGGTACCGACGATAAATTTTCCCGCTTTGGTAACCGGTGCGGTCACCGGATCGGTCATCATGAACATTGCTCCGAAAAGCAACCCGCCACCGAGCACCTGAAACCCTGCCGGTGCAACCGCCTCACTGTTGATGGCATGCCCGATCAGACCGAACAGGTACGTGGCCGCAATATAGGAAAACGGGAGACGCCAGTTGCTCACTTTAGTGAACATGAGAAACAGGCCCCCCAGAATAATCCCGATATGAAACGTCTCGCCGCAGCTGCCGGAGGTATTCCCCCAGAGCAGATCGGTAAGCGGTGTTACCACCTGTTGCGTTTTGAATAACGCCATGGGCGTTGCTGCCGATATCGCATCGGGTGCGGCAGGAGTCAACCCAAGCCTGCCGAATATGCCGAAAATATCGGTCGGAACCTTCCAGCGCGTGGTAAGTATCGCCGGGAATGAGATCGTGACGAACAGACGTCCCACCAGTGCGGGGTTGAACATGTTTTTACCGGTCCCCCCGAAAACCTCTTTTCCGAACACAATGCCGAAAGCGACCCCCACTGCAACAATCCAGAGTGGTGTGGTGGGTGGCAGCACCAGAGGAAAAATGAGTCCGGTTACCAGAAAACCCTCGTGAATCTCACCTTTGCGTACAAGGGCGAAAACAATTTCACAAATACCCCCAACAATATAGGAGGTCAGAATCATCGCGATAACATAGGGTCCGAAAAAGTATATCGACGAAAGGGCACATGGTACCATCGACAGAATAACAATACTCATGTACCGTTTGATATCGATAGGATCGCGGACAAACGGCGCCTGAGCGGCTCGCTCACGTGGATAGAAAAAAATGAACTCGGCAGTTTCGAACAATGTTTTAAGAGCGCCGAGTTTTGCTCTTCTTCCCTCGAACAACGGGCGGTACTGGTCAAATAACTTTGCTAATAATTTCATACATGCTCTTTCTCTGCCTGAAGTTCCTGCCTGACGATCTGATGCGCTTCAAGGAAGCCCTGTTTGAGTTCTATTTTGGATGTACAGACATGAGAACATAAACCACATTGTACGCATTCCATCAGATTAAACCGACGTGCATCGTCGAGCCGGTCTTTCTTTACATATTTATGAATAAGATGCGGCATCAATCCTGCCGGGCATACCTCCTCACAAAAACAACAGGTCAGACAGGGGCGGCGTTCTCCGCGGATTCCGGTAGTGTATTTTTCGCGAAACAGCGGCCGTAAGACGCCAAAGAAAGTACGACTGAATGAATGTTTGGAAAATCCCGGGTTGGCAAAAGCAAGAAATTCTCTTGTTACCTGCTCGGGAATCAGGGTGATCGCCGTACATTGCAGATCAATACCCGACTGACGACCGTTCATTGTCACACCGCTGAGTGCTCCGCCATTAACGGCACGCACTTCTCCCTCTTCAGCATAATCCGCTAGCAACAGCTCTAAAGGATAGCCTACAGGAACGGTGACATACGCGGCTTTTTTCGCTCCGGGTCCGCCGACCGCAATAGTCCTTAACAGATACGGTTTTTTATCGGACAACACCTGTGCAACGGCAAGTACCCCTTCAAGCGTGCACGACCAGGCTGTATGTTTTCCGGTGGAATACTTCAGTTGCTGGGCAATAAGTTTCGGGTTATCAAAGGGATATTTTGCCGGTGTTTCAATCAGGCTGATCCAGCTGTTTTTTTGTGCAATAGAGCGGATCTGCTGCAGGATCCCCGATTGTATATGAATGTTGACAACAACCGTTGTGACCCCCGAAAGAATCCGGAGTTCATCCAGTCCCTTTTCGACTGCCGGCAGCCTGTCGCCTGCAATACAATCAGCCTGAGGTAAAAAGGGCTCGATACTGTCTGCGGAAACGATCAGCACATCAGGTTTTGCGGAGGGGTCGGCAACCGAATTCTCAAATACATCGAGGAGAACCTGCCATGCCCCGTTGGCCATAAGCAAGCGCCGTTTTTCACCGGTCTCTCCCTCAAGACCAACATTCGGTAGTTCCTCGGTACGGATAGATACGTTTTCGTGCTCTGCCGCAGCTGCACCGGAAATGGTTATTTCCCTGGTTTCCGTATCAACAGCAACGGTACCTGCAACCGGTGCAAGCAGGGGCAGATTGCTGCATAGAGGATCTACCGCCAGAATCTGACCGGCGGTGACAGAATCTCCATTTTTCACCAGCACCCTGGAGAAGGTACAGTGACGTGAAAAAAGTGGTACCCGTAGGGTTTCAGGGACAGAGAGCTGTGTGATCTGTTTCGCAGGTACACCGATAAGCTGTAAATTGTAGCCACCTCTGAATTTCATACTGTCTTTCTGAATTGTGAGGATTAATAACTCAGTCTACTAGTAACAATTTCTACATGGGATTGAAATAATATAGTTTATTCACAGAAAAATCACTTTGTATTAATACTACTACAACCTAATTCTACTTCGGTACGATAAACATTTTCCCGATATCCGTCCATTAACTTCGCTTCACCCCAACTCCCCCATCCCCTCTCTTTCCCTCTCCACGCATGGAGAGGGAAAGAGGGGGGTCCGAAGGCGATGCACTGAGCCCGTCGAAGTGACGAAGTGAAGGGGTGAGGCGACAGGAAGAAATGCCGAAACTACGTTATTCTACCGAAGTAGAATGTAAGTAACTGATGTATCTCTATGCAACATCCGTATTTCCACCGGTATATTTCAGGACTCAGAAAAAACGGTATCCGATAAGCCACAACCATATGAGCGAACTCAATCGGTTTTAATATTTTTCCAAAGGATGCCTGTATCAGCATGACTCCCTACACCAGTCGGACAGTCAGCACAAACCAGGCATTCCAATCTTTTATGCATCGTACCCCTTGAAACGCCCGCCCCAATTTTTAAACCGCTTGTCGCAATAGGTCAACATTGATTCGGCATCGGGGAAATAGAGCTCGGCATTCTCGTGCAACGGATCATCGTATTCGCACTGCGAGGCTGAATGCTCCCGGCAGGTAACGGGACGTACCGGGTAGATCATGCACTTCCCATCGACGGCGAGATTTTTGCAGATAGTATTGATCAGCAGACTCCACCCGTCGGCATCTTTAAGCACATTGACATTGGGATGATGCAGTTGCCAGATAAGATTATCGAAATCGAGCATCGAACGGGGAGCGGGGATCGATACCGTAATATATCGACAGCAGGCACCGCCGCACCGTGCGCACTTCCGTGCGGCGGCTTCGGGTGAAAGAGGTTTCTTAACCGGCATATCCTGTTCCTGATAGTATAAAAAGTGAATACTCTGTTTTTTGTAAATAGTATCCGCTTCGGGCAGGAATCGATCTCACTCCAGCTCCCGTTTAAAGGCGGTGAACTCCTCCCGCAGCGACTGCAGTTCATCCTGCAGCTGTGCAACCGTGGTTTCC
The DNA here is from genome assembly GCA_050304135.1 of Chitinispirillaceae bacterium. Lineage (GTDB taxonomy): Bacteria > Fibrobacterota > Chitinivibrionia > Chitinivibrionales > Chitinispirillaceae > JAFGNB01. The sequence goes on along the minus strand of JBNLDC010000006.1, from coordinate 143,561 downwards.
AGACCGACAATTCGTTCCGTGATACTCCCGCGAACCGGTGTTTCGGAGCCTTCACTCCCGACAGGAGATTCCGCCGCACCGGTTGCCGCGAACTGTTCCGTCCACTCCGCCCCGCAGAACAGATGAACAAACCGGGGTTCCTTCTTCCCGGGTAAACGGGGAAGTTCCGTAATGAAGGGTCCCCCCCGCTCTTCGGCAGTAAGCGACCTGACCACCTGCTCGGCCGCATCGAGTGAAGTGAAGGTACAAAGACGCTCGGAGCGGATTTTTATCTCACCAACCGTTTGCGGCCCTCTGAGCATCAGCACGCAGAGCACACCGAGTTCCTGCTCGGAAAACGGAAAAAAACTTCTGATATTATGCTCGAACTTGTGAACGCGGGCTCCTGCAACGGAACGCTGCCACACGAGACGTTTCTCCCGAAGCGCATCGAGTGCCGCCGTGACCTCCTCCTCGGAGAGCTGCATGACCGGCTCCCGGTTCGATTTCTGGTTGCAGGCATTGACCAGTGCATTGAGCGAGAGCGGATAATAATCGGGAGTGGTCACCTCTTTTTCGATGAGTGCACCAAGCACCCGCACCGCTACCGGATCAAGTATGAATTCCATCGGGAACTCCTTTCCTGCGAAAGTAATGTCGAAAGATACCATCTGCAATCCAATGCAACAAATCCCGCCATTTTATCCTTCTCTTTTTCAAGCTATTACGGTATGATTCAAATTACTATCCTGCATTGTCGCAGGATGTTTTCTGTCACACCAACAAGGAGTTCCCATGACTGCTCGAATCGCGCTCCTGTGCATCATTACAGCCGTTATTACTACGGTTCAGGCCCAACCGCCGGCACCGGCAAAAAAAGCGGGCCCGCCGCCGCCCCCTCCGAAAATGATTGCTCCCAAAGCGGCACCGGCAAAAAAGGTTCCCCCACCGGCGAAAGCACCGGCATCAGGAATTATTGTCAGCCGTGCATCAATCGCTCTCAATGTTGTTGACCGTGAACCGAAAGACACAGGAACTGTATTTCCGCCGGAGGTCAACCGGTTGTACTGTTTCACTGAGATAAAAAATGGTGCGGGTGAGGAAATCCAGCACCGGTGGTACTGGAACGATGACCTTATGAACACCGTTCCACTCGGCATCGGATCTGACCGGTACCGCACCTACAGTGCAAAAACCATCGGTCGCGGAATGGTAGGTGAATGGCGGGTGGCAATCGTCAGAACCACCAACGAAGAGTTGCTTAAAACCGTTCGTTTCCAGATAAAGTAACTGCGCCGAAACAACGAAGTTTCACTACGCAGCCCTTCAGGGGCTGCTTTTTTTACTCCCTGATATTCAGAAACAAACTACCCTTGGCGAGCAACACCGCCTGGAGTGCACGATCGGTCAGCCGCACATCGCCTATTGCCAGCGAATCGATGAAGCCGTTTATGTAAACGCCCTTTGTCAGCTGTGAATTACAGAGCATCTTCTGCACCATCAGCTGGGATTCAAGCAGTTTTTCGCGCAGCGGAAACCGCAGAAACGGTTTGATTTTATCGATAATAACACCATGAAACAGCCAGTCGGCGGTATTGTGCAATGCGTTTCTGGTTGCCACATCGAATTCAAGATCCTCTATGGAGACGGTTGCGGTTGCGGAGTCGTACTGCGCCCTTCCGATCACATAGACTTTTCCCTTGAACGATCCGGTAAAGTCAAGACTGACCACTGCGTACCCTTCCAGACCGTACACCTGCACATCCTGGATGATCACCTCCCGCCTGCCTGCCTTGAAACTGCGGCCGAGCAGATAGGCGCGCATCAGTTCCGAGGCGTTCGCATAGGTTATTTCACTGTAGAGGTTGAGTACAAACGATGAATCGATCCTCCCGGGAATAATGAAATCCGGAAGAGAATCCTGCCGCACCGTTTCCGGCTCTTCGCCGAAGAACGTTTCAGCAACTGTAGCAATACCGACCGAACTTCGGATCATGGTGCCGTCTCCGGAAAGCTGGGTCATCGAAACCGATTTTGGCGTCAGACGCAGCCAGAGCGGAGGATCCTCGGCAAGGCGTACCGGTTGCTGGATCTGCGACCAGAGCGGATGGAGCAGTTTCTTGATATTGAGCGAGGAGTTAACCCCTTTGTCAACCAACTCACCGAACCGTTTATACTGCCGGGAGAGAATAAAGTCGGCAAGCGGCTTGACCGGGATGGTGATGAACCGTACCTTGACAACAGGATCGGTGATCCACTCGTAGCCGTCCGACTCCGTCATGGTGACGATTTTCCAGTCGTTCTTGATAAAAAGCCGGGAGCGGAACTTGAGCACGATACCCGCCTCGACCTCCTGATACTCGGTGTGGGAAACTCCGAGTGCACCAACGGTAAACGAAAACTGCATCCAGATTTTAATGGGAACGCGGTACTCCAGTTCGTCGCCAGTCAGGGAGAGCCGCAACGAATCACCCTTCCACACCTTTACCTTCACGTTTTTCTTGGGCCCCACCGTCATCGTATCCGATTCGAAAAACAGCTCGGGGAGCTGCTCGTTGATCATCTGTTCCAGCGCTGGAGTACGGACTTCAACCGGGACATTGATGATCGACGGTACCGGATTGAACTCAACCACTTTCGCCCGGCCTTCCGGCAGCGACGGACCGGTGGTAACCGCCGGTGGTGTGCACCCTAAAACAATAACAAGCAGCAGACACGGTACAGCGACGATTCTGATCATGATATGCTCCACGTAAAGGTGATGCAGATAAAATATATTATGCAAACGAACGAACCCGACCCATCCCTGCCGGAAACGACCGATTCCGACAGGCTGAAACGCATACGGTTTCCATGACAGGGTACGGGGTACTATTTTTCTTTTTCGGACAACCGGATCACCAGCAGGAGAGCGAACACCATGAACACCGCTGAAATCGTCACATTTCTTTCTACCCGTACCGAACTCTTTGCCGGTTTTCCCGCCGACAGGCTTTCACAACTGGTGGAGGAATCACGCCTTGACACCTTTGAGCCGAACGAAGCGGTTATCGAGTTCGGCGAGGAGAATCGTTTCTTCGTGGTGCTCATCGAAGGCGAGGCGGAAGTGGCCACCACCGATGATCGCGGGGATAAACACCGGCTCGCCCTGCTCGGCGCGGGAGAGTATTTCGGCGAGATATCGCTGATGACCGGAGACCGGACCATTGCCGACGTGATCGGGGTTACCCGGTGCAAAGCGCTCTTCATCCCGGATCACCTGTTCACCTCGCTGATCATCACCCACCCCCCGGCGCTGCGGATGCTCAGTCGCGCAATTACCACAAAAACCGCCGACTGGTCGAACCGTGAGCTGCGGGCCTCGGCGCTGCAGCACAGCCCTGATCCGTACGGATTCATACTGCACACCGAAAACCCGGTCAAACTCCTGGTGATCAACTGCGGCTCCTCGTCGCTCAAGTACTCACTGTTCGATACCGCCGATGATTCAATAACCGTTTCCGGTGTTATCGAGAACATCGGTTCTGCGGGCGGCACCCATCACTTCGCGTGTAAAGCAACGCGGGAAAGTACCCCCTCGGCAGCGGAAACGTTCGAACAGGCGATTGACGAGATGCTCCGGCTCCTGACTGCACCGCAGTGCGGCTTCGTCAACACTCCGGAGGAGATCGCCAGCATCGGTCACCGCGTGGTGCACGGCGGCGAACGGTTCAGCGGGTCGATCGTGATTGATGACGAGGTCATCCGGGGAATCGAGGCGGCGGCACATCTTGCTCCGCTACATAATCCGAATAATCTGCTGGGTATCCGGGCCGCACAAAAAACATTCCCGCACGCCCACCATGTTGCGGTGTTTGATACGGCGTTTCATCACACCCTGCCGCCGTATGCCTACCACTACGGATTGCCGTACGATCTCTGCACGGAAAACAGTATCCGGCGGTACGGATTTCACGGCACCTCTCACAGTTATGTGGCGCTGCGGGCGGCACAGTTTCTCGGGAAACCGTTCAACAGCCTCGAGCTGATCAGCTGCCATCTCGGAAACGGCGCCTCGATGTGCGCCATTGACCACGGCCGCTCGGTCGATACCAGCATGGGATTCACCCCAGCATCGGGACTCATTATGGGAACCCGGTGCGGCGACATTGATCCCGGTGTCATCACCTGGCTTCAGAAAAACCTGCAGTACTCCCCCGATGATTGTGACCGGCTGATCAACCGGGAGAGCGGACTGCTTGGTCTCTCGGGCATCTCTCCGGATATGCGGGCAGTTGAATCCGCCGCGGAGAAGGGTGATCACCGGGCGCTTCTTGCTGTCAAGTGCTTCGGGTATCAGGTACGCAAACAGATCGGCAGTTATGTTGCGGCAATGCAGGGGCTCGACGCGGTGATTTTCACCGGGGGTATCGGACAGAACAGCGCAACCGCCCGTGCACTGAGCTGTCAGGGACTCGCCTGCATGGGTATCTGCATTGACGAAACGAAAAACCGTACCGCCGACTGCTCACTCGGGCCATGTGATATCGCCACCGAGGCGTCACCCATAAGGATACTGGTTATCCGTACCGACGAGGAGCGGATGATCGCCCGCGAGACGCTGCGCGCAATGCGTAAGGAACAGATATCCACCGTTATGTCCGGCTCCGATAAAATATCAATCCCGATTGAGGTATCCGCGCATCATATCCATTTGAGTCCCGGACATATCGAAGCACTGTTCGGCCCGGGGCATACGCTTACCCCCCAGAGCGAGCTTTCACAACCGGGACAGTTCGCCAGTGTTGAACAGGTAACACTGGTCGGCCCCAAAGGCACCGTGGAACGGGTACGCGTACTCGGCCCCGCGCGAAAAGAGTCGCAGGTGGAGATCTCGATGACCGAACAGTTCAAACTCGGTATCCACCCGCCCATCCGCCAGTCAGGCGACCTCAAGGATACCCCCGGCATCACCCTCAGAGGCCCCGCCGGTGAGGTGACGCTCGAACGCGGCGTTATCTGCGCGATGCGGCATATTCATATGTCGCCTATTGACGCACTCAACTGCGGCGTTCGGGACAAATATGTGGTACGGGTGCGGGTGGAGGGCGACCGCGAACTGGTATTCGGCGATGTGCTGATCCGTGTAAGCCCGAACTACCGGCTGGCAATGCATATCGACACCGACGAGGCGAACGCGGCACATATCACGACTGGTGCGCATGGAGTGATCGAGGAGATTCAGGATCGGGAGTGAGTAAAGTTTTAAACCCGGAGTCGGAGTCGGAATTCGGTATTGATTCAGGACTCCCCCACTTCATTGCACCGTTCCACCGTACATTTACTTCATTTACCGTAAGACCGTCAAGCACTTCACAAAAACATCTTTACCGACTTCTGTTCTGAAATAATAATTGCCACATCCAGCAGTACCGGGTCTCCAGTGGAAAGTGTGATTCCCCGCTGGGAGGCGGGAATCAATCACTGACTTAACTAAACGTCCCCGGATATCATAAATCGAGAGTTCAATATGATCCGTCCGTTCGAGATCAATTATCACTTCAACATTTCTGAATGCACGGCAAGTGATAGTTATTCCGGAACCGGTCCGATTCTTTATGGTATCCGGAAAACGCCGATCCTTTATTCCCGTTATTTCCGCATGGGGATAGCGCCAGATACCATCATTTGTCACCGCAAAAAACATGCTGTCGGTTGCAGCCAGTGCCGTCACCCTGTTCGTGGTGAAATTGGAACCGACCTGTTTCCAATATTCTCCATCAGCACCAAGGAAAAAACACCCGCTGTCCGTTCCCGCCAAAAGAATATTCTTTAAAACCGCAAGTTCCCAGACCGTGGTTTGGGGAAGTCCCTCATCCGCATCGCCCCATGTTTTTCCGGTATCAGCTGATTGAAAAAGACCGTTTTTAGTACCCGCATAGATACGATTCCCGAATACAGCGACTGAATAGACAGAGTTGGTTTTAGATACTACCGGTTCAGTAAACTGCCAGGTGACACCATGATCAGTCGAAATGTAACACTGATAAGCGTCGGCTCCGACGTATATCGTACCATCCCCCCCGTTCGAAAAAGCGGAAAGACTGGTGAAATAAAAACCACTTGCCGTATTATACCAGACTTTGCCGTTATCAATTGAGCAAAATATGCCTTTACGTATGGAACTAACGACAAGGCTACTGTCATCTGTAGCAAGGGCTACTATGTCAGTGCCTACCCATCCAGAAATAGTATCGACATCGGCCAGGCCGAAACTGGAAGCACTCCACGCTGCCCCGTTGTTGTCCGATCGAAAAATGCCATACTGTGCGGTACCGGTAAAAACGGCATTTTTTTGTATCGTTATTGAGTTGACACCGTAGATATGGTTTAAACCCAGATTCCCGGCAATCCAGTGCTCCCCCTCATCAGAGGAAGAAACAATACCTCCGTAGGATATGGCGGCATAAACAGAACGACCCTGCGCAGCAAGCCCGGCGACATAATCATTCTTTAAACCGTCATTGACCGGTACCCATGTCTCACCGTTGTCATCCGATCGGAATAACCCGTCCCCTTTGGAACCTGCGAAGATCATGTCCTCAATGATAGCAAGATCAAAGATATATTTATTGTTGATACCGGTGTCCATCTCCCGCCAGGTAATTCCTCCGTCAGTGGAACGAAAAACACCATTACGGGTACTTGCGAATAACATTTCATCTTTTATCACCAGGTCGGTAATAACCGGATTCACACTGCTATCGTACGTCCATGTTCTTCCAGTATTCGATGATTTCAGAATGCCGTTTCCGGTCGCGGCATAGAGGGTCCCCTTGTTTTCTGCAAGTGAAAGTACATTGATATTGTCGATTCCCGGACTGAACATTTTCCATGTCGTACCGTAATCGGTGGATATGACGCCTTCAGATCCGTGGGTACTTATAATGATTGTGCTGTCAACAACTTCAATAGAGCTGACGAGTGTGGTGTCCAGATCAATTGCGATTTTCTCCCAATTGGCACCGTAATCCGTTGACCGGTACACCTCATTGGTACTGAAATTCACGACTGCCGCAAAAAGTATGGTGTCGCAGAAAGCAAACGCAGAGATATATGAATGTGAAAAAGGGTAGTGTATTGCGGACCAGTTAGTTCCGCCATCACCGGAAAACTGCAATGTCCATGTCGCCCACTCGATACCGAAGGACAGGTGTTGCGCATAAATACCTTTTTTATTTACGAAAAGTGGTCCGGGATACCCTATTGAGATGAGTGCCGGGGCCAGAATATGATGCCAGGTATTTCCTTTATCATTCGATCGAAAAACATCTCCCGCCATATTGGCTGCCACCAGCAGACTGTCGCATCCGGCAATTGAAGTAATAATTCCTCCATTGACAGGGGCGGTTTTTTCCCATTGTGCCATCGCCGGGTACAGCAGTACAGCAACCCATACGGCTACTATCAAGTGCTTGCCTGGAGTTTTATCCATCATTTCAGGTCGTAGTATAGACGGCGGCAATTCCTCGAGCCGGCCATAATTTTTCCTGCTGGAATCAGCAGTGTTCACGTTGGCATGCAATTTTCATTACTCCTGTGTGTTGGCATGGCCACTATCTCCGCATCACCGTTCCCTGCCGTGATCTGTCAGTATCTGGATCCATAGCATTCTTTATTCCGGTCGTTTTCGATTCCGAGGTCGGCCCCAACTGCAATGCTTCAAATCTAAGTACCGAAGAGTATACCATTTTTATAATTATAGTATAACCTGTTCAGCATATACAATTACGCCTCTTTTCATCATTCCGTTTTCCACTGGAAAACACTCATTCGCGACATCACATTGATACCATCAGGAATATACCTCCACCCTGAAATTCGTTTCTCCGCACCGCTCTCTCCGCTACCAAGTATTTTTACAGCAGAACCCGAAACTCAAGGATACCCCCAGGTGATCACCGTAACCGATCTCTCAAAAGCATTCTACATACACCGCAAGGAACCGGGGTTCGTCAACTCGGTCAAGTCGCTGTTTATCCGCAGGAAAACCACCGTGCAGGCGCTCGACCGGGTGTCGCTTTCCATTGGTGAAGGAGAAATCGTGGGCCTTATCGGCTCAAACGGTGCCGGGAAGACCACACTCGTGAAAATCCTTTCGGGAATCATCCATCCGGACAGCGGCTCGGTAAAAGTAATGGGCTATAACCCCTGGCAGCGCAAAAACAGTTACCGGAGTGCCATATCACTCATTATGGGTCAGAAGGCCCAGCTCTGGTGGGACCTCCCTGCCGCCGACTGTTTTCTGCTGCTGCGCGAGATTTACCGTATTCCCGAGAAGGAGTACCGCGAGCGGCTCGATTTTCTTGCGTCAACTCTGGCGGTTACCGGCAAGCTCACCACGCAGATACGACGGCTGAGTCTTGGTGAGCGGATGAAAATGGAACTGATCGCCGCACTGCTGCACAATCCCAAGGTGGTCTTTCTGGATGAACCGACCATCGGTCTCGATCTGACCGCCCAAAAGTCGATTCGGTCATTCATCCTCTCCTACCGCGACCGGCACCGTCCGGCAATGATTATTACCTCTCACTACATGGAAGATATCAGGTCGCTCTGTGAGCGGATTGTCATTCTCCGCAACGGCGCAGTGGTGTACGACGGCGCGCTCGCCCATGTGGTGTCGGACCATGCTCCGCGGAAGATCATCAAGGTGCGGATGGATGATGCGGCCGGGAGTGCGGATTTACCGGATCTGCTGCCGCCGCGACTGGGAACGCTCGTTGGCCGGGAAGATAAAATACTGGAGTTCAGCGTTGAGCGGAACATGGCTGCCGAGGCGGCCACACATCTGCTCCGGACACTGCCGGTGGAAGATCTCACCATCAATGAACCGGACATCGGAACCGTCATCGAATCGATCATGCGGGAGGGATGATACCATGAACCTCAGACTGACCCGGCAGCTCTTTAGCATGGAGATCCGGAAAGCATTCGCCTACCGCACTGATTTCTGGCTCTCATTCGCGGTAAGCAGCCTCGCCCAGTTTACCGTTGCATGGTATCTCTGGAAATCGATCTTCACCTATACCGGTAAAACGACCATCGGCACCTTCACTTTTACGTCGCTCATGTTTTATTACCTGCTCGCGCCGGTGATTGGCAGAACGGTATACAGCGGTAACTTCGGGGATATCGCCGCTGAAATTTACCAGGGCACCCTCACCCGGTACCTGATCTATCCGGTCTCGTTTTTCAGGTATAAGCTCATCGTCCACTGCGCCAATGCCACTATTCTCCTTACGCAACTTCTACTGATTATCGCCGTCGTAAAACTATTCATTCCCTCACTCGTCGCATCGTATCAGCTGTCGTTCTTTACTATTATTCAGGGAATCGTAAGCACCCTCGCCGCAGCGGTGCTGTACTTTATCTTCTCATCGTGGTTGCAGCTCATCGCCTTCTGGGCAGATCAGGTCTGGAGCCTCACGGCGATTGTCCGGTTTATCATCAGCCTGCTGGGCGGAAGTCTCATCCCGATCGCAATGTTCCCCGAATCACTGCAACCAGTGCTCAAAATACTCCCGTTCTCCTACTTTGCCCATTTTCCGCTGCAGTGTTTTCTCGGGAATATTCCCCTCGATGAATGGATCACGGGAATGGGTATGATGACCCTCTGGAGCATACTGTTCTGCGGAGTGTATGCTATCGTATGGCACCGGGGCAATCTCAGTTACACGGGAGTGGGGATTTAAATGCACACCGTCGTTCCGAAATCAGTGAGCTACCTGTTTTACAATTACAAAAAGGCATTTGAACAGGAACTGATAAATCGTATTCTGTTTTTCTCTTCCCCCATCCCATACCCTTCCCCCGCTTACGGGAGAAGGGAACTGAATGCAATTTCCCTCCACCGTAAACGGGGGAGGGATGCCAGGGTGGGGGTATCGTTAGGTATTCAAAGACAACTCATGATCTGTCACCACCTTCAGGACATCATCAAATGATCAGATACCTGCGACTTTTCGTTTACTTTCTCCGTTTTTCTTTCAGTAAGGCGCTGCAGTTCCGCATCGATTTCTTTTTCAGAATCGGCATGGATATCATTTTTTATCTGGTCAATATTCTCTTTTACGATGTGGTGTACCGTCATACCGATCTGATCGGCGGCTGGAACAGAGAACAGATGTTCGTATTCATTGCCGCCTTCCTTCTTATCGACGCCCTCAACATGACCCTGTTTGCCGACAATCTCTCGAACATCTCCTTTTTTGTCAACCGAGGCGACCTTGACTATTATCTAATCCGTCCGGTTTCATCACTGTTTTTTCTGAGTCTGCGTGAATTCGCGGCGAGTTCATTCGTTAATCTGCTGATGGCCATCGGCATTCTGACCGCCGCGATCATCCGTTACAGCGGCCCCACCCCACCGCTGCTTATCGTTTTTTTTATTCTGCTCCTTTTCAACGGCGTCTATCTGCGGTACCTGGTGCGGATGCTCACGATAATCCCGGCGTTCTGGCTGCACTCCAATCGCGGACTGCAAATGGCTTTTTACCATCTGGTCAGGTTTCTGGAACGGCCAGACACCATCTTCACCGGATGGCTCAGGGTCATCCTCACCACCGTACTCCCGTTCGGCCTTATGGTCTCGTTTCCCGCACGAATTCTGTTCGGCGGTGTACAGTGGAAGCTGCTGCTGCATATCACGGTGGTAACGGTGGTGCTTTCCGGGGTGGTGTTTCTTTTCTGGAGGCGGGGGTTGCGGGCTTACAGCAGCGCGTCGTCGTGATAAATCAACCACTTTATTACTTAAATTTTTATAATGACCTCAATCCAACTATTTTATCTAATATAGAATACCATATGTGTAATCCTCGTCAGCCTCGACGTATATTATTTGTGACCATCAATAAGTATTTTATACACTGCTTCTACTCGACTACTATAAACCCGACGTGTAATTCAAGATGCTGAAACCCTTCTTCTTTATAATACTTCTTCTTTATTCAACTTCCTACTCCGAAATGGGCATCTCCGATAGCCTTAAGTCGTTCTCCTTTACATATTTTAACGAAGGTATTTTTGGGGGAAAGGCACGAATATATTTAAAAGAGTCCGACATAAAGACTTTGAATAATCATGGCTATTTTTATAATGGGACACACCTGAAGTTTTCTCTCGGAAATACACTGTCACTGCACACCCGATTACGGATCTGGAACGATGAACTGAGCTCATACGATCGGTTTCAATCCCGTTTTGAACCGGAGACCCATCTCTCCTTTACAGTTAACAAACTGATAGCATCATTTCATGGCGGTTTCATCAATAAATTCACATTAGGCAGTGGATTGACGCTAAAAGATTTTTCTGATCCCGGGGCAATTGTTGCCATCAAAGGAAATGAGTGGTCCGGCAGTGCCGGAATTTTTACACGAGGGTATGGTATCCTGGAAGATCTCTACTGGTTTTCACTCACTGCAAACGTTATCCCGTTACGATTGAACGCGCTTGTTATCAACACTCAGGGAATGCCGCTGGTCGGGACCTTTTACAGTAATCAACATTATCTATCAGGATTTTTATTACCAAACATTACCATCCAAGTACCATCCGGATCATTATACGCCGAATACGGTTTCAAACTGACTCATCAGAACGGTGTTGACAACCTTATCGAAAATACTCCCAATACTGCTCATGCCGGATTAGTCGGCTATAAAACCGCTATTCAGAAAGGACCGGTGTCAGTTGACGGCTGTTTCGAACTGAGAACCTATCGAAAAGGTTTCATTCCCGTCACCGGCGTTGACCTTTCCCGACATACTACTTTCTGGGATCAAAATGATTCCCGTGCCAACTGGATTGACTTCTTCGATTCCAGGGAAACATCTAACTGGGTTTACACCAGGATCACCGCGGAATGTGACATATATAAAAAACTGAGTGTCTTTATAAAGGATGAGCTGCTATATTTCAGAAGCAGACAGAAAGAAGCGATAGTATACCCGTCGGTTTCGGATGACACCTGGTATAACGGAGCCGTAATGCGTTACAACCCCTCCTCACATTACTATGCCGCTGGGATACGATATGCATTTTTTCCACAAGCATACGTGGAATTATCAATCGGCAACAAACTTCTTAACAAGTGGGAAGACGATTATTTTTCCTATTCACAATGGGGACAGCGATTTATCGCATCAGACAAACCCTATGGAGAGGTTCGGCTGGAATGGAATTTCTGATACTTAGAAAGGTGACTGTGCTGCAGGCTCCCCTGTTGCACATTGCATTTATTGTCTTTTTCTCCTGTGCACGATTCAACGAACCGGTGCTGCCGGAAGTTGAATTCACTAGGGAAGCATACGACAAACTGGCAGGTATCGGCGTCAGTTTCGGATACAACTCTGAACACTTCACCATTGATCTTCAAAATAATAAGGGCAATTTCAATTCACCATTTGCGAAACTGTTCATTAGATGCCGTAATGGGGCTGACCTCCCGGAAAGTTTATCCGATAGTTCCGTTGATTACCTTGTCAATTTCGCTTCTTCCGCAAGTACTCTTCTTCCGGAAAACGTCGAAATAGTAACATGGATTATTGACCGCCATGGAGATACGTTGCGGCATAAGATTAGAAGTGTACTCAATGCGGACAACACATATATAGCCCGCCTTGATTCACTGCCTGATGATGTTTCTCTCTTTTATTGGCAAATCGAATTTTACTTTGAAAAAGGAGGTACTTTACGGCTTCCGCAAACTCCCTGTATCTGGTACTTCGGACTTACCAAACCCGGATACTTCGTATACTGATTCAGTTATTAACTGCCTCACAAAAATTTGTACATCAGTAGAGCATGTTGACAGTTCACCGTCATCGTCATCCCGGCGGCTTAAGCCGGTCCCTATCAGAGACGCTTATCGTTACCAGACTCCGTCTCCCACTTGGCGGGGGAGTGACGATACACATTCCATTCCGGGCCATTTACTAACAGAATCCGGATATACGATTAATAAATCTCAATGCCACTGATAGTCGCATTATCCAACAGAGTATTGAACTGCAGCACGATCTCTCCTGATTCATCGGCAGTCGCATCGAACTCGTGCACGACTGCTTTATACCGAGCTCCCGTCGCGGCGTAGATGTCATAATTTGAAAGAACATTGTTTCCGTTTATTGCCACATTGAATTTCCTTTTATTTGCGGATGTCCAGTACTGTTCGGCAAAGTGAAAACGGACAGTATAGTGAGCATCTGCAATCAGACCGGGTATGGTATAGGTGGATGTTCCGTAGCGTTCACTCTGATAAACGCCCTCTGGCGCGGGATTACTTATGCCGCTTACAACAATGGAATCCCCGACAGTTCGTGCTGTCCCGCCACTCTGATACTGATCCGTACCGTACGGGGCTGCAGCACCTCCTCCGCAGTTGATCTGCATCAGCGGTTCCGGTCTGATAATTATTTCAGCCGAATTACTGCTGGCTCCGCTTTCAACCGTTAAGGTAAAGGGGCCACCCGCCGTTGCTCCGGCAGTAAACAGACCATCCCCGTCAACCGTTCCACCCTCATCAATATTCCAGCTGAATGTCGGCTGGGTGGTCAATGGTGCACCGAACTGATCATATCCGCTTGCAGTAAACTGCTGTGTTGATGATATCATGATCGACGCACCTGAAGGACTGATTATTATTCCCGTGAGTGTCTGATCAACAGCAACCGTCAACGAACTGGTCGATTCCAAACCACCGGCATCTTTTACGGTAACCTGAAGGGCGTAACTTCCCGTTTCAGTAAAGAGTGCCGTCGTGTTTTTTGCACTGTTTGTTCCATTAAGGCTGAATGTTACCGGTGCCGGAGGAGTTCCCGTTGTTGACCACACATACATAAGATTGGCTTCTCCATAATCATCATCTCCGAGCACCTCGAGATCGGTGGAGGTGGAGGCAACCGGATTCGGCGTCGCTGAAGCCGCCGTGGTAATGGATGGTGGATTATTCTGGATCGCAGGAATAATCTCTATTCCGCAAATAGATGCATTATCCTGTATGGTGGTAAATTCGATATCGATTTCTCCCGACCCATCAGCCGATACACTGAATTCTTTAACAATTGCCTTATACCTGGCACCGGTTGCCGCGAAAATATCAAAGTAAGACAACACCTGGGTTCCGTTTATTGTCACATTGAATTTTCTGTAACCGACACCGGGCCAGTACAGCTCAGCAAAATGCAGTCGGACATAATACTCTCCTGAAGTAACCAGCCCGGGAATCGTGTACACTGAAGATCCGTATCGTTCACTTTTGTAGACTCCTTCGGGAGCGGGGCTGGTAACATCACTTACGTTTATGGTAGAAGTAACCGTATGTACCGTACCGCCGCTGAAATATTGATCTGCAATATATGAACCGATAGTACCGCCCCCGCAATTTGACTGATACGCAGGATCCGGCGTTACGGTTATCACTGCACTGCCGCTTACGGAGCCATCGGTTGCGGTAACGATGAAGTATCCGGGTGTGGTACCGGCGATAAACAATCCGCTGTTGTCAACAGTACCTCCGCCGTTGACACTCCAGGCAATATCCGGTTGATTTACCATGTCGATACCAAACTGGTCAAGCCCGGTTGCCGTAAACTGCTGAGAAGCGGAGGCTTTAACCGTCGGTTGTACCGGAGATATGTCAATAAATGAGGAAACCTGTTCAACGGTGACATCAACGGTACTCGTTGCCCGTGCCAAGAAGTAATCTTCCGCCGTCACCTGAAGCGTATACGTACCCGGAGCACTGAACGTGACCGTGATATTTTTGGTATCATTGCTGTTGTTCCCGGAGAAATTGACCCACGCACCTTCGGGAACCGACAGGGCGCTCCAATGATACAGCAGGTTCTCTTCGCCGCCGTCATCAATAGCCATACAGCTCAGGGCTACGGATGAAGCCAACACCGGATTCGCTGCAGCCGCAGCCGCAACAGAAAAGACCGGTTGCTGATTCGTTGAGGATATTGTTCGTGAATAATTAACACTTGCTTCAGGCTCGATTACCACTTGGTTCGCATGGCACAGGCCGTTAAGTAATGACCTCGAATAGATATGTACACTGCCGTTTGGAGCAACCAATTGACCGATGAATCTTGAATCCGGATAAATCGGAATCTCCTGTGTATAATTGGAATACCACTGTACAGCATACATGCTCGATGAGCCATCGACATCCATATCGGTCTCATTACCGAATCGGGTCTCTTCAAATATATTGATGATCGCCTCTTCAGCGCCATCGAGTTCAAACAGCAGCGATACGTTTGTTTCGAGAATGAATTTCCTGAAATTGTACGTGCCCGGCCCGAACCGCACCGTACTGTTCGAGAACGCATGAAAGTCCCGGTAGTCTCCTGGTGAAACGACATCATTTCCATTGTCGGGGATGGTTTTATCAACCGACCCGATACTCACCGTGCGGCTCTGAATATCTACGGTTGATATACTCTGTCCGCCGGCAACAGTACCAACGGTAACAACCGCATCGGATCCCAATGTTACGCCGCCTCCGGCAAAAACATCTCCCTGTACTTCCGTCCTGTCTCCGACGGCAATATTCCCTGCAGCCAATACATCCGCAGCAACATTCGCATCATTTCCGATCGCGAGGTTCGTATTTGACAGTACGGTGGAAGCGGCGATGCTTACATCATTTCGTATATCAAGATACTCATCCGCAACAACAGCGAATTCCGAAACATATTCCGCATTTTCATCCACAACGGTCAGAACCGCGTCAAATGAATAATCCGTTCCGAAATCGTTGGTTACGATACACCGATAGACTGCATTATTATAACTGAGATCAACCGGTGAGGTCATATACGCCGGTGAGGTCGCGCCGGGGATGCTCATATGGTTCTTCTGCCACTGATACTCAAGCGGCAGCGTTCCATCAGCCACCACGGAGAATACCGCATGTTCTCCCACCAGTCGTGTGATTGATTGCGGATCGGAAGTGATGACCGGAGCCTTATGTTCAGATCCGATATATTCCATTTTCAGGTCTCCCCATACGCCATGCCGTGTAGAGTACATCGGATATGCGGCGGTAAAGATGCCGAGCCATTTAACACCGGTTAAATCGATATCAATTCCTTTGGGATTGGTATAGGCCGGTTTCTCCCACATGATATAGACATCACCATCTGTGGAAAACCACTCGGAAAGTGACGGCATTTTATCAGTATTTGCCGCCCGTATTTTCATCATGACATTTGTGGCGCCATCCTGCGTACTCCCCATACCGGTTAATCGAACAAATTGCTCCACCTGCAAGCGGGAAGCTTCGGATTGAAGGTCGTAGATCAGATACGCCGGTGCCCCGTTACTTTGCGGCATGCAACCGATTCCGGTAGTATAGGGAACTCCACTGATCGTGATTGTCTCTCCCCCGTTTCGGGTACTTAAATCTTCAATCGATGCCACGGCACCGTCTTGAACGATATGCGGTAAAACACGGGTTGCCGTTGAAACACCAAGAACGATATCCGCAGTTGTCTCAGGCAGCAGTTTAATTGAGATATCGCTGAATGTGGCGCACCCGTCGGTAGCGGCATCACCGGATGTATACGCGGGACCGACATACACCGGCAGCGTTCCGATCGTTCTGCTGTAGGCTTCCGTAAATACAGACCCGTCAGTACTGGTGTAATAGGTGAGGGTTGTACCGATTCGTTTCAGTTTCAACCATACCGTCCCGCCTGGTGCCGCAAGAACCGTGTTCTGGACAGCTGACTGCCCTGCGGTCGACCGGTACTGGACATAGCCGCCGTCACTTGACAGATATATGAAATCACTGACGGCATCCTCATCATACTCTCCACGCGCCATCAAACCTGCCTGAACACTGGTCATGGATGGAGTCATATCCTGTACTCCGAGTGTCGCCTCAAAATTTCCGACGATCTGTGAAGAACTGAATACGAGGTTATCGGACGTTCCACCCGCACCCATACTGGCGCCGCAGAGCGTTGCCTGTGTCTGGATCGTGTTCCATGTGATACTCGGATTGTTAACCGTTCCGATAGTAATGGTTGAGGTAAGAGGATTCATTATTATTGTTCGTGCGACAACCGGTGAATGCATACCGTTGGTTGATGTACCGTAGATTTGAACGGTCAGATTCTGTGCCCGATATGCATCATCTACTGGTATGGACTCCTGAAAATTGGCTACTCCTCCTGATCCGGAGTAATCAAAAAAATCATCTATTATAGTTACCCCTCCTTCGTCCAATACTTTATACGACAGCGTATTCAATTCAATGGTCGAAAAACCTTCAAGAGGAATAATTCCGTTATATCCGGCCATATTTATCGGCTGCTGAAGTTGAATCGTCGGTTTAGTCCAATCGACGTAAATGGTAAGTTCTTCTGAAGCAGTTTCATCATATATATCTGTAACAACGAATTGCGCTGTTATTTGTCCGTTAACTCCCAACTGAGAATTGGTCAACACACTTAAATCACAGGAACTGGTTACCGTTGTCAGCCCGTTCGTTTCAACGGATATCTCCCACTCACCTACAATAACATCACCATTTTTAGCATAAACGTTCACTCTTTTTATCTCTTTATTGGCAGTAATATCGACCGGGATGCTGTTCCCGTAACCTTCCTGGTCAACAGGCTCATTTATTGTAATAGCCAGAGGAGTTGCATCCTGCTGTAAAAATTCTATGGAAGGATAATCAAAAGCGGTATACCAATCAATATCTCGATTTGCCTGATACAACACCTTCATCCCGCTCATACTCACAGGTGTAATCGGAGTGGCTGCATTTACCAGTTCAGGATAACCCCTGCCGAACGCCTCAACCAGACTGTAGGAATGCTTTGTCAGCGATTGATCTGATCTCAACTTCAGATTGTAAACACCTTTGGCGTTCGCCAAATAATATCCGGTTGCAGAAAACACCAGCGGATAGGTATTTCCATCGGTGCAAAGAATACCCAATTTGATGTAGGACACAGGCGTTCCCTGTTCCTGCCAATAAATATGGGCCGTTGGAAACTCTGCTGCAGTAACCGTAACCTGTTTTTCAACCTCAAGATGGTTTTGTATTGATGCATTTGCGGCATGATCATCTTCGTCATTGTAATGCATCTGAAAAGAGATGTTATTGGAACTCCCATAGGAAATAATGGTATTTCTTTCAACCTCACCCAATGCATTTATTTTCCATCCTGAAATGGATCCTTCTTCAAAATAGTCAGCCGAAACGGAATATTGTTCATCATCTGATATATACTGCTGATAATACTCCTGAACAAACTTGATATTATCGTACAGACACTCCGCACCTTCCACCCCGTCGAGGCATAACTCAATTTTGGCACATTTACCAAAAGGCATCGGGCTTCCCGCCGCACGATCGGTATTTCCCGGTCCGCGAGCGGATGCAAGATTGATAAACACCTGATGCCAACGGGTATCATTCTGTCGTGGTATCGGCCATCCGACCGCAGTGATGTCCTCAGCGTTATCCTGTTCGGAAATTTCAAAAACCGTTACCGCATTCGTTTCAAGATCCATCATATGCAGCTTGAGAGACACATAGCTGTTCGGATCGGATTTTTTATAGGCAAAGGTAACCTTACGTTTTCCAAAACTTATCGGTAAATCGATCTGTGGCGGCCCGGCCATAAAACCGGTCCATTCATCCGATGTTGATGAATTTCCTGTTTTAATAAGAACTTGAAAACTTTTTCCGCCCTGAAAACCATCTGTCGATGTCAATCCATCCCATCCATCAGACCCTCCGGTACCGATGAAATCAGCCGGATCCTCTTCATCAAACAACACATGTGCCACCGGTGTAAAAGAGATGTCATCAAACAGCATCCATGCCGGAACCGATGAACCGGCTGAGGCCGACTGATGATGTATCGTCATTCGCATCAGTTTCCCACTCATCGGCACTTCGCCCGTTGGGAGATTATCTTCATCCTGTAAAAGAACGACCGCCTGCTGCCAGTTCGTTGTCGCGGCATCGGTTGTCAATTCCCAACCACGGGTCCCTGTTGGAAGCGTCGTATTCTGTATAGTATGAGTAACGTTATTGTCATCTTCAAAGGTGATTGAAAATTCCTGATCTGTATATTGTTTTTTATAATAGAAGGATAACACTTCATAGGAAGTTACATCCGGAAGTGGTTCATACAATGATTCCGTTCTTTCAGTTTCATATCCGTTTGCCGGATTTCCACCGATCGGCAGCGATTCTACTTTCCAGGATATCGCGCCACTGGCGGCATCATTACTGGTAAGTCCGGCAAAGACGTCGACGGAAGAAGGATCGGCACCGAAGAAATTTCCGATATCCTGCTCATCGAAAATTGTCCGTCCCGGAAATGATACCGCGTATTTTTTTGTGTGAAGGCCGTAGGTATTCTCTCCGTACGCATAAAAAATAGTGCCGGATGTAACCTCTTTTTCCCAATGGTTGTTAATGCCTGCCATCTGATAACTTGTCGTTGCAGCAAAGGCGATATCGTCGGATGAGAAAATCGTTCCTTTTGAATCCATCGACATGTTAACCCTGGACCGGTCGGTAACCGGCAGATACATGCATTTGTCTATTGTGGCGGCACTGTGGGAACGTTCAAATAAATTGGGCCAGAAATTAAGTTTAGGTTCGGTTATGTCTGCGATTTCCACACCGCCGATCGTTTTTACCGCTCCCCGTATTTCCTGGACTTCACCTGTCGCTCCATCGATGATCACACCGGGATTGTTAATATTGGTAACACTGTAGTCCGAATTTAAATACACGAAATCCGTCACTGGGGCAACAATTTCATTCTGGGCAGGTGAACAGATACTCTCACAGGAACCACATTCTGAAGCAATCAAAAATGTATTATCAGTTATGGCAGCATTAAATGGAGCTGAGCACAGGTCCACATTAGTAAAACAATAACAGGATGCATTTGTTTTGTAAATAAGGTTATCTGTCATTGTAAGTGAAAGATTCTCGAAACCATCGAGAGTAACGAAACCATCAGTCTCATCCATCAATAATGTACTTGAATTAATACTGATATTTATCTCATCATCAGCTCCATCAGGAAATATGAATTGGTCTTCCTCTTCATAAACCAGATTTAATTCAGGTGCATTAATAATACTGTTTTCCATACTAAAATTAAATTTACAATTATCTATCCTCCACCATCCCTTAATGACAGTGAGCGGATTTTCACTTTTTAATATTACTCCGGATATATCTATGTCCACATCAATTGTATTTTCAGGATATCTGTCAGTCTTTATAAGATCATCTGAGGAAGTATACGAGATAACAGCATGCTTGTCTGGATCAACTTCTGAGTTTAATGAGATAGTATAACTGACAGGCGTATTATTATTATAATCATTTTTCGGTTTATGATTAAGTGGTACGGAAAGAGTATATCTTGCATCCGATAACAGCACATTATCGCCATTAAATGCCGTGGTTACAGCTTCATCAAGTGTAATATCATTTCCATTAACATATACATCTCCTGCACTCCTTAATGTTATGGGAATACTGCTGCTCATGGCATTTTCCAGACCAATGGCACAATCCGTCAACTTTACGCCGGGTGAACTCGATTCATAGACAACAGTCAGTGGAAATGCGGTAATGGTTTCGTTCCTGATCGTACTCCACTCCACAGATCCGTCGCTTCCGGTAATAAGATACTTATAAGTGAACTCCATGGGACCGGTTTTCACCAGAATCAGATTTACTCGGTCTCCTATATTTGCTGTTTCCTCGTAGATTCCAGTTCCCGAGAAGACATAGGAAGGTCCCCCATCTGATGATGGATTAAAAACCACTGATACAGGAGTATTATTTACCGATACCAGTGGAGATTCCACCATTGATTCCGGGTCCGTATCAAAGGTGAAACTGGTTATCCATGCGGTGCCATTTGTCATTGCATCCCAATCGGCCTCGGTAAGGATCTGGACTGCGTTTGCCGACGCATTTACTCCTGTCACGTGCTCTATGGAGCTACCATCGACTTCGAAATTAGTGACATTTGAAAATGCCACCGGCTGTTCGTATATCGCACCCAGTTTGATATCGAATGTTTTTCCATAATCATCTCTCGATGCATAGTATGAATAACTGGTTACATCAGCATTACAATCAAAGACTCTTACACCATCAACATATACTCCGTATCCGCTTAATCCGGTAGTGATATACGGAGCCTCCCAACTGATATCAACTCTTCTTCCTACGTCGCTTATTTCAATATTTCTCGGTTGACGATCCGCTTCGGGATCAACAATGAAACCGATTGTTTTTGTACAGGTCTCGGACGGATTAAATGCACTTTGCACTGTTACCGTCAATGTATGGTCACCATCACTCAAACTGCTGAGATCATCTTCTATGCCAAGAGGGAACGTGCCTGAATATTGAAGGCCGTCTACTATTTTAGCCGTTCCACCGTCAATCGAATAGGTGCATTTAACAAATGCATTATCAGCTACCAGATTCAACATCTTATTTGAATAATCAACCGTCGCGGAGATGATGTCGATACCATCAATCACAAACCGCTGAATTCCTGAATTTCTGCCCCATTTATCAGTAACATACAAATTATCACCTGTTATGAAGCCGGTAAACGGTCCATTGAAATTGATATCCGTTTTACTATGATCACCCGGATTTCCGAATGTATACAAGGGTTCCAGGTTTGGTGAATAAACCCTCACCTTTCCGGCATCACGATCAAAAACATACAGCGTCCCGAAGCGATCGCTTCGAATACCCAAATGAGATCGTTCTCTATCCAAAGAGGGCAATTTCACCGATTTCATATACTGTAATTTCATACCCAGATCCAGAAACTGATAGATCTCCTCATTCCCGGCATCCGCGACATATACACACGTGATGGAATTCACCCAACCATCACGGTCCCCGCTGCGATTAAGGCATACCCCTGTCGGCCGCCTGAATCCGCCGCTTTTTCCGATAGAAATTCCGCCTTCCTGAATTGTTCCGTCAAGTTGAATTGTATTATCGTAATTTACATCAGTAAAAGGTATGCGCGTAATCACCCCGCTTAGTTCCTCCGCAATGTATAATGTCGGCGTTTCTTCATCGAAACGGCATGCGATGTCAATGGGCTGATTGAAACCACCGATAGTGTTTACCCATTCCACATTTCCACTGGTAGTGTACCTGAGGTGCACGATCCGGTTGTTCCGGTAATCGGGAATCCACAAATCATATGGGTCATCCGTCTCTTTACCCGCACATGATGCGATATTCACCGGAGACGAGAAATATCCGTCACCGGCTCCACTTGAACCAAAAGTATGAAGCTTTGAAAAAGTATATTCCCAAAGCGGTGAACATTCCCAGGTGATTTTGAACCAGGGAAACCCTTTCTTTTTTCTTACTCTCGGTCCGCATATATCAAAGCCTTCCGTTATCTCATTTTCAGAATCAATAATGAGGAGTCGGTCTCTTGTATTATCCACGGCGATTGCACAATTAACATCACTTCCCGCCAACCTTAAAAGATTTATCCCTTTCAGCCGGGACATAATTGATACTGACATTTTAGGATCAATTACAGCATCCCTCCGGTCGATTTTTCTGTTTGCCTTATCAATTGTATTTTTCAGATTACCTTCGGTTACGGTAAATAACTCATTTGTAAAATTAATCGGATTACTTTTTATTTCAATATTTATCAGATTCCCGCAACTTTCGTGTGTCGCCGTCGCACCGACAAACGAATTCATCATAATGATTAGTGGCAACAATAACCTGAAGATTGTTTTATTGCTATTCATTTAAGGCCTCTTTTTCCTCTAAATATCCGGCTTTAAGAAGGTTTTTTTCAAATTTCTTTGCAGCCGTTATTTTCCATTTTTTCCCCGGCACGACGGATATCTGAAACAGTTCCATCGGAGTTCCCTTTTCGTTTTCCTTTATTAACACATCAGCTTTCATATTCTTTTTACTGTAATCAACGGACACCATGTTAATCGGGACTCTCTTTTTGGCATATGGTAACAATGCCGCCGCCAGCGACTGTATCTCCTCTTCATCAACACTTGCATCAAAGAAATAACGGATGTTTCTCCAGTCACTCAGCAGCACGTCACTGAAGAGAATTTCATTAATACAATTAATCACTTCAGCTTTAAGCCACATCGCAGTATCCGGTTGCAGTAAATCGATTTTCATACCGAAACCCTGTCTCATCACCTTTTTGAAGGGGGCAATTTCATCCGGATAAAGTTCGGTGAGAAGCGTCCTGTTTTTTATACACAGCGTTTCCTTCTGCTCGGGAGTCAATTTCTTAAAAACATCCTCGGATTTCGCCTCGTCCAGTTTTGTTGCGATAAACGCGAATTGAGTATTGGGAATGACGTTTTCATTGATAACATCAACTACATCCGCTCGTGTATCAGCCGCTTTTCCCTTGTTGAAAAAAGAGTACAACGGATCATCCGGTGATTGAATTTTACTCAGCAGTGCGGTACTGTCAATAATATCAGATGGCGTTAATAGCGCATCGTCATCCGCATATACTGACGATATTAACAAACACAAACAAAAAACTGTTGTTGGGATAACTTTACTCTTCATAAGACCTCTCGGTTTGACTTTTCGTTTTTATAGCTCGAACCAACCGGTTTTTACACAATTTACGCGCACTCAATCCATACGTTCAAAAAGCACCTCACCGGTTTCACTATCGAAAAACATCATCGCGGAAGTACCCAGTATTTTATCTTTTCGGTCTCCATAGATATGCCACTCCCATCTGTTAACTCCACCTATTTCATTCCAGTATAAATACACTTCTCTAATATTGATATCAGCATTCAATCTATTTTTTTCTTCCTCGTATTTCGCAAGGACCTCAGTTTTTGACACTTTCGGGACATAGTTGAAGTCAAGATACGATGGACGTTTCCCTGGACCGAAATAATCCATAATCTGACCGGTATTCGCATTAATAACAATATCAGCTTTCCGGAAATCCAAAATATCTCCGGTCCTCTTAAACGAGAATGATACAAAATAATCCGTTCTTGTTCCTAAATCTTTGACAGTAACAGAATCAAATGTCTCCGCCTCCGCATTTCCGTATATTGCCTTCAGTAATGTATATGCTCTAGCTATGGCAGTATCTTTTGATATCGTACAGTACGACGGTGCAATTCCCTTGATTTTACTGGATTCTTTTTTTTCTTTTGCCGTCATGGCTCTGGGGTAACGCGTTTTAAATCCAATCCTGCGTGGATAGTTATCTTTATCCATTTCGATTCGGTCAATCCCGAATTTCTGTTGTAGGTTGATATATTTTTTTATCTTGTGCTGCTTATCTATCACTATAATGGTCGTCTCATCTTTTTCGTTTTCCTTTTTATTAGGACTATCAATCGTTTGAAATGACCCTATTGCCTCCCTTATATCAGCAACCTTATCCATATTTTTATTGAAATCAGAAACAACTTTAGCCGAATCATCGTGTTTGATACATTTATCAAGTTTGAATTTTATTGCTGAAGCATCTTTTGCATACAGGCATTCAGTTATCAGACATGACAATAACGTTACAACTATTACTTTACTAAACATATATATATCTCCTTATTCTTCTGGCTCTGACTCCGGACATTTTGAAGTTGCTGCGCTACCGAACCGGGCAGGAAAGATTCTTTTTGTTCTCACATCGATAGGATCACTTGCTTCATTGGTCGGATCTTGTTTTGCATTGTTCTCATTATTCAACAATCGAATCGTTTCTTGATAACTGGCTATAACGTCTATTGTCGCTTTCGGAGTTGTCGTACTTCTGGAATCTTCAGTTGTACCGAAATAACTTATGATTTGAGCAAGATTATTATTATAAGTATTATCCCGCATTGCTGGAACACACTGACATAAATCGTCTATCGCCTGCTTATAAGCAGCTTCCGATGAGGCCGATATTGTATTATCTGTTCTCTCTTTATCAAATAACATATTATAGAAGTTATAGTACCAGAAATTCATTATTTCCAGTTGAACTTTTCTTAATGTACCGATGGCACAATCAGCACCATGTTCAATCATTTGCCTAGCCATTGAAGGCTCATCATCCTCACCAGCCTCCCCATCAAGCGCGGTCCAGCATCCGACAAGAACCGCCAACAGGATTTCATCCATCCAAGGTTTTCGGTGAGAATTTTCATCATCCGGATCACATAAATCTCCCCGCATTTTAATATTCCCATCAACACATTTACTGTCTATAAAAGTTTGGTTGGGATTGGCACATGCAGCATTCTCAATAGAACCGAATAATGCATAGTTTTGAAAATTAATGGAAGGATATCTTGGGGCTACGTTTGTTAACCATGCATGACCCAACCAACTTAAAATTGCAGTTCTGTTCTTTATCCGATCCATCCTGTTCTCATCCAAATCGTTTCCATATGAATTAGAAAAAGGATAGTCTGTATGTGTTCTAATACTTAGCCCTATTTCAGTGAAATCATATAACCATCTGAACTTATAAGCGAAAACACCGTAAGTACTTTCATCATCAGGATCACATTCCGGCTCAGGATCCTCCTTCACTTCAGAGAGATAATCAAGATATTGATTTTCATCCTCATCTTCAAATTCAAATACTCCTAAGCAATAATTCTTTGATGCCCTATTTATATCGGAAATACTGTGAGTGTTTGTCTCATCATAACGGGTTGCCATGTTATAAAATTCCGGTTGAGCAACACTAATTTTAATTGTTTCGTCATTGATACTGTTATTACCATAATCGACAGTAACCTTAATGGTATATTTTCCCGACAACAACAATCTATTATCTATGCGATCTCTTGCAGACCAGGGAATCTTATAGATGTAGTCATCAGTAAGTTCCTCCGGAGCATATGAAAATGATTGAACAATATATTTACCCTCTTCCTCTCCCTCATCCTCTTCCTCCGTTATAGTCCTTCCCTCATAGAAATCTATTCTTGCTTGAATATCAGCCAGTTCCTCTGCATCAGTTTCATCTTCAGGCTTATTGTTAAGTAATACTTCAACAGTAAATGACGAAGGTTTTGTTGTTTCATCAACCTTTGATTCCACATGTATCGTAAACGGATCATATAAATTTAATGGTACTTCTCCCGACAATAAAACCTCATTATTATCCTTATCTGTTATTTTATTAATTACCATCCTTGGTAAGACACAGGGCATTGTTTTAAACATCTTCTTTGAAAAAGCATCGTCCACTGGCAAATCCGTCGCGTCACGTGGCAACACAATTATTTTACTATAGGTAGCACGACTCACGCCGCTGTGGTAGTCGTCAGTAGCCTGCAGGTTGATCTGGAAATATGCAGGTTGATCACTGTCAGGTTTCCACCTGAAAGTACCAAATTCATCATCTCCGAGCGGAGAATCATCAAATCTTTCTATGATCTTACTGGTATAACCTGCACACTCTTGAGAAAGATGACCTGATCTATCTTTCGGTTCTTCATACGCTGTACTCAATTCGATCTTGCATTTGAGTCCCACTGGTTTTGTATCGTATAAATTGTCAAAATTATAGGAATATGTTAAATTAAACGCACATTCATCCTCATCAAAACTGCCATATTCAAGAACCGGAACCTCACTATGTTCCGGCATCGGTTGTGAATTATTATAGTCAAAACAGACGACCTGCCAATTCGACGTAATTGCAATATCACTTTCTTTTAAATTATACATGTCAAACCCATCTTTAAGTGTTTGTACCTGTATAGAAAATGTTTTTGATGCGTCGGTAAAGAAATCAGGACTAGTGATAATTGAATACGGCTGTCCGGTCGGATGAAGATCGTTATTCTGAATTTCGAGATTGCGTTGCTGAGTAGGTTTCCAACAAACCATACTCAGGTCATAACTGCCATGTATATCGGCATAGTCCATCATACCGGTTCCTTTGAAATTAATAATATAGCCTTTTACGTTGTCACCACTACCTTCCGTTTCTGAATAAGACTCTGCTTGACTACCTTGAAGGCCCCACGGTATTGAAAGATAAAAACCCGCACCCGCATTTAGTTTAATATCCGCCCTATAACAAGCATCATATAAAGGGTCTGTAATTTTCACCATCTCACAACAATTATCACACTCGCCGGTCAGCGCCTCTTTAAACCCAGCACAATAAAACAGTTGCATTGTGACACAAGTTAAAAAAAGAAACCAAATAATTCCAACATGTCGGTAAAACTTTTTCATAGCAATCCTCTTAGGTAAGTACTTGCTGCAATGATTAATAAAACTCCTGTTTATCCATTCTTTAGAAAACATGAATAATAATTTTTATATCAAGTAGGATATCAATCGGACAAATACTATTTACTATAAACCTGCGGAATACATTTAAAGGCGGCAGAATTTAATAGTGCACAAAATAAGGATGAGACTATTGAACAAGAGGAAACATGAAATAATGTTTATATCACCTATCCATGATTAATATAAATAAATAAGAATTTATTGTCAATAGCAGTAAATATTTATTTCACCGTTTGCTAAAACGCTCACTATGTATGGCATATCTTTATTATATCCACTCTTTGCCGTTGGCTGGGCCGTTACTACGTCTAGCTCCGTGCCCCCCCGTTTACGGAAGAAAGGAACTTACTGCAATTTCCCTCCACCGTAAACGGGGGAGGGATGCCAGGGTGGGGGTATCGTTAGGTATCCAAAGACAATTCATGATTTGTCACCACCTTCGGGACATCGTCAAATGATCAGATACCTGCGCCTCTTCGTTTACTTTCTCCGCTTTTCTTTCAGCAAAGCACTGCAGTTCCGAATCGACTTCTTTTTCAGAATCGGCATGGACATCATTTTTTACCTGGTCAACATTCTCTTTTACGATGTGGTGTACCGCCATACCGATATGATCGGTGGCTGGAACAGAGAGCAGATGTTCGTATTCATTGCCGCCTTCCTCCTGATCGATGCCCTCAACATGACCCTTTTTGCCGACAACCTCTCGAACATATCATCTTTTGTCAACCTTGGCGACCTTGACTACTACCTTATCCGTCCGGTTTCGTCGCTGTTTTTTCTGAGTCTGCGGGAATTCGCGGCAAGTTCATTCGTTAATCTGCTGATGGCCATCGGCATTCTTACCGCCGCGCTCATCCGTTACAGTGGCCCCACCCCGCCCCTGCTTATCGTGTTTTTTATCCTGCTTCTTTTCAACGGAGCCTACCTGCGGTATCTGGTCCGTATGCTTACCATAATTCCGGCATTCTGGCTCCACTCGAATCGCGGTCTCGAAATGGTTTTCTTCCATCTGGTCCGGTTCCTTGAACGCCCCGACACCATTTTCACCGGATGGATGCGGATCATTCTTACCACCGTGCTTCCCTTCGGCCTTATGGTATCGTTTCCCGCACGGATTTTTTTCGGCGGCGTACAGTGCCAGCTGCTCCTGCATATCGCAGCAGTAACGGCGGCACTTTCCGGTGTGGTATTTCTGTTCTGGAGGCGGGGGTTGCGGGCGTACAGCAGCGCGTCGTCGTGAGGCAGGGTGGAGTTCTGTCTGAAATTCAGGATTTTCTCTGCAGAGTGTGACACTGTCACCCCTGACAGTACAGTGCGCCGGGTGAAATGGAGAAATCAATGCCGCACACTTCACCCTACACTGACGAGGGCGTCAGTGCCACACGGATGAGTTACACCTTAAGGATAGAGTTGCTTACCCCGGAATTTTTTACCAACAGCATGAACACTCATCGATACAACGTCACTCGTCAAAAAGCATCAATCTCTTTTCCAGCAATTCCTGCAACTCTCTTCTTCCGTCGAGTACCGCGTGAATGAACACTTTATCGTTGACAATCTGATAGATAATGCGATACTGCTTGTAATGTATCTCCCTGAACCCGGTAACGTAAATTCGCCGAAGTTCGGGGACGCCGTGACCCCGTTCAGGATTACCGTTCAGGGCAGAGCATTTCTGCTCCAGCACGGTAAGCAGTTTTTCAGCTTTCCCTGAGGAATCATGTTCCACAACATAACGGTAGATGGCAACCAGATCACCTTCCGCTTCGGGAAGCATCAGCACCTCATATTTCATGATTGACCCGATGCCGCAACCCGCTGCCTGATTCCGTTGAATGCCTCTTTCACCGGCTTTCCCTTGCCTTCAAGCATACTTTTCGTACTCATGGCAAGAAGCTTGAGCATGACCAGACTCTCCTGCATCTCCTCATAACTTTCAATATCCTGCAGAACCGCCCGTGCCTCTCCATTGTGGGTGATGATCACTTTCTTATGGGTCTTTGCAATGCCCTCCACAATTTCCGACATATGGGCCTTCACCTGACTGATCGGTTTAATTGATTCGCTGAGTTTCATGGTATGGACCTCCTTCCTAGACTACAATATAATTCATATTTTAGTCTGAGTAGCGGAGAATCCGCAAATGTGTGAGTATAACGGAATGTCAGAACTGTAACTGATCCTGCATTAAAATGCAGGCCACACTTGATTGTTTCCATTTCTTTCGGTTTGAACACATACAGTTTACATAGTAAAGTCCACATCTACACTCGCGTGTGGCACTGTCACCCCTGACAGTGCAGTACGCCGGGTGAAATGGATAAATCAATGCCGCACACTTCACCATACACTGACGAGGGCGTCAGTGCCATGCGGATAGTTTGATGTTCAAGCAGACTCGGGACAATTCCGTGTTCAAACAAAAAAAGAGCCGCTCCGGAGGAGCGGCTCTCAATATTGTCAAATTACAGTCAGCTTACTATTTGATCTGGCGTTCAACCGTTTCTTTATCGACGTTCTCACGGAGCGCGTCTTTGAATGAACGATTGAGATTGATCGGGTCGGCATTCGGATCATCGGTATCGATAATGTAAACCGGTGTCGGGTTATCAAGATACCCGATAACGTCGGCGTTATCGAACACGAAGGTTTTGCTCTTGCCGGTAGCAACAACGAGACGTGATTCAATCCATCCGGTTTGCCCGTCAGCGGTTTTCACCTGATAGTGACGACCCTTTTTTTTGAGCACCGTAAGGCGATCAGTGGTACCCGCTTTGGCAATCGGTTCCTCGTACACTTCACGTGTCTGATTTTTGTAGATGCCGGTTCCGTCTTTGGTTGGAGTAACGAATTTTTGGGCTGCAAAAAGAACAAAAAACGTTGCGGAAAGTGCCAGAACCACGATCATTTTGCTTAAACGCATAAAGATGCTCCTTTTAAATTAAAACCTGCTTCTAAATCTGCAGGCAACGCTACCATCATAGTATAATAAATTTTGTTTCTGAAAGCAACAGCAATCATTGTACTTAATATAGTACGATTTTCCCCCGAGCCTGTTCATAATAACAAAATACAGCCGTTTAGAAACTGATGTCAGAGGACTTACCGTCACTTAATCCTCAATATAACTAAAATCCATTTGACGCGCCGCTTTTGTTTCATCAAGACGACCCACCGGAGTTGTCAAAGGTGCCTTTTTTAGTGCTTCAGGGTTGTTGTCAGCCTCTCCGGCAATGGTTTTCATCGCCTCGATAAAGCGATCAAGTGTTTCCTTGCTCTCGGTTTCCGTTGGTTCGACCATTATGGCCTCTTTTACGATCAACGGAAAATAAACCGTGGGGGGATGAAAACCACGATCAATGAGCCCTTTGGCGATATCAATGGCATGAATGCCGTTTTCAAGCTGTTTTTTTGCGCTCAGAACACACTCGTGCATACACCGGTCGGGATACGGTGCGAAATAATCGTCCCTGAGCGAGGCGAGAATGTAGTTGGCATTGAGTACCGCATGCTCACTCACATCGATAAGCCCCTGTTTTCCCTGGAGCAGGATATAGGCATACGCCCTGAGACAGACGGCGAAGTTACCGTAAAACGGTGCGATATACCCGATCGATTCAGGATAATCATAATCGAGCGCATAAGTGCCGTCGGTCCGCTTTGCAATACGCGAGATTGGCAGGAACGGTGCAAGGTGTTTTTTCACTCCCACCGGCCCGGCTCCCGGTCCGCCACCGCCATGCGGCGTTGCGAACGTTTTATGCAGGTTCACGTGCATCACGTCGAAATGCGCGTCCCCCGGCCTGAATTTTCCGAGTATGGCATTGAGGTTCGCCCCGTCGTAATAGAGTTGGGCATCGACGTTGTGGGCAAGCCTGGCGACCTGTTCGATCTGCGAATTGAAGAGCCCGAGCGTGTTGGGATTGGTGAGCATGATCGCGGCAGTTTTCTCACTGAGTTTCGCCTCGAGCGCCGGAACATCGAGCATCCCGTTGTCCCCGGTGGGAATCGTCACAATGTCGTACCCGGCGATTGCTGCACTCGACGGATTGGTTCCGTGCGCCTCATCGGGAATGAGCACTTCGGTGCGGCGATTACCTTTGTTTTTATGGTAGGCTGCAATGAGCATCATACCGGTAAGTTCACCGTGAGCCCCGGCCATCGGGTGGGTGGTAAAGGCATCCATCCCGCAGATTTCGCAAAGCAGCTGTTCGAGTTCGTACACCACCGCGAGTGCACCCTGCGTGAGCATTCCACCACGCCGTAGTTGCGGCAGGAGCGGATGAAGCGCGGAGAACCCTTCCAGTGCAGCGATTTTTTCCGTTACTTTCGGATTATATTTCATGGTGCAGGAGCCGAGCGGGTAAAAATTGGTATCGAGCCCGAAGTTCCTGCGTGACAATTCGGTGAAGTGCCGCACCACGTCAAGTTCCGAAAGTTCACAGAGACGCAGTTCGCTTCCCCGTTTGAGTGATTCGGGGATTGAATAATCCATCGGCACGTCACACGACGGCAGAGAGACCCCTTTACGCCCGGCT
The DNA here is from genome assembly GCA_050304135.1 of Chitinispirillaceae bacterium. Lineage (GTDB taxonomy): Bacteria > Fibrobacterota > Chitinivibrionia > Chitinivibrionales > Chitinispirillaceae > JAFGNB01. The sequence goes on along the minus strand of JBNLDC010000006.1, from coordinate 111,674 downwards.
ACCGATTTTCCGTATATTACTGACATAGTACACGCTCCAGTGTTTCGGCGAGCTGCCCGATCTCGTATTTCGTTCGTTTTTCGGTAACCGCAATCAGCAGATAATTTTCCATGCCGGGATAATACCTTCCGAGCGGAAAACCAGCGGCAATACCTTGATCAACCATCCTGCCGACACATTCACCGGCGTCGATGGGAAGCCGAACCGTGAATTCGTTGAAGGTTGGCGATCGGTCCATAACCGCTACACCGGGAATCGCCGCGATGCGCTCCCGTGCATAGTGAGCCTTGTTAACGCACAGCTCCGCCACTTCCCTGAGCCCCTCCTTACCGGTAAGACTGAGGTACATATGTGCACGAAGCGCACAGAGAGCCTGATTCGAACAGATATTCGAGGTTGCTTTCTCCCGCCGGATATGCTGCTCGCGCGCCTGCAGCGAAAGTACAAACCCCTCCCTGCCCGAAGTATCCACCGTACGGGCTGCCATCCGCCCCGGCATTTTCCGCACCAGTTCTTTACGGGCGGCCATGAATCCCAGATACGGACCGCCGAATGAGAGCGGTATCCCAAGTGACTGTCCCTCACCCGTAGCGATATCGAACCCCTGCTCTCCGGGAGTTTTCAGAACCGCCATTGCCACCGGATAGACCGACTGGATCGCGATAATTCCGTAGTCATGACATTTTGCAACGATATCACTGTGATCATCAATCACCCCGAAAAAATTGGGATTCTGCAGGATAACCGCAGCAGTCGAGGTATCGAGTGTTTCAAACACCGCATCACGGTTGCTCTGGCCGTGAGAGACGGGTATCTCCTCGAATTCAATATTCAGATTGGCGGTGTAGGAGTAGAGCATCTTCCGGTAGATCGGACTGACGCCACCGTCAATCACCACCCTGCGGCGCCCGGTGGCATGAATCGCCATCTGACACGCCTCGTAGAGTGCGGTTCCGCCGTCGTACACCGAAGCGTTCGATACATCGAGGTCGGTCAACCGGCAGATGGCTGTCTGGTATTCGTAGATCGCCTGAAGCGTTCCCTGCGAAAGTTCCGGCTGATAGGGCGTATATGCGGTGTAGAACTCACTGCGCGAGGCAAGTGCATCGATGGCAGCGGGAATAAAATGGTCGTAGAATCCGCCCCCCACGAAATTGGTGAGATGCACAAAATTCTGTCCCGCCAGATGCTCGAAAAACGACATGACCTCGAATTCCGATTTTCCTTCAGGAATTGAAAATGACGGCGGGGAGAGCGTTTCGGGGATTACCGAAAAGAGCTCTTTCATTGTTGACACGCCGCACCTTTTCAGCATCTCGGCGCGCTGCGCATCGGTATGGGCGATATAACTCACGCTTCACTCTCCAGAAAGGTTGCGTAGGCTGCACCGTCCATCAGGGCGGCCACACCGCCGTCGCCGGCAAGTTCAACCTTGAAAAGCCATCCGCTGTTGTAGGGGTCACTGTTGATCGCTTCGGGGGCAGTCTCGAGCGCACTGTTGACTTCCGTAACTTTTCCATTCACCGGAGCGTAAAGATCGCTTGCCGCTTTTACCGATTCAATAACGCCGCACTCTTTCTCCTGAGTAAGTTCAGCCCCTGCTTTCGGCAGTTCAACGAAGGTAATATCTCCAAGTGCATCCTGCGCATGGTCTGAAATGCCCACCGTTGCCACGGAACCTTCAACGAGTACCCATTCATGCGTTTTCGCATACCGACGATTATCCATTACACACTCCTTCGGGTGAAAAAAAACTGATCCGATGTTATGAAAACCTGAAACCAGTAGTCAGAATACAGAATTCAGGAATCAGAATAGCGTCAACACCATGGAAGAATCCCGCAGCATACTGCGAAGAATCTTCAAAAGACGAGACAGCAGAAATTACCCGTTTACCTCGCTACGTGTATTCAGTCAAGTTACTATCTTATAACAAACATTTCAAAGGAAGCATCACCAACCGGGTGACCGATCGAACAAATGGTACTTATTGCCCTTCTTTATTCCGCTTTCTGAACTCTGAATTCGATTGAGAAAATCAGGATAAAAATGATTCAATCGACTTTCTGCCGGTTGCTCCGGTATAGAGCGGTGTCGCAGTCACTGCCGCCTGCAGCACTCCCCGATCGGTACGAATGGCCACAACGGTGCCGGGTTCGGCCAGGTCCCTCTCTATATATCCTAACGCAATCGCCCGTCCCATTGAGGGCGAAAAACTGCCACTGGTAACTCTTCCGACCTGGTCTTCTCCGGCAGTAGCGATCACATTTCCGGGATGCGCAGTCCGCCGTCCGTCCATCATGAACGCGCAGAGCCGCTGCTCGCGACCACTCTCCGAGAAAACAGCGTCAGAACCGATAAACGGCTTATCACCGAGCGCACGGAAAAAACCGCTCCAACCAGCATTCGTCTGAGTATCAAGTTCATGTCCGTAAAGCGGATACCCCATCTCGAGCCGCAACGTATCACGCGCACCCAGTCCGGCCGGTTGTGCTCCCGCTTCCAGACAGTCATCCCAGAGCGGCAGTATCAGTTCAGGAGGTCCGTAGAATTCAAATCCGATTTCGCCGGTATACCCGGTTCTGCTCAGGAGAATCCGCTCTCCGCGGTACCGGTTGTACATGAACCGGTAATACTTGAGACCGCTTACCGGCTCATCCATAAGTTTTTGAGCAATCGCCGGTGCGGCAGAACCCTGCAGATCAATTTTTGCCGTTTGTGCGGAGAGGTTTTCCGCCTCTGTACCATCGCTGAGATGTCCTAAAATCCATTCGTAATCGGTCGGCTCCGTCGCCGCATTTACCACCATGAAAAATTCATCCATACTGATCCGGTAGAGGATCTGATCATCGATAACACCACCCTGTTCATTGCAGATAAATCCGTAGCGACACTGCCCGATGGCGATGGTTTCAACCGGACAGGAGACAATCCGTTCAAGATCTTCAACGACATCCGGTCCCCGGAACTGGAATTCACCCATATGGCAGGTATCGAACAGGGTAGCCCCCTGTCGGGTGGCGGTATGCTCCGCAATGATACCCTTGTATTGAATCGGCATCTCATACCCGCCGAAAGGTGCCATTTTGGCTCCTAAGGCAACATGTTTTTCATAGAATGGCGTTTTTTTCATGGAGTAGTTCCCGGTGGATAAAGAAGTATAAAAATGGTGGTTGCAGGCTGGGGGCGCAAGGATGGAACGTGCGCAGGGGTTTAAAACCTTACATCCCGGCTCACCCAAGAACTGTTCTCAAACACGCATGCAGTTTATCGATGGAATACGGTTTTCTAAGCACCCCCCTGAATCCGTAGTCTGAAAAATGTGCCATTACCGCATCTGTGGAATACCCGCTCGATACCACGGCCACCACAGCCGGATCTAACTCCCTCAGATGACGAATACATTCGCTCCCCCCCATGCCACCGGGAATGGTCAGGTCCAGAATCACCAGATCAAACGGCCACCCGCACTCAAATGCATCACGGTAGCGGGTGATTGCCTCTTCTCCATTGGATGCGGTTACCACGGAATATCCGGACATCTCGAGTATTTTTGACGTCGACCGGCAGATCGATTCATCATCATCCATAAGGAGTATCCTGCCGCCACCCGACTCTTCGGAAAGAGGGAGATGCCGCTGCGACGCATCAACCTGTTCCGGTGCACTTGCATCAACGGCAGGAAGGTAGACCAGAAAACCGGCCCCCTGTTCCAGCCCTGGCTCGACACAGACCATACCGCCGTGTTTTTTCACGATTGAGCTGACAATCGAGAGTCCGAGCCCCCGCCCTTTTCCCTTGGTCGTGAAAAACGGATCGAATATCCGTTCTTTAATCTCCGGCGCAATCCCGGGACCGTTGTCGTACACCCCCATGCGCACATATACCCCGTGTTCAAGATGGAGCGGTATCCCTTTGCCGCTTTCGATCCGGTCATTTCCCACCTGTACGTTATCCGCAGTTATGACCACGGTACCACCCTGCGGCATCGCCTGTTCAGCATTGATGACGAGATTGCTGAGCACCTGTTCGATCATTCCTTTATCGGAAACAACGTTCATCAGGTCGGGATCGAATCGCAGATCGTACGAGCAATGTGAGCCGCTCATCAGAAACCCGATCGACTCCTCGATGATGGTGCGCGGTGAACAGACCGACAGCACCGGTTCCCCTCCCTGCGCAAAGGTCAGAAGCTGCACTGCAAGGCGCTGAGCGCGCAGCAGTTCGCGCTCCGCTTCGTTGACGACGAAAGCCACTTCGGTGTTATCCGGGGCCGCCATTTTACACATGAACAGATTGTTGCCGATTCCGGTGAGCAGATTATTGAAATCGTGCGCTATGCCTCCGGCAAGCACTGCCACTGATTCGAGCTTTTTTGCCCGAAAGAGTTCCTCCTCCATGCGTTCCTTCTGCGTCACATCACGGAACACCACCACTACCCCTACGGTGCCCCCTTCGTTGTTTCTGATCGGCGCCGCACTGTCGTCAATCCGCCGCAGCTCTCCCGAAGCGGTCAACAGGCACGCGGAGGTTCTCAGCTCGGTGCCGATTCCCGTACGCAGCGACTCTCCCGCCGGATCAAGCGGTTCTGCAAGATCCTCGCTCCCGTAAATCCGCAATACCTCACAGATCGGTCTCCCGACCGCCTGGACGCTCTTCCACCCGGTCACCTGTTCAGCAGTATAGTTGAGAAAAGTGATACTACCGCAGCTATTGGCGGTTATCACCCCATCACCAATTGACTTGAGCGTGATCGCAAGACGTTCCCGTTCATCGGCAAGCTGCTGGTTGGCCAGTCGAAGTTCCTCGGTTCTGAGCCGTACCCGCTCTTCGAGCAGATCATACGACTCCCGAAGTGCGATTTCAGCGTTGACCCGCTGCGTAATATCCCGGAGAGTGATAACACTGCCCAGCACTTCACCGGTTTTGGAATCATGCATCGTCCGGCCGGCCACCGAAAGCAGAATACCCCTGTCGGCCACGCGAAAACGGGCCACGGCGGGGACATCGGAAAACGGCGTTGCAATCGCGCTGCCCCCCTCCGGGAGCGGTTGCAGCAGCTTCGTATCGGTAAGAACAAGTTCCTCTACGTGCCTCCCCACCAGTTCCTGCTCACCACATCCGAAAAGTTCTCCAGCCGCCTTGTTTACATGAGCAACGGTTCCCGCAGGGGTTATGAGAAAGAGCGCGTCGGAGATTGTCTCGAGAATCGTCCCCGAGGCGACAACGGGATTGATGACGAACAACCGGTGCCGGCGAATCGCAAACGCAATAATGCTGTTGGCAAAGGCATAAGCGAGTGTTGCGAACTCCGGCAGCTCAATAGAGAGATAACTGCTGCCGATATCAATTACTATGGTGACGAACACTACCAGTGAAATGGCCACCGCGACATATTTAGCCTGACTGCGTTCCCGACGGTTCTTACGGGTGCGGTAATACCGGATCGCCATCACCGCAGCAAAGGCCAGCAGCAACCCCGCCCAGGCGGAGTATGCATGATACCCGAGAGAATTGACCTGTTGTCTGCTCCACCCCCAGTCGGCTTTTACCGGATTACCACTGAGCTGCCCGGTGGTAAAGTCGAAAAGTATAAAAGCAACCGACGGCAGGAACAGCAGTAGCCATCTGAACCACGATCTCATCGTCGAAAAGAAACCGGTATACTCTCCCGTAAAGCCTACGATGAGCGCAACAATCAGTGGGGTAAACTTCCCCAGATCAAGCCAGAAACGCGCATCCTCCATTCGTACCGCCTGACGGAATCCGAACTCGGTAAATGCACTGAAGGATATCACAAGTGAAAGAACAAAAAATATCCGCTGAGGTACAGTCTTTGACTCCTGCGATACGGCGACTACTCCTATCGCAAGTGCGAATGCCGCGCTGAATACGGAAACAAACGATAATAACGTCAAGGTATTCTCCTTCCATACCGGTAAATTCGACCGTAGCCATCCGCTACCCCTTTACGAAAACGGGGTAATCGGCACGTGTCGGATACGATGGTGCACTTCAATCGGGCAGGAAGGCTACACTAAATACGCAAGGGGGGATTTATAGCAGAAAGAAGGCCATAGTGGTTGGTGTGAGCGGCACCGGAACCACAGTTGTTTATGGCATGGCGCGCAACAACCGACGAAGAAAAGGGAAATGCGGAATGGATCTGCCGGGGGGAAGCATCGATTCTGCTGATTACCGATTCTCGTATCTCATTATCTTCCCAGAGAAGTTCAGTATATCCGGCTTCAGAACAGACTGACCACCCTGAGGGTTGCACCAGTTGCGTTGACTGCCCGTTATGGGGCAACACTCCTGAGAAAAGTATCCATATCAGTATAGGGAAAAAACTGCTCATAACGTCTCCACCATCTAACTACGATTTGGAAAACGGTCTTATTGCAGCAGGAATAATCGAAGGCGGTACCGGGGGCTGCGAATCCCGCGTCTGGATTTCCCGGTCGGAAGATATCCAGGCGGTTATTCTGTTCGGGTGGGATTGTGCAGCTACTCTCCGCCGCACTGCTGACTCTCCCGCCACCCCGGACAGAAACGGTCAGCCCATTGGGCGATTTTGTCCGGTACGGAGCAGAGCCGGTTATTCATGATCTGAAGGGTACCGTATTCCTCGCCCCCCCGCTTGAAATCGAGCTTTTGCAGTTTGACGATTGAGGAAGGAAGGGAATCAAGCTGATTACCGTTGCATCGCAGCACTCGCAGGGCGGTAAGTTCTCCGATACGTTCCGGTAAAGTCCGCAGTTTGTTGTAGGAGGCAGACAGCACCGTGAGGTGTTCAAGACTGCCGAGGGCTTCCGGTACTACTTCGAGCGCGTTTCCCGCTACCGACAACCACTGCAGCGCCGTTATCCCGGCGATCTCGTCACCGAGATGCCCAAGCCGGTTATTGTCTGCATAGAGCCACTGGAGCGATGTAAGCTGCGCTACTGTTTCCGGAAGTACGTTAAGACGATTTCCACTCAGGTACAGATCGGTCAGTGCGGTAAGATCACCGATTGCATCGGGAAGGGAGAGCAGTTTGTTCGATGTCAGATCGAGTTTCCGCAGTTTGGGAAGCCGACACCAGGTGGCGGGATAATGCGTGAGCCTGTTATTGTTGAGCGAGAGTACTTCAAGATCGGGCAGAGTATCGAAACGTTCATCGATCGCAGTGACCTCATTGTGGTCAAGATACAGAAACCGCAACGAGCGGAGGGTGGTCAGCTCACCATCGACAACCTGCAGGCGGTTTGACTTCAGAGAGAGAAACTCCAGGCTGCCGAGTCCCGCCATTCCCTCCGGCACTGCCGCAATGCGGTTGCCGTCCAGTTCAAGACGGGTAAGCAGTGAGCAGCTCATAAGTTCCGGGGGTATGGCCGCGAGCTTATTGTCCGAAGCTTTAAGCACCCTCAGTTTTTCAAGCCTGCCTATTCCCGCGGGGAGTGACGGAAGAGCATTATTGTCAAGATTAAGAATAGTAAGTCCATCAAGTGATCCGATCGTATCGGTACAGTCGGTAATACCTTTCTGCGTTAGAAAGAGTCCGGTTATCCTGCCTCCCGATGAATCAGTGACACTGAAAACCGGGGTTTCCGTGAGACCGTTATGGTCGAGCATATACCGTACGGCAAGCGAATCCTCAGTAATCCCCGCCATGGCGACAGCCGCCATCAGTCCGATTCCAACACCAACGCGCAAGAGCATAATCATCCTATCTGAAATATGGGTTCAGAGGGAGGAACCCGACATACGCAATCATGAATACAGTATTGCACTGCCGACCCGATCGGCCACCGCTTCTCCCGCAATCCGGTTAATCAGCTCAAGGGCAAATGGTATCGCAGCCGCTACCCCCCTGCCGGTAATAACGTTTTTGTCCCGCACCACTGCAGCCTCGATAAAACGCGCACCTGTAAGCTCATCTTCAAAACCGGGATAACAGGTTGCCCGTACATTATGCAGGATTCCGGCCTTGCCGAACACCGATGGAGCAGCACAGATCGCGGCACACAGCAGATTTCCATCGAACGATTTTTTCACCAGATCAATTACTGCCGGAGTATCGGCGAGCGTTTTGGTTCCTTTACCGCCACCCGGCAGAACGATCCCGTCGAAGGAAGCAGGAAGATGTTTGAGTGTGGTATCCGCCGAGACGGTAATACCATGTCCACCCGAGACCTCATTTTTCCGCAATCCCACCGTGGTTACAGTAATGTCAGCCCTTCTGAGCAGATCAATCACCGTTATCGCTTCAATCTCTTCAAAACCATCGGCAAGCAGAACAACCAGATGAGCCATTCCAGCCCCCTCTATAACGGAATGGTAACGACCACTCCATCGGCAATGATGGGAAAACAGCGTTGTTTCAAGTACTGCAGCACCGTGCTGTTGTCCGGTGCCTGTCCTTTAAACCGCCGGGGTTTGCCGTCATTGATCGAAATATATTTTTCAGCACCACCCGACCGATCAATTTCAAAATACATCCGTAATCTGCCAAGTCCAGCAGCCTGGAGAAAAATGGTATCGTTTCGTATGAATTTCCGGAAGGAAAACGGATTGGCAGCGTTGCCCTCCACCTCCGCGGATACCACGCCATCGATACTGAAGGGATAACCACCCTGCACCTGCCAGTTGACCGATCCACCGGCGGCGGAACGTGACCAGCTCCGCAACAGTTCGCAGAGTGCACCTCGCTCGCGGTCCCGGTAATCAAATCCATGTTCCTCGTCGGGGTAGGTTTTGCGCAGAACCCCGACGCCCCGCTGTTCCATCCAGTCGAGAAAACTGTTCACGGCTTTTAATGGATACAACCGGTCACGGCCGGCATTGACATTGTATATCTGCCGCTGCAACAGATTTTCCGGATAGAGTTGCATACCAAGTTGGGGCAGCATCCCGCCATATCCGGAAATCGCAATGAAACCTGCAAACGGTGCGGCGATGTTGTTGGCTGCCGCCCAGCAGCCGGTTGCCCCATCGGAAACACCGGCAAGAAACACCTTGTCGGGATTGACCGGATAATGCAGGGTCATATACCGGACGGTCTGCAGAATCCGTGAGAGCCCCGCGGGACTCCACCAGGGTGCCTGACGATTCGCCGACGGGCTGGCGAAAAAGAGCTCCATGCTGTCGGAAAGCATCTGCAGCATCTCCCACGCATGTTCACCTTTGTCACTGCGCTGCGAACCGGTACCACCATGGAGGTAAATAATGCAGGGGTAGGTTGAATCATCCCGATACGCCGCCGGGGTACCATACCCTGCGGTATACGCAGCCCCCATCGTATCAGTGAGTATCACGCTGCCGTTTCCTGCCCTGGTTTGGCTCCGGATAACCGTTCTGAGCGAATCCAGAGCACGCACCGGTGTGTTTACCAGTGCGGATGGGGGCGGGGTTGTCCCGGAAAACCACTTTTCAAAAACCGGGGCAGTTGCAGTTTCTCCGGAACCATGACGGCAGGACGCGATAGACAGAAGCGAAACAACGGAAACAAGTCCGCGAAGTATTTGCAAATGATTATTGCTGAAGTGCATAGAGTGTCTCAAAATCATTTCTATTGGAACAAATCCGGAACATCTTGTCAATTCCGACAATGGAAAATATTTCGGCGATATCGGGACGCATTCCGAAGAGCACCAGCAGCGCATCTTTCTGAATCACCCGTCGCTGAAAATTGATAAGGAGGGTAATCGCACTTGAATCGACCTGCGACACACCGCTCATATCGATCGCGATTCCCGGTGCCGCCTCACGCTCCTCCCGCTCAAAAGCCTTGCGGATCATCGTCAGATTCCTGACAATGAACTTTCCCTCGAGAATAACAACCCGCCATCCGTTAACTACCGAATCGTTAATGACCATCGCTGTTCCATGGTTGCGGTAAATGCCTGTTACTTTTCCTGCCCGGTACACCTTTGCAATAACAGAAACGCCTGCATTCTAAAGACATCCACCTAGAAATAAAAAGAGGGGGGAACCCGCGCAAGTACTTTTACCAATGAACACCATACCCCCTCAATGAAACGGCATCACCCTGCAGGCTTTTCCTCTCGTTGCCACCACGATGGGTATCCCGACAGAACCGCTGTCTATCGATGCAGCCGACCCCGACCGCCAGGAGACCCTGTTACCCCTGCAGAGCACCTGTGTAGTACCGGTTGTCACCCTGACTGCAGGTATCGTACCGGAAACCACATAATAAGTGGTGCAGGGCAGTGCCAGCCAACCACCGGGGAAAACCTGCTGAATATCCTCATTAACCGGCACACCTGTTTTCGGCGCCCTGTTACCAGAGCGCGACTTTTTCCCGTCTGGTGCTATAAAGGTTTGTCGTATGGTCGAACCCGGCAGATGCCTGCTCCACGGCAAAACACTGTTCCTGATTACCCGATTGACTGACGAGGCATTTCCCCTGCAGAAAAGCGTGGTACCCCCATTCGGCTGCCGCACTGCAGTTACTTCGGTCCGGTTGGTACCAGTGTCGAAGCGTACCACCTCTATTCCGGCGGTAGCCCTGTGCAAAAGATAATCCGCCGGGATAAGACAGCACAGCAGTGGCACTCCCCATAAAAGCAGTTTCCTGCGCGACGGTTTCGAAACGGTCACCACCATAATGAACAACAGGGAAAATGCAACAAGCATTTCCGGATAGGGCACCGGAAGATTGATGGAACTTATCGGCAGCGACACCGACCGTTCCGCAACATTCATAAGGCCATCAAGAGAAAGGGATGAACCGGAAATTGCCAGACGACTGACTGCGGGAAGAATAGAAGCAGTAAGCAGGCCAGTGAAAAACAGCCACATACCAACGGTCATAAGCAGCGCACCGACAATATTCGCCGCGAATCCGTATAACGAAACCATACCGAAATGCCACAGCAGGGCCGGCAGCGTAGTGCAGAGCGCGGAAAACGAGACGGAGAACGGCACAAGCAGCAGGCGAATTCCGTAATCAACCACAGGATGCTGGTGACGCGGGACCATGTTTACGAAAATCGGGTGTAAGGTGAGAATCCCGAACGTGGCAAGGAAGGAGAACTGAAAACCCGCCTGTCCGAGCGATGCCGGAGACCAGAACAACCAGATGATCGCCGCCAGGCCAAGCGACTGCAGCGGATAATTCTTTCGTTGCAGCAACAGCGTGGCGATTACCACCGTGGCCATCACGGTTGCCCGTGCAAGCGACGGAACCGGCCCGATATAGAGGTAATACACCCATAGCGTACCCAGAGCGAGAAGGTGCCGTACCACTGCGGCAATCGGTACCAGCGACAGAAGCAGATACACTGCCGCCAAAAGGATTCCCGCATGCAATCCTGAGAGTGCGAGCAGATGATAGAGTCCGGACCTCCTGAATGCCGTTTTAATTTCAGGAGCGAGATATGCCTTTTCATTGAGGAACGATGCGCGCACCAGCGCACGGTGGTCGGGATTCGGGTAGGTCTTGAGGACCGTGATAACCTGCTCCCGAAACCATGCCGCTGCTTTCGCATGCCACGACTCAGGAGGTGTTACGGCGAGCAGCTGATCCACCCTGATTTTACCGGCAATGCCATTGGCCCGGAAATACGACTCTTCATCAAAATCAAACCGGTTTTTCCTCGTATCGGGCGAAACGATAGAACCGGTACCCGACAGGGTTCCGGTAGCTTGAGGCAGCAACGCGCTGCTGCAGGTGAAAATCTTACCACACAGTGGTGAGGTGCTTGTACCGTTCACCTCCCCAAGCCTGAGCAACCAGACGAACCGGTCCCGCCTGGGAGCGGGAGCAGTGATGATATCTCCGGCAATGTGTACCTGTTTCTTCTGCAGTTGCCGTATTGCCACCGCAGTCTGCTCACTTCCGATCCGGTGAAAACCGACAACTGCAACTCCGGCGATAAGAAATGCGATACTACTGATCCAGATTTTCCTGCAGAGAACTCCTGCCGTAATGGCGACTATTGCACCGGCAAGTGCACTATAGTACAATTTCTCTGTTGCGCACGTTAACGCAAGGGGGATACCACTCGCCATGGCAATACCAGTTGCAAATACCGTTGCGCCCCGGAATGCCCTGAGATGCATCCAGTGTGTGAACACGGGAAAACATCGCCGGACGGTGGAAACAATCGAAACTGAATGCATAAAATGACCGGAAAAATATAGTTTCATTCAGAAAAAATTAAATCATGACACCAGGCCCTGTTTATATACAACACCACACAGCACTGCCCTTACAGATAATCGGACCGAGAAACACTGATCGAAAGAATGCTTAGCATGGATCTGAGTCAATTCAAATTGCTGGTGGTGGATGATGAAATTGAGATACGCTCGCTCATTATGGAATATCTGCAGAACATTGAAGGGTACACGGTATTCGAAGCTTCCGATGCAAAGAAAGCGCTCGAGTTGCTTGAAACGCAACCGGTTGACCTTGTTCTTTCGGATATAAATATGCCGGGGATGAAAGGATTCGACCTGCTCCGGGAAATCCGGGTAAAACATCCCGATATCAAACGGGTGCTCATCACCGCCTACAATGTTGAAGATTACCTTGAACTGGCGTTGAAATACGATATCGGCAATATCTTCGTCAAAACCATTCCCTTCAACTTTGAGGAATTGTCGACACTGTTGACCAATCTATTGACAAATGACATTTTCGGTCTCGACCGGTATTTCCCGTCACCAGCCGACCGCATGCAGTTGAAAATCAACACCTCTAAAAAACTTGAGCAGCATGCGGCGCAACTCGTCTCATTCGTGGGAGCGATACCCTACGCCAAAAAGCTCGAACTGGTGATCATTGAACTTCTGACCAATGCAATTTTCTATGGTATACGCCGGGAGCCGGCGGAAAAGAAAGAACTCTGGGTACACGATTTCACGCTCCCTGACGAGCAGGCCGTTATCGTGGATGTGGCCAAAGACAGTGATAAATTTGCTATTTCGATTACGGATCTCGGCGGACACCTCAAGAAACAGGACGTGCTGTACTGGCTCAACCGGCAGATCTCCCAGAACGATGACGGACTCCCCCTCGGTCTTTTCGACACTCACGGACGAGGACTGTTCATCACCCGCAAATACATCGACCGGCTGATTATCAATATCGATCAGTCGCACCGTACCGAAATGATCATCATGAATTACTACCACAATACCTACCTGGGTTACAAACCGCTCTATATCAATGAACTCTAAGGGGTAACCGTCCGTTCCCCGTTGTATTTTCCCGTTATTCTTTTTTCCGCACCATAAACGGTGCCGCACCTTCACCGCGATCGGACCGCAGTGCGGCAGGAAAGATCAGAACCGGCAGTATGAAATTTTCCTCTTGTGTACCTGTCAATGTTACCACACCGCAACCGGTTGTCGAATACCTTGCGCAGCGGTTTACCTACCACTCGCACGCCGACTGGGTCTCGCTTATCAACAGCGGTAAAATATGCATCGACGGCAGAACCGCCCTGCCGCAGGATACCATTATCGGCAAACAGACCGTGGAATACGACGCGGGAGAATTTGACGAGCCCCCGGCGGACCTCAATTACACCATTCTCTATGAAGATCAGTGGCTGCTGGCAGTAAACAAACCGGGAAATCTGCTTATCCATCGGGCGGGCCGATCATTCCGGAACAACCTGATGTACCAGCTGCGATCGGTACACGTTCCACCCTATCCCGCAGCCCACAGCATACACCGGCTCGACCGCAATACTTCGGGAATCGTCCTTGTCGCCAAAACATCCGAGCTGCTGGCGGAGATTGCCGATCAGTTCAGAGAACGGACCGTACACAAGTGGTACCATGCGATTGTTGAAGGTATACCTTCAACAATCGACCGGATAGAACTCCCCATCGGGAAGGACAACGGCCCCGGATTCGCATCAAAATTCAGAATCGATGCATCCGGAAAAGAGGCAGTTACCCTGGTGGAACGTTGCACACCGGCAGGTAACGGTTTCGCGCACCTGGTACTCCATCCACTTACCGGGCGCACGCACCAGCTCAGAGTTCATTGTAAGGCTATCGGTCATCCGATTGTTGGTGACCAGCTCTATGGATCATCGGTGAGTGTTTCTGAGAAACCAGCTGAGAATCCAGACGAGACGGGCAGTTGGCATCCGGCGCAACGCCATGCACTGCACTGCGGCAAAATAGTATTTCATCATCCCGCGAAAAACGAGGAATGTTGTATTGAAGCCCCTCTGCCAGAAGACATGCAACAGCTGCGGCAGCGGCTGATGGAGATACAATAAAAAAGGGGAGTTGCCTCCCCTTGTACTGATTTACATTTTCAACAGTTTGTTATTTCTTTTTCGCGGCCTTTTTTGCCGGTTTTTTAGCGGCGGCCTTTTTTGCTGCCGGTTTTTTGGCGGCACCACCTACCACTGCGTCTTTTGCAGCTTTCGCGACCCGGAACTTTAGAACTTTCTTTGCGGGAATCTTGATTGTTTCTCCCGTTGCCGGATTACGTCCTTTTCTGGCCTTGCGCTGCACCAGAATCAACTTGCCGAGACCGGGCAATGTGAAACCGTTTTTGGCTTCTTTGCATGCCAGGGCTGCCAGATTGTCGAGAAGAGACTTCACCTGCTTTTTCGGAAGTTCGTTGTCTTCCGCTAGCTTCGCAATGATCTGAGATTGCGTCAGGCTCTTTGCTGCCATGCGCACTCCTTCTGTTAGGACAAAGTGGAAAGGATATTAGAAAACATGGAAGAAGTATAAATCAGTGCTGATCTGTTGTCCAGAAAAAAGTAACAAAAACACTGTTATTATTACCTTTTTTTCATTTTACCCCTGTTTCGGACCGTAATTCACCCTGTTTTAAGCCATATGACATCGCCGAAGATATGAATGGCGGGAAACGAAACCACACGGTTCTCTGCCGGGCGTATACGGGAATTCAGTGAATACCACCCGCCGGTATACCCGGCACAAAAGCCATCCGGAATACCTGCACCCCTGTCGGGGTCGTGCAAACAGCTCACTGCGGTTTCGCAGAAAAAAAAGGGGCACCCGAAGGTGCCCTGTCAAACAAGAGTACAGTGGTATATCACACAGTCGGAAACGCCTCTTGCAACAACGAGAGATCCAGTTCCGGATATACCGGGAACCTGTCGAGGAGCGTACCAACACGCTCTTTGGCCTGCGCAGCAGCTGACGCCTCGACCACATATTTCGCCTTGCTTTTTGTCCCGGCATTTTTACCCGAGGTGATGTCCGTGGGCGTGGTATTTGACAGTACCTGGTAAATTATAGCTGCAATCTCCTTCATTTCCGGTTCTTTCATACCGAGGGTGGTTACCGCCGGTGTTCCTACCCGTAAACCGCTGGTATACCACGGACCATTTGCATCGTACGGGAGCGAATTGCGGTTGAGCGTTACACCACAGTCACGAAGCGCGCTCTCCGCCTGACGACCGGTAATACCAAACGGTGTTACATCGATCAGAAACAGATGGTTGTCGGTACCCCCGGTTGCCACCTTCATTCCGGCTTCGGCACAGAACCCGGCAAGTGCCGCCGCATTATCGACGATTGAAGATGCATAGGATTTAAATGCCGGCAGATTTGCCTCGGTAAATGCAACCGCTTTCGCTGCGATGATATGCGCCAACGGGCCACCAATCACCAGCGGACAACCTTTATCAACATTTCCAGCAAATTCCTCCGTACAAAGTACCATGCCGCCGCGCGGCCCCCGCAGAGTTTTGTGGGTGGTAGTCGTCACCACGTGCGCATGCGGTACCGGGTTATAATCACCGGTAAACACCCCACCCGCAACCAGGCCTGAAAAATGGGCCATGTCGACCATGAACACCGCTCCCGCTTTGTCGGCGATCTGCCGCATCCGGGCGAAATTGATTTTCCGCGGGTATGCACTGTAACCGGCGAGCAGGATAAAGGGACGAAGTTCCATTGCCGTTTTCTCCAGCGCATCGTAGTCAAGAAGACCGGTAGTCCGATCGACACCGTAGGAATAGGCATCGAACATCTGCGCGGAAACATTGTGCCGGTACCCGTGGGTCAAGTGACCACCGGAGTAATAATCCATGCCGAGGAGTTTCCGGTTACCGCACTTCTCACGGATACGGTTCCAGTCGTCGCGCGAGAGTTTGGCGAGATTGGTTTCACCGAGTTCCTCGAGCGCGGGGGTTTCAACACGGGTTGCCAGTATCGCCCAGTAGGCAATGAGGTTCGCATCGGCTCCGCTGTGCGGCTGCACATAGGCGTGATCACACCCGAACAGTTTACACGCCTGCTCCGCAGCGTAGGCTTCAACAGCGTCGATATTGGCGCAACCGGCGTAGAACCGGTGATCGGGAAATCCTTCCGCGTATTTATCGGTGAGCAAATTTCCCATGGCAAGCTGTGTTGCCAGCGAGCAGTAGTTTTCACTTGCGATGAGTTTGAGATTGGAGCGTTGATCAGCGAGTTCGCTGACGATGGTAGCTGCTACCGACGGGGCAACAGAGGCTACCTGAGTAAGATTGGCGAGGTACCCGACGAATCCGGGGTCGATCTGCTGCGGATCTCTCCCCGTCAGATAGGTGGTAAGTGCATTTGCAGACATACCCTTCTCCCTGCAGTAAGGTGATCCGTCTGCCCAGGCGCGCGACAGTTCCGGTTTACTCCCCGATGGTTTACCCATCTTGTGCGCCAGTCGTGTTACCTGTTAAAAATAGTTTCTGACCGCCTCCGAAACGCAGCCCGTTCGGGAACAGGCAACCGCACTCAGTCACCGGTCATCGCAAGGCACATACTGACCTGTTTTACCCCCATATGAGCCTTTATCGAAGCCGC
The DNA here is from genome assembly GCA_050304135.1 of Chitinispirillaceae bacterium. Lineage (GTDB taxonomy): Bacteria > Fibrobacterota > Chitinivibrionia > Chitinivibrionales > Chitinispirillaceae > JAFGNB01. The sequence continues at coordinate 94,883 of JBNLDC010000006.1, read as the reverse complement.
GAGCTGTTCGATGGTACGCGCACAGCCCCTGACGGCGATGATCTCCAGGCAGTGCTGGTGATCCATGTGCACATGCTGTGTCGAAATAATACACTCCTGAAAATCGTGCTGCACATCCAGCAGTTTATTGACCAATTCCCGCTTGTGGTGATCGTAGGTCATGACCACCGCTCCGGCCACCACGCCCCCCGCAGCCCACTCTCTGCGGGTAAGCTCCTGCCGGATCAGATCTCGGATCGCCTCCGAACGGTTCGGATAGTTTTTCTCTTTGACATGAGCATCAAATTCATCAATCAGCTCCTTCTCGAGCGACACGCCGAATCGATACAAATCTCCCACCACCACCTCCTATAAACGTGATTTCCCATCAGGGAAAAATAATGACATCTGTTCAACACCTGTTTCCACTGAACGCGCGGCAACCGGTCCTCCGACCGTCATCCCACCATATCTGCCTGAGATGCGCCGTTCACGGGCAATAACCCGTTCCACATCAGCAAAGGGATCACGCCGCTCCTCGATCCGTTTTGCCATTGCCGAGAGCAGTTTCACTCCCCGGAGTTTCTCCTGTCTTCCGATACGGGCGCGTTCAACCGCACCGCGCAGTATCCTGATGTTTTCATCGTATACCGCGAGCGGCACCGGAAACGGATGACCGTCTTTCCCGCCGTGAGCAAAGGTGAATCGTGCCGGATCGGAAAACCGCGACGGCTGTCCGTACATCACCTCGCTGATGAGTGCCAGCGCCTGCACGGTCCGTGGCCCGATACCGGGGTGCAGGAGTGCATCGGTAAATTCGGTATACTGCCGGTCATACGCGAGTGTCAATACCGCACCGAGCCGCTTCGAATGAACCAGCGACGGCGGCACCGCATGGGGGCGATCGAACGAGAGATGCCGCAGCTCACGCTGCTGCACTTCCGGGTGCTGCCCCAGAAATGCCACTATGCCTTCTCTGTTTTTTGCGGCCTGCGCGTCGCTGAGATTCATGATCACCCCGCAGTTTTCACCGATCACCGCGGTGTGCGGATCATCCACAAACGAAGCGATATTCGCACTGTGCCAATGGTACCGGCGAGCATACGCGGTTGCCGTATTCATCCCCTGCTGCACCACCGCCCATTCACCGCTGCGCGAAACAATAAACGAGTGATGGTAGAGCTGGAATCCGTCGTCAATGCAGGTGTTGTCTACCTTGGCGCTGAGCCGCGACGCCCGCACCAGCGCAGTGCCGTCACATCCGGTCCGGTCGGCGAAGCCGATCAGTTCCTGCGGAGTGCGCAACGAATGTTTACCCTTGCCGCCGCAGATCCACAACCCGAGTTCCCCGAATAGCGGATTGACCGCCTGCTTGAGCGCTCCCATCACCGACGGAGTGATACCCGAGGAATGCCAGTCCATCCCCATGACACACCCGAGGGCCTGAAACCAGAACGGATCTGCCAGACGGGCGATCACCCCTTCGGTTCCATGCTCCATTGCCACAGCCCGGATGATCTCCCTGCCGATTGCCGCCATACGCTCATAGAGCCATGGGGGAACGCGCCCGGTGTGCAACGGAAGATCGGCGGTGCCGGAACGGTTCATGCTGTACCTGCTTTCATATGCAATGCAAAATAACACCCCCTCGCCGCCAGTTCCAACGAAATACCTTCACCCCACTCCTGCAGCGGAACCGTGCGGCATGATTGTGCTACGCGCACTGCATATCCTATCTTTTGACTATGAAAGCACAGTGTCCCGGCATGAATCCTCAGAACTGGCAACCGAAGGATATATTCGAACAGTCCTGCCCGCACTGCGGAACCGCGGTTGAATTCTGGAAGGACGACGTTGTACGGCCATGTCCCGGCTGCGGCAAAAAGATAGTCAACCGGCAGGTCGGTTCCAGCTGTATGGCGTGGTGCGACCATGCGGCCGAATGCATCGGCAGTGACGATATTACCCGATGGAAAACGGAAAACAACCGGGAGGCCCCCGGGAAAAAGTCGACGGATGACGCAGATTTCCCTGGAAAGGACACCTGAAAAGCGCTGCAGGCGCGAGGTACAACAGCCCGGGCCGAAAGCCCGGGAACACCAGGACCGAAAGGAAATAAATAAGCCCTGTAAGGGCGGAATATAAAGCTGAAATCAGCTGACACACAGTGGTAGTATGCCCAATCAGGGCTTGTCGATATTTATTTGTAAATGCTACCCGGACTTGAACAGTTAAAACAACTAACGCCCTTTATTCTCCGGACCCCGGTTTGGCTTACGCCGCTGCTTCGCGGTCGCCGGGGTGACAACGGCAGTTTCTGCTGGTCCAATAACCAGTTAGCCCACCAAAATAAAAACGGCATCTCAAACGAGATGCCGCGAAACAATATATATAAAACCTTGCGGAATTCACCTGCTTAGTGAAACATTCCTGCGGACAATTTTCTGCTTGCCGACCTCAAGAACGGTGATACAGCTTCCGGGGAAAATCCGCATCTGATGATTCACACAATCAAGGTACGTTCCAGACTGCTGACCGAGCAGCCGTCCATGAAAATCGTACCATGAGACCGTTGCGCGGGCATCCGACGCTACCGGGAGAGCCCCACCCGCCTTTGTGATGAACGGTGCTGGTGCCGTAACACCGATAACCAGCTGTTTGGATAGCGAAATATCGTCGATTTCCCAACTACCACTGGAAACCCCGGAATTAAACTCAAGACGCGCGTCGGTGGTACTCGCTTCCCGCATGGTAAACGAGATGGTGAATTTCTGCGGTTCGGTTGTCAGATTGATTTTTTTAGCCTGTGAATAACTGGTGTAATCACCCGATGCCATACCGACATTGGCGATTATCTGCGTGGGAGATTGCGCCGAAGCGGTGAACACGAAATCGTATTTTTCACCCTTGGTAAGTGCAATACCTTCCTGATACAACTGAATATGCCACTCTTCCGTTCCGGCACTCTGGGTGGAAACGGCAAAGGCACCACCCTCGACAGACCCTTCCGCAGAGGCACTCTCGTAGGCACCGAAGGTCCAGTTGTCGTCACCGTTCGAGAAATCACCATTCTTTACCAGATTTTCCGGAAGAACGATATCGCTACCGGAGAATGTTGCGGTTACCGACTTGTTGCTGTTCATCACCAGCGTTGCGGCAGGATTCGATCCGGAAAGATCTCCGCTCCACCCGGTGAACGTGGCACCGTTCACCGTACCGGTGGACAGGGTAACCGTTGTACCGCTGTCATACTGCGCCTTTTCAGGGGTAACCGTTACCACACCGGATCCCTTGGTAGTGATCGTTAAGGAATAGGTTGGTTTGGCATTGGGATCAACAAAGGTCGCTGTGATACTTTTGTCTTTGTCCATTTTGACCGTGAGCGTTGTGCTCGTTCCCGAAGCATCGCCCCCCCACTCTTTGAATTTGTACCCTGCATTTGCAATTGCCGTCAGGGTTACCGTTGCACCGGAATCGTAGGTAGTGGCATCGGGACTCCGGGTGACTCTGCCGCCAACACCGATATCGAGACTTAGTGAGTAGACGGTTTTTACAATACCGGTACAGGGACAAATCGGCTTATCGAGCTGTCCGCTGATTGAACTCAGCGTATTGTTCCAGTCGGATTTCGGTGAAAACTGGACCACGCCGATGACACCATCCCGAATACGATTATTGATGTTCGACACGTTGTCCCAGTCGTTGTCATGACCGGTTCCACCACCGCCGACGCCATACCCTGCATCAGCGAAAATGCATTTTTTCGTGACATCATGGACCCGTTGCCAGGTAAGTTTATTTTCATTTTTAATAAGAGAACTATTCGCTTTTGAAACGCCACCGGACGTATTGATGTAATTGACCTTACTGAGCGGCAGTGCGGAAAACCAGCTGGTAGTGGTTCCCTGATCTTCAACCCACGGACTTACATCGAGTGATACCAGTGCATTAGGCAGTTCCGCCTTCATGATATCAATGCATTCACCAATGAAGGTCCCTGCTTCCTGAAAAGAGAGCGGATTGCCGTTTTGTGAACCGGGCTGGGCGTACTGATAATAGTCCGGTTCCATGAAAAGTATAATCGGATCGGCGGTTCCAAACGCATCACGGATACCAGTCGCGTAATTTTTGTAGATATCCTTGATCTTGTTCTTGTTGTTTCTGATGTAATTCGCACCTTCAGAACAGAGGCCTCCACCGGTATTGCAGTCGCCAAGACCGGAGGATTTCGCGATGATATACATATACAGCGCAGGAGTTTTGTTATTGTTTTTACAGGTACGGAGCATGTTGACTATATCACTCTCGAGCCCGGTACCCTTCCAGGTGTATTGAGCAATGATATCAACCTTGTCAAAATTGCCGGTATCGAGTTTCTGACCGAAATTGAACCTGCAGGGATCGAATTTAGCCCAGACAGTACTCAAACAGATTATAACTACCCCTACAGCTTTCAGTAACCGCATATTCTCCCCTTCAAGAAAAAAAGGTTGCACTTCAAATTAGTAGGAAACAAGAATTTTTAGTAGGAAGGAGGGTGAAGAAAGTTCACTACCGGTGTCCGGAAGTACAGTAAAGTGAAATTTTCATTCTCTGGAGAGAATGAAAACGTGAAAGGTGCCTTACCGGTTTGATGAAGTGAACTATCGGAGAGAAGAGGGAGCGCCGGAATTAACCGGCACTCCTGAAAGTTATCAGTAGACGAAAAGAGGTGCAGTTTTGGCCTCAGCACCGGTTACCATGCGTACAAGGAGCAGACCGGAACGGGCTGGAAGCTTCCCTAACAGGAGTTCACTGCTTCCCTGTGGAATTGCACGTGATGCAAGAACCTGGCCATTGAGGGTCAACAGTTCGAGTCTTCCGGCATCCTTTGAGGGCAGAAGAACCCGGTACCCGTTTTTACAGGAAATGACTTTGAACCCGTTTCCAACAGCCTGATTACCGGCAATTTCACCAATTGCTTTTGTGGGCTTCGGCCAATTCACACAGAGTGAGGCCCAACCCCGGCCGGGAACACTGATCTGCCGTTTTTCACCGGCAACATCGATAACCATGTTAGACTGGTTGTTTCCTGAATTGAATACCATGGTAACGATGCTTCCGTCGGGATTCTTGAAGGCGAGGGCATCTCCACCGTTTGCACCAATGCGGACCGCACCGGTATCCACATACTGTGAAAGGTGGCGCATCACATAGTAGTAAGGGGTCACCTGAAGCGTCTTTGCCTGACGATCAACTGCAAGCAGAGCATTCTGAGGCCATTTCCGAGATTCATCCAGATTGAAACCCTTGGTATCGAGTACCATATTCCAGGCGCTGTAAACATTAGTTCCCGATTTGAGCCATGTTTTGATGAGATCCCAGCTCTCTTCACCGTAGGCATGGTTGTTTGGAGCCATGTCCCGTAAGAAATTATCACGATTTGCATCAGCCGGGCTGGTCGCATAGGGATTGTTGGGTGGGGTCAGCCACGGATAATTACCACACTGATGCTCACTCTGAAGTACCAAATAGCCGGCGCTTTCGATAGCCGGCGCCATTGATGAGTTATTCCATTGAAGCCCCACGGCCTTAATGATATCTCCCGCCTTCGACTTGGCGGCATCCCAATATGCTTTGGCAAAAACATCATTGGAAAGGGTACCGAACCATATCTGTGTCTGAGGTGCATCCTGCTGTAGTTTCGGACCAAGATAATCAGCTACGAAGGTGCTGAGATATTCAGTACCGTCAACATTGGAATTATCGGGTTTACGGTATTTACCCCATCCGCAACTCGGATAATTCTGTGTGTATCCGGGCTCGTTCTGCGGACATACTGCAGTAACATTTATGCCTTCACCTTTATATGCACTGATGAATTTGGAGAAATAAAGAGCATGGGCTTCGAGCACCTTCTGCTCGTTGCGAAACGCACCACCGTCATAACCGCCGGCATCCACTGCACCGGTCTTCATCCATGGTGGAGGAGTCCATGGGCTTGCCCAGAATTTCAGATCCGGTTTAACCGCCAGCGCCGCTTTGATATAAGGAATGAGATACTGCTTATCCCGATCGATTGAGAAGTTATTCATCTCATAGTCGTCGCCATTGGAATCGTCGAGAGAATACCGTTTGAGCGCATAATCACTTGCGCCAATAGGAATCCGTCCCCACGTAAAGGCCATTCCATCTTTTTCATCAAACAACAGTTTAATCGCACGGTTGCGCTCACTTTCGCTGAGTACCTGAAGCGCATCCCACCCCGCTTCATTGAAAGTACCGGCAAACCCTTGCCACTTCTGGTGTTTTTCGTTTTCATTGACTGTCACGGTGGCATTTCCGGTACTGGTGGAAATAGTCCCGACCTTCCAGTAATTATCCTTACCGGAAACGATCACAAAACTGCTGTCTGAAGGTTGAGCAGCCATGGTAGCGACAACAGACGCCATGACGCATAGTGCGGAAACCGCTAAGGTGAACCGTAAATTTTCCTTTGGCATATTCCCCCCTTTGAATAATGAAATAATGCCGTGAATGTATAATCAGATTCTGATAATCAATGAAAATAGGTTACCAGCAATCTCAAACACAAGACTCTGCAAATGGCAGAATACTTATTATCATAGAGATAATATACACCATAAAATCTGACTCGCAGGCTCCTCCAGTTCAGGAGGGTGCAGGAATTTGGGTACCGGGAGTTGCAGGATATTGTACCGAGACCCAGGCTAATTGATGCTCATCTCGATACGACCTCAACTCCAATTTCTCCATTTCTCAGCCGGTCTACACCTCGACGGGCTCGGTGCATCGCTCGATGAACGGTATACCTCGATACGGTCTACAAACCTACTCGGTAACCAAAAGGAAATAGCTTCACGGGCCGCCGAGCGGTAAGTGGATACCAGCTCCGCTGGCTAAGGGGTCTGGAGAAGTATGCGTCGCTGGTCGAGTGGCCGAAGGCTGTATCGAGACCCAGCCAATTTGATGCTCATCTCGGTACTGCCGGCGCCTGCATTTCTGCACCCTCACTACCGGCAACTCGATAAGCGGTAACGAATAAAACAGGTAAAACGTGAGCTTCATCACTTCTTCCTCTTTAAAAACAATATATTTTTCTTACAGTTTTTCTGAAAAAAAGGAATCTGGAGGCAGAAAATATCCTCACGATTCAACGTATCTTTTTTTCAAAACAGTAAACCATTTCTTTGCTCTACCTGAATCTCCCGTATATTCGGGAAACGGAGGCCCCCCATGGTCCGATATTTTCACGCACTACTGTTTTGTATCTGCACCGGCATCCTTTTCTGGATCACCTGTACCCTGCCCTCCAACCAGGCAGAGGATCCGAAAAATTCCACCGTCATGTTTCTGCCGGATGGCAACAACACCGTCCAGCAGGGTAATACAAAAAAAATCGGGATGCGTGTAATGTACCCGCAGCATATCAATTTTTACAGCGTGACCTCAACCTGTGGCAACCTCGACACCACCATACAACCAACACTTTTAAACGATGAGGATACGGTCTTCTTCAATCCGCAATTTCAAACTGAAGGGATCTGTACCCTTCAGGTGATCGCAGAATATCTCGACAACTCATTTAAAGCAAAAACCGACTCGCTCATTATGGTTGTACTCTCCGGTGAGCCCGTGCTCGCCTTCAGTGTTACACCTGCCGCATTTACCACACATACAGGAAAAACCGACACGCTGCTTTTCGTTATGGATGCATCATATACAGACAATATCAATTACACTATTGCATGTAATCCCGAATTGGATTCCACCGAGGTACAGCTCATCACACCGGTATCGAGTGATACAATATTGATCCACTTTGATCCCGCGGTTGCCGATACCTACACTGTTACGCTCAATGCAACTGCCGGGGATCTCAGCACCAGCGCGTCAGTTGCCGTCACCGTGCTCGAATCTATTACCCCGAATTCCTCCGAAAACCCGCAGACCCTTATCACCGAAATTCCGGACACCCTCGTCTTCACCCTTACTCCGGAACAGGTCGCAAACGGTGTTGTAATGCAACTGCTCGATGCACTTGATCTTCCGGCCGAGATTGCCACGGTAATCCCGAATGGTTTAGATTCAATACTCATTGCAGTCAATTCTGCTACCGAAGGCACACTCTCTTTTTCCATTGTCACCACCAACGGTGTATTCACTGATACCACCGGGTATACATTTACTTTTGTTGATCAGAACAATGCAGTGTGGACAACAACATCCACCTCTGTCGATGCAGTGGAAGGGCAGCAGTGCTCGGTTGACCTGTCTCTTTATCTTTTTGAAGGTATTCTAATTGAACAGGTTTCTCCGACAGTGTCCCTCGGCAGTATCACCAGCAGCGGTACGTGGCAGTATACACTACCATGGGGAAGTGAAACAAGTGTACCGGTCACGATTACCGGAAAACGCGGTGAAACTTCACAGGATCTTTCCCTTACGTTGAACGTCGCCCCCGGTGACGGGGCCGCTCCTGAGATCATCCTGCTTTCCCCGTCAACGGAAAGCAAAACCGTCAGTTCCTCACAGACAACGGTATCAGTCATAGTGAAAGATGCCGGTGCGGGAGTGGATAAGGTCACCTTTACTACCGCATCTGGAACGTTTGATGGCAGTATGGAAAATGACAGTACCTGGTCTGTGGAAATCACAGGTCTGACCGAAGGTACTGCTGCAGAGGTGATCATTACTGCAACCGATAAATCCATGAAGAAGAACAGCTGCTCAGAAACGATTTCACTCACCTACGATTCCTCGATGGAAGATGGTGAAGCACCAGTATTTTCGCAGACTGCCGGCCCTGAAAGCGGTGATCGTGTTACCAGCGCAACCGGAACCATCACCTACACCATCACCGATGACAGTGGTGTGGACTCGGTCTGGTGGACACTGAATGATGTGTTTATAGCTGCGGTTACCTCTTCGGACAGCAATTACACGATCAGTTATGAACTCCCGGATTTCGGAGAAAACAGCATCAAATTTTTTGCAAAAGATGGGGCAACCGGTGGTAACGAGGGATCACGATCGATTACCCTGAATTACAATACCAAAGTAACATCGGTGACACCGAGCGGTCCGCAGGACAAAGCAACCGATGTGAGTTTGACGCCGTCGTTCACCTGGACAGGCGGCACCGATGCCGATGGAGATTCAGTGTTCTACCGGGTGGTATATGGTACAGCTGCGACAAGTTTATCACAAATGACGGCGGTACTGACTAGTAACATGACAACACTGGGATCAGCACAGGCGCTTTCACCGACAACTGAGTATTTCTGGCAGGTGATCGCCTGGTCGAAGGCATATCCCGACACGGTACAATCCTCTGTTTTCTCATTCACCACGTTAGACCCGACAGCCGAAGATACAGTCGGACCGCAGATTGCACAAACTGCCGGTCCTGAAGACGGCGACCGGGTAACTGCAGCCACCGGAACAATCACAGTGTCGGTTAGTGATCCCAACAATGTTGCCTCGGTCACTGCAAAACTTAACAGTGGGACGGCTCTGGCATTAACCGCCGGGACGAACAATACGTATGCTTATAATTACAACTTAAATTCCTACGGAGAAAATACGATAACGTTCACGGCCATTGACGGTTCGGTAAACAGTAACCCCAGTGAAGAGTCTGTAACTCTCAACTACAACACCAAACCGGCAGCGATCACACTGACGAATCCGGCTCCAGGCGCAAGCGATGTTTCCGTTTCGCCTACCTTTAAATGGACCGGAGGCGATGATGAGGATGGAGAGAGTGTTGTGGTTACCGTTAGCTATGGAACCTCGCAGACTAGCCTCAGCAGTACGGCGACAGTCAGTGGAAAGATGGCAGCAGTAAGCAGTCCGCTTGCCTACAATCAGACGTACTACTGGCAGGTAACGGCAAAAAGTGCATCGACAGAGTATCCCGATGTGGTGCAGTCTTCTGCAGGCACGTTTACCACCGGGGGAAGCCAGCCCACCATTTCCGTACATCCCCTGTCCCAAACTAAAGAAGAAGGACAGAGTGTAACCTTCAGTGTTACCGCATCCGCAAACGGATTCGGGACACTTTCGTATCAGTGGCGAAGAAATGAGACGACAAATGTCGGTACAAACAGCAGTTCGTATTCAATCTCATCAGTGACAACTGCGATGAATGATACTAAGTATGATTGTGTCGTGACGAATGCGGTGGGAAGTACGACAAGTGATGAGGCGACGTTGACCGTGACGTCGATTCCGAGTTTCACGGTGTCGTTTGATATGCATGGAGGTACCGCAATTGCAAGCCAGTCAGTGGTACGTGGCGAAAATGCACAGGAGCCACCGGCTCCACAGCGTTCCGGGTATGCATTCAAGGGGTGGTATACTTCGAGTGCCTTTACAACCGCGTTTGATTTCGCTACTCCCATCACAGCCAATCGAACGATACATGCACGCTGGGTACAGGTATATACGGTAACCTATTACTCCAATACCGCAGATGGAGGAAACGTCCCAACAGACAGTAGAAAATATGAGAGTGGTGAAATGGTAACAGTAGCCGGAAATACAGGTACCCTCTATAAAAACGGATACACATTTTCAGGATGGACGACAAATTCTGGAGGAACAGGTACAGTGTACAATAATCCGAATACTATACAAGTAGGTTCATCGGCAATTACTTTGTACGCAAAGTGGGAAATGAACCCACCCTCCATCACTACTCCGATAAGTAACAAGAATTGTCCCGTAAATGATTCGGTAACCTTTACGGTTGTTGCCACTGGTGTAAATTTAAGCTACGTGTGGCAGTTGAATGGGACTGAAATTAGTGGTGCTACCGGATCAAGTTACACTACTTCAAAGCTGACAAAAAGTGATGTCTCAGCTTCAAGGACATATAGGTGCATTGTATCTAATACCGCAGGGAGCGATGATTGTTCTGCGACACTTTCGGTAAGTACGGTAAGTGATGTTGATGGAAATGTGTACCATCAGGTTAAAATCGGTACACAGGTATGGATGATGGAAAATCTCAAGACAACGAAATATAGAAATGGAAGTTTAATTATTCATGCCTCAAATGCTGCCTCTTGGGAAAACCAATCATCGTTAGGGAACTATGCCTGGCCTCAATTTGATATCAGTAACAAGGTGTATGGGGCGATATATGACTGGGCAGCAGTTGAGACAGGGCAACTTGCACCCACAGGCTGGCGAGTACCTACAGAGACTGATTGGAATACACTTTTTGATGCATGGCCCGACTGTGAATTGATAGATCCAACGTATTGGAATCTAAATATGGATGTCGTATGTTCAAATGGTGTGATAAATACAACCAGTTTCAGTGCACCAGCACCCGGATATATTACAACTACAGGAAGCTTTACATTCAAGAATGGAGCATTTTGGTGGATATCGGAAAGTCTTATCGCCAAAATGGAGTACAGTCGATCATGGGTACTCAATATTTCCAGTTATTTAACCTTCAATGGATGTAGTGTCCGATGTTTAAAGGAATAATACTGAATTGAGTTTTAATTCAGTATTATTCTCATCAGGGCATATAATCGGTGAGTTATGGATAAAAATGCAGTATTCAAAACGATTATGCTCTATGAGAAATTCACACCACAGGGCAGAATATAAGGTAAAGTCGAGGAATGCGATATGTATCAAGACCAGCCGGTTTGGTGCTCATCTCAATATGACCTCAACTCCAGTCCTCCATACCTCAGCCGGTCTACACCTCGACAGGCTCGGTGCATCGCTCGATGAGCGGTAAGGGTGAAATGTGCTCGCTGGCCGAGTGGCCGAAGGCTGTATCGAGACCCAGCCAATTTGGTACTCATCTCGTACTGCTGGACCTCATCTTTAGCCTTCTCCCAAGGTAACACCTCGACTTTGCTCGGTGCATCGCTCGATGCTCGATGAACGTTAGGACTTAAAATGCCCTGGATGTACATTCTTGAATGCTGCGATGGTACCTACTATACCGGCAGCACCTGGAATCTCGATAAAAGATTGAATGAACACCAGTCCGGCATAGGAGCAAACCATACTTTAAAACGATTGCCGGTTAAACTGGTTTACTCTGAAGAATTCAGCAGAGTCGACGAGGCGTTTCACAGGGAAAAACAGATCCAGAACTGGAGTCATTCAAAAAAGAAGGCTTTGGTGGAAGGTGACGGCGATGCACTGAAACGGAGTGCTAAGAAAAACTTTAAATGATGCTCCTCTCGATACAATCCCGCGCGGCGGGATCACTCGAGGTGCGATATATGGAAACGTGCTTTGCGGGTCGAGTGGCTGAAAGCAGTATCGAGGCCCAGCCAATTTGGTGCTCATCTCGATACGACCTCAACTCCACTCCTCCATACCTCATACGGTCTACACCTCGACAGGCTCAGTGTATCGCTCGAAGAACGGTAAGGGGGAAACGTTCTCCACGGGCCGAGTAATTGGTGTGCTCGCTGGCCGAGTGATCCCGCCGCACGGGAATGTATCGAGGCCCAGCCAATTTGATGCTCATCTCGATACGACCTCAACTTCAATACTCCATACCTCAACCGGTCTACACCTCGACGGGCTCCGTGCATCGCTCGATAAGCGGCAAGGGGGGAACGTTCTCCACACGCCGAGTAATTGGTGTGCTCGCTGGCCGAGTGATCCCGCCGCGCGGGATTGTATCGAGGCCCAGCCATTTCAAAGCCTCCCCCCCAAAAAAAAGGGGCCAACCGGCCCCTTGATAATAATACTCAGTACAAAAAGTAACTATTCCTATAAAAAGTTACTGACTCACAAACGTCGTCACCGACATCGCTTCAAGCTGAGCGGTAAGAACGCCACCAGTTACGTTAACGGCAGTCCCTTCCGACCAGTTTTTATTGCCATCTGCGGTTACGATTGGTTTAAATGAAGTCGGTACCGTCCCACCGGTGATAGTGATTGGAATCGACTGTGCGGAAGTTGTCTCGTTGACAGCAACAATAACAACTTTACCGGCATCGCTCTTTGATGCGACAAGAAGCACTTTATCAGGAAGCGATTTTGTTCCCGTAATATTGACCACCTTCTGGCCGGGACGCATGTAACGGCTGAAGTTACCAAAGGTGTAGTACCGTTTGGTCAAAGTATTACCATCGCAAATAAGTCCTTCATTATCACCGGATACCGACCACCACCAGTAACACCATGCAGAAGCTTCACCAACCGTAAGTGCGCTGTGTATCCACCTGGCAACAGCAACACCATTCTGAATATGGGAAGAACAGGTACAGGTAGTCCCTGAAATGTCACCTTGTTCCGGCCAATATCGTACGCCCGACATTTCCGTCTGCCATACTTCGATTGTGCCGTTTGCATTTGTTCGTGGAACATCATCAGGCCATGGTTCCGCAACCTGTGTATCATACTGATGCGTCGAGAAAATATCGATCGCATCCCATGCTTTTTTATTCTCATAGAGCCAGTGTCCGTAATCATACCCGCTTTCATGATCACATTTAGGTTGATCGTCTACCCCTATGTACCCGCACCCGAGCGGATCGGAACTGCCCTTATTATCCGGTTGGCCTGGGATTTCAGCACCATAACCTGAAAAATCAGACCACGCATGAATCCATTCCGACGCTTCCGGAGCCATCGCCTTGCATCCCGCAGCTTTAATCAGTGGACCTACGATCTCAAAAAATTTTGCATACATCTTCCCGGTCCACAGCATGGTAACGTAATCAACTGTACACGGTGGCCCCTTTGAAGCACAGGATGCGAAATCTGTTTCGTTCTGAGGGGACATGGCATAAAGATCTATACCGCTCCCGGCTTTAAATACCGAGGGGAATTTTGCGATCGCTTCTGCCCATTCCTGATAATATTCTTCTTTCAGGTACCCACCAGCGTTCACATTATTATTTGTCTTCATATGAGCCGGTGCCGACCAGACCGTTCCGATAAAATACTTGCAACCGAGTCTGGCGGCGGCCTTTACATCATCATAGCTCTGATATGCTTGAACTCTGTCTGCATTTGGCTGCATGCCGACACGTAGTATGTTCATGCCAAGGCCTGAGGTAGAGTCAAAGCATTTGGGTATAGCACTACCGATATTTTTCCAGGTATTGTTGATACCAAAACCCCGTATTATCTGCTTCGTCTGCCCCAACTGCACCGTCGCCGGCCCTGCACCGACACTATCAAGAGTAACATCCATCACTGCGTCATACGAAGTAACCGGTATTGCTTTAGGAGTAAAACCCGCAGCACTGACTTTAAGCGTATCATTGATAGCGGCAGTTATTTTTGCTGTCGTGCCACCTGCGGCAGGGTTGCTTTCAACTGCCGAATTCACCATAGATGCCCCGTTCCGCAACGGAAAGTAGCGGAACGTCCTGGTGCTCCGGCCTATGGAGGCATGAATAACCAGCATGTTTGAAGTGCGCGAAACTTCAGCAACATTCAAACGGTAGAACCCGGCCGAAGCATTCTTCCGCGACTCTTTGCTTAGCAGGTTGCCGTTTACATCAAAAATTTCCACCTTTACCGAAGCCGCGTTCTCCAGACTGAATTCCAGAAAGCCTTTAGTGAGGGCTATCGTTGTGGCATTCGGCCGAACCGAAGACAAAGCGGTAACACCGGTTGAGGCGATCGCATAAGAACCATCAGCTCCGGTGGTATCCTTGATTCCCTCTACCACCAGTTCAACAGCTGCCCCTGAAATCGCGACACCCGATGAATTGGTAACCTTACCACGGATATTGATGTCCTGGGCATGTGCCGTAACAGCAACAATCAGTATAAAAAAATACAGTACACGTTGGGCCATAATCTTCCCCCCTCCAGGAATAAATGGTAAACCGAGAGAACACCTCTCAGGTCAGTTAGTAGATACCAGATTTATTGCATTCAGTGATCTATCCGAAATCTCTTTCTTCTCTGAAAATAACCACGGGGACCATCCGGTCCCCGTGGTTATGAATTTATTCAAGAGAATATCACACGAGACAAAACATACTATTACTGACTCACAAAAGTTGTCACCGACATTTTTTCAAGTTCCATAGTCAGCACACCATTCGCCACGGAAACATTACTCTTCTCAGACCAGTTTGCACTGCTATTTGTCACGATCGGCTTGAACGAAGCTGGAACTGTTCCACCTGCAATGGTAAGCTCAACCGATTGAGCACTGGTATTCTCATTAACCGCAACAATAACAACCTTACCGTCATCATCTTTTGATGCCGTAAGCAGAACTTTTGCAGGAAGTTTGTCTGTTCCGGTAATATTAACGACCTTCTGGCCCGGGCGCATATATCTACTGTAGTTACCCATGGTATAGTAGCGTTTGGCTTTTTTGTTCGGCTCGGGCTGGGTTATCGCCAGTCCCTCGTTGTCGTTCTGATAGTAAGCTTCGTACCACCAGTAACACCAGGCCGAAGCCTCGCCTATGGTGAGCGCCGATTGGATCCACCGTGCGACCGCAACGCCATTCTCAATATGTGTACTCGGCCCCTGTTCCGGCCAGTACATCACACCGGACATTTCAGTCTGCCAGATCTCCTTGGTTCTCACTCCGCCGGTGACATCTTCCGGCCACGGATACGCTACCTGCGATTCATACTCGTGCACGCCCAGGATGTCGAACGCGTCCCATGCATCTTCGTCCGCAGCCAGCCAGTGGCCATAATCATAGCCATCCCCACTTTTACACTTTTGTGCACATTGAGCAGCTGCTTCTTCGGTTATTTCGTTCGCGTAACATCCGCATTCATTCGGATCGGAGCTGTGATAACCGCCATTGGGCGCTCCGGGCAGTTTTGTTCCGTCAGGCGATATATTGCTCCACACATGTATCCACAGCGATGCTTCAGGTGCTATCATTTTAACATTAGGAGCAATCCGATCGAAAATCGGCCCTGCCACTTTGACGAATTCCACCATCTCTTTAGCAGTATACACCATAGTTTCGTAGTCATCAGTACACGGTGGTCCATCATTCTTACACGATGCAAAATCAGCTTCATTCGCGATTGACATGGCGTAAAGATTCTGATTTTTCGCGAAGTTGGCTATCCTCTCCGCCCATTGCTGATAATATTGTGGGTATAAATGCCCGCCCTGATCCGTTCTACCGTTGTCCTTCCAACCCGCTTCCGCACTCCAGCAGGACCCGATGATTTTCGCACCGGCGTTTCTGGCTATCGATAAATCAGATGTGTTGCCGGTAAGAGTCCCGTTCGTATTCATACCGACACGCAGGATAGACATGCCAAGCGCATCTGTACCACTGGTGCTGAAGAGTGCGTTCATCACCGTTGACCCCAAGGCATTCGGTGCCAGAGCAATGTTGATACCAAACCCCTGGATGGTCTGCTTTTCCTGATCGAGCCGTACGGCAACAGCGTCTCCAACCTCTTTTTCCAGAGTAATATTCAGTTCCTGATCATAGGAGGTAACCGGGGTAATTTTCACCGCGTACCCATCGGCAGTTACCTTAATTGTGTCACTGACCGCTGCGGCCATTTTCGCCAGTTTGCCGCTAACAGATGCAGTTCCTTCAACCGATGAGTTCGTTGCATAACTGCCATTCTGCAGCGGAAAATACCGGAAAGTTTTTGTTTGTTTGCCGATCGAGGCGTGAATGAGCAGCATACTGGAGGAACGTACCTGTTCGGCGATATTCAGACTGTAATACCCCGCTTCATAATTCTGATACACCTCTTTTTTTAGAAGATTGCCGCTTGCATCAACAATTTCAACCTTCACCGGTGAAAATTTTGTAAGCGCGAGTTTCAGCATACCTTTAACCAGTGCGATCTTTTCAATTTGCGGCAGCAAGGACTGCGCTATCACGCCGGTTGCATCGGTAATCTGATAGGTACCATCGGCTCCGGTGGTATCCTTGATTCCCTCTTTTACCAGTTCAACAAATGCCCCTGAAACCGCAGTACCCGACGAATTAGTAACCTTGCCATGGATATTAATATCCTGGGCATGGATGGCAAATGCGGCCAGAAACAACAGGCCGAACACTATACGCTGACACATACTCAACCCCCTTAGTTTTAATAACAGCAGTGCCAAATTCGGCATACCGTATAAATATAGTAGAACTCGTTTTCAAATACCTGTACATTACCTGCGGGGTGGAAAAAAGAATGTTTTCTGATTCCGGGAAGAACCGGATAAGGTAAGGAACTTCATCCCCTTTAAGAATGCCAATCAATAGCGCTGCAGAGCTCCCCAACTCTGGTGCCAGTACAAGAAATACTCGATTCCCACTCAGGAATCAATGGTTTTAACCGACCCCGCTGCTCATTTCCTGAATTGTGCAGTATTTCAATGAGTTATCTACGGGGGAATTTTCACCGGAAATGTGTTAGGGACGAAGAGAGGAGATGTCCACGGGGTGATCGGTAACGTGAGGCTACCTACCGAGAGAGGCGGTTGAATCACCGTGGTGGCAGCGTGCCTTGCTCTGCCGACCAGGAGATCTGCGGGCCGTTTCTCTTCGTTTGCAGTTTTAGTAGAGAACTTCTAAAATGTATACCATCTTTAAAACAAACGAGCAATCACTGTTATAGTATAGTGGAGACCGCGGAGTAGTATTACGAATTTCGTCGTTTGAGAATTTATATTTTAGTTTCCTACCAATTCGACTAAAGGAATTCTTCAACTTTCTGAGCAATAGCATCATAAATCAATTCACAATTGTGCTCATTCAAACCCGATAACGGCTCTTCTGGGGAATTAACAGCATGAAATTTACTTAGTATGGGTTCTCTTACAAATCTGCATGGTTTTAATATGACGGGAATAATTGTAACACCTTCATTTTGCGCCGATGCAAGTAGAGGAGGCAATTCATTATCAATAATAAAATCAGATGAAAGGAAATCCGCAGAAATCATCAAGATTGCTGCATATGCATTTTTCAATTCTTTTTCAATTTCATTTCTCCATAAAGAACCCGGTGAGATTCGTCTATCAGACCATGCATCAATTAATCCCTTTTTTTCTAAAGGTTTTAAATGAATCAATAGCCTTTTAACAAATAGTTCATCTTCATGTGCGTAGCTTATAAAAACTTTCTTTCTATTTGTATTGTTGATTATCCGCTCAAACTTTGGTATTTCGTCTTCACTAATAAAAAGAATCAGCTTTAACATTTCAATATTTTCTTCACACATTCCAGTAAAACTACCTCGTTCTGCTAGTGAAATGGCAGGCTGTGAAATGCCGATAATTTCAGCAACTTGGGCTTGGTTAAACCCCATTTGTTTTCTTTTATTTTTTACTAACTCACCGAACTCATTCCAATTTATTTCTGGCACAACTGCCCCTTAACTATAAAAACTGATTTGATATCAATGATTTTGCTAAAAAGCGATCTTTATATTTTCCAACACAACTAAAAGTGAACCTCAAATTTTTAAAATGTCTCATCTCAAACAACCAAGATTTATCACAGGAATAACAACAGCAATATAGACCCTTTAACAATCTAAATAACCCGCTCCTTAAAGGGCAATCATCTTCATTCAATTTTCTTCGAATATTTACCGTCAAACTAAACATTTAAATGATCACAATGACAGGTCTCCGAAGTACGCTGAATGCAGAATTGCCCATCCATGGATTCCAGCAGTCAAAAGCGCTGAAAGCGCGACATACTATAGCCTATGCCGAAAGCCCGGGTATAAATAGAAGTGAGCCCTGTAAGGGCGATATACTCAACTCAACCCTGCAGCAAACATAAGTATCCCGCCCTTTCAGGGCTTACTTATTCTTTGCAAGAATCTATTCCCCTGGCCACCGGCCCGGGCTGATATATTCGGCGCTTACAGCGCATAAGCTCTCACACCCCCGTTCAACAGCCAGTCCCACATCGTGAAGCAGATTTTTCCCGCTCGAAAGCAGTATCTACCGCCTTTAAGCTGGTGGTAAACTTGCCAAATGCTCTCTTTAAGAAGGGTGTGTTTTATCGGGAACACCACATTTATTTTGATGCTACAAGAGACACCGTGCAGCCAGTCGAACGTGGCAAAGATGAGGTAACGCACATTTTTTTCCGTCCCTGTTCAATACACCGCCACCAAAGACGTATTTTCCCTCAGTACATCACCTTTACCGATTCACCACAACACGGGTGCCCTGCCGACAGGCACCACAACATTACCACCATGCGCCAACGTCTGCTTACATTGTATATCCTACTGCCGCTCCTTTGTCTGGCGCATTCCGTTATTGCCGAAGAACCGGGCAGTGATCCCGATCCGGAAATCACCATTAAGATCGAAACCACCCCCGCGGATACGACACCCCTGCCGCAGGACACCGCCACCGCACTCGACAATGAACCGATAGAATGAAAATCACTTTCGCTGGTGGAGCAGACTCAATCGGTGCATCCTGCGCCCTTCTGGAATGCGGCGGCAAATCACTCCTCATCGACTGCGGTACCCGGCCCGGCGACAGCACTTCACCACTCCCTGACCTGTCGATACTCGATACCGCCCCGCGACCGGAGGCGGCGATCATCACCCATGCCCATACCGACCACAGCGGAGCGCTTCCGGTTCTTGCAGCCTCGTTTCCCGGACTTCCCCTGCTCGCCACACCGCCGACCATCGACCTTGTCACCATACTCCTTCAGGATTCACTCAAAATCATGAACAGTTCCGACCGTGAAGGTGACATCCCCCTCTTTTCAAAAGAACAGGTGGAAACGGTCTGCAGACAGCTGACTCCCCTCCGGCATGGTGAACCCCGGACCATCGGACCATTCACCTGCACCTTGTACCCTGCGGGACACATCCTCGGCGCATCAATGTTGCATATTACCACCTCCGAAGGGTATGTGCTGTTTACCGGTGACTACAGTTCCGGAGCGCAACGCACCGTCGGCGCGTTACTCAAACCGGCCCTCCCGGTTGATCTGCTCATTACCGAAGCGACTTACGGCAACCGCCTGCATGAAGAGCGCAAGGCCGCGGAAACAAGGATCGTCGGACAGGTCCGTGAAATTACGGAACAGGGCGGAAGAGTACTCATACCGTGCTTTGCCGTCGGGAGGGCCCAGGAGATACTATTACTGCTTCGCACCGCCATGCGTAACGGCCAGCTTCCCGCTATTCCGGTGTTTGTTGACGGAATGGTACGTGCCGTATGCAACGTCTACTCCGGTCATGAACAGTATGTCACCGATCACCTGGCCCGCGACATAAGAAACAGTCGCCATCCATTCTTCTCCGATACCATTGTTCCAGTGCAATCATCACAGCAGCGCGAAGAGGCCCTTACCACCCGGCCCGCCGTTTTTGTTGCATCAAGCGGTATGCTCAACGGCGGTGCATCGGTCTTTTACGCCCGAGAACTGCTCCGCAACCGCAACGATGCCATCCTGCTTACCGGATATCAGGACGAGGAATCCCCGGGCCGGAAACTGCTTGCTCTGGCGGAACCTTCCGATGCACCACGGTCGATTATTCTCCAGGGAGAAACGATCGAGATACAGGCGAAGGTGGCACTTTTCGGTCTGTCGGCCCACGCCGACCGGCTGCAGATGGCAGCGTTCATCGACTCCTGCAAACCACGGAGTATTGTCCTGGTACACGGCGACCGGCAGGCGCGCGAAGCACTCAAAAGTTCGCTGAGCTGTTCCGATTCCGTCTGCATACACGACGGAGAGTCCGTTGAACGCACCTACCCGGTGCGTCGTCCGTCTCACCATACATCGGCAACTGACACTGCCCCGTTTCCCGATACCGGTGATATTCCACGGGTGCGCGCACTATTAGGTCCGCCATCGGATATCCCGGTCAGGGCGAGTGCCGTCGCACAAGCCTGGTTCGGCCTGAAAACCGGGAGCGAATGCATTGAACGGTTCGCACAGCGACTTATTGACCTTGGCCTTGTCAGGCGCCACGATGAACGACGTACATTACTGCAGGTGCTTCACCCTTCCCGGACGGATATCCTCCACGATGAAGCAGTCCTGATAGAGCGGTTGAAAAAGGAAAACCCGAAGGGAAAACTGCTTGAACACTGCATGCGGGTGAAAATACCCTTCCCGACGACCGAATTCGGATCTGAAGGTGCTTTCCGCACGGCACGGATGATCATGACGTATAACGGCAGAACATTTAACAGCGGAGTGCAGCAGGCAGGCGATAAAACCGCCGCCGAACAGCTGGCGGCAAAACGATTACTCGATTTGTGCGAAACCGCCGCAGCGGGGCAACTCAACGGAACAACCGTTGACGTTGAAGAGACAGACATCGAACGACTCAAAGGAGAAAATCCGAAAGGAAGACTCATCGAATGGTGTGTAAAGACCGGCTGCGCCGCACCGGAGTTCCATTCCGTCGTTGTCGCCGGATCGTGGTGCACCCGAGTAACGGTAACGCAGGGTGACGAATCATTCCATTCCCTCCGGTACCGCCACCACCAGCGAAAAGTTTCGGAACATGCCGCTGCGGCCGAGGCACTTGCCAAAGTCAAAAAAACAGGAGTTAGATCAGGTCGGCAACCGGATGTCCCGGCGTCCCGCGCATCGCCACCGGGAACTGCAACAACACCATCAGCGGAAAACAATGCCTCCGATCCACTCACTTCGCTCAATATTCTCCGTCAACGGGGGTATATAACTGATTTCGGATTCACCGAACCTGTGGCAAGCGGTCCGCCCCATGCTCCCGTATTCGAATGCAAAGCGTGGGCGCAGTTCAATTCGGAAGAACGGATTGAATCACCACCGTGCACCGGCGGTTCAAAAAAGTCGGTCTGCCGGAGTGCTGCCCGTGCACTGCTCGTCAGCATCGGTGCGATGTTATGAAATGCGATTACCAACCGGGAACCGGGACCATCGAATGGCAACCCGAACCTGCTTTCTCCGATCAGCTATTGATTGTTGCCTGAAACGTACCAGCCTTACCCCGGGAGCATCGTGAACCGGATCTTGATCATGATCCAGGTGCTCACCGGTTCATCGCCGATCATTGCGGGAACAAAGAGGGATTTGAAACACGCCTCGGCGACCTTCTGCTTTGATCCGTAGCCAAGGTCGTCGAGCACCACCGCCTGTTTTACCCTGCCGTCGGTGTCGATGAGAACCTTGACCCGTACCACACCTTCGACACGCGCTTCGAGCATTTCCTTGGTATACTCCGGTTTGACCATCGACTTCGTTCGGGGGGGCGTGGTCACCCGGGTAATGGAGACCGGCGGGCTTTTCAGATCGCTCTCGGTGGCGGTAATGGTATCGATATCCGCATTGAGCGTATTTCCCCGTTTCCCGATAATCGCATCGGCGGCACCTCCTGCGGCACCGATTCCCGTTGAGTAGACTTTTTTGAGTCCGTAAACACGACGGACCTTTTTCTTCACCGGCTCCGGCGGAGGCTCTTCGATAATATCCTTATCCTGATTGAGCAGCGGCTTCTGTGTCAGGTCAATCGGTTCGTCAGGAAGCGGCTCTTCCTTTTTTTTCTCTTTGGGGGCCGGTTTCGGCTTTTCGATTTTCGGCAGCGGTTTGGGTTCGTTGATGATGAAACGGGTCTGCTGCATTTTGGACATCTGTTCCGAGATGGTAACGGGCTGGGGATTGTGTGTCCGCAGATAGAGACCGACTCCGCCAAAGAGCAGCAGCATTACTGTCATGAGTGGAGCAAAAAAATCCCGCTCACTCAGCCGCCGCTTATGATACTGCGTATAAAATTCGATTCCACGGCGCTGCTCCATCAGTCCTCCTGCAGTACCAGTACCGAAAATTCGGTAAATCCCGCTTTGGAGCAGGTATACATGACCTTTTTAACAATAGCATATTCGATCTCACGGTCGCACTGGATCATCACCTCGGGTGCCTTAAGCGAATCGGTGGCAGTTGCACGCTGCAGCTTCATCCACGAGAAGAGTTGCGGCACCAGCAGAGAATCCGATGATGCGATGGCGGCGATATCTTCAAGATGCCGTCCTTCGGCAAGGAGGGCGGTACGGGTAATCTCAATGGAACAACGGGGACGCGGCGGCTTTTCCGCAGTCGAGACCGGCAGGACCAGATCGTCCGACGGAGTGATGATATTTCCCTCCACCGAAAAGCTCTTGATAAGAAAGACGAGCAGAATCGTCATCACATCGATGAGCGAAGTCAGCTGCGGCCTGAAAGTCCCGCTGCCGGTTGCACCGGTATCTCGCGGCAGAATACTCACGGTGCACCTTCCGGATCGACAGTGGCACTGGAAAGCCCTATTTTTGAAAGCCCAGCATCCCTGCAGAGATCCATAACCGCCACGATCCGTTTGAACGCCACGGCATCAAGTGAGGCAATGATGACTTCATCGGAATAATCGTACTCATTACGGCGTTTCCTGATGCGCATACCGAGCGAGTCCATCGGATAGGTTCCGCCGATTACCGGAAGTGAATCAAGCAGTTTTTCACCCAGCACGATACCGACATAGTCACCCCCCACCCGGATGGTGAGTTTCGGTTTCGGCTTGACATCCTCACGGTTCATCCCCGCGTTCACATTGGGTGGCAGCGAGAACTCAATAATTGAAAGATGGGTGAATACCGCCATAGAAACCAGAAACGGAATCAGGATAATGAACATGTTCATCACCGGTGTGACGTCAATATCCGCCTGCGGCGCCGCGTCGGAGGGCGGGCGATTGGAACGAAAGAGCGACAGACTCATGCTTGCCGTTTTTTACGGAGGAAATTGAGCAGTTTGACCGTTGCCTCATCAAGATCCTTGGTCAACTGTGCCTGTTTGTTCGACAGAAACGTATAGGCCACCATGCAGGGAACCGCCACAATCAGTCCGAAAGCAGTGGTGAGCATCGCCTGAGAAATTCCCGTTGCGAGCATCGCCGCCTTCTTGGCCGCCTCCACACCAGCAAGCGACGAGAACGACAGCTGCAGACCGCTTATTGTACCGAGCAGTCCGAGCAGCGTGGCGATATTGGCAAAGAGCGAGAGGTAGTTGAGCCGCTGCGGCAACCGGGGGACCTGTTGTATAGCCGTCTCTTCGACCCCCTCCTGAATTTCGGTGAAGGACAATCCGGCAGTATAACGTTCGACGGCAGTACGCAGCAGTATCACCAGAGGAGAACTGCCTTTGCCGACAATGGTCTGCGCCTCTTTGGCGTTATCGTTACCGATCGCCTGAGCAAGCCGTGAAACCAGTTTTACCCCGTCAGCACCGCAGAAGAGATAATAAAACAGCACCCGTTCCAGCATGACCGCAGCGGCGCATGCCAGCACCCCGAGAATAACCCACATGAACGGTCCTCCGGCATTGAACCAACCGGCAAGTTTCTGCACCATTATCCCTCCTTGAACTGTACAACCGCACAACCCCGGCACCGGGGTTGTGCGAACAGAAGTTTTTTAGTAGGTAAAGAAGCATTTCAACGTTGAAGCGGCCCGCCTCCCGTGCAGGGAACAGCCCACTGTACGAAAATACATCCGTTTGATCGATTCGCAACAGCAATTACCGGTAAATGATACTCCGAAACGGACTGGATACCAATTTACAAGAGCTTGTCCCGCTTGCATTTGCGGGAACACGAAGGTATAATCCTATATTCGCAGCACTTATCCGGTCGACCGCAACGGACGGATCTTCGGCAGCCTGAACGCTCGGACGAAGTATCCGTTCAGGATGACGGTATATTGCAGACAACATTGCTCAGTGCCGAATCGGAACATTACTGCTTTCAGTACCGACAACCGAACACCTCCACCCCGGATACCACTTATGAACAATCTTCTCCGTCTTCTGCCGTTACTGATGATCACCATCCTTTACACCACCGTCCGTGCCGACGACTTCGATAACGACACCATCTTCCCGACTCCGTCGATCCTCAAGGACAACGTGGCGTTCTGGACGATGATCTATACTGATGTCTCCATGAAAGAGGGCGTAATTCATGACCGGGACTACCCGATGGCGATATATGAGCGTCTGACTGCTAACGGCAGGTCAAAAAAAGTAAAACATCGCAAAAGAGTCGTCAGTAACGCGCTGAAACGTATCGCCACGGTTCCTGAAAGTGAATGGAGTGCCTTTGAAAAGCAGATTGCTGAGCGCTATTTCAAGTCAGCCGACAGTAGTGACCTCAGCGGTGCTGCCGACCGTATCCGTTTTCAGCAGGGACAAAAGGAGCGTTTCCAGGAGGGACTTCGCAGGTCGGGCCGCTATCTCGATACAATTCGGTCGATACTTACCGAATATAAAGTTCCCCTGCGACTCGCCTATCTGCCGCATGTGGAAAGTTCATTCAACACCGAAGCGTACTCGAAGGTAGGCGCCGCGGGCCTCTGGCAGTTTATGCGGGGTACCGGCAAGATCTACGGCATGCGGATCGACTACACCATCGATGAACGCCGAGATCCGGTCAAGGCAACCGAGGCCGCCGCGAAATATCTATCGTCAAGTTATGCGGAACTCGGCACCTGGCCGCTGGCGATCACCTCCTACAATCACGGCGTCTACGGCATGAAACGGGCGGTCAAACAGACCGGCAGCCGGGATATCGCCGTTATCATACAGAACTACAAGAGCAGGTCCTTCCAGTTCGCTTCGAGTAATTTTTACGGTTGTTTTCTGGCAGCCAGTGCGATAGCCGACAAATACAAAAAGTATTTTCCCGGCCTGACGCTCTATGCCCCGGTCAGCTTCAACGACTTTACCATCAGTCATTACATCGGCGCGGAAGATTTCTGCTCGTATCTCGGGATTGCCACCGAAGAGCTCATGCGGTACAATCCCGCATTGCGTCCATCGGTTTTCTCAAAACACAAGCAGCTTCCCAAGGGCTATGTTCTGCATATACCGTCGGGAAAAACACTGGAAGAGATCACCACCGCGTACAATGCCATTCCCGACTCATTAAAAATGAGCGCACCGCCGCGTCCTCAGTATTACCGGGTCCGCCGGGGCGACAATCTTTATGCGATCGCCAATCGCCTTGGTGTTTCGATTCGTGAACTCGCCTACGAAAACAATATCTCTAAAATCAATCGAATACGGGCGGGACAGGTGCTGCGCATACCACCGAAAGCAGGCACACCCGTCGTGACAACAGTTGCAGCGTCAAAGGCGCCGAAACCGGAAAAAAAAGAAGCTGCCGCCGAAACGGCTACGGTAACCGAGGTCGCGGCAGCCACACCGCCTGAAGTCACCGACACGAGAACAGCGGAGTCGACGGCAACCGAAGCGGCCACTGAAATCGCCCGGGCCGAAGCGGAAGCAACACTACCGCCCGAGGAACTCGCCATGGTCGACACGGTAAAAAAGAGTTTCTGGGAGAAGCTCAAACCGCAACCCAGTGCACGGGCGAAGCAGCCGGTTCCCGATACACCGCAGCCGAAACAATCGGCTCAAGCACCTTTAACCGATTCTCTCAAGGAGATCGCTTTTGCACCGGCGATTGTTGATCAGGTGGAATCCGGCAACGGTAAGCCCCGTATTGCACCGGAGTTCGATGTCTCCATTTACGATCTCGACGCGATTCTCTCCACCGGTGGTACCGAGGCTAAAATATTCGTTTCGGTCGACGAAACCATCGGTCATTACGCCGACTGGCTTGGTATCCCCACCTGGCGCATCCGCAAACTTAACGATATGGGCCGTAGATCAAATATCCGCATTTACCAGAAACTCCACATCCCGATCGACCGTCCCGATGCGCTCGAACAGTTCTCCGCGGCACGGCTTGAATACCATATGGCAATCGAGGAAGATTTTTATGCCCAGTACACCATTGCCGATGTGCAACCGTACAAGCTCAAAAGGGGCGAAGCACTCTGGGATCTCTGCAACAGCAGCGAAAACCCGCTGCCGCTCTGGCTCTTCAGAAAATACAACCGTCAACTCGACCTTGTACGGCTTCCCGCCGGGTCGGAAGTCTGGATTCCGCAGGTACGGGAACGGACCGAGGAAGAAATCCGTGCACTGCTTGAGGCACAGCCGCAACAGCAACTTCCCCGACCGCAGCCACACCGGCCGATGCTGCATGATCAGCAGCTGACACCATGACCACCGGGTAAGGGAACGGATACCGTGCCCTTATCTATCCGGTACACGTAGCAACGCCATGCCATGGCGTCACTACAGCACAATATCAATTATTGTCAAATAGTAATACCGGAATTACTCCGGAATCTGAGGAAGATATGATGCGGAGACGTAGATTTTTATCACGTTGTGGATGTTCAGGGTTTCAAGAATCTCGAACAGGCCGGGATCGGGTTCAATGATACAGAGTGATCCGCCGTGTTCCTCGGCCATACGGTAGCAGTTGATCAGAATGCTCACCGCACCGCTGTAAATGTACGAGGCATCGCAGAAGTTCACTGCGATGTGAATTTTGCCCCGTTTGAGATATCCGGTAATGAGATCGCGCAGCTCCGACAGATTGTTGATGGTGTGATCATCATCCTGCACTTTGACAATCTGGTAGACGCCGTGTTCATACGTTTCGATTTTCATTGTTTCTCCCGGTGAAAACTCCCTCTCACGGGCACGTATATTGTACCGCCCGTTCTCAAAGGTGTCAAATCATTACTGACGGACTCTACCGGGCATTTTCCAGGATTCCCGCTTCCGGGGTGGGGATACCCCGTCTGCGGAGCTGGCATCAGGACTCCGGAAATGGTATGTTTTCAACAGAACGGCAACCACAAGGACAGACAATGGCGGTACTGTTATCGGCAACCATCCCCCGGTTTCTCGAATATCTCAAAAAAGAACGGGGATTTTCAGAGCATACCATTACCGCCTACCAGCGGGACCTTGAACAGTTTTCCACCTACCTGCAGAGCCATAAACACGACTCAGACGAACTTCAAACCTGTCTGACGAAGCTGCACTTACGTGGTTTTCTGTTCGCCTCCAGCAGTTCGGGAATGAAACCACGTTCGATTGCCCGGAAACTGGCGGCAATTAAAAGCCTCTGCCGTTACTGCCTCAGGCAGAAACTCCTTACCACCAATCCCACGAAGGCACTTGCCACACCGAAACCCGATAAAACACTGCCGGTATTCCTCACAAAAAAGCAGGCGGAACATCTTCTGCCGGAGCAAAGTGGTACCGACACACACCTGCGCGATCGTACAATCGTTGAATTTTTTTACGGCAGTGGGATCCGGCTCAGTGAGTTGTACGGGCTTGACATCAGCTCGGTCGACCGGCACCGGAAAACAGTTCGGGTTCTCGGCAAAGGGCGCAAAGAACGGATCGTACCGCTTACGGATGTCGCGGTAGACCTGATGGAGCAGTACATCCGCAGTGAAAAACGCACCTCGGCTGACACAGGGCCGATTTTTATCAACAAACGGGGAGAACGTCTTTCACGAAGGCAGATACAGCGTGTTGTTGCCCGGGAACTCGCAGCGGTATCACAGCAGAAAAAACGGAGTCCGCATGTGCTCCGGCACACATTCGCTACGCACCTGATGGATGGAGGCGCCGATATCCGGGCGGTAAAGGAACTCCTTGGCCACGCCTCACTCACCACGACACAGGTGTACACCCACGTATCAAAGGAACACCTGCTGAAAACCTACCGGCAGGCGCACCCTCGTGCGGAGTGAATCCTCCCCCGCGGAGCACGGGGCCTCCTGATTTGAGGCCGGAGGCCTAAAGCGGTATAAAGAAACAGTGCAGAATGCACTGAACTCCTTACGCTTACAAAGCACGGAGTGCCAAAGGCAGGAGGGAGTCGACACACGATAGTGTGGCGCGGATTACCCAAAACATTGTGCGATAGCACAAGCAGTTACAGCATCCATTGTCTCAGAGATAAATGGCAAAGCCTATTATCTCTGACCCCGCCTAGAGGACGGGGTATTCTAGTTTTGAATTAGGGTAAAAACCAGCGGTCAGTTCGAGTGCGGAAGACTGACCTTTTTCCTCCGCTGTACCTTCGAGCGTGAAAATGCAAGAGATGCAGTACTGGTAACGATTCGATCGCCGCAATCAAACGATGCCTTCACCTGAATTTTCTTATTCAATGGAATATTGACGAGGTAAAGCTTCGCTATGCCGTCGTCGCGAGTGGTAAAACAGCCGGTCGAGGTTTCACTCGCATCGGAAGTGGAATCATCGGGAAGCCGACAGATGAACGTTCCATTCGTGGCGGAAAATTCCACCCGTTCCCCACGGTAAGGATTACCATCGTCGTCGGAGAGCACTGCAGTTACAATTGCACGACCGGTCGGTTTCTGAAGGGTTTTGTCGGGAATGGCCTCGAGTTTCACCGACAGACGGCATGTACGCGTTACCATTTCGGTTTCATCGGGAATTTCGTAACTCTCCTCGTACGCATAGACCGGAATGACAAACATAGATGCCAACAACAAAATCCATACAGCATTCATAAACCCTCCCGTGAAAAGATCGAACTGCGAGTAATCGTACTTTTATGAAAATATATCAGTAGAGGGTGGGGGCTGCCATCGGTAGTAAAAAAGCTCCCTCGCCCGGTGAAACCACCGCCGGATATCAGGTACGGTTTCAGTGTGGTGGAAACGGTTCTTCCGCCGGGTTTCGGGAGTTTACGTAACCAGAGGTCCCTTCAGAGGCTTCCGGATCCTGCTACCAATAAAGTACCCTGAAGTGACGAGAACCGCAACGGCGTGAACATCTTTCCGTATTCCGGGAGAATACAGTAGACCGTTCAGAGGATTTCTTTACGAAGCGACGACCGCACCTCTGCTTCCTGGCGACGCAACAGCCGGTCGATATTTTCTTTTGTCACCGCTCCGGTACACCCTATCCGGGTTACAGCACATGCCCCGGCGGCGGCACCATGAACCAGTGCGTCAATCAGTGTGGCGTCGTCGACAGTTGACATCCGTATACCGGATGAAGTCCCCGTAGTGATTTCAAGCAGGCTGACGATGGTACCTGCAACGAAGGCATCCCCCGCACCGGTGGCATCTTTCTGTTCACAGGAAAAGGGGCCTAATAAATAGCGGCAGCCGTTCCACACCCAGACACACCCCTTGTCACCAAGGCTTACAACCGGCAGCCGGAATCCCCGGTCGGCAAAAACCTGCAGGGCGGAATAAACATCCGAAGTTCCGGTAATCAGCATCGCCTCCCAATCATTGCAGTGCAGAAGATCAATACTCGGAGCGGCTGCAAAGAGTTCATTCCAGTCTGCCTCCTCAGTAACCACCACATCCGCAACCGTCAGTGCACCGTTTTTGCGCGCCGCCCTGAAGAGCTCTCCAATAGCCTGCTCACATGCCCCCATGAGCGATAGTTCTCCCAGATAAAAACAATCCGGTTGCAACCGGTCTATTTCTGAAAGGACTAATTCCGGATCCAGAAGGACGTTCGCCCCCGCATCTGTATGAAACCGGCGATCATCACCATGCACCTGGAGAATAATATTGGCACCGGTTCGCTCTCCGGGAAAAGGATACAGAAGAGGCTGCACGCCGCTGCCGGTCAATTCCCGGGAGAAGAACTCGCGAAAGATATCGTCTCCCACCGCTCCGACAGCCGTGACAGCGACGAGGTCGCCACCGATTTTTGCGCAATCCGCAGAGACATTGAATGAACACCCGCCGGGATGTATACCGACGGAAGTGGCAACCCCCTCCCCGCTCCGGAGCATACGCTCCATAGGGGAGGTGATAATATCGACAATGAGTGGTCCGAGAGTGAGAATGCTGCACGGTTGCATCGGGATCACATTTCTTCAATTGCCTCGATACCGAGGAGCCACAGGCATTTCCCGAGTACCGACCGGAAGGCACTGACCAGCTGTATCCTGAAATATGCGGAGTCGCTTCCGATAACCGGACAGTTGTGATAGAACTCATTGAACGCCTGTCCTGATTCGAAAGCAAAATTTGCTATTACCGAGGGAGAGAGTTTGTCGGTTGCCAACGCAACCGCCTCAGGAAAAAAATCGAGTTTTTTCAGAAGGGCGATCTCCGACGGATGCATTTCTTCCGGTTCCTTCTGTGCGGCTTCCGATGCTGTAACTTTACGGAGGATCGACGAGGCGCGCGCATAACTGTACAGAAGATACGGCCCGGTATCCCCTTCAAAGCTGATCGCTTTTTTGGGATCGAAGAGCATGTTTTTGCTGATATCCACCCGCAGCAGCTGGTATTTGATTGCCGCCAGTGCAATTTTAAGACTCCGTTCCCTGACCTCTTCCGCGTCAATCTGATAGCGGGTGCGTACCTCGCCCGCGGCAAGGGAACTTGTCTCTTCGATCAGATCGTCGGCATCAACCACGGTTCCTTCACGCGATTTCATCTTTCCTTCGGGCAGTTCAACCATACCGTACGAGAGGTGATGAATTCTGTCGCTGATCGGGTACCCGAGCCGTTTGAATATCGCTTTGAGTACCGAGAAATGATACTCCTGTTCATTTCCCACCACGTAAAGCGAGCGATCATATCCGAACTCGCTGTTTTTGAGCACCGCCAGGTGCAGGTCCTGAACGATGTACACGGAGGTACCGTCGGGACGCAGGAGAACTTTCTCGCCCAGTTTTTCTTCGGAGAGATCGACAAACACCGCGCCGTCATCACGGGTGGCGAAAACGCCCTTCTCAAGCCCCTCCCGGACAATATCCTTCCCGAAGGTATAAATCTCGCTTTCGAAATATTCCTTATCAAATGTAACCCCGAACAGACGGTACGTTGCGGCATACCCGCCGAGCGCCCAGCCGTTCATTGTTTTCCAGAGCGCCCGCACCTCGTCGTTACCCGATTCCCACTCCTGCAGCATTTTCTGTGCGTCATCGTTCCATGACGGATCGGTCTGTGCATTTTTACTGAACAGAACGTAGTAGTCACCCACGAAATGATCGGATTTTTTTCCGGTTGATTCAGGGGTTGCACCACTACCCAGTCGTTTATAAGCGAGCATCGATTTGCAGATATGGACTCCGCGATCGTTATTGATGGAAGTTTTGATAACGGTATTTCCCGCAAAATCGAGAATCCGGGCGACACTTTCCCCGATAGCCATGTTCCGGAGATGTCCCAGATGGAGCGGTTTGTTCGTGTTGGGCGAAGCAAACTCAACAACAACTTTCTGCTGCAGTGATTGTTTGCCATACCCCTCCACCCCCGCAGATTTGAGCACCGAACGTGCCAGCAGTGCCTTGTTGACGAAAAAGTTCAGGTAGCCGGAGATCGCCGTGATCTTCTCGAACGCGTCATGCCCCTCAAGGGCCTGAAGCAGCTCATCGGCGATAGCCACCGGACTTTTGCGCAGAAGACGTGAAAGTGAAAAACAGGGGAAAGCGAAATCTCCCATTTCAGAGGAAGGAGGTATTTCAATCAACCGCTCGATGGCGGAAGCCTCAAGTTTTCCATCAAGTTCCCGGGCAAGAAGGTCAATAATCACAGGTTTCATAGGGACTGCAGCACTTTCTGAAAAAGGAGCGTTTCAACCGAACTGAAAATAGTATCTGGAGCACCCTGGAGTTTTCACAACCGGGGTGAAAAATACCCATTGCCCCGGAAAAACCAGGCGGTTTCAGTTTTTCGGAACAGATAAAGTATATTTGATTTTTTGACTGCATCAGGGCGATCCGGCACATCGGTCCGGAATTTGGTCTTCATTCACTATGATGCTGCCGGTAGCCGGGACATCACGGTGATCGCCGAGTAAGCGCATTATGACAGTTCTGATCGTCAACCATCGTTTTTAAGGGAGTAATGATTTTGAAAGGAATTATCCTCGCGGGAGGTTCCGGTACCCGTCTCTATCCGGTGACCATTGCGGTCAGCAAGCAGCTCATGCCGGTGTACGACAAACCGATGATCTACTACCCGCTTTCCATCCTGATGCTTGCCGGCATCCGTGAAATTCTGATTATTACCACCCCCGAAGACCAGACTGCTTTCCAAAAACTGCTTGGTGATGGTAACCAGTGGGGTCTTTCACTGGAATACGCGGTGCAACCCCGCCCAGAAGGGCTTGCCCAGGCGTTTATTATAGGAAAAAAATTCATAGGTAATGATCAGGTCGCCCTGATTCTCGGTGATAACATTTTCTGGGGACACGGATTAATCGAAAACCTGAATGAGGCTGTGGCACGGAGATCCGGGGCAACCGTTTTTGCCTATCGCGTCAATGATCCGCAGCGTTACGGCGTGGTTGAAATCGACAAATCCGGCAAGGCACGGTCTCTGGAAGAGAAACCTGTCCATCCGAAATCAAACCTCGCGGTCACCGGACTCTATTTTTACGACCACCAGGTCGCCGAGTACGCCGCAAATTTACAACCCTCGCCTCGAGGTGAACTCGAGATCACCGATCTGAACCGGCTCTATCTGGAACAGGGGAAACTGCAGGTCGTAACCTTCGGCCGGGGTATCGCCTGGCTTGATACCGGTACCCACGAATCAATGCTGCAGGCGGCAGAGTTTGTTGAAACGATACAGTCCCGTCAGGGGCTAAAAGTATCAAGCCCTGAGGAAATCGCCTTTCGCAGAGGGTACATCTCAAAAGACCAACTGACGGAACTGGCCCAACCCATGCTTAAAAACCAATACGGACAATATCTGTTAAGCGTTGCAAACACCTCTTCAACGGACTACTGAACAGTATGGAATTTATTACTACCGATATCAGCGATTTAATTGTCATCAAACCGAAAGTACACGGCGATGACCGTGGTTTTTTTGTGGAATCCTACTCCAGGGAACGCTTTGAAAAGGCGGGAATTACCACCTCGTTCATTCAGGACAACCACTCCTGCAGCGTCTCTCCCGGTGTTTTACGGGGGCTCCATTTTCAGAAACCTCCGTTCGCACAGGTGAAACTGCTGCGAGTTACCCGCGGCTGCATTCTGGATGTTGTTGTTGATCTGCGTAAAGAATCCCCAACCTTCATGCAGTGGCGAAGCTTTGAACTATGTGCGGAAAATTTCACCATGCTGTACGTCCCGGCCGGGTTCGCCCACGGATTCTGCACCCTCGCACCGGATACCCATGTGCAGTATAAGGTGGACGCACCGTACGCACCGGAAGCCGACAGCGGTATCATCTGGAATGATCCTCAGATAGGAATCACCTGGCCGGTTACCGCCCCTGTTCTCTCTGCCAAGGATGCCGCACTGCCTTCACTCAGCGACAACCCGTCACCCTTCTGACCTTCCCGGAGAGTACTGATTTGGCCGACACCGTTCTTGATCGACACCCTTCTCCCTGGCTGTTCCTGCGCGGAATTCTGGGATACAGTTTCTACTTTGCATCATGTTTCGCCTTTATCAGTGCCCTACCGTTGTTTCTGATACTTTTCGGCTGGAACCGCCGGGTGCGGCAACAGATTCTGGAAGGACTGTTCAAATGGTTCAGTTACTTTCTCTCACGTGTCTATCTGCCGTTTCTTGGAATTTACAAAATCGTTGAAGAGAGCGGGTTTGAAAATAGTGATCCTTCCCGACCGGCGGTAATCGTCGCAAACCACCGCAGCAGAATGGACGCACCGTACCTCCTGCCTATCCTGAAAAAAACCGGCGTCGTCATAAAATCCACCTACGCCCAGTCACCTTTTTACGCGGCACTTGTGCGCCATCTCAATTTTGTCAGCGTCAACCCCAACTCTCTGGCCTCGCTCACGGAATCATTGCAGCTGTGTAAGCAAATGCTCGGCAGCGGGATGCGTCTGCTGGTGTTTCCTGAAGGCACCCGGGCAGCGGGAAACCGGATGGGAGAATTCAAGGATCTCGCATTCCGTATGGCAATCGATGCCGGTGTTCCGGTAGTCCCGGTAGCCATTCACACTACCCTGCCGTTTATGACCAAACTGAAGGGAAGCATTTTTCCGCCACACCGGTTTTCGGTAACCATCCGTATGCTTCCTCCGGTTGATCGTCTTCCGGGCGAACGCGCGGCAGATTTTGCCGCCCGGGTCAGGCGACTTATCGAAACGCACCTGCGTGAACTAGACAAAGGCACCATCTGGGAAGTACTCGGTTCTGCACCGGCAACGGCACCACTCCATCGGAAGGTTTCTGCTACCCGGCCTGCCCCAGCCTCCACCATTCCGGTAAAGGATATTCCGAAAAAATGAAACACACGTTTACTCTTAACGACATCCTCGCCATACTTCCCCATCGGCCACCATTTCTTTTTGTCGACCGGATTATTGAGATGACTCCGGGAAAACGGATTACCGGAGAACGGACACTCCGTCCGGACGAGCCCCAATTCGCCGGCCACTTTCCGGGAAATCCGATTATGCCCGGTGTCCTGGTGACCGATGCACTCGCACAGACCAGCGGTCTCCTGTGGGGATTTTCAAAAATCGTCGAAAACAACGGTGATGCACCCGGAACCCCGGAACTGTTCTACCTCGCGGCGGCATCAATGAAGTATGTTTCTCCCGCTGTTCCCGGCGATACGCTGCGGTTGCATGCGGAGGCCGATCGTTCTTTCGACCGTCTGCACAATTATTCCGTTGAGGCAACCTGCGGAAGACGAATCATCGCAAAAGGCACACTCACTCTCGCCATGATGGAAGGATCCGACTGACCATGCTCCTGCTTACCACTTATCCCCGAAAAGAGGAAATCTGATCCGTTCCGATCAGGATTGAACTGTTGGCGAATGGGCCGAGGTGAACGCAGTCTCGGATTCTTTACCGGAATACAACCGGTCGGCACAATCCGGACAGATACCGTGGCTGAATTCAAGATCGGACCGATCCTGCATATAGGTCTCAATCTGCGTCCAAAATCCCTGATCGTCACGGATTTTTTTACAGGATGAACAAATCGGTACCAGACCTTTTAGCTCATGGATTTCATCAAGCGCTTTCTGCAACGCCCCTTTTTCTTCTATAAGCTGCCTGAAATACCGTTCCCTTATCAGTTCCAAACCACAGCTTGCAATGCTGACTGTGAAAAAAGCTCCCAGAAAACGGAGAATGAGGTCGTTTGAATACTCATAGCCGATGTGTCTGAATACCATTACCGTCATCAGTACCCCGATTCCGGAAATCCATACGGCCCCTTCTGAAAAACCGAGGAGAAATACCAGGCCGGTCGGCATGATAAACATCCACTGAAACGCTCCGCCATTCCCTCCGCCGGTATAAAATTCATAGAAAAGTGTGAAGGTCAATAGCCCCGCAACAGTGCGTATAATACCTATATATGCCCGGGAGCGATTCAGAATAATAAAAAGCCCCATGAGCAAGGTTACAATACAAAAAACCAGAACGCCTTCCAGATAATGGGCATCCATGATATCTTTCAATCCGAACACCAGGATCACCGGAGCCATGATCATAAGACACAGAGAAAGAAACCGGCGCTTCAACCGTTCTTCACGGGAGATACTCTCCTGCAGAGTTGTCGATGAAAATTGCGGATACTGTTCCATAAATTCAGTCCGTTGCAACGGTGTGGATTACCTGTTTTCAGAAGATATTTCTACTACGGCTACAGAGCAAAAATGGTATTCATCCAAGTGAACGTTCGTTTATTTAATCAGTTTTGATATTTCCTTGAATACGGTATGTCGCGAAGTCCGCAAAAGTTCAAAAAGTATCGACTCCACCGTGGTGATCCTGCAGCCCTCATGAACCAGGCGCTGTAGCGCGATTTCTTTATCGTTCTCTCTGCGGGAGGCGACAGCGTCGGCCACAATCACCGGCTCATACCCCGAATCCTTCAGATCAAGCGCGGTCTGCAGAACACATACGTGGGTCTCAATACCCGCAAGCAACACCGTTCCTCTTCCGGATTCTTTTAATTGTGCAATTACGGAAGGCTCATCACAACAGGAGAATGTTACCTTTTCAATCGGATGATCTGCAACGGATAATCCCCAAATTTCATTTACCGTTTCGCCTAACCCGGCCGGGTACTGTTCCGTAAGGATCATGGGAATTTCAAGCAGTTTCAGCCCTCGTATCAGCAACGTGGATCTGCTGAGCACCGTCTGATGTTCATGCATATGGGGCAGCAGTCGCTCCTGAAGATCAATGATCACCGCCGTTGTTCGGTCCGGTACAATCCGCATACAACTCCCTTTTTAATTAGTTCCTGTTCAGGATTGAATAGTTTATTCTATAACGGTCATTGAGGCTCTCGAAATGACACATTTTAACGGAAAACTCGGTCACTTCGAGAGCCTCAGTGTCCGAAATAGCCAATTCTGAACAGGAACTAATTAACCGAAACAAGATACTTTATGCCCGGAAACGGTACATTATTCCCTCAAGAGCATCAGTTGACCAGGTTCAGTTAGCGGAATGAACCGCCTGTTTCGTCACTATAGTATATTTGTTTGCTCAACAAGGAAAATCACTCTATGACATACCGATCTATTCGGTTTCTGCTCCGATACCGATGGCCGATTCTCTCCCTGATTCTGCTCTCACTGATCACCGGCGGTTACCTGATCACAACCATCAATGTTGACAACGATACCTTCAAGGCCGTACCTCCCGACATCAAACCCCGTGTCGATTACGAACGGCTGAAAAAAGAGTTTCCCGCACCGTTCAACATTCTCTTTCTCGCGCAATTTGAACAGGGAACGCTCACCCAAAAAATCGACTCCCTGCGCTCATGGCGACGACAGTTCGGATCACAGCCGGGAGTCACCTCGGTTACCGATCTCACCAGCCTGCAGGTACCGGTAAAAAAGGGGTTTCTGGGACTGAGCGGTGCCCACGTAATTTCACCTGATTCCAGTATTGATGAAGCGAAGGTTCGTTCACTGGTCAGGGCCAATCCGGAGTTCTGTCGCCTGTTTATTTCCGACGACGAAAAAACGCTCGGCATGATCATCGCCATCGACTGGAAAGCGGACCGAACCGCGATTCTCGACATGATGACCACAAAGGTGCACACCATCAACACTGCTCCCGCGATCAAAACCTACATCACCAGCGACGCTGCAGTCTCCTACTTCATCGACAAAGCCATGCACCATGATTTCCGGCTGCTGCTGCCGATATGTTTCGCGCTCATTTTCCTGCTGCTTTACCGGGTATTCCGCAACATGCTGCACGTGCTCGCCTCACTCTGCGCCGTTACAGCCGCCCTGATATGGACCTTCGGGCTGATGGGGCTTCTGGGTATCCCGTTTACTATTGTCACGTCAATCATACCGGTCATCATCTTCCCGATCGGTGTTGCCGATGCGATACACCTTATACGGACTTTCAAGGCATCCGCCGAAATCAAGGGTGCCACCACACAGTCGGCACTCACCGCAACCTACCGCGAACTGCTTAAGCCGTGTCTACTCACTTCACTCACAACATCGGCGGGATTCGCCTCGTTCGTTCTCTCGTCCATTTCGTGGAACAAAACATTCGGTCTCTTCACCGCCATCGCGGTACTGCTCTGTTATGTTTTCAACATTGTACTGCTTCCGCTCTTTCTCTCTTTTGAAAAGATACGCAGTATTTCCACGGCGGTTGAAACGACCGAAGAACGGCTGCTCGACCGTTTCTGGGACGGATTTATCCAGCTCACACTTGTGTCAAAAAAATGGATATTCATCCTACCCGTACTGGCGGTACTCTTTATTATCGGTGTCAGAGCAACCCGGGTCGAGAATAATTTCATGATGATGCTGCCACCGGGAAATGAGTTGCGTAAATCCGATACCTTCATGGCGGATCATTTCGGAGGAACACGGTTCTTTTCGGTGATGCTCGAGAAAAAGGACGGTACGATCACCACCGAAGACGACTGGAAACGCATCGACACATTCACCAATTTCATCGACAGGCAGGAGGGGGTGGGAAACGTTACTTCCTTATTGCCGCTTATCAATCGGGTGAGCGAACTGCTCACGAAAAACCGTTTTTCCGCTGCGGCAGTCAAACTCGTGACGGCTTCGGGCAGTTTTTCGGGAAAATCCTACGGAAAGTTCATTGCAAATTTTCTCTCCACAGACCGGCAACGAACCCGCATTCAGGTTATCAGCCGCAATGAAAGTGATATCCTGACCCTTACAATTGCCGATAGTATAGAAGGATACGTGGCGCAGCATCTGCCCGATTACACGGTACTTGTCAGTGGACCGGCAATCCTCGGCGAGGCGATGGGTGTTATACTGATGAAGACCCTGGTCACCAGCCTGATCGCCACGGTGATTCCGGTGTTTTTCTGTATTGTGGTGTTTTTCCGGTCGCTGCGGATCGGCATCTACTGCAGCATTCCGATACTGCTGCTTATGGGTTTCGTATATGCGATGCTGGGACTCTGCGGTGTATCGATCAACATGATTACGGTGGTGATTATGAACACCTGCGTCGGTATAGGTATCGACTACGCCATTCATTTTGTTTCCGGCTACCAGCATGCTGCCAGAATCACCGCCAACCGGTTCGATGCTCTTACCGCAACGATACGGCTCAAAGGAACCCCCATTCTCTTCAATACTCTGGTGGTGGGCGTCGGGTTCTGCGTACTGTTTGTCTCAAGTTTCCCGCCGATCCGTGATTTTGGTCTTCTGGTTTTCATTTCGATGTTCGTTGCAGCCGGCTCCTGCATTTTTATTATCTCACTTGCCATCTCCCGGTTCGGACTCCCCGTACCCAAGCCACGAAAGGTACAGCCATGAAACAGATCGCACTTGTTTTTCTCTGTCTCTGCACCGTCCTTGTTTTCGCCGAAAAAAAACCGGTCAAAAAAACGGCCCGTTCCCTCAACGGGACCTGGTGCACCGGTGAGGACGACGGAATGCTGCTTACCTTTTCAGGAAAAGATACCCTGACGGTAACCAGTTCTTCGGATGAATCAATAGGAGGCAGCGGCAGGTACACCAACACCGACAGCACGTTTTCCGCCACACTGCATAACGGCGATCTTGTTCTCGCTATGCAGTACCTGTACCGGTGGAAGGGGAATGATACGATTGAAGCGAAGGCAACCATGTTCATGATCGACAGCGAAGCAGTTGGCGTTCCGGAGGAGTGGATGAGCATGGAAAGATGCGACGGCAAATAAACGGAACCTCAGAGTCTATTCCCACAATCCCCGAAGTTGTGATTTCACATCAACGGTACTGCTGATGTCACTATTGTCGTCGGCAATCTCGCATCCCGGTGCCGCGACCTGCCGCATGGTGGTTATCACCTTCTCCGAAAAAAACCTGCTGCATTGTCCGTACACATGCCCATCGGAAAATCCATGCGGGCGTGAGTAGAACCGCATCGGCCAGGTAACATACAGGCGGTCACGCGCCCGGGTCATCGCAACGTAGGTGAGCCTGAGTTCCTCTTCAATCTCATCGTCCGATCCGGTTGCCATTTCGGAGGGAAGGCACCCGTCAGCCGCATGCATCAGATAAACCACGTTCCATTCGCACCCCTTGGCGGAGTGAATGGTGGAGAGTATCAGATAGTCCTCTTCACGGGAGGGAACTCCGGCGAAATCGCTGGTGGAGTTGGGCGGATCGAGGGTAATCTCGGAGAGAAAGCGGCTGCGGGTACGGTACTGCCCGGCAAGTTCAATCAGGTGTTCGATATCGTTGGTGCGGGGTGCGGCGTTTTCGTAATTTTTTTCCAGAAGGGGCAAATAAAGACGCTGAACCCGGTCAAGCTGTACCGCGAGCGCCGTTTCATTGACACAGTCGGAAAACATCCTGCCGAGCGGAGCCAGTTCCCGGGATATCTTCGGTGACACCTTTGCATCGGAGAGCATTGCCGCAGTAAACGCATTTGCCACCACATGCTCATACACCGCAGCGGCAGTGGTCGGACCGACGCCGTCGAAAAGCTGCAGTACCCGGAACCAGGCGATCTCGTCGCGAGGGTTCTCCAGTAACCTGACCAGCGAAATGAAGTCTTTAATATGCGCAGCCTCGAGAAACTTGAGTCCGCCCCATTTGTGAAACGGTATCTCCCGCCGCATCAGTTCGAGCTCGAGTGCCGCCGAGTGGGATCCGGCCCTGAACAGTACCGCCTGTTCCCGGAGTGCGATTCCCTCCTCGTAATCGCGAAGCACCTGCTCCACAATCGTGCTTGCTTCATGCGCCTCATCGTTACAGGTAACCAGTTGCGGCACTTCCCCTCCCTCCCGGGTGGAGAAGAGCGTTTTTGAAAACCGGTTTTTCGCCTGTGCAATTACCTCATTAGTGGTCGTCAGAATCGGTTCGCAGGAACGGTAGTTATGTTCAAGCAGCACGGTCCGGGTTCCCGGAAACAGTTGGGGAAAATCGAGCATGTTGCGTACCGTTGCAGCACGGAAGCTGTAAATACTCTGTGCATCGTCTCCCACCACCATGATGTTCCTGTTGGTTTTCCGCATTCCTGCCAGAATATCAGCCTGTAACCGGTTGGTATCCTGATATTCATCGACCAGAACATGATCGAACCGCTCACTGATCTGCTTCGCAACCGCAGCATCAGAGAGAAGAAACCGCCAGTAGACCAGTAAATCATCGTAATCGAGAATGCTGCGCTGCTGTTTGAGCGAGACATATTCGCGGTAAACCGTTTTGAGTTCTTCTCTCCACCGCTCACACCAGGGATACCACTGTTTGAGGATGTCGTCGAGCTCTTCACCCGAATTCATCCGGCGGGAGTATATCGCCAGCAGCGTTCCCTTGCGGGGAAACCGGCCCTTTACCTGTTTTTCCACCACCCTATGACGGATCACCTGCAGCATATCCTGTGCATCGCTCTGATCCATTATGGTGAACTCCGGCGCCAGATCAAGCACCTTGCCGTAGATCCGCAGCAGGCGATTGGCAATGGCGTGAAAGGTCCCACCCCAGACCTGCGCGGTGACTGAAGCACGCTCACCGAGCACCGAGGAGGCACGACTGAGCATCTCTTTGGCCGCCCTGCGGGTGAACGTGAGCAGCAGAATTTTCTCGGGTGGCACACCTTTTTCTATCAGATGAGCGACACGATAGGCCAGTGTACGCGTTTTTCCAC
This sequence comes from Chitinispirillaceae bacterium, assembly GCA_050304135.1. Lineage (GTDB taxonomy): Bacteria > Fibrobacterota > Chitinivibrionia > Chitinivibrionales > Chitinispirillaceae > JAFGNB01. The sequence goes on along the minus strand of JBNLDC010000006.1, from coordinate 53,017 downwards.
TACCTGCCCCCGCAACAACGAGCAACGGACCATCGCCCCAGAGGACGGCTTCGCGTTGCCGATCGTTGAGTTCCTTTAAATAATCTCGCTCTGCCATAGGGGGAAAATAGCTTTCGGGAGAACCATACGTTCAGGTTGCGTTGGGTTCTGCGTCCGTAGGGGCGGATATCGCGACCCTCACCTACACAGGATTGTATCTGGAGCGTTATTGCCTCTGCGGATTTGGCATGGCGACATACCGTGGAAAATTGAACGATGGGTTTTCGGTATCGTTGTCCCATTGCACGGGGTTATTAACAATGTATCGACGGATCCGCAACAATTCATTTTCATTTCGTCCGATACAATCGAAAAAATCACGCTGCCAAACAGAATCTCCCTGAGAATTCCTGACAATATTTATCTGTTTTGCAGATACAGTCTTGAATGCCCCGATTATTTGTCCTACAGGTTTGATTTTAATCGGTTTAGATTCAGGGTCGATTTCATCCGTAGGGGCGGGTCGCGACCCGCCCCTACAAGAAATATCGATTATCCACAAAATCCCATGAAAATGGTTTGGCATGACAACATATTCATCCAATTTTACATAAGGAAATCGTTGCGCCAGCCACAGCCATTTTTCAGTAACGATTTTGCCTAATTCATTCAATCGAATTTTGCCGTCATCGATTTTTCCGAATAAACAGTTCCGTTTTTTTACACATACCGTTATGAAATACGCACCAGGTCGGGAATAATCATACCCACACAATCGAATTGACCGACGGCGGTATTTTTCACCCGTGGATGAGATCATGAAGGTCCTTCGAACATATTATTCCTGAATTATGAACCTGTTTAGCGGAAAAACAGGTTAATGATAAAATAATTCTGCCGAATAATGGGGTTAAAGAAATTTTCCCTTTTTGTGCGCATGTCCTTTTTTATGAACGTAGGGGCGGGTCGCGCCCCGTCTCTACGAAAATCCAAAATTCCCCCCCCCACGTCACTCCGTACTACAAATTCTTCTCCTGTGGGCATCCATATCCACAAAAACATTCTGAATTCATGCTTACATATCATTATATTATGGTCATACTTGAACAGGCAGGCAACAACTGTACTATTCAGGTTGGCAATTAAACGATTAATCCGGTAGTTTTAGAATTCAGGGGGGGGACCTCTGTTGATTCACAATCCGGGATTCAACATCAAACAGAGGAGGCAGGGTATGCTTCGTTGCATACTGGCAGGAACCATGGTATTCGCCGTTTGTTCGGTGAATGCGCAAACAATCAATCTGCGGGGAAAGATCAGCAATGGGAGTGGTGCGGCGGTATCCGGCGCGGTAGTCACGCTGGCAGGCCAGAACCTCAAGGACACCACCGGTTCGGATGGCATGTATGAGATCAAGCAAACCACCGATGTAATCGTTTATCAGGAATTACAGCCTGAACATAAGAATTTTATCGTCGAAAAAGGTGCGCTTGTATTCAGCCTCCCTGAAGCTACTCCACTTAAAATTGAATTGTTCGACGTTAAAGGAAACCTTCTGAAACGCGAAACGATGTCGAATGTTCCGAAAGGTTTCTACCGTTTCGGTATCGCCGAAAACGTCCGGGCGGCAAAAGTGCTCATCATCCGGGTAGTTATCGGAAACGATGCGAAAACATTCCGCTATTTGCCGCTGAAAAACGGAAGTTATGTCATCAATCAGATTACTTCTAATGCTGCACCTGCTCAGGAAAACCGGTTGATGAAGTTCTTGGCAATAAGCGATACCCTTAAAATCACTGCAGAAGGATATAAAGAAAAAAAACAGGCGGTTGTTTCGTATGACCAGGAAATGAATATTACGCTGGAAGCGGATGTAACCTCTCCGGATACGGGAAGAAGTCTGGGTTGCGGAAAGCCGTTGGGGGCCATCAATAAATCCGGGCAGTATACTATTAGAAGTGCCAATGCGAATAGAACATTCAGAGTAAGATTCCCGAGTAATTATGACAACACGAATCCATACCGCCTGATATTCGGCATGCATTGTATGGGTGCCAGTTCTGCTGATATTGATGGTAAAAATGCACGCGGCGACGGTGCCTATGATTATTACAGGTTGGGACCACTTGCTACTAATACCATTTTCGTTGCACCTGAAGGAAACTCGGGTGGTACGTGGGGTGGACAAGAGCATCATACATTCTTTGAAGACGTACTGAAGTGTTTAAAAGACACTTTGTGCATCGATACCACGCGGGTTTTCTCCGTCGGTTTCAGTTTCGGCGCAATGTTCACCTATTCACTCTCATTGAATCATCAGGATCAATTACGCGCTGTCGTCTGCTTTGCTCCGTATGATGGTGTTATCTGGCTTCCTACCAACGCTCACAAACCCATTGCCTATATGCAGGCAACCGGCATGAGCGATGACAGATGTCCCTGGTCGGGTTCAAAAGGTTGTGTGACCAAGCATGCAGACGACAACGGCTGCGCTGATCCGACAAATATACCCACCTATACCAACGGTCAGTATAAACTCCACGATTTTCAAGGCTGTGACGAAGGGTATCCGGTAAAAGTCGTCACCTTTGGTGGTGGACATACCGCCGGGGAGTCGTGGATGCCGCAAATGGCCTGGGACTTTATCAAGCAGTTCTGACTGTAAGCTTCGGATTAAACCGAGTATCGTCCGGAATATAGAACATCGGGATTCCTGCAAGGGAGTTCCGATGTTTGTAAGCGCTCAACCACAATTACTCCTTGGCTAAGTGCCTACACTCTATCGATAAAATGCATCCAACAATTTTGTTCAACCATGATCAAGTGATACCTAAAAAAGGAGTACAGTGTTTTTTTATCAACAATATCCCCTTAAGGACCAGGGCATGAAAGGACCCACATACCGCTTTTAATTTTGTTTCCAGATAGATCAGTAATTATACAGTAATAATTCTGGTCTTCTATATAGTTCGTTATCGTTGCAGTACCATACCCATCAACACCACCAGGACCTACCGTAATATCAAGATTACCCATTGCCACCCAAATTGTATGCCATTCGTATTCAGCAACACACCCGGTTGTAGTAACCGTAATCGGTGCAGGACACTGAGTAAAGTTAATTAGTTCACCCTGGGCGGGTGAAACCGTTACGGTAGTATAATCCCATACCGCATATAAGGTCACATCAGAGGTCCCCATTGTATAACTTTGCTGATTAGAATAAACCACCGGCCCCGAACTTGATGTGGCCCACCCCATGAAACTCATGCAATCTGCGGCAAATGCATTTGCCTTGAGATTTACCGTTGATCCACTGGGGATAACTTGAGGAGTCATTGTTCCGGTAGTGTTCAACCGGTTGGCAAAAAATGAAACAGAATAATTTATAGGAGTCCATTTTGCCCAGAAAGTAACATCGGAAGTCCCCATGGTATAACTAGACTGGTTAAGGTACTGCACACTACCGGATGGTGAAGTCGCCCATCCGGCAAAAGTCCAACCCGGCTTTTGAAACGTATTGGCTTTCAGAAGCGCCGATGTTCCACTGGCAATCGTTTGAGAAGTCATTGTTCCGGTTGCGTTCAAATCGTTTTTATTAAAGGTTATCGAAAGATTTTCCGGCGTCCACTTCGCATACAACGTCACATCGGAAGTACCCATGGTATAGTTATCCTGATTCGCGTATACCGCCGAACCCGTGGCACCCGTTGCCCAACCGGCAAAATCGAATCCCGCTTTGCTGAAACCGTTGGGTGAAAGCGACTTCGAGGTTCCTTCTGCAATCGTCTGGTTGGCCATGGAACCTGTTGCCGCCGCATCGTTCTTATTAAAGGTAATCGTATGATTTTTGACTGTCCATGCCGCATACAACGTCACATTACCAGTGCCCATCGTGTAATTGGCCCTGTCGGCATAAGCAACAGCTCCTGACGAGGTAGTTGCCCACCCGGAAAAAGCCCAGCCTGATTTCTGAAAAGTACACGCTGTCAGCGATGCCGATGAACCACTGGCAATCGTCTGATCAGACATGGCACCCGTCGCTGCCGCATCGTTTTTGTTGAAAGTGACAGTATAGTCATTTGCTTTCCATTTAGCATAGAGTGTCACGTCACCACTCTCCATGGTATAACTGGCGCCATCGGTGTATTCAACCGTACCTGATGCACTCGTCGCCCATCCGACAAATGACCAACCGGCTTTCTGAAAGGCATTTGCCGTCAAAGCCACAGAAGATCCGCTGGGGATTGTCTGCGAAGCCATGGTACCCGTTGCTGCCGCATCGTTTTTATTGAATGCCACCGTATAGTCATTCGCTTCCCATTGCGCATACAGGATCACATCTGCAGTTCCCATCGAGAAAGAGGCCTTATCCGCGTATTCTACCGGTCCCGCAGCACTCGTTGCCCAACCGGTAAAACTCCAGCCTGGTTTCTGAAAGGCGTTAGACGTCAGGGAAGCCGAGGTGCCGCTGGCGATATTCTGCTGGGGCATGGTCCCGGATGCAGCCACATCATTTTTATTGAAAGTAACCGTATAACTATTGGCTATCCATTTCGCGTAAAGCGTCACATTAGAATTCCCCATTGTATAGTTGTCCCCGTCGGTATACTCGACCGGACCGGTGGCAGTGGTTGCCCACCCGGAAAATGCCCTCCCTGTTTTTACAAAGGTATTCGCCGATAATAGCGCCGAAGCTCCGCCGTTGATTGCCTGCGGTGCCATAGTTCCGGTTGCACCGGCATCGTTTTTATCGAAGGTTATGGAATAGCCATGTATGATTTCACTTTTGATATACAACGTATCCAATGAAGTATTAGCCAAAAGCGAGTTATCAACCACGGAAATCACCACAACACTGTAAACCCCGTCCGGAAGTCCCGTAACCATGATGTCCCAATTATCATCAGTGCCTGCAACCCCATCATACGACACACCTCCCATGACAGCTCCAACCGAGGCGACACCGGATTCATCGGTACAGTGCAGGGTTATCGTATAACTTGTGGAACTGGTGGTAACACTGTCACTCACCGGTATCACTAACTCAATAGCCGGCCCGGTTGCATCATTGTCGTATCTGATATGTACCGTCAGGGAATCAGTGTGCGGCGTTGTTGCCGCATCCGTAGCAATAACGGTAACCGAGGTATTTTTACCCGGCAACAAACTCGGTACCGTTGCTGAATAGCGGTTATTCTCTTCCGCGACAGCGGGAATCCCGGAAATAGTGACCTGTGCGACACCGCTTGCATCTGAGCAGAGTACAGTTACTTTGCATGAGTTCTCGCCGACAACAGTATCTTTCGACGGAGAAATAAGCGTGATTGCGGGAGGAACAGTATCGGGAACCGTTGGATCGTAAAATAGTGAAACAAATAATGTGCACCGGTTCGCTACCGGAGCATTATCAATACCAATAAACCGTATCGTATTCCAGGCGGAAGGTTGTAACCCGGTGATCATCGCGGAGTAGAGTGAATCGCCGCTCGGTGTTACTGTGAAAGCAGCATCGCCTAATGAACACTGCACCTCCACAATCCCACCGGCATCACTGCAGGACACGGTTACCTGAGCGGTTGCCGCACCAACGGCCAGACTGTCCGATGGCGGATTGATACGATACATCACCGGTTTCCGGAGATCTTCGCCCTGCGCTGAAACGGTCAGTGCAATAACCAGCGTACCCTCACCACCGAACGGATCAGCAGCCACAATCTGCATGAACAATTTTCCCATATCCGTTGCCGACGGGGTATATGACCAGGTTGAATCGGTAATTATCGCACCGGCTGGAGCGGTAGGAAGCAGGGTAAAGGTAATCGCATCGCCATCGACATCGGTACAGTATTCGCCCAATGATTGAGTAACCGGGGTGCCGGACTGTCCGCTCAGTTCCAGGGTATCCATTTCCCAGTAGGGGGCATTGTTCACCAGCGTTTCACTGACGGTAAGGGTAACCGATGCAGTATCGGTCATGACCGGATCACCATTATCACTCGCCACGAAGACCACTGTATCGTTACCGAGATTTGCGGAAGTGGTTGTCCAGCTGAAGGTGCCATTGGAGAAATTGGCACCGATCGGATACTTTAGAATGGTAAGGGAGGCTGTCTGTCCAGTGTCGGGATCGGTACCCGTTACGGTGAGCAACATGGTCTCTCCGGCAACCACCACGCGTCGGCCGGTAACGTTAATCACTGGCGAATGGTTTACCGGCGTCGCACTCTCGATAATTTCCACGGTATCGATGGTAGAGAGCGCGGGCGATCCGTTATCGGTGGCGATGAAAATCAGTGTATCGGTTCCGACATCGGCATCCGTGGTTAACCAGCGTAAGGTATCTTCCTCGAACATGGCAGCATCGGGCTTCTGAATGGCAGTTACAAGAGCGGTCTGACCGGCGTCAGGATCTGCGGCGGTAACCTGAAGGAGTACCATCTCCCCCGCAGCAACCAAGCGCGCCCCTGATAAGTTCACGGTTGGAGGATGACTCCCCTCAGAGAAAAGGCGAGTTTTTTTTTGCGACCAAGCGTCCGGCAATAGTGAGGAGGGTTAACTCGACGGTCGAAAAGTTGTTCAGATGGAACGACACCCGTACCCTTCCCTGCAGAACCGCAGAAGGGAATGCCGCAGCAACCTGTTGTTAACTGTTCCCTCGCCGAAAATACCGCCCGATTTGAATAGCAACATGCATTCTTTCACACGACCGGTTCCGAACACGCATACTCCGCACAGGTCGCCACCCATTCGTTGTGACTCACACAATAGGAACCGGCAACCATGACATCTTCTTTACTGGGAGGCTTACCGCGGTCGTTCGTCACATGAAAAGTTTCATCCAGCCATTCGATCGTACCTATTACCGAACGGTTTATTTTCACTTCACCGTTGTTTTCGAGTACCTCAAGCGCCCGTGCACGGACATGCGGATCACTATGATATACCCGGGAGATTACCGGAGCAATCACCCCGCTGCGATCAAGGAGTACGATAAGATGCACCAGAGTATCAACACGGGCAGCCAACAGCTCCTCCCGTATCGCGAAAGAGAGCAGTGCCATCCGGTCCGACCGGCTTGCCGTCAGAAGTTGCAGTGACTGTTTTTCCCATTCAATCGCTTTAAGTTCCCAGGAAGCTACTTTCGAAAACATCCTGAGTGTTCTTTCGGAAAGTGGTATCTTGGTTTTCCTGAGTGCCTGAAGCAGACAATTACGCGCAACCGTGTTCCCCCGTTCGATTCCGTAGTGCCACACATTTTCATTAATTGACGGAAGAATGCCGGCAATCACCTGGATTATTTTTTTCCGCAGTTGCCCGCGACAGTACCGGGAGAGCTGCAACAGCAGTTCCAGTGAACGGGCATTCTTTTTCTTTCCCAAAGATGTCAGTACCTGCGATTGTACCGATTCGGTGGAGAAACAGTGTTTCATCTCTTTTCGACAGTACGATTCAAGTTGTTCCATTGCCCGTTCGTCCTCGATTTCACCTAGTGCATACACCGCACTCGCACACTCCTCCGGGGTTGCACCATGCACCATGTTCGAAAGCATACCGATGAACCGTTCCTTCTCGACCGCATCCGCCCCACTCCACAGGACAAGAATTACGTTGATCCGCACTCTTCCGCTTTCATGATTGACAAGAGGCGCTATGTACTCCTCCAGCCCCGCGGCGCCGCAGCGCGCGAGCGCCTCCACCGCATTAGCAACCACCCGGTGATCCGTGTCGGTAAGATATTCCTTGAGTTGCGCTGCCACGAGGTCCTCCGGAAATCCGCCGAGTGCGGTAATAATGCCTGACCGGAGACGGGGATCCGCATGGATCATATACTCAAGTAACGTTGATACAGCTTCATCAGTCTTTACCGAAGCGATTATTTCGATCAGATATTTCTGGACTTCAAAATCCTCATGATCGAGCTGTTTCACCAGAAATGAAAGAATGTCCTCATCACCGGAGAACTCCAGTCGTTCAAGCAACTCACCCCGTTTGGCTGCGGTAATACCGGTAAGATACCGGGAGAGTGTTTTCGTGTAGGCTTTTTTAAGCATGACCGTCTGTACCACAGCTGCAATCGCGACAGCCACCATGATCCCCATATGAACATGTATCGAGAGATGATTGACACCCCAGAGCAGCCAGGACCCGGCGACCACCATTGCAACCGGTTTAACCACCCCTTCAATGAGCAGTTTGCCGCGTCCCCGTATATTCTGAGGAAGGCTTGAAAAAAAGAGCTGGAAATTGGGAGAAAAAAACGAATCAAAAAAGGCCACCCTGATACCCATACCGGCAATCACCGTCCAGAAAAGCATCCGGCCGGATCCGGATGACATGTTGCTTACCAGGGCAAGGGCTAAAAATACCGCAAGCATTGCCGACGGGAGCAGCAGCATTGACCGTGTTGAGCCCAGTTTTCTCAGAAGAAAACCGGATAGTCCCACCTGCAGCAGAAAAGTGGAGAGCATGCTGATGCCGTTAAATGTGCCCAGGAAAGCAGCAATGGCTCCGGCACTTTCATAGACGGCTTTCACTTCCCGGTAAAAAATAAGATGCTGATTGAGAAGGAGAAAAAACACCATAAAATAGAGCTGTGACATACTCCTCAGAAGTGGTTCATCACGCAGCAGCTGTATAAGAGCCCCGCCTCCAGGCTCTCCGTGCCTGGCGGTTGAACTTCCCTGCCGGCGGGTACTCATACGGTACTGTTTCCGTAAAGGTACCAGCAGAACAGCGGTGACAATAATCAGAACTGCCCATAAAAGGAGCAGGTTTTCAACCGGGAATAACCGCATAAGCCATGGTATCGAGAAGGAGATCCCGATGGCCCCCATTGTGCCGCCTGCAGCGATCACCGGAAATAACTTTCCGGCACTGCGTGAATCGATCAGATCATTTGCGATAGTCCAGAACATTAGGAAAAACAGGATCTTGCTGCTGTAGGCATAGGAAAAAAGCGGCAGGAAAAGAAAATCCCACTGTGCTGTCACCGCACCCCGCAGTAGCAGCAGTACCCCGCCATGCACCAGCAGGGCCATGAAAAAAAAGCGCCATCGGTCGATCCGATCAACTATCGAGAGCATACCGGCCGAAAAAAGAAACAGCACGGCGGCATTTACCAGAAACATTTTAGGAATGAACGATGCACCGAATCGGGCAAGAAGCAGGGCCTCTGCAGTGGCATCACCGAGAATGGCCGCGGCAAAACAGACAAACAGCAGGACAAACAGGCAGTTTCTTGTTTTAAGAGAAGATTCGGTAGCCATACTACGATCCAGTATATCATACCGGACCCGGAATGGTAACCGGAATCAGTACCGACGATCCCGGAACTTATTTTTCGGGACTAAAGCCATGTCACCGGCAACTCAATCTGAGCATGTTGTTCTCAGTGACAATGGAGGATACAAATTACAAGCGATGAAGTCTGCCTACACCACCTGCTGCTCCGAACGGAATTTGGCGGGAGTCTGATGATTGAACCGGAAGAAAAACTTCTCCATCTCTACCTGTGAGTGAAATCCGCAGGCGAGCGCAATGGTCTCCTCTGAACAGTGTGAGGAGCGGAGCCGCTCTTTGGCGATTTCGATACGGGCGTACATCATATAATCATGGAACGTCATCCCGGTCGTCTTGCGAAGCAGTGTGGAGAGTTTTTTGGGAGTCATCTCCAGCGCCTTTGCGGCCGCATCAATGGAGACATTGGCAATCACGAAACTGTCGAGGACTTCCCGTATGGCAGTAAATTGCTGTCGGTCCTCATCGGATTGTTCTGCAATATTTTTAATTGCCGGTCGGGTGAGAAGCAATACCACTACCGAAATGATCAGGGTAAGGAGAAGTCCGGCACCGAAGGCAATCGCACCAATAAGTACTCGGCTCATATACACCGGCCGTTCCTGTAATTTCAATTCACCCCAGATATAGGGACTGTACGTATCGTAGAGCGATGCCGTACTCCATGATGTTCTTTTAACCTCTTTTGTTGAAATCAGCGTTTTTGTTACGATATTGCAACTGAGAGTTTCAGGGATTTTCTGACCGAATACCGCGAGGGGTATCGGACAGAAAATTGAGAAACCTTTTCCCTCATTGAGAGTGACTTCAACCTCAATCTCGGAAGGAGAGGTGCTGGTGATGAAGGAGAAACTGCCGCTGTCATCCTGAACCGGTTTATACAAAATTCGGTAGGGTTTACCGTTAAGCGGGACAGAAAAGAGAAACATATCTTTACCGGGAAACGGTTTGCGTTCCTGGAGCGGATCTATCAGTATTTCACACCCCTGGGTGGCAAGCTGCTCAGCGGAAAGTTTTCCGGTAAATTCTGGATCAAGCACATTTACCAGAAATGCAAGTTCATTTTCATTCCAGTATACCCACGCGTGAATGGTCACACCCGGGCGGGGTGAAGGAAGTTGAATCGGCTTGGTCGAGAGTGTTCTCGTTCCGGAAAAGGCGAATGGTACATCATAGGTTCGGCGTTTAACTTTCTGATGGAGAAAAAACACCCCTTCCTGACGAGCCGCAACAATATCACCGTTCGACAATTTCGCCTCGGCAAGCAAGGCCACTCCAGAGAAAAGCTGGTTGGGAATTTTACTGATATCCCATTCGACTACGTAAGGAGAACGGGTAACCTCACCGACACTGATAACCGTCGGCGTATCTGATCCGACATCAAAAAAACGAGCCTGAAATTCTACGTTACGAATACTGCGACTGCAATCATCTTTCTCAACTTCAAGCGAACAAACAGGGGTGGTTATCGCTTTACCGGTATGCGGGCGGACAAACCTGATACATTCTTTTGCGGGAATGACCGCAAAAAAACCGGCAAACAATGTGATCCCTGCCGCCCGAACGATTTGAGTGATTTCTCTCATGACAGTAACGCTCCTATAGGGTATCGATACTCCAATCATGCAGTGATCGGTCTCACCACCTGAATTGGCCCTGTGCTCCAATGATATATGGTCTATAAAATAATAAGTACAACGTTATTGCAGGGGAATTTGATTATCTGAATATGCGGCGAAAGAGAAAACTGGGCGCAGCTGGACTCGAACCAGCGATCTCCGCGATGTGAACGCGGCGCTCTAACCAACTGAGCCATGCGCCCTGAGTTACTCAAAAATAGCACCGGGGGTACGTTGAGTCAAGATACCGGTTTCGCTGAGGAACCGGCCTATTCCCGTTACAACAGCTTACAGAAAGCGGATCCCACTATCCGACTTACCCGTATTACCCGTTCCGTCACTATTTCCGCCTTAAAAAAACACAATAAAAGCAGTCGCTATGGTGTAATACTGGTAACTGTGTTATTTTTCTGCTTTAACCTACGTTTTTCAGAGGTATGTTATACTTATGCTGTTTAAAGGTTGCCTGTTCGTAGTTATTGCCATCACTCTCTGTAGTGCGACCCCCGAAAGCAATCCGTATGCGAGTGTTACCGAGGATTTTATGGTTTCCCCGGCATCCGCCGCATTGGGAGGTTCAGCTATAAGTAACGGCAACGGAACCACCGCCGAGTGTTCCCCCGGCAATCTTCCGTTTGACACCCTTGACCGGCTATCTCTTTCCTACGCCGGTTTTTATCAGAACACTTTCAGCACCTCCATGGCCTCCTACAGCGGCCAACCGGTAAAAGATTTTGGAATCAGTCTGACAATAGGTTACATCTACGTACCGGACATCATGGATACCCGGCAGAGCACCGCCACCGATGACGGTAAACTGAGTGTTGCAAAAATATCCTATTTCTCCGCATCAAAGATTCTTATGCGGGCCGGGATTGGACGAGCATTTACCCTCTCACCGAAACTCTCCCTGGGAGCCGGAATTGCCATTAACGCCAAACGATGGCGACTACCCGAAACCGGATACGGCATCGGTTGTGATGCGGGACTTACCGCACGATTTACACGAACAGGTGTATCATCAGCACTTCTCGTCGAAAACGCGACCTCCAGCTATATTTACTGGAATGAAAATTTCAAGCAGCGGTCGCTCCCCCATGTGCGGATGGGTATCGGCTGGTCCCGTTATATTCCCTACATCTATGGTGCATTGCGTCTCAATTATTCAACTCCGGACCTTCTTTCCAATGACGGTATCAATACCTATACTTCATCGGAAACAGAAATTCACAATACTATTCAAACCCCGGGTACTGCGACCTTATCCGAAAAACCCTCCATGATGCTTTCAAGGGCACGATTCGGTATCGAATACACCATCATGCAGACCGTTGCATTACGAGTCGGATACTCCGGTACCAACTTCGGTTTCGGCGGCGGTGTATATTTATTAGGCGGAAACGCCGGAATCGACTTCGCCTACTTGGTCCACGAACTGGGAGGCACCTACCAGGTAGCAGTTCAGTACGCTTGGTAGTGATAACGTATCACCGTACACGATATCGAACAATTTCCCTGGTGAGTACGGATGACTCCACCCGAAGAGTGCTTAATACTTATTATAGATGGAGACCTTGAGTGGTGTTCACGCGTAAGCAGCAAACTGCTGATGTTACGCTACCGGACCGCTCTTGCCCATACCGGCAGGCAGGCGATCGAAATGATCGACCAGCTCCATCCGCAGACCATTATCTGCGACCTCGCCCTCCCATCTGACGAAGTGGATGCCGTCTTTGTCGCGGCAATACGAACCAGACACCCGATTCCGATTATCGTCACGACTACCGATACCACGGCTGATGACACGACCGTTACTGCGGCACTCAAAAAAGGCGCCGTCGACTGTCTGACAAAACCGTATGCGACGGACCTTCTCATCAGAAAGATAGAACAGTCACTGCAGGCGGAAAACCGGACATTCGAACACGGCCTGCTGCATGATTTTTCCACCTTTTTCAACCGGATCAGCAGACTCAACAGCGACTCAGATCTCGACACACTCCTCGATATATCATTCGACTATTTTCTGCAGATCAGTCTTGCAGACAGTGCCGCACTCCGTCTGTTTGAACGGGAGAAGAACAACTGGACAAATGTACGGGTTTCAACTTCCCCCGAACTACCATTCGACGAAACCGTGCTTGCAGCAATGATTGATAAAGTGACTTCCACGGGCCAGACATGCTCCCGATCCGTCACGACCGGTGAATGGTCCCCGTCCGGAGAACCCCGCACCGCCGCCGTTCAGGAAGCCTACCTTGTCGCACCGCTCAAATCAGGCAACGATATTAAAGGGGTAATTATACTCAGAAGAAGCGACACCACGGACCCGTTCTCCACCGCCGACCGGCAGGCGGTCGAAATCGTCGCGATTCAGGTGGGAAATGCGCTGGTTAATTCACAACTGTACGAAACAGTCAACCGTAAACTGCTCGATCTGCAGATTGTCTCATCCTATTCCGAAAAACTGATGGGAATGGTTGATAAATACGATGTCATTCATGCCCTGTTCGAAACCGCCGTCCGGCATTTTGAAGCGGATTTTATGGGATTTCTGGTGGAACAGCGCCGAACCCATGAATTTCTCTACTGGTCCCGCAATGCAACCACCGAAAAAGTACTGCAGGAAATCTGCAGCGAAACGGTAGCGGTGTACAACCGCTCGGCGGATACCAGGCCACGCCGAAAACGAACCGTCTTCAATCAGGTCAAGCTTGACAACGCTCCGGAAAGTCCGATGCCGATGCCGTCACTCGCTCTGCGTTACGTGGTACCACTCTGCTGGGACGACCTGCGGTTCGGTGCGGTATTTTTCGGAGCGGTGGTTGAGCCGCAGCAGTCGTCCGGCAAACTCGCCCTGCTCTCGAGTATTGTCGGTCAGACCCGTATCGCACTTACCAACACGAAGCTTTACAGCGACATGAAGGAAAATTATATCCGCACCATCAAGGCTCTTGCCATTGCCGTTGACGCAAAGGATACCTATACCCACGGCCATTCCGAAAACGTCATGAACATCGCCGAAGAAATCGCCCATGAACTGAGTATCGACGACAAGATGATCGGAAGTATCCGCGATGCGGGGCTGCTGCACGACATAGGAAAAATCGGTATTCCCGGGTACATACTCAACAAACCGGGACCGCTCACTTACGAGGAATTCAACGGTATCATGAAAACGCACAGTACCCTCGGTGCGAATATCGTCCGCGACGTTCCCTTTCTGCGTGACCTGTATAAAATGATACTGTATCACCATGAGCACTACGACGGCAACGGCTACCCCGACGGACTGCGGGGAGAACAGATTCCACTGGGAGCCCGGATACTGCACGTTGCCGATGCCTTTGAGGCAATGACGTCAAACCGACCCTACCGGACAAGTCTCGGCAGAGTCGAGGCGATCAAACTGCTGCGACAGGAGAGCGGCAAGCAGTTTGATCCGTCAATCATTGCCGCATTCATGCGCGTTGCCGAAAAAAAGCTCTGGCTTACCGAGGAGCAGCCAGCTCCGACGCCGGATGCATCCTTCGGCCGATAATACGATTCACCGACATATACCACCCTGAAAGGACCACCATGCTACGTACCATTTTCTGCTGTTTCTTTACCGTATTCATTGTTACCTCCTGCTCAAAAAAACCGAAGGAAGGTATCGCCCTTATCGTCAACGGCTACGAGATTCCCATGGTACAGGTCATGCAGACCGCCGAACTCCTCAGAGAAAGCATGATTTCGGCCTTCCCGGAAAAAGCAGTGGAGGGTATTACGGGAGAACTGCTGGCAGGAGCAGCCCAGCAACTCATTGCGCACCGTCTCCTGATAGAAGAAGCGCAGAAACGCGGCATTACTGCAGATACCGCGGAAGTTGACAGCCTGTATAGCATGCTGAGAAGCCGTGCACCCGACCAAGCTGCCTTTGAACGGGAACTTATTAAAATGGGAGAGACCGATTCCAGCCTGCGGCAGCAGATCGCCGAGGGAGTTCGTCTGGAAAAACTGATGAAAGAGCTTTTCGCAGCAGGACGCCAGGTTGACTCTCAGGAGTGCCGTGACTTTTACGAAAAAAACAAGGGACAGTATACCGCGACCGCCCGGATACAGGCGAACCAGATTTTTCTCCCCTACCCCGAAGGGGCTCAGGATAACGACAAACAGTCGCTGCTCACTACTGCCGGAGAAATCAGGCAGAAGATCATCAGTGGAACCCCGTTTGCGGATCTGGCAAAGAAACATTCAAAAGGCCCCGGAGCCCTTGAAGGTGGCGATATCGGCTGGTTCGGGAAAGGCGATCTGAAAAAAGAACTGGACGAACCGCTGTTTCAGCTGAAAAAGGGGGAAATCAGCAATGTCATCCCCACGGAAATCGGATTGTTCATCCTGCAGAAAACCGACGAAGAGGCGGAAAAACAACAGAGTTATGAAGAGGTTGCCGAACGTATCAGATTTCTTCTCGAGATCAAGGAACGCAACAAGCAGATTGGCGAACACCTCGACGACCTGAAGAAAAAGGCCAAAATAGAGTTTATTGATACGTCACTTGCTCAAGCACCGGAACTACCGACACCTGAACTGTTGCAGGGTCTGCCGCAGTGAGTCAGTGATACTGAAGACGGGGAGACACGGAGACCTGGTGAAAGTTTGTCACCTTGTCACCTTGTCACCCTTTGACGCCTTGTCAATTTTCTCAATACGAAACTTTCCGTATTTGAGTTTCAGATCATGCAGCTGGTAGGTATCACCGTCGGGACGCATCCCCGCCTTAAAAAGCGTATCCATCATTTCGAGCTGTTCGACCGCTTTGCGCAGTTTCGTTTCGTCGGCGGTAAACACCTCGGCAAGCTGACGCTTCACCGATCCGTCTTTCTCCGCTTTATTGATCATCCGGATACCGTACGGACCAAGTTCCTGCTTGAATGCATGCGCATGCTCCTCGAATGATTTGTTGATCCGCACCCTCTCCACCAGATGTTCAATGCCCCCCCACAGCATCCGTACGAAAATTGCGGCAAGAAGACCGAACCACCAGGTACGCACCAGAAAGAGCCCCGCCGCAACACCGGCGGCGATTGACACGTATAAACGGTAAAAGGACAACAGCCACATGAGTTACTCCCGCATCATCGCACTGATGGCCATTGCGATAAGCCGTGCGCTATTTTCACTGATCTGCACCGGACGGCGTGAAACCGCCGGGCGTGACGCGGATGGCATTTTTCCCTGATCAGTTTGAATTGTCGGCTGGCGACTTCCGGCCGGAGCAACGGTCTTGTTTTTGACAAACTGCAACATCTGCCGGTCGACGAACGGATTTCGTGCAAGCCGGCGGTATTCATCGGCGGTGAAAAACTGCCTGCCGGACTTCTTCATACCCGCATCTCCCGATCGAGAATTTCGGAAATAAACCGATCGATGGAAACCGGATAATAGGTAAAATGCGGACAGAAGATCAGACCGCTTCTGGTATTCTCCTGTTGCATCAGGGTATCTTCCGCCTGAGCGAGGTACTGCTCCGGGGGATCCTCCCGGTGAAAAAGTCGAAAGGTCGTACTTTCGATCTTCATGTTTTTCTTTCCGGCAAAAGCGAATGAAAAGAGGCGCCCCTCGAGGTTTTTATCGAAGGTTTCGCTGTCAAAAACATCACCGAACGTCTCCTGGAGCATTCCGGGAGAGATTACGAACTTGGGTGATACGTTAATTGTACCATTTATTTCTATGGTATGGTCGCGATTTTCATCGTTGGGAGCGATCAGAACATAGGGCAGTTCATGGTATCCGGATATAATGCCGGAAATCGGTTTTCTGAGTATCCGGGTTGTGTCGTAAATCTCGCGGAGAAATTCCTGCTGATTGGAGTGCGGCATGGCTGACTGGTTCACTTATCCGATGTTGTTTAATGCAATAAAACTATATAGCGGTCTATTTTTATGCAATGAACACTTTCTTTGCCGGTGAATCGAATATACTTTATTCTATGCGTTTTTCTGACACTTACGGGAGTATTCATGAACAAACTTGAGCAACTACAGCAGTTTATTTCACGGTATGATTCCGCACTTATCGCTTTCTCGGGCGGTGTTGACAGCACCTTTCTGGCAAAGGTCGCGGCAGGTGTTCTCGGTGAACGGGTACTGCTTGTCACCGCTACCTCCTGTACCTATCCGGCATCGGAACTCGCCGATGCGAAGCGCCTCGCGGCAGAAATCGGCATCAGACACCGGGTCATCGTTTCCGAGGAGATTGACATACCCGGTTTTGCGCAAAACACCCCCGACCGTTGCTACCACTGCAAGCATGAGCTTTTTTCAGTTTTGCGGTCAATTGCACAGGAAGAAGGGCTCGCTGCAGTATTTGAAGGAAGTACCGTTGACGACCTTTCCGATTACCGTCCCGGCAGGCGGGCGATCAAAGAACTGGAGATCATCTCTCCCCTTCTTGAATCCGGATTCACCAAAAACGAGATCCGGGAGTTTTCAGAGCAGCTGCACCTTGCAACAGCGGTAAAACCCTCCTACGCCTGCCTCGCCTCCCGTTTTCCCTACGGAGAAACCATTACCCGCGAGAAACTTGAACGGGTCGGAGCTGCAGAGGAAGCATTGAAAAAACTCGGGTTCAGACAGTTCCGGGTCCGCAGCCATGAAAACTGTGCCCGGATTGAGGTGGCACCGGAGGAGATCGACAAAGCCTGGAGTGCGCGGATGCACCTCGATGAGCTTTGCCGCAGTGCAGGATTCATTTATACCGCACTTGACCTCCGCGGATACCGTACCGGTGCAATGAACGAGGCGTTGCCGCAAACTGTACAGTAAGAGACCGGTGGTCATCACCCGACACAATTTTTACCTGATTACCTCGTCGTCAATTCGCCGGTTGCAGGTAGTTTTTAACGCAACCGGAACCTATTTTTTGATTTTCACTCCCCCTGCAACCGGCAGGGGAACACCTCGACTCCCCTGGCGGGAATCAAGGGGAATACATGGCAAAAATGGCAACACTGGGTCCGGTGGACCCGTTCAACGCCCATGCGGCGGCACTCTATAAATCAACCCATGCGGACATTGAATTACTGCAGTATCACTCGTCGGTCAAAGCGGTTTTCCGTGCTGTGGGTGACAGCTGTGAATTTGGGATTGTTCCGTACGAAAACATGATCGACGGCCATGTGGTATCGGTCCTCGAACTGCTTCTGCAGAACAACTTCACGATTATCGACGAATTCATTACCGGCGCCACCTACGGATGTATCGCGCGGTGTGGTACCCCGTCTGAAATCCGTACCCTTTATACGCCCTATCACTCACGACTGGAGTGCTCGGAATTCATCGCCTCGCTGCAGTCGGTGGCATTGCGGAACGTTGGCGACAATGATGAAGCAATCAGAAGAATCAGCAGCGATGATCCGACCGCTGCGGCACTGATTCCATTCTGGATGCTTCCTGAAGACGGGTACCCGCTCATTATTCCCAATGTCAATGACTACCGCATCACCACCACCCGCTATATCGTTGTTGCTGAACAGGAACAGCCGGTCATTTCCGGGAAACCCTATAAAACTTCGATCGTTGTACTGGAAGCCGATGATCGTCCCGGGATACTGACCGACATACTGGGAGCATTTTCTTCCCGGTCAATAAACTGCACCTCGGTAATCTCGCGCCCCACCCGGGAACATTTCGGCACCTACCATTTTTTCATCGACCTGACGGGCTACGCGCTCGCCCCGGAAATGCAGGAGGCACTTTCAGCCGTCCGGAAACTCGGGCAGGTGAAACTGCTCGGGAGTTACCCGCAGGCGATGCAGCCGGAACCGGAACCGGAGCCGCTCCCGCGAGACAACATTGCCGCACTGCAGGTCAATCCATTTCGACGACGCGGCCGTGCTCCCCGCATCGCCATAGGCGCCGGGCATGGGCCCTATCGGAACACGCTCGATGCTCTCGCACAGTTCAACCTTGCTCCGGTTTCCGGTCGACGGGTACTGCTCAAACCGAATATCGGCCGAATTGCATCGCCAGATTCAGGGGTTGTCACCAATCCGCAGGTGGTCGCCGCCGCCATCGATGCATTCAGAGCAGCCGGTGCGGCTGAGGTCGCCGTCGGCGAGAGCCCGATCACCGGCATCAGAACAGAAGAGGCATTCGAACAGTCAGGCATTGCGGCGGTAGCCCGTGAACGCAACTGCCGCTGTATCGATATGGACCGACGTGATCCGTTAGAACTCGCCGTCCATGAAGGTACTGCAATAAGCAAACTGAAAGTGTGTGCCGACCTGTTCGATTACGACATCATCGTCTCAATCCCGGTTATGAAAACCCACATGCATACCGTAGTTACCCTTTCGGTCAAGAACATGAAAGGGTGCCTGTGGCGCCGCAGTAAGGTTGATCTGCATATGCTCCCCCGGCTTCCGTTCTCAAGCGATAAGTCACTCAACATTGCGATCGCCGATATGGCCTCGGTACTCCGTCCCCACCTCGCAATCATCGACGGAACCGTCGGGATGGAGGGGCTCGGTCCGAGTGCCGGTGAACCGAAACCGCTCGACCTCGTTATTGCCGGGGATGATGCCGTGGCTGCGGACAGTATTGCCTGTACCCTTATGGGAATCGACCCAAAAACGGTTCCGCACCTTCGTATCATCGGGGAACGCGGCTACGGCAGTCTTGACACCGAAACCTTCAGCATAACCACCCCCGACTGGCACTCACTGCGCAGCACCTTCGCACCGGTCCCCACGAATCTGACCATGGAGTTTCCCCGGGTAAGCATACTCGACGAACAGTCGTGCAGCGCCTGCCAGTCAACCGTGTTGCTGTTCATGAAACGGTTCGGCGACCGGCTCGGCGAATACTTCCCCGAAAACAGGCCGATATCTATTGCCATAGGTAAAGGACACCAGGGAGTTCCTCCCAACACGATCTGTGTCGGCAACTGTACCCGACGGTTCCGTGATGCAGGAGTCTACGTTCCCGGATGCCCGCCGGTGGCCAGCAGCATCATGACTGTTCTCGACAATCAAAAAAAGAAGGGCAGCGTCTGATCATGCATCGCAGCCATACCGAATTGCAGCACGACCACAGTTTCGCGAGTGATAACCGATCGGCCCAGCGGCGAATCGGCATCGTTGTGGCAATCAACGCTCTCACCATGGTTGCGGAAATCGTCGCAGGAACACTCTTCGGATCCATGGCTCTCGTTGCCGACGGATGGCATATGGGAACGCACATGGTGGCACTTGGTATTACCCTGGTTGCCTATGCGCTTGCCCGCAAGCACATGCGCGACACCCGGTTCGCCTTCGGCACCTGGAAAATAGAAATTCTTGGCGGGTATACCAGTGCCATTCTCCTTGGAATCGTCGGTTTGTCGATGATCTACGCCTCAGTCGAGCGAATTGTCAAACCGGTACCGATCCAGTATGACCACGCCCTGGTGGTTGCCGTTATCGGCCTTCTGGTGAATTTTGCAGGTGCCCTCATTCTCGGCATCGGAGGTGGCGGTGACCATGGGCATGATCATCATGACCACACCCACTCCCATGCTACCGAAGAAACCGGACCGCATCACCACGATCTCAATATGCGTGCCGCCTATATTCATGTAATCACCGATGCACTCACGTCGCTACTGGCAATCGGCGCCCTGATTGCCGCCAAATATTTCTCGTGGAATTTTTTTGACCCTGCCGCGGGAATTGTTGGGGCGGTACTTATTCTGCGCTGGACGGCAGGCCTGCTGGGAGCATGCGGTTCAATCCTGCTCGACCGGGAGGACGGTGCGACACTTACCGCCGACGTTCGCACCACCATTGAATCCGACGGCAGCTCAAAAGTAAGCGACCTGCACGTCTGGCAGATCGCCCGGGGCAAATACGCCTGCATTATTACTCTGGTCACGAAAAAAGATACATTCACCATCGCCGATTTTAAAAATCGACTCAAAAACCGGCATGAAATCGTTCATGTAACAGTTGAGCTGCACTATTTTTCCTGACCGCTCAGTTTGCAGCATGTTTTACCATGCGGAAATACCGAGACAGATAGAACCTTGTTATTTCACTCCCCGTTCAAATTCTCAGTAGTCGTGCTCCATCTAGTTTTACGATAATTTTCTGATAGGCGAAACGCGACGTTCCTTCAACTCGATGTCACGGTCGACCCGCGTATATATTCTATTGCATAATAAGGTGGTAATGAAATTCGTTACCGGCAATCAGGAGACTATACCGACCCGGTTCAAATTATTATCCAACTCATTGATTACTTGATAGTTATACCGTTAATGCCTACCCAATAACCCCTTCCGGTGGTACTTCCACCGAACGTTGATTATGTCCCCTGAATTCAAACAATATTCCGGCAGTGGGCCTTGTACATTTTTGTTGTCCGGTTGGAATTATTAATCTTTAATGTTGATTTCTTTCATTTTTTTGATTCATTTTCTATATCTAACTTATTGTTATTATGTTAGTTAATTTTTTTTATTATTTTTTTTTGTTTTATTTTGATTCATTTCGTATAATATGTTTATGCGAACCTCACGACAAAACACCAACAATTCAACAAAGAAACCTGCACAGATAATACTCTATAATTATCACGATTACCGCAGGTTTCTCAGCGACATGATCGAATATTTACGTAAAAACAGCTACCGTTTTTCTCTGCGGAAACTTGCTGCTCAGGCAGGATTCTCCACACCGAACATCTTTCAGATGGTAATCAATGGTCAGAGAAAACTAACTGACGATGGAATCCGTCGTGTGACCGACCTCTTTAAACTGAATACTAAGGAGAGTGAATTTTTCCGTAATCTGGTGTACATGGGCCAGGCGCAATCACACGAAGAAAAAGATCGTTGCTACCGCCAATTGATGCACTCACATCGGTATACCGTACTTAATAAAGATAAAAAAGAGCTGTACAAATTTTATTCGCACTGGTATTATCCAGTAATACGGGAACTTGTAACCACTTCCGATTTCATTCCTGATCCCGCATGGATTGCCGCACGGATCACGCCGTCAATAACAGCGGCAGATGCAGCACGGGCGCTCCGGATACTTGAACAGTGCAACCAGATTAAAAAAACCGTACAAGGTTATGAACAAACGAACCCGGTGGTCACCACCGGAGAAGAAATTACTTCCGTTGCAGTAACCAGATTCCACAAAACAATGATCAAAAAAGGTGCAGACGCACTTGACCGGCTTCCGGCTTCCCAGCGTAATATTTCTTCTCTGACCTTTGCTTCCTCGAAAGAAACGTATGCGGAAATAGTTGAAGGAATTTATTCTTTGCAAAACAGAATAATTGACCTGCTCGAACATGACCGAAAACCCGACGAGGTATTCCAGCTGAATTTTCAACTTTTTCCGTGCACAAAACGGCCAGACGGGGATCACCACCAATGAAACACTTTTTCTTGGCGTTCCATATACTGTTAGCAGTCACACTGTTCTGTTCTCCGGCAGGAGATATTGCAGTAACCCAGACAGGCAATCCGACTCAGGTCGGTTTACTGATCCAGGCGGATACTTCGTCAGCACTGCGGAAACAACTCCGCAAAAAGGCAACAGCAGGCATTTCTGTCGAGCAAGCCTTCATTGTCATCCACCAGATAGAAGCAGAGCCCGTCAATGGGGAAGAAAACATTCATTTCGGTGAAAATGGCCCCTACATTGTCGAACTGATACCCGGTAGCAACACCGGTATTATTGATTCAATCGACATAACGGGAACCAATACCTATGAAAGCTTTACTATGGAAATTTCCCCTCTGGAATCAATGACCATCAGTGAAAATGTTCCCGAAACACTGTTGATGGAAAACAGCATACTTGTCAAGGGATACGTGGGTGGCAATCCGCAGGACACCTTCACCTTCACCAGCCGAATTACCGGCAGTTTCGAGTTCGAATTCGATTCAGCAGTTGTGTTACCCGTACCGTTGAAAACAAACATTATCATCACCATCAAAACCAGCGCATGGTTCTTCGATCCAGCCGGCGAGCTGATTGACCCTCGGGATCAGCAAAATCATCAGAGAATTGATGATAACATCCTCAATTCAGTATCGGGAAGTGAGCAGGAAGAGGAATTTGAAGACGAAGATGAAACCAAAGATGAAACCGACACAACCACCTCAACTGAGGAGGAGCTTCCATGAAACACTTTATTACAACAGCAACGGTTGTTCTGGTTACCGCAGCAGAGGTTTTTTCCGTTCCAGTCAATCTCAGCGGAAAAATTATTAACCAGGCGCAGCAGCCCGTATCCGGAGCCTCTATTTCGTTGGTGTCGACGGGCCAGAGTACCGTTAGTGGTGACGATGGTTCTTTTCTGCTCGACAACTCTGCGGCTGTAGTTCTCCCTGCAGGAAACAGGAAGCAGCCGGCAGCGACAATACGCGTGAGAGGAAATCGGCTATACGTTTCCCTGACGACAGCGGACCTCCCCGCCCGCATTGACCTCTGCATGTTATCGGGTAAGGTGGTCCGGAGCGATCACATACTGTCGGTCGAACAGAACATGCTTCCGGTGTCCTCCATACTCTCCAACGGCTGTTATATCGTGAGAATGGTGACACCCGATGCTGCGACATATTCTCTTCTGAAAAAAATAGACGGAGCACTCTTTGTCGGGCCATCTCCCCGGCAAGAAGTAACGTCCGGGATGAGCACTTCCGGCAGTGCTCCGACTAACGACACGTTGCTCATCACCGGTGCCTCATACAGTTCCCGCCGCATTCCGATCGGAAATTATACTGCTGATCTCGGAACGATCACCCTGGAACCCATAACCATAGACGCAACCCTGTCCACGAACGCAGATTCTCTCTTTGCACGCGGCAAAACCTTATTTGATCTCGATAACTGGGACAGCGCCTACGTTTTTTTCAATGAATATATAACGCTGTACCCGGAAGGTTCTTTAATCGAAAGCTCCCGCTACTACTCAGGCCGCAGCCTCTATGAACTGGGGAACTATCCTGCAGCACGAAGAGAGCTCTCCGGTTTTCTGGTGAGTTTTCCCGCCACTACCCGTAAAGACTGGACTGAGTATTATATTGGCCAGACATGGTACGGTGAGGACAGGTTCGACTCCGCACTCGTCTACTTTTCCGATGTGGCGGACAACTATCCCGACAGCTTGAGTGCTGATGATGCACTCTATTTTTCGGGCCGTTGCGAATATGAACTACAGAACTACCCCTCGGCCCAAACAAGATTTACACATCTTGCAACGGCATATCCGCAATCAAGTTATCTTGACGGAGCAACCTATTACCACGGTCTTTGCCGGTATGAACTGGGAAGCTACGATTCAGCAATCACCGTGTTAAAAACGTTCCCGTCAAACTTTCCCCTGTCACCTTTTATCGACAATGCTGAATACTACACTGGTAAGTGCTATTACCGTCAAAAATCATACGCTGCGGCAATTACGCAATTTACCGCATTCATTGCAGCACATGCAGCCTCGAATTATGCGTCGAATGCTCGTTTGGCAATCGGTGATTGTTACTTCGTACAGGGAGATATCGATTCGACAAATTACCTGAAAGCTCTGCAGGAATACACCGACTGTCTCTCTACATGGTCCAATGCCTCCACGGCACCTTCGGCAACTGAGGGAATCGGTGAATGCTACTATTTTCTCAGTGACCTGCCCAATGCCAGGACGTGGTTAACGAAAGTAACCTCTCTTTATCCACAGAGTATACAGGTGCCTTCCTCCCTGTATTTTCTGGGAAGGTGCGATATGAATGACGGCCTTTACGGCCAGGCCATCGTTCTGTTCGACAGGGTAATGACAGAATACCCTACCTCGATCAAATACGACAACGCGATCTACCAGAAGGCCCGCTGCCGGTATCATCAGAACGATTACCCCGCTGCACTCGCCGGGTTTACTTCTTATAGAGCCGGTTTTCCTCTGGGTGTGTACTGCGATAACACGTACTACTACACGGTGAGGATATTTATTGCCCAGGGTGACTGTACAAAGGCAAAGGCTGAACTCACCACAATGCAGAACACCTACCCGTCAAGCACATCACTGGCTTCCACCCAATCATATTGTCAGGCAAACTGTCCGTGAACAACACAACCGGTAACATCACGAACACAAAGGACGGTTATTCACCATGAGCACGTCTCTATCCCGACATCGTCTCATCATTGCTATTTGCATCACGTTGTTCGTTGTAATAGCCGGTATAAAACTTCTACTGCTCGACTACCGCCCCGACCAGGTGATACCGCTTGAAGGATGGCAGGTAACGATCTCGATGGAAGGCACCGGCATCGGGAAAGACCTGTCGTTTACCCATTTTCTTCCTCCTTCCGAACCAGGTCAGCACATCGAGGGTGAAAAATTCAGCGGGGATTTTGAGAATTATTCGACCAGTCAGCAGCGTTCCAACAGACTGGTTACCTATTCGTTTCATCAACCGCTCGGCAGAGTAACCGCTTCTCATTCTTTTATTGCCATACCGGTCGAAATTAACTACTCCCTGCCGGATTCTTTTTCACTTTCATCGGAATCTGCGGCCCAACAGAAAGAGTATCTGCAGGCGGATACCCTTATCCAGAAGGATGCCCCTGAAATCATAGCAAAATCCGAGGAGCTGGGCCTCACCGACATGACTAACGGGATGCACGTTCTGCGTACCATATTCGATTACTGCCACAAGACCATTCAGAATGCCAGGTTTTCAGGTGAAACTGATGCGGTCCTCACCTGTCGGCTCGGCGAGGCAAGCTGTAATGGTAAAAGCAGGTTGATGGTAGCTCTATGCCGTACCATGGGCATACCCTCCCGTCTGGTAGGAGGAATCATTCTGCAGGGAAAAAACAAAAAAACTTCGCATCAGTGGGTCGAGGTGTTTATTAACGGGAAATGGGTAACTTTCTGTCCCCTCAACGGCTATTTCGCAGTAAAACCGGCATCGTATCTCGTATTTTACCGTGGCGATTTCGCTTTGTTCAAACATACGAAAAATGCCCGTTTCGACTACTCATTCAATTTGAATTCCGTCCTCATTCCCCGCGACCGCAATTTTACCGGCCACCGGTTTCTCGATATCACCAGCGTATGGCAGTTACTCGAAAAATCGGGAATACAACTGGCAACACTCGGCGTTATTCTGGTTATCCCGATCGGCGCACTGGTAACCATTATCTTCAGAAATGTTATGGGGGTCCATACCTACGGGACATTCCTGCCCGCGCTGATCGCATATGCGTTTCTGGGTACCGGATTGTGGTGGGGTATGCTGATTTTTTTCACCATCATCGCGGGAGGCGCAGCGGTGGATGCGCTGGTAAGCCGCTTGAAGCTCCTGCATACTCCTCGTCTCACGGTAATCATGCTGTACGTTGTCGTTGTCCTGCTGGGATTCGGCGTATGGGGGGTAGGACACGGCAATGCCGTCCTTGCCCATTCGCTTTTTTTTCCGCTTGCAATCCACACCATTACCATCGAACGGTTCTTCATAATTGCGCAGGAACGGGGTATCAGAAAATCGTTTGTCATTCTGGGGTGGACCATGGTTGCCGTGGCGTTCTGCTACATGGTCATGAGCTCACTGGCACTGCAGATGATCATGGTATTCTTTCCTGAAACCAGTCTGCTGGTACTGGCAACTGCCATTTACCTCGGACGCTGGACGGGACTGCGCCTTATGGAATTTTATCGATTCCGACACCTTATTTTCCAAAAACCCGGAATGGAGGCACCCAATGGGCATAGCTGACGTTCTGGGGATAAATCGTCGAAACATTGACTACATCATGAAACTCAATAGCAGAAAACACTTTGCGCTTGTGGACGACAAACTCGCTACAAAAAAAATACTTTCGGATAACGGCATTCCCTCCGCAACAGTTGTCGCACAGTGTGATTCATTTTTCGGCATTGATGAATTTCTCGATATTCTCGGCCGGACATCCCGGTTTGCAGTAAAGCCGGCAAACGGCTCCGGCGGGAATGGTATCGCGGTAGTAAAAAATTCTTCCAATGGTTTCTGGACCTGCGCCGACTGCTCCCGCTGGGACCGCGAGCAGCAACGTGAATATATCGGAAATATTCTGTACGGTACATTCTCACTTGATGCATCGGGTGACCGGGCATTCGCTGAAGACCTCATAGAAATACACCCCGATCTGCACTATTTCTCACAGGAAGGCCTTCCAGATGTCAGGGTTGTCGTGGTCGAAGGAACCCCTGTTCTTTCCATGCTACGGGTGCCGACAAATCGCTCACAAGGTAAAGCCAACCTTCACTCCGGTGGTTTTGCACTCGATATCAATCTGGATACCGGAATAACCGGAACGGGATGGTACAACGGCGGGAGGATTACGCACCATCCGGAAACCGGCGTGCCGCTCGCGGGCAGACACCTGCCCTTCTGGAACGAGATCATAACAATCAGTCAACGACTGCAGGAATTCTTTCCGTTAGGATACATCGGAGCGGATTTCGCTTTTGATGCGACATCAGGCCCGCTCATCCTTGAACTCAACGCCCGACCAGGTCTTGAAATTCAGAATGTTACCGGCCAGGGCCTGCGCCCGCTGCTGAATCGGAAAACCTTATGAAAAATTGGCGGACCTATCTACCGGCATATCTTCCGCCGTTGCTTATTCTGTCGTTTCTGTTATTGACTAATCTGTTTACCCGCAGCAGGGTACTTCGAGGGTTGTTATTTCCGGAACGATCAATCGTTATTTCCGCCGAATACGACGACAATCAACCGGATGACGAGGACTCCGCACCACTCCCCGATGGTACGGACAGTGAAGAAGAAGATTCCTCAGGGTGTGATGAACCGGCATACCTGCAGGCCCGTACGGCGTATCTTTCAAAAGAGTATGCCGCTTCAATCCGCCTCTGGACCGCAATGCTTGACAGTAGTTCCTGCAGCCGTTCATCATTACTGAACAGTATCGGTATTGCCTATCTGAAATCATCCGGATTGCATAATGCACATACATTTCTTCGAAAGGCGGTACAGGCGGACAGCTCGAACGCCCGCGCCTGGTACAATCTGGGCCTGTGTCGATCAAGACAGGGTTACAGCAGTCAGGCCCGCAATGCATACCTGCGGGCCGTCGCATTGAATCCCGGAATGAATAAGGCACATTTCAATCTCGGCGTTCTATCCCTGAACAGGAAAAACTACACCGAAGCAAGAGAACATTTCCGTACGGCACTCACCTGGGGATCCGACAAAGCAATCAGCAGATACAATATCGGCCTCTCGTATCAGCGTGAAGGTTTGTTCTCCCGTGCACTCGCGGAATACCGGGAATGTATACGTTTCGCACCCGGACAAATCACTGCACGCTTACGAATAGCGGAACTGTTCCTGGCGAATGATCAGATCGACAGTGCGATAATTATCGCTCGTCAGGCATCGGTAATCGAACCGGAGAACCCCGACATTCTCATTCGTATCGCCAAAACCGAAATTGCCGGAAAGCAGTTTGATGCAGCAATGGCGGATCTAGACCAGGCGGATAAACTGCGCCCCGGTGCAATTGAAATTACTTATCAGCGTGCCCGCATATTCGGTCTCAAGGGAGAGGACAAAGAAGCGCTGCGTCTGTATCGGAACATTATGACCCGGGACCCCTCCAACCCCCGGGTATACTACAATATCGCAGTCAACCTCATGGATCTGGGGATGGATCATGAAGCACTTGACGCCTATGCACAATCGCTGAAAACCGACCCGACGTACTGGAAGTCCGCCTATAATCTTGGGGTGTATTACCTCCGCAAAAAGCGCTATAGCGAAGCGAAACAGTTTTTCCGTCATGTCGTTGAAATAACTCCCGAACGGCCGCAGGCTCACTACAACCTTGGTCTCTCCTTTCTTAAAGCGGGGAATTTTACTGATGCGCAGGCGTCATTCCTGCAATCGGTACGGCTTGATTCAACCTATGTTGAAGGTCGGTATAATCTTGCCCTCACCCTTTTGAAAAACGGTGAAAACGATTCGGCGAAATCAGTCTTTCAATCAGTGCTGCGGTTTGATCCGAACCATGCAAAAACGTACTACAACCTCGGGCTGATCCACCGGAGAGCAGGTGAATACCGGGAAGCCGACAACAATTACCTGCGTGCGATCAGATCAAGAACTGAAGCATACCCTTCCGCCTGGTACAACCGGGCATTATGTAAAAGAGATCTTGGTCAGCTCGACAGTGCGCTCATATTTGTCCGTCAGGCAACCGGTGATCACGAAACCCGAACGATTTCGGCAAAAGCACTGCTGCTGCAGGTCCGTCTTTTTGACACTCTCGGATTCGCCGACAGTGTCGCGGCAACCCTGCTGAAAGCCGACAGCCTCTGTAAACACGACCCCGATGCACTGCAGGAGCTTGCGGAGTTCTACGCACAAAAAGGAATACCTGAGCGTTCTCTGGCTATCTATCGCCAGATAATTGCCCGCAATAAGCAGAATACCGATCTTCTTCTGGCAGTAGCCAACCTCGAATCAAAAAACGGTAATCCTGATTCCGCGGAGGTGTTGTATCAAACCGTTATCGACCAGGACAACCGGAATACTGATGCACTAAAAAACTATGCACGGCTCCTTCTGCGGTTGCAGAGAAACGAAGATGCCCTGAGAACCCTTCAGAAGGCTATTTTCCTCGACCCGGCTTCACCCGAAGCCCGTCTTGAGACCGCACTGATCTACGCCGGGGAAAACCGTACCGATGAATACAAACGGGAACTTGATAAATTGCGTCGAATCCCCATGAGTAACACCGAGACATTTTCGGCCGGTAAAAAATTATTCAAAGCACAATTGTGCACCGATGCACTATGGTTTCTTCAACATGCCGCAGAAGGCACTTCTGACAACGCGGATATCAGGTACCTGCTTCTTCAGTGCCGTGAACAAACCGACGGCAGTGGCTTCAATCCCGTTGTGGAATGGACTGCATTTATTCGTGATTTCCCCCGTTTCAGCAACGGTTATCTGAATCTGGCCAAAGCTCTTGTACATGCCGGCTCCCTGGAACCGGCCCGAACCTGCCTTGATACGTTGCTTACCATTCACGAGAGTGCAGAAGCCCGATTGATCATTCTGAAGGTCTGTTTAGACCAGGGCGATTCAGCTTGTGTGGAAGAACAGACGGCGCTTTATCTCAAAAACAATCCGGAAGAACGGGAAAGGAAGGAATTATATGCGGTATTATCAAAAAAATCGTAAACCTGAATTCCGTGTTTCAATCATCGGGCAGGCATTGACACTGTTATTGTCAATGCATATTCTCTCGACTGCCGCCGGGAATCAGCTTGACGTAAAGGGCAGTGCCGAAGTGTTCGGAGGGTATGAAAGCAATATCCTCCGCAATGACCACAATATGACGCTCCCTCCAAAAGATGGTGGAGGAACGTTTAACCCGGTTCAACAGGACGCAACCATGGGCACCGCCGTAAAACTCCGCCCGATACGAACCCTCAGCGACGTGCACCGGATAGCAGCAACCTTCGATGGCGATTTTCAGTTTTTTCCTCATTACCCCAAAGCCAAGCAGGGTCAGGTCGAAGCAGGGTTCGAGTATCGGGCTCGCCCCGTCAGGCCACTGACGCTCAAATTACTCGGCAATGGCGGATATAAACGCAAGCTTGGTGTCGACGAAGGTACCGAGACAACAAAACTCTATGAATATTGGTTGTTTAATACAGGTCCGCGAATTGCTTTTTCGCCCTCAAAAGCTTTCACGTATAAAGCCTCCTACAAATTCTCATTTCTGAATTACCTTGATACCGACAACTCGCAATCATTAGACAACGGACAGCAGGAAATCAGCGTAGCATTCGAGCCATCCTTCGGCCCGGATTACCGCAACACCATCGACATCGAAGGTACCTATTTAAATAAACAGTACCGGACGCTTGGCTCGTACAACGATACCGGAGCCTACCTGAACAGTCCTCTGCGCACCTATCATTATATGACCATCGAATTGACCTATAAATATGACTTTGGAGATATTGTCTGGAAGGCCGGTTATCGTCCGCGCTACCGGGTCGATGCCTTTGAAGGCTTCTACACCTATTTTGAACACCGTATTTCAAGTGGTGTTTCAGGAGAACTGCCTTCGCAAACAATTTTTTCCATCGATGGCTCCTGGCGATACCGTCATTACCCGGTACACACCGCAGCACAACCAGGGAATGATAAAAGCACCTGGCCCGATCTGGTAATGCGCTATTTTAATTGTTCGGCAGATGTTGAGCAACCACTTGGCAGGATGTTTTCACTGTTCGTCGGGTATGATATGACTTTACGCAGGACGAATACCGGCAAACTCTACTATTATACATACCGTAATTATACTGATCATGAAATCAGAGCGGGGGTACGGGTCGGGTGGTGAGTTCATACCGCTTTCAGGCAAACTATTGTATGTATCAGTACGATTGTGAGGTACTTTCATACTGTATGATGGGGAAATGCATTAGTGTGAAAAACGGTCTGCAACACCGAATCCAATCGTTTCGTGAAAAAAAGTAACAATATGTCACCTGGAGTACGGTGAATCAATGCTGAATTCAGCGTAGACCACCAGTATTAGTCATATTTGGCAGTACATATTTGTACCACCAAACAAGAGCACGTTTGCTTGTCTCAACAGCTCGCCCTGACGTAATTTTAAGAGCTTATCTGACACCAAGCGACATACCCCGGACCTCACGATAAATTCCTGCCTGTATGGTTAGCATGCATAAGCGCGCAGGGTGTATTTTTGACCGGCTGTTTTTCCGACAGCGGTAATCCGGCAGGTACCACCGCCTAAGTGGCGTTGCCCTATATTGTTACAATCCTTAATCCTTTCGGGGATTGGAAAGAGCGCGAAACATACAACTGACTATTGCCGTACTGCAGCGACCGATTTGCCGCTGTGGTGCTTATTTTAAAACTGTAGTACATCATAACATGAAGGTAGTGTCTGCATGATTAAAAAACAGGGACTCTACGATCCGGCGAACGAGCACGACAGTTGCGGCGTCGGTTTTGTCGTAAACGTCAATGGACAGCAAAGCCACGGCATCGTTTCCGATGGTATTTCAATTCTCAGGAACCTTGAGCACCGCGGTGCGGTCGGGGGTGATTCAAAAACCGGCGACGGCGCAGGCATGATGATGCAGGTACCGCATGAGTTTTTTTCCGCCGAGGCGAAAAAAATCGGTTTCACTCTTCCTGATGCAGGCACCTATGGTGTGGGTATGCTTTTTCTGCCGCAGGAGAAGAAATCGCGTGACAAGGCGGTAAAAATCATTGAATCCGCAGTTGCCGCTGAACAGGGCGCCATCCTCGGCTGGCGGGATGTTCCCACCCAGCCCGACTGCCTCGGCAGTATGGCGAAATCGTCGATGCCCTATACCATGCAGGTGTTCATCACCTTTTCCGGTATCTCCGCAGACGCCCTCGAACGGAAACTTTATATAACCCGGAAATGTATTGAAGCCGGTTTTCACCAGGCTTCGTTTACCCTGGAAGAGTGCTATGTAGTCTCCTGCTCTGCTCGAACCATTACGTATAAGGGGATGTTTGTAGCGCCGCAGTTCGAACACTTTTTTCCCGACTTAGTTGATCCGTCATTTAAAAGTGCGATCGCACTGGTGCATCAGCGGTACAGCACCAATACCTTTCCCTCCTGGCCCCTTGCGCAACCGTTCCGATGGATGGCGCACAATGGTGAGATCAATACCCTGCGCGGCAATATCAATAAAATGACCGGCAGGGAAAACACCATGTCTTCACCGCTTTACAACGAAGACATCCGGAAACTGCTCCCGGTGATTGAACCCACCCTGAGCGACTCCGGAATTTTCGACAACGTGTTTGAACTGCTTGCCCTGAGCGGCAGATCCGTTGAGCATTCCATAATGATGATGGTTCCCGAAGCCTTCGGCGTGAAATACCATATCAGTGAGGATAAACGTGCCTTTTATGAATACCATGCCGCGATCATGGAACCATGGGACGGCCCTGCCGCGGTCGCTTTTACGGACGGCATAAAGGTCGGTGCCACACTTGACCGCAACGGTCTGCGTCCGGCCCGGTATATCGTGACGAAAAGCGGTAAAGTGGTAATGGCGTCGGAAGTCGGTGTTCTTGACATCCCACCCGAAGACGTGCTTGAAAAGGGGCGGCTGGCTCCGGGAAAAATGTTCATGATCGATACCGCCGTCAATCGCATTATTTATGACAATGAGATCAAGGCTTCGGTTTCCCGCCGCAAACAGTATCGGCGATGGCTCGAAAACAACCGTATTGAACTCAGAGGATTGTTCGGTGTTCCCGGTCCCGTTGATATTGACCATGATTCTCTGCGTTTACGACAGACGGTATTCGGGTACACCCTCGAAGACGTCATGAGTATTCTTATGCCGATGGCGGAAAATGGTCAGGAAGCGGTTCATTCGATGGGGAATGATGCCCCGCTTGCCGTGCTGTCGGAGCGTCCGCAACTTCTTTACAATTACTTCAAACAACTTTTCGCACAGGTGACCAATCCCCCGATCGACCCGTACCGGGAAAATCTCGTTATGTCACTGATGAGTTTTGTCGGACGCGAAGGAAACCTGCTTGAAGAATCGCCGAAACACTGCCATCAGCTCAAACTTCCCCACCCGGTACTCACCAACGACGACATGGTGAAACTCTACAAAGTGGATGTTGAAGGCTACCGTTCCACTGTGCTGCCGATGGTATTCGATGCCACAGCGGGAGAAAAGGGTCTTGCCGCTGCAGTCGACAAACTCTGCGCACTTGCGGAACAAAAGATAGACGAAGGATACTCCCTGCTCATTATCTCCGACCGTGAAGTAAGTGCGGACAAGGCACCGATCCCGGCACTGCTCGCCACTGCGGCACTGCATCACCATCTGGTGAAGGTGCAGAAACGCCATCTTACCGGTCTGATTGTTGAATCGGGAGAAGTACGGGATGTAATGCAGTTCGCCACACTTATCGGTTATGGTGCAAGCGCCGTCAACCCGTATCTCGCGTTTGAAATACTTGCGGAACTCAAACAGGACGGCAAACTCAATCTCCGTTTCGAGACCATCATTGAACACTACATTACCGCGATCAAAAAAGGCCTTCTCAAGGTAATGTCAAAAATGGGAGTCTCAACAATCCGCAGTTACCGGAGCGCCCAGATTTTTGAAGCGGTAGGTCTGAACGATGATTTCATTGAACGGTATTTTCCGGGTACTTCCTCGCGCATCGGCGGTATCGGTATCGACGGAATTGCCCGCGAAGTACTCGAGCGCCACCGGAAGGCATTTACAAAATCGGAAGACGAGATCAGAACACTCGAAAGCGGTGGAAACCTCCACTACCGGGCGTTTTCTGAAAAACATCTCTATACTCCGGAAACCATTACCCACATTCATAACGCGGTACGGAATAGTGATTACACATCATACCGGAAATACGCCGATCGGATCAATGATGCCGGCAGAACGCTTTGTACGCTGCGCGGTCTGTTCAGGTTCAAAAAAGGCACTCCGGTACCGATCGACGAGGTGGAACCGGTTGATTCGATCGTCAAACGGTTCGTAAGCGGTGCGATGTCGTACGGGTCCATAAGTAAGGAAGCGCATGAATCCATTGCGATTGCCATGAACCGCCTCGGCGGCGCAAGCAACTCGGGAGAGGGCGGAGAAGACGAGGAACGGTTCATTCCGCTCCCCAACGGCGATCTGCGCAAAAGCATGATAAAGCAGGTGGCATCCGGACGATTCGGGGTTACCGCAAATTATCTCGTCAATGCGCGTGAACTCCAGATCAAGATGGCCCAGGGTGCCAAACCGGGTGAAGGCGGCCAGCTCGCCGGGCTTAAGGTGGACGACGTCATTGCCAAGGTACGGCACTCCACCGTGGGTGTCACGCTCATCTCGCCACCACCGCATCACGATATTTATTCGATTGAAGATCTCGCTCAGCTGATCTTCGATCTTAAAAACGCCAACCCCGAGGCACGAGTCAGTGTGAAACTGGTCTCCGAGTCCGGAGTAGGGACGGTTGCCGCCGGGGTCGCCAAAGGCAAGGCGGATATGGTGCTTATAAGCGGCGGAGACGGAGGTACCGGAAATGCACCGACCTCGTCGATCAAACACGCCGGTATGCCGTGGGAAATCGGTCTGGCGGAAACACAGCAGACACTGGTGCTCAACCATTTGCGTGACCGGATTTCAGTACAGGTGGACGGACAGATGCGAACCGGTCGTGACATCGTTATCGCGACCATGCTCGGTGCGGAGGAGTACGGTTTCGGCACCGCATCCCTCGTTTCGCTCGGCTGTATCATGATGCGCAAATGCCATGTGAACACCTGTCCGGTCGGTGTTGCCACCCAAAACCCTGAACTGCGCAAAAAGTTCACCGGAAAGCCGGAACACCTGGTAAATTTCATGCGGTTTATGGCTCAGGATGCACGGGAAATCATGGCGGAGCTCGGTTTCCGCTCGTTCGAAGAGATGGTCGGCCGGGTTGATATGCTCGATACCGGGACTGCAGTGACCCACTGGAAAACAAAGGGACTCGACTTTTCAAAGGTACTCATGCCGGTTGAGCTTCCTGAAGGGGTAAGCCGACACCGTACCACCACACAGGTACACGACTTTTCGCTTTCACTCGACGGAAAACTGATTGCCGAAGCGAAAG
Organism: Chitinispirillaceae bacterium; assembly: GCA_050304135.1. Taxonomy (GTDB): domain Bacteria; phylum Fibrobacterota; class Chitinivibrionia; order Chitinivibrionales; family Chitinispirillaceae; genus JAFGNB01. The sequence continues at coordinate 17,414 of JBNLDC010000006.1, read as the reverse complement.
ACGCTCTCGAGAACCAAAAAGCGGTAACTATCGAAATGCCGATTCGTAACTGCAACCGTACCGTCGGTGCGACACTTTCCTCGGAAGTTGCAAAACGGTATGGTGGCACTGGTCTTCCCACTGATACCATCAAATGTAAATTCACCGGTTCCGCCGGCCAGAGTTTCGGTGCGTTCCTCTCGACGGGAATCACCTTCGAACTTGAAGGAGACGCCAACGATTATTTCGGCAAAGGGCTGTCGGGCGGAAAAATCATCGTTTACCCGCCCAAAGGATCAACCTTCCGGCCGCAGAGCAATATCATTACCGGCAACGTCAATCTTTTCGGCGCCACCAGCGGCGAAATGTACATCAACGGTATGGCGGGAGAACGGTTCGCGGTCCGCAACAGCGGCGCAACAGCGGTTGTTGAGGGTGTCGGTGATCACGGATGCGAGTACATGACCGGAGGAACGGTTGTGGTACTCGGTAAAACGGGGATCAACTTCGCCGCGGGTATGAGTGGCGGTATCGCTTTCATTCTTGATGAAGATCAGCTTTTTGATACGAAATGCAATCTTGAAATGGTGGACATTGAACCGGTCATGCTCAACGAAGACCGCGAGCTGCTCCACCGGCTCATAAGCAGACATATTGAGTTTACCGGGAGCGAACACGCCACCCGCATTCTGCGCGACTGGACGGAAATGATACCCCGGTTCGTCAAGGTAATGCCGATAGACTACCGTCGGGCCCTCGAACGGCTGCGGAAGGATGAATCGAAAGAGACCGAAGTGGTCGCACTTACTGAGGAGGTTTTTTAATAATGGGAAAAGTTACCGGATTTCTTGAATACTCACGCACCATCGGCACCTACCGTCCGGCAGAGGAACGTCTGAAACACTACCGTGAATTCACCGTCCCCGTTGACGACGCCGTTCTTCAGGAACAGGGAGCACGCTGCATGGACTGCGGAATTCCCTACTGCCATGCTATGGGTTGCCCTGTCTACAATCTGATTCCCGAATGGAATGATGCGATTTATAAAGGTTCCTGGAGGGATGCCCTCGACCGTCTTGAGGCAACCAATAACCTTCCTGAAATTACCGGACGCATCTGCCCCGCACCGTGCGAGGCATCGTGTACCCTCGCGCTCAACAGTGCACCGGTTACCATCAAGCAGATTGAACTCGCCATTATCGAACGCGGATTCAAGGAAGGGTGGGTTGTTCCCCGGCCACCGAAGTCCGAGAGCGGTAAAAAAGTTGCAGTGGTCGGAAGTGGCCCCGCCGGTCTTGCCGCCGCACAACAGCTCCGGCGTGCGGGACACCAGGTCACCCTGTTTGAACAGTCGGAAAAACCGGGCGGATTGCTCCGGTACGGAATTCCCGATTTCAAACTCGAAAAATGGGTTATCGATCGCCGGATCGACCAGATGCGACAGGAAGGCGTTGTATTTGAATCCAATGTTCTTATCGGCGAAGATCTCAGTGCCCGTTATCTGCGGAAAACCTTTGACGTGATCCTGCTCACCATGGGTGCCGGAGAACCGCGGGATCTGAATGTTCCGGGGCGTGGTCTGGAAGGAATCCATTTCGCCATGGAGTACCTCTCTCTCTCGAACCGGTTGCAGAGCGGAGAGATAACGGCCGATGAACTCACCATTACTGCAAAAGGTAAAAATGTCCTTGTCATAGGTGGTGGTGATACCGGTTCTGACTGTGTCGGCACCGCGAACCGGCAGGGGGCAAAAAAAGTGTACCAGTACGAGATCATGCCGAAGCCGCTTGAATGGAAGGAACCAAATAATCCCAACTGGCCCTACTGGCCCACGATACTCCGCACCTCAAGCTCGCACGAAGAGGGTTGTGAACGGGACTGGAGCATCACGACAAAACAGTTCATCGGCAAGGGCAATCACGTTGAAGAAGGTCATTTCATGCGCGTTGAATGGCAACCGCAGGAGGGAAAACCTCCAAAAATGACCGAGGTCGCCGGGAGTGAATTCACCCTGAAGGTGGATCTTGTGCTGCTGGCCATGGGTTTTGTTCACGTCAAACACAATAAGCTCCTAGAGGACCTTGAAGTCGCCTTCGATGGTCGCGGCAATATCGCCTACAACGATCAGTTCACCACCTCCACACCGGGAGTATTTACCGCCGGTGATGCCGGAATGGGAGCGAGCCTGGTGGTGCGATCGATCTTTCAGGGGCGCGAGGCGGCGAAAGCGATCGATCAGTATCTGCAAAAATAAAACCCTGCAGAACGCGCCGATATCTGATTCGGTGCGTTCTGCCGTTCACACCGTTCCAGCCATGGTCCGGATCATTCAGTCCTGTCTTCATCATTTCCAACCATTTTTTAATCAATCTCCACTTCCTCAACTCCCCGGGTTGTTATCAGATTCATTCTCGCCTCAAATTCCGAGACCGGTAGTAGAAAGAGAGACAAAATCGATGTACGCAAATATTTTTTTGTGCACGGGTACGTCGACCACCTATATTTATAATGTATAAGTTTCAACACTGGGTGTATCGGAAAATAATCAGTACAATCATTGTTTCCTGCATGTTTTTTGTAAACATACCCCACACTGCTGTACCTTCAGGCATAGTATCTCTGATGTGGCGGAAGTAACCGGGAGGTTCTTATGTCAATCAAATCAGTTCTGATTCTTCTCACAATGTTCATCGGTGCAAATGCAGACCTGATCCATTTCATTGCGGAAGGTGAGATTACCTCTCGTTCCATTCAGCAACTGCCTCCAACCGCAGGTTCGCTTCCAGGATCGGCATTGAGCAGTGATTATCTACCTGCGATTCCCGCAATAGGTGACCTCCTTACCACCGAGGTACTCATTGATACCGACAATCACGGATCAGTCATGGTCAACAACAATATCATTGATCCCGCGACACCGCTTGATCCTTCTGCAGGAAACTTTCAGACAACCTCCTACCTGCCGCTGTTGATCAGTTCTTCCGGTTTTCCATCAGTACATGAACTCTATCTGCAGAACGATAACTCCACGACAATTCGAAATGTACGGGAATTCACCAATTCCAATCAAATTGCATCGGATCAATCCCCCTCCGATCTCACCCTGATCGAATACACTATCGGATCTATTCTTACTGATCAATCGGGATTTTCTCTGCCGTACTCTTATTTTTCAACAGTATTAATTGCATCGGATCTCTCCTCTGTTGTTGATGGAGATACGGCAATCATCTTGGAAGGCTTCGTGCACAGTCGTGTTATCGATGAGACACCGGTTATAACAGTAACCTATCTGAAGTCAAAGTACGCGACATTGCATTCATTCAGCAGGATCACCCAGGTTCCGGAACCATCGGCAGGAGCACTGCTCATTAGTGCAGCATTCCTTTTCTCTGTAATATTCCTGTCTAAAACCGGCTTGCGCAGTAAAAAGACCACCCACTACCGGTAATCCGGCTCTCCCGTTTCCGACCATTCCCTGTCCCCGGTTCGGGATGCAGAGTGTATTTTCCGATAGTATGAAAAAAAGCGTCATTATAGAACAGTATGCTCTCTGCTGCGCTCTGGGAACACTGGAAACAAGCACGGAATCTCTTCTCAATGGCATATCGGCCGTACGTCCCGGTCCCTGTTATAATCTTCCGGTTGCGTTCGCACCATTTGATGAACCACGGTACCGGCAACCAGAAGTGGTTTTTCCCGTCTTGAAAGAATCGATTTCTCCGCTTCCGCAACGACCATTTTTCATATACGCCGCAGCAAAAGGGGATATTCGAGCCCTGGAACCAAACGTCCGAAAGGACGATGACGCATCAGAAACCTCACCGTTTCTTGCTGAGCAGGCCGATACGATTGCCGGCCTTCTGGGTATTTCCCCACAACGTACTCAAGTGGTTTCCAATGCTTGCGCTTCAGGAGCAGTCGCAATTGCGCTTGCGAAAAACCTGTTGGAACATGGTCGCTGCAGCGAGGTTGTCGTTATCGGGTTCGATGTGATAACCCACTTTGTCACCAGTGGATTCCATGCATTGGGAGCACTCAGCCAAACAGGACCACGTCCGTTTGACAGGAACAGAGACGGCTTATCACTTGGTGACGGTGCAGCGATCGCCGTACTCCGATACGTACACCCGCGTAAAGGGGACATCATCATCCGGGGAACCGATCAGTCGAATGATGCAAATCACCGCACCGGTCCATCAAGAACGGGGGAAGGGCTCTTTCTTGCTGCTGCAGGTGCGCTGGAGGATGCGGCAAGCACCCCGGACCGGATTGGAGCGGTAAAATGCCATGGGACGGCTACCGCCTATAACGATGCGATGGAGTCGAAAGCACTGCAACGACTCTTCGACGGTAATCCTCCTCCCAGCTTCTCGTTAAAAGGCGCAATAGGTCATACCAGCGGCGCCGGTTCTCTTATGGAACTGCTGCTCGCGGCAGAGTTCCTCAAACGCCGCCGTATCCCGCCGACCATACATTTTACAGAACCTGACCCCGAAGCCCCGTTGCCGGTCAGTCCTGAAATGCAGGAGTTCACCTCCCCGTCACTACTTTGCCTGAGTGCCGGATTCGGCGGGCTCAATGCAGCGATAGTACTTTCGGAGGCGACATGACGAACCCACCCGTCTTCTGCAGCGGATGCGCATTAATTGATGATTCAGGGATACATACAATAGCGAATTCCCAACCATGGGAGAGTGATCAGGATGGGCCTGCTGCTATCAGGCGGACTCAGGTTCTCGAACAACCGTATATGGCCTTCGGAAAACTCAACTTACCCGATAAACTGGCATTCAGCGCGGGATCTCTGGTACTTCGGGAGAGCACGGTATACAGCCCCGAAACCACCGGTATCTTCCTTGGAATCCCCTCCGGTTCCCACTCAACAGATCTGCTCTATAAGAACTCCGTTGAAGAGGGCAGTCCGAGCCCCGCATATTTTTCCGCCACGCTGCCATCTTCACCGGTGGCAGATATCGCCATTTACTACAAAGTCAAAGGACCCGATATCATTTTCCCGGGAGGCGACTCCCCGCTTCTCTCGGCAATCGAATCCGCACAGTTTCTGCTGCAACAGGGAAAACTCAGTGGAGCACTCATCCTGCTGGCGGAAGAAACAACCGGCAATCCCGGAGGGAGCAGTGATCTCCAGCCGTTCGCCTTCGCCCTCCATCTGCAAACCGGCGTCCCCGGCGACACAACGGCACCGTCATTTCATTACCACTTCGGCGAAGTTTCTCCGTCCCCGAAGACAATGATTCACAACGATCGTTCACTGGCAACGACGCTGTTTGCACTGCTGCGCAAAAAACAATCGGAGCGGATCACTGTTCCGATTCACGGTTTCAAAGGGTATATTTCTTTGCAATACACATGAAAGGAATTTTGATGGAAGCATTGATGCAGGAACTGAAGGAAAAAATCATCACATCACTCAAACTTTCGGATGTAACACCGGATGACATAGACGTTGATGCTCCGCTGATCGGCGAAGGCCTGGGGCTTGATTCCATTGATACACTTGAACTGCTGGTAATGCTCGAACGTGACTACCGGGCAACCGTCCCCGACGTCAATGCCGGTCGCAAAGTATTTTCTTCGGTACGCTCAATGGCGGAACATATCCGAACGCAGCAGGGAGCATAAGGTATCGGGATGACGGTATTCGTGGCGGGAACAGGAGCGGTATGTGCAGCCGGGAACGGTGTGCAGACCGGATACCACGCTCTTCTGAAAGGGCAGGACTATCTTAAATCCTATATTCATCCCGACCTTACCTCAACCACCATGCCGCTCTGTGCACAGGTAGAATGTGACCTCGAAATACTCGCCGGTCGCGAAGGCATGTTCAGAACGCTCGCTCTGGCTACCGTTGCCGCAAGCGAGGCAATGGCCGCCCTCCCCGACCGCAGCAACCTCCGACTCGGTATCGTTGCCGCCACCACCGTGGGGGGGATATCTCAGACGGAACGGGCCTACCGACAATACCGAATCGACCCTGAGAGTCGTACCTCTTTTGCCGTTGAGTGTGCTGTGCATGAACCGGTGGTACTCGCGTCGGAACTCTGCCGGCAGACGGCAGCCAACGGTTTCCATACGGTTTCAACCGCCTGCTCCAGCAGTCTGCATGCGATCGGCATGGCAAAACGGCTCATTGAACGGGACTATTACGACGCATGCCTGGTGGTGGGTGCGGATGCCCTCTGCATTACCACGGTCCGCGGTTTCGGAAGCCTGACCCTGCTCGATCCGAACGGCTGCCGTCCCTTTGACAGAAACCGTGCGGGAATCAGCCTCGGAGAGGGCGCTGGTGCAATGCTGCTTGTCGGGAAGAAATTCCTTGAGCGTTGTTTCGGCGGTGCACTCGCCCGGATTTCCGGTTGGGGAGCCTCCTCCGACTGTTACCATATGACCGCGCCGCATCCCGAAGGGGCAGGAGCGCGAAAAGCAATCGAGGGTGCACTTAAAGAAGCACAGTTATCACCGGAAGCAATCGACGCGGTGGTCAGCCACGGCACCGGTACACCCGATAACGACAAATCAGAAGTTGCTGTACTGAAAACACTTTTCGGGACGGTTCCTCCCTTCTGCTCACTTAAACGGATACTCGGGCATACCCTGGCCGCATCGGGAATTCTGGAAGCGGTATTCGCCGTTTCCATGCTGCATGACCAGCACCTGCCGCCGACTGCCGGTTTTATGGAGATGGATGAAGCGATCGGTGCGAACCCGTTTGCCGGGGGGGCGCTTCCAATGCGGCACATTCTCAAAAGCGCTTTCGGCTTCGGTGGTAACAACGCCGCAGTTATTCTTTCCGGTAACGAGGGCGGTATTGCATGAATCGATTTCTGACAATCACCGCGCACAGCATGGTTCTTCCCGGAGAAAACGATGAGTGGAAATCCGCTGTACCGTTGAAAATGAAGCGCCGCGATGCGCGTATCTGGCAGATGGCAATGGCAGCGGTCAATCCGCTTATCGGTGCAACCGGTACCGCCGCCCATCCCCGTTCAGTTATCGTCGGTACCGCACTGGGTGCACTGGAAGAAACCCGCCAGTTTCTCGACGGCGTTTTTACCGACGGACTCGGTTCACCGCGCAATTTCATCTCTTCGGTACACAACAGCATAGCCGGAAAAATAGCACTCGAATGCGGCATCAGCGGCCCGAACCTTACCATTTGCGACAGTCACAACTCTCTGGCCTCATCACTGGTCACCATTGACCTGCTTAACGACGATGATTTTCCCGTACTACTCTGTATTGTCGACGAACGCATTCCCCTGATCGACGAATTGCTTCCTCATTTCTCTCGACGCTGCACCCCTTTCCTTTCTCCTGAATGGAAAGAAGGTGCCGTAGCCTTACGTATTGATCTTCCGGATACTCCCGGTCGATCGGTTCGCGCGTTCGGCCCGTTCTGCACACAGCGGCGAGACCCGGAATTTGTCTGCCGATCAGTTCTGCAGAAAGAGTTGCCAACTTTTATCGGCAGATTTTTTTTCAATGAGAGCACCACCTCATTCGTGCAACCTGCGGTAACAGCTGCCACGATTCTCGATACCATACCGACCCATGCCGTTATCGGCTCCTATTCACCTACCTCAGGAGCGGCTGCACTTGTTGAAATCGGGCCTTCGACCTGACATTATATGGTCGGTTTCCCTGGGCGGATTCTTCTGCGCCTGGATAGTTCTGCCGCTGTTCCGTCCGGTTCTTTCCGTTTTTCTCCTGCTGCATATTCCGGTTATCATTTATGGTATTGTCAATCTTCAGGCAGGTTTTTTCTGCCGAACTTACTGCCGCCGGCCCGGTGAAAAGAACCGATGCGCACTTACCTTTGATGACGGACCGGATCCGCTGCTCACTCCGGCAATTCTCGACCTTCTTGACGAGTATTCCATTACCGCAACGTTTTTTCTCATCGGCAGGAAGGTGCGCCGGCATCCGGAGCTTGCGAGAGCAATAGTTGATCGTGGGCATGAGGTGGCATGCCATGATCTCGACCATCACCCCACCGCGAATTTCCGGCGACACCACCGCATGGTAACGGATATCCGGGAGGCCTGTTCAATTATTGCCGAAGCCACCGGAAAGTACCCCCGGCACTACCGGCCCCCTGTCGGCCTCTCGAATCCGCATCTGCGCACAGCGCTTGAAGAACTTTCTATGAGCTGCATTGGATGGACCAGAAGCCTTGGTGATGCCGGGAATCGGTTCCCCCGTACCTTTTCCCGGATGTCCAGCCTCGTTTCGCCGGGAAGTATCATACTCCTTCATGACTGTCTGCCGGATCAAACGGTACGCGAACTGTTTCTGGACAACCTCAGGTCACTCTGTTCACAGATGACAAACAGGGGAATCTCCGGTGTATCCGTCAGTTCGCTTTGTGCGATTGCACCTTACCGCATCTGACAACCAAACCATGTTATACGCCCCGACGACTGAAAGGAGGAGAGCGCAGCGTGGCTTGAGTTCAAATAATTTTTTTCGTCCTCATTGATCAGATAGGATTTCCTCATTAATTATAAATTTGATTTTTTCCGTTTTGAAAAATGAAAGAGGGGCTAGGGTGAATTTCATTTTTTAAAACCTTATTATTTGTCTTTTCCATGGCTTTTTTCCTCAGTTCTGTAGGCATCTTTTTTGTGGCGTATCTGAGAACCGCTCTTTTCAATTTATGCTCATTTTGCATTAAAGAAGGATGGTTTACCAAATGTTAATTTGTTAAATATGGTATAAATGTATCGCATAAACCCCAGTTGGTTACATACTTATGCAACCAGCCCTCAAATATTGGAAAGTCTTCCTCATTTAACTTTTCTTTTCCAAAATATACCCAGCGAAAAGCAACAACAAGCTGTTCTTTGCAAAACTCAGGGCCAATCGGAGTCGTTCCCAAGAAGGTCCACCGCAGTTAAGTCAGTTGCAATTACGAACTCTGAGAATTATTAAAAGGTCTTCTTATTTGAATTAATAGCATGGAAATAACAATAATAAGTAAACCTGGTAAAATATTTATATCAAATCTCTCAAGTCCAATAATCAAGCTAATAATAATTACAAATAGTGGTGTCAAAAATCCATATGCAGCTACATTCGTGGCACCAATTCGAACTGTGCTGAAATGGATTAAATAAAAGGTAACTAATGTGGAAAATAGTGAAAGGTATATTATACCAAGAACAACATTTTTTGGAATATTGGTCCATTCTATAGTGTTTATACTATTGCCTGAAATTATAAGAAGTAATAAGCTGCCTAGTAGAAGAATCCAAAATGTCATAATTTCCATGGGCTCATTTTCATAAAATTTTCTGACTAAAGGATTATAAGCACCCAAAAAAAAGCAACCTATAATAAATATCAAATCACCATGACCAAAACTCAGTGTCATTAAAGAAGTATAATTTCCTCGAAAAACAATCCCTAAAGCTCCTAAAGTCCCTAGTATTAGACCCAATAATTTGAAACGGTTTGTCACTTCTCGATTAATTAAATAAGAAAAAAAAGCAGTTATTACCGGAACTGTGGTGTAAAGTGCACCTGTATTTAAAACACTTGTATATCTCAATGATTCAAACATACACCAAAAAAAAGTTACTAAAGGAATACTGAGAATGAAATAATGAATTAGTTTTTTCTTCGAGGGCAATTTAAATCCATATTTAAAAAAAATAAAAGGTGCAAATAACACAGCTGCAATTATAAATCTAAAAAACATGAGGATTGATGGTGGAAGGTCATTTGTTATAAGTGAAACTATTGGAAATGATGTCGCTGCTAAGGTTATTGATAATAGCATCAGTAAGTGAACATGTATATTGTTCTTTGATAGCTTTGGCATATTTCTATGATCTATTAAACACATAATGAAGTCATCGTAAGTATGTATTTTTTAACATTGTTGGGAGAATCGCTTCGATAACATTTTGTCATATTTACCATATTATTCCTCAGATAAGCTATCAAATTCTTTTTTCTTATTCTCAAACCACTCTTTCATAGCTTCAGGTTTTTGCATTAGTTCTTTCATTTTACCCATTGCTTCAAGATGGTCTTTGTCACCTTTTTGAAACATTTCCATTCCATGTTGTTTACTCAATTCGGACATCTCTTCAAAAGAGTTGGCATGGAATGCTTTATCACAAGCCTTAGGACCTCCGAGTTGTTTGCAAGTCATTGTTTTCATAATTTTTATATTAAGACCTAAAAGTTTATAGATAATTCATTTTCGTAAGGGAGTGAAGAAAACACAATCTTGTTCCCCCTATAATATAGAAAAAAATAAATTTATTCCCTTTTGAAAGCCTATCTTCATTTTACCTCAAGAAAATTATTTTTTGAATTGCGGTAAATTGTATGAGTAGTGGCAGATTGCGTGGTAATTTCCTGTCAAACCGCTACATAGTTTGAGCGGGCTACAAACCTTGATATTTACCACATCGTCTGCCATTGCTTATACAAAATGTTTTGCATAGTTATTTTATCAATTTCTTTAATTCAATTTTAGTCTTTTCTAAGTCATCACAACTCAAAATGGGAATAAGCAGATTTATCTCTTCAATCGGCAAATCCCACCATTTAACTTTGAGTAGTAAAGAAATTAAGTCATCGTCAAACCGCTTTCTAATCAATCGCGCCGGATTCCCCGCTGCTATGGAATATGGTTCTATATTACTTCCGACAATACTATTTGCCCCAATGATAACCCCATCTCCAATATGAACTCCCGGTAAAACGGTTGTATTCTGTCCTATCCAAACATCGTTTCCGATTACTGTATCTCCTTTTACAGGCATTTTTTCTATGAGAGGAATAGCCTGTTCCCATCCTTCAAAAATATAAAAAGGAAATGTCGAAGCGGCATTCATCTGGTGATTCGCCCCATTCATGATAATCTCAACACCAGCAGCAATTTGACAGAATTTTCCTATTATCAGTTTATCTTCATAAAAGTCATAGTGGTGTGTAACATGCTTTTCAAAATCAACATCACTGAAATAAGTAAAATCTCCAACTATAATATTTTCTGATTTAATCGTTGGCTTCACATAAGTCACTGTCTTGATATTTGGAACAGGGAAAATAGTACCTGGATTTGGTAGTTGTTTCATATTTATTGCCTAATTTTTTGTCCGTGTATAATTATGCACAACGGTTTGTATAAGAATAGCAGCCGACTGCGGAACTATTTTTTTTCAAGTTACTACTATATTTTATGCGGACTACAATGCTCATATTTACTGCAATTTAGGCTATTATTTTTATACTTTGTTGTGCGCATGTGTTATCCAGTCAGTTCAAAATCAATTTTATTAAACTCGTTTCCATTAACAATTATCGACAATTGATGTTTTCCAAAATGGTATTTTCGGGTTGTAATTATCTTGAAAGACTGTTTGCGATTGATTATTGTTGTTGAATTTTTAGGATATTCTTTTTCACTTATTTTAAAAACTTTCTTTGATAAAGTCCCATTTGCCTTTTGGTAATAAATCCCATATTCCAATCTTATCTTTGAGGCTGAGCTATCAGTGTTTTTAAGTTCAAATGTGAATTCTAAAAATGTTCCTATTTTGACTTTAGGTGTAATGACTTCTAAGTTGTCTATTTTGATATTTTCAACAGAACCAAAGCCGAATAATTTCAAAACATCCAAATTTCCATGTTTTAAAAGCGTTCTGCAAGCATGTTTTGTCAGAGCATCAGTTTCCTTAGTTACCCCTTTCCATTTCTTTACAAGGCTTATTACTTTTTGTGGATTATCCTTGGAAATATCATTCAGGTTGTTTGCCACACTTCTTCTTACGTATCCGGAGACATCATTTTTTAAATTTTCCAGAATTGGTATTATTGGTTCAGGATTTTCTCTTAATGAGGGAATTGCCATTGCCCAAGGCAGTTTTGGACGACAGCCTTCTGAGGCAAGTCGCCTTACCATATGGGATTCGTGATTTGACCAAAGAAACATCTGCTTTAACATTTCATCCTGATTATTAATAATGAACGGCCTTACAGCAAATTCACAACTAACAAATTGTGTAACTGTTTCAAAGGCTTCAATAGAAACATCGTAATATCCTGTGCCATACAATTCAATGAAATCTGGCAAAAAGATAAATTCCAAATTGTCAGGATTAAACCCATTTTTCCTTAAAACAGGAATTAGTTTAAGTATGATTTCAATATTCCTTTGATAATCATTGGATAAGTGGCTTTTAAAAGTGAGAGTTATGTGTCTCATTCTTTGTTTCAACTCTCTATTCTCCCAGTCCTTATCAAAAATGTCGAGCAAAAATGATTTTGTATCAAAACCAGAAACGACCTCTTCTAGTGATGCCGTAAATTTTTTAAAAAAAGTTTTGTTGTATATATTTTTGAATAGTTCAGCCATTATGTTTTTTGTAGTGATTTCCTTGCAGTACGCAACGGGCCTGGGCTATGAGTAGTTTTGCCGACCGAAGAAAGGCAAAACTAGCCGAAGGCCGAGGAGTGAAACGACGAGCTTATAGCCACGGATGTGTGTCTGTGTAAAATGTCACGAATTAGATTATCTGCATTCAGCACAATCAATTCTTTCATCAATACTTTTCAATAAGTGATTTGCTTGGCACTTAAGCAATTCCTTTAATTTTATTTCAAATTGATTTCTTTGATCCGTATTCAAATAAAATCTGCATTTTTCTTTTTTACCTGAAATTGTAAAAAATAAAATTGAAGGTTTGGTTGATTCAACTGTTGAAAAAAGGGTATCATCACCTTCACAGATTATTCTAATTTTCGCTGTAAATGTCGGTGGAGCACATCCAAAACCAATAGCTTCAACATGGGGTGTATAAAATTCTGGTTTAATGCTATTTAAAAATGTCTTCCAAAAACATGTATCATTATCCCATATATAACCTTCAATTTTTTTATAATGACAAATTTGACCAGAATCATTTTTACAGTTACAAGTACATTTTGTTTTAGTGGATGGAAAACCATCATATTTTAATTCAGTGGTTACATCTATTCTTTTAATTTGATTCCAAGGGTAATCTTGTGAAAAGGAATTACTAATAATTAAAATTATAATAAGATTAAAAAAAGGTTTCATTAAATTTGCCATTTCATTAAATTTCTGTTATTTGCTTCCTTGTTTAAATCATTAAAAAATTACCGTACTCCTATTTAGTGTCCGTCCGAAAACCCCTGGTTTTTTCGGCAGCGCTGGCACTCCAGCAGGCCTGCAAGTTGACTGATAAACGTAATTCGACGCCAGTCGCAGAAAATAGTTGACTAAAGGTAACACGTGGGTGTATTCTGCCCGGCGTCCCTGCATTCCTTCCGCCAGATTCAGGCTGCCTTTTTATCCCCCCTGCGTTTCTTCTTTTTTTCAAGTTCCTGCTGCTGCAGAATATAACCGAGGCGGTGAATGTTTCGAGCAACTATTGCAAGCGCGACATAACGCTTGAATCCTTCAAGTCCGTAATCCCGACAACGATCCATGCCGCAGTGTTCCAACGCATTTATTGCCGATTCAACCGCAGAATGTTTACGACGGAGTTCTCCGAACTGCTCGCTGCCTTCATGCGCCTGTTCCATCGGGTTGCGCCTTCCTTTTTTCGGCAATACTACAAAATCGAGCTCTTTGCGTAAATCCTGCTGATTCTGCGGACTGTGAAATCCCTTATCATAGCTGCAAGATTTAAGTGTCGGAAAACGCTCTCTGGTTTCACGGGTAATGACAACAGCTACTTTATCGTCGGTTTTATTTTCCATTACCCGGTGGTGCAAGATAAACCCGTCTGATGACTCAACGATACATACCCGCAAACCCAATTCCTGTGTAATACCCGCTTTCCCCTTGGCGATCCATTCGGTATGCGGCTCGAAAATCGAAAAAACTTTCTCAGCGTGTGGTATCGTCTCATCTTTAAAATAGCGGCGGCAAATCTGATCAATCTGTTTGTTGCCCTGTTTAATAAAATAGAATATTTCATCGGCAAGCCCGCCATAGAGCTCATGATGCTGAAAAGAAGTAATCGTTGCCGTGGCACGGTTGAACTGCTCCGCACAGGAATTGATATAGGTTTGAGTTGCCGTAATGCCGACGCCGCTTTTAATACTACTGTTTTTATCCTTTTCACGCAGCTTCTGTACGGTTCTGTACTGTCTCTTGATCTTTTTGAGATTGTGAGCTGTTTGCCGCCAACCGTCCGTTTCGGTCAACTCACAAAGACGATTGGTCAGTTGCATGGTCTTGCGTGCCGCGTCCCAGAGCAGATTGATATCGGTAGGAAAGTGAACGTCGGTTTCAACGACGAATGAGTCACAACGTCCGTGCTGTGGATCATCGGGCTTGTTTCCGAGACATTCCCGTCCTTCATTTACCACGATCCTGTTGATACGGTCGAGCAGTTCCGGGGTAAACCAGCGCAGATTGTCATTGAGGGTCTGCCGTGCATAACGATCGGAAAAATCAAGCATACCATGCCCGAGCATCTGCCGGAGGGTATAGTGGTTATTCGCAATCTCCTGAAGTTTGTCGTAGTCCCAGCGGCAACGAAGACGAAGCGTTCCGAGAACCAGTATCTTCCACAGGTCCATTCCGTTGCGCCCGTTGTTGATGTCGATATGCTCCGGTATCATCTCCAAAAGAAGCCTGAAGATTTCATTCCGCGTGGTTTCGTTCGTGTATAAATGCTGCAGCCCGCGAAGATGTTGCGGAATCTCATCACGGGTATCGAGTTCGATCTGAATGTCACTGATATCGATTTGTCCCATCTGCATTTGCTCGCGAAGTATTTTTCTCATGATTTCCGTCCGGCGAAGTTTGTTGATTATCGGCAGTGTCTTTTACTGTTTTGCGCAATAAAAATACATCTTGCACTTTAGTCAATCATTTCTTCGTCGGACTTTTTTTCAGTAACTTGCTGATTTTATTGGGCAGTAAGCCTTTCCGGACAGGCACTATTTAAATGACATTTTACATTGCGCAACCGGGTAGGTCAGAGGCTTTGCAGCCTCTTTCCCCCCTCAGAACCGTACATGATAGTTTGTCATTGTCATTCTTTAAATGTTTTGAATCCAGTGCTCCGCACTGTTTCCACTTTAGTTTTTGCATTTTGTCATTACTATTATTTAAACGTTAAGTATCAGGTGTTTCATACCGTTTTATTATATCCGTTTTCCACTCATACGGCTCAAGCCCTTCGGAAGCAATCGTTGCCCTACGATCACCCGGATTATAAAACTACTACAATCCTCCGCGATACACACATTGGGGGATCGCTCTCGCTTTTAAGCATATTAATGGAATACTCCAATAAACTTATTTTGATCAAATTATAAACAAACTTCTACTCATAGCATTGAAATAAATCGCCATTATAGCAGGTATCCGGAATTGAATTGATTTTAATTGGACCTGGTGAGCATCCGCCGGAAATTTTTCTCTTCCAGATACAAGGGTATGTTGAATCAAAAGCGATTATCCCATCATTTATACAACCCACATTAATATCATGATAGCAATAATCTATAGTGTCAGAATAATCTGATGATATAAAACGAGACCAACAAACATAATAATTTTCCGGATAGTTTTTACTCATAGCGGTATCTATTTTGTTAAATGTTATATATCCTTGCAATTCTCTGTAAGTACAATCCCATCCGGTTTTTGGTTCGCATTGAATTATAATCAAACCAGCAAGAAAATAGATTATTATATATTTTTGATTCATCTTCATAGTAAATGTCCTTGAAATAATATAATCGTATCATCAAGGATAATAATAAAATCAATTTCACTACTTTTTATTTCACATCTATTGCTACTTCAAATGTTTTATAAATAGTACTATTAACAGTGCTCTTAAATTCATATTTTAAAATTTCAGATCCTGATAATTTTGTTAAAAATATCCAATTTTCTTCATAACTCCCCGTGTCATTAGTATTTCCATAATAATGATCAATGCTATCAATAATGTCCGAAGATAGTGTGGAATAGATCCAATTTGCCGGTATAACTGCGGAATTAGTTTGAATTTGTATGGTATCTAAAATATTTAAATTTAAAGAAGTATCACATTCACATTTTATAGCGTACAATGTATTTTGAATTTTATCTTCGGAATCCGGATTTAAGCATCCGGTTACAAAAAATAATGAGATTATAAAAACATTAATAATTGATTCATTTATTTTCATAGCAATAGATTCCTTCTTTAAATGAGTTTATGATGTCGCACAATATATCGTCGAGCAAATTGCCACGTCAGCGTAGAACGGCCGGTTACCCGACCGCCCCGCCACAGACTTGTGCTGAGCCCGGTCGAAGCATCCCCGGCGTGCGGAATTATCTTTGACGCTACTGACTTGTCCCGCACCGGGCGTAGATTCGCTCCGCTATAGATATTTTATCATATAAATTTAATCTATTTTTTTATGTCGAATAATCGAAATGTTACATTCAAGTGCTAATTGATCGATCAAATGATAATACCAGGCATACTCATAGAGTAGTTGATACTTTATGCCAATGTTTAACCATTGTAACAATGGATAATTAATTCCAAAACTTCCGCCGGCATTAAAAGTCACATCCGGAATCATATCCGCAAAAACAACAAAACCCCATTCCAAACGAACTTCGGGATAAATTATATCAGCAATGTTAAATCTGTACCCGGCAAAGGGATCAATTATAATTAATCCGCGTGTGTAAATATCTTGTTTGTAGAAACCAAGGAAGTTATTCAGTCCAAAGGAAATGTTGGCTGGTGTATAAAATGTATAATGTAATCCGTAGGAAGGGAAATCAATACTATGATCTTTAAATATATTTCTGCTATATCCAGCATTTATTCCAAATGAGTGCTCTTGGCAGTTCCCTTCTTGTGTGCATAAATAAAATATAAAAATTGATAATATTATATAAATATTGACAGTTAATTTATTCGCCCTGATTGGATATTTGTAAGAAGTAAACGTTTTCATCTCACCATGCCTTTCGTCTTTTTAAAAAAACGTTATTATTTTTTTTTCGAATTCGCCTCGATATATGCTCTCAAGTCGAACGCGACGTGCGGCTGACATTTAGAAATTAACATTAACAGGTAGCGATATGTTGTACAACGGTTCGGCCAGTGTTGACGTGCCCGAACGAAGTGAAGAGCATGTGCCGGAGGCCGGAGCGTAAGCGGAGCAACACTGGCCTGTTAGTGGTAGTTTGTTTAGGGGCTTCAACTTCCACATTTCCTATGGGCGCTTTCTTGGCACAGGACGTGCCTTATCGTATCTGTTTTTAAGTTTTATAATATTTTCATCGATATTAAATCTGAATTCTTTGTGTTTGAATTTGCCCGCATCCCTATATACCTTTATTTCTGTTATTTGGTTATGCCTATTTGTCATTATGCAAATAGCATTACCTGATTTAT
>JBNLDC010000005.1:0-351586 GCA_050304135.1 Chitinispirillaceae bacterium | reverse complement strand
CGTAATGGAAAGAGAGGGTGACCAGACCTTTAACTATTCGCTGGCACTATACTCGAATCAGGATACCAGAGCGAATGCGCCATCGATAGAATTTGATACGCCTGTTCGTGGAGAAATTTCTCCAACGGTTGATGTGCAGTCGTATCTGTTCGATGGTACTGCTGGAGATAGGATTACGGTATGCCTCGATCCAGATGGAGATAACTCGCCCTACAGTGATGATCAGGATTCCCGACTGCAGTTGGTTGGTCCCGATAACATTGTGTTGATAGATCAGGGGGTAAATGAGCGCTTGTTGAATGCAATTGAAGATTATGAGTTACTAACGAGTGGAGTTTACCTTATTCGCGTAATGGAAAGAGAGGGTGACCAGACTTTTAACTATTCGCTGGCACTATACTCGAATCAGGATACCAGAGCGAATGCGCCATCGATAGAATTTGATACGCCTTTACGTGATACGATATCACCAACGGTTGATGTGCAGTCTTATCTGTTCGACGGTACTGCGGGAGATAGGATCACGGTACGCCTCGATCCAGATGGAGATAACTCGCCTTACAGTGATGATCAGGATTCCCGATTGCAGTTGGTTGGTCCCGATAACATTGTGTTGATAGATCAGGGGGTAAATGAGCGCCTGTTGAATGCGATTGAAGAATATGAGTTACCTACGAGTGGAGTTTACCTTATTCGCGTAATGGAAAGAGAGGGTGACCAGACCTTCGCCTATTCAATGGAATGCGAACTGACACAGAATCCACCGGATGTTCCACAGCTCGACGTTCCGGCTCCGAATGCCACGAACATACCGATCCCGACGGTATTCTCATGGATCGCTCCACTCGGAGCGACATCCTACGGATTGCAGGTTTCAACCGCCTCCGATTTTTCTTCTACCGTTGTCGATGAAACCGGATTCACTGATACCACGTTCACCGTAACATCATTTGACAATGCCACCACCTATTACTGGCGGGTGAACGCTACCAACGGTCATGGTACCGGGGAGTGGTCTGAAGTACGGAGCTTTACCACCGGAACAGTACCTCCCTCAATTCCGGTACTTGTCTCTCCTGAAAGCAATACGACAGATCTTGCAAAGGATACCCCGCTTGAATGGAATGCCTCGGATCGGGCGGATACGTACACGCTCCAGATCGCAACAGTTCATGATTTCTCTACATTTATCGTGAATGAGGAAGGTCTAGCGGACACTACCTACACTGCTAGTACCCTGGAAAATGGTGTCAGATACTACTGGCGTGTTGCAGCAATAAATGTCGTCGGGAGCAGCGGCTGGTCGGAAATACGGAATTTCACAACAGAATATATCGTACCGGCCGCACCTGAACTTGCAAGTCCCGCTCCGGGAGCCACCGATATTTCAACCGAACCGGTACTGGTCTGGAACAGCGTTACCGGAGCGCAGTCGTACAATATGCAGGTGTCGGCGGTTGCGGATTTCTATACAACATTGCTCGATGAGAGCGGACTGACGATGTTGTCTGTTCCGGTCTCCGGTCTCGCAGAAGGTACAGAATATTTCTGGCGAGTTTCAGCGACCAATCCGGCAGGAACCGGAGTGTGGTCGGACGTTGGGAGTTTTACCACGGTGCAGGATGCGTCGGGCATGTCGATCGAGATATCTTCTGATGAGCAGTTTCGGATTGAACAGAATTCTACCGGGTCGGAAGTGGTTTCACTTTTAAATAAGGGATCTGCAGTGCTGCTATGTACCTTGGCGGTACTCAATGAACATGCTGAATTAACCGTAGGGATTGACGGGACAAACCTTTTTGATCTCAATCCGGGTGAAACACGCGAGGTGCCGATCACGATCACCTCCGGTGATGCGGACACCGGTGTTTACGAGGTTCTGCTGGAACTCTCTTCGGGTGGTGCTGTCGTCAATCACCCGGTCGTCATCAAGATATTGCCTCCCGGAGCTCCTCCGCTACCTGATCTTTCCATTACCTCGGCGGACATCGTACTTGACGATTACATCGTGGAAGAATCGGCAACGTATCAGATTACCGTACGTAATAACGGAATACTACCGGTAACCGCAATTCCTGTTACGGTATACGATCTTTTTACAAAACTTGAAACAGCGATTATTCCGGCCCTTGAGGCAGGGGAAAGCCATACCATTACAGTAGCAACGTCGCTAGCCACGGAAGGAGAACACCTTATCCGTGTTTTTGTTGATTCGCTCGATGAGGTTGTCGAGTACGACGAAAACAATAATCAGGCAAACAGAATTTTCGCAATGGGTAATCTGCCGCCATCGAACGGTAATCGTCTGCTTGTAACCGGCAGTATGCCTTCCGCTCTCTGTCCGAATGCATCGTTTAGTGTTGCCGGAAAGGTTTTTTATGATGTGGTGGTGGATGGTATCCGGTATACGAATTACCTGGTTAAAGGTGGCGATGTAACAATCACCGTGACGGATAATTCCGGCAGTAAATGGGTGTATGAACATATCAAAACCAATATTTACGGTGATTACAGCAGAACAGTCCATGCACCGTCTGATACCGGTACTTTTTATCTGACACTGACCGCGACGGACGAAACTTTCACCGGAACACGGGAACTTTATTCCCGGGTAAAAGAATGTCCTCCTTCCCCCCCACCTCCTCCGGGTGGTGGTGGTGGCAGTGGTGGCGGTGGCGGGTCGTATGACCCGGGTAACTGGAGTTGGGTTGTTCCTCCTGGTGGCAGCGGTGACGGGCATTGGGAATGGGTGTGGCCGGACAATCCCCGCTACCCGGATCACGACATGTACGTCTACTCCGAACATATCCATTTCTCGGAATTCAATCCCGATCCCGGAGAAGAAACAACGGTTTTCACGGAATTTCATTACTGGGCAACGAACAGTACTCTCGATGCCGAGAATGTCCCGATCAATTTTTATGCGACAAGGCCCGGCTCACCGAAACAACTGATCGGATCAACCGTGCTGCCGTCCATTACCGTCGGTCCGCCCGATTACGGTGCCCGATATGTCTTTATAAACTGGCAGGCGGAACTTGACGGGGTGCATATTATCGAAGCGGAAATCGATCCGTCATACGAAGAATCGAGAATGCTCAACAACGCGGCCACCCGGGCAATTATTGTCGGAGAAATTGAAAGTAACAGTGGTGTGCTTGATGGTCAGGTAATCGGACCTGAAGGCGGGGTTGAAAATGTCACTATTGAACTACATGACGATTACGGGATGTATGCACACACGACAACAAATACGAACGGTTACTATATTTTCGAGAGCCTTCCGATCGGAACCTTCACCGTTGTCTGTGTTGTCGTTGAGCCGTATCAGTGTGATACCACTTCCCGGGAAGTGGAAATAGTCGATCAGCAGGTGACCACCGCGAACTTTTATTTCTACCTGAATGATGAACCGCCGGTACCGGATCTCGATCCGCTTCCACCGCTTGAAGGGCAGTGTCTGGTGGAGGTGACGGAAATTCCCACCGCGATGGACGGGGAAGGAAACTCCATTGAGGGAACCACTGAAGATCCGCTTTCCTATACGGAACAGGGAACGTTTTCCATCACCTGGACCTATACGGATGCCAACGGGAATACCGCATCACAGACACAATCGGTGACGGTCAATGACGATGTACCTCCCGTCCCGGATGCGGGAACGCTCCCGACGCTTGCGGGCCAATGCGGAGTGGAAGTAACTGAAACACCGACCGCAACGGACAATTGTGCGGGAACGGTAACCGGAACAACTGACGATCCGTTGTCGTACAGTGAACAGGGAACCTTCACCATTACTTGGAGCTATTCGGATGCTAAAGGCAACAGCGCACAGCAGACACAAACAGTGGTTGTCGGCGACGATATTGCTCCTGTCCCGGATAATCAAACGCTCCCGACACTGACCGGCGAGTGCGGTGTGGATGTCACTGGTACCCCGACTGCAACGGATAACTGTGCCGGGACGGTAACCGGAACAACCGACGATCCATTGTCGTACAGTGAACAGGGGACTTTCACCATTACCTGGAACTATTCTGATGGACAGGGCAACAACTCATCCCAGACGCAGACGGTAGTTGTCAGTGACAAGGTCGCACCGGTACCGGATGTGGCGACATTACCTGAAATAAGCGGTGAATGCAATGCCGAAATAACCATGGTTCCCACAGCAACAGATAACTGCGTCGGTTCGGTTGAAGGTACCACCGGGGATCCGCTGAGTTACAGTGAGCAGGGAATCTACACGATCACGTGGACGTTCAGTGATGGGCACGGTAACAGCGCAACTCAGTCGCAGACGGTAACCGTAAATGATAACTTTGCTCCGGTACCGGATATTGCAACACTGCCGGATATCACCGGACAATGTGGTGCTACAATTACAGCCGTTCCCACAGCGACGGATAACTGTGCCGGGGTGGTTCAAGGTACCACCGGCGACCCGCTCAGCTACAATGACCAGGGAACGTATACCATTACCTGGAACTACGTGGATGGTAACGGCAACAGCTCTTCCCAGACACAAACCGTAATCATTCAGGATGATGTCGCTCCGGTTCCAGATGTGGGAACACTGCCGACGTTGACCGGGCAGTGCGGTGTTGAAGTCACGGTTACCCCTGTCGCAACGGATAACTGTGCGGGACCGGTAGTTGCCTTAACCAATGATCCGCTCTTATATAGTGATCCGGGAACGTATACCATAACCTGGAACTACAGTGACGGTAATGGCAACAGCGTTACGCAGGAACAAACGGTGGTTGTCCACAATGATGCTGCTCCGGAACCGGATGTTGAAACTTTACCGACCGTAACAGGTCAATGCGGGGTTGAAATAACTGAAATTCCCACAGCTACGGACAATTGTACCGGCACGATTTTGGCCACGACAAGTGATCCGTTGTCGTACAATATTCAGGGGACTTTTACGGTTACGTGGACGTACGTCGGCAGAAACGGTAACCGCGTATCTCAGACCCAAACGGTGATTGTCAATGACGATATCGCTCCGGTTCCGGATGTTGCAGAATTACCAACGTTGACGGGTCAGTGCGGGGTGGAAGTGACCTCTCCCCCGACCGCTACCGATAACTGTTCGGGAACGGTGGAAGGAACGACCTCCGATCCGCTCAACTATAGTGAACAGGGGACCTACACGATTACCTGGATCTTTATCGATGCCACCGGTAACAGTTCCACGCAGGCACAAACAGTAGTTGTCGATGATGATATCGCTCCGGTTCCCGATGCAGATCCACTGCCGGTGGTTACCGGTACGGGCAGTGCGGAAATTATTGAAACACCTGCGGCAACCGATAACTGTTCCGGGGTCGTTCCGGGAGCCACGTCAGATCCGCTCAGCTATACCGAGCCGGGAACGTATACCGTTACCTGGAACTACGTCGATGACAACGGGAACAGTTCTTCACAGCCGCAGACGGTTGTTGTCGAAGTGGAGCAGCAGCGTTGTGTAGAGGGACTCATGGCCCGTGCGAAACTCAACAAGGTTCAACTGACCTGGAATCACAACGATAGTCCCGAATACCAGGTGTTCCGGTCGACGACCGGTCCGGATGAAGGCTTTGTGCAGATCGCTACCACGATCAGCACGTATGCAACGTATCTCGATGAAGGACTCACCGTCGGGCAGGAATACTGGTATTACGTCACCGGAGCGGGAAGTTGCCCGTCGGGGGTTGTGCATGCCGTGCCGACGGCGAGAACGAGGCGTTGACAAGGCTTACCTTTACCGGCAAAACCGAAGTGACAATAAAACGGCACCCTGAACTATAAAGGGTGCCGTTGCTTTTCAGGAGTACGGTAAAGCAGATGTTACCGTCTCCGGCTTCTCCCCGTCGAAATTACGGTAACCTCATTGGAGTTGCACAACTCCACACCTCCCACCATCGGGCGGACCCGGCAGGCATACGGCACATTAATTTCAATTCCCTGATCAAGATACGTGCAATAATCGGTAAAAATGAATGGCCGGTAAAGTTCAATCCTCCAGTCATTGCGGCAATCTCCGGGATACCAACCGGATTTATGACTGCAGGATTCCCTGTAGTCTGCAAATCAATGATGAACCGATCAGGCTTTTTTGCTTGAACTCAAAGCCGCAGGATCGAAAATATCAGATTTGACAATTATTGGTATGACCACTTATATTTTCCCGTGAAGTCGGCCTGAGCAAGGACGGCGGAGGCGGTAAAAGCATGGTGATTATGCTTAATGTAAAGGAATTCGTACTATGCACCCGCCTGCTTCCTGAAATTAAAACACCTGTCAGTCAAGGAGTGCGGACCATGCGTAGCCCGGACACAATGCTTCTAGTCGGTATAACAATGTTCCTTGTATTCCTGTCCGGCACTCTCCGGGCCGCCATCACTCCTGAGATAGAGCTGAGCCGTACAACAGGAGTAGCACCACTTGCCGTATTTGTCGATGCGACTACGTCCGGCGGACTTGACGGAGGTGATTATATCAACGCGAATTTCGCCTGGGATTTCGACGGTACCGGCACCGATCCCACAGGCAAATACACGGTTACGAGAGGATTTGTGGCGGCACATGTCTACGAAACTCCCGGCACCTACACGATAGAGCTTACCGTTCATGATCGCCTCGGCAATGCGGCAACCGCTACTGCCCAGGTGGTTGTCACCGCATTCGACGGTACGACCTACTATGTTGCCGACGGCGGGAGCGACTCGGCGGCCGGAACGTCAATGGACGCACCGCTTGCCACCCCGGATTACGCCATTACCAACAAGAGCGGGCCCAACACGCGCATACTCATCCGCCGTGGCGACCGCTTCACCGTGCCAATTATAAAAATGAACGACAAAGCCGGACCAGGCATTGTGGGTTCCTACACCGATCCGGACAACCCGTCGGACGAGTTGCCGATCCTGTTCTGTGATGCCGAGGGGTGGGGAATGTTCTACATCAACGGTACGACCAACGATTGGCGTTTCATGGATGTCCACCTGCGTTCAATGTCCGACAACCGTGATGCGGTACCGAGCCAGGGAGGAATAGCTACCGGCTTATCCACCGCCAATCTTCTTTTTCTGCGCATGGAGATCGACAGCGTCTCCCGAGGTGCTCTGGGTATCGGTAACACATTAAATTCGTTTGCCTTCGATTGCTACTGCCATGATTATGGCGTATATATGACCTACGCAGAAACGGTGAACCGTCTGGCACTGGTGGGCAACATCTCGCGTCGTAAGAGCATGAATCCCGAAATGGTCGGATCTCCTGAGCACCTTATCCGGTTTCAGGGCGGTTCGAAGGCGGTCATTGCCTATAACGATGCCGCCGATGGAAAAAGCAATTACGACGAAATCACCATACGCGGCAGCACAAGTCAGGTCTACGTTCTTCAGAATCGGTTCGATCAGATGCTGACTATCCATCCGCAGAACAGCGGGTCGGAGGAATACCAGACATACTGTGTCGTGGACGGGAATCTGCTGCGAAGCGGGGGAGTACGGGTAACAGCGAAACATATAGCCGTCCGCAACAACCTGCTATGCAATAACGGCTTCAATCTGAGCAGCCACGCTCTGGTCGGCATATCAGACGACGTGGCTATATACAACAACTCCTGTTACGGTTCAAGCACCACGATGGTATACGGCAGTGCAACCAATACGGTCATCAAAAACAACATCTTCCACACGACCGCAATGGAGTATGCATCAGGCATCTCCATGAGCAACTCACTTGACAACTACCAGATTGACAACAACATCTACTACGCTCCCAACATCAGCCAACTGCTGTTCTCGGCTGACGGCATCAACGGATTCAACAGCTTCCAGGCGGCGGGCGCCGATGTCAACGGCATGATGGCCGATCCGCAGTTTGTTTCCGTTGATCTTTCCTCGCCTGATTTCCTGAAGTTAGATGAAACCAGCCCGGCGCGAAGCGCCGGAGCAATGGTGCCGGTTTTCTGCGACTTCGATGGTGCGTTACGCACGGCAGGACAGATTACCGATGCAGGAGCCCGGCTATTTGGCGTGTCGGGGGTACCTAAACCGGCCCTGGCGATCCATGGCAGCTGCCGGATGTCGGTTGGAACCAGGGTCTATGACCTGCTTGGGCGTGTTGTGACCGGACGGCCATATAATTCCGGTCAGTATGTTTCTATGCGCATTTTTCAAGGTGGTACTGCTGCAAATCGCTACCTTTTTTACCGATAAAAATAGGACGGTTGTACGGCCGATCATGGCATGTCACTCAGCTTGGGATCAGCAATTCAAGAAGTATTGTTACAGGTAATTCAATTGTACCGATTTCGAAAAGACTTGAAATAAAGACGATACCGATCCCAGGTACCGACTCCGAGATTAAAGCACGGAACAGTGGTGCAAATTACCATGAGACAGTTAATAAAGAGGGAATACGATGAGGGGCTGATGTTTATACCGTCAGTTATTCATCAGTTGCTGCGTAACCCGATTGAGGCGGGGTTCCTCCGGTTGGCGCTACATGAATGTCCGGTCTTCTTCGTGATATGCGGTTTCTGTTTTACTGCTCCATATAGTATTTTTATTTAAAATCCACGATAGTCATACATCCAAAAACATACAACCACAACATTCGGAGGTAGTAGATATGGCGGAAGCAACAGCGACCGGTCCTCAGAAAATGGAGTTTCAAACCGAAGCGAAACAGCTTCTTCACCTGATGATTCATGCACTGTACTCACACAAAGAGGTGTTTCTGCGTGAACTTATCTCAAATGCATCCGATGCACTTGACAAACTTCGGTTCGAATCACTCACCAACGAGGCGATCAAGGCGAACACCGACGAGATGGCGATCCGGATCAAGCTCGACAAAACGGCGAAAACCATCACCATCTCCGACAACGGCATCGGTATGAACCGGCAGGAGATCATCGACAACATCGGTACCATTGCCCGGAGCGGTTCAAAGGCGTTTCTCGAGAAGATGACCGGCGACCAGAAGGCCGATTCGAATCTGATCGGACAGTTCGGGGTAGGGTTTTACTCGGTGTTCATGGTGGCGGGCAGCGTGAAGCTCGTGACGAAACGGGCCGGCAGCGATGAGCCCGCCATGCAGTGGGAATCAACCGGTGAAAGTGATTTTTCACTGCAGGAGACAACCCGCGAAACGCATGGGACCGATATCGTCATCTATCTCAAGGAGGATGAGGCGACCTTTGCCGAGGACTGGCAGATCCGCTCCCTGATTAAAAAATACTCCGACTTCATCGCGTTTCCGATCTATCTCCCGGACGACAAGGGAAAAGAGGAAGTGGTCAACCAGACGAAACCGCTCTGGCGCAGGCCGCAGTCGGAAATCACCGATGAACAGTACAAGGAGTTCTACCAGCAGGTACTCGCCGGATTCGATGATCCGCTCTCCGTTCTGCACAACCGTGCCGAAGGAATCATGGAGTATTCATCGCTTCTTTTCATTCCGACCAAATCGCCGTTTGATCTTTTCTCCATGGAACGCAAACACGGGGTAAAGCTCTATGTCAAGCGCGTGTTCATTATGGACAACTGCAAGGAGCTGCTGCCGGAGTACCTGCGGTTTGTGCGCGGGGTGGTCGATTCGGAAGATCTGCCGCTCAACATTTCCCGTGAGATGCTCCAGAAAAATCCGGTTATCGAGAAAATCAAGAAGACACTCGTCGGCAAGATCCTCGGTAAGCTCAAGGAACTTGCCGAGAACGAACCCGAAACCTACAAAACATTCTGGATGGAGTTCGGTCCGGTGGTCAAAGAGGGACTCCACATGGACTTCGAGAATAAGGAACAGTTGCTTGAACTTGTCCGGTTTCAGTCCACCAACGGGGCAACGAAAGAGGACCAGACATCGCTCAAACAGTATGTGGAACGGATGCGCGACGATCAGAAGGATATTTACTACATCACCGGCGACAGCCGCGAGATCGTCGACAAAAGTCCGCACCTCGAAGTGTTCCGGTCAAAGAGCATCGAGGTGCTCTACCTGGTTGATCCGATTGACGAGTGGGTAGTCAACGATGTATCCAATTACGATGGCAAAAAGCTCACCTCGGTGATGCAGGGTGATCTTGACCTCGGTGATCTCGGTAAAGAAGAGAAGAACGCTAAGAAAAAATCGGAATCGAAGTTCAAGAAACTGTCCGAGCGCATCAAAAATGTTCTTGCCGATCAGGTCAAGGAGGTGAAGGTCACCACCCGGCTTACCGACAGCCCCGCCTGTCTGGTGAGCGAAGCGAATGCCATGGGTGCGCACATGGAAAAACTCATGAAGGCGATGGGACAGGCGGTACCGGAGTCGAAGCGGATTCTCGAGATCAATGCCGAGCATCCGATACTGGTCAATATGCATGCCCGTTATACCGCGGATCCCAAGGATGGCGAACTCGAAGAGTGGGTCAACCTGCTGTATGAACAGGCGCTGATCGCCGAAGGACAGATGGTTCCCGACCCGATGGCTTACTCACGCAGGGTGAACAGCCTGCTCGCGAAAGTATCGGCTGCATCTTCAGCGCAATAAATGGTACAATGATTATCGGGATGTGATGCCTGGCGTCGCATCCCGGTTCAGACTATATCCGTGCCACCTCTACCAAACAGGGGCCGTATGTCACTCGTTGCACTGATTACCGATTTCGGGCTTTCCGACTGGTTCGTGGGAGAGATGAAAGGGGCAATGCTCAGTGCCTGTCCCGGTACCGTCATGCTGGATATAACGCACCATATTACTCCCGGGGACATCAGAAGCGCTGCCTTCACGCTTGCCGCATGTTACCGAACCTTCCCGGAACGGACCACGTTCTGTGTGGTGGTTGACCCGGGGGTGGGCAGTGGTCGCAAGGCGATCTGCGCCGACAGCGGTCGATATCTTTTTGTCGGTCCCGACAACGGGGTGCTTTCCTGGGCATTTTCCCGGGAAGAAACAGTCACGGTCCGGACCATTGACAACAGTGAATTCTTCCACTGCGAAGCGGTGAGCCCCACCTTTCATGGACGTGATATATTCGGTCCGGTTGCCGCCCATATGGCACACGGCGCTCCGCTCGTGACCGTCGGAGCGGAAACCACGGACTACGTGACCATCCCGTTTCCGCATCCTGCAGTACATGCAGGTTCGATCGAAACGGAGATTCTTGCCGTTGACCGGTTCGGTAATGCGGTAACGTCGGTGGGACAGGCGGAGAAGTCACTGTTGCACGGCAGAAAGGTTCGGATTGTTGCCGGAGGTGCACCTGCGGTGGAACTGACGTATGAAGAATTTTTTGCGGCTGTTCCGCAGAACGATCCACTATGCTACTTCGGTGCGGCGGGATATCTTGAAATCGGCGTCAACGGCGGCAGTGCGGCCTCACGGTTCGGACTCTCCGCCGGGAGCCGTGTGGAGCTCCTGCTGGGGTAGGCAATCCGCTGAAGCACTCTCTTTCCAGTGTATTCCTCCCGGAACAGAGAATACCTCTTTTTTAACGGGCTTATTCAACCGTCGCCTGCTTATGGTGATGGTATCGACCGACAGGTCGGATCCATACATTCCTGATATAATGATAGCCTCGGGAACGGCTGATTGTTCGCGGCTGTTCCCGTAGGAAAAGACGGTTTTTTCAAGAAGAATGCGTTTTTCGGCGAATCGTTCGATGATCCTGCAACGCCGGAGGCCGGGTTCAATACCGATGGTGCAGAAGGTTCTGCGCTCGGTGGCGAGTGTAAAGAACAGCAGGGAGTCATTGTTGCCGCGGTAGGAGAACTCCTCAGGTGCAACGGATTGCAGCTGCAGCAGTCGCCCGAGCGGATCGATCTGTCGCCGGAGACTGATTTCCGGCGGGGCGGATTTCCAGCCGCACCGTTTGTTCAGATCGATACCGTAAACAATGCTGTCCGAAGAGAAAAAAAGATAGTGTCCGGGGCTTTTCCATTCGTAACGGGTGCCGACCGAGCGGTCGTGGAATAGCTCGCCCCGTCCGTCACGACGCACCTCCCGGTAGATCTGCCGGCGCTTGACGGTGGCATGGAGCGTTGTTACTGCGGAGAGCTGCTGCTGGAAACCGGAAAGAACCGAAAACGGGTCTTCACTGCATGCAGCGGTGAAGACACCCGCAGACAGGAGTATACAGAGGAGTCTGGTTGACCAATATGCTGCCGAAATCATACTATATCTTGCCATAGAAGGCGAATGGTGTCCGCATTGAAATAGATGGTCTGGCGGAAGTATATTGCTGATACCGCTCATGAATAACCGGATACGGTTATCCATGAGGTTAAAATGCGACATGGTTTACAAGTTATCAACCTTTTTACGGGGGTTCTCATGGTTCAACAGCATTGTGGTTTACGCGTTGCCCTGCTCATTGGAGCGCTGATCTCTTCATCGTTCGCTACCGTCGGTATCGGAATTCACTGGGGAAATGATTTTTCGCTGCATATGGAAGATGTGGAGAAGGAGTGGGTAGCGTTTGAAGACCTTGATATCGATACAGCCGGAATCGGCGGCACGCTGCCGACTGAACTGGTTTCCGGGATTACCGGAAGAGATCTGCCGATCTACCTTACCCGGACCGACTGGCGTAACACCCGGATCAACGGGGGACTCAAAGTGTACGTTGATGTGATTCCCGTTCTGGATGCGATCGAGCTTTCGACCAATTTCGGATTATGGGAGTACGACGGGAGCATTACCTATCCAACGGGGCTGCAGGTACGTGATGGAATCAACTACACCACTGCACTCCAACCCGACAGTATCTTCGAACCGGTATACGAAACCGTTCCGTTGACACTCGAAGAGTACGGTTCCGGACTGATGGGCTTACGGAAAACTCCGTATATGAAGTTGCAGTTCGACCTCACGATCCGGAAGTTTCTCGCGCAGTTGCCTCCTGTTGTCAAAATTCTTAAAATCTATGCCGGTGGCGGGGTAAGCCTCAATTTCGCCACACCGGTGCTCAGTAAGAATCTGGTCGAGGATGCTCTTGCCGATCTTGGTACGTCGCTTGGAGATGTCGGGTCACTGGATCAGCTCTCTCTCTTCAGTCAGGAAGATATAATCAAGGCTGTGGTGGAGCAGATTTACACGCGCCTTATGACCCCGCATTTCGGAATGCATATCGATCTGGGAGTCATGGTGAAAATTCCGGTTATTCCCCTCGGTGTCTATGTTGATGGAAAATTCCTGATACCGTTCGGTGCAATGGATGAATATGTCGATGTCGGTGGACTGGGTCTCCTGCTCAACAGCGGGATTTCTCTGTCGTTCTGAATCCGGTCGGATACTATTGATTCGATTGGGGGCGGGTTTGTACGGGCGGGTTTCAAACCCGCCCCTGCAATTCCGCCCGTTTTATTTGTGTTGTTTCGGTTCAGGAAGTCCCAATTCCGTCAGTACCCCGCCAAGAGTTGTCGCGATCGTATACCCGAAGATTTTCCATATCCCGCTGCTGAGCAGGTGAAGGACCGTAACCGGATTTCCGGCATTTGCCGCTACAACGGCATTGAGCGCCGTGTACAGAAACCCCGCTGCCACGCCGGTCAGTGCCGCGGTAATAACTCGACGGTTGAGCGTCGCTCCCCCGCATCCTGCTGAAACAATTCCGCCGGCAACAGCGCCGATCAGGGTGGCTGCGGCGAACGGCAGATACTGTACGAGTGTTGATAGCTGCTGCGGCGAGGGAAGCTTGAGGCTTGTCAGTATACTGATTGATTCCTTGATTCCCGAGAGGGTGAGCGAAATAACCCCTTTGAAACCGAGAATCGTTTCGTGGTACTGCAGATAGAAATGATCGATACCGTAAAGCGCCCCGGCGGCAACTGCGGCAACCGGGATAAGGTGCAGCCAGCGGGGTTTCCGTTTTTGGCGGAGTTCTGCCCGCAGTCCCATGCGACGCCGCAGCGTGAGCGGCCAGTTGTAGAAAAGACCGAAGATCCGATGCTCCAGAAGCGCGCCTCCTTCACCGAACACCGGTACGGCATGGACAGCCTCGGTGGCCCAGTGCGCCGCCATGAACCGCGCGATGGTGGGATACCGGTAGGTCATCTGTATCGGGAACGCGAGGTATCCCACGTATTTGAAAAATCCCAGGATCACCGCAATGTTGTAGTCTTTGAAATTCCGTTCACGAATGACAAGCCACAATACGTAGATTCCCCGGGTAAGTGATCCGGGCGAGATCGGAGTTACCTGAAACGAGCCGATGATCACCAGTGCGGTTGCCGAAGCTTCCTGCCAGGAGAGCTGGGGATGCGTGAGCACATAAATAGCGGCGATCGCGACGGAAACCACCTGCGTGATCGGCAGGGTCATGACATGGACCGCCAGGCTCTTGAGGTATTTCTGAATGAAGGGTTCCTGTAGCTGGTTGATGATGACGTCCGCGTCATCACGGGTCAGAATCCGCTTCCGTAATCCTTCGTCAACCATTTCCCGCAGCCACTCTTCGCGTAGCGAGGCGTTGAAATAGAGCCTGAAGGGGCGGACGACGATAAACTGCAACCGTTCGGTGAAATAGCTCCAGCTGGTGAAAAACTTGTGCAGCCCCGGAGGCAGCAGTGAAAACGGAAGGTGTGCAAAAAACACCGGAATCGATGCGGCAACCCGGCCTGCGGTCGCCTCGGTTACCCGGCCGTCGCGATGCCAGGAAATGGCGGTCTCCGACATTTTTCCCCTGAGCGCACGGATGAGATACGCGGGATTGGTGAGCATGCTGAGATAGTGACGTCGCCACGCACCGTGCCCGATCGCTTTACGCAGGGGGGTGCCGAGAAATGGTATAAGACCGATACACCAGAAGAGAAAGGCGACCGGGGGAACTCTCCCGAGTGTTTGTTCAAAAGACCTATCAATGATATTCCGGACCCGCATCCCTTGCACGGAGCTTTTAAGCATGGTTGACCAGAGTCTCCCGCTGAAGAGCAGCCGGACATGGTTGTGGGTGATATCGGGTACCGAGTCGCGGTAGATCCGTTCGCTCTCCTCAAGTTCATCCAGAAGCGGTAGCAGGTCGGCGAAGGTTTCGCGGCGTTGTTCCACGAAGTTTCTGAGTGTCCGGGTATTCCCGCGGTCGAACTGCACCAGACTGCCGCGCAGCAATCCCTGAAAAATCAGTTTGACGTCACCGGGGCTCATGGGGAGAAAGGGGAGCAGCGCGAGCCCGGCTCTGAAGTCAACGGCGATCAATCCCTTGTCGGGAGTCGATTCGCTCGAGAGCTTCTTGAGACAGTTGGGTTGACTCTTCCAGGTGGACCACTCATACTGACGGGCGAATTCATGGGCACCCATCTCGTGCAGCAGGGCAACGAACTCCTGCATGAATTTCTTTTTGGCCCGGTATTCAGGTGAACCCAGCTGCGTAGTGTCAACTTTTTTTCCGTGGTCCCAGCGCGAGAGCAGCTCCATGTGGGGGTCAACCTCAAGCTGCCAGGTCCTTCCCTCGACCCAGTCACTCAGTTCGCCGCAGCTTCCGAGTGTCTCGTCCACGAAGGTCGCGTGGATTTCGTTGACCGACGCCCGGTCGCCGAACTTTTCCTCCGCGGCACGCCTGATAAGTTTCTGCCAGAGTGCACCGCACCGGGAGGCAACCGGGTTGGTCTGGAGCTGGAATGGCCCCTGAAAACCGATGCCGTAGAGCAGATTGCGGAACAGCAGCGAAAATCCCGATGGCGGAATAAGAATCTTCATTGCCAGTATGGCGCCTTTGGTGATACTTATGGCGCCTTCAGACTGAACCTCGATGACCTCCACCTTATAAACCTGACCGGCGAACCCACCCCCGACAAACTTGAGAATTTTGCAGGTAACGCTCGCCGTTACCGATGGAGCTTCGATAGTGGTCATTGTGTAGGTGAGTTCACGGCCTTCGTCGTAATGGCCAATGTTCATGGGGCGGTGCAGTCCACAGGTGGAAAACGTTGCTTCAAGATCATTACAGACGGTAACTGAATAATGTGCTGCCATATGGATGAAAGTTCTTTCTAAGGAAATAACCGGTCAGAGAGAGGGAAAATAGTATTTTTCACCGGAATGCGTTTGATAATAGAACCTGCATCGGGCGATTAATCAAGAAAATCGTCTGGTGCAGGTTCGTGGATGGCACCGCGAAAGGACCGGTAATGGATACACTCTGGGCACCCTGGAGAATGCGCTACATCAGTACGATCGATAAAAAGGACGAGGGATGCATTTTCTGTACCAAACCCTCAGCGACTACTGATCGTGAAAACCTCATACTGTTACGCGGTGCACATGTTTTTATCATCATGAATCTCTATCCGTACAATAACGGTCACCTGATGGTGGTTCCCTACCTGCACACCTCCGATATACTTACACTATCCTCAGAGATCGCCGCCGAGCTCTGGGAGGGGGTCTGTCTCTGTAAAAAGGTACTTTCCACCGCATTTCACCCCGATGGTTTCAATGTCGGGATGAACCTGGGCCG
The DNA here is from genome assembly GCA_050304135.1 of Chitinispirillaceae bacterium. Classification (GTDB taxonomy): domain Bacteria; phylum Fibrobacterota; class Chitinivibrionia; order Chitinivibrionales; family Chitinispirillaceae; genus JAFGNB01. The sequence goes on along the minus strand of JBNLDC010000005.1, from coordinate 335,151 downwards.
GACTGCCGGCGCGGGAATTGATCAGCATGTTCACATGCACATTGTTCCCCGTTGGAACGGTGATACCAATTTTCTTCCGGTGGTTGGACAGACGAAAGTGATTTCACAGGGAATCGAAGAGACCTACGACCAGCTGCTTCCTCATTTCAGGGAGTTGAGCGGGATCGGTTCCGCCGCACCGTCGTCGTGAAAGCGCAGGAGTGAGAGCACCCCGTCTTCCATGGTTGCGTAGGTGTAATGCTTCAGCCATGCTCCCAGATTACAGTAAATTCCCTCAGGATAACGTATAAACTCGGGAAGGTGAATGTGTCCGAAAAGCACCATTTCGTGGCCGTCGCGCAGCTGTTCTCGTGCACAGTTCCGGTATTCATCCCGAAAGTGGTCGGCGAGCGGGCGGTTGAGATACTTTCGGCTTGATCCCGAGACGAAGCTACCGAGCGGTACACCGATATTCGGATGGAGCAGTTTGTAAATTCGCTGATTCAGGGGATTTCTCAGAAGCTTTTTAAGAACCCGATACCCGGTATCTTTTTTAATCAGTCCGTCACCATGGTACAGATAAACCCGTTTTCCCTGAATTATTCGTGAAAGCGACTCCGGATACACCCGGAAACCCATTGTGTTCTCAAGAAACGGCCCCAATGCGAAATCGTGATTTCCCGCGAGATAGTGGATGACAACACCGCGATCGGAGAGATTTTTAAGATGATGAAGTACTGCAAAGTAATCCGGACGTATCGCACAGCGGTATTCAATCCAGAAGTCGAAGAGGTCTCCTGCAATATATAAATCGGAAAGACTTTCGGCTTCCTGCTCAAGAAGACGGAAAAAGAGTACCTCCCGATCATTCTGGCCGGGAAGATCAATTCCGAAATGGGCGTCGGAGATAAAGCAGACTTTTTTCATGATGGCAGCTGCAGAAATAAGTGAAACCGGAATGGTATGAATTCGGAACGATCCACAGAGCCGGTCAAAGGGTATCCGAAAGACGATCCAAGCCGCTCATTTCGCGACTCTCAAAAATCTTTTCTGATAAAATAAAAAAGGCGAACGGTTGTTCGCCCTGTTGTTTTCAAAAATCAGCGGATTGTGCTGACGTGGCAGCCGTTATTCCCACAGATCATCTGCGGTATCGAGGTCACTAGCCATGTCACTGAAGTTTGCATTTTCATCGTGAATCGTACCGAAATTAAGTTCACGCATATCTTCTTCATCTTTGTTGTCATCATCATGATATCGCTCGTCGACATCGCGAAGAATCTCATCCGCATCAAACTGTTCATCCAGGATCATGGTGCATCACCTCCTTCAAAAAAAATTATAGTCAAGTAGTAAATTTGCAGATCAAATAATAATGAATTCTGGGAATGGAGTCAATAGTTTTTTTTAATCCGGTGGCTATCAAACCCGACAATGTTAGATAACTGTAATTTTTCCAAACGGTTATCGTTGTTTAGAGTGATAAAGTTTTTTTCAGACTGTAGTATCCTGAACTGAAAAGATGTCTTCAGGGTGCTCTGGTATAGAACCAGTACGGAGCAAATGGGAGCTTATTGTTTAATGAGGAATGTACGGAGTTAATAATTGGATCACCTGGTCCGGAAAAAATTTCCCGGATGCCTATTCGGGAATGTTTACTTTTATAGAGAATGTTTAGTATGTTCAGGTAGAGTAGGGGGGCAGGCATCGTATATCCTTGCCTGTTCAGCTTCACCTGCGTGCTCACCCCGAGCAGATATACCGCTTTTCATCTATTAACAAGGAGTTGTTTTGGGTAAACAGTTTATATGGTTCACGATGTTCCTGATAGGAGTCGCTAGCGCTCAGCAGAGTGATATTGTTGAAGAAGATTTGCCGCTTCCGGCTCCCTATGAGGATACCACCGGAGGAACCGTTGTACCGCAGGAGAGCCCTGTGATTTCACGGACACCTTCCACCCATGTTATTGTCACGAATATCGGTCGGGGTTCAGGAGGCGATATCAGTGCCATACGGAAGAATGCCCGCCGGGGGTTGGGGGCCTATCTTGCCGGATTTATAATGAAGTACGGAGCGGTTCTTCCGATGCAGCTCGGCGCAGGTCAAAATAATAACGAGGAACTCTACTGGACCGGTTTTGCTATAAGTATCGTATCGGAAGGACTGCAGATCGCAGGGCCTATCAGAGCCGGAGTGGCGGCCTCCATGGCATATGATCTGGCGCGTCACGAGAATATCTCCGCAGACAAAAACATAAACTGGGGTTTTTATCGGGCGGGAATGGCGTTCAAAGGGATTAATGCCCTTGTCGGGGTGATTGTTGCGCTGAGTGCTCAGGAAATGGATTATGACACTTATGCCACACTTTCACTCATCAGTCTTGCCAGTTCAATTGCAACCGATGCTATGTGGATGGTTTCCGTAATCAACAGTGCCAAGTATACAAAAATGGTCGCGGGAAAAACACGCCATGCCTCACTCTCCGTATTTCCCACGTACTCCCTTTTCACTAAAAGCGCGGGAGTGGGAATGCGGTTATCTTTTTAAGCGATATCCCGGATGGGAGCCGTGCTGTTGTGGTGGCGGAAGTAGTCTCGAGAGAGAGGTGGTTGCTCAGACCGTTATTCGGTGCGGGCACGTAATTTAGCGCCCGAGCATTCGTTCCCGTTTCCGGAAAAACTTCACCAGTGCGTCAACATATTCGGTTTCGGTCGCGATGGCGATTTCATCGATGCCGTTTGCCGTGAAGAGTGAGGTGATTTTTTCACGGCGTTGTGCCGTTTTTTGTGCATAGAAATTTCTGAACGCCGCGCTACCCGAATCAACCAGTACCGTTTCTCCGGTTTCCGCATCTTCCAGCTCAACCAGACCCGCATCGGGGAACACCGATTCCCGCGGATCGGTGACAGGGCAGGCGATCAGGTCGTGACGCCGTGCCGAAACCCGCAGTGCATTATCGAATGGGGGCGAAATGAAGTCGGAAACAAGAAACACCACCGCTTTTTTCGTCTGGACAAGATTGAGATAGGAGAGTGCCTTGTCGATATCGGTACCGGTTTCCTTCGGTTTGAAGTAGAGCAGCTCGCGAATCACATAGAGCACGTGATTGCGCCCTTTCTGTGGAGGAATATACCGTTCAATACCCGACGAAAAAATGATCAGCCCGACGCGGTCATTGTTCTTGATTGCCGAAAATGCGAGCAGGGCGCAGAGTTCAACCGCCACTTCACCCTTGAATTTGTTGACTGTACCGAAACTGCCCGATGCTGAAGCATCCACCATGAGCATAACGGTAAGCTCGCGCTCCTCAATATGTTTTTTGACGTACGGCGAGCCCATTCGTGCAGTTACGTTCCAGTCGATAGCTCTGATGTCGTCGCCATCAACGTAATCGCGGACCTCGGAAAACTCCATTCCTTTACCTTTAAAAGCACTGTGGTACCCTCCCGAGAGTACCGAGTCGACCACCCGTTTGGTGGTGATTTCAATACGCCGTACCTTCTGGATAAGTTCTTTAGGGATCATAGTTTCTGTACATCCAGATCAAAGATGATTTTCTGCAGTTCACTGAGGTGTCGTTTGCGGGCTTTCGCTTTTGATAAGAGCAGCAGAAGCAGCAGGATATTAAGGGTTCCCGCACCGATGGCGATATACAGCCAGGTGCTGTATTTCTCGAACCGCTGCTGTTTGCGCAGCTTCAGATCTTCCTGTTCAAGGTAGTGCCGGTGAAGTTCCTTGATTGCCTTAATGGTCGTCTGGTCGCCGATTTCAGTAACGGGAAGCTTCCGGTCCCGCTGAAAATTCCGGAAACTGCTCGGCAGATCCTCATCAATATATCCGAGTATCGTGAGGAGATTGATCATTTCGGCGCGCATCAGGCGGCGCTGTTCCCGGGCGATCTCCCGCAGCTCCTCTTCGGTGGGGTAGGCAAGTGCGAACGGGTACTGCTCAATAAGCTGAGAAAAAAGCCGGGTTGCTTTATCGTAATCGTCAATTTTTTTGTAATATAACCCCAGTTCAAAAAGCGCGTCATCGGCAACGTCGCAATCAGGTTCATTCTTGATGATCGTGAACATCGTTTTGAGCATTTCACCGGGTCTGTCGAGACTGCGCAGGGTTTTACCGATCCAGAGACGGTATTCGGGGCGATGATCAACCGAGTCCGCGAAGGTGAAATTTTTCAGGGCGTTCGTGAAGTCGCCGTTTTTGTAATATTCCAGACCGGATTTGAAGTAAAGCTGAGGCGGATCCTTTTTGCGGCCGATGTGCAGATCCGACCTGGATCGGGGCATTGCCGCCCGGTGGCGCGATTTTTTCTGCGGCTGCGAGTAGTCCGATGTGGCTTTCGCGTTGTCGGTGGCATCCTTTTCCCTTGATGCCGGAGAGGAAGATAAGCCTTTTTCCACAAAGATTATCCCTTTTTCCGGATCGTACATGAGTTCCTTTTCGGCAAACAGTACAGCCGCAAAGCTGCAGATCAGCAGGAACAGCAGGTGCGCATTTGGCATAGGGATCAGCATAGGTTGGCCGTAAACTCCGGACGGGCGTTCAGGGTACCTCGACACTGTCGAATAATTTCTGCACGATGTCTTCGGCGAAAATGTTTTCGGCTTCTGCTTCATACGTGGTGATTATACGATGCCGCAGGACATCCATGCCAATGGATTTGACATCTTCGGGGGTAACGTATCCCCGACCGCGGATAAACGCGTGAGCACGTGATGCCTTGAGAAGGTTGATGGTGGCACGCGGTGAAGCACCGTAGGCAATCAGATTTTTGACCTCTTCGAGCCCCGCCGACTGCGGTTCGCGGCTCGCATAGACAATGTTGACAATGTAATCCTCCACCTTCGGGTCAACATAGATTTTTTCAACCACTGCGCGTGCCGAGAGAATCTTGTCGACGGTGATTACCTTGTTTACCTCCGGGATCGCTTCTTTCCCCATACGCGTAAGGATTTCCTTCTCCTCTTCGCGGGTGGGGTAGACAATTTTCAGCTTCAGCATGAAACGGTCGACCTGGGCTTCGGGCAGAGGATAGGTCCCCTCCTGTTCGATCGGATTCTGGGTGGCGAGTACGAGAAAGGGGTCGTCAAGGGTAAAGGTGTTTTCACCAATGGTGACCTGCCGCTCCTGCATAGCCTCGAGAAGGGCACTCTGGACTTTTGCCGGTGCCCGGTTGATTTCATCGGCAAGAATAATGTTCGAAAAGAGCGGGCCTTTTTTCACGACGAACTCACCTGATTTCTGATTGTAAATCATCGTACCGATCAGATCCGCCGGCAGAAGGTCCGGGGTGAACTGTATCCGCTTGAAACCGGTGTCTATCACCTTGGCAAGCGTGGCGACGGCAAGTGTTTTGGCGAGCCCGGGAACTCCCTCAAGCAGAATGTGCCCGCGGGTGAGCATTCCGATCAGCAGTCGATCCACCATTTTATTCTGACCGACAATCACTTTACTCATTTCCGTTTTCAGAAGGGAAACAAAGCTGCTTTCTTCTTTTATCATCTCGTTGAGTTGTGTCATATCAACAGCCATACACTTATCCTCCGTCGGCAGACGTTAACGTAATACTGTTTGTATAGGTTGCATCGGAAATCCCGATCAGCCGGATGTGCCGTACGATGCGGGAAAGCGTTATCCGACGTTTTTTCATTTTCAGGTACTCCAGCGGCAGGTGGTAATCCCCGGAGGGGGCTGCACCAGTTTCGGGTGCGGGTCGTTGAACGGTATCTTTCCGGAGATGTTCGTTCGTTCTTCCGGGATCCGCGTCCCGCCCGGAGGTACCGATTCACCACGCCGTCGTTTATACCGGATCCTCCGGGCGGTGATGCCCGGTCGTGACCTGATTCCTTTAAAAAAGGGTCGTAACGGTCTCATGGAATTATTTTTTCTGTAAGGAACATTTCTTTCTTGAAAGAAACAAACTAAAAATATACCATTGTACAGGAATTTTATCAATCGTGTCACTACTTGTCAGAATCGCAGAACTGCTTATACTCTACACCGTTGTGCGCTCGGTAATCAGGATGCTGCTGCCGGCGAAGAGCAAACATACTCCCCCCGGACCGAAGCAATCTCCGGCACCCCGTTTTGACGGAAAGGAGTATGATATCAGTGATGCTGAATACGATGAAGTTGAATAAATATTGGCTGTTTTACCCGGATAGTAGCAACCCTTGAAAGGGGATACGTATGGAGCTGTCAGTCACCGAAATCAGCAAATTCAAAGTGATCAAGCCACATGGCCGTATCGACTGGGAAAATGCCCGGGTACTCGATAAGGAGATTCAGCAGATTATTGAACAGGGTTTTGTGCATATCGTGTTCAATCTTGATGATGTGACGTTTATCTGCAGCGGCGGTATCGGTGCGCTCGTCTACAACCTCAATAAAGTCCGCAAGCAGAACGGGGCGATTTTCATTATATCCTCCAATGAATATATAAATTATATTTTCGAAACACTGAAATTTGATATCGTGTTCGAAGGATATCTTTACAAATCATTTGAGGATTTCGCAAACGACGTACTTGAAAAAGAAAAAACCTGACCTGAACCTTTCTGCCGAACCGCTTTTTTTTCATCCGCATTACGAAGAAAAAATATGGGGAGGACGAAAACTCTCGTCACTCTTCGGCAGGGTGCTTCCATCTGCGAAGACAATCGGGGAGTCCTGGGAACTCTCCGCCATAACCGGTGCCACGACAACGGTTGCAAGCGGCGCTCTGGCAGGTATGCCCCTTGACCAGCTCTACCGCGAGGTGCCGGAATCTCTCAACGGACCCGTTGGCTCAGGTACCGCCACCTTCCCTCTTCTCGTTAAATTCATTGATGCGCATGAGCGTCTTTCGGTGCAGGTGCATCCTGATGATCGTCGGGCGCGGGAGCTCTTCGGAGAACCCTATGGAAAAACCGAGTGCTGGTATGTTGCCGATGCGGGCCCGACCGGCTCACTGGCGGTCGGCCTTAAAAAAGAGGTAAGTGAGGATGAGCTTCGCGCGGCAGCGCAAAGTGGTACCATTGAACGGTTGCTCAATATCGTTTCTGTTAAAAAAGGAGAGGTTTATTTTATCCCCGCAACGACGATCCATGCCATTCTCGGGGAAGTGGTGATATACGAGGTGCAGCAGAGTTCCGATACAACGTTGCGGCTGTACGACTGGAAACGCACAGACGCCTCCGGCCTGCCCCGACCGTTGCATCTGGACGAGGCGGTCAGGGTTGCCGACCGCAGTTCACGACAAAGTTATCTGATTGAACCTCTGGAGCTTCCTGCAGAGGGGTATGTCCATAACATCCGTATCGCCTGTTCCCACTTTGCTCTCGAAGAGTTCATTGTTCCCGGTGGCGGTGCGACCGTACGGCTTGCACCGCGAGCCTCGTGCAGGATATTTACCATTCTTGATGGGCATTCACGGCTTGATTGGGAGGGTGGTACTACCCCGGTACAAAAAGGTGCGACGGTGGTGCTTCCGGCTAGTATGGGAGAGGTATCGGTTACGGGGTCAGAAGCGTGCTGTTTTCTGATGACGACGGTTCCGGATCTTCAGCGTGAAATTGTCGGCCCGCTTGAGGAGGCCCGGTATACACCATCCCGAATCAGACAACTCATGGGCGATCGGGATGGAGTATCGTCGGGCGATCGGTAGTATTATCCTGAAGAAAAATACCGTCGATCATTTCCGGGAGCGTTTTTTCCTGGGAGTTGAAAAATACGTTTCGTAGAAATCGTCGACGGAGAGCGTTTCAAGATCTATAATCAGTCCGATAATCTCATCCTTTTCAATGATTACTTCCCGATCAGGTCGATCATCCAACGTAAGATTCGGTTCATACTGTTGATGCATCATACAACCCCCCTTTCAGGTGAATTTGCTACTATTGCAGCGAACGCCTTGTTGTGTTAACCGCTTAAATTACCATCTATCTCAAAACGTTCCTGTTTGCCCTCTCTTATATTATACCAATCGGAAGAAAAAAAGCAAACTTTAATTTTTTTTGTGATTGATTTTGAAGTAGTTCCGGGGTTGTAGCAATGTGGCGGTTTCAATGATGTGCAAGGTGTGATCGTGCGGTACAAGGCACTGGTGATTTTCCACACCTTTTTGGGCTGCACCTTGTAGAGCAAGCTTCAGCTCTCAAAATATAACCATATATTAGTATCATTGGAGGCGAATTACTGTACATTGGAGAGAGAACCTGAGCCGGCAGGTCCAGGCAGTAGTAATAAGGCGATAAAAAAGGGGGGAGTTGATGCCGCATTTTTTCAGATCCGTTATTTTCTGTATACTGTTATTCGGAGGTGTGCGTTCAATTACTGCTCAGGGATCGATGGATACCTTTGTTCATGATCCGGTGATGATCAAACAGGGTTCAACCTATTATGTTTATTACACGGGCAATCTGACTCCGTATAAAACGTCGAATAATCGTTACGGCGGCTGGAGGAACCGGGGGGCTACATTCAGTTCGAGTCCTTCATGGGTAGCTTCCACCGTTCCCGGAAACAACGGCCGCGATTTCTGGGCTCCGGATATAAGTTTCCGTGATGATACCTACTGGTTGTACTACTCCGTTTCAACGTTCGGTTCCAACACTTCCGCCATCGGACTCGCTACAAGCCCCACTCTGAATTCCACCGATGCGGATTACCGCTGGACCGACAGGGGTGTGGTTATAAAATCTTCCGGTTCAAATGATTACAACTGTATTGACCCGAATGTATTTGAAGATACCGATGGTAAGGTCTGGCTTACCTTCGGATCATTCTGGACAGGGATAAAAATGGTAGAACTGGACACGACTACCGGAAAACCGCTGCCGGATGCGGAGCTGCTTTCCATTGCCTCCCGACCTTCAACGCAGATAGAGGCTCCGTTTCTGACGAAATGGAAAAGCTATTACTACCTGTTCGTGTCGTGGGACAAATGCTGCAGCGGGGCGAGCAGTACCTACAAGATTGTTGTGGGTAGATCTGAGGAGGTAACCGGTCCGTTTGTGGATAAAGCCGGCAAAGCAATGACTTCCGGTGGCGGAACGATAATCGATTCAAGTACCGCGCAGTGGAAGGGGCCCGGGCATAACGGAATATTCATAGAGAATAATACGATGTTCTGCATCAACCACGCCTACGCTGCATCCAACGGTGCAGCCACCATGTTTATCCGTCCGCTCTACTGGAAGGAGGAATGGCCGCAGTTCGGGTATGTGCCCCCAACCGGATTGGCTAACGCCAGCAAAACCCGCATCGTTTCTGAAACCCTCCGTCCGCGGATCCTTCTGCTTGGCAGGACTGCGAATCCGCGGCTTTTAGCGACTGATGGCAAGGAATACTATTCGATTTCCGGTGTTAAACTCCGGAATGCATTACAACAAAAGCGGTAATCGAAATGGTGTAATCCCTACTGGAAGACACCCGCCTAAGGGTGCAAAGGTGCCGATAAAACGGCACTGTTTGGCTCGCACCTTCCCTACCTTTTATTTTTAGCCGACAACAATCGATGCAGGTCAGCAGTTTCACCGGCAGTGGAATTTTCAAAGAAAGGCACCTCTGATGGAGTATATGCAGGCATTTTTTCACCGTACGCTCTGGAATATCGAAGTGTGGGTATATCTGACAGCTTTCGGTGCCATTTTCGCCGGATTTCTCGGAAAAAAGCTGGTTGCACTGTTGTTCGGTCATTTTATTAAACTGTCGCAGAAAACCAAATTCGCACTTGATGACATTCTGCTTACCGCACTTGCCAAACCGGCAGAGTGGTTGGTGATGGTGGGCGGGTTGCAGGTGGCACTGCTGATGCTTCCGTTTCCTGATTCGCCGGTGGATGTCAGGAAATTCATTCATTCGCTCATAAACGGTACGATTGTCGCAATGGTCATCTGGTTTGCCATCAGGCTCATCGACGGACTTGCGGAACTCTGGACCGATAAGGCGAAACATACCGAATCAAAGCTTGATGATCAGCTGATTCCTATCGTGCGGAGAAGCTCGAAGGTTTTCTTTTTTATTATCGGGGTGGTGCTGGTGCTCCAGAATATGGGGTACTCGGTGGGGAGCCTCATTGCCGGGCTTGGTATCGGTGGTGTGGCGATCGCCATGGCCTCCAAAGATACCGTTGCCAATCTGTTCGGTTCACTGGTGATTTTTCTTGATAAACCGTTTCACATCGGTGACTGGATCGAGATGGGGGCCGTGGAGGGAACGGTGGAGGAAGTCGGGCTGCGGACCACCCGTATCCGCACCTTCGCGAACAGTCTGATCACCATGCCGAATTCACTGTTCACTACCAGTGCGATCAACAACTGGTCCCGGATGAAGAAACGCAGGATTAAAATGACCGTAGGGGTGACGTATGCCACGTCACCGGAAAAACTGGAGGAACTGGTGGTTGCCGTACGGGAGATCATCAAGGCCGACGACGCCATCCGCAATGATTTTTACCTGGTCAATTTTGACAATTTCGGTCCGTCAAGTCTTGATCTGTTTATCTACTGTTTTACGGTTACAACCAACTGGGCGGAGTTTCTTGAAATAAAACAGGTGTTTATGCTCAAGATCATGAAAACCGTCAGGTCCATGGGGTTATCGTTCGCGTTTCCGACACAGTCGATTCATATCGAAAGTGTACCGGGGGAAATGCCGAAAGCACTTGAGGGGCAGCGACCGCTTTAATATCTCGCAAAACGGGTTACAGGATAACAGAAATGCCGGGAATACCGACTTCCTGTTATCTCCGGATGCTTTGAAGAGAGAAACTCCGGGAGGCTACCGCAGGCGGATGAATTCCGTTTTTCGTTTTCCGTTGATTGCAAGAAGCAGAACGAACAGAAGCAGGCATACTATTCCCACAAGGGGAAGCAGGCTTGAAGACTCCGGTTCCGGAATGCTCGCCTGTGTCGCTTCCGGCGGCGGAGGTGCAACGTTTTCTTTTTCGGTTTTAGGGGAGGGTTCCGGTTGAGTGGTCGGCGTTTCCCGGGGCCGGTGTCGGTAACAGTAGCCGTCGGTAAGATTTCCGGTGATTTTACACCGCTCGCCGCTTTTGGTAATCCCTGAACATTGTTGTTTCATACCGTTGTTTCTGAAATATATTCAAATAGTTGCCGATTACGATCCGTAATTAAAATACCCACTCCGACACGTCGGTAGCAAGTTGTTGTCGGTACACTAGGTAACCCGGGAGGTTTCATGAGACGATCAGGTATTCTTTTTTGTATAGCGGCACTGTTTGCCGTTTTCGCCTATGGAGGTGGTACTATGCTGGAAATCGGTGCAGGTGCTCCGGAGTTTAAGCTCAAGACTGCTGAGGGAACGGTCGTTACCCTGGGAGAATTTAAAGAGAAGAAGTTTGTTGTTCTTGTGTTCTATCCCGGTGATGAAACTCCGGTCTGTACAAAACAACTCTGTGAACTCCGTGATGATTACTCGTTATTTGAACAGTGTGATGCAGTGGTATTCGGGGTCAATCCCGGATCGGAGAAATCTCATACCAAATTTATTGAAAAACACGGCTTTCAATTTCCCCTGCTGGTTGACGTGAAAAGTGCCGTTGCGGAACAGTATGGCGCCAAGGGCGCATTTATGAATAAACGAACGGTGTATGTTGTTGATAAAGAGGGTAAAATTATTTTTGCGGAGCGGGGTAAACCGGCGGTTGCCGTTATTCTTGAGGCAATTCCCTGCAGTGGCGCAGACAAACCGGAAGAAATGCCTGCCGGGAAATGAACCACCTGGTTGTACTGCTTCCGGGGTTACGGTAAAAGTTTCAGCGCATCCCGGATGTGCCATTCGTAAAAATTACGCAGTGTGGTACTCATTGACGAGAGACCCAGTGTTCTGAGAGCAGCGGATTCAGTCTCGGTGAATGTTCCACCCGTGGGACGTTCAGACCCGGTATCGGCAGGTGATCGCCGCTGCGCGAGAGCGGAAAGAAACAGCGGATAAAAGCTGAATTCATGCAGATCCGCATTTGTATCAGTTGGGACGCTGATTTCTCTTCCCGCAATAAAATCAAGTTGCATGGTTGCGAGCAGGGCGTAGCGACGCTGGCTGAAGTTTTCCTGATTCCATGAACCGCTCTTTCTGATGATCTCTGCTGTATCGATGGTCGGAAGTGTCTGAGGGTGGAAACAGATTGCTTCGTCAAGACGAAGGAACGTATAGTGCGGATTACCGGGATAGCGATCTTCAAGCTCCCGGAGCAGGGTATTTTTCTCCTTCGCCAGATGTCCCCAGTATGGAGAGAGAAACCGCACCAGATAGAGCATTGCCGTTTCGGAAGTGTATCTCCCCCGCAGTGCGCTTCGGCGCAGGTAGTCAAGACCTTTATCGAATGATATAGCTCTGCCGGTCAGGTTGAGAGCGGCTCTGACGATTCCGGGGGAGCGGGCCAGCAGACAGTAGAAAATGCCGAGTCCGAGAAACGGGTCACTCTGCCCGGGGGAAAGTTCCACAACTTTTTCAAGTTTACCGAGTGCATCAAATCCTTCGATGGCAGCCTGAACAATTGCTGTTTCAATTTTCAGCGTGGCGAAGAGTCCCTTCACACCACCGCTGATAAACAGCGCGAGCGGTTCGAGAGAATCGGGCAGATCGGTATTGTCAAGCTGCCGGAGCGTTTTTTTGCGCAGGTCGCTGATTTCATTGAACAGCAGTTTCCGTTCCTCTTCGCTGCTGAATTCCCCACCGAGAATCCGTATCGTTCCTGCCGAAACACCCAGCAGACCGCTGAGTGGAAGCAGTTTGTGTTTGCGTTCGAACCGCTGGAGTTTCTTGAATGTCTGTTCTGCTTCATGCCAGTTATATCCGTAAATCCGGCGGATGTACCGGCGTGCCAGAGAATCCTGGCGGAGATTGATTCCTGCAAACGGAGGATCCGGGAATTGCGGTTTTCTTGCATTGACGGTGGCGGAGGGGCTTACAACCGGACCCGGAGGACAAACTGAATCGGTCAGTGATGAATCAACAAGTGTTTGTGTCGGCGCCGGCAGGGTAGCTGCCGGGATTGAAGCAGCTCCGGAAAGGGCGATGGAATCGGAGGTAGATGAATCGGAAATAACGGTTGGATCGGCAGTGGCTTCCGAGCTGACGATCGCGGTCGCAGAATAAGAGGTGAATACCGTCCCGATGATCAGGGCCGGGATGAAGATGCGGTGCCATGGGAAAAAGAGCGCTGTGGAGTGATGTTTCTGAACGAATCGGAGGTGGCTCATAGTTATAAATTGATTTACGCAGAAATGGGATAGCAAGCCTTACAACTTTATAAAGGATGGGAAAACAGATGATTTCACCTCTGAAAAGTGTTATTTTCCTCCCTTTGATATTTTCAGTCGTAGAAAGAGCTTCGCCGTGCCGACCGAGAAAAAACTACCCTGTTCAGTTGAGAAGCTGCGTGAGATGTGTGACCGATATCCCACACCGTTTCATCTTTATGATGAAAAGGCGATAACGGATAATATTCAGAGACTTACCCGTGCTTTTTCCTGGTCTGAAGGGTTCAGGGAGTATTTCGCGGTCAAGGCGGCTCCCAATCCGTTTCTGATGAAACTGCTCAGAAATCATGGCGCCGGTGCGGACTGCAGCTCGTATACTGAACTGCTGCTTGCCGATCGATGTGGTATTACCGGCGAGGCGATAATGTTCACCTCGAATGATACAACCGTCGAGGAGTTTATCGAGGCTCGTAAGCTCGGTGCGGTGATCAATCTTGATGACATCTCTCATATAGGGTATCTTGAACAGTGTGCCGGATTGCCGGATCTGGTATCACAGCGGTATAATCCGGGGCCCCTGCGCAGCGGAAATGCGATAATCGGTCACCCGGAAGATGCGAAGTACGGCTTTACCCGTGAGCAGATCATCGAAGGGTACAAACAGCTCAGTGCCAAAGGGGTGCGGCGCTTCGGGCTGCATACCATGGTCGCATCCAATGAACTTAATCCGCAGTATTTTATTGATACAGCGGTTATGCTGTACGAACTCGCCGTCGAGGTGCACCGGGAAACCGGAGTCAGGATTGAATTCGTGAACATCGGTGGAGGAATCGGTATCCCTTACCGGCCGGAGCAAACTGCCGTCGATATTGAACTGGTATCGGATGGTATCAGAAAAGCGTATGAGAGAATCGTGGTTGCTGCGGGTCTGCATCCGATGAAGCTGTTCATGGAGTGTGGAAGGATGATCACCGGGCCGTACGGCTACCTGGTGTCGAAAGTACTGCATATAAAAAAGACATACAAGACGTATGTGGGACTTGACTCATGCATGGCGAATCTGATGCGCCCGGCGCTCTACGGCGCCTACCACCACATTACGGTACCCGGTCGGGAAAGTACTGTGGCGGACACCGTTTGTGATGTTACCGGATCGCTCTGCGAGAACAACGATAAATTCGCGATCGACCGCAAACTCCCCGCAGTGACCGCGGGCGATCTTCTCGTTATTCACGATGCCGGGGCTCATGGGCATGCAATGGGGTTCAACTATAACGGAAAACTTCGGAGTGCCGAATTGCTGCTGCGAACGAGCGGCGACGTGGTGGCAATCAGACGGGCGGAGACGCCTGACGATCTTTTTGCAACACTTGATTTTGACAAATTGTCGGATTTCTCCTGAGCCGATTATTGTGTCCGGAGCTTCCGGCGCAGGAATGGCCCGGGGAATCGGATTGCCCTGATCGGATTCAGTCAATTTTATCGGAAGGAATATAATGGATACTTCGGAACTGCTGTTGCGCTACGGGTGTAACCCTCATCAGGCACCTGCACGGATCTTTGCGCGAAACGGATCGCTGCCGATTACCGTACTCAACGGTAAACCGGGGTATATCAATCTGCTTGATGCTCTTAATAGCTGGCAATTGGTTGCGGAGCTTGGAGCGGCGCTCGGGCTTCCTGCCGCGGCCTCCTTCAAACACGTCAGTCCCGCTGGAGCCGCCGTCGGCATTCCGCTCACCCGCGAAATGAAGAAGTGCTACTTTGTTGAGGATATGGAACTGAGCCCACTGGCAACAGCCTATGCGCGTGCCCGGGGTGCTGATCGCCTGTCAAGTTTCGGTGACTGGGCGGCACTCAGCGAGACGGTTGACGTTCCCACTGCGCGACTGCTCGGGCGTGAGGTGTCCGACGGGGTGATTGCTCCCGGATATGAACCGGAAGCGCTCGAGATACTCCGGAAGAAAAAGAAGGGCGGCTATTCGATCATTCAGATCGATCCTGCCTATGTACCACCGGAAACCGAAGAGCGTGAGGTGTTCGGGGTGGTGTTCTCCCAGCGGAGAAACGATGTGGTGCTTGACGGGAAGGTTTTCTCGAAGGTGGTGACGGAAAAGAAGGCGTTTACTGAAGAGGCGATCAGGGATCTGACGGTTGCACAGATCGCTCTCAAATATACGCAGAGTAACTCGGTGTGCTTCGCTTTCGGCGGGCAGGTGATCGGCGTTGGTGCCGGACAGCAGTCCCGGATTCACTGTACCCGGCTTGCGGCATCAAAAGCGGACCGGTGGTTTCTCCGTCAGCATCCGCGGGTGATCGGTCTTGATTTCAAGGCGGAGATCGGACGTCCCGCCCGTGATAATGCCATTGATCAGTTCCTGGAGGATCATCTGACCCCTGCGGAGCAGTTCGTCTGGCAGGAGAATTTTTCCACGCAGCCCGACAGGCTCACTGCCGACGAGAAACGCGAGTGGCTCAACCTCATGCAGGGTGTCGCGCTTGCTTCGGATGCTTTTTTCCCGTTTCGTGACAATATTGACCGGGCGCAACAGAGCGGTGTGGGATTTATTGTTCAACCCGGCGGCTCGGTACGCGACGATGTGGTGATTGAAGCATGTAATGAATACGGTATGGTGATGGCGATGAGCGGCGTACGTCTATTCCACCACTAGTAAACAGTTCGCAGCATCGGTTCAGAACCGCTTGTCAGCCGTATTTGTATGAAATGAATACGGCTGATTGTTTTTATCGGTACGAAGGCTGCCCAGAATTCAATCGCGGGTGTCGCCCGGAATCATGCTTTTGTTTGTACAGCAGGTTATCTGCAATGGCCGGATAAAAAATCCGTGCAAATATTTCTTGAATGAGATAAGATTCAAAGAGGTATATTCCGATATACAAAGAACTAACCAACTTTTCAGGGGATGAGCGTTTATGAAGAAGAACCGCTGGTACGACAAGCATGAAGGTCTGGCAAATCATCTTGAATCGCTTAAGATAATGCCGAAACGGCAACTCAACGAGATGCTCAAGGATCTCATTACGCTCGCCCGACTGCTGCGTCCCAGTCTGTTCGAAGAACACCTGCTGGAATATCCCCTCGACCTTAAAAAACGTCGCTGGTACGATGATGATCCGTATCTCTGGCTGCTTGTCAATGGTCTGCGTTTCGCGGAAGACGACATTATTCTCAAGGTAGTCGCATTTTTTGACAAACAGGTGTACTGGAGAATGAAAAAGAAGAAGAAAGCTGCAGCCAAGCGGGCTGCGACCAGGAAAGCAACGGCAAAGAAGACTCCGGCAAAGAAAGCTCCGGCAAAGAAAGCTCCGGCAAAGAAAGCTCCGGCAAAGAAAGCTCCGGCAAAGAAGACTCCGGCAAAGAAGACTCCGGCAAAGAAGACTCCGGCAAAGAAGACTCCGGCAAAGAAGACTCCGGCAAAGAAGACTCCGGCAAAGAAGACTACGGCTAAGAAAGCTACGGCTAAGAAAGCTACGGCTAAGAAAGCTACGGCTAAGAAAGCTACAGCTAAGAAAGCACCAAAGAGGAAGTCTGCTAAGAAATAGATTTTTGGTGGTAAATAGTGAATGTAAAACTGCCCGGTAAACACTGGGCAGTTTTTTATAGTACTCCCACCAGTTTACGGACACGATCCATTGTCGCCGATGCAACATTGCGTGCTTTTTCAGCACCCTTCTTTCGAATTTCATCCAGGTAGTCAGGATTGGCGGCAAGCTCTTCGCGCTTGGCGTGGGAATCGGCGAAATGGTTCCAGAGCAGTTCGAAGAGTTCTTTTTTAACCGTGCCGTAACCAAGTCCGCCGGCACGATACCGGTCGGCCATTGCCGTTGTCTGATCGTCGGTGGCGAAGAGCCGGTAGAGTGCGAAGAGGGTGCTGGTGTCGGGATCTTTCGGGGCTTCCACCGGGGTGGGGTCAGTCACGATGCTCATCACTTTTTTGCGCAGTTTTTTCTCTTCTCCGAATACCTCGAGGGTATTGTTGTAGGATTTGGACATTTTCTGTCCGTCGGTTCCGGGAACAATGGCGAGTGCCTCGACGATTTCCGGTTCAGGGATGGTGAATACCTCCTGTTTATACAACCCGTTGAATTTGAGTGCCAGGTCACGGGTCACTTCGATATGCTGTTTCTGATCTCTGCCAACCGGGACCAGGTTTGATTGAAACATGAGAATGTCAGCGGCCATGAGTACCGGGTAGGTGAACAGTCCCGCATTGGGGGGAAGGTTTTTCGCGATCGCATCTTTGTAGGCATGGCAGCGCTCAAGCAGACCTACCGGGGTGACATTGCTCAGATACCACGCGAGTTCCGCGACTTCCGGCACATCGGATTGTATCCAGAGTGTGGAACGGTCGGGGTCGATACCCAGTGCGAGGAGGTCGAGCAGTGCATCAGTGGTGTACTGCTTCATCTGTTCACCGGACGTAACGGAGGTGAGACTGTGCATATTGGCGATAAAACAGAACAGTTCGCCCCGCTGCTGCGAGGCAACCATCGGTTGTATCATGCCGAGATAATTACCGATATGAATGGTGCCGGTCGGCTTGATGCCTGAAAGAATTCTCATGAAACTGCTCCTTGCGATCTCAATGTACGGTTAAAATTACTATCTGCGCCCGCTGAAATCAGTGACGGGTGATTTGGGGGGACGAGGAGAGAAATGCATGGACCCGTTCCCTGAGTGTCGTCAGATCCGGTGCGGATTGTGCTTTGCGGAAGAGTTCATGGCCAAAGAAGAAATTGCGGGCGAAATGTCCGGTAAATTCCTTGATGCGTCCGATTCCCCGCTCGGGAGGAAAATCTTCAAGCGTATATGAATAAAACTGTTCCCAGATTTTCAGATGGTCCGGGGTCATGGTTTCGCCACTGAGCTCGCGGAATATCCATGGACGCACAACTGCTGCACGGCCGATCATGAGTGCGTCGTACCCCTCAGCGCCAAGCAGGGTAAGTGCCGCCGCGTCGTGCATGTCACCATTGCCGATAAGTGTCCGCTTCCAGTGGCGGCGAATCCAGGGAAGAAGATGGTGGCGGGCGGTCCGTTTGAGTTTTTCATGAAAGAACCGGGGATGGATACAGAGTGCATCGACATCGCACGACGAAAAAAGTTCACAGCGCTCGATAAACCGCTCTTCCCAGCCCTCCCGCTCGTGGCCGAGACGGCACTTTACGATAAGCGGACCCGTCCATACGGAACGGATCGATTCGAGCACCTGCCTGCAGTGGTCGGTATCATCAAAGAGTGCCCGTCCGCCTCCTTTACGGGCGACCATCGGAGCAGGACACCCGAGATTGAGATCGAGCGCGAACGGGTCGAGTTGCACGAGTCGAGCTACGGCCTGATCGACAGGGGGTTTTCCGGTAACAACTATCTGATAAATTACCCGGCCTTCCCCGGAACGCCGTTTTGTTAACGGTGAGAGGAGGAGATTTTCGGAGAAGATCGTTCCGGTCGGGACCATTTCGGTATAGAGTGCGCCGTAGCCGCCGAAATCGGCGAGAAGACGCCGGTAGGCACTGTGACTGATTCCCGCCATTGGTGCACTCAGTAGAGGAGGACCGAGCACCTGCCCTCTGAGTGTAAAGGGGGGCAGTGTCGTCACGGGATAATCGCCTTGAAGAGAATACCGCACAAAAGATAGATGGATCCGCCGGCGAGTGCGGCACGGATAAGCAGGCGGTTTTCATAGTCCACATCAGGGGGTACCTTGCCTGCGCGGCCGGAGAGGAGCCGCAGTATAATGTCGGCACTGCCGTAGGTTGCGAGAGGAAAAAGTGTACCGGTAACGGCCCAGAGCATGAGAGGAATTACCGAGGTGTTCCAGTAGACCGCACCGATGAAGACATTGAGTGGCAGTGCGGCAATGGCACAGCTGAGGACCGGGCGGAAAACCCGCAGTGAACGGCTGGTAACGGATTCGGTGCGTCCGCAGGTCCGGAGGATCGTGGTCCAGTCGATCGTTTCATCAGATTCTGCAACGGCGGAGGCGGGCAGATATTCCCGTAAACGGGCAACAAGATCTGAAATCCCAGGTATAAACAGCGGTATGCTCAGTGACCCTTCGGGGCTTTCAATGACAAGTATGCCGCCACCGAGTGGAAAGCGCAGGAGCCCGACCGATGAGATTGCCGCAAGACGGATTTGTTTCCCGCGGGAAGTGCTGCGGTAACCGAGTTGTTCCTCGGAGATGTAGAAGCTGACCGATCGGAGTTCTTTCTGTACGAACAGCACGAAAATAATCAGTGTAACTGCGGTGAGGTTGAGAAACAGTGCTGCCCTCATTGCGGAGGGAAATACCGACCCGTAGGCAATCAGCGAGAGCACCGCCGGTATCCATGCAACAATCATCAGCGTACTGATCAGTGAGTAGAAGAGCAGTTCCACATAAAGAAAGCGTCGGGGTAACGGGTAGGTTTTCATCAAATAACGGTAGCCACCTGGAAGAATGGAATCATTAACGATACATTAGTAACGCTTGAATATCCGGAGTTGTTGCTTTTCACGATAATTTTTCCTGCTCTGCTTGTGGATGCCGGTGGAAAAACGTTTGCGACCGATTCTTAATGAATGTCTCAACAAGTTCCCGGGGAGTATCGGTGCGTCATGCAAAAACCGTGGTAAATATACAATCAGCGAGAGGGAATGCAGCCGAATCCGTAAACGGTGCCGGGGTGAACCGGCAGGTATGCCACTACCCCCGTGCTGTATGCTTTGACTGCCGAAGAGTAATTTATTGGTACCGGTTAAAACGGGGGGTACCCGCCTCCGGTGCGAGAATTCCCGTCGTACGATTTAAAGAGAGAAAGACAAGGTGATTATGACAACACAGGGACCGATAGGTGTTTTTGACAGCGGATTCGGAGGGCTGACGGTACTCAGGGAGATTGAACGGCAGTTGCCGGAATTTG
Source organism: Chitinispirillaceae bacterium (assembly GCA_050304135.1). Classification (GTDB taxonomy): domain Bacteria; phylum Fibrobacterota; class Chitinivibrionia; order Chitinivibrionales; family Chitinispirillaceae; genus JAFGNB01. Next base: position 315,034 of record JBNLDC010000005.1, on the reverse strand, counting down.
ATTATCTGTATCTTGGTGATAACGCCCGTTCACCCTACGGCAGTCGCTCCTTCGAGACGGTGTACGAGTACACGCTCGAAGCGGTCAGGTGGCTGTTCGGGCAGGGGTGTCCGCTGATTATTCTTGCCTGTAATACCGCCTCGGCGAAAGCCCTCCGCTCAATTCAGCAGAATGATCTTGCCCGCATTGCGCCTGAAAACCGTGTGCTCGGCGTGATCCGCCCGGTAACCGAACAGGTCGGCACCATCAGCCGGAGCGGTCATATCGGGATCTTTGGAACTACGGGAACCGTCAATTCGCAGTCGTATATCATCGAGATCAACCGTTATTTTCCGGAGGTAACGGTAACACAGGAGGCGTGCCCGATGTGGGTGCCGCTTGTTGAAACCGGGGAGGCCGGAAGTGACGGAGCCGATTTTTTCATCCGTCAGCACATCGAACGGTTGTGCTGCGCTGATCCTCTGATCGATACCGTGGTGCTCGGCTGCACCCACTATCCGCTTCTGGAAGAGAAAATACGGAAGTACCTGCCACCATCCATTACGCTGGTTTCACAGGGAGCAATTGTGGCACGGAGCCTTGAAGCGTATCTCGGGAGGCATCCTGATATGGCGGAGCGTTGCTCGCAGGGTGGGGTGCGCCGTTTTTACACATCGGAAAAGGCCGAAGTGTTCGATCGCGTGGCAGGGGTGTTTCATGGTGGAACACCCCCAAGTATACAGATGCACTGGTAGAATGGTGATCGGGAGTGGCCCGGGCAGGCTCAGCCACCGGGAAATGGCAGGGGCAGGAACCGTCTTATAATAGTCTGCACGGATTTTTGTTCGTTCGGAGTCGGGGTCGGAGTCGCTTTTCGGGGTCGATTTTCAGGATTTCACTATCTTTACGTAAGCGCATTGTATCCGGTGTTATATACAGTTTCCATTCAACCGCTTTCGAAAAAACTTTAATTAAAGACATTACCGACTCCGCCCCCGACCCCGACTCTGAGATCGAAGCAGGTACCAGTGGTGCAAATTACTGTGAGACGGTTGACATCTACCCTCACATCGCCGCAGCTGCTTTACCGTACCTCGAGCTGTGCCTGTGCGTCCACCACATCACGGTTAACAAGTTCCATGGCGTCGTGAAATTTGTCGGCAATGAATTCGTCGGGGATGCGGTCGCGCAGGGTGCGCATCAGCTGGATGGTCATACGCAGAATCCGCACCAGATCTCCCTCAGGAGCGCCGAACGAGGTAAGCTCATGGAGTGAACAGCCGTTGGTCCAGGCGGCCACCGGCGCGGCGAGGCCGAAGTCCATCTCCCGGATGGGCTGGGTGATGCCGTGTTTGATCTCCCGTACCCGAAGTTTGTGAATCACTTTTTCCGCATCGAACTTGAGTTTCACCGACGAGGGCGAGACGTTTTTGCGGCTGCGGTGCTCTTCGGTGATCAGTGCGGCGAGCACGACAGGGATCTGTTCAACAGTGCACTGTTCAAAGCTCCGGGAGAAGTAGAGCTCCGCTGCCTGAATTTCATACCCGCTCACCGCGGCGGCAAGCGCCCCTTTCTCAGTGAGATCTTTTCCGTCAAGAAATCCGGCAGACTGAAGAAATCTGATCCGGTTGGCGATCTGTGCCTCCTGTTTGCGATACTCTTTGCTGATGGTGAATTCACCTTTACGGAAATTGTGGAGACTCTTGCGGAAGATCTCGTACGCCTCTTCACCGAACCGGCTGTAGAGATTCAGAATGGTGGAATACGATGCGTAGAACCGGCTGTTGATCCGTTCGTTGTTTCCATTAAGGAACCGTTCAAGATGGACGGGGTCGGTGGCTTCGGGGATGATCTGGGAGTACACATACCCTACTTCGTCCATACCGCGTCGTCCGGCGCGGCCCGCCATCTGGTTGTACTCCCTGGTCATGAGGTAGTTGAATTCCACCCCGTCGAATTTCTCGAGTTCATCAAAAATAACCGTGCGTGCCGGCATATTTATACCGATCGCGAAGGTTTCGGTGCAGAAAAGCAGTTTAATGTGTCCGGAGGTAAAGAGCCGCTCCACGATCTCTTTTGCCGCAGGGAGCATGCCCGCGTGATGAAAGGCGGTTCCCGCCTCCCAGAGCATGCGCAGATGGCCGAGCCGGTCGTAGTCGCTCAGGCGATACTGGGCAACGAGTTCATCGACCATCTGTGTTACCTGCCGGCGCTCCGTTTCGTCGAGGAGGGAGAGAGTACTGTGCAGCTCCGCGTTGTATTCACAGGCTTTACGATTGAAACAGAAATAGAGAACGGGGGTATTGCCGCGCTCAAGCGCGAGCCGAACGATTCTTCGGGACGACGGTTTTCTCCGGAGAAACCGCTTGCGTTCCGCCGGGTTCTTCCGGTACTGCCGTCTGACCGCCTTGATGTTCATCATACCGAATTTGGGGCTGAAGAAATGGTGCTTGAGCGGGACGGGACGCTCGTTCTCCTCGATCAGGGTGAAGGTGGTGCCGCGCACCGTTTCCATCCAGCGGCCGAGTTCCCGGATGTTGGGTACCGTTGCGCTCAGACACATGAAGCGGATTTCAGGCGGGGCGAGAATGATGCTCTCCTCCCAGACCGTACCGCGTTCCGGATCGTCAAGAAAGTGGATCTCATCGAAAATCGTGTAGTAAATAGAGCTGAGTCTGCCGCTGTCTTCCAGAATAAGATTGCGGAAAATCTCGGTGGTCATAATCAGCAGCGGAGCCTGCGGGTTGATGGTGACATCTCCCGTCTGGATGCCGACGGCCTCTTCGCCGAAGCGCTCCCGGAAGTCCCGGTATTTCTGGTTGGAGAGTGCTTTCACCGGTGCGGTGTAGACTGCCTTTTTGCCGCGCTGCAGGGAAATCTCGACTGCGTACTCTGCAATGAGGGTTTTTCCGCATCCGGTTGGTGCGGCGACAATAAGCGACTCGCCCTTATCAATTGCATTGACCGCCTGTTCCTGAAACGGATCGAGCCGCACGTTCCGATATTCCACGTAGATACCTTTCTCTGGTCAGCTTCTCAGGCTGCCGGTAATTGAATCGTCTGCCAGTGAAAATAGATTACCGCTGGCATCCGCCCGAAATAAAAGTACCCGCCCACCGGGCGACCCGTCTGCAGTTATTGATTTACGGCAGCCGCCCTGTTCGCTAATAGTACCGTTATGTCTGTGGAGTATGCTATATTTAACCGCATAAAAAGCCGGGGTGGAGGGGAGCTGCTGCCGGTCACCCAGTCTCAATTTATCCGGCGCGGAATTGTACCACTGTCGGACAGGGCATACCGGGGTTGTCGGGAATGAAATCGTTTACACTGGCGATTGTCGTTGATAGTTACTGGCCGCAGCGCGGCGGCGCGGAACAGGCGATGGTCTCATTTGCAGCGTCGCTTCCTGCGGACTGGCGTGTTACCGTTATTACGCATAGCGCCTCCGATGCCCGGACTCTTTACGGAAAATATACCGCTCACCGGCAGATGCCCTCCAATGATCCTGCGGGAAAAGTAATTGAATCATTGATGGCACCCCGGAGAGCGCGATTACTGCTTCTGCCACTGTTGCTCTGGAATGTTCCCCTGTTGCGCAAACTTCTGCCGCAGGTACTCTACGATGTTCTTTATTTCTGGTACCGAATGGTTTTTTACCCAGGAATGAACCGATTGCTTGATGATGCTGATTCGGTACACTGCTGCTCAACCGGTTATCCAGCGCGATGTGTCGCGGAAATCTGCCTGAAGCGGGGGATCTCCTTCATTCAGCAGCCGTTCGTCCACTTTGGTCGCTGGGGTGATACGCCGGCGTTGCTGCGATCCTACGCTTCTGCTGATGCAGTAATCTGTCCCACGACACGTTTCCGTGAGCGGCTTATCGGGAGGCTTGAGCGGCTCGGCGTTGCTGCTGCTGTCGATGCACTGGTTATTCCTCCGGTGATCAGCGAAAAGGAGTATCCGAAATTGCGGCTTCCACCGGTTCCCGGGCGGTTTATTCTTTTTCTGGGTCGTCGGGAGGCACATAAGGGGCTAATGAAACTCCTGGTTGCATTTACCGGTCTTGAGGGAATGGCGAGTCTGGTGATTGCCGGTCCGGGAGAGAAGGTCCGTACGCGCAATACCTCGGTATTCGATCTGGGGGAGGTGGATGACAGTGTTAAAAACTGGCTACTTTCCACGTGTGACGTTTTCTGTGTTCCCACCAGTGATGAATCGTTCGGCATTGTATTTGCCGAGGCGATGCGGTATGGAAAACCGGTGGTGGCCTGCGATGTCGCTCCGGTCAACGAGATCGTAATACATGGCGAGACCGGAATTCTTGTCCCGGTCGACGATACCGACGGTATTCACCTGGCATTGGAGCGGTTGCTTGAAGACACTGCGCTCCGGAAACGGTTCGGAGTAGTGGCACAGCAGCGCTACGAGAAGTACTTTGCACGGTCGGTGGTGCTTGAACAGATGATCGGACTGCACCGGCCACGGTAATTCGCTTTACACGTTCGGATCGTCGGCTTCTGATTCCGAGTGTGCACCACTGTCGCGACGGCTTATGAGGTCCCGTTCCAGATAGAGCAGGTCCAGTATGCGGTCGTCGTGTTCAGTTTCGAGCGCATTGTCACAGAGTTTTGCCGCAATGTCAAACCGCGACATGCGACGATGCAGATCTATCAGGTAGAGCTGTTCCTGCTGCGGTGAATCGGCAAACTCCTGCCCTGCCTCATTCGCTTTTTCAAACAGTCCGATGGCGGTACCTCTGCACCAGTGGGCACTCTCATTGAATCCGTTGTCGTCACAGATCCATGCGGCAAAAACCGCCGCCCATGCCGCATCGGCGAATTGCTCCCGCTCACGCATGATCGTACCATGACAGAGAAATGCATTGGCGGTTTCAGGAAAACCATCATTATCAAGCTGGTTACGGTAATCATCTGTCGTAACCGCTGTTTTTTCCATTTCGGTACCCTCGGCGATTTCAGGGGCACAGTAGCCGCAGGAGGGGCAGCGTTGAATCCAGAGATAGACCGATGAACGGAGTATATGGGTCGGTCTTCCGTCAAGATCCCGGACACCGACATTACCAAGTGAGAGATTTCCCATGGGGAATTTGCTTTTTTCACCACAAACGAAACAGAGCTTGTCGGAGAGGTAAACAGTGGTCATGAGCGGGTAGTAATTCCTTCTGGATGCATGCAGCCGAATTACTGCCGGTGTTTCTTTTTAAGACGGATTTTATGGTCAACGTAGCTCCACCCCATATCGGGAAGAAGTATCACCAGCAGGGGTACCGGCATGAACTGCTTAACCTTGATACTCCAGGCAACCGTACCCACCACCGAAACCGCGGCGAGTGACACCATGACTCTCCCCCGTTTTTTTTCTTTGTACCGGTACTGCTGCAATCCGGGAAGGAAAAGTGCGGAGGCCAGTTCCCTGGTCTCTCCCGGTCGCTTGAAATCTACAAAGGTAGTGTTCGGAGTGGGAGGCGGCTGCATGATGGTATCGTTGTTTTCCATCCGCACTTCCTGCTCGATATCGTAATTGGTGAGTCCGCTGCGCCGTTTGGCAATCCATTTCGCCTCCGACATACCGAGTGGTTCCCACGGTTTTTCAAAATATTCGCTGATACCGATCCCGGCTTTGAGCAGTGATTCCACTTTGCTCATTGGCATGTCACTGTCGGTGATGAGTTTCCATTCGGTCAGCGACAGTCCGAGACGCTCCCACGGTTTGCTGTCGTCCTGAGAAAAAAGCGGCATCTGAAGAGACAATATTACTATAGCGATTAAATAACTAAATGTTTTCATATCCGTAAAATATTATTTGCCCTCCAGGCGGATGATGATAAAACACCGCAGTAGTACCTTCCGGGGCTCACAAAACGTATACTGTAGTAGGCTCCGGTCGCTATGATCAACAAGAAATTGAATATAAACAAGATAGGGCTGCTGCTCCTGACGGCGCTGTTCTGCGCATCCTTCGCGGAGCGTGTCGATACGATTATTATTGCCGATGGTTCTCCCGGGCCATACCGGCTTGGTCGTTTTTTTGTTGATACGGCCACCGTACAGGTTTCGCGGGATGATTCAGGTACGGTTCCGCTTTTTCGGTATATAAGTTCCCTTAATGCTCTGCTTTTTTCTGAAATGATCGACAGTGGCACCGCATTCCATGTCCGTTTCGAGACGGATTATTACGGGTTGCCTAAAGTGTTCTCCCTCTACAGAAAACGGTATGCCGGACGGGACACCGGCGGCGCCGGATCGGTTCCCGACTCTCTCTACCGACCGTCGTTTTCGCTGCGACAGGATAATGTGACGGTTTCGGGGTACAAGTCGGTAGGGGTGTCGGTCGGAAGTTTCGGGCAGGTGGATCTCTCACAGGGGCTCGATGTGCGTATCGGTGGGGAGATCAGGCCGGGCACCGAGATTACGGCTCATCTCAATGACCAGGGGAGTTCGCTTGAGGGAAGTACCCGGGAGATCAGTGATTTTGACATGATTTACATCGCACTCACCGATCCGCGGTTCGGGGTGGTTGCCGGTGATCAATACGTTGAATGGCCGTTTGCAGGGATTCTCGAGGGACGGAAGAAAATCAAAGGGATTGCCGCATCGGTAACGCCGGGTGATACGAAGGTGAAGGTGTTCGGGGCGCTTGCCGGCGGTACCTTCACGGTGCAGTCGTGGCGTGGGGACGGCGGGCAGGGACCGTACAGTTTTTCAGGAAACGGGGAGCCGGGATTCATTACACCGATCGGCGGAACCGTACGGGTGACGGTTAACGGTGAGGTGTGCGGGGAAGGGCCGGAACATGCCTATGTGGTGGATTATGATCTGGGTACCATGACATTTACCGCAAAGCGGCTCATCCGCAAAGAGGATGTGATACGGGCGGAGTACGAGTATAAAATGTTCGATTATCAGCGTACCCTCACCGGGCTCACCGCCGGCACGGCAGTCGGCGATTCGGTGCTGACGGTCGAAGGGGTGGTCTGGTCGGAGATCGACAATAAAAACAATCCGATCGAACTTGCACTGACCGATGCCCAAAAAAAGGTGCTCAGGGAGAGTGGTGACCGCCCGCCGCTTGCTACTGACACCACTGAGGTCAAACCGAACGACATCGTGGGTCCGCTCTATGCTACCACTCCGTTATATATAAAAAAGGACACCCTTGGAACGGTAATTTTCGTTCAGACCGTTCCCGATCCAAAGCGGCCCGATCAGACTGTCAGGTATTATGTTGTCCATTTCACCGAGGTGGAGGACAGTTGCGGCGACTATGTCCGGGATGTCTCAAAGAACTATCCCGATTATATTTATCGGTATGCGGGGCCCTGCGGCGGGCGCTATACACCGCTGACGAAGCTCAGTACACCGCAGCGTTACTCTTCCGGTGAAGCGAAAGTAGCTCTCGCACTACCGCTGCTGCAGATGACGCTCAATGCTGCGGGCCAGGAACGTGACCGCAACCTTTTTTCGAGCCGTGACGATGGGGACAATCTCTCTTCCGCTGCCCGTGTGGATCTTCTTGCCGGGAAAAAACAGTTCGATCATCGCTCCGTGTGGTTCGGGGGGACGGGCAGATTCTGGTCAAGCCGTTTCGATCGCGAGGCTCTCACTGCCTACGATCGGAAATCGCAGTGGAACGATGACCGCATCGGGGTCGACAACGCCGCGGAGCGGCTGCTCTGGGAGTCCCGTGCGGGAGTAACCCCGTTTGCAAAGGTGAGTACGGAGCTGCAGTACGGACAGCAGCGCAGCGCCGGAATACTGGTTACCGACAAGGTCGGAAACACGACACGGTATCATCCGCTCTCGTGGCTGCACCTTGAATATACCGGTACCGCGTTCAGACATTTTGAGGAAACAGGCAGTGGCACGGGACACCGGCAGTACGCGGCGGTGCGGTTACCGTTCGCAAAGCATACTGCAGAACTCTCCTACCGGGACGAATGGAGAAAACCGTCCACCGGTGCCGGCGGCGGCCTGATGGAAGGGACGGTGCGGTATGAATTCCTTCCGCTGCAGCTTTCCGAGGAGTTCGGGTACACCCGGTTCCGACAGGGGAGCGGAACCCTGTTTTCCGCCGCGGATACAGCGAAGAATCTGGTCTGGAGACAGACGATAGACTGCTCTCCCCTTCGCTGGTGGCACCTCGACGGGACGAGCGCCTGGCAGCAGCGTACTGCCGATGCGGCGCAGGGAACTTCGAAGGCAACTACCCTGCTTATAGAAGTCAACAGTACCACCAGTTCAGAGAACCGCTTTTTTACCTCCGGGCAGCACTATCGGACCACCTCCGAAAAGGCGTCGCGGTTTCTGCAGATTCCCACCTATATGGGGGTGGGACACGGTACCCACCGGTGGGATTCAACCATGAACGAATACGTGGAGGATCTGCACGGCGGGGGTGATTTTATCATTCAGCAGCGCGACGTTTACGACTCAACAAGCGATCTGCGTATGCGGAAAACACGTGCGACGGTCGAATGGGAATTCAGACCGGCGGAGCATGGAGCTAAAGGAATTCTGGGTGATCTATCCTGGGAGGGGGCACTCTACCTTGAGGAACATCTCGACGCCACTATCGAACGTCCCTCTTCCTGGTTTCCGGGATATCTCTCCCTGCGCACCGGTTCCGGGCCCGATCCCTCTGACGGGCGTATCCGTTACAGCTCTCTCTCCTATCGGCAGGAGATCGGGTGGCGACCCGCGTTTAACCGTGATTTGCGCGGACGGATCACCCTTACCCCCGATTACCGCAGAATCCGTTCCTACCGCGAGGCGGGTTTCACGGGAACCGTTATGGTGGAGCGCTACCGTCCTTCGGTAAAACTCATTAATGAATTCCGGCTGCTCTCGCTCTCGCACGACGACACGTCAGCCTTTGCGCTCGAGGGCGACTATTACCTCCATGAACTCAGTGCCGCCTTTACGCAGGTGAAACCGCTCGGATCGCACTTCGAGCTTTCACTCAGGGAGAGCGGCGGGTGGGCGCGGCAGGCGGAAACGTCGCTGCGGACCTCGGGGGTAGCGGGGGACAAAGCGCTCTTTATGCAAACAACCCCGGGAGGATCGGTACTGCTGGGGGAGCGGGGCCGGATCGAGAGCAGCTATACATTTTCGCTGGTCAATCTCCCCCGTGAACACGATTACCGTATCGCGGGAGGGTTCTCATCGGGGATGTCTCACCTGATTACGCTTATGGCGAATGTCCGGGTAGGTAAGTATTTCACCCTGAGCGCCTCCTACCGCGGAGAGATTTTCCAGAGCAGAAACGGCGAGGCGGTGGAACCGCCGCGCCATGTGGTGTCAATGGAGATGCAGGCGCTGCTGTAGGGGCGGGTTTGAAACCCGCCCTTACACACCTGCCCGGATATTATGGTGTCGGGGTGCTTTTGGTATACTCAACGCCGTCGACAATGAGGGTCGTGTCGTTGGGGAGTGTGTAGTTCCAGTCACGCAGAACGTGGTGGATTGTGGTGGACTTATTGTAAGAATATTCCGCGTCGGTGTGGAGGATGGAATTATCGCTTGTATACCAGCGTATGGTTATATTTAAGGGTTTTAGAGAATCTAAAAGGCCAATTTGATATTGGTTGTTTGAACATGCATCATCCGCTCTGAAAAACCATCGTATCAGGGTTGAATCGGTCTGATGGTCCCACCAATCTTTCAGCCGCTCATCCCATTCTTTATGGGGTTCAGGAGGCTCCTCGGGGCTCAGACCAAGTCGGAAGTCGCATCCGGCGCAGGGTATGAGGATTGCAATGAGGGCGGTGTATGCAAGCGTGAGTTTGAGTAATTTGTTCATAGGAATAACTATATTCTTTTTTTATAAATACCTATATAAAATATCTTATATAATCCTATAAAAAACAACCCTTTGCGATGACGCCAAGATGAATTACTAATAGTGGTTTTGATAAACAACCTCAGCCGGTTGGTATACCGACTGAGGCTGTTTTAGTTTACTGACAACCCAGGCAGTTGGACCAGTTAAAGATGTCAATTCAATAGTCAACAATTAGTGAAAACGAGGCTCCACTCATTGATCCCCCTGCTTTCAGGCCTCGAATCCGGAGCTTTTTGAGGTATTCATATCGCTTCATCCAGCCGAAGATGGTGACTGTCGTGCCTGCTCCGCTCAGTGGAATACCGATTGCAAAACTGAGAAATGAATACAGTTCCGTAATGGCGTTGTAGGAACGGAATGTCGTATCCGGGTTAATTCGCCGGGCCTGTTTTTTTTCATCGGTGGTGAGGAATTCCGGACGGTTGACATTAAGGTATATTCCCGACCCGATAACGGCTGCAGAAACCACTACCGTTATAAGTCCGATATTCCGGAGAGTTCCGTAGGCCCGGTATTTGTTCTGCAGCTGATCATCGGAGTATTCGAGTCCCCTCTCATTCGCGTAATCATCGGGGAGGAGTACTTGCGCGTGCAACGTGGATGATGTCACAAGGAACGACAGAGCAATATAAAGAATACCGCGGTAAAAAAATCTCATTGGTGCAGTTCCATCTTAATGAATCTTCGACCTGAGTGCATGGTGTACATTTTTCAGAAAATATATTCGGACCGATTTTGTATAAATCTTACTGGTGAAATCAGAATGAGAAGCCCGACATGGTTCTTGTATCCAGTGCTGTGGCTACCTATTTTTTGGGAAAGAGTACTGGAGATCGATTTCTATGGGGGGCTAATGGATACAGGTACTTGCAACTGGATGTATCGCGTACGTTACTGCATACTTTTTTTGGCGATATGGGCGCATGCCGAAGGTCCGGCTGATACCGTACCGGAAAAAATATTTCTTATACGCAGGGTAAATGTTGATGTTGATATGTCTCCCGGGGGGATGGGAACAGTTGTTAACATTGACTACGGGTACGGGTTCGAAGGTAACCTCGATTACATCATCCCGGTTGACTATTTCGGAATGAATCTTCTCAAAACAATGAAACCGGTACCGGAAGGCCGTGTCTGGATGGATGCCTATCTGTGGGCAAGGATCGGTGCAATCACCGGAATGGTTGGTGGAATCGGAATTGCCGCTTTGGGTTCGTTTGGGCAGTTCATCAACGGAGCGGGTAAGGATGCTGGCGACCAACGCCCTGCTTCGTTTAATTTTACACCCCTGATTTCCGGCGCTGCTATTACCAGTGTGGGAATTTCTCTGCAGATTGCCCGACACAAGTTCATCCGTACTGCTGAACAGCAGTACAATTTTGCAATTTCCAAACGGTCTGAAGCTGGCCGTTAACTGCGGAAACATATCGGCTGTTTTTACTTCCCCGGTAAAACAGCATGGATGATCACCCTTGACAATTATGCAATACCCTCAACATATCTGCCGGTGAATAGAAAAAGAATAATGACAGCCAGAGTTTGGCAGGAAACATCCTTGCGGGCAGTTTTTCTCTGCTTTGTGCTATTGGGTGTACGGATCCTTTATGGTACCGATGGAATCATGGTGATCTATTTTGATTTTATATCATGTAGGGGCGGGTTTGAAACCCGCCCTTACACATCCACCCATTATATCATTCTGTCAATCAGTGTTCACGATTTCCGCGTATACAACAAATACAGCGCCGGTACCACAAACAGCGTCAGCAGCGTAGAAACCGCCAGCCCCCCGGTGATCACCCACGCAAGCGGCGCCCAGAGTGAACTGCCGGTGAGGATCAGGGGAAAGAGCCCGAGGAGCGTGGTGACCGTAGTCAGCACGATCGGGGTGAACCGCTGTGTACAGGCGGCGATTGCCGTGTCAAAAAGTCCCATTCCCCCCCGGCGGAGCTGATTGGCGCAGTCAATCAGGATTATTGAGTTGTTGACCACGATTCCCATCAGGCTCGTGAATCCGATGAACGCCGTAAAAGAAAAACTGTATCCGGTAATCAGCAGTGCGACGATCGATCCGGAAATCGCAAAGGGAATGGCGGTGAACACGATGAACGGCTGGCTGAAATTGCCGAACTGCAACACCAGCAGGGCGAATATACCGATCAGTGCCACGGCGAGCGCTTTGGTGATCCCGGAGAACGATTCATCGCGGCTCTCCTCCTCGCCGGCGACCTTCCACTTTACCGATGCGGGTACGGGAACACCGGCAAGCGCTTTCGTTACGGTACGTGTAATCTCCGCGGTATTGTAGCCGCTGCGCACATCGGCAAGCACAGTGCTTACCCGTTCAAGCAGGTAGTGGTTGATGACTGACGGTCCCTGTTCAAGCCCGATGGTGGCGATCTGCCGGAGCGGGACCATATCGCCGGAGAGCGACGGAATGCTGACCCGCTCAATTTCTTCCATGCGGGGTAGTGCCGCCCTTCCGGTATGGATGATCACCGGGAATTCATCACCGTTGTCGCTGCGCAGCAGCGTCACTTCCGAGCCAAGCACTGCGGTACGGATGGCAGCGGCAACCTGTGCAGGGGCTACGCCCGCGAGCGCGGCCTTGTCCCGGTTGACGGTTATCCGAACATCGGTTCTGCTCTCCCTGATCGGGTTTCTTATATTTACTGTTCCCTCTGTCTTGGCTAGTATCGATTCCACTGTTTCGGAAAAGGCCCGGATACTGTCAAGATCATCGCCGATCACCCTGAAGGCAACCGGTGCTGCAACCGGCATGCCCTGCTGGAGTTCCTGTATGTGAATCTTGACGGCGGGAATGGTGGCGCAGGCGGCGCGCAGCTCCCCGACGATACGCCCGACCTGCGCTTCCCGGCCGGTCGAGAGGGTGGCCAGAATCTGGCCGATGTTGGGTGACTCCCAGAGTGAGAACACGTTGTAGTAAATACGCGGGTTTCCTTTACCGAGGTTGGTGGCATAGTGCAGCACATCGGGGTGTTCACGGAGAATGCGTTCAACGGCGCGGGTGGCGGAATCCACCCGGGAAATCGCACTCCCTTTCGGGGTTTCGAGTGAAATGAAGATCTGCGGTTTCTCGGCACTGGGAAACAGACTCACTTTGACTTTGGGAAGCAGCGTGAGGGAGACACCGAAAAGCAGTATCGCAACGGCGAGTACCGTTTTCGGGCGTCTGAGCAGTCGTTCGAGCAACGGGCGGTACCGGTGTTCCGCAATAAAATAGATCAGACGACGCAGGCGGATCTTTTTCTGTTTCTGCGAGTCGGGGGTGAGCCTTCCTGCGGCAAGCGGGGTAATGGTAAGCGCAAAAAGCAGGGAGGCACTGAGCGTGAAAATTACCGTGAGGGGTAATCCTCTAATGAAATCACCAACATACGATTGCAGAAACGCCATCGGAAGAAAGGCGACCACCGTTGTGAGCGTCGAGCTTATAATCGCTCCACCGATCTCGCCTACCGTTGCGACGGCGGCATCGTCTCCGTTCATCCCCCCGCTTTTTTTGCGGGCGACCAGTTCGACTACCACAATCGCGTTGTCAACGAGCATCCCGAGCGCTATAGCCAGCGCGACAATGGAAATCTGGTCAAGGCCGAACCCGGCGGTAGCAAGTACACCGATGGCGGTAAGTATCGAGAGCAGGATAACGAAAATGATAATCGATGCCGAGGCGCCGCCGAGCGTGAGGATGGTAACCGATCCCACCAGAAGAATACCCTGGAGCAGATTGACAAAAAAACCATTGAGCCGTCGGTCAACGCTTCTCGACTGGTCAAACACAGTTGCAATCGTCATCGGTTCATTTCGGGAGGCCCGGAGCCGGTTGACTTCTTCAGAAACGGCTTTCGTGAGGGGAAATATGTTCGTTCCCTTTTTCTGGGAAAGGGTAAGAAAGACCGCCCGTTTTCCATCGAAGCGGGCGCGGTAGAGGGTGTCGCCGTCGGTAAGGGAGATGGCGGCGATATCGCCGAGCCGGATACTCTGCGATCCCCATGCGCCAACAATGGTGTTGCTCACATCGTCAACCGTCCGCAGTTCACTGTTAACCCGTATGCTGAACCGGCGGGCATCGGCGAGAACCGATCCGGCGGGAATGGCCATATTAGCCCCCTGCAGCGCGGCGCTGACCTGTCGCAGCGAAATCCCTGCAGCCTCGAGCTTTTCCGGTGCGATTTCGACGTTTACCTGGCGATCGGGGTAGGCGTGAATCGTTACTTTTTCCACCCCGGCTATCCTCTGCAGCCGTTTCTTGAGCTCTTCTGCCTGGTCAACGATACGGTGATAGGGGAGTGCGTCGGCAATAAAGGCGTACTGCAGGATCGAGACATCACTTGAACTGTATTTTGTTACGTCAAGTCGGGCGATGTTTTTCGGCAGGCGGCTGCGGATGTTATCGACGGCAGTGAGCACTTCACGGTACTTATCGTCGGGATCGGTACTCACCGAGAATTCTATGTTGAGCAGGGCGACATTTTCGGCGGCGGAAGAGGTGAGGTGGTTGATGTCGCCGAGTTTGTTGAGTTCCTCTTCGATCGGATCGACCACCAGTTTTTCGATATCCTCCGGTCCTGCTCCGGGGAGCACCGCGAAAATTGAAGAGCCGGAGAACTCCATCTGCGGATCCTCTGATCGCGGGATGGTGCGCAGTGACATGGCACCCCATGCGATAAGCAGCAGGGTGACGACCAGAATGAAATGACGGTTGGAAAGCAGCGAGCGTAGTACCTGCATGGTGTTACTCCTTGCCCCGGTCAACAATGATGCTGTCGGCCGTGAAACGCAGGTAAGGAGCTCCGGAAACGACAACGGTATCAATACCCTCAAGTCCGGAGGCAACGGCAACAAGATCACCGAAGATTCTTCCGATACGGATCGGCTCGGGGGTGAAGGTTCCTTCGGCGGTTACCCCGTACACCAGTGCGCTGTCGGCGGTTCCCTCAACCAGTGCACCTGCGGGAACATACGAATGCTTTTTCTGGGCCGAGGGATACAGCTTGACATCAGCAATCAGCCCCGGTCTGAACTGACGGTCGATTTCCGTGAGTGAGAGCTCAATTTCGAACGTACCGGTAACCGGGTGTGCCGCTCCGGCGATCCGGCTGAGGGTGGCAGGAAAGATACGATCAGGCAGCGCGTCGAACGATATTTCCGCCCTGTCTCCCAGGGTGATGATATTCAGGTCACGGTCGGGGATTGCGGCTTTCACCACCCAGTTGCCGTCGGTGGAGGCGAAGATGACCACCGGCATACCGGGGCCGATTACCTCGTTTTTCTCGGCGAGCCGTTTGAGAATTTTTCCGGAAGTCGGGGCGGCAAGTATCGCCTGAGAAAGATTGAACGCCGCGATGGCACTGTCGGACCGGGCGGCGCGCCATGCGGAACGGGCGTTCTGCACCTGCTCAAGTGGCGCGACACTGTCGCGGAGCAGTTGCTCCGCTCGCGCAAGGTCCCGGGAAGTTTTCTCGAGCGCGGTCTGCGCCTTGTCGCGCCAGGCGGAAAATTCCACGGTGTCAAGTCGGGCGATACGTGCTCCGCGGGAAACCGAAGCACCCTCGATTGCATTGATCTCACGGATGATGCCGCCGGTTTTAAATCCGAGTCGCAGCTCGGTTGCCGCTGAAAGTTTTCCGGGAAGGAACAGCGGCAGGACGATACTGTCACGAAGCACCGGGCCGATGGAAACGCGAAGGATGTGTGACGGGGCAGGTTTCTGTTTTTCGGGAGCAGGCCGGTCACATACGATAGTGACAAGCAGGGTAATCGGTAAAATGCAGTATGGAATAAAACGGCGGTAGTTCATCGGGTACTCCCGGGAAATTGATTTACAGCGGCAAGCAATGCGGTGTCGGCTGCGGTTGCATGGCGCAGCCGTGCCTGTTGTTTGAAAAGGTCGTAACGGGTAACGGTCCGGGCGGTTTCTGCCCTGGTGAGCAGTTCACCAGCTTCGGTCAGTTCCGTGGCGGTGGCCACGCCCTGCTGGAACAGCTTGAATACGGCGGTATGATTTTTTTCCGCGGCGCTAACCTGCAGTTCGCTGTCGCGGCAGACCCTGCGGGAAAGTTCAAGATCGCTGAGACACTGCTCCACCTGAAACCGTATCTGCCGCTCTGCCTCGGCTTTCTGTTCCAGAATTCCGTCGAGCGCAGCGGTAGCTTTGCGGACTTTCCGCATTCGTCCGGTACCCGAGAAAAGTTCCCATTCAAGCAGGACCGAGGCGGTGTAAAACAGGCTGCGTTCGGAAATTTCGTACCGGTCGCCAATGATCCCTCCTTCGAGTGCCGCCGCGAGTGTCGGTGCGAATCCACTTTTTTCAAGTGCGATATAGGAACGGGATGCTGCGGCTGCGGCTTCGAGACGGGCAATTTCGGGACGTTCAAGGCGATTGCTGCCGTTGGCGGACGTTTCCGCTGAATCAGGTTCGTCAAGCAGCTTCCGGAAGAGGGCGCTGTCAGGGGCAACAAGTTCCGGTTTCGCATCGAGATCCTGTCCGAGCAGCAGGTTGAAGGCTCTGCAGGCGGTAGTGAAATCGTTTTCCCCCCGTTTGCCGGTGGTGACACTCTGTGCGTACGCCGCCTCGGCCACTGCAACGGAAGTTCCACTGGTTATTCCAGCGTCAAAGAGTTTTCGTGCGGTTTCGAGGTATGCTGCGGAACGCTTAACCGCTGCGGCATAGACATCCAGCGCCTCCTGCGCCTGCAGACAGGTGAAGTAGGCGAGCCTGATATCGCGCACCACCGTGAGTGCCGCCGCCTGCAACGCTTTTTCCTGTGCGGTAAGCAACTGTGTCTGCAGTGCATGATTGGCAACGAGTCCCGGAGCGAAGAGCGGTTGGATCAACTGCAGTTTCGTCTCCTGTTCCTTTTCCGGCATAATGGTGATGGTAACCGGATCAGGTGGTGTCGAGGTCGCGAGCATCGGACCAAGCGGGCTCTCTCTGAAACTCTCCTGTACCATCTCACCAACGGGAATGGTAACCGACCGGCCGCCATCGGCCCTGGTATACCGAGCCTTGAGCCACACGTCCGGAAGAAATCGGGAGCGTGCCTCAAAGAGTGCTTCCCGCGCGCTGCGGAAGTTCGCCTGTTCCTGTCGGATGGTGGAATTACCGGTTAGCCCCTCGTCGATATACCGGTCCAGAGGAGTCGCCTGTCCCGTCAGAACGCGCGCGCTGAGCAGAAGTGAGGTACTGATGGCGGCAAATCGTTTCATGCTGCCTCCAATAACTGAACGGAAAAAATAAAATGACTTGAAGTCATTCTCCGGCTAAAAAAAAGCGGAAGCATCATCAGGTGCTCCCGTCGATTCTTGGTTCAACACCTTTGAGGATGATGTCGATGGTTGCAAGAACGATCGACTCCAGATCAAACGTGCAGAACGGCTTGAAATGGTCACACCCTTCTTCGCGCGAGGCGATGGTGATCACCCCGTGAATCTGCCCCCAGATAATAAGCGCCATCTGAGCCGGGTCGATATCGGGACGGATCTTTTTCTGCTGTATCCCCTCTGCAATGATCATCTTGAGGATGGTAAGAATATGCAGGCCCGATTCAATGCATGAAACCGCTTCGGGGGTCTCCTCGTTCACATCAAGTTTATGGAGTTCCTTTTCAAGCATCAGGGCGAAATGGCCGGGGTATTCCCTGGCAAACCGTAAATAGGTTTTTCCGAGCGACCGCAGTTTTTGAACAGGGTCGGTAATATGAATACTGGAGCTGATCATCATGTTCTGGAGCAGTTCCATTCCGCGGCTGAAGACTCCTGCAATGAGTTCCTCCTTGTTTTTGAAATAGAGGTAGACCGTTCCCTTGCTCAACTCAGCCGCTGCAGCAACTTCATCTACGGTTGCAGCGGCGATTCCTCTCGAAAAAAAGATCTCCTCCGCAGCGAAAATGATGGCTCCACGTCGTTGTTCCCGCTCCCGCTGTTTGCGCTCTGATATACCCATTGGAACTCCTGTTCATAAAATGACTATTAGTCATAATAATACAACAAGCGACATTTTGGTGCAATATTTTAAAAGTTTAAAGGGGGGGGGCAGTGGCGGGTTAGAAACACGCCCGTACAATTTGCCCTAGAGTGCTATCTCCTGAAGCCGATCTGCTTGAGTGCTTTTCTTGCGGCGGAGTAGAAGTCATCATCGATGCTGTCGATCAGTTCGTCAAACGCATTTTTAAGCGGAGTGATATCACCCCAGTGGCGGTCGCCGGTGTTTTTGAACTTCACTGTGACGGCGGGGGTTTTATCCTGCGGTGACGCATACACTGATATATCGGTATAAATAGTTCCGGTGAACTGTTTCATTGCATCGGGTCGCACTTCGTATCTGGTTAAGTGTATTCGTATAACGAGTGTTTTACATCCTGAGGCGGCGATCTGTGCAGTGGATGCGGTGATGACACTCCGGTCGAGCGCTTCGCCGAATACCTCCGCCAGATCCTGATCGATATCATCGGCATCATCTTCGGGAACCGGAAATGAAACGATATTTCTTGGGAACCGGATCCTTTCGATGTAAATGCTGCCATCACACGGGAGTGCTGACAGATCCGTTTCAGTTGGAAGGGATTGCGGCGTAATCTCTTTTTTTTTGACGGACCGTTTCGGTGCAGGAGCTGAAGCTCCGGTTAATTCAGCTGCAATGGCCGGTAGTATATATACTACATCCTCGATGTCTCCACGCACATCTTTCGAGACGACTTTCAGGAGCTGCCCCGTTTGAACGTCGATGCTTTTGGCGTTGATCATAAACAGACTGCCGAGTTTGCCTATGGAACCGGAGATCAGTTTTTTTACCCCGAGCAGCTTTCCGAATTCCACCATACACCCTTCATCGGTGCAGGTTACTCCCGATTGTTGCAGTCCCTGTTCCGCGAGAATAGACTGCATCTGATCCCGTTCCATGACTTCAACCTTTCCGGTCGAAAAGAGGTCGTTGCGCAGACGATCGGAAAGCAGTTCAGCTTCACCGGCGGAAACTCCTTCGGTGTTTTTAAGATTGAGAACGGCGATTTTGTCATGTGGTGCCGCTGTAATCACCAGGGGGAACAGCAGCAGGGGCAAAAGAAATTTGACGGCGGATGGTATCATTGTCGTTACTTTTTTTAAAAGTCGCGATTAACATTTTGCCGGAATCGGTACCGGACATACATGAAAATAAAATAATAGCACCACCATCCCATAGATTTTCATTAAAATTGAAAAATTCACCTATATTAAAGTCGAAACAGGTCATGATGAGCTTGATTTTGAAAGGGTTGTATACGGAGGATGTCGGAAGCGAGGGTAGGGAAGGAAGGTTTCCTCTATCGGATATCTTTGGAGAATCGATTCGTTAATCAAATCGAGGCAGGAATCGGTCGAAAAACTGAATTTTCTTTGAAAGACACTGTTAATGACTTCGTGTCTAAGCAATGTATTGCTTTTTGATTCTCTTTATACCTATTTTGTTCGTGAACAGGGTGTGATCTACATGTAATGTATCGTTGATAAAAATCGGAATTTTATCAGGACGGCCCTGTATTCCGCTATCAATAAACTATCTATCACCTGAATTGATCGAATGTATGGTACAATCGGTTCCATTTGAATCGGTGTACTAAACACCCGGATATTTTACTGGATCTACCAACACCTACAAGGCAGAAAGTGTTCTGCAAGGAATGGCTATGGATTATAAAGAAAACGTCAGTACACGACTGAACAATCTGCGACGGAAGTATCAGGAGACGATCACCTCGGTTTCCATTCAGCGGGCGAAATATTACACGGATATGTGGAAAGAAACCGAAGGGCAGAACATATCGGTTAATGAACGTATCGCACTCTGCATGAAACATGTTTTATCGAACATTGCCGTGTACGTTGACCCCGATGACCGGATCGCCGGTAACTGGACCGAGTATCTGCTGGGTATTCCTATTGATATTGAGAAAGGGATGTACAACTCCACTTTTGAGTACGAACTCAAAACTTCCACACTCATTCTCACACAGGTAAAAGCTGCGCTGAAATTTCTCTTTTTTGTTGTAAAAAGCAAAGGAATTGTCAGTGCTGTTACAAATGTTTACAAGTGTCGCACCGCCGGAGTGAAACTGCCGAATCTCGGAATGGCGACAATAGACAAAAGAAAAGTTAATCCCTATACCATAGCGGCAAAAGATAAAAAGGTGCTTCTTCGGGAGCTGCTTCCCTACTGGAAGGGGAGGTCGTTGGGTGACACGATCATCGGGACGCTTGAGAAGAACAAAGGCTTTGCCGGGGAGACCATGGCATACATGGAATCGCTTCCCTCGAGTTTTACCGGCGGGTATGCACTTCTTTCGCCGAATACCATACTCTCGACGGTGCAGGGAAATGTCGTTATCGACAATACCACGTACCTGAAAAAAGGCATTGTCGCCATGAAGGAAGAGGTGCTCGAAAGTCTAAAAAACGAAGCAACTCTGAAAAAAGAAGAAGCGGAATTTTTGCGTTCCCTCGTGATCGCCTACGACAGTATCCTGGTGTTTGCCCGAAGGCTTTCCGACCAGGTGCAGGATCAGTTGAACGGGGAACGTGATCCGGAGAAAAAACAGAATCTGAAACGGATAGTAGATGCCCTTGTCAAGGTTCCCGCGCAACCGGCCGAAACGCTGTTTGAGGCTATTCAGTCGTACTGGATTATCAAGATCGCCGTGGAACTTTCACTGCCCTTCAACGGACACGGCATGGGCAGGATGGACGAGATATTTTATCCCTACTACAAACGGGATATTGAATTCGAGACGATTTCACGGGCAGAAGCGAGAGAGCTGTTCGAAGAAATTCTGATTAAGAACATGAGCTTTAATGTAAAGCCGTTTCCCAATTTCATGAATGATTTCTACCATCGGTTCTGCGGTATGGAATCAGTGACCATCGGTGGTATCGATGCTTCCGGGAACGATATAACCAATGAACTCACCTACATAATTCTTGAGGCGGCGTACCGTTCGAAAACGGTTAATAACATTATTATCAGACTTCATAAAAAAACACCGGAAAAGTTTTATGCGTTGATATCCGATGTTCTCTACAATAAAGTGTCCAATATTTCTTTTCAGAATGATGAACTGTGTATACAGTCCATGCAGAATGCGGGTTATTCACTTGAAGACGCCCGGACCTATTCCGCTATCGTTTGTGCGAATTTCTGCACCGCGGGCAAGGGTGGGGGGTCGGGTTGTTCAAGTATATCGTTAAGTAATCTGCTTGATACCACCCTCCGAAACGGCGACAATGTCACCATGATGGGGCGGATCGGCAGTACCGGTATCAGAACAGGGGGTATCGATTCCTTTAAAAACTTCGATGAGTTTCTCGAAGCGGTAAAAAAACAGATGGTGTATTCTCTTGATCTGCTCAGGAACGGGGTGGAGACCAGAGATGCAGTTTTCGCTTCTCAGCTCAATTCCCCTTATATTTCAGCTTTTACGCCGTCAACGCTGGTAAAAAAGAAAGACACTACCGTCGGTGGCGATGATTATCAGATAGAGTTTGTCCTTCTCGGTACCAGTATTGCCAACTTCATTGATTCGCTTTTCGCCATAAAAAAACTTGTTTTTGAGGAAAACGCTTTCACGTTGCAGGAACTCGTTACGGCAATCGACAGCAATTACATCGGTTACGAGAATATTCATAATAAAATCCTTCAACTGACCCCGAAATGGGGAAACGGCAATCCGGAAATCGACCAGTTTGCCAGAGAGATTGTGAGGGAATTCACCGATGCGATCAAGTCGGTAAAATGTGCAAATGGCAGATCCTTCGTTGCTTCAATCGGCGGCGGGATGACCCATACTCTGGCTGGGCGATTCGGAATGGCGACACCCGACGGAAGACAGGCGGGAAAACCTTATGCCGCAGGATGCAGCCCATTCAACGTTGAGTGTAAAGGACCTACCGGAGTGTTGCAATCCATCGCACGTCTTGATCTGGAACACCTGATGGAGTGTACGGTCAACCTGAAACTTCATCCGTCGCTTATTGGAAAAAATGACGAAACCCGTGAGAAATGGGTATCGCTTATTAAAACCTATTTTAAACTGGGTGGTATGCAACTCCAGCCCACCGTCATATCGTCTGAAGATTTGAAAGCTGCACAGAAAAACCCGGAAAACCACAAGGACTTGGTGGTGAAAGTCGGCGGTTTCAGTGTCTATTTTACCGAGATAGGCTGGGAGCTACAGAATGAGATCATCTCCCGTACTGAACATGCAATCTGGTGATGGTACGCAGGTGCAGGGCATCGTTTTTGATGTTCAGCGGTATGCGATCTTTGACGGTCCGGGGATAAGAACCTGCATCTTTTTCAAAGGGTGTCCTCTGCACTGCCGGTGGTGTCATAACCCCGAATCGCAGAGGCCCGTCCGGGAGGTCGCTCACAGCTCTCTCAAATGCACAGGATGTGGAAACTGCGTTAAGGCATGCCCGAACAATGCACTTTCTATTTCAAAAAAAGGATTGCACCGCAACAGCAGTGTCTGCAATGATTGCGGCGAGTGCGCAGCTGCTTGTCCCGCAGGTGCGATGGAATACATTGGAACCGCAATGACCTCCGGAGAGGTTGTTGATGGCGCGTTGGAGGACATTGCCTTTTTTGAGGAATCAAAGGGTGGTGTTACGATTTCCGGGGGGGAGCCTACCGCACAAAAGGAATTTCTTCTTGCTACCCTGAAAAAGTTCAGGCAGCAGGGAATCCATACCGCGATTGAAACCTGCGGTTTTTTTTCTGCCGATACAATTGCTGAACTTGGTGCGGTGACGGATCTTTTCCTTTTTGATATCAAACAGATTGACCCAACAAAACATGAGGAGGCTACCGGTGTTGCCCCGGACCTTATTCTGAGCAATTTCAGAACGATTGTTGCTGATTACGGATCTGAAAAAATCATTCCCCGGATTCCGCTCATTCCCGGATTCAATACCGATACCGACTCCATAACCAGGATTGCGACATTTCTGCAGAATGCGGGTTATTCCGGAG
Organism: Chitinispirillaceae bacterium; assembly: GCA_050304135.1. Lineage (GTDB taxonomy): Bacteria > Fibrobacterota > Chitinivibrionia > Chitinivibrionales > Chitinispirillaceae > JAFGNB01. Next base: position 292,173 of record JBNLDC010000005.1, on the reverse strand, counting down.
TCGTTCATGTTATGCCGTACAATAATTTATCGAAGCATAAATATGAGAAACTGGGGAAAGCGGAAAGCTTTACTGACAGAGGAAAGTTGGAGGATTTGCAACTGGAAAGCATTCAGAGTACGATACGGCGATATGGTTTTACTGTGTGCTGCAACAGTTGATTTTCCGGTTGTTACCAGTCAGACGTAATTGATTGAACCGGGTGTTCTCAGAACTGGTCGCCGGTTCAGGGGGTGATGTTTTGGGGCATCGGGAATGCGTGCAGGGTGGCTGATTGTAAAATCCACTAATCAGCCATGGCTGAGCGTTTGGCGGTTCGGGAGTGTTGCAGGGAGACTGGGGCTCGTAGAACAATAAAATTTCGTCTGAAATACCAGTCAGAAGTTATATTTAAGGGATTGTACAAGTGTTGAAATACAGTAACTTGTTATTTAACAACGTGTTGTTTATGGTGCTGCAACCATCGCAGTCTGCAGAAGCAATGATCGACACGTTGTTGTAGCAATAAATGTGGAGAGATGCCCGAGCGGTTTAAGGGGCACGCCTGGAAAGCGTGTGTGCGGTCCCCGTACCCTGGGTTCAAATCCCAGTCTCTCCGCCATAAAACTGGGCCAGGCCCTGCGCAACCAAAGACTGTGAACCCCGCCAGGCCTGGAAGGGAGCAACGGTAAGCAGACACCCGGTGTGCCGCAGGTAAACTTGGCCCACTTTTTTTATCTGTTCTGTATATTCCGGTTCTGGCCGGGGCAGAACAAAGGTTCCGTCAACGTCAGGTTGTTATGAGCTATCTCGTTTTCGCGCGAAAATGGCGCCCCCCCACCTTTGATGACGTGGTGGGACAGGAGCATATCACCGAGACGCTTAAAAAGGCGATTGAGAAGAATCGTGTCGCCCATGCCTATATTTTTACCGGAACCCGCGGGGTCGGAAAAACAACCACCGCCCGTATTCTCGCAAAGGCGCTCAACTGCGAAAAAGGACCGACACCGGCTCCCTGCGGTGAGTGTCTCTCCTGCAAGGATATTGTCACCGGATCAAGCTTCGATGTACTCGAAATTGATGGAGCTTCAAACAATTCAGTCAATGATATCCGGGAACTCCGCGAGAATGTCGGTTACAGCTCGATGGGCGGCAAATACCGGATTTTCGTTATTGACGAAGTGCACATGCTCTCGAACAGTGCGTTCAATGCGCTGCTGAAAACACTTGAGGAACCGCCGCAGAACGTCATCTTCATATTCGCCACAACTGAACCGCAGAAAATCCCCGCCACCATTCACTCACGTTGTCAGCGGTATGATTTCCGCAGGATCAGCGCCGAGCATATTCTTGAGCGGTTGATGCATATTTGTGATCAGGAGGGAATTACCTACGAAAAGGCCGCACTCATGCTCGTGGCACGCAAGGCCGACGGCAGCATGCGGGACGGACTGAGTCTGCTCGATCAGGTCTATTCATTCTGCCAGGAAAACCTCAGCGAAAAAGAGGTACGGTCGGTACTGGGGCTGGTGGGAATGGAGGTTTTTGACCGGGTGATGGATGCCGTGCAGGAAAAAGACGGCGCCGCCATGCTGGCTCTGGTGCAGGAGGTACTCTACCAAGGGTTTGATCTGCAGGAGTTTATCGTCGGTCTGCAGGAGCATCTCCGCAATCTCCTTTTTGCCCGTATTCCGGGTGCGCTCACCGGCAGGGGAATTGATCTTGATGAAGCGACGGCGAAACGTTTTTCCGATTCGGCTGAGCGGTTTGCCGAGCCGGACCTGCTCCGTATGGCGGAAATGGTCAAGCGCTCCGAATACGATCTCAAGCGCAGCGCGTTTCCACGGTTTCAAACGGAACTCATGCTGCTCAAACTGGTACATCTTGACAGTACGGTATCAATTGAACAGCTTGTAAAGATGCTCGGCGGCGGTGGCGACGATCCTGAGAACAGCGTTGCCTCTCCATCCGGTGTGAACACAAATGATTCTGCCGACGTAAAAAAAAAACTGAATTCTGAATCAGGAACGGTTCTTGAGCCTCTTCAGGTAGCCGAAGAACCGGTTGAGGAGAATGTTTCCTATTCCGCCCCGTTGCCGGCCGAAGCGGTTTCCCCGGCAGCTGTTCACGAAGAACCCCTTCCGGAGGAACCGCCGCTCTCCTCTTCCGGAAACGATCCGACGTCGTTCGATTATTCCATTGAACCCGGCGAGAGTCCTGATATTCAGCAACTCTGGCCGGCATTTCTTGAGACACTGCTTCGAGACCGTCCCAAGATCGGATCGTTCCTGTCGCTGGCTTCGGTTGCCGGCTGCACGGCACATACCATCGATCTGCGCTTTGCACCGACCTTCTCCTTTCAGTATCAGGAGGTTAATCGGAAGCAGAGTCGTGAGGAGATGACGAAAATCCTCCATTCGCTTACCGGTCGTGAGTTTGAACTGCGAATGACGATCGAGGCGGCGGAGTCCGACGGGGAACCGCAACAGAATTATTTTAAACCTGCCGGAATCGTTCCGGTATCTATTAACGATGAAATTGAACAGGAACCGATCATTCGGACAGTACTTGACATATTCGATGGTGAAGTTGTTGAATAGGAGTATCGCGCTACTTCTGAAAATGAGTGAATGACGCGGTAACACTTTTTGTTTTTTTCGACAGCACTTCCGCTGCAGACCGGCGGAGGTCGCGGGTACAGGAGATACGCTAATGTCAAAAGACCTCAACAAACTGCTCAAGCAGGCACAGAAAATGCAGTCGCAGATGATGAAGGCGCAGGACGAATTCAAAAAGCAGGAAATCGAAGGAAGTGCGGGAGGCGGGATGGTGACCGTCAAGCTCAGCGGTGCCAATGAGCTGCTCTCGATTTCCATCAATCCCGAAGCGGTTGATCCCGATGATGTGGAGATGCTCGAAGACCTTATTGTCGCCGCTCATGCCAATGCACTCGAAAAACTCAAGGCTGCCTCCGATTCGACTTTCGGAGCTCTTACCGGCGGGATCAAACTTCCCGGAACATGATCGGACCACTTGAAGATCTTGTCGAGGCGCTCAGCCGCCTCCCGACGATCGGCAAAAAAAGTGCCTGGCGGCTTGCGCTGTATCTGATGGAACAGCCGATTACCGAGGCGCAGCATCTTGCCGACAGTATCACCACTGCGCGTGGAAGGCTACGGCTCTGCAGCCGCTGTTTCAATTACAGCGAAGGGGAGTTTTGTTCCATCTGTCGTGATCCGGGTCGCGATACCGGATGTATCTGCGTGGTGGAAAAACCGGTTGACGTTTTCGCTATCGAGCGGGGGGGGCGCTACCGTGGGCTGTATCATATCCTGGGTGGGGTGTTGGCACCACTGCACGGGATAACCGTTGACAAAATCCGTATCGGTGAGTTGTCGGAGCGCATTGCCGCAGAGCAGCCGGGAGAACTTATCATTGCGCTGGGTGGATCGGCTGATGCGGAGACCACGGCGCTCTATCTGGCGCGTCTGCTCAAGGATATGCCGACACTGCGCATCACCCGTCCCGCCCGTGGGCTTCCCGCCGGGATGGAACTTGAATATGCCGATCAGATAACTCTGAGTCAGGCGCTTCACGAACGAACGGATATTTATTATGGCAAAAAAGAGTGAGGTACGGTCGCGCCTGTACTGGGTGCGTAAAGCCGGAGCGAGTCTGTTTTTTCTCGGATTCATTCCCGGTGCTCCGGGTACGGTGGGATCCGCGGCAACGATCGCGGGGATCTGGTATCTGTCGCGGCATGAGCAGTGGTCGGCATTCTTTACTCCCGGACAGCCGCTTGTCTGGTGGATTGCCTCCTTCGTTCTGGTCGCGGTGAGCCTTTTTTTCTCATCGCATGCCCGCGATACCTTCGGAAAGGATGATCCCGGACCGGTGGTGATCGATGAGGTGGCGGGTCAGTTCATCACCTTTTTCATGGTGCCGATTTCGTGGCGCACGCTGCTTATCGGATTTGTTCTCTTCAGGTTTTTTGATATCATCAAGCCGTTTCCAGTGGATGATATGCAGCAGCTTGACGATAATGTCGGCATCACCATGGACGATGTCATCGCCGGTGTATATGCGAACATGTCGCTGCTTCTGATACTGGCCTGTTATCACTGGATGCGGGGGTATCTCTGAGCGTTATGGTCACAACACTGCTGCACTACATTGCCTCGTTCATTCGCACATATCTGCACGAGATCAGTTTCGGGATCACGGCGGTCACGCTGATGCTTTTCGGCCCCCATCTCAACCGCAGTATCCGGCGGTTCACCAGAAAATTCACCTGGTATATCCGCTACGCCGTGTTTATCGTTGTCTGTACCGGCGGCTATACCGTGCTCGCGCATGTCATCTACCGGGGGGTAATGCAGCTGATCCGTTCTTCAACCGATGCACTTGCGGTTGTGGTGACGCTTGGTCTTTATCTGCTGCTCGCCTGGATCGCAAAGGAACAGAAGGCGATCTGATCCTCTTCTCTCCCCTTATTAAACACTGCTCATTTCTGGTCGGAAAAAATGGGGTTGGTAAAACGGAGAAAAACATCAATTAATTTGACTTATGATGGTTACCAGTTCTCGAGATTGTTGATGATTTTTATCACCTTGAAATAATCCCAGCGTTGTTTCGGCAGTTTTCGCCTGAGGTCGTTGAGGTAGATTCCCGCCACTACCTGTTCCTTGTTCATCATCGCTTTACGGGCAAAGTAAAACAGGTAGGCACGGTTACCGGGGAAGAATCGCTCCCACCGCTCCTTGAACTCATTCTCCCGCAGACTATCCAGATAAAAACCGGCAATCATTCGGGGAAGGGGAAACGGGTGGTGCGCGGCGATCACCGCCTGAAGCAGTGAATCACGCACTGCCTGGTTGTTTCTGCCGATAAGGTCGGCCGTTTCGACCGCTGCAATCCAGTTCAGTTCGGTGGAGGAGGGTGATTCCCGGTGTACCTTCTGATAAATGGTGAGGGCGTCACGGTATTTGAAATCGTATTTGTAAATGTCTGCCAGCGCCATCCATCCCTCCCAGACACGGTTGACGTTGAGGTGGGCGGTAATGCAGAGGTCGAACATCTCTTTTGCATTCTCCTTTTGCCCCCGGTGGAGATAAATGATGCCCTGTTCAATCTGAGCAGCGGCAATGGTCTCTTCGTCACGGGTGTAAAGGCGCAGAAGATCTTCGGTAACCGCGTAGGCGCTGTCGAGCTTGAGGTGGTCGATGTAGTAGTCGGCGAGCGCGAGCTGGAGACGTCCCCAGTGGTGAGGGTATTTCTTGTAGAGGTCGCCCATGGTCCTGGTTTCCCGGAATGCTCTACCTGGATTGTCGGTTTCAATGGCGTCGTAACAACGCAGGAGTGCGGTTGAAAGTGCGGCGACATTAACAGGGCTGCCCGGGTACCGCAGGGCGAGATGCCGGTAGACACTGTCGGCCTCTTCTTCGCTGCCGCTCAGGCTGAAGACGAGACCTTTGAGAAAATACCGACGGGCGATCAGGGTCTCATCACGGTTCCTTACCGGGATTCCCTGTTCCAGTACCTCAAGCGCTTGATCGAGTCTTCTGAGGCGGACCAGACAGTCGGCAATTTTGATCTGTATTTCGAAGGTGATGTCCGCATCGGAAAAATCGACCAGGAGTCCCCGGTATTCATCGAGTGCCGATTCAAAATCTCCGCGTTCAAGAAAGCGATCGGCAATAAGTGTGGGACTCGGTGCCTGCGGTATGGCGCGCCGGTAAATACGCACATTGTCGAATACCGCTTTGCTGCCATTAACGAAAAAGCCGAGGTGTTCATGATTTTTTCCAACCGGCGGCAGAAAATCCCACACCCGTGCAACGGTTACGCCGTTAATGGAGTAGGTGATCGCATGCTGGATACGCTCAATGACGATGTGGTTGACATTGTTGAGCGGTACTTTTTCAGGATCGACATCGCGGAAGATGAAATTACTGCCGGGAAAACTGATGCCGTGGGTTCCATCACCGTTGTGATTGAAGAAAAAACGGTAGGCACTGTCGGGGGTGGTCCCGAACAGAAAAAGCCCGGTATTGAAAAGATCGCCGGAATCAGCTGCGATATCGAACTCAATAAAGATATCCCTGTTGAAACGACGTTGCAGTCGGGTGTACGAGCGGGTGGGGGATTGACCGTGCAATACACCATTGGAGAGCCCCCAGCTGCTGTCGGGACTTTCCGTTTCCGGGAAGAAGGCCCACTCCGCATTTTCGGTTTTTCCACTGAATTTCTCCGTATAAACCAGTTGCCAGTGTGACTGTTCCCGCTTGCTCTGAAGGTACATCGAGAGTCCGAACAAACCGGAGAAAACAATTATGAGACCTCCAATAACAAGCTGCGCCCAGTGACGCCGCACGAAAAGACGGAATTTCGCCATCCGCGACGGTGGTCGTGCCTCTACGGGTTCACCTTTCTGGTACCGGTTGATATCCGCCTTGAACGCCGCCATCGACGGGTAGCGATCGACGGCGTCACGCGCCATGGCCTTAAGGGTGATCGCCTCGATCTCTATCGGAAGCCAGGGAACCAGTTTCCGGGGAGGAATGGGGTTGGCTTCCATAACGTTCATCGTGGTCTGGTGGAGATTGCGCTGATCGAGATAGGGGTTTTTGAACGTAAGCATCTCGTAGAGCATGATACCGAGTGAACAGATATCGCTGCGATGATCGACAACCCCGCCCAGAATCCGCTCCGGGGCCATGTACGACGGGGAACCCATGATCTCGCCAGTGCGGGTGATCCCTCCTCCCGAGTCCTCCTTCTCGAGTGCCTTTGCAAGTCCGAAATCGATCAGCACCGGAGAGAGCCGGTCATTCATGATCACATTGTTGAGCTTGAGGTCGCGGTGGATAATCATCTGGTCGTGTGCGTACTGCAGGGCGTCGGCGAGGCGTGCGACGATCTCCAGAACGTCAACCAGCTTCGGTTTGTGGTAATGGAGATGGTAATAGAGGTTTTTTCCGGGAATGTAATCCATGGCAAGGTAGTAGATATTGTTTTCAACCGCTACCTCGTGGATGTTGACGATGTTGGGATGGTTGAGCTTGGCAACCGCATGTGCCTCGGTAAGAAAACGTTCAACAAAGCGGCGGTTGATGGTGATGTTGGCCGGCATCACCTTGAGGGCAACTTCCCGGTCGAGATCAAGCTGCAGCGCTTTGTAAACGACCGCCATTCCGCCCCGGTCAATTTCTTCGATAATGCGGTATTTACCTATCTTTGAACCGACCGGCAGAAAGGTCCGCTCAATCGAAGCAAGCATATTGCGGATGCGGATGCTGCCTTTATCGGTTGCTTTCTGTGACTTGCCCCCGGAGGGTGACTGCGATGCATCCATGTTGTTAAGTAGTCCCAGTTGGCGTTGCATGACAGGCGGGCATACGCTCACCCGGGGGCTCAGCTACCTTCGTGAACAGGTACCGTACTGTGCCCGTTTAGTGCCGGTGAATGGTACAATGTGCACTTGCAGCAGAGGCGAGTCCAGAGGTTCCCGCAACTCAACCGTACTGCTATGGCTATGATACTACTAATACTAACATCGTTCCGGTGCGGTTGCAATGAAGGGGTGGTCTTATTATTGCACGTTATCCGCTGATGAGGCGGGTAAAGGGTTCCGGAACCGGTGCTTTGATGGTGAGTGATTTACCTGTATGGGGGTGTCGCAGGCTCAGACGATGAGCGTGCAGAAAAAGCCGGGGAGCCGGGTTGCCGCCGAGCAGCTTGCGGTCCATAGCCTCGTTGCCGTACCGCACATCGCCGATGATCGGGGCGTTCACTTCGGCCATCTGCACGCGGATCTGATGTGTCTTTCCGGTTTCAAGCAGTACTACAACCCGGGAGAACGTTCCGTTGTACGATTCGATCCGGTAGCTGCAGCGAGCCTCGCTGCCGCCCGACTGTACTTTCATTTTCATACCGCTGTCGCGTCGGTCACTCCGTACCAGCTGCATACGCAGGATTCCCTCATTTTCGGGGGGGCGGCCGTGGCAGAGCGCCAGATACTCCTTGGTGAGTGAACGCTCCCGGAACTGATCGTGCAGAAGTCGGAGTGTACGTTTGTTTTTCGCGACGAGAATAACACCTGAGGTGTCGCGGTCAATCCGGTGGACCAGAGCAACTTCTTCACCGGAAACGGTTCGTTTCTTCTGGAGAAGGTATGCGGTGACCAGATCGATCAGTGAATCGTGACGGGTATGACCGCTGCCGGGATGTACCACAAGTCCGGATGGTTTGTTGCATGCCAGAAGGTCGGAATCCTCGTAGAGGACCGAGAAGTTTTTCCGGAAAAAGGAGGTGCCGGCTAGCTGGACAAGCGAAGTGTCGGCAGCTTTGGGTGGGGTAACTTCCGCGGCGTTGACGGCAATCCGGAGAATATCACCCGTTTTAAGCCGGTAATCCTGCTTAGCCCGTTTTTTTCCGATGAGCACTTTTCCTTTTCGAAAAAGCATGTAGATAGAGGAGAGCGGCATGAGTGCGAGCCGTTTCCGTACAATTCGGTCGGTGCGACACCCTTCTTCCTCGGAACTGATGATGATTTCCTGATATTCAGGCATAACTGGTCAGGTGAAGGATTCGGCCAGTGACGCATCCCGGCATTATTCTTCAGGCTCCTCTTCGTCACCGTTGGTGCGGGCATCCCATTCGAAGGCGATATCCATGATCGATTCCGAGATCAGACGCGGTTGGGAGATGGTTTTCGGTTCAAAATAAAAATCACCCTCTTCCAGTCCGAGAATCTGAAAAATGGCTTCTTTGCCGCTTTCGTTTCTGAAGAAGGCATCAACAACCTGTCCCTTGACAAAGGTAAGGTAGCCCTTTCGCCTGCCGGAATAAATGTGGAGGATCCCCTCACGCTGTCCGATTTCAAGAAACTGGATAGCATCGAGCAGGGTGGTCTGCTTGAGATTTCCGGAGAATACAAAGGTGGTCAGGAACTGCCCGGCCGGTTGTTTTTTCTGTCGCGAGGAACGAATCGACAGTACAATGCCAAGCGCGATACCGATACCACTGCTGAGGCCGATGGCCGCATAAATAATGAGTTGCTGGTTCATCTCATCTGCTCTTTCACCACAGAGCGATTTGTGGTTCTCCCTGTGATCGAATCTGATTACTGCCTGCCGTCGGAGGTAATATACTCTTTTACACGGCTGACGTTCTCGATTCCTTTGATTTTTTGAATGGCTCTGAATATCGGTTTGAGCTGGTTGCGGTGGGCGATTTCGATGTTGAAGGTTGACTTCGCCTGCTGTCCGATGGTTTTTATCGAGCCTTCGAGGATGTTGACTTTGTACTCGGTGAATACGCTGCTCATCTCCTGCAGAAGCCCGGTCCGGTCTGTGCCGGTAATCTCCAGGGTAACCATGTATTTTTTCTGTTCACTGCTCTCCCAGGAAACTTCAATGGTGCGCTCACTGTCGCCGGCGAACAGTGCAACATTGGTGCAGTCGTTGCGGTGAACACTGATTCCTCTGCCCCGGGTAACGAACCCGATAATTTCGTCGCCGGGAATCGGATTGCAGCATTTCGCGAACCGGACCATCAGATCTTCATTGCCGCCCACGAGGACACCAGGCATCTTTTTCCCGGTAAACGTATCAACCAGACGGGAGACCACATTGTTCGGTTTGGTCTTCCGGATTTTGAATACCTGGAAAAACTCCATTACCTTCGTTGTCGACATTTCTCCGTTACCCACCTGTTCGTAAAGCCGCTCAGGGCTTGCGATACCGAGATGCTGCAACAGTCCCGGCAGATGGTCGGAAAATGCCGTGGTAGCATTGAGTTTACGGTAGGACGTCTGGATGATTTTCTTTCCGAGTTCGATACTCTCCTGTCGGCCGGTATTTTTAAGCCAGTGTTTGATGGCACTGCGCGCCTTGGGTGTCTTGACCTCGCGAAGCCAGTCAATCGAGGGTTTCTTGGAATTAAGCTTCAGTATCTCCACTGTCTGGCCGCTTTTAAGTTCTTTACTGATGGGCTCGATTTTACCGTCAACCTTCGCTCCGATACAGTGCAGGCCGAGATCGGTATGTACGGAGAATGCGAAGTCGAGAATTGTGGCTCCTTTGGGCAGCGATATCAGATCGCCTTTCGGGGTGAAGACGAAAATTTCAGCGTGAAACAGATCAATTTTGAAAAATTCAAAAAATTCTGACGAGTCGGTAAGATCTTTCTGCCAGTCGATCAGGTTTTTAAGCCAGGTGAGTGCATAGTCCTCCTGGTTAGGGGTCTCCTGTCCGCTTTTATACAGCCAGTGCGCGGCAATACCGTCTTCGGCCACCTGGTTCATCTCCCAGGTTCTGATCTGCATCTCGACGATCGTTCCCTTCTCGCCGAAAACCGTTGTGTGCAGCGACTGATAACCGTTTGACTTCGGAGTGCTTATGTAATCCTTGAAACGGTCCTGAATCGGTGTCCAGAGTGAGTGGATAATCCCCAGTACATGGTAACAGTCACGGATCGATTTAACGATAACACGGATCGCAAGGAGGTCGTAAATCTCCTCGAAGGGTTTGTTGCGGGACTGCATTTTCCGGTAGATCGAGTAAAAGTGTTTGGGACGCCCGACGATTGTCGCTTCAAGATGTTCATGGTCCAGACGCTCCCTGAGCGGAAACACGAAACCGTCGATGATCGTTTCCCGTTCACTGCGACTGGCGACCACTTTCGTAACGATATCACGGTACTGGTCCCAGTCCATATGTTTGAAGGCGAGATCTTCAAGTTCCCATTTTATACGCGCCATGCCGAGCCGGTGGGCGAGTGGTGCATAGATGTCAAGTGTTTCCGCGGCGATCGCTTTTATACGGTCAGGGTTGAGAAATTTGAGCGTCCGCAGATTGTGGAGCCGGTCAGCGAATTTGATGATGATAACCCGCAGATCCTTCGACATGGAAAGGAGCATTTTGCGGTAGGTTTCCGCCTGGCGCTCCTGGTTGGATTTCATCTGAAACGTTTTTATTTTAGTGACACCGTCGACCAGCAGGGCGATCTCCTGGCCGAAATTCTCCTCGATCACCTCCCTGGTTACCGGCGTATCCTCCACCACGTCGTGGAGTAGTCCGGCTGCAATGGTTACCGCGTCCAACCGCTGCTCGGCAAGGATGAGGGCGACCGCCACCGGATGCGCCAGAAACGGCTCTCCCGATTTTCGGATCTGATTGTGGTGCGCCTCCCACGAGAATCTGAACGCCTTTTCAATAAGCTCGCTCTGAATTTTCGGATTGACTTCCTGAACTTTCTGCACAAAGAACGTGGTGGCGTCATCGAGCGAGGCGGTTGGTAAAAAAAGGGAGGGGTCCATAACAGAAAAATAGTACGGGGGCGGAGCGGATAAAAAGACGGGTGGTGTGGGGGGCGAAAAAATCCGGGTGTAGGAGTAGTGCCCGGAGATTGCGGTAATCGAAGGGCGTACTTATTTTACTGAAGTGTTTCGGGGTGACCGCGATAGATGATTTCTGCTGTTTTCGAAGGAGGTTGCAATGGGGATCGGTTCAGGCTTCGTGAAAATGATATTCACTGTTCTCTGTGGAATGTTATTTACAAAAGGTACTGCCGGAGCGGTAGTTGGAGGAGGTCATGCAATGAAACTGACAAGTACAGCCTTCAATGAAGGTGGGATGATCCCGGAAAAGTATACCTGTGACGGAGCCGACATTTCTCCGGCTCTTGCATGGAGCGATGTTCCCGACGGGGTGAATACGTTTGCACTTGTTTGTGATGATCCCGACGCCCCGGTTGGCGACTGGGTGCATTGGGTGATTTACAATATCCCCGGTGAAGTACGTTCTCTGCCGGAGAAACTTCCTGCAGAAGATTCTCTGGCCGATGGAGCCTGTCAGGGAATCAATGATTTCCGCAAGACCGGTTACGGCGGTCCCTGTCCGCCAGGCGGGGTTCACCGGTATTATTTCCGGTTATATGCACTTGATGTCGCGCTTCCGTGCGAGGATAAAATGACAAAAAAGAAATTGCTGGAATTGATGAAGGGGCATGTACTCAACGACGCCGTGATTATGGGAAGGTATAAAAGGTAGAAACAGTATTTTCCCAATTGCTCCCTCCAATGCTGAAAACATATTTTAGTCATAGAAACCGCTATGCAATCGGGTAGTGATCCGCGGGCCCCTCCCTACACCTCCGTTGGGGCTGTAAACACATTCAAGGAAGAAAATTATGATAAAGTCGGTGTTCGTTGTAACTGCTATTATTCTACTTTTCGGTTGCGCTTCCGGTATCCGCTTCAATAAAGAGTACAGTAATATTGATTTCAGCATGAAACACGTTTCAATTACCATACCTGATTCCCTTACATTCAATTACAGTGGCAGCATGGATAATGAGTTTCCCGAAGAAAATCGTTCAGAAATGATAAAACAGTTTATTGCCGATGATGTGGTTGCCGCACTGCGTGATTCTTCGGCTTTTTTGGCACAACGGATAGAACAGTCGTATTGTGATGATTTCGTGCAGACAAGTTTGCGGTGGACCGATTCCGTCAGGTTCGAAATAATGGTTCCTGCCGATGAATGTCCTGAAGTGCCGGATTCGAATCAGCTCTGGCTTTTTATAGAACGACCTACCATTACTTCAAATACTGCAGTTCAGCTGGTTATGGTCGGTTTCGTACCGGTGATGGCAGTGCCGCATAAACCATTGCAAATAGCAAGCAGGTTCGTGTACTGGGATCCTGCCGCAAAAAAAGCGGTCGCCTGGGGTAAGGCATCGGGAACGTACGATTCCGGACAACCTGCGGTGACCATGGAACACTGGAAAAAGGCTTCGCGATCCCATGCTTTTTCAATGATCCGGAAATCACCCTTCGCACGGGACCGTGCCGGCAAGCAGTGATTGCAGCGAGTTTGGAAATGTGCTCAACAGTTGATCAGTAATACAGCGGTAAGCATCATACCTACTCATGGAACACTTTCTATGGCAATCGTTCCTCCGTGTTTGCTCACAAATAAGTTGGCAAATGCAAATCAAATGCCGGTTCTTCGGATCTCTTTGGTGGTATAGAACGACTCCAGAAATTACCGATATAAGTCATCAGACATTCCCGATCCTCTATCACTGATGGCAAGGTGCAGGTTCTCTCATTTGATTTCGACACGTTTTTCGTTTGCTCCCAGCCATCGGGATTGCCCCAGTTCCATCAATTCTTTAATAAGCAGATCTCCCGTATGCATCACTAACCGGGTAAAACCTGTATTTCAATCCTCGTGTTGTGTACAGCTGATAGTATTCAAAAAACGATTTTTAAAGAGTATTGAACAGTTTTATACTTCATATCAACCAACCTATATGACTATTTTCATGGTTTAATGTGTACATTTTTACTTAAATATTCATATATTGCCAAGTAAATTAACCAGGTGAATTTGCCCTGGGTAGTGCTAAGGGGAGCTGTTTAAGGGCTTAAATTGTAAGTTTTTTAAACGAGGGGGAGACCGATGAAAGCACTTCGCGGTAAAATCGCTGTTTTGGGTTCTATCGTTGTTACCGGTTTGGCGGTTAGGTTCCTATCCGCACAGAATGCCACCGTTAACTTATCCGATGAGAAACAGTTGGTTCGCGGGTTCGGCGGAATGGTCCATATACCATGGATAGGTGACTTGAGCGCCTCCGAGCGAGCCCTTGCTTTCGGCAATGGACCGGGTCAGCTTGGGCTCACGGTACTTCGTATTGCGGTACCGGACGGCAACACGAGCACTTCCTCCTACGTGACCACTGCCAAAGCTGCTATTGCTGCCGGGGGGCTCGTATTCGCCTCGCCCTGGAACAGCGGCGGGAACATGGGCTCGTCTCAGTTTGCCTCCTACGCTGACCATCTCAACAGTTTCGTCACCTCTATGAAGAGCAAGGGCGCGGAGCTCTATGCCATCAGCGTCCAGAACGAACCGGACTATGGCGACTGGCGGCACTGGAGTGCAGCCGATATTCGTGACTTCATCATCAACTACGGCGATCAGATCTCGACGAGACTCATGACAGGCGAGTCGTTTCAGTACCGGAAGAACTATTACAATGATCTGTTGAATGACGAGAAGGCACTCGTCAACTGGGACATTCTGGGCGCACACACCTACGGAACCCAGCTAAGGGATTATTCATATCCGCTTTTTGACGAGAAGGGTATTCCCGCCGGGAAGGAACGCTGGATGACCGAGGTTTACACGAACAGCAACACGGATGCGAATCAGTGGCCGGATGCCCTTGGAGTGGCAACCGATGTGCACAATGCAATGGTCGAGGGCCAGTTCAATGTTTACACGTGGTGGTACATCAAACGGAACTATGGATTCATCAACAACGGCGCGATCACCAAGCGGGGGTACTGCATGGCCCAGTTCACCAAATTTGTTCGTCCCGAGTACAAGCGGATCGACGCGACAAAAAGTCCAACCCGTAATGTGCTTGTTTCCGCGTATAAAAGTATTAAAAATGACAGCCTTATCATAGTTGCGGTGAACAATAACAACTCTTCATCAACTATCGATTTCAAAATCGAGGGCGGAACGGCAACATCACTTTCCAAATACACCACCTCTTCAAGTAAAAGCTTTACTTCCGACGGAGAGGCAACGGTTGCCAGTGGCTCGTTTTCGGGGTCACTCGAATCAAAAAGTGTTTCCACCTGGGTGGGGAAGGTCTCCGGTACCGGAACTATCAGGGTTGATGCGGGAAATCATACTGTTCCCGTCACCGTTTCAGCGACTGAACTTTCAGACTATACGGTTTATGATCTCTGTGGTCGGAGAGTGAATAACAAACTGATAAGGATACCAGGTGAAAATCGCTCCGGTTTTTCTTCCGGATTGTTTCTGCTGCGAAATACTGTTTCCGGGCAGAGTAGACTCATCAACGGGATAACCAGGTAGGTTTTTGGTTCCCGGCAGCCTTTCCGGAGGCCGGCCCGTACGTACATTTTACTTTAAAAAAGCCTTTTCACTTTGCGGAAAGGCTTTTTTAAAGATGTTTCTGTTACCGGATTGGTTTGGTAGGGTCTTGTTTAAAACTAAAACAGGAAGGTATTCAGTGCATTGAGCGCCTGCCGTGTCCAGGGAAGAAAAATGTTACCGATACCCAGGAGAATGAGGGCGATTTCAACTGCAAAAACCAGAGCCGCAAAAACCAGCAGGTTTGTTGTAAGAAAAATCAGGCTTCGCCTGACGCTTTTGTGCCGGTTGCTGATGACGAGTCGTTGACCTATCCCGGATAAAAATCTGCTCATGCTTCAATGCTCCCCGAACTCTTAATTGCTGTAATATCGGTAAAATAATGCTGATACGGTAACGTGCAGGAACGAAATGGGATGGTGATGCCGGGGCAGAAGATCAGCTGCCGCCTTACGGGGCAGGACTCTTTAGTTGTGCCCTGCGCAGAAGTACCGCTTTATCTCCCTCTTCAACATGATTGTCAATCATATACATCATGTTTAGTGTTGAAGAATTGGTACCGACGTGCCCGATGGTCCCGATAACAGTCAGACGGGTGGGACTGTTATCATCAAAATGATACATACCGAAAACGTCGCCGATTCTTACGCCCTGCGTACTTCCGATATCTAATATAATCATTTGGAAGGGATAAGGGCTTGTTGTTTCTTCGACACGGCAGAAAACTTTTCCGGAAATGCTTTCTGTGGGCTCAATCAGGGTATCGATAATCTGTTGCTGTGCTGCAGGCATGATCATTGCACGCTCTTTGCCGCGAATAGCGTCGGACATCTCAAACAGCAGTGCATCAATTTTTTTCGGTTCGACTTTCCGCACTACCGCCTGTCCGGTACGTCTGATCAGGTTGGCCGGTGTATTGTTGAACCGGACAAAACGGTGTGAAGAAAAAATCGATAGTGTGTCATTTTCGCGATAGACCGCGTTACTGAACGGGGTGATGGTTATCATCGAAAAAAGCTGGTAGGACGCGCCGGTCGTTGGTGGATCAACAACTGCATTCCCGGGAAATATATTGCCTTTCTGATCACGCTCGAACCATAAAAACGGTACTTGTTCGAGATAGGCGCCGGAGAGCACCTCTTTACGTTGCATAAGTGAAATAAGCATGCTGTCGGAGGGAAATTCGTTGGAAGCGGTTGCGGAGTCTTTCAACGAGTCTGATACCGCCAGAGACTCACCGGTTTCTGAGGTGAATTGGTCACTGCCCTCATAGGGAGTACGGTCGACTTGTCTGCCTGGAATCACCAGTTGGTTACCCGGATAAATCAGGTCGGGGTTGACAATATAGCTGTTGGCCTGCCAGAGTTGCTGCCAGAGAAAAGGATCTCCCAGAAACTCAAACGAAAGATCCCAGAGCGTGTCGCCTTTTTTTATTACATACGTCGCATCGGGGTCTGCTGTTGCTGTTTCGTATCCGGAGGAGGTTGATTGTTCCTGCGGTTCCTGCCATGCGGATGCAGTGGCCTCCTCTTCTTCCCAACCTGATTGTGCCAAGGTGGCAGCCACAACCAGAAAACACCCTGAAAGGGAGAGCATGATGGATCGCTTGTAAGCCATATCTCTATTTATATGATTCCGGCGTGAAACAGTCAATAAATGATTTCGAATGTAATGGGGAGATGGTATTTTGCGGGGGGAGTTTTTTCAATCAGGGAACTCCGGTTCCGGTTGCGGGGGTGATTCGTGCCCCCCGGAGAGCAAAAAGTTCGGGGTGAATAGCCCGGGTGACGGTATCTGTGCGGCCGGGAAGAATAAGAATGAATGGAATTTTAGCAGGGGAGCAGGGCGTATGGCTCTTAAAGTCCAGGTGAAGGATGGCGGTGTGACGGCGGCGTCCGGTTTTGTTGCCGGTGGGGTGAAGGCGGGAATCAAGGCAAGTGGAGGAGCGGATCTTGCGCTGGTGTACAGTGAGCGACCCTGCACCGCTGCGGGAACGTTCACCACCAATAATGTTCGGGCGTCAAGTGTGAACTGGTGTGAAAACCGTCTGCCTTCCAAGTCGATCCGTGCAGTACTCTGCAACAGCGGATGTGCCAATGCCTGCACCGGGAAACGGGGTGAGCGGGACACCGCGCAAATGGCGGGAGCTGCGGCACATGTGTGCGGAGTGGATGCCGATGCGGTGTTAGTTGCCTCGACCGGGGTGATCGGGCATTTTCTTCCGCTTGATAACATCACGAAGGCATTGCCGGGATTGCGCGAACTGCTGACGGTAAGCGGTGGACGCTCCTTTGCAGAGGCGATCATGACGACCGATCTGGTGAAAAAGGAAGCTGCGGTGGAAGTGGTTCGCGGCAAGGTCCGGTATACGATCGGTGGGTGCTCCAAAGGATCGGGTATGATCTGCCCCAATATGGCAACGATGCTCGGATTCATTACAACCGATGCGGCGATAACACCGTCTCGGCTGAATGCAATTGTTAAACGAGTGGTCGACCGGACCTTCAATAACCTCACGGTCGATGGCGATACCTCCACCAATGACATGGTGCTGGTGCTGGCAAATGGAGCATCGGGCATACGGGTAACAGAAACGGCGGTACTCACCGATTTCGAGGAAGGGCTTTTTGCGGTATGCAATGATCTCTGCAAGCAGATTGCCACTGATGGCGAGGGAGCATCCAAACGGGTGGAGATCCATGTGAAGGGTGGGGCTACCGAAGCAGATGCCAAATTGGCGGCGCGCGCGGTTGCCAATTCAAATCTCACGAAATGTGCGCTTTTCGGAAACGATCCGAACTGGGGGCGCATTGCCTGTGCCGTAGGGTATTCCAAAGCAAAATTTTCCGATCGTAAAATGTCGATCAGGTTGTGCGGGGTGCCGGTGTTCAGGAATCTGCAACCACTCAAATTCGACCATAAAACGGTGCATGAGGCACTGCGGCAGAAGGTGGTAACCATTGCTATTGATCTCGGAGTGGGCAATGCATCGGCGATCGCGCATACCTGTGATTTCAGCTATGATTATGTGAAGATCAATGCGGAGTATCATACGTGAACATGCCTCTCTGTACCAGGCGCACTACTGCAGACTATTAAAGGAGTTCCGGTGAATCATCTCGTCAGTCCGGAAATCATCGAACAGCATCGTACCGTTCTGCGGCGGTATCTCTGGAGTCGCAGGGGGGCGATCCGCCAAGTCCCCGAACTGGTCGCTCAGGGTGCGAATAATGCACTGTACCGTTTTCATCTTCGCGGCAGACCACTTCTTGCCAAAATCGGCATGAATCCATTTTTCCGTCAGTTGCATGTTGAATATGCGGTGTTGAAGCATGTGGGCACTATCAGTCCCGGTGTGTTTGATTTTTTTGAGGATGACCGGACGGATCTTCAGGTTCTGCTGCTAGACCCGGTTGATGGTGAACATCCCTATGTTCTTGACAATGCCCTGCTCTCTGCCGCCGGGCGTGCTATAGCGGCCTATCATACCGGTTCTGCAGTGATTGATGAAGTGCCGGTTGAACAGGGTGTGAGTTTTATTACCGACCGGATTCTCCAGGTAGAGCGGTATGGTGGACGGGTGGATTACCGGGAACGGTATGAAAAGATATATGGCTCGCTGCTCTCGTATGCCGATCAGTTTCCACTTGGGGACCGCGGGAGAATGGTGCTTGTACACGGAGATCTGGTACCGCGAAATATTATCTCCGAGCCGGGCGGGGCATTGCGGATCATTGATTGGGAGGGCGCACGGTATGATATCCCCGAAGCTGATCTGGCGACCATTGTCAAGGCATATCATATTGAGGGAGAACGTCGTGAGCGTCTCTTTGCGGCATACGGGTTACCGGTTGACCATGCGCTGTTTAATTTCAGACTGGCAGTGCACTATGTTCAGGTTCTCGCATGGCGACTGGCGATTCAACTTCCTCAGGTGCAGGAAGAAAAGAATTCTCAGGTTGAAGAGGAGATTGAAAAGGAATTCGGCACTGCGGAACAATTGCTTGCCGCCTATTCCAAAACAGTGACCCGTGTGTAGCGAAAAACCGGTGCTGATGTACTGTTAACCGTTGGATGAATCTGCCAGACAATTTTTTATCGCTGCCATGAATTCTTTTTTTTCAAAGGGTTTTGAAAAGACATAGCGTGCACCGAACTGGATGGCGATATCAAGATAGGATTCCGGTTTTATGCGTGCACCGCCACTCATGGCGATAATAGGAATGTCCGGATAGGTTTTCCGGACATAGAGGATCGTCTCCAGTCCCTCTTTTTCCGGCATGATGATGTCGGTGATGATACAGTCGAAAGCGGACTGTTCCAGAAGTTTCAGTGCCTTCAGTCCGTCTTCGGCTACCGTTGCATCAAATCCTTCCATCTGCATCATTTCAGAGAGAACATCACGCATGGTTGCATCGTCGTCGATGATCAGTATGTGGGGCATGATGCTCGGGTAACCTTTCGTTACGATTGGTGGATGTGCCTACTATGGTAACATTGCGTCAACTACCGTTTTAATGGTACAGCCTGTTGTCGAAAAGGAATGAGGGTAGTGAATAGCCGGTCTTCCCGACAACGGAATTACCTCGGGTGATTTTGAATACTATTATATGACGGTAACGGTAAAAAGGGAAGAAAATTACTGGTAAATAGGGTAAATACGCAAGAACGGTTATCTGTTACGGAATCCGGGATTGCGGATCGATTGTACCGTCGTACGGATCAGAGCTCTCAGTAACCGTGTCCCCTGGCGACGGATGTTCTGTCGTGAGGCACGTTTCCATGCGGCATTTCCCACCCGTACAAGCAGCTCGTGATCGCCAATGACCCGTTGTACCAGATTCGCGTCGGCAACGGGGTTGACACCTGATATGAGAAACCCGGTACGGCCATGGCTCAAACATTCACGCACCGGCGCTATATCCGCGGCAAAAACGATACAGCCTCTGCTTTGCGCTTCAAGAATAACCGGCGGACGTTGTGCTTCGAATCGGGAGGGAAGCAGTAAAAAGGGGCATGACTCGTACCAGCGGTACATTTTGGCGGAAGCTTCACTTTCCACGGTGAATACCGCATCCCCAAGCGGGTAGAGCAGTTGCCGGACTTTTCCGGAGATCGGACCACACCCGACATAAAAGAGACGTGCCGCATGGTTTACTGCCAGTACCCGCCGGAACAGTTCAATACCGTACTCGATATTTTTTTTCCATGAATACTCACCGGTTAACAGAATACTCGGCGGTGCGGTCTCCTGTTCTGGCCAGAACGGCTGTTTTCGGACCGGTACACCTGTTGGTACAGGGATACATTTTCCGTACGAAGATGAAAGGTGTTTCCGCATCCAGCGGAATTCGTCGAAGGTACCGCAAATGCAGAGCGATGACCGGCGAAGCGCAAGACGAAGAAGAATATCCTTCAGCAGGCGCCGGTACCAGGGGTGATGTACTGCAGCCAGTGACCGGGGAAGTCTGCGCTCAATAACAATGGTGCGTGTTTCCCATCCATCGGTAAACAGTGCAATTCTGGTTTTTATACGGAAAAGTGCAATGAAAATGGCACACGGAAGCCCGTCGGTGGAGTGTGTAATTATCCACAGGGGGCGCTTCCAGAACAGAACCACCAATCGAAATGCGAGCGACCATGAAAAACGAATCGGTTGGTTCGGACGCGCCGCAGCAGGGAAAATCAGTGAGACACTATGACCGAAATGCCGCAGTTCGTCGGCGAGCGAGCGCATTGACCAACGAAGGCTGTACGGAGGAGTCGCAGGTTGTGAAGCGGCAAACCATATTCGCATACCTCAAATATACCATTTCCGTCGCAGAATTTTCAGAAGGGATTTAGACTGCCGCCGTGGGAAGGGTTGCAACGGGTTCCGCAGAAGCGGTAGTGTTCATTACGGTCAGCTGCTTTTTTTTCGGAGTTGATTATACATACGAAGAATACGCTGTGGTGTATCGAGGCTCAGTGTCTGGTATAGCTTCCACCCGGAGAAAGACGCTTCCGACCAACGTTTCGTGTCGGAAAGAAGATCGCTGAGTCCCGCGGCAATGCTTTCAACGGAAGCGGGGTCGGTGAACCGGGCGGCACTGCTGCAGGTTTCACGCAGGGGGGGGATATCCGAAAGAAGCAGCGGGCAGCCGCATCGCATCGCCTCGATCGGGGGAATGCCGAGACCTTCCTCAAAAGAGCAGAACAGTAAACCGGATGACCGGCGTAGATGAAATTCGTACCGCTTCATCGATGGTTCATGCGTAATGTTTTCCGGAAGGGGCATGGATAGGTGTTCCGGAGAGTCAATAGATCCCATCAGTAGAAGTCGGAATTCCGGGCGCGCTTTGTGTACCAAGTTGAAAGCGGCAATAATACTACTGAGATTTTTATGTGGCCCACCCGTGAGTGCAATGCAGTATGGTTTCCGATCTGATACAGTAACCGTATCTTCCGCCTGCGCGAAGGGCGGATATACCACTAAATGGGGTTTGCCGCCAATCCGGAGAGAGGAACATGCACTCCTGTAGGTGGAGTCAGAGTTGGTGATGATGCCGGATACTGAACGTATGAAACGCCGCTGCAGTCGCCAGTACGGTGTCATCCGCATAAAGGTGGAGTGGGGGGTATCCCATAGCTCGACCCCAAGATCGTGGATGGTTGCCACTGATGGAACCGGGAGCAGGGGTGCTATGCCTATTGAAGGCAGGGGGCCGAGTGCAACCCAGTAATGGAGCAGGTCGATCCGGTACCTGAGAACGATAAATGGAAGCGCCGCCATGGTTGTTTTCCAGTTTCCTCCATGGTAGGGGATAACGGTTATGTCTGCGTTTCTCAGGTAGGGTGGCAGCTGTTCCGGATCGGCCCAGACGAACAATGAAAAATCTGGATGGCGGCATGAGAGAAGCGCCCGCGATACCGAATTACAGTAGGTGCCGATACCCCGGTTGGCGTATCCGGTCGAATAAAGACGCATATCCCAAAGAATATTCATTCCGCAAGTAACTTCCGGTAAAGGTCGACAAGCCGATGCGCCATCTTCTCAAAGGAGTGATCATGAACATAGGCATTGATCCCTTCGTAAAGACGGAGGCGAAGATCGCCGTCTTCAGTAAATGCTACGATTTGTTCAGCTGTTTTTCTTGGGTCTATCGGGGTAACCAGCAGGGGAGCTGCGGTTGATCGGCGGGAGTACCGGTTGGCGTTGGCGATCTCCCGGGTCATCGGCAGGTCGGTGGCGATAACCGGTTTTCCGTAGCTCAGCATCCGGGAAATACTTGCCGATGAGCTGCGATGTTTGAACAGAGCCAGCATACAGTCAACTCCGTCAAGACGCTCAGGGAGTGTCTGTTCGTCAATCCAACCGGTAATGGCGAAACGGTTGCTCCAACCGAGATTGTCTATACGTTGTAAAAGCTGCTGGTGAAGCGGCTCCTGGTCAGCAGTTCTGGTTCCCCCTATCCAGGTGAACTGCCACGGGATATGCAGATGGCCGAGTGTTGAAAAAAGCAAGTCAAAATCATAGGCGGATTGAATGAATCCGTGACCTCCCAGTCGGAGGGGAGTGTCGGATGCATAGGTAAACGGTGTCGGCGGTTGCACCCGGTGCACCGGCATTGGTTGTATGGTAATCATCGATTCACTGATACCGTTTGTGATAAGAAGCTTCCGGTGATACTGATGATGGACCAGCAGGTGGCGGGCATGAAAGGCTGCCGTCAGATGGGACCGCAGGATTTTCTCAACCGGATGAGCCTGATCCCAGCGCAGTTTTTTCAGGGCGAGGGTCAGTGGGTTTCCCCGAAGTGCACTGCGGGGAAATACCTGCGGATTCTCCTGGTATACCTCATGAAGCGAGACAACGGTCGGAACCCGGATTGCTTTCATCAGAGGCCTAAGAAAATCAGTTTTACCTTTCATAAATGCTATCGTGTCGTATTGGAGATGAACGATGTCGCACTCCTCCAGTGTGCTGCGTAGCCGATTCCGATCTTTAAGAAACCAGTCCGGATTAATATGGTGGACCGGTTCGATTGTCCCGAGGGCCTCGGCATAATTCATTGCGTACCGGGCGATACCGCATCGCTCCCGGTGCGGGTATATCCAGCCTATTTTCATCAGGATACTTTCCGGTCGGGTGGTGGTGTGGCAGCAACAACCGCAGCGGGAAGACCGATACGTCGGCCGCCGGCAATAAACCGGTAAAAGCCGCTGAACACTCCGGAAATTCCGGCGATAATCATCAGGGGATCATGTCTGATTCGGGATGTACCTGAATGATCGGAAGATGGACGCCGGGATAGATATTCCAGACGGTATTTCCAGAACCGCAGCCAGGTACGCAGGTGGCGTACCGGCATGTAGCAGCAGGCGAAGTAGGCGGTGTTGGCATACAGATGAAACAGGTGCCCGGCAGAGGTGTCCTGACGACATCCACCGGAACTCGCAGGGAGATGTGTTACTTTCGCAGTGCTGCAGTAACGTATTGCATACCCGGCATGCTGCAGCCTGAAGGAGACATCAATCTCCTCCCAGAGCGCATTGTGCCGGTAGTTCGTATCGAATCCGCCGATTTTTTCAAGCGCGGTTCGGCGGTACGACATGTTGGCCCCCATAACCGAAAGTGAAGGTCCGCTTTGCGGAAGTGCAAAGTGCTGGACGAGTTCTCCGGTGGACGGGTTGAATTGTGAGGGCACAGCAGCACCGGAAGGTGCGTTCGGATCGTCAACAAATCCGGCCACTGCGCCTATAGTGGGGTCCCGGTATACCTTCCGGTGTTCGTCAAGGAGTCCTTCCGACATGCGGCAGTCATCATCAAGATAGAGAATGACCGGGTTGCCGCCGATGTTCAGGAGGACGTTTCTTGCGACGGGAAGATTGGGGTGAGGCTGGTGCAGTGAAATGATCCTCCGGTCCTCAACAGTAATGTCCGGTTGCTGATCGCCCTGCCATACGATAAACAGCCGGTCATCTTCGCGCAGTTGACCTGTCAGCGCCTCTATGAGGGGGCCCGGTAATGCCGGACGGTTGTAGGTTGGAATGAGGATATCCATGGCCGGTAACCGGATTTCTGATGCATGCGCATCCCGCTGCAGGGTATGTCCCTGTGCAAAGCATGAACCGCCCCCCTGCAGACCCAGAAACAGCTCAAGCCTGTTTGAACCGGTGTTCAACAATCTGAGGAAATATCTGCATAGAGGAATTTTTTTAATTACGGAAAAGAGTGCCGCGGCGAGAGCCGGTAACCAAGCTCGGCTTTCCCAAAGCGGTTTCAGATATTTGTCCGGATATCCTGTCAGCCAGCCCAGTATTCCGGCAGGACTGTAAAACCGGGAAATAACAAAGCGCTGTTCATAGAGTATCTGCATTGCAGCGCAGGGGCGGATTGCGAAATGACCGTCAAGTTCTGCAATCCGGTCGGTACCGGTACGCTTAATGAGCATACGGTCGGGCCATCGGGTACGGTAATCACTGCATTCGCTGTGGATAAACAGCGGTGCACCACTTCTGCAGATACGGGTAATTTCATCGAGCACCTGCTCCTGGTGCCGCAGATGACCGAGGGTATCTATGGTGTAGAGCGCATCAATGCACATTGGTTTGAGGGGCAGTCGGTGAGCATCGGCACAGATTTTTAAAAGCGTTCCCTGTGGTGCAGAAGGGATTTTCTGAAGCGCCTCGGGAGACCAGTCAATGGCGATAACGGTTGCCGGTAACCGTCTCAGAAAAAACCGGGCGTATGATCCGATGCCGGCACCGAGATCAACCACGATCGCCTCTGGAATACACCGACGGGTGAATCGGTCAAGTTCGGCGTGCTTGAAGGAGATGCATTCGAGTAACCACCGTTGCAGCGGATGACTCAAACGGGGCGTGACGGTATGCCAGCGACCTGATTGATACTGTGTACGGGAGAAGCTGCGGTCGTCCTGCTGCTGCATGGTGCATCGGTCCTGAGTGTGAAGACCGGATCAGTGGCACCTGACCCTGTTACTTTCGGATGAGACCGTTTCAGTCGGTACCCGCAGAAAAGAGACTGGTGCGTGCCGTTAATCAGCTCTGCATATCCGGTTCAGTCTTTTTTTGTTTTGTAGTAATGATAGTAGTATTTGTAATATCCGTAACTTGAATACCGGTGAGATAAATTTATGTCGTTGAGTACTGCTCCGACAACTCTGACGCCGACATTCCTGAGTGTATTGACCGCGCGCAGCAGAATTTCACGGTCGATATGGTGGGATTTCGCGACAACGAGCATTCCATCAATTTTTTTGCCGAGCAAGGTGGCATCGGTAACGGCGACAATCGGCGGTGTGTCGAAAAATATCATGTCATAGTTTTCTCTGAACCATGAAAGAAGCTGCTCAAGTTTGTGTGAACCGAGCAGCTCCGCGGGGTTCGGCGTGAAAATGCCGGCACTGAGCAGTGAAAGATTCGGTTTGATATCCTTGTGGATGCACCGTTCAAAGTCGGGATTGGCAATGAACAGGTCGGTGAATCCCGGCTCCCGCTTCACGTTGAATATATGATGCAGCACCGGTCGACGCAGATCGGTATCGATCAGCAGCGTGCGTTTCCCCAGCTGGGCGTAAGCGAGGGCCAGATTAGAGATCGTCAGTGATTTTCCTTCGGATGGACCGGCACTGGTGACGGCAAGAATCTGCAGCGGTTTGTCGGGGCTGGTGAAGAGCAGGTTGGTCCGCAGTGAACGGTACGCCTCGGTATTGACCGAATCATCGCCGTCAAAATTGAACACCTGCCGGGGGTATTGGGTCACCGTGATTGCTTTATGCGATTTAGCGGAGCGTCGCTTGATGGCAATGTCGTTTTTTTTGTGAATAATATGTGGAATAGTACCGAGAACCGGTAGCTCAACATACCGCTCGATGTCATCATTGGATTTGATGGTGGTATCATTGAATTCAATCAGGAATGCAAGACCGAAACCCAGCAGCAGCCCCAGGAGAACTCCCGCCATATAGAGTTGCGCCTGTTTTTTCGGAACCGGTTTGGTCGGCATGGCGGCAAGATCCACAATTTTGACGCCGATATTACTCGAAGTACTTTTAATCCGCTCTTCTTCGGCTTTCTGGAGCAGAAGGGTATAGAGGTTCTCGTATACCTCCTTTGATCGTTTGAGACGGAGTAGTTCCAGTGACTGCGAAAGAATATCGGGGTTGCCTTTTTTATACTTGCCGATTGCTTTTTCGTACGACTCCATCCGTCGTTTGAACAGTTCGAGTTCGCCTTCCTTGGCAATAACTGATTTACGCAGTTCCTGCCATTGCCGCAGCGTGGCGGGATCAATTTGATTGTTCTTGGTATGCTTGAATTTGATTAACTGCCGCTCAATGCTCTGTATCTCGCGGTCGACAGTTGATATGCCGGAAAAACGAATACCGAGTCCTTCCAGACGGAGACGTTCTTTTTCCAGTTCACGGAGTCGGGTTCTCAGTTGAAGGTATTCGGAAGAACGGGAATTGCTCTCCGGGGTAATTTTCGCTTCAAGTAACGTGAGCTGTTTCTTTTCCGCGGAGAGATCCGCCTCTTTGATGCCGAGCTGCGCAAGACTCGCCGCATACGCCTCGGTGAGGGTTTTAAGCTCAGGTGTGGTTCCCTCTTCCACCTGGCCGCTGGTGTCAATAAAACTACGGTAATCATGCTCTGCCTGCTCAAGGTTTTTACGGATCAGGAGCAGTTGTTTTTCAATTTCAACGACACCCCGGCGCGATTCCTCGTTGGTGACTTCGAGACAGCGGTTGCGGAAAAGCGCGGTGCCGATGTTTGCCATCGCATAGGCGAGTTCTCTGGTCGGAGCGCGTGCGTTAAGGCGCAGAAATGCCGTATAGGACGTTTTCCTCAAGGTGAGATTGGCGTTGATGAATTCCAGAATGTTTTCACGGGTAAATTTCGGAAAATGCTGCAGAAACGCTTCGGTGCCGATACTGTCGATCAGGGATTCCTGAAAGGTACGGCTGTTGAGAATACCTTCGAAAAACGAAAGTGACCGGGTGGTGCTTCCGACCATCTGGTTTACTACTGTCGTTTGCTCTTCAATAACCAGTGTTGAGTACGATTCGAAGGCGTCCGGAATCCGTCGGGCGTAAAAAAATGTAGAGAGGAGTACACTCAGAAAGGATACGAAAATGACAAACCGGCGTCGAAGGATAACGGTAATATAATCGCGTATTCCGGTGCGATTCTGCAGACGGATGTTGTTGGTCAATGCCATTACTTGAATAATCCCGAGAAAGCCTGTATGGTGACGATGAACAGCAGCGTGTTGTTAAGTACGGTCAGCACCGTCCGCCAGTCGAACCATCGATTGTAAACAATAACAACGTCTCCCTCGAGAACATCGGGAATGTCATCCATGCGGCCTTTGTCAATAAATCCCTGCATGTCAATAATCTCTTCGGTTACTTTGCCGTTTTCCTGACGGGTAAACCGTCGGATACGTGAAAAATCTGATTTCTCGGTTGGCCCACCGGCCAGATAGATAACTTCGAAGAGGTTCATTTTTTCTTCGAGGGTAAAGAGACCCGGTCGTTGAACCGCGCCTATAACTTTCACTTTTTTTGATTTTTCGAGTGCGAGTACAATTACGATATCATCTGCCTCAAGTCGGGGAAGATCCTGTACGTTGCCGCGGGAGAGAAATGTTTCCATATTGAAAAGTTCAGGAGCGTCGGAAGAGTTGCTGTGAATGATTTTAATACGTGCCAGATCCGCTCCCGTAGGTGTCGGACCCCCCGCTTTTTTAAGCACTTCCTGAATAGTCGCACCTTTGAAGGTGGTTATCGGT
This sequence comes from Chitinispirillaceae bacterium, assembly GCA_050304135.1. Taxonomy (GTDB): domain Bacteria; phylum Fibrobacterota; class Chitinivibrionia; order Chitinivibrionales; family Chitinispirillaceae; genus JAFGNB01. The sequence goes on along the minus strand of JBNLDC010000005.1, from coordinate 264,483 downwards.
CCCGGGTCGACGACCTGGCCGAGTACCGTGACGGTGATTTCCGGTTTATCGATAACGGTTACCAGTACGAGCGGATTGTCAAAATGTCGTGCGAGACGGAAGGTAAGATCATTCATCAGCTCACTGGTACTGACACTGACGATGATTTCATCGGCAAGGAGCGGATGATCAACCATACCGTTTTCATTTACAGTGAATTTGCCTGAGAATTCGGGGTGACCGACTACCTGAATGTCAATGACATCGCCACTTGTAATGATAGCTGCAACGGAGGGTATGGCAGAAACCAGAATGCAGAGCAGGATACATAGGTGCCGGTGAGCTTTCATGACGAATCCTTTTCTTGTGTTACTATCCGGCCGGCGCGAAAAGAAACGGATAGGTTACGGTAACATCGCCGTCGGCGATCGCTTCAAACCGCCACATTCTGATTTTACGCTTGATTTCATTTTCAAGATTACTGTTCCCGGTAGTGTTCTCCACAATGGTTACCATGGCAATACTTCCCGAAGCTGCAATGGTAAACCTGACGGTGATTTTTCCGGCAAGAGTCGGTTCCCGCTTCAAGTATTTCTCGTAACTCATCCGAATGCTTGTTTTATGGGACGATACAATAGCGCTGATCGCGTCGTTGTCCCGTTTAGCGTTGGAGGAGGCAGCACCTTCGATGCTTTCAGGTTTCTGGATAATGAACGATCCCTTTTTCGCGAGATCGACCGTTTTTGCTCCGCCGACATTGGCGAGAAGGTCATCGATATCCTCTTTGTGGGATATGGAAACATCTTTACTCTTCACCAGTTTCCGGTCGAGCAGATCCACCTGCTTGGTCTTCTGCAGGCCGGTCATATTGTCAAGCGCACTCTCAAGATCAATTTTCCGTTCCTTCCGGTCCTTAAGTGTCCCGAGAACATCTACAACAGAAGGGCCTTTAGCGGTCGCACCCACACCGGTGAGCATGCCGAGCACTCCAACGGTTCGCAGTTTCTTCTCGACCCGTGCGACCCGTGCGTCAACTGATTTCCGTGCCTTTGTCCGCTGCCTCGTGGTGGTCGGGCCGGAACCGGCAGGTTTACGCTCTGCTTTTTCTGATGATGCCGCGGTTGTCTCAGTCGTTTTTTCCGTTGTTTTTCGTTTCGTCTCGTTTTTAGGAATCGGTTTTTCGATAATAAGCCTGGCGAACCGTTCCGGAACCTCTTCGATGACCGTGGTGGTTGTCGGTGGTACCTGATACAGCCGTACCAGAAAAATAAATATCAAATGAATGACAACCGATAGGGTGGCAAGAATAAGGAAACTGCGATCGGTAATGGAAACGTGTTTGTTTTTCACTGCACGCAGGAGAGCAGGGTCAAGAGGTGTGGAGGCATACTGGCCTGCCACAACAACGCGCGGTTGCCGGTTAAACGTGCTCATCCCTCCCGCCGCCTGACTGCGAGTGAAAAGTTATTGTAACCCTGCTGACCGCAGGTATACATGATCTTTTTAAGAAGTCTGAAACGGATTCTTTTATCACCGTGAATAGTAACTTCTCCCTTGAATTTCGTTTTTGTCGAATAACGTCCGATTTTTTCGGTGGCTTCACGACGTTGCTGCAGCCAGCTGTGCAGTCCGGAAATGACGAGTTCGTCGGAAGAAAGCACTTTCTCTACCGAAGCGACTTTGACGTCTTCGGCAAGAATGAAGGAGTTGTTGACGGTTATGGTGACCCGCAGTTCAGGTGGTTTCTGTGCAGATGATTCGGGGAGAATCAGATCTTTATGAACAGTAACGATATCGCCTTCGGAAGAAAAACTCTGCAACAGATAAATAAGCAGAATGGTCATGACATCAACGAGTGACGTAAGCTGTGGTTTAAATGTTTTGAGTCGGCGGTTACCCCGTGTTTTCCGCACCTGTTTCTGGGGTGACTTTGACGCGGGAAAGCTCATAGATCGTCTTCGCTGTTTACTATGGTAAATATTTTAACCAGATTGGAACTGGAAAAAAGATCAAAAATGAAATCCGACGGCTTGAGGAACACCAGTTTACGATTCACCTCCGAGAGTCGGCGATAGAAAAATACGAATACCCCGAGCCCGTGGCTGTCAATGAAGGTTGTTTCACTCAGGTCAATGGCGATGGTGCCTTCATGGACTTTCTTTATACTTTCCAGTTTGGCGGATATTTTTCCGACACTGTTGCCCGTAATATCTCCGGAAAGGACAAGGATGACGGCAGTATCTGTTTTTTTGATTTTAAGTTTGAAACTCATCCGATTTCTCCCGAGAGACCGATGTCGGGAAACTGCGATTCCCTACAGATGTCCATGAATTTGACAATGTCATCATACAGAATGTTCGCATCCAGAACGAGAACGACACTCTTCTGTGAAGGGTATTCGAATTTTATCGCTTTAAGCAGTATCCGTAACTGTTCGAATTGATACTGTCCCTGCAGCCGTGGAATGAGGTCAAGTTTTTTTCCGGTACCGACAATGCGGAATCCCGACGGGGTAACAACAATTGAAATGTCAAGTTCTTTGCTGTCTCCGGCCTCGGTACCTTCCTCCTGAGCGGGGGGAAGCGAAAAGTCGATCGCGGCGATATGAGTGAACACCGCCATTGACACAAGAAACGGAATGAGTACCATGAACAGATTCATGACGGGAGTCACATCGAGATCGATCAGTTCGATCTCGTTGGCTGTTGACTTTTTTACCCGTTTTGTTGCCGGAAATGCCATCGATGGTTATCCGTTTCCTGAAAAGTGTCCTGCCGGTGCCATGGGCCTATGGTCGTCGTTGCGCATAGAGGAAATTCAGAAGCCGTACCGAGCTTTCATCAATTTCCTCTATGATGGTGTTTGCTTTTGATCCCAGAATCGAGAAGAATATCATGCAGGGTACTGCGACGATCAGGCCTAATGCCGTAGTATTCATGGCTATGGCTATCCCGCGTGCCAGAACGGTTGCTTTCTGCGATGGGTCGGCTGCGGAGAGTGCGCCGAATGCCTGCTGCAATCCGAAGATGGTACCGAGAAGACCAAGAAGTGTCGCTATATTGGCAAACAGCGACAGATAATGAGTCCGCCGCTGTATACGGGGAAGTTCCCGCAGGGCAATCTCATCAACAGCGTTCTGAATTTCGTGATCAGGCTCCTGTTGCTGAAAGTGCCAGAGGGCCGATTCAAGTATCGAGGAAAGCGGTGTTTTCGTCTTGGCACAAAGTTGTCTGGCTTTTTCAACATCCCCGTTGCGGACCAGTCGGGTTATCTGTGTCAACAGTGCTTTCGCATTGATTCTGCAATGGATAAAGTAATAAAACAGTCGTTCAAGAATAACGGCGAATGCGAAGGCTGAAATGACAATCAGCGGATACATCCAGATTCCGCCTTCTTTGAAAAAACGAACAACGTTGTCCATTGGACCTCCTCAATAGGTAATTGATCTTTCGTTACGGTGTCTGCCGGTCAAAAGGAACGACGGACAATCTGATGAACCTCTGGTATCGTCAGACGAAACATCATCCTTCAGATATAGCGGTACTAAGGTTGCTGATCTTATGTGTTTACTCCAATGGTGAGCAAACGTCCGGTTAAAGGGAAATGTTATTACTATTTCCATGATAGTCTACCATGTTTTGGCTGGTGGTGTCAATAAACAGGATGCCGATTGTCCGTATTACTTCATGTAATAACAGGTGTTTGCAGTTGTTTGTCCACTCGGTTCCGTTAAAAATCACACGGGAGATCCTGTCGAGGAATAATCGTTGGTATTTCACCGGTACTACTCCATCAGCGGGGTAAAAGGAAGTGGTTGAGACAGCTCTTCCCTGAATGATCGCTGTACCATTTCATTGCGATACTGTGTTTTTTCTTTCGGCAGAAAGATCATTACCTGTGGTTTCTCGACTTTCCCGCTGATTTTCACTCCAACAGTGAATGTTATGGTACCCGGCTGATCAATCCGGTATTCTTCCTGCGATTCCGAAAGCGATGTGGAATCAGAAGGAGAAACTGCTCCGGATGCGGGGAAACCAGCTGCGGTCAACAGTACTGTTCCTGTTATCAGGCTCAAGAGAGGGAGTATACGCTTTAAAGCGGCAATGGACGTTTTCATCGTCTAGCCTCCGATTGTTCAAGAGTGAAATTTTTTATCGATGGAAAAACATAGACATCGACACGGGCTTTCTCCGGTAGCATCGGTTCTGAAAATCCCGGTGGTTTTGGAAGGGGGACGTCAGTTCCTATTGTTAACAGTACAAGCGGGTAGAGTGCTCTGGCGGTTTCAACGCTTTTGGCTTTGATCGCAAGAACATTGGTACCGCTGCGGATTTTTCCCATAAGATCCAGTGCCACGGCCGTTTTCCGTTCATTGGGAAGAAATGAGTGTGAACTGAGGAATGCACCGTTGATATAAATGTCGAGAGTCCCGTTGGCTGCAAGATAGAGCATCGCTTTGTGCGGCATTTGATCGGTGGAGAAAATTCTCCTGAAGTAAACGGTCTGAAAGGATTGATAGGTGGCGACAGTGTCCGGACTACCCTTGCCGAACCACATGGGAATGGGGGTGTTTCCCGGAAAACCTTCGATGGTAGGTGAGGTAACTGCGGCTCGTTGTGCCTTGCTCCACGCGGAATCGTTGAAGGTAAGCGCATACCATTGCGGCAGGGAGTCGGATTTCACCTTCCACTGTGAGCCGGAGCTGATGGCGGTCTGGATCATCTGTTCCTCTTTTGATCCGTATTCTTCCGGAAAATTCTGATAGAGACGGATGTAGGCATGGGTTACGTAGTCGCCTTCAGCATATCCCTGTTCCGCAAGGTCAAGTTCGTATTTGTAAATATCAAATGCCTGTTCCTGGTAGCGCAGGCCGATTTCTTCGAAACGCACTCGGTATTCCTCCTTTTCCGCCTCGTCGATACCTGCGGGAAACGGTGGACGGGAGAATGCGTTCACACAGAGCAGATCATAGCATCGTCCCCGGTTGAACAGTACCAGTGCGATCCGGTTACGTGCCTCTTTGACACTCAGGTCGTTGAGTTTGTACGCTTCGGCGATTTTAATTGTTTTAAGGTAGTTTTCAAGTGCCTGATCCTCATATCCGGTAATCTGTTTAAGCAGCTTTGATTTATAGACAAACCGTTCATAGTCGTCAAAGCCTTCGGGAATGGGAGCGTCGCGGGCGATGGAAACGACATCGGCGTAGGTTTCTCCGACATTGAATGATATGCCGGTAATGGCTTCACTTGCTTTTTTATAGAAGTCATTGAATTCCTGATAGGTGGTTCCCAGCTCGAGGCAGTGCAGGAACAGGCTGATTGCCCGTTCCTGAAACGGGGCTATTTTCTGAAAAAGCTGCAGTTTCCGGGCGATAAGGGCGAATCCATCCAATTGCTGATTCTGCTCGGAAGTGCGGGTGATCTCGACCAGTGCGAGATAATTTTCCGCAGCGATAGACGGAAGATAGGTCAGTTTCTGCCGTGATTGCAGAATGTACTGGTCTTCAAGGTGCTCCTTGATTCCAAGTTTGACATTACGTTCATGAAATGGAAGTGCTTTTTCGATAAAGTATTTTTCCACCGCTTCGGCGATACCGAGTTCAAAGGCGATCCGCCGGTCGATGGAAAGGCCTCCCGGACGGTCCTGGCTGAAAATGCCGATGGCGAAATCTTCATAAGCCTGTCCGATCTGAAATATCGCCCGGGTAGTCCACTCCTGTATGTTAAGTGCGGCCACTTTCACATATGCCTCGACGGCTTTATCGAGAAGATCCGATTTGGCTGCAAGTTGTCGTTTATACTGGTTGCGTGGAGTGCCGAGGGCAACTGCGGTCATCGCGGTATGGTTTATTTCCGCCACGGTATAGAGAGCTTTTGCCGCGTAATAGGTGTTCATCGGACCGGGATTTTTCATCCGCTTGAAGGTGGCTGCGACATTGGTGAGTTGCTCGACGGCCTCGTCGTTCCGGTTACGCATATAGAGAGCGATGCCGTGCATGCAGAGTGCCTGAATCGCACGGTTTTCATCGTTGCCGAACCGCTGGGTGAAGATGCGGGTAACCCTGCTGACCGCATCCCAATCCTTGACTTTCCCGTAGAGTTCTCCGGCCCGGAAGAGCACATCGGCGGCGTCTTTCGACTTTGGAAAAAGCTGCACCATTTTTTCGAAGGTTGCCGCAGCTTCACGGATTTTACCCCCGTTTTCAAAGCTGAACCCGGCGTTATAGAGTGCAGTCGGGGTAAGTTCATTTGAAGGAAACCGGGCAGCAAGGCGCAGATAGGTTTCGGCGGCGATATCCCATTGCAGCAGTTTCTCGTGATTTTTGGCAATACGGAAAAAGGTTTTGGGCAGCAATTTTGATTCAGGGTATTTGGAAAGCAACCGTTGGAAAACAAGTATGGCCCGTGACCATTCCGCCTGTTTTTCATAATCGATCCCCGCATTGAATAGTGCAATATCGGCAATGCGGGCATCCGGGTATTCAATGGCAACTCGCTCATACTGTTCCGCGGCGTCTTTGAACCGACTCTGGGATTCGAGCTGCTCTGCCATTCTGAAAATTGATTCGGCTATGCGTGCAATAGCTTCGGTTTTATCGACTCCCTCCGGTGTTTCTTCACTTAATTTTTTATACCATACCCCTGCTTCATCGAACCGTTTTTCCTCATAAAACGATTGTGCAATCATCCGGATCGATTCAAATGCATAGTTACTTTGCGGGTAATCATCAAGGATCCTTTTGTAAACTGATCGGGCGGAATCAAACCAGTTGTTGTTGAAGTACAGCGATGCCTTTATCGTCAGAACTTCAGTCGTTTTCGGGCTTTTCCGATTTACCGAAAGGTAATTGTCGCAGGCGTTGATAAGCAGTTGTGTCGCAGGAGAGAGCGAGGCGGCATGGGTATGCTGAGTGTCAACAACAGCGGCAGCGGTATCTTTTTGGGCAGCAGAACCGGTTGCTGAAACTGTCGTGGTTTCAGCTGGAGCAGTTGCTACGGAGGAAGTTTTGCGTCCGATGCATCCGCCAAGCAGTGACATCGCGAGCAGTACCGCCGGAATCGGCAGGAGGAATGATTGCATCGGTATCAGGTGAAGCTTCTGCATCCGCTCTACCGTTTGTTGCCACTTTCCATTTTAAGCAGATTCTGTGATGCGACAATGGCATTCCATGCTGCAGTTTCTTTGTATTTACTGTCCGGATAACGCCTGGACACGGCGATGTACTCCTCGGCGGCTTCACGATAGTTACCGGTGGAAAACTGAATTTCAGCAAGATTGTAATGACACTCATTGGCAAGCGGAGACTTGGGATAATGGTTGATATAATCGGTATAGGTGGCGACAGCCTGTCGGTAGAGAGTATCGTTGTTTTTCTGCAGGGCCATCTGGTGATAACTGATGGCTGCATCGTAAAGCATTTTTGACGCGGTGCTGTCTGCACGCAACCTGATTGAATCCACCTGATTTTCCGCCCATTTGCTCGTGCGGTGGTATTTTTTAAAATAGGCATATTTCTGGGCAATGGAAGTCTCCGTGTTGACATCCTGTTCAAGCACCGCGAGAAGTTCCGCTTCAACAACGGGATTTTCCCGATAGGACGGATAGGTGGAGAGAATATAGTTGTAGGTTTTTCTTGCCATGCTGTAGCGTCCCTGGTCACGGAATACCTGTCCGAGCCGATGCAGTATCTGACATCCACGTTCCGGGTCGCCGAGTTTCCGGGCAAATGCCGTAGCACGCGAGAGTCCCTTTTCGCCGGTTGCATCGGTTTCACTGAAACTGATGGCGATATAATCCATTGACTCCTTCTCCAGCAGTGCATGCCCGAATTTTCCGCCACCCAGATCGACAAGCGCCAAAAATGAGCTGATCGCCTTTTCGGGATTTGATAGCCGGTATTGCGTCCAGGCTACTTTATAGAGTGCTTCATCAAACCACTCACTTTCGGGGTGCTTCATAACCGCATAAAATGCGGCAAGCGCCTCCTTGAGATTCGCTTTATCGAAGTGGTACTCGCCGCAGAACATCCATGCCTGAGGGGCGTGCGGATGATCAGGAAACTTCGTTGCAACGGTGTGCATATGGACGTACGCACTATCGAAGCGGGCGAGGTCATTGAAACACCAGGCGAGACTGTATTCGGCAGCTGCTCTGAAAGGAGAGGTCGGTTGGGATTGCATGGCGCTCCGGTAGCTAGCCACACTCTGCCGATGGTTCAGAACCGGAGCCTTCGGTTCTCGGGGTATTGTGTCAATGGTACCGTTATGGAATTCGGACATTGCCTGATCGTATCGCTGAATCTTTTTTTCATAGTTTTCGTAGGATTCGGCATAGGCTGCATTTTCCGCCCGGTAGTAGAGTTCGCCGAGCTGGTAGTTCAGGTAACAGGCGTCTGAGCTGTCAATTTTTGCCGCCAGTAGTTGTTGTATCCTCTTCTGCAGGATATCTGAATAGTGCACCCGTACGGAATCCTCTTTGAGCAGCAGTGCGTCAATTTTCGCCGCCCGGACGGCAAGGGCGGTGTCGCTTTGCGATGACCCCTTCTGAAGGCGGTTTTTCTGCCATGCTATATAATCCCGTTCCCAACGGAACCGGTCAATAAGCGTCACGGTCGAAAAAATATTGGTCTGATCAACGATCGACTTGATTTTCAGTCGTTCTTGCCGTGCATTGGAGAGACGGGTAAGCGTCGTCCCGGTCTGTTGCCGGTTGCCGATCTCCTGTTGAATGGAATCAATAAGCGAGAGAACCGATTCCCTTTTCTGAGAGAACCGTTCCTCCTGAAACGTGCCGGTGTAATAATGCGTGGAAATGAAGGTGCAGAGTCGATCAATATTTTCGTAGTAGGCGGATATGGTGCGGTAGTCGGCAACCTTTTCCTGTTGAATCCGATCAAGAAGCCCATTGAGTTCTTTACTGGCATTGCGCATCGTTACGGCTTTTGGTGAGAGTGAGTCGCCGGTGGTGAGGTTGTCAATCTTTCCGATCAGAGTCGTTAACCGATCCTTTTCCCGTTCCACGTAAGTATGCTTTTTCCAGGCGAACTCCGCCTTCTGGAGATAACGGCGGGCCAGAACGAGAATTCCTTCGGCACCGAGAGCAGTTTCCGGTGCCTGATTGATGATTTTGCGCAGTGCCGTTTCCGCTTTTTCGAACCGACCGGACTGCAGATATGACCAGGCGATTCCGAAAAGTGCCCGTTCGAAAAGAACACCATTGTTGAGTTGCTCGTAAAATCGCTCGATCGCTTTATCGTATTCACCGCGTTCATAATAGAGCTGGGCAATCGCCATGGTGATTTCTCTGAGGGCGATACGGTCGTCGTCGGTGGTGGTTCTGTAACGCTGGGCCTGTTCGAGAATTGAGAGAGCGGTGGTGTCGTCACCACGAACTATATAACTGCGGGCGAGCGCATGCATTACGTGAAGGCTGTATGGTTTTCCCTTTTCAATAGAGGAGGCCAGGCGGATGATCATATCATACGATTTATTTTCAAGTGCACTTTCAATGAGTATCCAGAGGCTCAGATTGCGCCGGGCCCCATGCAGATTTTCAATGGTGATGGTTGTTGTATCGCCGAGAATCGTCTGGTATTCGCGCAGGGCGTAAAGACACTGCAGCCGGTAGAGCATCCGCAGTTCAGGGTCTGATCCGGATGGTGAAATTTTCTCAAGCGTGGCGAGTGCGGCACGGTAATCACATTCCATGAATTCCGCCCGGGCAAGCAGCAGATGAAATCCTGAAAGGTCGGTTTTACCTGAAAGCAAGGCCAGTGCATCAACGGTTTTCCGGCGGGCAAGCGCCGGTTGGTTGGCTTTGAGATAGCTGCGTATTCCATTTTTCTCAATCCGTGCCACCTGAGCAATCTGTTCCGGTGTTGCTGTTGACAGGATGAATTTCTTCAGGCGGTTCAAACGGTCGTAGTATGTTTCGGACTGCAACCCGAGGTTCGCCTTGAGAATGGCGAAGAACTCATCTTCAATCGGTCCCTTTTTCTTTGGAGGAATCGGCATGCCGATTGAAAGCATTGTTCCGTTGAGAAGTGAATCAACCTGCAGCCAGAGCGTGTCAATAGCATGTTTTACCGACAGCATTGCGCTGATGCGTTTGAGATCACCTTTCTCGAGCGTTGCAAACATGCTCTCTATCGGTTCACCGATGACCATTTCGCGCAAAATGGCGATGGCGTCACTGAGCGGAGTCTTGAAGTCGTCGATAGCATCACTTATTCGGTTGTTGCGTTTTTCAATCGACTCGATAGCTTTGTCGAAGCGGACAATTTCCTCATCCTCAAATCCGGTCATCGCCGGTGGATATAACTCAAATGCCCGGATAGCGGTGAGCACATCTGCAATCGCTGAAGCTTCCTTATGCAGGACACTGATTTTGTGCCATTCGGCGCCGAGGCGCATGGTAAGGTTCTCTTTAGCCGTCCAGTAATCCTTTTCGCGGACTTTCGCACCGAGACACACCTGCATCGGCAACAGCAGCAGGAAGACAGCAGCAACTGTCGTAGGGATGAGGATGCTATCGGGACGTTGGTGTTTCATGGTTGGTTGTCTGAGCCTACTCAAGTGCCTTTTCGCGTTGTTTCTTGATTTTTTCCAGTCGACGCTTCGCGTCTTCCTGCTCCTGTTGTTCCTTATCCTGAGAAGCGCCTTCATCAAGTTTGATTCTGCTGTCAATGTCGATTTTCTTTTCAATACGCCGATTTTTAAGGAGCAGATAGTTTCGCATCATCTCCGTTCCGGTCATATGAAAGTGCAAGGGAAAGGTCAGGGTCGCGGCGATCTTCCATTTGACAAACCAGGGGTCGAACGGGTCAACTATTTTATGCTCTTTTTCGTAGGTGAAAATACCGTTCGATTCCCGGTGCTGCAGTTCGGTCTGATCCTCCCGGCGCATACGTGATCCCTGGTTGGTACTCAGGAGGATGGGAACCGCCAGAGAGAGGGTAATCCCGTTGTCGTACCTGACGTTACCTCCCAGGGTAGCATACATCGGGTTTTCTGAAAACCAGACCAGAAAACGTTTTCCCGGTTGTTCTATCTCAATGGGGTGGATAAGGTTGTTGAACGCCTCAAGCGAGTATTGCGCGAAGAAATCAAAACCGTAACCGCTGTAAACAATGCATGCATCAGTCAGAAATTGGGAGAGTTCCCGGCGCTGCTGGAGCGGGACCCGGAATCCGGATGAGGCAAGTAGTCTTATCGGCAGGATAGTCAGACGGGGAAGCAGATCGAATTCATAATGTACCTTTGTTTCAATCGAACTTCCTTTCACCACGAATCCCTCGGGCATAAATCCGATATAACCACCGAGAGTCGGAGCTGTCTCCCGCATCTGGTAGCGGTATTGCAGTGACAGACCCACCCCGTGCATCCGGATTTCCTGATTATTGGGCCAGGTCGCTTTTACTCCCCCGCCGAAATAACCCGGTTCAAATCCGTAAGAAAGCACGCGGGATTCGGCATTGATGGAGAGGAAGTCAAGAATACCCGCCTGCAGCGTTATTTCGGGGAACGCCCGAATGTTCGAAACCCATCTGCGGGGCGAGAGGTCATCGGATGCCGTGTTCCGGGATTCCATCGCAATCGGTGCATCATCCCAGATATGGCCGACAGCCCGCAGTGACACCCAGATGTTACCCTGGCCGGTGGTATTGGAGTTACGGCTCAGGTAAAAAGTTTCACCGCGATCACGGCGCTGATTCTGTTGCGGGTGCACCGTTGCTGCAGCTGCAAGCATCCACAGTACTGTAGTGGTGATCATGTACGGTAATGATTTCATTCGAGGTCCTCCAGCATTCGTTCGATTTTTTCCATTTTCTGCTGAATCTCTTCACGTCGCTGCATGACCTCTTCTTCCGATTCCTCCTCTTCGGCGGGAAGATCAAGATCTTTAATGTCAAATCCGGAAGTAGATTCAAGCGTGGTACCTTTTTTTATGGAAGCGTCAATAACATTCGGCTGCTGTTGCTTGCTGTTTTCAAGAAAAATCATGGTCCGGATAGCTTCGCTGTTGGTCTCCTTGAACAGCAGCGGAGTACTGATGCCTAACGATATCCGGAGATACGTCGGTTCAATGGGACGGTCCGACTTGACGCGTTGGAGCAGGAGAATTCGGGCCGCCCCCAGAATGCTGAAGCGGTCGAACAGCCGATACCGTATCGCGGGTTCAATCCAGAATCGCTGCTGGCGGTAGGATTTATCTCCCGTGTAGGCGGTTTCAGGTTTCCGGAGTTCTTTGTAGAGCCCGGTGCCGAAATCTATTGCATAACTGTTTTTATTGAGTTTTACTTCTGCACCCAGGCGAAAGGAGAGCTGTGAGTACAGAAAGAGCAGATCAGGATTGTCGGCCATACTGAACATGGCGTACGTTTTGAGTGGCAGTGCTTTGAATTTTGCAATCCAGTCAAGATCGAGAATAATTGACGGACGGATATATGCCTGATAGTCGGGGCGTCCGGATATGGCGGCACCGCTCAACGTATCCATTTCGGTGGAAAGAAACAGGTCGCCTAAGGCTGCTACACCGAAAAAACGCAGATGATCATTGCCTGGTAAGGTAAGCTGAAAATGCCCTTCGGTAGTGCCGAGCGTTCGGAAATTGGTAATGGAGGTAGTTCCCGAAAGTTGTAGTATATCGGCGATACCGACGTTGAGGGACGCTCCGGGATCAAGCCGGATTCCCGATGAGGAAACACTCCCGGCAAATGAGGCGGTAACGAAAATATTTCCCCCACCGGCAACATTGGAGGCGGGAATATTGAACGTACCCTCATTTCTTCCACGACGCACCTGTCCAGATGTCAAGGTTGTCATCAGCACGCAGAGAAGTATTCCTGCTTTCAGAGAGGGAGTCTTTGCCATAGGTCCGGTTATCATCATTAATCCGGGTTACTGGTTGATCACAGGGATCAGGGTCGTATCATTGAACCGTTTCCCATTTCGCCGCATCTGCTTTTTGTATTCCCGCAGCGTGGTGATATCGGTTTCCGAAAAGAGACGCCAGCCGTTGTAGTTGCGTCGCTCCTTGATGGACAGCCCGGGATCATCCAGCCACCGCTTGAGGGTGGAGATGGAAATCCTGAGTTTTTTTGCGGCCTGGCCGCTGGTGAAGTGCCGATCCATACAACTACCTCCTTATTGCGATCGGGTATTACAGAGTACCATATATGGCACTCTGTAATGTTTTGTGGTACATTATGTTGGTGTAATTGGTAACTCGTTGATATAAAAACCGTTAAAGTGTCCGAAAAACCGGTTTAACAACCTGTTTTTTCAACCATTTTTATTATACTGTTAAGGAACAGATAAACAAACAATTTGTTTAATCGTTTAACAGGTTTGCGGAGATAATTTAATGGTCTCTTTTGGGGGGGGCTATGAAAGAGATGTGGTAACAAGAAGGATATTGGGTGAACTGGGGCTACGAACGGACTGTCTGCAGGGAAGAATTATAGTTTCAGAAAAGGTGGGTTGTATTTACGTAGGGACGTTCAATTGAACGTCCTTACAGAAAGAAATAGTATTCGAAACCGCAAGTGAGCGTCGAGATACTCAGCAGTAAATACATGAAATAATCAATTCTTCAGGCAACAGGTTATTGCAGCGGTTATCGGCCCGATGTTTGTCTCAGAACTGAAATTCACCGTCGCGATAGATTATCCGTGTTGAACCGTCGGTAAGGTGCGCGGTCACCGTCCGGTTACCGGTGGCAATAATGTCGGTGTGTTCCGGAGAGTCGTTATACCCGAGTTCGGCGAATTTTTCGTCGGTCATCTCTTTGAGGTCGCAGGTACAGGCATCGTGGTACGCCTTTCCAACGGCGAGATGGGTGTTGCCGTGTTCTCCACCGAAATTTTCATCGAAGAGGGTGTTGGCCATGAACTTGTTTATTTTAGAGAAACGTCGGTCAGTGAGGGAGAATTCCCCAATTTTATCGGCATTTTTCTGGGCTATCATTTCGCGAAGGAGTGCTTCGTTTTGAGCTGCTGAAGCATCGACGATCCGTCCCTCACGCAGTTCGAGGCGAATATCCTTGATAATATTACCGTAACGGTATAAGGGAAGATCAAAAAAAACGGTGCCTTCAACGCCACGCCAGTCAGGCGAGGTGAAGACCTCGAAGCTGGGGATATTGCGGCCTCTGCCGCCGAGCCATTTGCGGTTTTTCCCGAGGCTTACCCAGAGATCTGTCTCTTTTGCTTCAACATGCAGCTTCTCAATCGGCAATGCATCAAGCGATGCGATCACATGATTCATCTGCCGGTATACCTCACGCCATGTTTCAAGCGGGTTGGCCTCATCCAGAAAACAGGCGCGACGGATCTGTTCCCAGTACTCCTCAATCGTCATGCCCGCTTCCTTTGCGGCACCTTCGGTACCATACAGGCAGAGTGTCCAGGTGAAGCGTCCCACATCCTCCTTGGCGTCAAGCCAGTCCCTGAAAGGCTTGGTACTTCTACTGGAAAGAATCACTTTGCGGGGATCTGCGCCGGCGAGAAAAAGCGGATCTTCCTCGGCAAGAATCCGGACATAATGATCGATGTTATCGGCAAGTCCATGGTAATAGTTCTCGGGAAAGAATCCGATCTGCTCGTCGTTTCCATCCTGCAATTGTATCAGGCGGAATGCGTCATCCTGCAGCTGTATGATCGGTTGGCCGCCGCTTTTCAGTATTGCGCGGTAGGTTGCTTTTGCGAGAGGAAGACCCGGCAGCTGTGATACAAGGTAGACTACATCACCTTTTTTTATACCGTTACCGTCATTGAGGGCGAAATTTATGAGGATCTCGGCATAGTTATCAAGGGTTTTCTGATTGGGAATATACATGTGGGCACTATCCTTCATGAGCGTTTAACGTGGGGTGACATGTCAGTGCATGCACGAACAATGGTTAATTAGTTTCTGTTCAGGATTGAACAGTTTATTATAGAACGGTCATTGAGGCTCTCGAAATGACACATTTTAACGGGAAACTCGGTCACACTTCGATCAACTCAGTGCATTGCTTCGAGAGCCTCAGTGTCCTGAAAGGGCCAATTCTAAACAGAAACTAATTATAGCTTATGTTGGCATTTTTTTACAAATAAAAAGAGACTGGTCCAGATGCCACAAGTAGAGCTGCGTTGACTGAAGAAATTGTATCCTGATACTAACGGGCATGAACACAATACTTTCAGCCAGGGGCCCGGAAGGGAAAAGGGGAGACAGGATTTCAGAACCCGCCTCAGGTACGAAGTGTCGCTAGGTTATGTTCAACTTTTTCCAGGTTGAGACGCAATCCCTCGAGTTTTTCCCGCTCCTTTGCGACGATATCTGCCGGAGCACGATCAACAAAACTACTGTTGGAAAGTCGTTTTTCAGTATTTTCGACCATTTTCTGGATGCGCTCAGCCTCCTTGGTCAGTCGGTCGATCTCAACTGTTTTGTCGATAAGCCCTTCAAAACTGATATAGAGCTGATTTCCTCCGACAACCGCTGATCCGGCAAAAGCCGGTTTTTCAACGGCAGTACCGATACAGCACGCTTCCAGTCGGCAGAATTGTCTGATGAGTCCGCTTTGGGACTGCAGCCATTCGGCGGTGGTTTCATCCGTGGTAATAATCACAGCAGTGCCCTCTTTCCCCGGCGGAATATTGTTTTCCGAGCGGATGGTCCTGAGCGCGACGATGCAGTCTTTGACGAGTGAAAATTTGACGTCGATTTCGGGGTCGGTAAGCTTGCTGTCCTTTTTTGGCCAGCAGGTGGGCCCGCTACTTAAAAATGGTGTATAGGTACCGGCATTTCCGGGTGCGTTAACGCTGCCGTTAATGTGGAACGCGATTTCTTCAGTAATAAAGGGCATAATCGGGTGAAGCAGTTTCAGGATCGTTTCGAGAAGGTAGCGTAACTGGCCCAGAGCATTCGCTGTCAGACCCGGGTCTTCAGTCTGGTAAAGATCTCCCTTTTTGGCTTCGATATACCAGTCACAGAACTCATGCCAGATGAAATCGTACAGCAGATGGCATGATTCATTGAACCGGTAGGTTTCAAGACACTGGGTTACGCCGTCAATAAGCACCTGAAGTTTATTCAGGATCCACCGGTCTTCCGCTTTGATCCATTGTACCTTTGAAAATTCTGTTGCGATCGGTTCTTCTATGGAAACAATAAATCGCGCGGCATTCCAGAGCTTGTTGCAGAAGTTTCTTCCGATGTCAAAGGTGTCTTTGCCCAGGTAGACATCGGCCCCTGAAGCGGTTATCATTATTATGGAAAATCGCAGCGCGTCGGCGCCGCTCACGTTGATTATTTCAAGCGGATCAATTGCGTTGCCGAGTGATTTGCTCATTTTCCGGCCTGTTTTATCCCGCACCGTACCGTGCAGAATAACATCGGTAAAGGGCAGGTCGCCGGTGAACTGCAGCCCCGCCATGATCATTCGTGCCACCCAGAAAAAGAGAATCTCGGGAGCGGTGACGAGTACATTGGTCGGGTAGAATTTGTTCACGGCTTCGGTTGCTTCCGGCCACCCCATGGTAGAAAAGGGCCAGAGCCACGAGGAAAACCAGGTGTCTAAAACATCGCTGTCCTGAGTGAGGCTGCTGCCACCGCATACCGGGCAGGTGTCGGGGTCGGTCTCTTCCACCACCACAGCCCCGCAGGTACAGTACCATACCGGGATGCGGTGTCCCCACCAGATCTGCCGGGAGATGCACCAGTCACGGATGTTCTCCATCCAGTCGGTATAGGTTTTTTTCCAGCGTTGCGGAAAAATTACTATACGGTCATCATTTACTGATTTCATCGCTTCTTCGGCGAGAGGTTTCATTTTCACGAACCACTGATCACTGTAGTAGGGTTCCACCACGGTGCTGCAACGGTAACAATGGCCAACCGAATGAGTATGTTCCTCGATTTTTTCGACCAGTCCGAGAGCGGTCATCTCTTCAACGACCATTTTCCGGGCGGCAAACCGGTCAATACCCAGATACTGCTGCGGGACGGGTCCGGTCATCAGCCCCGACTCATCCATAACCACCACCGGCTCCATCGAATGACGCAGCCCCATCTGGAAGTCGTTCGGATCATGTGCGGGAGTGACCTTCACGGCACCGGTGCCGAATTCACGGTCGACAAAGTCGTCGGTAATTATCGGGATCTGCCGGTTTACCAGCGGGAGCGTAAGCATTTTTCCGGTACATCCGGCATACCGTTCATCCTTCGGGTTGACCGCAACGGCGGTATCACCAAGCATGGTTTCAGGCCGGGTGGTAGCAACGGTTACAAATCCTGAACCGTCGGCGTACGGGTATTTGAAATGATAAAGATTTCCGCCGGTTTCCTTATGTTCCGCCTCTTCATCCGAGAGTGCGGTACGGCACCGGGGACACCAGTTGATGATGTATTTACCTTTGTAGATGAGTCCTTTTTTGTAGAGTTCGACAAATACTTTACGTACCGCCCGAGAAAGTCCTTCGTCCATGGTGAATCGTTCACGGTCCCAGTCACAGGCGCAGCCAAGTTTTTTGAGCTGGCTGGTGATAGTGGCATGATGTTGCTCTTTCCACTTCCAGACTTCTTCAATGAAGGCGTCGCGCCCTAGGTCGTGCCGGGTTTTCTTCTCCCGTGCGAGTTTCCGTTCCACCACGTTCTGGGTCGCAATCCCCGCATGGTCGGTTCCGGGCATCCAGAGCGTTTCGAATCCCGACATTTTTTTATACCGGATGAGAATATCCTGGATCGTATCGTTGAGCGCATGGCCCATATGGAGAACACCGGTTACGTTGGGTGGAGGAATGACGATCGAGTAGGCCGGTTTTTCCGAGGAAGGGTCGGCGTGGAACAGCTTTTTTGCAAGCCACTCGGTATACCATTTTTCTTCAACCTGTGAGGGATTGTAGGTTTTTTCCATTGTTGCTCTTTCCTGAACAAAAAAATGCTGCTGTGAGGTGTAAAAAATAGTTTTCGGCAGGGGTGAGGAGTGTAGCGGTCGGAAACGAATGGATGCATGCAACGGTTTTAATGCCGAAAAATCCTGAAAGGATTTGAGAAAAGTATATTTCTATCCGGAAGCAACAGGATCTGATCATTCTATCAAAGGAGCTGGTGTATGAGTACTATGAATAATCTGGCCGAAGCATTTGCCGGAGAGAGTCAGGCGAACCGGAAATATCTCGCGTTCGCGAAAAAAGCCGAAAGTGATGGTTTGCCGCAGGTGGCGAAACTCTTCCGTGCAGCGGCAGAGGCGGAGACCATTCATGCCCATGCGCATCTGCAGGCTATGGGTGGCATCAAAGGGACATCCGAAAATCTCGAAGCGGCAATCGCGGGTGAGGGGGCTGAGTTCAGAGAAATGTATCCGGCCATGGTCGCTGCGGCGGAGGCTGAAGGCAACAAACAGGCACTCAACTCATTTAAAAATGCAATGGCGGTTGAAAAGATTCATTATGATCTCTACTCGAAAGCTCTCGAAGCGGTAAAGGGAGGAAGCGATCTTCCTCCGAAAGCCTTCTACGTCTGTCCGGTGTGCGGGAATACCGTTGAAGGTGTTGCCCCCGAAGTATGTCCGATCTGCAATGTTCCTGGAAGTAAATTCATCTCGATAGCGTAATTTTCCTGGTCAGGTACATTGTGCCGGATGGCAGTGTGCCTGACCTTTTTAATCGAACCAGCCCCAGCCACTCACCAGCGGTATCGTCATAAACAGTTTCTGTGTCGAGAAGTCTGGAATTTTCCACCCATAGCCGATGAGCGCCTTGTTGGAGAAGTGCGCTTCGACACCCCAGTACGCATTGTGGTATGGTTTGGCGCCAAGCGGTACGGCGGAAAATACCGAGGCTCCGAAATACTGTTTATAGTTGGACGTAAACCGGTCGGCTCCAGCGAAGGGAATCAGTACATAGATATTGTTGCTGTCGGAACCGCCATCGTACAGAGATCCCGTACCCGCCGTCATCATAGGTTTGCTCAGAAGAATGAGCTCGAAGGGTGACGGTGGGGAGAGCAGCTGTCGCTGTTTTTTAGCGACGAAGGTTTCGAATGATCCTGCGATAAAGTATTCAAGGATGTTGCGGTTTCGGTAGCCTGTGCGATATTTCCGCTGGTAGAGAGATTTTACGACACGAACCGTATCCAGGAGTGCGGCGGCGATTTTACGGGCCTGCTGGTCGTTTTCGTCAACAACAAGGTTCGTAATTTGCGTTGCAACTGCGGCGATTTTTGCATCTGCCAGCGTGCGAGCAGTATCGCTCCAGAGCGAATCGGCCAGATTGTACCAGGGGAGTTTCGTAATAGTGATTCCGTTGTTTTCTGCCGCTTTTAGAAATCGAAGCTGGTCGGTAACATCGTACAACCGTCCGGCAACAGGTCGAACCACCGACCGCTTTTTTTCCTGTTTGTAGAGTGCCTGAATGATGTTGCCGCAGTAATCCTTCCAATCTTCAATCCCTGGCAGGGACCGGTAAAACGAACTGTCGGTCCTGACGACATGTGGCGGAACCGGGCTGCTGTCGCCAGTATCCACACAGAACGCATAGCACAGGTCCATAAAGAGCCTGGCGGCATGCTGGTACCGGTCGCTGGCAGTGAGTGCATAGGCATCCATCAGACGGTAGCTGGAGCTGAGCTCTGTGGTAGCTGCATGAGGGGTGGCCGCTCCTAAAAACAGGAATACTGATAAAGAAATAATAGATTTACGCATAGGGCACCTCAGTTTTCAGGGGAGTCGTTGGTAATGGTTCCGAGTTTCCGGGCTGTCTCGAAGAGAAATGAAAGAAGGCCCTTTTGCGGGTCGGTCGGATTATATTCCGGCAGAAGTGAGAGTGCGGTTTCAAGGGTCGCTTCTATGGCGGGAAGATGACATCCGGATTCAAAATCCTGAATCGCCTTCAGTTTGACCGGTTCTGAAAGCTGCAGGCCATAGAAATCTTCGATCAGGGGAATATGCACCAGTGGATGATCAAGGTATTGTTCATAAAAGTGCATAAGCCAGTCGTTGGCCTGTGCGATCACGGTATGGTGGGTGTAAACCGAGGGATTGATGAGGTTGGTACCGCCGCAACGGGCGACCGGGTCGTAATGATTATTGAAGATCCTGAAGTGGTTTCTGATAATACCGCCTTGTGTTCCAGGAATGCTTATTCTTACATGCGATGAATTCGCATCGTATGACTGATTGTCAAACCTGTTGAGCAGCGGGGCGACATTGGCGATCAGATAGAGCCCCGAAAAATCAGGAGAGGTGCGGGTGGGGTCGCCGTTGGGTCGCAGTGAAAAAAGCGGATGCAACTTGTTGATGTTGGGATATGCGGGGTTGCTGCCTCCGGCTGGTTCGTAAAGCAGGTTGAGCAGGTCACAACCAATTTTCGTTCCGAGACTGTGGCAGAGCAGGTAAAAATCGTTTTTTTTCGGCCCCGGCATGATTGTTTCGACCATGGTTTCGGCGATAGTTTCAAGAATCTCCACCATTGTATCGCCACCCCACAGGTAACACGCGACATCAAGGGCGAAATCTCTGATGAAACTGTTCAGACTCAATTTGGCATTCGGTCCCCGTTGGTCCCATCCTTCCCTGAGCCAGTCGTTCACTGGACTTAGTGACCCGCCTCCGTCAAGAAACGAGCCAATGTTGCGCTCCAGGACATGGTCAAAACGCAATTCAACGAATTGCACCGGTTGCGGGGTTTCTCCCGAACGGGCTGCGTAGAAAACCGCTTTTTCGGAAAGAACGGTCCGGATCTTCTGACTCCATCCCGGGGGATTGATGCCGATGCCGTGAAGCAGAAATACATAACGCATTGCCGACTCCTTTACTAAGGCGGTGAGTGGAGACGGGTGCCGGAATTGTTGTCGGCACCTGTCGCTCTACTAAAAATGTGTCGGCGGGTGTAGCCAAGGCAACAGGTCGCTCCGGGGGTGAATTCTCTCAGCCTGAATCCCGGGTGCTGCGGTGCTGCAGGTTTTATGGTACCGGGATATTTCCCGGATCGATAATCCGGAAAACGTCCCGGTAAGTGATAACGTGTAAAAAGTTTGCGGATTATCTTTTGTCTAAGAGAATGCCTGCTGATGATCCCAGAATTATAAGCGCCCCAATTCCCGTCTGCAGCGAGAGCGGTTCGTGAAAGAAAATCAGGCCTGCGATGCAATTGAATACCGGTGTTGTCATGACGAGAATCGAACCGGTTGCCACTGAAAGGTGGCGAAAACTGTCGGTCAACAGCAGTTGCCCGGCAGTTGCCAGTATGCCTATGGAAAGCAGTACGCCGAGTGAACCGGGAGAAACCGCAACTGTCGTGATACTCGCAGGTACGAATACAATACCTGCTCCCACCAGGCATTGCGCAAAGAAAATTGCAATGGTCGAATCCGTGGACTGCAGTTTCTTAATGGATACAACCGCCATACCGGCAAGCATTGAGCCGGTGAGAGCTAAAAGGTCATACCGGCTGATAGTGCCGAAAAAACCTCCGGACCCTGAAGGGGCGCGCATCAGAACAACTACCCCGATGAGAGCACCACCAAGGGCGATCAGCCTTCGTACGGAAATCCGCTCACCTAAAAACAGGCATCCGAAGAGTGTCGCGAAGGCCGGGTACAGGCTGGCGAAAAACCCCGCCCGTATGAGGCCGATTCTTGTAATGGAATAGAAAAAAAGTGCCGTTGCAATTCCACCGATAAATCCACGGAAGAAAAGCCCTCTGTTGTTAACAAAACCAAGCTCTATTTTTCCACTCATAGCCAGAAAACCGACGATACCCATTCCCATAAGGAAACGGAAGAGCGTGGTCGTCCAGGCACTGCATTCGGCGAGAAGTCTGACCAGACAGGCCATAATGCAGAAAACAAGGTTTGCGCCGAGCATTTTAGTGATCCCCCAGGAGGTCGCGTGTTGCATAAAAACTCCATTTAAAAAGAAAAAACCCGCTGCCGGTAGTTCCGGCAGCGGGTTTGAATGTTCACTGTTCAGTACTGTGCTTTACATCTTCCACCACCGGATAAAATTCATACTGTTGCGATTAGACCATGCTGTGACAAATAGCATATAAACAGTACGCCATGAAAATGGCGTACTGTTTATATGCATCGTGGTGTGGAATTTACTGTTCATGACGATAAAATAGCTTCATTGCAGGTTTTTAAACAAATGCTTTTTACGGAAAGGTATGAAAAATGACGATCGCGCGGAGTCAGTTACATTTCAGCATGTACATAATCGCATGATTTATGAACATGCTGAAGTGTGTCGTCGGTGACGAAGGAAATTATTCTTGTATAACGTCTTCCGGTGATTTTGCAGCAGCTGCAGTCAAATGGTTATTGAGAATGTAGGGAGTAACGAAAATAATCAGATCTTTTTTCTCCCTGCTTTTATTGGACCGCTTGAACAGATTGCCAAGAAGTGGTATATCTTTGAGAATTGGAATCCCTTCTTCCGACTCGGTGTATTCATTGGAGGTAAGCCCGGCAATAACCACGGTTTCTCCGTTGTTCACCACTACGTTGGTTGAAGCACTCTGCTGGTTGATGACTGGTGTTCCATCCGATTGTCTGACGTAGGATTCCTTTTTTGGGCTGAGTTCAAGAAGAATGCGGCCTTCGCCGCTTATGTGCGGCTTGACGATCAGTTCGGTGCCGGCGTTGATCATTTTGACGACTGTGTTGCCGGCTTCGTCAAGATATTTTACGGGAACCTGCTGCCCCATAAAGATACGTGCTTCCTTGTTGTCAACAGTCGTGATCTGTGGTTGCGCGACGATTTCACCTTTGTTGTCTCCGTAAAGGTATTCGAGGGCAGCACTGAGATTCTGTGAATTGAGGATTCCGTAGGTAATACGCTCCAGCGCACCGGAAACGAGGTCTCCGGGTGCAGTTGGCTTGGGCATATGCTGAGCTTCGGTCTCGCCATCAGCGTATCCCCAATGAACACCGAGTTGTTGCATTACTCCTGAAGATACCTCAATGATTTTGCAGGAGATGGATATTTGAGCTGTTTCAATGTCCAGTTGGCTTATCATCTGCCTGATCTGCCTGATGTTTTCATCGGTATCAAGAATGATCAGTGCATTGGTGTGGGTTACGACCGTTACTTTCCCTCTGGATGAAAGTAATGACTGGATCGATTTTTCGATGTCTGCAGCAGGGGCATGCTTTATAGCGATCACTTCCCGTTTGAGAGGTCCGAGATCCTGTGCCGCCTGAACGTTGGTGGCGTTTTTCGCCAACTGATCACTGGAAAGAACATAAATGTACGAACCTTCATTTGACATGGTGAGGTTGTTGACCCGGCAGATGATTTCGAGGATATCTTTCCAGGATTTGTTGGAGACAGAAATCGAGACGGTACCCTGAACTTTATCGTTAACAATGATATCAACGCCGCTGAAGGCACTCAGCTGTTTGCAGACTGAACTGATTTTGGCGTTGCTGACTTCAAAATGGTCTATCAGTGCGGTTCTTCCCTGCAAATCGCTCCCGGAAGATTCCGTGACAATCATGCAACAGGCAATAGCCAGCAGCGGATAATACAACCAATTACTTTTCATTTTTTACTCGCTTTCTGCTCATCGCTGACTTTTGAAAGCTGAAGCGTGAACGATCGTGAAATACCGAATTCAGTAATGAGGAACACTACTTTGTCCTGATAAATTTTAAGAATCTTACCTTTTTCCACCGGCTCATGCTCGCGCAATGCGTAGGGGCGATTGTCGTTCTGCATGTCTTCACACAGGGCGATTCTGTCGGCATCATCAAATAAAACACCGACAAGTCGGAGGTGTTCAGCGAAAGGGAGCCCCTTGGCTGATACGGAACTCGGGATGATCGGTTCAAAAGGATCACGTCCACCGCCGTTGTATCGAATTCCTTTGCTGCTTTTTGCAGGTTCTGCGGCATCTGCGGATCGCATCCGGTCGTTAGATGCGGGTGTCGTATGCGAGGTGAGGTAGACATCGTTGGTGATTGGTGTTGAAACCGGTGTGATGACAGGTGGCGGTGCAGGCGGCGTAACGGATGGTTTTGCCGCTTCGGTCGCTGCAATTGATGTCGGTGCCGTCACTGCCATATCGATGGATCTGACAAGACCTGAAAAAATATAGCCGGTTGCTTTTTGTGAATTAATTTTATACCACTTCTTAGAGGAACCGACGACATAAACAGTATCTCCCAAAGCCAGTTTACCGCGAACCATTCCTTTGAGCGATGGAACACCACGGATGTTTACACGATCAGCGGTAACCACCATTGTTGCAGTAGTGTCTTCCGTGGGAGGAGAGATCGCAACTGCGGGCGCCGGCGGGGCAATCGGATCGGATGAAACTGGTTTTTCAGGTTGAGTAATCTCGTCCTCCTGTTTTTTGTCAGGCTTGGTATTTTCCCTGATGGCAAAGGTTTTCTCGCGGGAGAGTTGCTGCCGGGCGTCACGACGAGCCTTGTTTCCTATGGAGGCAAGATCAACATCGTAGGAGGGTACATTGTAGAACTGGTAGTTCCATGCAAGACCATGACCTGAAGTCCAGAGTGTCGCCTTTTGTTGCTTGCGCTGCATAAGAAAAAAGGAGAGTACTGTTCCCCGCGTGAATGCGACATTGAAATTCGATTCCGCCAAAGCGGTATCGATCGTAATGGTGACTTGCAAAAGCGGGGTAGCTCCTGAGGAAACTTCCGCGACCGACACTTTTTTAAATACGGAATTGGGCGGCAGTTGCAATAATTTTGAGCCGGTCTGATTGGAAATATTCTCAGCGGAAAAGATAATGGAAACACCGTTTTTTCTTATGCTTGAAGCGACTTCCTCGTCGAATTCAAACGCCAGCTCACAAATCTGTCCGCGTTGAAGTAATCGGATGTTGCGTAAGGCTCCCGGCGTTTCCGATGTTTTCTTGGAAGGCGCCTGAACCTGCGGGGAAGCCTCCGGAGGATTTTCCGTAGGGGGAGGTGTTTTTCTGACTGGTGCGGCGGATGATGCTTTCCATGCAAATTCCGCAACCGGTTTATCACTGAGCAGGGCCATCCACTGATTGCCTTTTTGTACTGCTTTGACCGGCGTGGAAACAGTCTGTTTAAGGAGTATTTCCAGAGAAGCGCTTCCAGATGCCGCATCTTTGGCGGTAATGCTGCGTATGGGTGATGCGGAAGGAAAATCGGTATAGGAAAATTCGGACAGAGCGTAAACACATTTGGAAAGAGCTATCTGAACGGTTTTACCGCGAACTGAAAATGTTGCCTGAAACGGGGCGTCGGCTGATAATGCGATTGCGACTCCGCGTGCTCCTGCAATGACGTTGCAATCACTGACAACCGGCAGTACACCTGCATACGCACCGGTGCAGAGTGCCAGCAGAAGCAAATAGAGGTGGCTCCGGCAATAACTGCAGGTGGGATGGAAGGTACGTGCAATTGATTTCATATCGCTATTTTTTCGATGAAAATGTTGTCATTTCAAAAGAAGCCACCACTGTAGACGCAAACTCGTATCCGGATTCCTCACCGGATTCGTTCAGAGCCGGGTTGGTGGCGATATGCATTGATGATAAATTGATAATCAGCGTAAAGTTGGCCAGGAACGCGTAAAAGTCGGCCAAATCATGGTATCTTCCTTCGACCATTATGGAATACCGGTTTTCGATGTAATATTCACGTTCCACATCCGGCATAGGATTGAACCGCGTTGTGGTAATACCCGATGCACGCGCCACCGAGGTGATTTCGCGAATAAGTTTGGGTACTTCTTTCTGATCGGGAAAAATGGATTTAAGGGAGTCAAGTTTATATTGCGCTGCGCCGAGTTCCGCACGAAGCTGCGCGAGTTGCGGTTTGAGAGCCTGAATGGTGCGAAGCGTATCTTTCTTCGCAGTGAGCTCTTTGTCAAGTTTTGTGTGTTCAGCGGTAAGTGGTGTGTACATCTGGTCGTACCAGAAATAGGTGCCACCTCCAACAATCGCCAGAATAAGCAATGGTACTCGCAGACGCGGATCTTTCAGATTGATAGAGAACTTTTTCATTGCGCTACCTTCCCGGCTGGTATGGATGGTTCCGTGGAGAGGTACGCGTCCGCTTTGATCGCACATGAGATGGAAAATTTGAAAATCCGCTCTTTGGGAGAAATCTGTTCGATTTCAGACAGGTCAACCGATTGTATGTAATTGCACTCCTTGAGGTTGGACATGTAATTGGCTACCTCTGGAAAAGAGTATGTTCTACCTTCGATATGGATGACCGGAGGAGTGCTCGTCTCTTCCTTGACGGTGACCAGCCAGGTGTAGTCGGGCAGACGGTTGGAAAATTCTTCCATGAGTCTGACCCATTTTTCTCTATTCACGTTGATGAGTTCGAGTGCCCGGATCTTCTGGATAATGGCTTCCTTGTCACTCCGAAGTTGGTTGATTTCATTTTGAATCGGACGGTTCTGTTCAATCGTTTGCGAGAGTGACTTGATCTCATTTGACGCAACACGATTCGCGTTCTGCAGGCTGAAAGTGAAAAGCGACAATCCGACGCCTATGATACAGGCACCGAGAAACGGATACGCGACCTCTCGCTTGATCTTGAAAGATTTGTGATGTACCCGGTATTCCGCCGGTAGAAGGTTGATTTCAATCCGTTCGATCATTCAATTTCCACCTTCCGCAAAGCAAGGCCGACGGCAACCGTCAACAGTGCGGAAATGTTCTGCGGGTCGATAGCGCCGAACAGTCCGGGGTCATACTGTATATATGCGAGTGGATTAGATAATTGGACATTTGCTTCATGTCGTTTTTCAAGAAATTCAACCATGTGAGGGATATAGGCCCCGCCTCCTGAAAGGATTATCCGATCGATAGCTTCGCTTTTCTCGGAACTCTTGAAGTACGAGAATGCGAGATCAATACCGGACGAAAGTTCTTCGGCGGCATATTCGATACTCTGAGAAAGTTTTGTCTGGTCAATCGAGGTGGTGGATCGTCCTTTCAACGCTAGGGCTGCATCGTCCATACTCAGGCCGAGGTTACGCTGCAGCGTTTTATTAAAAAAATCCCCCGCCGTCGAGATATCACGTGCGCTGTGGTAAATTCCGTCTTTTATAAACGTGACATTAGTGAGATCATGTCCGATGTTGATTAGTGCGGTAACGCCGCTCGGCGGCATTCCCGAGGATTCTAGTGCGTAACAGTTGTTGATGGCAAATGCGTCAACATCAACGATTACCGGTTTAAGTCCGGCGTCGTAGAGCAGATCAATATAATTCTGCATGACCTGGTTTTTGGCGGCAACAAGCAGAACTTCGATTTCGTTGGTCTCACTGTTGCGGTGCAGAATTTTATAGTCAAGGGTGATGTCATCCACATCGAAAGGGCTTCGTTGTCCGGCTTCCCACAAAATGAGTTCCTCGGCATTTTCACCGGGGTCAATCTTAAAGGTGAATTTATCTGAAATAATACCGTGCCCCGACATCGAAAATACCACCTCGACGATTGAGGGGTCGCACTGGTTAACCAGTGTGGTGAGCACCTCGATCAGAAGGTCCCGCTTCTTGATGTCACTTCCTTCGATAGTACCGGGAGGGAGGTCCTTTATACCGGTTGCTTCAAGAAAATACCCGCCTTTCAGGTGGCGAAGCTTGACCAGCTTTATGGAATGGTTACCTATGTCCAGTGCGGAAGTTGATGACTGACCACGCAGTTTCCCGAGTAAATTCATGCATGCTTTCCCTGTAAAGGAGACGCCCTACTTCAGCGTGATTCATCACGCTGCTACCGGAGGGATGCAGAGTGATTTCGCTTGATACTATATAGTTGTAACAATGCGCCGCAAATATGTCAACATAAAAATGGTAAAGAAAACAGGAGAACATCGCTTTAAGAGTCGTAAATGCAGGTCGGTTGGGGGGGGCGCAGCGGGGAAGGGTTAATTCAACAGGAATACCGTACGGTCAATGCATGCTTTCACGAACCCATGTCGAGTCCGGACCCTCTACCGTGAGTCGCAGTATGCATTCTCGCTGTTCCGTTGCCGAACCGAATTTTCCTATGGAGGTAACGGTACAGAAGAGTGTGTCATCCCGGGTGTCCTGACGGGTTGTCACCCGGTACCACCCTTCATCATAGGCGGTTTTCGGTATGGCCCTGGGTGGTGTCGCACCGGCGGGTTCCTGTTGCAGGGCCATCATAAGCCCGTATTCACTTATTGCAAGTGCTTTTCGGTGATTGGTCTGCTGGTTCTGCCCGAGGGTATGCAGTAATTGGTAGATGGTGGCGCCGACAATACACAGGGTGAGGAGCACGATAAGAACGCGCAGTCGAATACCGCCCTGTTCGAAGCGGTTGCTGGAAAATACCGTCGATGTTATCCGCATGATGAATACTTCCGGTAAGGGTCCATGGTCATATCCGCTTATCGCATCTGATTAATCTGTCGCTGTTTCTCAAAAATATATTTTATGATCCGATCCCGGTGGGATTGTTCAATGTTGGTGAACTGAACATGGTGGCGATACCAGGTGGTTGTTTTTCCTTCCTGCAGATTGACACGCAGAATTTTACCCGGAACCGAGGTGAATTTTCCGGTACTCAATGAAAAATGCATGACAATCGCATCGCCGGGAACGAATGGTTTTTCATACAGAAAACTCAACCCTCCTCCGCTGATATCGCATAACTTCGCATCGACATGTTGTGGAAACACTTCGTTTACTCCCGGTTTCGTGACCGGAATCATCCGAATGCGTATCGGTAAATTAACCTCGATTCGGGCATATTGGCGCATCTGGTTGCGGCGGAAGTGAAGAGTGTGTAAACACTCAATGGTTGCTTCCGCTGCACTGGCTATCTCCACCTTCACACCGTAGACACCGTCACCCTGGCGGGCAAAAGCGATTTTGATCTCCTGTCCGGGCAATATATGAATGGGCCCGTCAGGTTCGTTGTCGTATTCAAGCCGGAATGAAGTTTCTCTGTTCGAAACGATGATCGCATGTTGTATCAGGGGGGCACTGCCGGTAAGGGTGAATACGCTGACCGATTGCCCTATTTCCAGATTTCGTGTCGAGAGCAACGGATGCTCAAGCGGGAGATAGCTGTATCCGAGTTTTTTGCGGATTGCAGCAATAATTTTTTCATCGTCGTCAATATCTTCCGTCTCGCCGATACCCAGCAGGAGCAGGCGGATTTCCGCATCGACACACCGTTCAAAAAGTGCGGCAGACTGAAAAATGGTGTGGGGATATGGTATCACCTCGTGGGTGAGCAGTTGCTGCAGTTTTTTTACCTCCGAGGGGTACAATTCCGATTTGGCGCAGAGTTCATCAAACAGTTTGTTGCTTACCTCTGACTGATCCTTCCTAATTTTATTGCGCATCCGGGCGTAGAGTACAACCATTATTGTCACCAGAGAGAGCAGAACCAGCATGACGGAAATGATGATCCTTGTCGGAGCGCCTTCCCACCCGATCTGTTCAATCAGGCTTTCTCCATGGGAGGTGACCGGAATAAGCAGTACTAGGAAACTCAAGAGCGTCAATCGTACATTCTTCAGGTACGACATCTTTAAAAGTAATAAATAGTGAAAGTTCACTTTGTTTTTCATGGTGCTACTGATGTCTGTTTCCGGCAGTAGTCAGACTATGCATCGACTCCGAAAGAGGGGGGTCGCAGCGTTTGAACCGGGTGGTTGTTTATTTGAAATCGTATAATCGAAACCGCTGGTTGTCGATGATTTTTTGCATTCGGCAGCAGGGTGAAAAATAG
Source organism: Chitinispirillaceae bacterium (assembly GCA_050304135.1). Classification (GTDB taxonomy): domain Bacteria; phylum Fibrobacterota; class Chitinivibrionia; order Chitinivibrionales; family Chitinispirillaceae; genus JAFGNB01. Next base: position 234,794 of record JBNLDC010000005.1, on the reverse strand, counting down.
TGTTGCATCGGAATAGGTTGAAGCGTATCATATTGTTACTGAAAAAAAACCGCCTGGAGCAATGCATCGAAACCATTAGGTGAAGGTATGAAAAAAATACTCGTTGAAAATATTGAAGATGCAATGGTTCTGGGCAGGGAAGTCTGCGGAGCGGGAGGAAATGTTCTGCTGACAAAAGGTACTGTACTCTCCCAGGCCCTCGGGAGGCGCCTGCAGAACTGGGGTATTCCTTCCGTGTATGTTGAGGGAGAGGAAGAACAGCAGCCGGAAGAGAGCATGGTTTCGGTTTCTCCTGAAGAGCTTGACCTTCAACTGGCTGCAAAATTCGGTTCAACGATCAGAAATCCGAATATGAAAAAAATTTACGATGCGGTCTATGAGTATCGTCTGCATAAAATAGGAAAATAGGTGTGTTATGCCTCTGGCGATTCTAGAAAAAATTGAAAACATCTCCTCGATACCCACGCTTCCGACGGTGATTGAACGGTTGACCCGACTTCTGCAGAATCCGAAAACTTCCGCAGAGGAGGTGGGAAAAGCGATTACAACCGATCAGGCACTTGCCTCAAAAGTACTCAAACTGGTCAACAGTGCCTTTTACGGATTTCCCGGCAGAATAAGTACTATCACCCACGCCATTGTTATTCTCGGCTTTTCAACGGTAAAAAATGTTGTATTGACCGCTTCAATTTTCGATGCATTCAGGAATAAAGGCGAAGGGTCACCGGTATTCAATCTTGAGGATTTCTGGTTGCACTCCATAGCCTGTGGTGCGGCATCTCTTTCGATTGCCAAACAGCTTGGATCGAATGAGAAAGAGGAGTGCTTTATTGCCGGGCTCATTCACGATATCGGAAAGATCATTCTTTGCCAGTATATGCCCCGGGAGTTCAACTTCGCGATTGATCAGAGCCGGAAAAACAAGCAGTTGTTTTATGAAACGGAAAAAAAACTCTTCGACAGTACTCATGAGGATGTTGGCGGGTATCTTACTGAGCGGTGGAACCTGCCGATGGACCTGCAGAATGCGGTCAAGTTTCACCATAATCCGCAGCCATCACATGACTATTATATGGTAACGGCGATTGTCCATTGTGCGGATATTATAGTTCGTGCACTCGATTTCGGCAACGGAGGTGACGATTGTATGCCGATGATATCCGACAATGTCTGGAAGAATCTCGGTCTTGATAATGTCAATTTATTGTCGTTACTTGAGAATGTCCACGACGAGATTGAAAAAGCCTCGGTCTTTATTCAACTTACCTGAGTAACCACCCTCGTCCGACAATCAGGTTTCTTCTTCTTCAGGAATATCATCCGGGCGAATAATCTGTTTTTTCAGGTAGGTTCTGCGCAGTTCCTCGCGGGCACGCTGCTTTTCATGGAATGATGCCGGCATCCGGAGGTTGCGGATAATAATATACAATATAAGCAGTATGAAAACCGCTGCCGCGAGAATGCTAAGAGTCTGATCGGGAAACATCCGGTACTGCTCCGTGAAAAGTGTTTTTCGGTGGGAGGCGAACCCCTTCAAACTGTTGTCGGGTAATGGCGCCGGATTCCCACGTTGTAATAATTGTATTGTTCGGTCGCCTGATTGTGCAACCGTTCCGTTCTTCCAGCAAGTCGAAAAAGACTCCGCCGATTTCGAATGCCATGCGGGAGAGCTCCGGGAGGGAGCGGTTGCGGTGTGTCCGTATCTCCAAATCAACCTGACCGATGGCTTCAATACCGTGAGTAAAGTAGTAGTCAAGCAGTAGTGCGGTTTCGATACCGTAGCCGGAATAGAACGTTTTGGAGGCAAGAGATTCTCTGCGGACGGCATATTCTCCAGCGAGCGGTTGTATGAGTTGCGCGAGGTCGGGTAGAAACAGATTGAGAAGCGGTCGGAGAAACAGTTCGGTAACTCTGCCGCCGTTGTCGTTAAGAACGGTGGTACCTGTTGAAAGTGGGCGTCGGTAGAAAGCCTTTACCAGCTCAAGGGTACGGTTGTGCAGCAGTGCTCCGGCCGGACCGACAATATATCGTTCATCGAAATTGACGAGGTCCGCGTCGACGAACACCAGAATAGAACCGCCGGCGACGAATTGCGCCTTCCACATCGCTACACCCTTACCCCGTGCGGTAACTTCAGGCAGAATGTCGCTCACGTGAACGACCCGGGCACCCGCCTGCAGGGCGTTGTGAATGGTGGCGTCTGTCGATCCGCCATCCATTACGATAATCTCATCGATGAAACCCGTTGATTCCATGAATTCCCGGATTGCCCGGGCAATAGGCCCGATGGTCCGCTCTTCATTGAGCGTCGGGAGAATGACACTGATTGTTTCATGGTATCGGTGTTTGAGTTCGGTACAGGTGCTCAGCGGTCTGAAATCGTTATGGTGGCAGGTGGCAATCATTGTCACCTTTCCTTGGTTGATGGAGGGGGTGGAGAGACTGTACGTGAGAAGGACTGCTCCTTCCAGACAAATGTTCCGAAGATGCCGGTGATGACTGCTACCATGACCACCGGCAGCTGGATGATTGATGCAAGCGGAAGCAGGGGGAGCAGCTCAGTATGGTTGAATCGTCGCAGTCCGGGTACCATAAGCAACGATTCACCCGCATATTTGATAAACAGCATACCTGCCGCTATCAGAAGCAGTCGGCTGTCAATCCATGAACACGCTGCTGCGGTAATGATGGCGGAATAGAACAGGAATACTCCCGCAAGAAGCAGTACCTGCTTTCTGTTGTAATGAACGGTTTTCGATCCCCAGCGGGCACGCTGGTGCAGCAGTGCTGCCGGGGTCATGGTGGGCATGGTTACCACCGACCCACGCGGATCGGTCATATAGACGATATCCCATTTGCCGAGTTTCCATATCTTCTGCAGCAGCAGATCATCATCGCCCGAAACAATGTGGCCGATTGATTCGGTAAGGCCACCGGCTTCGAGAAACGCTTCCCGCCGGAATGCGAAATTATTCGCGTTTGAGTTGATCGGGAGATCTGCACCGATGGCAGCCGCAGCGACGACTCCGTGGGAAAGAAAATCGAGTGCCTGCAAATTGAAAAAGAGCCGGTTCATTCCCGGGATATACTGATACGCGGTGATTCCCTGTACCAGCCCGATCTTTCCGTTGAAATGGCACCCGATAGTTTCAAGCCAGGCTGGTGGAAGAAGACAATCCGCATCGGTGAACACGATGATCTCGTACCGGGAGGCGGCGACACCCTGTGCGACGGCGAATTTTTTTGGAGAGAGTCCGGCGGGAGTTTCGGAGATATGCAGTTGACGCATGAACGGATAGCGGCTGCAGTACCCGTCGACGATGCTGCCGGTCTCATCGGCAGACCGGTCATTGACGACAATTACTTCGTAGTGATCGTTGCCGACGGTTTGCCGGCAGAGGGTATCAAGACATGCTCCGATCGAGGTTTCCTCGTTACGTGCGGCGATGACAACTGAAAAATGAACGTCATTGTGCGGACCTGCGGAAGGCAACCGACGCAGGCCGGCCGAGAGAAACAATACCACTGCGCAGTACCAGAGGGTGGTCACCCCTGCTGCAGTGAGGATAACCCAAAAAAACACCGTCATGACCAGGTATACCTGCTCGCGATGGGAAATCTGCGCCCTGATCCGAATGCTTTGGGGGTAACTTTGAGGCCGGTGGGAGCCTGTCGTCGTTTATACTCATTCCGGGCGATGGCTCGTGCTACCCAAACAACGGTAGCGTGATCAAATCCTTCTGCAGTTATCTCTTCGATTGAAGCTCCCTGCTCGATCAGTCGCTCAAGTATTCCGTCGAGTACCGGATAGGGGGGAAGGGAGTCCTGGTCCTTCTGATCCGGTCGCAGCTCGGCTGACGGTGCTTTGGTGATTGTTGCTTCCGGAATAACTTCTGCTTCACGATTGATATACGCGGCCAGTTGGTAAACCATCTGCTTAGGCAGGTCGGAAATGACACTCATACCGCCGTTCATGTCGCCGTATAGGGTACTGTAGCCGACTGCCAGTTCGCTTTTGTTGCCGGTGGAGAGCAGCAGCATGTTGAACTTGTTGGAGAGACCCATGAGCATGGTACCCCTGATCCGTGCCTGAAGATTTTCTTCGGCAAGCGATGGCGGCAGCTCTTTGAAAAACGGATCAAGCGCCTCAAGAAATGAAGTGAATGTTTTTTCAATAGGAATGGAGGAAAATCTGATACCGAGTTTTTGGGCAAGTTGCTCAGAGTCGCTCACACTGCCACCCGATGAGTAGCGGGAAGGCATTGTTACTCCCCATACATTCTCCGGCCCCAGTGCCCGTTCGGCAATTGCCGCAGTTACCGCGGAATCGATACCGCCGCTTAGTCCAATGAGAACCTGTGAGAAGCCGCATTTACGGACGTAATCACGGACACCGAGGACCAGTGCGCTGTGGACTGAACCGATACCGTCGTGTTGCGGTGCGGCAATGGTTTCCTCGGCAAGTGGCAGGTCGAGGATTGCCACCGACTCCTCAAATGCCGGCAGCAGTTCCCGCAATGTTCCGTCGCTCCCGAAGGCCATACTGTTACCGTCGAAGATAAGGTCGTCGTTCCCGCCGATCTGGTTGACGAAGAGAAGCGGCAGACCGTGTTTGCGGGCGTGGTTGCTCATGACCGCGTATCGGGTCTGTTCCTTGCCCATGTGAAAGGGGGAGGCACTGATGTTGATCAGAAGTGTTGCTTCCGCTGCGGCAAGTTCTCCAATCGGTTCACGTTCATAGAGGCGGTTCTGCCAGAGGTCCGGATCGTTCCACGCATCTTCACATATGGAGATGCCGAGTGTTTCTCCCTTGAACGGGACGGTTGTTACGGACGTCGATGGTTCGAAATACCGCGTTTCGTCAAAGATGTCGTAGGTCGGCAGCAGCGTTTTATGCTGCTGCTGCAGGATCATGCCGTTGCAGAGCAGAATGGCCGTATTGGCGAGTGGTTTTCCATGCGGTTTGGTGGAAGGCACTACGGTGCCGACCAGTATCCCTGTATCAGGAATCGAGCGGGAATAATCAAGTAGCTGCCGGAGAGCGTTTTCACTCTGCCTGATGAACCACTGTTTCTCGAGCAGGTCTCTGGGTGGGTATCCCTGAAGAAACAGTTCCGGAAAAATGAACAGATCGCACTGTTGTGACCGGTGTGTGTTGAGGACGCTGATCAGGCGGCGGGTGTTTTCTTCAATGTCGCCGACAAGCGGGTTGAGCTGGCAGAGAGCGATTTTCATAGTTGGTTGCTGAAGATTATGTTTTGAGAAGCCGTTTATATGTACGGGATTCCCCAGCTGTGCTGCTGGAGGGGGCTCCGTCTGCTCCGGATACGGTCCGTTTCTGAGAAAAAGATACTAAAAACCGGAATAGACGGAAAAAATAGCCCCTTCCCCCTGATTCCGGCAAGTAACATATCACGATAGAGAGGTTACTTTGTCGTGATTTTATTTCCCGCCGCCTCCCAGCCACGGATTCCCGGTCGGAGATTATGCAGCTTGCTGAACCCGTTTTTAATGAGAATCTGAGAAGCAACGGTGCTGCGGTTGCCGCTGCGGCAGTAGACGAGGATATCCTTATTCTTGTAAGCATTCAGTTCAGAAATTCTCGCATCCAGCTGTTGTAGCGGGATGAGTTTTGCCCCTTCGATGTGACCACTGTAATATTCATTGGGGGTGCGCACATCGAGGATCAGAGGTTTTTTCTCTGTAATGAGCACAGCAGCTTCTTTTGCGGTAAGTTCCGCGAAGGTTGCTTTACCGGTTGATTTATACTGCATCACTACAATGCGTCCGTACTGTGCACCATCTCCGGCCGGACATTTACCATTGCAGAAGATAGGGTATACTCCGGTCTTTTTTGCCTTGAAGGAGACCTCAAGCGGTTTTCCTACAATACCCTCTCCGGTAATGTTGAAATCAGGAATCGCGATGGAGTAGGGGAATTCAACTTTTTCTATCTGCAGCGAAACGGTTTCCCCGCGATACACATAAATGCTGCCGGGATTACTGCCTGCCCGCAGACGAATGATGCGCACGCCCTTCACCAGTTCACCATCGGGGGAAATGTCCGCTACTGAGTCCCCCACTGCAAACCGTTTGATGGCCCGGAGGTAAGTGTCTTTTGACTGCACTCCCGAAAGCGCGTACACGCCCTGCTGGTTTTTAACAAATATCACGTAGGGAATTCCGGTGACGCCGAAGGCCCCTGCAATCTGCGGGTTCTTATCAACATTGATTTTGTAGATGGAAACCTTGCTCTTCTGTTCCTTCGCTATGGTTTCGAGCATGGGAGAGAGTATTCTGCACGGCATGCACCAGTCAGCATACAGGTCGAACATGAGCAGGCGGTCTCCTGCGTTTTTTATAATCGTATTGAGTGAGTCGATGTTGGCAATGATCGGGACGGTACTGGTTTTTGTTGCCGTTGTTTTTTTCTTTCCGGTTTGTGCGTGTGAATAAAAGGAAGTTGAGAGAATAATCGTGATCAGGGACACCGTGATTGTTCCCACTGAGTTCATTCGTACCATTGGTACCTCCTCCATTTGCAGCGATTTGGATATCCGGTAGTCCTTACGGATACGGTTTAAAGTTAAAATAACCAATGTTCATCGTTGAATACGTACCGGAGAAAAAAATCCCCGGTGAATTTCAATGTCATTGGGTGTTGTACTGTATCGGTCTGCATTGAAAACGAACGGAAGATCCCCAAATACCGTCACGGTGCTATTTTCACCGGGTGTTTATCGATATCCGGTTGCTGGTTTGCCATTGCGGAGGAGATACACCTGTTGCCGGGTACCGGCGTGAGGATACTGTTTACTGAAATACACCACGCTTCTTCGGGTGCCTGTATCCCTGCGGTCAGTCTTGTGTTGCCGGTCTGTTCGGGGTATCTGAAGTAAAATCTGTCAGTATAAAAATCAGAAAATTATTATGAACGGATTTCCGGCACCCGGATATTTCGGATGCCGGATTCTGAGTAAAATCGGTGATAACGGTCAGGATTTTCTTTTTATAAAGGAAATCATTCCTAAAACACTGCAAATAAGAAGGCTGGTGACTGCGGGCTCAGGAACATTCTGTGAAGTCGAGGATGCGGTGAAGCCGGTTACTTCCCATCGGATTTGGGAAGCAAATATGTTCTGATCATCTGCATTTCTTTCAAACTGCATCCAGTGCCAATCGGGAGCGGTTATATCACTGAGCGCAACCTGTGCCCAGTCGTTCAGGTCTGGTTGATCTACGTCATTCCAGAGCTGTCCGGCACTATTTTCTTTTCTCAAACCGAATTGCCAGTAATTGGCAGTTCGACCGTTCAAAAGGTCGCTGGTACCGGCAGTGCCTCCGAAGGTAAGACCATCGGCAGGGAGTGTGGCTGAACCATTCTGCTGATTATCCTGAACCCGCAATGTTGAACTTGCAGATGAGACTGAAAAATCTCCGCCGATGGTGATATCGAAATTGATCCCGGCGTAAGTTCCACCAAATCCAAGTTCATCGGTATCGTACGAGAAATTTCCGATAAGTTGATCTCCCACCTCCACTAATGAACCTGAAAGTGCACTTCCTACGGAAGAGACATCAGCGGTAAAACTGACCGAAATAATATCCGCATACAGTGATACGGTGAATGCTGCAATAAGGGGGATTATACGCATAAAGGTTGTTTTGTTCATAAGGCGCCTCCGCTATATGGTTAGTGTGTTTATAGTAATAGTGAACAAGCAACAACTGTTCCAGAATATTATTCCCCTTTTCGTGAAGAATGGAGGAAATGGTTATTTAGAGTGTAAAAAAAACAAATAGGTGTAAAAGAATATTACATCTCTTGTTTTGTAATCCCGGCAAGTGAGCAGATGCTGATATGCTGGTGGCTTTCTCATGAATGTTTGAAAATCAGTTCAGGTAGTGGTGATGGCATAAAAAACGAACCGTACTCTTTAGCACGATTCGTTTCACATAGGTGCTTGCGGAAAGCGTCTATTAAAAAGGGGTATCGTTGTTACTGCTATTGTTTTTTTCTTCTACGGATCATACAGGCGATTCCGACCAGACCAGCTGCGAAGAGTGGCAATTGTCCCGGTTCGGGAACGGAAGTTGTGGTTCGCTCGGCAATATAGCCGCTGATGTTGGGGAGGTAGCCTTCGTCGTTCCAGAGCCAGTCCGAGTGATTCCATCTTGACCAGACGGCGATGTGCTGCTCGGAGCTTTGTCCGTAGGCATCATTCGGTTCTCCGGGGGCCCAGTTATGATAGTCCCAGGTTTCACCGGTAAGCCATGCCCAGTCATCTTCGGGTCCGACCTGCCGTGGGGACTGGTGTCCTCCAAGCCAGTACTCACCGGAAAATTCTTCGAGCCCTGCAACAAGGGCCTGTTGCTCCGCGGGGCTGGTGATGGTGGCAAGATGCCATCCGGTGGATAGTTGCTCTGTTGACTGTTCCCATGATTGCCCGGCAAAACTAAACACCTGGAATTCATGGTAAATTCCTGAAGGATCGTTCCATTCCCACTCGGAAAGAAGAACCGGGCCGGCGAACAGCTGAGCTGCAAAAAGGATCAGCAGGAGAGGTGTTGATGTTGGGGTTTTACCAGACATACTTACTCCTTGATCGGGTGTTGTCATTTTTTTAGTAGAGTTTTTCATAATTTCTGTAAGAAAAAATAAAATTAAATTGGGTGTTTGTCTGTGATGTGTGTCACAAATGGAAAGAAAATCGGGTGTTAGTAACCGTCTCATAGTAGTCAGTACCGATTTTTTGTCCGTTCGGAGTCGGGGTCGGTTTTCTTGATTTTACTACCGTTACAACAGCATCGAAACCGCCCGTTGGTAGGTACCCGCAGTAATCCTGAAAAAATAGATACCCTTTGTCAGGAACGTAGCGCCGAGTTTTATCCGATGACTGCCGGAATTCAACACCGAATGGACTGTACTGAAACGTTTTCCGTCGGGTGTGAAGCTCTCAATAGCAACAGGGGATCGGACGGGAAGTGTGATGGTCGCCTCGTATGGTTTTCCGAACCCTCCCGGTAGGGAAATTGAACAATCAAAATCAGGTCGGGAAGCCGGGGACATTGCAACGGATGCGGTCGTCGGCTTTAAAACACAGAACTCCCGTGGTTCACCGACCAGGTAAATGGTGCCGTCGGTGGTATCGATTGCTATCCCCTCCGGTTTAACCATATCGACGGAGAAGGTTGAAAGGGATTCACCGGTGGGGCCGAAGCCTTCGATTCGGTTGCTCTCCTGATTCACGATGATGAAATTACCATCGTTGAGCGCTGCGATATCCGCCGCGTCGCCCTGCCGATCACTGATGTTAAACGGATCATTGGCAAACGAATTAACGAACATCTGCCGCTCATCGAGGGTGATACGGAAGAGTTCCGAGGGATTGATCTCCTTTACCACGTAAAGTGTGTTGTCGGTGGTACAGTAGCTGACACCCTCAATCCCGTTATTTCCCCAACCGCTTCCCAGAAGGAATGACGGAGCACCTGAAACGCTCAGCGGCCCGGTGCCTGTTGGTGGAATTTCAACACGGAGGATGCTGCCGCTCCCTTCACTCGCGATGAAAAAGGTGTTGTCACGCAAATGGCAGATGCTTTCCGGGTCATTGAGATTCCGGGTGGTGATCGTACGTTCCACCGTGCCGGTCAGGGAGAGTACGTAGATGTTCGCATTAGCGTTGTCAACCACGTAGAGTTTCCCGGTCTCATGGTTGAGGGCGACACCGGAAAAACTTGTGCCGGTGGCTCCGGAAACAGAGGTGATTGAGGTCTCCTTCCGGTAGTCGGCGAGTGACTCGGCAATGGATTTGGCCGGTGCGGTCCGGAATGCCCCGGTCAGCATAACCAGTGCCGCGGTGACTACGACTTTCGAATAACGTGTGCAGCTTGACTGGAATGAAAAGCAGATATGCATCTGGTATACTCCCGATGGGGCAATGTAACGAGTACATTTCCGGTTTATAACATATATGGTTCTGTAGTAATGTGTTATCCTTCGACAAGTATTACACTGAGCACATTCGACAGGTTCAGTGTACCACCTGTCGAATGTGCTCAGGATGAGCGTAATCTGCCTAACTCACTTGATAAGGCCGCTCATGCTGAGCTGAGTTTACCCTGTCTTCACTCTTCAGTACTTGCTACCTGCCCCCCCCCGTCCTCCGTAGCAGCTACTGCGGAGGAAAGAAAAACTTCGGGAAGCGGGCGGAGGACGGGGGCTTGCCGAAGGGAAGTATGCACGGCCTTTTTTGCCGTATTCTGATCAGATACTATATAAGTAGAGTGTCCGTTGTGCTATTGTTCAGAAAAAAGTTTGAAAGTGGGGGACATGCTGTGTTTGTACTGAATGTGCTGTTGAATGTATTCTCTATGGAGAATACAATTGACGGGATATCACAAGTGATGCGGCAGATCCGTGAGCTTATTTGCGGTACTGCTGATATGCCTCTGAAGAATTATTCGCTACTTGAGACTGCAGAGGGAATGCGGCTCTCTCCAGCGTATGATTTTGTCTCAGCAGCACTGGTTCTCCCTGATGATCCAGAGGAGTCGGCACTTACCATCAATGGAAAAAAAACCGACTTTCTAAAAAGGATTTTTTACTTTTTTGCACTTCCGGATTAAAATGGGGCTATTTTATAGTAGCTGAGCGGTTGTTGAATTCGAGATTACTTTATTGCTCTATCCTGAATTTGCATTCACAAACCGATCAGTTTGGTGATCATACAGGTTACGTTTTAAAAGGGGGAGACAATGAAAGGATTTTTCTGTCCTAATCGGACTTTAGTATTGCTGATTCTGTCGGGGTTGCTGTTTCTTACCAGAGCTGAGAATGGTTCGGATCTCTGGCTCCGGTATTCGACGGTGGCTGATTCGGACCTGCTGACAGGGTATCGGACTGTCTCTGCACAGATTGTGGGGCAAGGGAACTCAGAAAAACTAATTGTCGCACGTGACGAGTTGAAACGCGGGCTCGACGGACTCCTGGACCGGAACACGCCGACATCCACCACCCTGACAATGGATGGTGCCATTATCATCGGTACCCCATCCGCATCCAGCATCATTAATGATCTTAACCTGACACTTGATGATAATCCCGAAGCGTATCGTATCGTCTCTGTCACGATCGATGGTAGGAACGCAACGGTAATTGCCTCCAGTGGAGAGATTGGAGTGCTGTACGGTGCTTTCCATCTATTGCGACTGTTGCAGACCAATCGAACGGTTACCGAACTCGGTCTGGCCGAGAAACCGAAAATCAGGCGACGTCTCCTGAATCACTGGGACAATCTTTCCGGGAGTGTCGAGCGGGGATATGCAGGGAATTCCCTGTGGAAGTGGCGCGAGCTTCCGGGTACCGTCAGTTCCCGCTATAAGGACTATGCCCGTGCGTGTGCTTCGGTCGGTATTAACGGAACGGTGCTCAACAATGTCAACAACAGCGGCAACGGACAAATTCTCTCGTCATCGTATATCGGCAAAGTCGCCGCTCTCGCGAACGTCTTCAGACCCTACGGGATCAGGGTGTACCTTTCGGCATACTTCGATGCTCCTCAGGAGATCGGAAGACTGAGCACTTCCGATCCCCAGAATGCACAGGTGATCTCCTGGTGGAAAAGCAAGGCCGATGAAATCTACACTACCATTCCGGATTTCGGCGGATTTCTCGTAAAGGCAAGTTCGGAGGGGCAGGCAGGTCCCAAGGCATACGGCAGAACGCATGCGCAGGGAGCGAACTGCATTGCCGACGCTCTTGCACCTCATGGAGGAGTTGTCTTGTGGCGTTCCTTTGTGTACGATAATGCGGTTGATGCCGACCGGATGAAGCGTGCATACATGGAATTCAAACCACTGGACGGCCAGTTCAGGGAGAATGTGATCATCCAGTCGAAGAACGGCCCCTACGATTTCCAGCCGCGTGAACCGGTGCATCCGCTGTTCGGCGGCTTGAACAGTACCCACGTTGGCATGGAATTCCAGGTCACACTCGAATACCTTGGCCAGAATGTTCAACTGGTGTATATGGGGCCATACTGGAAAGAAGTGCTGGATTTCGATACGTACAAGAACGGTGCGGGATCGACCGTGGGAAAGGTGCTCGACGGCACGCTCGAGGGAAACGACACCATGACCTCTATTTCCGGCGTATCGAACGTCGGCGATGTGACGAACTGGTGTGGCCATGATTTCCATCAGGCAAACTGGTTCGCGTTTGGTCGGTTGGCGTGGGACCATGATCTTTCCTCCGAAGCTATCGCCGACGACTGGGCGCGCATGACATGGGGAAATACGACGACCGTGGTGTCGACCGTCACTTCGATGATGGCCGGTTCCCGTGAAGCGTGCGTCAATTACATGACCCCGCTCGGATTGTGCGGCTTGTTCTGTATGAGTACGACGTGGGGGAGTGACCACTACGGACCCTGCCCGGATCAAAATCTTCACCCGCAGCAACCGGACTGGAACGCCATATACTGGCATAAGGCGGATGCCACAGGGCTCGGCTACAACCGCACCGATAATAGGGGAAGTAATTTTGTCAGCCAGTATTTTCCGACTGTCAGGGATCGCTACAACGATATAGCGACTACCCCGCCGGAATATCTTGCGGCATTCCATCATGTGCGCTGGGATTATGTTATTCCGTCGACCGGAAGAACATTCTGGGATGAGCTGTGCCTCCGCTATTGTTCTGGTTGTCAATATGTCCGCGGTATGCGGAATCAGTGGGATGCGCTCAGCGGTAGTGTCGATGCGGAACGGTTCGAAGCGGTCAGCAGGAAACTTTCGACCCATGAAAAAGACGCCAATACCTGGCGTACCACCTGTCTTGATTATTTTAAAAAGTTCAGCAACAAACAGATAACTTCATGTGACCCGACGGAGATTATGGAGAAACCGGTTTCCAGGAAGGCGACATCTGTGGTGGCAGCACCGCTGGAAATAGCTGTTTACACTATTCTGGGGAGGAGGGTCGCAATGCTGCATCTTACGGGAGAACCTTCTGCAGCAAGGCTGCAGTCACAGGTTTCGAAGCGTCTCGGGCAGGGTATTTATATCTTTAAAATAAAAAATTCGACAAAACCCAATCTGGTGACGAACCTTGGAAACGCTACAGGCAACATCCGACTTTTAAGGTAATCATCCCGACCGTTTTCTTTTCTGTTGAATTTCAAAGGGAGGAGTAGTTTCCTCTCTGCACCGACTTTTCCCGCAATCCCCGGTTAACGTGACCTTAACCGGGGATTTTTCATACGTGCATTCATCGTAATACGTGCGGAAGAGAGGTCTGTCTGGGGGACTCTTTTTTTTCTTTCGGGTTGATTCTGGTTTGGTAAAGGGTACGTTTTTTACACGAGTATTACGATATGGCGAAGTTAATTGTGTATTTTATATAACGTTAGTTTTACGGCCGGAAAAGTCAACATCAGAAGGGAATGCCGTATATGGAACAACAAGCTGATATCGCCGTCATTGGCCTTGCGGTCATGGGGCAGAATCTCATTCTTAATATGAATGACCACGGTTTCACTGTCGCCGCATACAACAGGACCACCACCAAGGTTGATGATTTTCTCGCTGGTCCCGCAAAGGGTACAAAGATCATCGGAGCAAAATCGATCGAAGAGATGGTCGGGCTCCTTAAGCGACCGCGCAGGATCATGTTCATGGTCAAGGCGGGAAAACCGGTTGATTCGGCGATTGAGCAGGTGCTGCCGTATTGCGAGCCCGGCGACTGTATTATCGATGGAGGCAACTCCCATTATACCGATACTATACGACGTACGAAGTACCTTGAAGAGAAGGGGCTGCTCTATATCGGTACCGGTGTTTCGGGTGGCGAAGAGGGGGCCCGGAACGGGCCGTCCATGATGCCGGGAGGCAGTGTGAAGGCATGGCCACTGGTCAAGGATATTTTTACTGCAATAGCAGCCAAAACTTCCTCGGGGACTTCCTGTTGTGATTGGGTGGGATCCGATGGCGCCGGTCATTACGTGAAAATGGCCCATAATGCGATCGAGTACGGTGACATGCAGATAATCTGTGAGGCATACCAGCTGATGCGACAGGGGCTCGGCCTGAGTCATGCGGCAATGCATGATATTTTCAAGAAATGGAATACCACGGAGCTTGATAGTTATCTTATCGAGATCACCGCGGGTATCATGGGGTATAACGATACTGACGGTGCACCGCTTGTCGAAAAAATTCTTGATGCCGCCGGCCAGAAAGGTACCGGAAAATGGTTCAGTGTAAATTCACTGGATCTTGGGATTCCGGTAACCCTTATTGCCGAGGCGGTATACGCACGCTGTCTTTCCGCCCTCAAGGATGAACGGATGGTCGCGGCACGTAAACTTTCAGGGCCTGCTGTAACTTTTGCAGGCGATGTTGATTCGTTTGTGGAAGATATCCGGCAGGCACTGCTTGCGTCAAAAATCATTTCCTACACTCAGGGGTTCATGTGCATCCGGGAGGCGGCAAAGGAATACGGCTGGGAGCTTGATTACGGAAGTATCGCGCTGTTGTGGCGCGAAGGGTGCATTATCAGGAGTGTTTTTCTTGAAAAAATCAGTAAAGCCTACAAGAGCAATCCGCAGCTTGTCAATTTGCTGCTTGATGATTACTTCGCATCGGTGATCGCTTCCTGCCAGGACTCCTGGCGGCGGGTAATCGCAAAAGCGGTAGAACTGGGTGTTCCGGTTCCTGCGCTCTCTTCCGCACTTTCGTTTTACGACGGATACCGTTGCAAAAATCTTCCGGCGAATCTGTTGCAGGCGCAGCGCGACTATTTCGGTGCCCATACGTACGAGCGGACGGACCGGCCACGCAAGGAGTTCTTTCATACGAACTGGACCGGTCACGGGGGTGATGTGTCTTCAAGTACGTATGAGGTATAGCAGGACGCCCCCACTTTGTATCGACATTTCACCGTCCCCCGACTTGTGGTAAGCTGTTTCTGTCGAACCAAGGAGGGATTATTAAAATAGACTCAGGATGGTGTATGGTAGTGCTATGTTCCTGAAGTAAACGGTCTGATTGTTTTTGAAAATCCCTCTTCGGGGGATGAGGTAAGAGTAGTCGGAGTGTGGGGGCATTCTGATCTGTGGAGACACGCAGAAACTGGGGGGCGTCCCCCGATCTGCGGAGAAATGCAGGGTCGGTGAATATGTCCCTGGAAATTGAACAATGGTGTGAAAATAAATATCTGGGGGGGACAATGGGGGGTGAAGGGTAATCCGGAAAATGCAGTGTCGTCACCGGCGGCGCGGGGATTATCGGGTCGGCACTGGTAAAGGCTCCGGCTGCTGCGAATGTTCTCTATAAAAATTAGTCGGCAACGGCAAAAAAACGAGATCACCATGCGGCTCCGGTCAGTTGATTTTCTGGTCAACGGTGCCGGGGAGAACGCTCCCAAAGCGACAACGATAGATGAATTCATTGATGAAGCAGACATCGCTCAATCCGACCTTTTCCGGGATTGACTTTAAAGGGTTCGAAAAAGTGTTTGATCTCAATTTCGCCGGTACGGTGCTGCCGACCCATATCTTTGCAGAGGAGATGCTCCGGCGGGGTCTATCCTCAATATTTCCTCAATGAGTTCATTCCGGCCGCTTACAGCGCGGCTAAAGCATCTATCAATAATTTCACCGCCTGGCTTGCCGTACGCTTCGCGCCGCGGAACGTTCGTGTCAACGCGATTGTCCCTGGTTTTCTCTGCACCAGCCAGAACCGGTTTCTGCTCTCCGATGCCGCCCGGTTTGTTACCGGTACCGTGATGCCGGTTGACGGAGGATTCAACGTCCACTACGGGGTGTAGAGTATGGTAACAGTGATCATGGGGGTATCCGGATGCGGTAAAACAACGGTCGGCAAACGGGTTGCATCACGACTCAATCTCCCCTTTTTTGATGGTGACGATTTTCATCCCGCAGCAAATGTCGCTCGAATGAAAGCGGGTATTCCGCTTGGTGATGCGGATCGCCGCCCATGGCTTGAAATTCTCTCTGGAAAAATTACTGAGTGGAACAGCACCGGAGGAGCGATCCTCGTATGCTCCGCACTCAAGGAATCCTACAGGGTATTTCTCCGTGGCAATCAGGGAACAGCTGTCCGCTTTGTTTATCTGCAGGGTTCAAGGGAACTCATCGGGCAGCGGATGCGGGAGCGTACCGGACATTACATGCCGGTCGGTCTTATTGATAGTCAGTTTGCCGCACTGGAACCACCCGAAGGCACGATCACCATTTCAGTCGATCAGACGCCGGAGATGATCGTGCGCTGTATTCTTGACGAATTGAAGGGACGCGGTGCTGTTGTATGAACGGGGTTAAACAGTTGCTGAACTCACGGGGCTGCTTACCGAGATATGATGTTGTAATAGGTGCAGCTCCCGGACGCTCTGATTAATCGACCTGACCGTTTTCATCCGTTTTAATAACCCTGTTACCAGTTCCGATGACAATAGCCCCGCCGTCAGCAGTTAGCTGTAGTGACATTGCCCCCTCTTTATCTGCTCCACCAAAGACACTTTTATGTAAAACCTCACCACTTGAGGTTACACGTGCTATATAGATGTCATCGTCACCACCAATAGTCTGAAGCAGGGTAGTACCGGCAATAAAATAATCGCCATCCGGGAGAGCCTTTACGCCAATTAATTCACTCGCATCAGCAAATGATAAGTACGTATCGTTCTCCACAGTTCCATCAAGGGCTATTTTGACCATAAAACCCTTTGGTGAGCTCTCACCAGGATTACCCTCAGTGCCCATTCCGACAATGACGCACCCCCCGTCACTAGTTGTGTCAACAGAGCGCAACTGGGTGTAAGATAAAGTTGAGAGTGTTGAAGAGAATGAGCTACGCCACTCTTTCCCGCCATCCGCATCAGTTTTTATTGCCATTGGCATTGCTGTCATGGCACCATTTCCAACGACTATATACCCACCATCACGTGTTGGTGTACAATCGTAAGGAGTCCCTAATGATACATCATATGTTGAATCCCATACAGAAGCATTTGCGGTTATTTTAACCAACCGGTAACTGCTGCCATCCTTTGCTGCAATAATGTAGCCACCATCTTTCGTTGCCATACCCCTGACTGCGTTCCAGGTTGGATAGCCTGTTGAATAAAGCTCCTTATACGCTAACCTGTCTCCAGTTCGTGAGAACACAGAATACGCAGCCTTATCGGAACTCGCTCCCGCTACGAGATAGCTGGTGGCAGATACTTTCGAGATGGAATTTGGTAGAGCAGGTATTGCATTTGTCTTGGTCCATACAGTATCACCAAATTCATTAAGCTTGACAAGCAATGTCTTGTCATCGGTTCTTCCAACTAGCATATACCCGCCCTCTGCCAACTCAACCCCATCGACCAGAACAGCGTCGGTATATTGTGCCAACGTCAGCTGGCGGGAGAAGGTAATACGGCCAAACACCCCGGTAACCGTTGCATTGCCACCATTCAGGGTAACCGTTGTGCTGTCTTGAGTCAAGTTCTCAAAATTAACACCACTCCCGGTTGCAATCCACTCCTTGAATGTGTAGCCATCTGCTGCTGTTGCTTTAATTGCAACGGCGACACCGGAATCAACCGTCATAGGACTTGTTCCGGCCGGTAGTGCCACAGTACCATTGGTATTGTCAGATGGCTCAAGTGTCAGTGTATACGTTTTTATGTAATTCGCAGTTACCGAAGTGTTCTTTTGGACAGTAGTACTTAACGGGTTTGTCTCTGTTGTGGCGTCTCCACTCCAACCGGTAAAACGATACTCCGGTTTTGCAGATGCGGTTATCTCTACCACCGTTCCGGAGTCAACCGTTACCGGACTCGCTCCGGCATCAATCGTTACCGAACCCTTTACAGAACCTGATGGAGCTGCTGTTACCGCATATGTTTTTACAAAATTGGCAGAAATGGTGCTGTTTTTTGTAACAGTAACGCTTAACGTACTGGTTATTGCAGTCGAACCTCCACTCCAGCCGGTAAACCGGTACCCCGCCATTGGTGAAGCAGTCAGTGTCACAACTGTTCCGGAATCTACCGTAACCGGACTCTCACCGGCATCTGACGAAACTGTTCCCTGATCCGGGTCTGAGCTACTAAATGTCAATGTACCCTGCCTGATGTACTTCGCAGTAATACTCCAGTCTTTACGTACAGTTATTTTAAGCGGATTTTCGGTTGCAGTGGTATCTCCTCTCCAGCCGGCAAAACGATAGTTGGCAGCAGGTGTTGCCGTGAGGGTTACCTCATCACCGGCGTAATAGGCTGCAGTATCCTTCTCCACAGCAACCGTGCCCCCAGTTGCCGTACGGTTGACCGTTAATGTATACGTTGGAGCAACAGTTACTTTTACCCGCATGGTATCACTCCAGACACCATCGGAGACTTCAACGTCAAAGCTGTCAACACCGTTCCAGCCATCCTCAGGTGTATAGGTAAGTTCTGCACCATCAACTTCTGCAGTACCGTGTTCCGGATCCCCGATGATACGCAGGGTAACATCGTCATCATCCGCTGATGTCACCGCAGGGGTAACGGTAACCGCAGTAGCAAGGTATGTCGCGATAGCGGTATCACGAACCACTGGTGGAACATTGAAATCCACCACAACGAGCTTGCTGGTACGGTTGTGAGCAGTTGAAGCATCAACTGCAACTACTTCAAGCGTATCAAGATGATACCGGCGGAGTGTATCCTGTAAAGCATACGTACCACCTGTTTCCGAAGTGGTTACCGGAGTCATGATCTTGACTTTCCCGCCAACTATCCAGTAGACACTGTCGATACCGCTCGGATCGTAGATTGAATCGACCCGTGCAATAACATCACTGGTAACAATATCTCCCGACGCCAGACCGCTTACGCGCTGCAGTGTCGGACCGTCAACATCATCCATGGTCGGATCGTACATGATATACAGTGTTACAGAGGTAACATTTTTCTGCAGTGAAGCGTCGGTAACGGTGACCGTCACCTCGTTGAACACCCCTTCTTCAAGATCTTCAACAGTAATCACCCACTTGTTCTCCGTATCAGATGATCCGGAAAAGGTCGCCTCTCCCCTTGTCCCCACAACCGATTCGATACCTGATGCGTCATCACATGCAAGGGTAATGGTATAGCTTGATGAATTTGTACTGACGCTGTCCTTATCTGGAGAAACCCTGGCAATCTCCGGTACGTCGGTGTCATCATCATACTTGATATACACCAACAAGGCGGCAGCATTATGATTATCTGATGCATCGGCGGCAGCAAACATGATGGTGGTGTATTCGCCACCCTGCAGCCCGGTAACGGTAGCTGTATACAGGGTATCGTCGCTATTTACCTCAAAGGTGTCGGAGCCGACTGTACAGCGGACATACTCCACCCCGCTGAAATCTTTACCGGTAACGGTTACCGTCACCGTATCGGTAGCAGTAACCGAGCTGTCATCAGGTGAGACAAGTGTCAGCGATGGTGGCGTTACATCCTGCAGAGATACCGTCAGTTCTATAACAACAGTATCAGTCATGGAAGACGGATCCTCTGCGATTATCGTGACATAAAACGTCCCGGTATCCTCTTCTACCGGTTCCCATGAGTAGGTACCTGTTGTTACAGCATCATCTGACGGGTCACCTTCAATAAGAGCAAACGCTATACTGTCTCCATCCGCATCACTGCAGATTTCAGTAAGATCTATCTCAAGAAGAGTCCCGGCCTGAATCCTTTTCTGCATCGTGTCCGATTCCCACTCGGGAGCGTGATACTCTTTTGCAGGAGTAACGGTTACCATGACAGTATCTTCATCGGAAAGAGGTGGAAAGCCATTATCAACCGCCGTGATGATGAACTGATGCGTTCCGGTATCAGTTGGCTCCGGTGTCCACCTGAAAAAATTATCGGCAGTATCAAACTCTGCACCTTCCGGAAGCGAATCAACCGAGAA
The DNA here is from genome assembly GCA_050304135.1 of Chitinispirillaceae bacterium. GTDB lineage: Bacteria > Fibrobacterota > Chitinivibrionia > Chitinivibrionales > Chitinispirillaceae > JAFGNB01. The sequence continues at coordinate 214,836 of JBNLDC010000005.1, read as the reverse complement.
GGTCAACTTCTGCCCGGCATCCGGATCATTCGCCCCAAAAGAGAGGGAGCATGGCATTCCTGCTTCGACAGTTCGTTCACCCGATACTATCAGGCGTGGTGCATTATTGGTTCTTGCATACACGGTCAGCATCACTGAGTCGGTTACTGTTTCCCAGCCGTGAACATCCATCTCTGTATGTATGACTATTTTTCCGGTATCCTGATACGTGTAGGAATGCCAGATTGTATCTGTAATATCCAGGGAGGAGAAGTCGGAAAGGAGCACGGTTGTATCAAAATCGGGATTTGTGCATTCAATTGAGAGACGTGCAGATTCCACATTTTGGGTAAGATCTATAGCGATACCGACCCTGAGTGTTACCCCCAGAGTATCGGAGAAGGTACCCTCGCCTTCAGAAGAGAGTGTGCCCGATTGCAGAACAATTGATAGTCTGGTGTTGGATGGGGAAGAAGGGTCTGATGGAATGGCACAAGTCCACATACTTGTAATAAGTGCACAAATTACTATTAGTAGGAGATTTGCCCATGTTTTCTGTCGCATACATTTCCTTTCAATGTTCTATCCAGCAGTATTAGTCGGCCTTATTAGTGTCATTAAATACTTTGGAGGATCGCTACTGACAGTTTTTTTTCCTTTTTGGGGACTATGCTGAAAATTCAGGAAAACCGATCGGTATAAGATCTGTTTTTCAGGTGAAATTCCAGGCTTCCTGCTATTATTGCCACCTGACTTTTTATGAAACTTGGTTTTTAAGGCATAAACTGCAAAGGTCGGACATGGCTGTCGCCAGGAGATGGCGAAAGCGCACGATTCGACAACAGTTGCCGCATGGTGATGAAATGAGTGGTCTCTGAGAAAATCGAAGGGTTTATCGAAATGAAGGAGGGTCTTACTTTATGAAAAAAGGGGCGGCTACCATCACGGTACCGGCCCCTTCTTTTGCAATTGATCAGGACTGCAGCAGCGACTTGCCCGTCATCTCCGCCGGTTTCTCAATCCCGAGCAGTTCAAGTATTGTCGGCGCAACATCACAAAGCCTGCCGCCTTCACGCAGGGTTTTCGCATCCGACCCGACAACGGTGAGCGGTACCGGGTTGGTGGTGTGCGCCGTCATCGGCGATCCGTCGGCAAGCTGTGTCTGTTCGGCGTTGCCGTGGTCGGCGGTGAGAATACAGACACCGTCCTGCCGGAGTACCGCCTGCACCACATCGTTGACGCAGGTGTCAACGGTCTGTACAGCCGTGGAGATCGCGCTGTAAATTCCGGTGTGTCCCACCATATCGCAGTTGGCGAAATTGCAGATAACCACATCGTACTTTTTGCTGTCGATCGCCTCGACGAGTTTGTCGCGCACTTCAAGAGCACTCATTTCCGGTTTGAGGTCGTAAGTTGCCACCTTGGGGCTGTTGACCAGAATACGGTCCTCGTTTTCAAACGGGTCGTTCTGCTGACCGTTGAAGAAAAAAGTTACGTGTGCGTATTTTTCGGTTTCCGCACAGCGCAGCTGTTTGAGGCCGTTTCGGGCTATCACTTCACCAAGAAGATTGGCGTTCTGCATTTCCGGGTATGCCTCATCGAAATGACCGTCGTCGTAGTAATGGGTGAAGGCGATAAAACAGGGGAGCAGAAACTTTCGTTCAAACTCAGGAAAATCGGGTTCGACACAAGCCTTGGTGAGCTGCCTCGTGCGGTCAAAACGAAAATTGAAGAAGATTACCGCATCATTTTCGGTCATTCCCTGATAATCGATGATACATGGTTTAACGAATTCATCGGTTTCTCCGGCAGCGTACGCCTGCTCGATCGCTTCTCGCCAGTTCTTTACCGGTGTTCCTTTTCCTTCAACGAATGCCCGGTAGGCGAGTTCCGTACGATCCCAGCGGTTGTCGCGGTCCATGGCAAAGTACCGGCCGATCACGCTCGCCACACGGCCGATACCGGTTTTATCGATACCCTTCTGCAGTAAGTCCATATGTTCCAGTGCTGATTTCGGCGGGGTGTCGCGACCGTCGGTAAGGGCATGTATCAGCACATTGGAAAAGTTCTGTTGTTTGCAGACCTCCAGCAGCGAAATGCAGTGCCGGGTTACCGCATGAACGCCCTCCTCCTGAATGAGGCCGATAAGGTGGAGGTTACCGCCCTTTTCCCGGGCGAAATCGATCGCCTTTTTAAATGCCGGATTGGTGAAGAAATCACCATCGCTCACTGATTTATCGATGCGGGTAAGGCTCTGATAAACTATGCGGCCGGCACCAAGGTTGAGATGGCCTACTTCGCTGTTGCCCTGATAGCCTTCGGGAAGTCCGGCGCTGAGCCCGGATGTTTGTATCAGGGTGGTAAGTGATTCGGATTCATAACGATCGGTAAAGGGTGTCGCAGTGCTGTAAATGGCATTGGATGGTTCAGGTTTACCGCGTCCCCATCCATCGCGGATAATAAGACAAACTGGTCGTTTTTTCATGGAGATATAATCCTTTCAATAAAGTATCAGGTTCAGGATGGGTAAAAATACGTTCTACGTTCCTGAATATGCTATGGAAGGAGGATTTTTCGGGGAAGGGGTGTGGTATCGGAAATTCTCCACAGGTGGAAAAATTGTTTCAATCTATAGAACGGCGATTGTTTCTTCCGCTGATAGTGAAACGCTTTTCATTGCAGTAATCGGTGCAACAAAGAATGGTCAAAAAAGGTGGCTGGATTATCCGTTTCTTTCGAGACGATGGTTTCTAAGGAAACAACGCGTTATTTATCAATAATAATTAACAAAACAACGCGTTGTTTTTTAAAAAGAGGGAATGCCCTTGAGATGTATTTTAAACTTAATCCGGACGAAAAAATTGTAGTGTGGAGAGTTGGGTTTCCGGAATGGTTAAATTCAACCAGGACCATTTGAAGGTAGACTTGGAGCATCAAATGTACAGGATGGTAGTTATTACCGTGTTATTTGGGGTTTTTCATTTAGCAGCAAAAAGTGGATCTTGGATCACGATTGATGACGGAATGTCTTATGCGAAATTCAGGGTGCCGACGGTCTCATTCAGTTCAGATTCCACCATCACCGTCATCCGAATCGATCCGAAACAGTACGCCCTCAAACTCTTTACCGTCTCAGAGCTGGGGGGAGAAAACCGGACGGTGCGTGATTGGGCGAAAGAGCAGGGGGTGATAGCCGCGATCAACGCGGGAATGTACCTCACCGACTATTCCACCAGCTGCGGGTATATGAAAAACCATACGCATTTCAATAACAGACGTATCAATAAAACCTATCACTCATTTGCGGCATTTGATCCGGTAAAAAGAGGGAACGCACCATTCAGGATCTTTGACGATGATGCTGTACCAGTCGATTCGATAGTAAACGGGTATAGTACTGTCATTCAGAATCTCCGGCTTGTCAAACGACCAGGGATTAATCAGTGGAAACAGCAGGAGAAGAACTGGAACGAGGCGGCACTTGGTGAAGACCGTGCCGGTAACATTCTGTTTATCTTCTCGCGGATTCCGATGACGATGCATGATTTCAACAACCTGGTGCTCTCGCTCCCGATTGGTCTGCAATGCGCGCAGCATCTTGAGGGAGGACCACCGGCATCGCTGTATCTGCACCTCAACGGGGTGGAAATAGCACGTACCGGAATGTACGGAGCCGACTGCAGCAGTGAAAATAGCGACAGCCTTTTTAATCCGCTGCCGAATGTGATCGGGGTGGTAAAACGTTAGAAAAACGGAGAGGGGTTCTGCTAAAATCCAGCCCGGAATTGTGTGGCATGGCAGTTCTTATTCTGTACAAAAGATATCTGCTATTATAAGTAATTCGCCTTACCCCGGGCCCCCCCCTGTTATGGTATCCGGTTTCAAAAGCCGCTGCGATACTTGTTCTCTTAGGCCGGAAGACCTATTTTGATTACGATTCTGCCGGAAGTCCCGAAGTGGAAACGCTGTTGGCGTGTTAATGTTTAAAAACAAAAAAACATGCGAAATCGTGTAATAATGCAGATGCCCTTTCTGATGGGGGTGACGGGAACGTCCCGGAGTGCCGGTTTTTCGGTACTGATCATTGGGGTCTCCAATACCGAACCCGGGTTTATCTCACTTGTGTTTGCCGATACCTTACGGAATTACTACCCGGGCGGGTCTTCGGGTACCGGATATATTCCGCACCGACATGCCGGTTTTATTTCAGGAGGTTTCCGATGTCCCGAAAATCATATGTGTATTTTTTCTGTCTGATGCTCGCTGGGGCTTTCCTCGGTACTGTCAGAGGAACGGATCTCCGGTCAAACGTATCTACGGAGGAAGCGCCGTTACCGGTACCATTAGTTAAAGCCGGCGATTGCCCACTATATGAGATGCGGCAGGAAGACAGTATTATTGTCTATGCACGACGTAATCTCAATCGACTTACCGAAGTGTACAAAGCCTACCGACTGCAGCACCCGGGTGCGGTTGGTGTTCTGGAACTGAGATTCATCATCGATCCCGACGGCTCAGTCGCTGTTGCCGATGTGGACTCAGGAACATTTTTTGATACGGCGTTTACCGCTGCCGTTAAAACAGCCGTACGCGCGTGGCAATTCTGTCCGGTGGATGATGCTCTGGGCAGCCAGCAGGTCTCATTTCGTCTCTCGTTTGCGGACAAGAACGGAATGGTCCGCCCAATGCTGCAACCGACGGATGACATTCTCGTGAAAAGAAACCTGAGGGTTTTTAAAAAATGGTGCAGTGATACCGTGCGTAAAGCTTACCGCCATTACCTGGCGTTCAAAGGACCTGCGCACGGCAGTCTGGAATTCAAATTTACCTGCGAACGCGGTCGTTTGACTGCTATAAACCTGGCAGGTGGCTCCCTGACAGAACACCCGATTAAAAAGGTTATTGTGCCGCTTGGGCTTGAGTTGGTCGGAAAACGGATTAGGGGCGGCACAGAAACAGATATCGCCTCATTTACACTTCTTCTTCTCGATTTGAGGGCTGCAGTTACGGTGTTCGACGGCAGGATGGAATATAAAAAAAACCGTGGCTGGTACTACTCGAACCCTTTTAATACTATCAACATCCCTCAATGGCAACCGCCGTCGGTTCCGCCAGGCTTTTAGGGGCATCGGTGGAATCTGCTGCCATCCCTGCACTGAACTGAAGTTGCTGGAATGTGCCGTCAGCTGCAACCGTCGTACCAATAATTTCCGGTGATTGCATCGAATGCTGAATACCCTGGGTTCTCAATGCTGCCGACGCAGTTGTTTTTATACTACTTGGGGTTGCCCCATGGCTTTTTTGGGCGATCTCTCCCGTGACCTCCGGGAATTCACCTCTGGTAGTACCGTACTCCACGCCGAGAGGAAACTCCAATAGGTTACCCGGAGGATGTGTTATTCGCGGGTACTGGGTTATTCTCCGGGCTTCACAATCGCTGCTGAACGTGTTTTCAAACACTCCCAGTCCTCATCAACCTTGCTGGTTCCGTTGCATGCCCAGCAGATACCGCTTCCGGTACATTTAGTACATTTTCCGGAGCCATCACAGAACGGGCAGGTGGTTTTATAGGAGAACGGTTTCATCGGGACGTCATCAACAAGGTTCGGACTGACGGTCAGTCGTTCCTTTTCGCCTTTGCAGTAGGGACATACGCCGGAACCGTTGCAGAAGGAACATTTGCCATGGCTTATTCGGGAGCAGATCGGGCAGGCGGTTTTATCGTACCGGGGCGCTCGTTGTTCAAATCGTGTGCAACTGAGTCCGGCAATGACGGCAAGTAGAAGTACCACCGATGTACGTAACATTATTCCTCCTCGATTTTCTCATGGTTTCTGACTGATCAGGTGCCGCAATGGTCCGGTGCACTATTCGCAAAACCGATGCGCCAACCGGTATATTCTGATATCATTGCACCCGGGTATTCTGCATCTGCAATGTTGCATCAGGTCTGATTGGGACTGTTCAATCGGCGATCTGAAAACAGAGTAAATATACCACTGTCACATACGCTCAAACCAGAGGAGTATGGTTCATGAACGAAAAGGAATCATCGATTCAATCAATCAGTGTGGGATTGGGAACTTCCGGATCTGCCGTACCGGCTGGAAGTTCCGGAGAACAGCAGCCATGGGTAGTACTCGTCTGTTCAGATCTTGGTTGCACAACGGATGGTGCCGAGCGGATAAGCGCGGCCATACTCAATGATTTTCTGTCCACCAACAGTGTCGTCATTTCCGGACCGGTTCAGACCGGGCTGCCGGAAGATATCGAACCGTTCCATATTGAATACCGGGTAACGGATATAAAAGATTTTTCTCTGGGCGCACTTGCCGAAAAACTGCCGCTGCTCGGGCAGCTCAGAAGCGCAGCGGTACTCCTTGATGATATCTCCCGGAAAAAAGTGGCTGCTGCCGACGGGTTTGCACAGCTTACCGCAATGAATCTGCCGCAGTCAGTTATCAGGCAACTTGGCACACTTCGACCTAAATTGGCTGGTGGTACGGTCCCGGCTGGTGGAGGAACCCCCACCGCACCTTCAAAAGTGGATTCAATCCTCTCGATGATTGATGTGGGAGATCCGGATGCATCCGAAGAAAACGCACCCCCGGCGGCAGGGCAACCGAAGGGTTTCGTCGCCGCACTCACTGAAAGTGCGGAGGAACCGTTTTCCTCGGCAGCGCTCCTCAAATGCAGGGAGTCAATCGACCGGTTGATCGCGACACTCGGCGAGACGGTCTCAGCTCAGCCGTTCTTTAAAGCTGCCGCAGGTTCCTGGCAGGCACTTAAGTCGCTGCTGAAAATCGCCGGGCGAAACCGGGATATAAACATATTTTTGCACGCGGCTCCCTTTGATGCCGCTCAGCGTCATTTTTCGGATGCATTGAGCAGCTGTGCGGCGCAGAACGGTGTTCCCGATCTTGTCGTGTGGGATTATCCGGTAACGATTGATACCGCATCGATGCAGCAGCTGGAACATATCGGAGCGCAGGCTGACCGTTACAAAACGGTTGCAGTGGTTTCTCTGGACCGCCGGGACGATCTGTACCGGAAAATTATTGATCGGGAGCCGCTGAAACCGGTGATCGAACAGCCTGCTTGTATACCGCTGCGGCGGCTGCAGAAGGCGGACGCGGCACGTTGTATCGCACTCTGTGCTCCCGACGCTTCGATACCGCGCGGACTTTCGGGGAAAGAAAGCACCATTACCGGAGGATGGCTTCTCGCCATGCAGTGGCTCTCCTCGGTTGTTGAACTCAGCTCACCGTTTCATCTACAGAACAGTTCCCAAATGGTGCTCGATACGTTCGCTTTTCCGAAACTTGACAGCGAGGTGGTGTTTGATGCGAACCGCTGCGGGATCACCGTATTGCGTCCCGGTACCACAACCTCGCCCCGGGTTCTACTCGGCGATTCTGCAACGCCCTACGGCAGTCTTCTTTTTAATCTCCTTGTCAACCGGACTGCCCGTCTGGCAGCCGAATGGGTGGGAGCACAGGACCGTTCGGTAGCAGCCGGAAACGCCGCACCGATGCTCGAGGAGTTTTTACGGATGGAGCTTGAACCATATCATATTTTATCATCGTCAGGCGCAGTATCGGTAGCAGTGACGGAGCAGCAGAGCCTGCAGGTGACGATTGATTCATCGGTAACTGTTGCCGGATTCCCGGTGCAGTTTCAATTCGCGTTCAGGTATCAGGAGTAGTGCGGATGTCGGTAAACCAGTGGAGGGAGGATGCTGTGCATCAATTCGGAAAATACCGGGTACTTCTGTTACTGCCGGTAATGGCATTGCTGCTTTCGGGCACCACAGAACGGAAGCAGGGGAGTGACCGGTTTACCCATACGGTTGCCGCCGGAGAATCGGTCAGCCTCATCTGTATCGATTACTACGGTTATTACTCCGCAACATTGGGCACTACTGTTCTTGCCGACAATCCTTCCATTAAAAATATTGATCTCATTCATGTCGGGCAGAAACTTTCGCTGCGCAAGCCGGTAGAGGCGTCAACTGCAAAAACTGCAGTTGTAACCGACGGCGGTGAAAAGAGTCCGGATACGGTGGCGCAACCCGCAGAAACCACCATCAGGAAAATGAGTATTTCTCAGGGAGTGGTTACCTGTGTCGAGGGCGAGGTGCAGTGGTGTCGGTCTGTTTCGGCACCGCTGCAGCAGCTCAAGATCAATACGGTGGTGGCACCGGGGAATGTTATCGAGACCAGCGCCAACGGCCGGGTGGAGATTATCATCAACCGGGAAGCGGTCGTCCGTTTGCGCGAAAATACGCGGACCGTTCTTGAAGCATACCGGGATCTCTCTTCAGGAAAGGGTACAACAAAGCTGAAATGTTCGGCCGGGGGATGGTGGACCAGAGTTAAAAAATTCAAGGATCGGATCAGTCGTTTTGAAATGGAGCTACCGACAGCCGTTGCAGGGGTTCACGGTACAATCTATGAAACGTCGGTGACGGAGGATGGTTCTTCGGAAGTGAAGGTCTTTGACGGAGAGGTTGCGGTGCATTCTGCAACCAGTGGAACTCCTGATGCCACAGCCCAGGCAGTCGGCGTCCCTGTTGAGGTAGCCGGACCGCAGGAGGTTCCTCCACCACATGAAGTGCCCATGGAGCAGTGGACCGAGATAGTCCGATCAATGCAGAGAATCTCCATCGATAAAAAAGGTATCCCCTCAAAACCGGTTTCGTTCACGAAAGCGAACAGCGACTGGGAACGGTGGAACGAACAGCGAGACCGTCGTATCGCCCGGATCTTCGGGGAGTAATGGGCATGAACCGGAAAAAACTTATTGTTCTCTCCATTGGAACCCTGCTGCTTGCCGCACTCGCGTTTCTGCGGCCATTGCGGTTTGCCGACAACCTCTGGTACGACCTGCACTTTTCCTTTGCAGCGCGGGATGCGTCCGACGAGGTGGTGGTGGTGGGAATCGATCCTGAAAGCATCGATCAGTTCGGTGCGCTGCCCTGGAGCCGAAGCACTATGGCCGCGCTGGTGGAAAAGGTTGCGGACGCGGGCCCTGCCGCCGTGGCGCTTGATTTTCTCTTTCCGCGTCGGGAGGGTAGTGCTGACAACGACAGCCTTGCCGCCGTGTTCTCACGTACTGTCCGGCTGGTACTGCCGTTCAGAGCCGACGGTATCACTGCTTTCCCGGTCGAGATCGTACAGCCGGTACCTCCCGAACTCCATGCATTCAGGGTCCGCACCGGAGATGTACGGGACGTTACCGAAAACATATTCGTGTACAATGCGGTGAAAATATCCGCTGCCGATACGCTGTTCGGGAAATACGCCCGGTACGGAGGGTTTCTTAATGTGTCAACCAGTAGTACCAGTCAGAAGCTTCGTGAGGTGGTGCAGTTAATCCGAGTGGGAAACGATCTCTACCCCTCTTTTGCCGTTGCGGCGGTAGCTGCATACCTGAACGTTGCCCCCGATGCAATAACCCTCAAGCGGTCCGGACAAATAATAATCGGGGACAAAAAGGTTCCGGTTACTTCGTATGCCGCTACGACACCGGTCAATTTCCGTAATGGAAAACACCCCGTTCGGGTGGTGTCTGCCGCGGCTCTGCTGAGTGGTACCGCGGATCCCGCGCAGCTCGAAGGGAAAATGGTGTTTGTCGGGGTTACCGATCCTGCGGCGGGAGCCGATTTCTTCATAACTCCGGTGGCTCCGCAGTTTCCGGGTGTTACGGTGTGGGCGACTGCCGCACTTGATGTTCTGGAAAACCGGATTCTTGACAGCGGAAACGGTCTCGCGGCTGTAGCCGGGTATCTCCTGATGCTGCTGGTGTTTCCGGGATGTGCGCTCTTTTTCCCTGCCGGAAAACGAAGAGTCGGCCTTGCGGTATCCCTTGCCTTGGTTGTGGTTGGTTTTGCCGGTAGTATCCTGCTGTTCTCAACATCGAATATAATCTGGAATTTCCCGGTAATCCTCTATGCGTGGTTTCTGTTTCTCTTCTGGCTGGCACTGCTTCGTGCCGACCCGACGATCGCCGGTCCGGTTGTCCTCCGGCTTGAAGTAGCAACCATCCCCGATGAGGCACTGGCGCTTCCTCCCACCGAGGAGCAACTCCGTGAAAAACTGCCGCAGACAGATACCACTGACTTCATTACTAAAATTCTTACTTCGCACGGCACTCCAAAGGAGAAAAAAACTGCGCCGGAAACGCTCTCCGGAACTCTGGTGGAGGTCCCGAAAGAGGAGCTTTCCGCACAGCCGCGTCCCGAACCACTGCTGGGGAGCTTTGATGCAATACCGCGAGATCTCGCCGGAGGTACCATTGTCCGCCTGCTCGGGACCGGCGGGATGGCAGATGTCTACCAGGTATGGCATCCGCGCCTTGAATCGTACCGTGCGGTGAAAGTGCTCAAACCCGGAAAGGATGACCATTTCCTCAAGCGGTTTGAAACGGAAATCCGTATTATCGCCAAACTTGATCATCCCAATATCGTTCAGTGCTACAATGCGGGTGAGTGGCACAGTCTGCCCTATCTCGAGATGGAGTATGTGCACGGTGCTTCCATGGAAGAGGTGCTGCATAAAAAAAACAGTATCACGGTTGAACAGGCACTGATTGTCGGGGCTCTTGTCTGCCGCGCACTGCAGTATGCCCACTCCCGGGTGATGACTCTTTACGGTATAATGTATCGGGGGATCGTTCACCGCGATCTCAAACCGGCAAATATCATGCTGAGCCGTTCAGGTCAGATCAAGTTGACCGATTTCGGTATCGCCCGTCCGGGAACCGTTTCGCTGCATACCGCGGAATCGGGAGGAGTAGTGGGAACGCTGCCGTATCTTGCACCGGAGCAGCTTGAGGAACAGCAGCTTACCGGTAGTGTCGATATCTATGCCCTCGGCGTTACGTTGTATGAACTGATTGCCGGGGAACGGTCCTTTCCGCAAACGGAAATACCTGCACTGCTGCGCGCGAAAAGCATGGGAACGTTCAAACCGCTTATTCGTGTCGCCCACATTCCGCCGGAAGTTGCGCAGTGCATTGAGAAGGCCATGGCGGTTGATCCGCAGCAACGGTATCCTTCGGCGGGAGCGTTTGGTGCGGTGCTTGAGCGATTGCTGTTTGAGCTGTGTGGTGAGAACGCGGTATCGCATCTCGAAGCGCTCATCAGACGGGTCTGGAGTCGTGTGGACGAATAAATGAGAATCGGTGGTACCGGCAGCGAATACATTTTTTATTTTTGCACTGTAACAGCTCAGGTGCCTGAATTGTCGATTCCGCTCATCCTGAGCACCGGATTTTATTGCAGTTCTTAAGAAAGGTAGTTATGCCCTATTATTTGGAAATGGTACGCGGCAGTGCAATCGGTCGGCACTATTTGCTTCCCGATGGTGCAGTCAGTGTCGGCAGAAGCGGTCAGAACACCATCGCACTACCGACGGTCGAAAAAAATGTTTCGGGGCATCATGCAATTATTTACAAATCACCAGAACGGATCCTGGTGCAGGATCTGCAGAGTACCAATGGAACGTATGTCAACGAGGAGCGGGTAACCGATCGCGAAATAGCACCGGGTGATATCCTTGGATTCGGGCTGGGCGGACCACGCCTCAAACTGGTGTTTTCGGAAAAGGAACTCGATATCACCCCGCCAAAAGCAGAGGGGGAAGGAACGGTCCGACTGACCGGTGCCGGGACCTACGATGAACAGCTGCCGCCTATGATGTCGAAAGATGCAACCGCCTCGGAAACGAAAGATACGGTTTACAAACTTAAAAAGCAGAAAGTTGAGCAGGATTCCGGAGATGCATCCCCTTCGCTCACTGTGGAACTGGAGCAGAAACTCATCGACCGCAGTATCGATTCCGAAAACATGCAGCACCTGATGAAAAACGGTGAACGGGTCGAGAAAATAATCGCGCGCGGAAATCTGGGGCAGACACAGGCGACCATGCTCCAGAGTGCCTATAAGGCGAACAAGTCGATGCGCCGCCAGCTCTATTATGTTATAGCGGTAATTCTGTTTATCTCGGCAGCGGTGACGTCTTTTTTCGGCATACGTTCCTTTCAGTACAAACGTATCGTGGTGAAGGCGCATACGCTCAAGGAGGATCTCAACGATTACGAGAAGAAGATCGCTGAAGCGAAAAAGGATCCGACCAAGAGCAAGGCGGAACTTGAGGCGTTGATTGCCCAGCTTGAGGAGAAACAGAAGTCGCTTACCACCCTTAAAACGCAGATAAACGAAGATGATTTTGAAGACTTTTATTCAGATCCTCTGGAGCAGCGCATTGATGGTGTTCTGCGTCGATTCGGCGAAACTGATTATCATATCCCGCCCGAAATGATTGAACGGGTAAAATATCATATTGATTACTACAGCGGCAGGCTGCATAATACGGTGGCGAGGTATCTTAAACGTAAAGAGACCTATTTCCCGATGATTCACCGTGTTTTCCGTGAGAAGAATCTTCCCCTTGAACTTGCTTATGTGTCGATGCTCGAGAGCGGATTCAATCCGAAGGCGCTCAGTCATGCCGGTGCGCGGGGATTGTGGCAGTTCATGCCGAGAACCGGTCGGCAGTTCGGGCTGAAAGTGACTGATAAGGTTGACGAACGGTGCGATCCGCAGAAAGCAACCTACGCCGCTGCCGAATACTTCAAGGACCTGATCGGGATCTTCGGGGGCAAGAGTTCCGTTATGCTCTGCATGGCCGCCTACAACGCCGGGGAAGGCAGAGTGATGGGCGCGCTGCGCAAAATAGACGATCCGATGCGTAACCGTGACTTCTGGTACATCTACCGGATGGGGTATCTGGCCGAGGAAACCAACGAATACATTCCCCGCGTAATCGCGTTTATTATTATTTCCGAGCATCCCGGAGATTACGGATTCGATAGTGCTGCTGTCGTACAGGATGAGGAGCAACTCGAATCGGAAACTGATTTCGTTGATTTTGACTACAGGATCGAGTAGTGCGGACCGGTTCCTATGTGTATCTTACCGATGACCAGTGGGACGAGCGCATAAACCGCTTTGACACGATTGCGCGGTCGTGTACCCTCTGTCCGCGCAACTGTCATGTAAACCGCTTTGCCGATGAACGTGGCTACTGCAACGCTCCCGGTCACTTGTTTCTGTCAAGTATCTTTCCGCATCATGGCGAGGAACCGCCCATAAGCGGTACACGCGGTTCCGGCACGGTGTTTTTTTCGTACTGTACCCTGCAGTGTTGTTTCTGTCAGAACTGGCAGCTCTCCCACGAAGCCGAAGGACAGCCGTTTACTCCAGAAGAACTTGCCGCAAAGCTGATCGGTCTGCAGGAACAGGGATGCCACAACATTAACCTCGTGACAGCAACGCATTTTCTTCCGTGGATACTGCGGGCATTGCGTCTGGCAACTGCGGCGGGGCTTGCGGTGCCCCTGGTGTACAACTGCGGCGGGTATGAACATGCGTCGATCATTGCGCTACTTTCCGGAATCGTTGATATCTACCTTCCCGACATGAAGTACGGGGATAATCATGCTGCAGTGCAGTTCTCCCGCACCGCCAATTACCGGTCATTCAACCGGGCCTCGCTACGGGAGATGTTCCGTCAGGTGGGACCGCTCAAAATAGACGAGGATGGTATCGCCCGTTGCGGGCTGTGTATACGGCATCTGGTGCTGCCGAACGGCCTTGCCGCAAGCTCAAAGGTGCTGTCGTTTCTTTCGTCAACCTTTGATCCGTCTGATATCTCGGTAAGTCTGATGGCGCAGTACCGGCCACTGTACAAGGCGGATGAGTTTTCGGAGCTCGGGCGTATGGTCACTGCCGATGAATACGAAACAGTAAAGAGTTCCTTCGTCGAAGCGGGGTTTCCCGGTTATTATCAGGAACTCGAGACGATGGATAAAACATTCGTAATCGATTTCGCGAAACGAAAAGAGGAAGCGCTCACCGGCGATGAGGCGGGTTGATAGACTTCTCACTTTGTATCTCTCTCCTGTCTGTGAGAGAAGAGGGGTGCTTCCTACGACTTGTTTTTCGTTTTCTTCTTTTCCCGCTGCAGTTTCTCCGTGCTCTTCATGAAGCCGCGTGCGATTTTGTAAAGTACTCCTGCAAAGAAGAGTGCCCTGAGCATCAGAGCGTACCACGATGGTTTTTTGCGGAACATGTGGTTGCCTCCCTGGTCTGCAGAGACGCCATGCATGGCGTCTCTGCAGTGCCGTATAGAATTGTTTTACAATGGTTCTCCGGTGTTATTTTTTTTGTAAGAATTCCAGCAGACGGGTATATACCGATTCTGTTACCGGAACCGGTACCGACAGCTCTTTTCTGAATCGGATAATTGTTCCTCCGAAAAGGTCACCTTCATTGATATTTCCTTTTGCCTCGACATCCCGTTGAAAAGAGGTTTTCGTATCATAGGGAAAAAGTTTCGCTTTCTCGAATGCTGCTGCGGCACTTTCCGGCGGCAGCGGGATGTTGAGCTTCCGGGCAATGGTTTCAATCTCCACCATAATCGACAGGGAGGTGGCGCTCAGCTGAACATCTTCGAGAATGCCACCGAGCGGTACGTCGAAAGCTGCGGTCATCAGCCCGTAGGCTGCTATGAAAATGAACTTTGACCAGATCGCGATTCGGACATCTCCCTCCCATGAAAAATCGATATCGCTCTTCTGCAGCAGTGATAAAAGCTCCTGTGGTTGCATGTCAGGATAGTTCGGATCGGCTCCCAGGCAGATTCGGCAGTTTCCGCCCTTCTGAAAAATAACACCGGGCTGTTCGATGTGGGTGCCGACGTATACGCATGCGGGAAGAACAATACCAGTGGTGATGGTGGCGCGGATGCGGTCGCAGATATCAACGCCGTTGAGCAGCGGTAGAATCACGGTGCGCTCGTCGGTAATGGGGCGGATGGCCGCAACGGCGCCGGGCAGATCGTAGCTCTTTACCGAGAGGATGATGATATCGCATATCGGGAGGCCTGAAGTGGTATCCGTGCACTTGGTCGGGTGAACGGTGATGACCTCTTCTCCCGCCTCTTTTTTCAGGATGAGGCCATTTTTAGTTATTGCGCCTTTATGGTCGCCTCGTGCAATGAAATAAATTGCGTGTTCTCTTGAAAACCGTCTGGTAATGAGAGTGCCGAAGTAGCCGCCGACACCGCCCACGCCGAAGATACAGATGTTCATGAAAATGATCCTTGAATGATACAAACTGTCTTGTTGAATGGTGGTAGTAAGGGTAATCAATTACCTGCAAACCCTCACCTTTCCCCCTCCAGCTCCCTCCGCAGCGCGGCGTTCGCCGGGTATTCCGCAAGCAGACTGTCGAGCAGAACTACAGACTTCTCCTTGTTACCGGTTTTCGCGTACGACCGGGCGAGTGTTATTCCTACTGCAACAGAATCGGGGTATTCCCGGAAAAATGCTTCGAGAAGCGGAACTGCCTTGGCGGGATTACCACCGATGAATTTCGGCATTTCCACCAGGTTGACATAGTCAATATACCGTGAGTCGAAGCCGGTGGAGTCGAGCCTTTTGAGAACCTTGTGATTTTTAGCAATGAGAGGACCGTATTTCGGCCCGTAGGTGATACCGAGCCCTGCCATAATTTGTGAAACATAGGCCCTAACGGCATGGATTGAATACGTATCCGCTCCGGTAGCTTCGGCTGAGTCGAGAAGGGCGAGAGCCTGTTTTCCGTATCGAGCGGTGGCTTTTTTATTCTGTGCAACATAGGCGATTGCCTGAAGACGGTAGAGGCAGGTGCCGGTAAAGAGCTGGCGTTTCGTTTTTTCTGCAGTGGTTGCAGCCGCAATTGCTCTCTTTACGAGGGTACTGTCCCAGAGGGTGCTGCCGCGACGAAGAAGGTTCCCGGCTGTATCGGGAACCGGTTGAGCAACAAGTACCGAGAACAGGAGCAGATGCAGAATGACTGCCGATTGAATAGACACCGTTTTTACCGTCATAGGATCTCTTCCCTGGGTTGTAACTACTGACAACCCTTATGGTAAAATAGAATCTGCCCGGGAGGGGTATTTTTGTCGGGTAAGGAAATGTTCTCCGGGTATTTCTCTGGTGTTACAACTGCTTGAACGTTATTCCTGTACATTATCTCCTGTTTGGACACACAATTGCCTCCTGCAGGTTTTTCTCAAAATAATCTATTTGACAAACTGTTTCAGTTGAGTTATATTAAAGTTTATAAACTTAATAAACAATGGAAACATCGTTTCTGAAAGGATAGAATAATGAGCACCAATCCCTACCATTTTGAGACACTGGCACTTCATGCCGGTCAATCGGTTGACGGGTCCCTGTCGCGGGGTGTTCCCGTTTACCGTACCAGCGCCTATCTGTTTAAAAATACCGAACATGCGGCAAACCTTTTTGCCCTCAAGGAATTGGGCAACATTTACACCCGTCTGATGAATCCGACGACCGATGTACTCGAACAGCGGGTGAGTCAGCTTGAAGGCGGTGCCGCATCGGTAGCGCTCGCATCGGGTACCGCTGCGATTTTTTATTCCGTCATAACACTCGCTGAGGCCGGTGATGAAATAGTCTCGGCGAGCAACCTCTATGGTGGTACATACACGCAATTTGACGCCATTCTTCCCAAGTTCGGGATCAAGGTCCATTTTGTTGATGCGAAGAACCCTGCTAATTTTGAAGCAAAGATAAACGAAAAAACCCGGGCGCTGTACCTTGAGACCATCGGCAATCCGGTACTTGATGTTACGGATGTCAAGGCAGTTGCGGATATTGCCCATAAACACGGTTTGCCGCTCATTGTTGACGGGACCTTCACGACACCCTATCTCTTGCGTACAATTGAACTCGGCGCCGATATCGTCATCAATTCACTTACCAAGTGGATGGGTGGACACGGTACGGCGATCGGCGGAATAATTACCGATGCCGGAAAATTCAACTGGAAGGGCGGGAATCACCCGCTGTTTACCGAACCCGATGCGAATTATCACGGGTTGCGCTGGGCGATTGATCTGCCGGAACCGCTCGCGCCGATAGCGTTCGCTCTGCGGGTGCGGACCGTACCGTTGCGGAATCTCGGTGCGGCCGTAGCTCCTGATAACGCGTGGACATTCCTCCAGGGAATTGAATCGTTGCCGGTACGGATGGATCGTCACAGTACCAATGCACTGAAGGTCGCAACACATCTCAAAAACCACCCGAAGGTTGCCTGGGTACGGTATCCGGGGTTGGCTGATGATCCCTCGCACGGCATCGCGAAGCAGTATCTGAAAAACGGCTTCGGTGGAATGGTGGTGTTCGGTATAAAAGAGGGGTACGATGCGGCGGTTAAAGTAATTGACAATATCAAGCTCTTTTCGCATGTCGCGAATGTGGGTGATGCCAAGAGCCTTATCCTTCATCCGGCTAGTACATCCCATTCACAGCTCAGCGAAGAACAGCAGCTCTCAAGCGGACTGACGCCCGATCTGATCCGGCTCTCCATCGGGCTTGAGCATGTCGACGACCTGGTTGCAGCGCTTGATGAGGCGCTTTCGCTTGTGTAAGACGGTACGTTTTTTGGAAAAATTGTGGTGCAACCGACTCTCGGGTCGGTTGCACTTTTTATTTGGAAAATTCCGGAATCGCCTGGTAGTGTTCAAAAAACGCCAAAGTGAGTTATCTGTGGTAGTGCAGGTATGCGGTTGTTACTATTCTCTGTGGCTGTTGGTGAAAATACCGGCTTTGTAATCGAAAAAAATTCCGTTTCTAATAAAACAGAAACATTTTTGTTACATTTTTTAATTTCAATTACCGGTACGGTATAGTATTTTGTCATTCTTCAAGAATCGATACAGAGCGCATAATGACTTCTTCTGAAAGCTTTTCATTCAAATTTACTCACCATAATAAAAGGAGTGCAGTATGAGAGTTGTTGCAGCAATTGCAGTAGTTATTGGACTTATCGGATCTGTGGCACAGGCAGATGTTAAAGTCGGTGGAGTAGCTGCGGTGGAGTTTACCAAAAAAAACCCGGCGGTAGATAATCATAAAAATATTGATAATTCATTTGTCAGAGCAGAAGTGAAAGTTAAGGGGTCGCTGCCCAATAGTCCTCTTACCGGCCTTGTCCATTTAAGGACGCAGCCGAGCTTTGCGGGTGGTGTTACCGGTATCGATTTACAGCCGCGTCAGGTTTACTTCAAACTTCCGGTAT
Source organism: Chitinispirillaceae bacterium (assembly GCA_050304135.1). Taxonomy (GTDB): domain Bacteria; phylum Fibrobacterota; class Chitinivibrionia; order Chitinivibrionales; family Chitinispirillaceae; genus JAFGNB01. The sequence continues at coordinate 196,700 of JBNLDC010000005.1, read as the reverse complement.
CGATACTTGAAATCATGGCTGGTAGATGGTATGAAAATTATGGCCCAGGTTACAATTATTTCGGTCGTTACCTTGTTGAACGGAACGCATTGGGTGAAAAAAACGATATCGGTAGCGGAAGTATGAATACCAATTACACAGTTGTAGACGGGTTAAAACTCAAAATCAATATTGATGCGATAAAAAGTGCTTTTCAGGTTAATTTTTTACCGCAAAACCTCAATTTTGAAGATGCCTGTCTGGTGGCAATGTTTGGTGGCAGCCCGATCGAAGCATTGACATTTAATATAGGTGGAAGTTTTGAAGTGATCACTCCTGAGAATGTCGATCCAACGAACCGGGCAGTGGTCAACTGCGGTTATACTATAGTTAAGGATCTCGGCCTTGGACTCTTCGGAGAATATGCGATTGCAGATTTGGATAATGCAGTGGAAAATATGTGGTTTGTCGTCGGTTTTAAAACCAAAGCAGGCATTATTCTTGATAATATTCAGGCAGAATTTGAAATCAAGAATCACCGCGAAGGTGATGCGACAATCGATAGAAATCTCGCCTGGATGGTGCTCCTGCAGAAGAAAGTCATGGGGCTTACCATGGACCTCAATGTTGGTGCTGACCCGAGACAGCTTGGTTCCAGCAATGCCGGAGAGGTTGGGGCGATTTTCCGGGTGACTGCAGGTTTCTGATATACGGTTTTTATTTAGCTTTTTTTGAAAGGGCGGCTCCGGTTTACCGGAGCTGCCCTTTTCTGTGTATGAGCGTTTCGAATATTGATGCTAACAGTATCTGATATTTAGATGCTATTCCGGAAAAATGGGCATAAAGTGGAATGCGATGTAATTGTAGGGGCGTTCAATTGAACGTCCTTACAATAAAGGAGGAAACCAAAAATGGTTGTCAGAAAATAGTATCGGCCGGAGAGATATCTGCGTTTTAACAGCGACGTCGCATGAATCGTTGTGGTGAACGCGAACAGACCGGACAGAATAAAAACCGGGAGTTTACCGATACCTCTGGTCAATGTTCAGTCGCCGAATACGTCTTGTACCCGCCCGACAGGTTCTTTGCCTTAAACCCGTTCTCCAGCAGAATTCTGGTGGCAATGTATCCCCGAAGCCCCACCTGACAGTAAATGTGAATTACTTTGTTTTTGTCAATTTCTGCAAGTCGTTCCCGCAGCTGGTCGACCGGAATCAGAAGCGAATCGGGAATTGCCCCGGCCCGATGTTCACCATTGGTTCGAACGTCGAGCAGTACTGATGTTTCAGGGTTACGCTCGGGCAGATCCTCCACATGAAAATGGGGCATCTTCCCGCTGAGAATGTTTTCGGCAACGTAGCCGGCCATATTGACCGGATCTTTAGCACTACCGAAGGGCGGGGCATAGGAGAGTTCGAGTTCCGTAAGATCTGAAACCGTCAATTGATGTCGGACCGCAGTGGCCAGAACGTCGATACGTTTGTCAACTCCCTCCCGGCCTATAATCTGCGCGCCGAGCACTCTTCCCGTATCCGGGGCAAAGAGCAGCTTGACCGACATCGGTGTGGCTCCGGGATAGTACGAGGCGTGGCTGCTCGAGTGAGTATAGGACTTCAGGCAGGGGATGCCTGCCTTCCCGGCGGTTTTCTCGCTGATGCCGGTGACTGCCGCCGTCAGATCGAACAGTTTGCAGATTGCCGTTCCCTGTGTATGCTTGTAGGTTGAGGGAATTCCCGCCGCATTGTCGGCGGCGATACGTGCCTGGCGGTTTGCCGGTCCCGCGAGCGGCATGCTTCCTTTAACTCCGGCAATCAGGTCGGTAACTTCCACCGCATCACCAACGGCGTACACATCGGGGATGTTGGTGCGCATATGTTCATCAACAATGATTGCACCCTGTTTGTTGCAGGCGATCCCTGTCTCTTTAAGAAATCCGGTATCCGGACGGACACCGATCGCCAGGACAACGAAATCGGCAACAAGAGTCTCTCCACCCGAAAGGGCTACGGCTATTTTCCCGTCGGCGGTTTCAGTGAACTCTTTTGCACCATTGCCCAGATAGAGGTCGACACCCTTCTGCCGCATGTGCTGGTGCAGAATAGCGGCCATTTCCCGGTCGGCCGGGGCAAATACCTGATCGGCGAGCTCAACGAGGGAGACGGCATTTCCGAGATGACGAAGGTTTTCGGCAACTTCGAGTCCGATGAACCCCCCGCCGATTACCACCGTGTCTCCTTTTCCCGTTTTTTGTGCGAATGCCTTGATTCGATCCATATCGGGAATGGTTCTGAGCGTCAGAATCCGCTCGTGAGTTATGCCCGGAATGGGGGGGCGGACAGGAGTACTCCCGGGAGTGAGCAGGAGAATATCGTAAGATTCCGTATAGGTACGGTCAGCGGTGACTACGGTGACTGTTTTTTCGGCGGTATTGAGGGCTGTCACCTCGGAGCGTATCCGGACGTCGACATTGTACCGTGCCTTGAACCGCTCGGGGGTCTGCAGAATAAGGTCTTCGCGATGGGCGATCACCTCGCCGATATGGTACGGAAGACCGCAATTAGCGAACGAGATGAATTCACCCTTATCGAACATGATTATTTCAGCATCTTCATCAAGTCGTCGCATTCGTGCCGCGAAACTGGCTCCGCCGGCTACGCCACCGATGATTACAATTTTCGTCATGGTTCCTCCGAGTCTGCTCTGTGTAAGAATCACAAAAAATAGTATAGGCGTGGCGTGGTGCGGTGGAAAAATGTTACGGTACTCTTTCGGGATTTCTTTGTATAATCCCTATTTATAATTATATTTTTCCAAACTATCGGCGATGATTTCCCTTCGCTGTCACCCTGTTTTTCGAGGAGCCTCCAGATGTGTGGAATAGTAGGGTATGTAGGTACCAAAGAAGCTTATCCGGTCCTTATCGAGGGACTCAGTGTGCTGGAATACCGCGGGTACGACAGTGCCGGAATCGCTCTGGTTAAGGATAACGGTCTTGAGATTCATAAAGACAAGGGCAAGGTTGATAATCTCCGTTCCATTACCGAAAATATTGATAAAACTATCCATGGAACCGGAATCGCGCATACCCGTTGGGCGACCCACGGCGCACCGTCAAAGATCAATGCTCATCCGCACACCGACCAGCATTCAAAAATCGCCCTGGTGCATAATGGTATCGTTGAAAATTATTCCATTATCAAAGAAATGCTCCAGAAGGAAGGGGTGCAGTTTCAGACGGAAACCGATACGGAGGTGCTGGCGCAGCTGGTCGGAAAATATTACGACGGTGATCTGGCCGGTGCGGTGCGCCGGGCGCTGCTGGAGGTCGAGGGAACGTTCGGTATCGCGGTTATTGCTCACGACAAACCGGGACTACTCGTTGGCGCGCGGCGGGGTTCCCCGCTGGTCGTAGGGGTGGGCGAGGACGAAATGTTTCTCGCATCCGATGCTTCGGCTATTGTTGCCCACACCAAGGACGTTATCTATCTCAAAGATAACAACCTGATAGAAATGACCCCGCAGGAATACAATATCACCACACTTGACAACAAACATATCAATCCGGAAATCACCACCATCGAATGGAGTGCTGATGCACTCGCCAAAGGCGGCTACGATCACTTTATGCTCAAGGAGATCTACGAGCAGCCGGAAACGATCTACAACGCCATGCGTGGTCGGCTCCTCACCGAAGAGGGTGCGGCACGGCTCGACGGTCTCAATCTGGTAATGCAGGAGCTGCGCGGCATTCAGCGGCTTATAATGGTCGCCTGTGGTACGAGCTGGCATGCGGCGCTGGTCGGGGAGTATATGATCGAAGAGGTGGCAGGTATTCCGGTGGAGGTCGAGTACGCCTCCGAGTTCCGCTACCGAAATCCGATTATTGAACCGAACACCCTGATATTTGTGATAAGTCAATCCGGCGAAACCGCTGATACCCTGGCGGCACTGCGCGAAGCGTCGTTCAAGGGGGCAACCGTACTCGGTATCTGCAATGCGGTTGGATCGAGCATCGCCCGTGAAACACACGGTGGTGTGTATCTGCATGCCGGACCGGAAATAGGGGTCGCATCGACCAAGGCTTTCACCTCGCAGCTTACCGTACTCTCGCTATTGACGCTGCTTCTCGGCAGAATGCGGCGTATTTCGAGCAGCGACGGGGTGACCATCGCCAAGTCGCTCGAGGCAATTCCTGATCAGGTACGCCGGATCCTCACACAGAACGATGCGATCAGAGAGATCGCCGAAATCTATGCACCGCATAACAATTTTCTCTATCTGGGGCGCTCATACAACTTTCCGGTGGCACTCGAAGGGGCGCTCAAACTCAAGGAGATCTCTTATGTTCACGCGGAAGGGTATCCCGCAGCGGAGATGAAGCACGGACCGATCGCACTTATTGACAAAGACATGCCGTCGGTGGTGATCGCGATGAAGGATTCCATTTACGACAAGGTGATATCGAACATCCAGGAGGTGAAGGCACGGGGCGGAAGTGTTATTGCCATTGCCACCGAGGGTGATGAGGAGATCTGTAAACATGCACGTCATGTGATTTATATCCCGAAAACTATCCCGATGCTTACGCCGTTGCTTTCGGTGATTCCGTTGCAGCTGCTTTCGTATCATATTGCGGCGCTGCGCGGTTGTGAAATTGACCAACCGCGCAATCTGGCGAAAAGTGTAACCGTGGAGTGACAGCAGATTTGTCTACCGCTATTCCAATTTTTCCGGAAGGTACTGTATGAAGTTGTTCAGCGTTGAAACCGACAGTGCGCCGTTGCCGATAGGGCCGTACAGTCAGGCTGTTGCCTGTGGTGATGTCCTCTATATTTCCGGTCAGATCCCGCTCGATCCGGCGACGGGAACTGTTCCCGAGGGAGGCATAGAGCCGCAGACGCGTCAGGCGCTCTCCAATCTTCTCGCAATTCTGCAGTCACAGGGGCTTGCCCCTGCGGCACTGGTCAAAACAACCGTCTACCTGAGCGATATCGGAAATTTCGCCGCATTCAATTCCGTGTATGAAGCGATGCTCGACGGAGCGCGTCCGGCCCGGAGTGTGGTCGGGGTGGACGGGTTGCCGAAACAGGTTCTGGTTGAAATAGAGGCGGTTGCGTGCCGCTGAAACCCGACGGATACGAAGTCAAGCTGGAACTCTTTGAAGGACCGCTTGATCTGCTGCTCTATCTTGTCAATAAGTCGGAAGTCAACATTGTTGATATTTCCGTGTCGAAGGTGGTTGCGCAGTATCTGGAGTACCTTGATCTGCTCCGGGATCTCAACATCAATGTCGCTGCTGAATATCTGCATATGGCCGCCACTCTGGTGCGGCTCAAGGCACGGGAACTCCTGCCGCCGGCTGAAGGAGACCCCGCAGATCCTGACGATGAGGGAATCTACAACAGAGAACAGTTGATCGCGCAGCTGCTTGAATACAAAAAGTTCAAAGAGGCGGCGAATACACTGCGGACCTACGAGGCGGAACATTACGGGGCGTTCCCGCGCGGAAATGCCGATGTGGTGGAACATGAACCCTCGGAAAAAGATATTGATCTCGGTAATATCAGTATATTTGATCTTCTGGCGGCCTTCAGGAAGGTGCTTGAACGGTCGGAGACCAGTGAGGAAAAACGTCATGTAGTCGAGATCGATATGGTCAAGATCGATGAGCGTATCGAGCGGATTCTCGGCATGCTCTGCGACAATGATGAAGTAGTATTCGATGCGCTGTTCGAGGGGGATATGCGCAAGATCGTCGTAGTGGTGACGTTTATGGCGATTCTCGAGCTGGTGAAAATGCAGGAGATCGGTTTCAGGCAGGAGGAGAACTTCGGACCTATTTATGTTATTCGCCGTGAGGCGAAAGATGGGGGGGAAGCGCAGGAGGCGGCGCCTGCTGCGGAAAATGAGAATGAACTCCCTAACCATGCTGATAAGGAGGAATGATGAGTGGTCGGAGCAGAGATGAAGAACGTGACCTCTCCACCGACGTGGAGCCGAAGGCGTCTGCCACCGGTGGCAGCCCGGATGAACTGAGGATCCTCGAAGCGGTACTCTTTGCTTCCGATGAACTGATGAATGCGGCGCATCTCAAGACCATACTGCCGAGTCAGCCTGATGCGCGGAGAATCCGTTCGATGGTCGAAAAGCTCAATGTGCAGTTGCAGAAGGAGCGCCACCCGTTTGAAGTTGTCGAGATCGGCGGCGGGTATCAGTTCCGTACCATTACCTATTATCATCCCTGGGTACGGCAGATTTTCAAGGAAAAAGCGGCAAAGAAGCTCTCGATTCAGGGGCTTGAATGTCTGGCCATTATTGCCTACAAGCAGCCGATCAGCAAGGCGGAAATCGAGGCGATCCGCGGGGTCGTTTCCGACGGGGCAATGAAAACACTGCTCGAAAAAAGGCTGGTGACCATAACCGGTCGAAGTGAAAAACCGGGACGTCCGCTGCTCTACGGCACCACCCAAACGTTCCTCAAATATTTCGGACTTAACCGCAGGGAGGATCTGCCGCGGATTGAGGAGTTCGAAGCCATGGCACGGGAGAAGATGGAGGAACTCTCCATTGATGATCTCGAGCAGGAGGAGATTGATCAGAAGGTTGAAGCGGTTGGTGATGGCGAGATAGCTGAATCACCGGCATCAGGCCCTGAGGAATCATCGCTGTTTGAAGTGTCGTTGACTGAGGAAAAGGCTGAGGATGAACGGTCGGTTGATGCGGCCACGGGAGTCGAAGATACCCAGCCGGTCAAACCTACGAAATCCGAAACGGTAAAAAAGGCGGCGGACACCGAGGCGGAAAACGCGGAGGTTGAAGCTGTTGAAGCTGAAGATACCGGTATCGCCGAAGAACCCCCCGCTGCGGCAGTTCCAACCACGGAGGGGGTTGCCGATCAGGATGAGTCTGAGGAAAATGAGGAGACGATCGAAATTGCGGCAAATTCAGCGCCGGATGCGCCTGAAGAGGCGACCGGGACGACGGGGTCGGAAGATGAAGAGAACGATGGGCATGCCGGGCAGGAGAATATGTATGAGCTTGAAACCACCGTCGCGTGTCTTGCGGATATAGAGAAGAAGGAACCCGCTCCAATCGAACAATCCCCGGAAGATGAAGTGGAAGTGTTTGAAATCGGGGAAGTGGCCGCTGATGCACCGGTTGCCGAAAATACGGTACAACCCTCGCCGGAGGAAACCGCGGCATTCGAAGTACTGTTGCCGGAGTCTGAAGCGGTACTGGAACAGGGCGACTCCGGTGCTCCGGAAGAAAAACCGGAAACATCATCTGCAGAACCGGAGGGGAAAAAAACTGCTAATTCGAGAACGCCAAAGAAAAAGGGCAGGAAAACAACCGCAGGTGGTGGAAAAGCTTCTGGGGCGAAGGGTGCATCGTCATCACGTACAACGACCCGGAAGAAAAAAGGCAAAGAGTCGGGTGGTGTTGATCAGCAACCGGCTTCCGATGATTAGCTCAGGGAATGGTTCTGAAGTTCCTACGGTGGTATTGCGAGTGAAAAGGTAAATAATCCGATGTCTGAAAAATCAGTTGAGAGTGTAAAAGCTGCTCCAAAAAAGCGGGCGGCAGCCGAAGCAACACCGCTGATGCGGCAGTACAATGAGATCAAGGCGAGAAACCCCGGAACAGTACTGTTTTACCGGATGGGCGACTTTTATGAGTTGTTCAATGATGACGCCAAAATCGCCTCACGGGTGCTCGGTCTTACGCTTACCAGCCGCAATCATGGCGGCGCTGAAAATACCCCCCTTGCAGGTTTCCCTCACCACGCACTTGACCGGTACGCCAATCGGCTGGTGAAGGCGGGTCATAAAATCGCAATCTGTGAGCAGGTCGAAGATCCGAAACAGGCCAAAGGTATCGTGAAACGGGATGTCATTGAAGTCATCTCCGCCGGTACGGCAACCGAAGACAACTTTATTGACGAGCGGGCGAATAATTACATCGTCGCGATACATCGCATCGGCCGGACGGCGGGAGTGGCGGTTTCCGATCTGTCTACCGGGTTTTTCCAGGTGGAGGAACTCCCCGCGAGTGAGGCTGAACGGGAGGTCGTCAGAATTGATCCGAGTGAGGTGCTGCTTTCCGATGAAGAGGGAAACCCCCTTGCCGCCGTGCTGGAAGAGCTTCCCTCCGGGATGGTCACCACCTTTTTTGATGCGTGGAAATTTTCCGGTGATCACGCCGCCGAGACACTGCGGAATCATTTCGGCGTCGTCTCGGTAGAGGGCCTCGGCCTTGAGGATATGCCGGCCGCGGTTGCCGCCGCAGGGGCTCTGCTCGGGTACCTCAAGGAACAGAAGAAAAATGAACTGCGCCATATCTCCACCCTTACCCTGCGTTCCCAGTCTGACTGCGCCGAACTCGATCCCGCCACCATACGCAATCTTGAGCTGCTAAAGCCGATTATTCAGGACGACGCGGGCGGAACGCTGGTTTCGGTGCTCGACGTTACCGGTACGGCGATGGGGTCACGGTTGCTCAAAAGGTGGATCACCCGGCCGCTCAAATCACCGGCCGCGATAGCCGATCGTCTTGACGCGGTGGAGTGGTTTAAAAAGGATACCTTTATCCGCAGCGAGATCGAACTCCAGCTTAAACGGGTGGCCGATATTGAACGGCTGATCGGAAAGGTGACGTTCGAACGTGCCAACGCCCGTGACCTGGTGGCACTCAAACTCTCTCTTGAAACGTTCCCGCAGCTTATTAAAACACTCTCGAACAGTGAGGTGCACCTTATAGCGGAAGCCTGCAGTGATCTTGACGGGTTCGGGCCGGTTGCAGAGATCATCGCGGCAACGGTCGTCGATACCCCCCCACTCTCGCTGCGGGACGGGGGCATCATACGGCAGGGTATCTCCGCGGAGCTTGACGAGATCAAAGATGCGGCGGTCAACGGCAAGCAGTGGATCGCCCGACTGCAGGAGACGGAACGCAAGCGTACGGGCATCGGCTCGCTCAAAGTAGGATACACCAAGGTGTTCGGTTACTACATCGAAGTCTCGAATGCCAACAGCAGTGCGGTACCCGACGATTACATCCGCAAGCAGACGCTTGTCAATTGTGAACGGTATATTACCCCGGAGCTCAAGGAAATGGAGGCAAAGGTCCTCGGAGCCGAAGAGCGGCTCGGTGCGATGGAGTACGAGATTTTTGTGGAACTGCGTCGCAAGATCGCCGCTGAATGTGTCCGGATTCAGAAAGCCGCCGATGCGGTGGCGATGATTGATGTGTTCGTGGCGTTCGGACGGATCGCTGCGCAGTACAATTACTGTCGCCCGGTGATGAGCGAGACAGGGGATATCGTCATCCGCGACGGCAGGCATCCGGTGGTTGAGCGGATGAACATGGTGGATCAGTTCATTCCGAACGACACCGAGATCTATGCGAAAGATTCACAGATCCTGCTTATCACCGGTCCGAACATGGCCGGTAAATCAACCTATCTGCGGCAAACGGCCCTCATTGCCATTATGGCGCAAACCGGATCATTCGTTCCGGCGTCATTCGCGCAGATCGGTATCGTCGACAAATTTTTCACCCGGGTGGGTGCATCGGACCGTCTCGCCCGCGGACAGAGTACCTTTCTGGTCGAAATGATCGAGGTGGCGAATATCCTCAATAATGCCACCGACAGCAGTCTCATTCTGCTTGACGAAGTGGGGCGCGGTACCTCCACCTTCGACGGAATCAGTATCGCCTGGGCAGTGGCGGAGTATCTCCACGAAAGTCCCGGGAAACGGGGGCGCACCCTGTTCGCTACCCACTATCATGAACTTGCTGAAATGGAGCTGCTCTTCACCCGGATTAAAAACCTGCACATCAAAGTGAAAGAGTGGAACGACCAGATCGTTTTTCTCCGGAAGATTGATACCGGCAGCTGTGACCACTCCTACGGTATTCAGGTCGCGCGGCTTGCGGGAGTACCGAAAAAGGTGCTCATCAGGGCGCGTGAAATTCTCGGCAATCTTGAAAATATGGAACTTACCCCTGATCACAAACCGGTACTTGCCCGGCACCACTCCGATACGCCGGTGCGGGAACAGATTGATCTCTTTGCGGGAGTGCAGCTCAACGCAATTGACGCGATGCATGCCGAAGTCATTCAGCAACTGCAGGATCTTGAGGTCGATGCACTTACCCCGCTTGATGCGCTCAATCTGCTGGCCGAGCTCAAGCAGAAATCACGGAAAATGTAGTTACGGAAATTGCCTCTACTGAATAGGGGAAGTGCAGATGCCGGAAATACTTCACGGCCAGACGGTTATGCTCGAAACTTTTTCTGTATGGTTCTTATTTCGCAAAGTGTGGCTTCGAGACTACGCTTTGTCTGTTGAATAAACTGATCGTCTGCAGCAAAACAATGTACTGCTGCATAATCATCCATTATTCGGGTCCCCCGCAAATCATCTTTTTCCTTTGACCGCTCAACTGCTGTGGCAATAAAAGTTGAGAGTTCTGCGAGTCGGTCCATGTTTTCAAGCAATGTTCGGGTATGGAATCCCTCTGCAATAATCAGAGTCCGTTGGTGTTTCCAGACGGTAGTGTCGGTCGAATCGGCAAGGAGTGTTTCATAATCGGGTTTCGGGTTCCGGAAAACGGCTTCGGTACAACGGTTCAGAAGACCCTTCAAACAGTAATGTTCAATATGGAGCGAATAGGCTGCAATCGCTTTTGTAATGCCGGACCGGGTAACGAAATTTTTACCGATTCCCGGAATATCGCTCTCCATATAGCAATCTTTTTTAATGGATATGTCGCGCAAACGGTTCCGTGCTGCAATCAACAGGTCGATTATTTCCGGGCGAAAAACGGACGATGGTATTTCTGATCGACTTGCCCGGTTTCTATCGGCGAATTTCACCTCGTTCCGGTACACCATATACAGGTTATCAGAGAGTACCCAGCCGGGGATAAGTTCGTTCCAGGTGCGTGGGATACCTTCATGCTGCCCGGGGGCTGAGTTGATTAAAGAAAATGGAAACGTCATACGCTGCGGAAGGGTGCTGACTCCGGTGGCGATGATACTGTAGGGAGCTTTTGAGAAATCGGCGGGAAATTTTATATTGACGCCGAGACCGAAAAACAGACCTTCTCCGCAGTAAATTTCCTGATCGGGTGCTTTGGCGGTATGGTTCGATCCCACGTTGGCGCCGTAGGCAATGTTTCCTTTTCCTTTCGGCCAGAGCGCTCCGATAAGCAACGCCTGGTGGTGAAAGCCGACGAACGGTCCCACGAGGCTCGCGGTGACTTCTCCTTCGGCAATCCCGGTATTCGGGCCGATAATGCTGTTTGTCACCTTGGCATGTCGCTCGACGTGCGAGTGCTCGGTACATACCGACCGTTCAACAATTGCCATGGAGGCTATGCGGCATCCCCACTGGATGATACTGTTTATGACTAGTGCGCCATCCAGCAAAACGGTCGGTTCATTGCTGTTTCCTGCGATTGTGGCGTTATGAATACGGGTGACATTGTCGCACACAACCGCTTCGCCGATGAAGGTATCCGAAATAGAAGGACAATTGATAATACGCGATCCGCCACCGATGATACCATAGGGTGTCTCGCATTGCGTGAGGTATGATCCGACGGATGTTCGGAACGCTTCCATGTTCTCAAGTGAGGAAACAATAGCTGCTGCCTCCGGAATCGTGAGGTCCGCATACGCAGGAATCTCCCTTCCGCCGGTCTCCATGCCGATGGTGATCACTGTTCCGTTGCCGAAGGAGGTGCCGGCGCTGCAGGCGATGGTACCGGTATTGTACAGCACCGTGCTCTCATCAAGAAAGTAGTTGGAGACTCCCTTTGCATTCCATAAGCAGCAGTTGTTGCCGATGGTTGAATTGCCGATGATACTGTCGTGTATACCCGAAGGAAGCTTCTGCGTATCAGTGCATTGAACAGGTGCTCCATCAAATACGCCAAGATGACAGGTTCCGAAAAATCTGTTGTTTGTGATGGCAACAGGTAAAAATCCATCAGCCACCTGAATGGCAGTCCAGTCATCTGCGGTGTTTCCTGAGGCGGTCAGCCGGGAGATCTCTTCGCTGGTGAGGGGACGGGTTGCACTGCGGAACGCCTCACAACGGTCGCGAAGCCGGTTGAGCAGAGTAATGAATTCGAAGACTTCGGGTAGAGAAAAATCGGGTATGCGGTTTTCGGTCATCGGTGTGGTATCGCCTCCACCTTGAAAATAGTATGTGGGTACCCGGTCTGATGCAGGGGGGGGCGTAGAGGCGGGTCGCGATTCACCTCTTCAGACGTCCGGATGATTGGTGGTGTCACAGCCCCTTCGTGCGAAGTGCATCCATCGCCTTCTGCAGCGGTCCCGCCATATCGGTTGAGGCGAGCGAGAGTCGGTAATCAAACCGTTTCTGTGAGGCGGCGATATTGAGTGAGAAGAGAACGCGGGTATGAGGAAAATCCCAACGGGCGTACGATGCGGTAACAATGTGCAGATAGTAATCATACGGATGGTACCGGAGGTTCCAGCGTTCCTGCAACACATAACGGTCAAGTTTCGAGAACACCTGACGGGGGTCAAGCCCCCTGAAAACCGGTTTTCGTTTTCCGTACTTGGCTTCGAGCAGGCTGAAGATATCGTTGACGAAAAGAATCGTTTTCGTCCTGATCTCGATATAATATTCGTTGACGCTTCGGAACACATTGTAATTGAAATCAAAATTTTTAAGTGCTGCAAAATTGAAGTCAACGGTTGCCTGAAAAAGCCGGTTGTTCTGAAAGTAATACCGGGTGGAGGCCTTGTACCCTGCAATATCTCCGGCGGCACGGAATACGGTAATCGAAAGATCCGAGGGGAAGTTTTTTTCGATAGGGTCACTCTGCCACGATTGAGCGCCGCTGGCGGTGCGGACCTCGTCGGCACTCTGTCCCCAGCGAGTGTTGCCGAGCCCGCCGGGATCGTCGGCTGCTGCCGACGGCAGCCGGCAAATGAACACTACCGTGATGAGCAGTAATAGTTTCATGGGTTGCGAATATTCCCGAAAAGGTGTCCGTCGGTAATTTCAAGGTACCGACCCTGTTTCAATGGAGGTGAGGCGATATAGATATCGTCAAGTTCAAGTGTCGCACCGTTTGTCCGTGAAAATCCGATGATCGCCGACTCGAACTGTCGTGTAATGTCGTTGGTATCGCCCCGGTTAATGGTGTACGACTCATTCTGATCGTAGTAGCGTGCCAGATGAAACAGTGTATTGCGTTTCTGAAATCCGTCGGCGCTGTCGGGGTAAAGATCGAGGCGCAGCAGATCGCCATGACGGATCTTATCCGTTTCTTCAAAAAAAGTAGAGTAACAATAAATGCGCACGGTATCTCCTGCAAGTTCACAGCGGTTAGGCCAGAAAGGGTTGCCCGCAAGACTGTCGTAATCACCGTTGAAATACCCGGTAAAAGTGACCGGTGGAGTGTACGGTATGACTGGAAGCACATGGTTGCACTGCAGTGCCGCTCCTGCGAAAATGATCAGCAAACATGTTCTTCCCATGGTGGTCCATCTCCCTGTGTCCTGTACTGCAAGTATATCTTTTTTGCCGCAATAATGCCGCTCTTATGTATTTCGGTTCCCGGAACAAAGTACTTGATACTCATGGGTGCGGCGTCCATATTCTTATGGCCTGTTTGCATCTGCCCGGGCTGTCCAATTTCAACGAAAGAGTAAAACGTGGAACTTTCCCGCGAAGAAATAATCGATCTTGCGATACGGTATATTCCAGAGAACGAGGTTACCGATTTCCCGCACAACGGAGATCTGTTTTGCCTGCTGGTACGTCAGCTTCCTGCCGATCGTGTGCTCGCCGAAGAGGAGGGGTGGGGATTCAATGGCTACGGTGTCTGCTTGGGGTATCGGTTCGATGAGGATGCAAAACCTCGCGGTAAGTGGCTTTGGATGCATTTCGCGAGCCTTGCTTCATTCCCGCCTGTTCCCCAGGTGCTCAAACTACAGCCACCGCATGTAGTCAAAGGACGGTTTCAGAGTGCTGACCGGACTAACGAGATCAGGATTCTGAAAGTTGCTCTGGTTGGAGACGAGGCTGCAGGAATGATCACGGGAAAAACTGAATCCGCTGTGCAACCGCAGAAAAAGAAGAGTACGAAAAAAGCATCAACACCTGGCGATAATATTGTCGCCTTCAGAAAGAAGAATCCTTCCGAAGGCGATAAATAGGCTGATGAATTCAGGTTATTTTGAAGAGAGACAATCACTGCGCCAGAGGCATCCCGACTGATCGCAGGATCCGGCTGCAGTTTTGAAACAGGGAAAATTTCCTTCCGCTGTCTGAATCGATTTGATAAGATCGGTCCCGGCCTTTTTTCCGGATTTGATACCGAGTTCCTTCGCCTTGGCCTTAACTACTGTCATGTCCATACTTGCTCCTTCCATTAAAAGTGATGGAATGAAAGTATGCCATGGTGTTTTTTTTCAGGCAATAGAAAAATACGGAGAAAACGCAGCTCCATTTTTTTTATCGTGATCGGGTGGGTTTGGCGGGTAGTGAATTTCCTCCTTGTTCTTTGCCCATGACGTGGCATTTACCTATTTTCCTTGCATTGATGTAGTTAGTCCGGAATGGTAGTATTACCGGAAACCAGGTGTCGGCGTTGCTTTTTCCACAAGATGTTCAACTGACGAAAAGAATATGCAACCGTTCACGATACAACGAGGCAGCAGTACTCTCCTGAATATAACAACACCACCGGTGATTGATGCCCTGCTTGCTCCTGCCGACAGTGAGCCACGGTCCATTGATGAGCTGATCACTGCGGCTCTTTCTGCCGGTGAAAAACTATCCAGTACTTTCAGACCACTTGTCGATCAGATCCGTGAACTGCACTCCCGTCTTGCCTACGGTCGACTTCATTTAGCGGTTATCGGGGAGTTCAACCGGGGTAAAAGCACCTTTATCAACGCGCTGATCGGTGAACGGCTTCTGCCGACGTCCGTCCTGCCGATAACCACGGTTCCAACCCGCATCATTTACGGGCAGGATCTCTCCTGTACCATCCGGTTTCTCAACAATAAATCACCGCTTGTCGTCCGGGCGTCGAGAACCGAGATCACCGCGGTACTGCTTAAATACGTGGCGGAACAGAATAACCCCAAAAACCAGTACTGTGTCGCCTCGGTGGAAGTTGCGGTCCCCTCTCCGATGCTTGAAAACGGTACCGTTCTGATCGATACGCCGGGCTTCGGTTCAACGTATCTTCATAATACTCAGACGGCTCTTGAATCGCTTGCCAACTGTGATGCGGCGCTGTTTCTGCTGAGTGCCGACCCTCCGATGACGCAAACCGAAGTTGAATTTTTCAAACAGGTGCTTCACCATGTCCCGCGGCTTTTCTTCATTCTCAACAAGGTTGATCTGCTTACCACGATGCAACTGCGGCAGGTGAATGATTTTATCGCCGGGATACTGACCGCACATCTGCCCCCGTCGGAGCCTCCCCGTATTTTTCATGTCTGTGCCCGTAAAGCCGAGACGGCACGTGAACAATCCGAAGCGGATATCTTGTGGACGGCGAGCGGAATGGAAACCGTCAAGGTTGATATTCTGGATTTTATGGCGCGGGAAAAGTACTTCACGCTTTCACAGGCGATAGGCGACCGGTTGCGGGAAACGATCGGGCAGATCATCGCGCAGCTCGAAAAAGAGAAAAATGATCATGAAGCACCGCTCGGTCTGCTCAACCGTGAACGTGAAGAGGTCGCACGGGAACTCGAAAGCATCCGTCAGACGATCGATACCGAACATACGCTGTTCGCAGTCGAGAAAAAAGCGGTACTGCGGTTTCTTGACGAACAGTTCGCCTCCGGAAAACCGGCGCTTGTCAGGAAAGTGCGGGAGGCGATGGGCATACTGCTCGATGGTTCATCGTTCAGCAGCGAATCACTGCGCAGTGTGACGGTCGCTCTCAATAAAGTAATCACCGAGGCGCTCAGTGCGTTTCGGACCCGCCTTCTGGCACAGGTGAATCGTCCGTTCAGGAAAGCGGTTCTCCTCCATCAGAAAACCTACCGGGACGCTGTGACTGCGGTTGTCGCCTGTCTGGACGGGAAGAAGGCGGTGGAGGATAGTGCGTTTTATGAAAAGCTTGATGCATTAGAGCTGGATCTCGTCAGTGTACCGGAATCGGCGGATACGAAAATGTCGATAACTATTACCGCCCAGTGGAATGACCGTTTTTACAGCCGGGAGAAAAAACTGCAGCGGTTTCATGCACGGTATGATCATCTGCTCGAAGGGGTGCTTAAGGAACTACTGTTCGCGTTTTCCCGGCAGTCCCGACTGCAGGTGGAAACGTTGTTTACGACACTCGATGAGCTGTTGGGTGAACAGTACCGGCAGCTGACGGGACAACTGGAACTGGTCCTTGACCGTAAAGAAACCAAGGTGAATCAGACGGTTGAACTGATCAACCGCTCAACGACGTCGCTGGCTGCGCAGATCGATGCGTTCCGGAGGATTATAGCGGAACTGCATTGACGCCATGCGCTACTGTTTCGGCGTCAGTACTTTCTTCAAAATCGCCCGGTTCGGAACGATGTAATCAATCACCGACAGCAGGGTGAATACCGCAACCGCTCCCACTACCCAGAACCCGGTGTGTCTTCCGGCAATCTGTGCTGGTACCCACGTCAGATGATGCATATCGGCCAGTACGATTATGAGCACGACGAACGTCGCAATCGCCTGTAGTACCGCCTTCACCTTTCCCGACATGCGTGCGGCAAGAACGAGCCCTCCCGATGCACAGACGATCCGCATGAGTTGCATGAACGCATCCCGGTAGAAAAACACCAGATACATCCAGATCGGGATTATTCCAGATACCATAAAGGAGATAAAGACCGTCTGGCGCGAGACGCTGTCGGCCACCGGGTCGAACACCTTTCCGAAATCGGTGACCTCGCCTCGTCCCCGGGCGATCATGCCGTCGAACATATCGGAGAGTTCAATCAGGATTGCGCAGACAACCGCGGCCACAATGTATGACGGGGTACCGGAGCGGTAACCGGTGATGAAGAAGTAGGCGAAAACCGGAGCCACTATAACGCGCGAGAGCGTAAACATGACGGCAATATTCATGGTGAAAACCTTCTATGGTTGGCGGTGCTCCCTGATCCTGTCCGAATCCCTGTTGCACCCACTCATTTTTCTGTGGTATCCCGGGTAAAATAGTAAAAGGGCTGTAAACGGACTACCTCGAGAGGATAGTTCTTACGGAAAACTAATCGAATACCGTTTGAATTCTGTTCGGAGGGGTACCTCTCCGGTGGTCTTGTCATTTCAGGAGATTAACCGTATACTGAAAAAATCATCTCACCGCGAAGGACGTTGCTCGCTATGGAAATTCTGAAGAAACTCCTCAAAAGTCTCCTGATCGGATCACTGGTTGGTCTCAGTATCGCACTTTTTACCCGGTTCTTCTTTCAGGATCTCATCGACCGGCTTGAATACGTTACCTATTATATGCGGTATCGCTGGGAGTACGCCGACCTTGCAAACGATAAAAACCATCCGACTGAAGACAAGGGATACGGTATCAATATCATCGATATCGATGAGCGGAGCATGCAGAAGATGGGTCTCTACTGGAACTGGAACAGGTCCTATCAGGCGGAACTGGTACGACAGCTCTCCCGCCATTTTCCCGCGGCAATCGTGTATGATATTCTCTTCGGCACCGAGGAGGACCGCAACCAGCGGAGCAGGCTCGATGAACTGCTGGTGCGCAGCCGGGAGATTGATCCTGATATCACGCTTTCCGACCGGTTGCGTAAGGCGATTATTTCGACCATTGATTACGATGATGAATTCGTGAAGGCCACCCGGGTGGCCGGGTGTGTTTTCCACGGTATCTGTCTCTCCGACGAAAATGATTACCGGGACTTCGCTCTGTCGCAGGTCAGGCATAAGATGACCATGGCATGGCACGATTCACTCAATCCGAACTCGGCGGTTACTTTCAAACCGGAAGTGACCGAAAAGATAATGAACCGCAAGACCATACTCGACGGCATTTTCCCGGCTCTTGCTCAGGCGGCGCGTGCCATCGGTCACGTCGATATCGTTCCCAGTGAAGACGGTGTTATCAGAGAGATTCCTCTTTTTTACCGGTACGGCAATCATCAGCCGGTATACCTGCCCATCAGTGTGCGGACGGTGGTCTCTCTCTTTGCGACTCCCAACGATGAAATCAGATTCGTTCCCGGACGGTATGTCGATATCGGCACCCCGTTCAAGGCGTTCAAGGACACTGCCGGTGCATTGAGTTTCTCCTATCCGAACGTCACTTCCGCGCAGGTACGCGCTATTACCGGTGCATCAGAAAGAATTCTCGCCTGTGTACCGGAGCGGCAGGTGGAGGTGACGGCGCTGCTGGCTGCTTCGCGTGATGAGAACGGGTGCATCTCGTTTGAGATGAACATACCGGGAGAAATCCCCTGTGAACTTGTTCCGTTGCTGCTTGCGGCAGATATGGACAAGGCGGTTTCGCTTGCCGAAGGAGAAGAGATCGATCTTGCACCCGATATCAGCCTGCGACGTGATTCCGAAATCGACTGGATACTGAGTGCTCCCTTTGATGTTGAGGAGTGGTATTTTTCGGCGCTTGATCTAAAAACAATAGGGATGCTTGATTCAACTGATCTGGCGGGAATCTCTCCGGGAAAACGGCAGCTGTTATTTCATCAGTTTACCGTAAGGAATCTCGGTAGTGAACTGGTTTCGTCGCTGCCGTGTCTTCGTGGCAGGACGCTGCGGCAGCTCTGCACCGCCGGCTGGGAAACGATTGAAAACCTTGGCGCGGGAACCCGCATGGATTTCGGTGATCATGTGCGTATTCCGCTCAACCGGCACAACTATCATATCATCACATTTTTCGGTCCCAAAGCGAAACCGTTTCCGGTATACAGCTTTTATGATATCTACAAAAATCGCGTACAGGGTTTTCTGGAGGGAAAGATTTTTATCGTCGGTTCCACCGCTCCGGCGCTTTTCGATATCAAGGCGGTACCGCACGACCGCAGCTATCCGGCGGTGGAGATTCACGCCTCGCTGATGAACAGCTTTCTCACCAACACGTTTGTCCGAAGGCTTGCGATGTGGCAGGACTTTATCATTCTTCTGCTCATCGGCATCATCATCGGATTCGTCTCGTACCTGTTCAAACCGCTTGTGGGTGCGCTGCTCACCGTGGCGAGTATCTTCATTTACTTTCTGCTGGCGATGACGCTTTTCGGATCGGATCATCTCTGGATCGAAATCGCCCGGCCGATTCTGGTGATTCTGCTCACGTTCACCGCGGTGATGGCCTACCGGTACATTACCGAAGAGAAAGACCGGAAATTCCTGCAGAGTACCTTCAAACAGTACCTCTCGCCGGAACTCATCGACATGATGTACAAATCCCGTCAGCAGCCGCTTCTGGGCGGCGAGGAGGGAATACGCACCGCCTATTTCACCGACATCCAGAGTTTCTCGACCTTTTCTGAAAAACTCGGATCACCTACCCGGCTGGTCGAGCTACTCAACGAGTATCTCAGTCAGATGACCGATATTCTTCTGAAGTACTACGGAACGCTTGATAAATACGAAGGTGATGCGATTATCGCCTTTTTCGGGGCTCCCATGCCGATGGAGGATCATGCCTATCAGGCGTGTCTCACTGCAATCGATATGCAGGAGACGCTCGGCGTGCTGCGGAAAAAGTGGGCGGCCGAGGGTGACAAGTGGCCGGAGATCGTTCATCAGATGCGTATGCGTATCGGCATCAATACCGGGCTTATCACCACCGGTAACATGGGATCGAATATCCGGAAGAACTACACGATGATGGGTGATGCGGTGAACCTCGCCGCTCGGCTGGAGAGTGCCGCGAAACAGTACGGCGTGTATACCATGATCAGCCACAACACCTGTGATCTGGTGCGCGACGGTTTCCTGGTGAGGCAGATCGACAAGATCACCGTGGTGGGCAAGTCGGAACCGGTGGTGGTGTATGAACTCATGGCGCGTAAAGCCGATGACGACGGCAGGTTTGGTCCGCTCCTTGACCTTTACCAGGAAGGATTGAATTATTTTTATGCGAGAGAGTGGGACGCGGCTATTGCGAAGCTCGAGGCGGCTGACGAGAAGGAACCCTTCAGAGCCATTACGCCGAAAGGTATCACCCCCTCAAAGAAGATTATTGAATATTGTGAAATGTACCGGTTAAATCCTCCGGATCCCGATTGGGACGGAGTGATGCGGCTGTCATCGAAATAGAGGAGTTATTATGATCGGTAAAATCGTGTCGTTGCCGTTCCGGCTGGTTTCCGCTATTCTGGGACTGGTGTTCACGCTGTTGAAAATGGTGTTTTCACTTGGCTTCGGGACATTGCGTCTTGTCATCAACCGGGTATTCGGTACCCTGTTCGGTGCGCTCATCGGTTTTTTCCTCGGCAAAAGCCGGATCGGCGTCAGGCTGTTCTCCAGAAAAAAATAACCGCCGAAGCGTCGCGATCACTCCGGCGGTTGCTGTTTCTGCGGATGTCTGTTTGTACGGATGTTACTCCTGCCGGTACCTGAACGCCACCAGCGCAAGTGGCGGGAGGGTGATAAGCATTGAGTAATTCCGGCCATGCCACGACTGCTCCTGAGTGGTGGTTCCGCCGGCATTGCCGATTCCTCCTCCACCGTATTCAACCGCATCACTGTTGCAGATCTCTTTCCAGTACCCGGCCATCGGAACGCCTACACGGTAGCTCTCGCGCGGTACCGGGGTGAAATTGCATGCTACCAGCACCAGGTCGTTCGGATCCGTGCCTTTACGGATAAACGTGAGGATACTGTTCTCCCAGTCGTTGCAGTCCACCCATTCAAATCCGGTCGGATCACAGTCGAGTTCATGCATCGGACGAATCGAAGTGTAAAGCCGGTTGCAGTCGCTTACCATAAGCTGGATGCCGGAGTGCCGGTCCCACTGGGTAAGGTGCCAGTCGATGCTCCGGTCGTGTGACCATTCGCTCCACTGAGCGAATTCCCCCCCCATGAAAAAGAGCTTTTTGCCGGGATGAAAAAACTGGTAGGCGATCGTTAGCCGCAAATTGGCCAGTTTCTGCCAGTCGTCGCCGGGCATTTTGTTGACAAGCGAACCCTTCCCGTGCACCACTTCGTCGTGGGAAAGCGGCAGGACGTAGTTCTCGGAAAACGCGTAGAGCATGCTGAAGGTGAGCTCGTGGTGATGGTACTTGCGGTGTATCGGATTTTTTTCCATGTAGGCGAGGGTGTCGTGCATCCAGCCCATGTTCCACTTCATCCCGAAGCCCAGACCACCCACATAGGTAGGCCGTGAAACCATCGGCCAGGCGGTTGATTCTTCGGCGATGGTCTGCACATCGGGGAATTCTTTGTAGACCTCCTCATTGAACCGTTTGAGAAACGCGATCGCCTCAAGGTTCTCCCGTCCACCAAAGCAGTTGGGTATCCACTCTCCGTCGTGACGTGAGTAGTCGAGATAGAGCATCGACGCGACCGCATCAACCCGGAGGCTGTCGATATGGTAGTTCTTGAGCCAGAAGAGGGCGCTGCTGAGCAGAAACGCCTGCACTTCGTGGCGCCCGTAATTGAAAATGTAGCTTTTCCAGTCGGGGTGGAATCCTTTTTTAGGATCCGCATGCTCGTAGACGCAGGTGCCGTCATAGTAAGCAAGCCCGTGTTCGTCACCCGGAAAATGAGATGGCACCCAGTCGAGAATTACGCCGATCCCCTCCTGATGCAGATGGTCGACCAGGTACATGAAATCCTGCGGCGAGCCGAAGCGGCTTGTCGGAGCGAAATACCCGGTAGTCTGATACCCCCACGATCCGAAGAACGGGTGCTCCATTATCGGCAGCAGTTCCACATGGGTATAGCCCATGCCTTTGACATAATCTGCCAGTTCCGGTGCGATGTCACGGTAGGTCAGGAATTCGCCGTTCGCGCCGCGTCGCCACGATCCGAGGTGGATTTCGTAAATTGACCAGGGAGCATCAATCCGGTTACGTTCTCCCCGGGTACGCATCCATTCCGCATCGTTCCACTCGTACTCCAGATCCCAGACAATAGGAGATGTTTTAGGGGCTACTTCCCAGTAGAGTGCGAAGGGATCGCCGCGGTTTGCCCGATAGTCGTTGACATTCGATTCGAGGTGGAACTTGTAATACATTCCCTTTACGACACCGGGAATAAATCCCTCCCAGATACCGGAACTGTCCCAGCGTGCAGAAAGGGGATGAGACTGTTCATTCCAGCCGTTGAAATCACCGACCACGGTTACTTTTTTCGCATTGGGTGCCCATACCGCAAAGTAGGTACCGTCGACTCCTTCCAGAGTCATCGGGTGCGCACCGAGCTTGTCATACAGATGAAAATGATTTCCTTCGCGGAAAAGGTAAATGTCGTACTCGGTGAACAGGGAAAAACCGGCTGGTGCCGGTACTGTTTTTTTACCGGTCGAAACCTTAGCTTTCATGCGCATCGCCTCCAGGGTGAGTTTTCAGTATATCAAATATAGTTTCAGTTGTGGAGTTTTTTTTCTGTTTTCCGGACAATCGACGGAGGGTATCAAAAATAGCCGGATTTGATGCCGATGTCAGCAGTTGCTCAGATCGCTCAGCGTATGGAGTCCGGGGTTTTGCCGACTATTCAGGATTAGGAGTTTCATAGGAGACAAATTCAGCGGGAATACCAATTGTACCTGTACCGAGAGTATTTTATCTGATATACAGGGTACACACGAAGCATGTGGCAGTTCAACCTGCAACCTCATCAACAGCAAACACCATCATCGGATACGTTCCGAAAATTTACAACGCTGCCACTCAGGAACTGTTTAATTCTGTCCATGACCGTACATGTCGGCAGGTCCGGCTGGTAAAAAACTGTTGTCCGGAGTAATCCGTACATTCCATCTATGATAGTGTCCGCAAAACAGTAACTGCAGTTGCAACGATACAGGAGGCTTTCTCACGTGAAGAAAAATAATCTGGTGATTGTTCTTGCTCTCGCTGCAACGGCCGGTGCGATTTCGTATTTTATGGCACACCGCACGGTTCCTCTTCTCAGGGCTGCAAAACAGAGTGAGCTGTCGGGGAATCTGCAGCAGGCGCACTCGCAGTATACCGAGGCACTCTTTGAACTTATTCCGTCAACAGAGTTCCCCGATATCAACCGGTCAAAAATTCTTGCTGCCGATGCGCTGAAAAAAGAGGTGGAGAAATATTTCACCTGGATCAACCGGCCTGCGTCAAAAGCGGGAGATGCCTATCTTGAGGCCCTCTCGGGAATGACGCGGTGTGGAGGAAATGATCGCCACGACAATACCATTACGGAACCGGTGATAACGCCGCTCACGCCTGAAGCGTATCTTGTCGAATGGAATAAAACATTTTTTGCACCGAATGTTCCAGCCGACCCTTCTCATGCGGCACTGGCATCGGGGAATTACCTGCGGAAACGGTCCCTGCTGGTGATTAAAAGCATCAAGAATTATACCTATGAAATCAATCTGGTCAACAAAGCAACCGGGCGGGGAGTCCGCACGGTACTGCTCGCCGAAAACAGTGTGCGCCTCTATGCTCCCCCCGGGGAACATCTGCTCCTGTGCCGCAGTACGGTAACGTTCCCTTCGGAGGAGGTCTGGCACTCGAACTACACCCCGATTCCAATCCCGATTCCCGATACGGTATCGCTTATTACTACCGAGCTGCGGACCAGTATACAACGCCGGTCACGATAGCGGAAAACCCCTGTTCGCAGTGTGTCCAAATTGCAGTGGGAACTAACTTTTACTTCGCCGCCGGTTTCTCCGCCTCGGTGCCGGTACCCGCTTCTACCTGGACCAGAACACAGTCGAGGATCTTATTGACCTGGACTTTGGAAAGGTTGAGTTTTGCGGTAGCGGTCCAGCCTTTTTTGTAGGAGACTTCAGCACCCTCTTCGCCCACTTCGTCGATAATGCAGGCGACAAGATACTTTTTAGTCATTTTTGATTTTTTTGCGTAGGGAATCAGTCGGGTCGCGGCGCGGTTGAAAACCTGTTTGCGGGCCTGCTGTACCGCCTGGTCAAGAGCCCCGCTGGTTGCCGAAGCGGTCGCATTGACAGTGGGAAGTTTTTCGAATGCAACCTTGCGTTTGGGTGGACGCTTCCTGACGAACTTCCAGGTATTGTCATTTTTAAGACAGATAATGCGGCCATCGGTGAGGTCCATGTAGATGTCATCGAATTCTTCCTGGAGGAAGGAAAATTCAACAAAATTCCAGGTGCTGTCGGGCTTGAGGATCACTTCACGTCCGTCCTCAAGGGTGAGGCTCATATCCGGTTTCGGTGGAGCTTTGGCTCCGAAACTCACCGCCCCCAGAAACATTGTGATCAGAATAGTTCCCCATAGTAGGTTGAATCGATTCACCGCTGAACTCCTTCCACAAGAGAGATAAATAGCTGCATTGCGTACAAAGAGATAAATATAAGCAAATACCGGAGCATTTGAGATGCAGTTGTGCTGCTGAGGACATTCCTGCGGTTTTCCCTCATCGAAAAATCTTTCTACGGGAAGTCTTTTCGGGTTGAATAGCCGTAAGATCTTCATGTATTATGGGGTATATGGAAAAAATACCGGATGTATCAGTCGTAGTTGCTTCTCACCGATCATCGCTCATTACCGGTCTGCTTGATTCACTGCAGCGACAGGAGTGTTCCCGAATATCTTTTGAGGTGCTGGTGGTGACCGACTACCCGAATGGAGATCTCCAGAATCGTTATGGTAATTTGCGCTGGGTGTATACAGCAGACCGTAGTATCAGCAGAAAACGGAATCTGGGTGCATCCATCGCACGGGCGACCTTGCTTGCATTTATCGACGATGACTGCATTGCTTCATCAGACTGGGTGGAGCAGGGGTATCGGTATCTGACTGCCCATTCGGAAGTCTCGGCGGTTGAAGGCCATACCGCCATAAAAACCACTTCGGGGTATTCTCCGCAGGCAACGCGGGAGTATCGCCGGCTTGAAAAACCGGGGTTCCGCACCAACAATCTGTTCCTGAGGACTGCGGCGTTCCGGTCGGTCGGTGGATTTGATGAACGTTTTACGGTACAACGGGAGGATATCGATCTCGCCTTCTCACTTCTGCAACAGGGATATACATTCGTTTATCACCGAGACATTCGCGTTACGCACCGGTTCCGTCACTGGGAACAGTGGGATCTGCTTAAAAACTGCTGGAACCGGCGGTTCGATCCGCTGCTGTTTTTAAAGCATCCGAAACGGTACTGGTCCACGTTCAGAGTACCGCTTCCACCCACGCAGGGAGTAGTCCTTTTGCTGCATCTTCTGGTACTGCTTTCGATCGGAAGAAAAGGAAAACATACGCCGCTGGTTGCGGCAGCGGATGGCGCAGTCGCACTGTTCTTCGGTATCCGCCGGAGCGGGGTGTATCCCTTCTCACCTGAAAAGTGGTTGCGTGAATCGTTACAGCTCGTTGTGGCACCTGTTGTGGTGGTTGTGGCACTGGTATACGGTTTTGCAGTTCTTTCGGGGGCTCGCGGATCGCAACGGAAGCGTTAGTGGTGAACGGGGGCAGAGTACCTTCTTGAATGTATACTACTGGTTGAATCATGAACATCGCCTTTTTCTCTAAACATCTCCCTTCCGATGAACCGAACGGTGTTTCGGTACAGGTACATCGCCTTGCGGAAGCACTGACTGCTCTGGGACATACGGTAACGGTGTTTACCTTCAGTCCGTCGGTGGAGGGTGCTTCGTACCGGAGCACAACACTACCGAGTGGTACCACTTCTCGCTGGCTCGGAAAATTCTATCCGGCGTTCGCTTTCAGTAAAGTGGATGTCTCGCAATTTGACATTGTACATTACCATGGCGACGACTATCTCTGCCGTGGCACTGTACGGCAGGTCAGAACATTTTACGGATCGGCACTGCGCGAGGCCTTGCATGCCGGATCGATCGGCCGGTGGTGTTATCAGACTCTTTTTTATCTGTTTGAATGGATATCCTGCCTGAAAAAAGGAACGAAGGTGGTGATCTCCGCCGATACGAGCAGGTATCTTCCTCTGGTTCGGGAGCATATACCCTGCGGTGTTCCTCTTGAGCGTTACCGGCCCTCCGGAAAAAAGACGGCTCATTCGTCAATTCTGTTTCTGGGAGATTTCAAAAGCCGTAAACGGGGTGGATTACTCCTCGAACTGTTTGCATCGGAAATCAGGCCAACCGTACCCGATTGCATTCTCACGGTTGTTGGTCCGGTACCCTGCTCCGGGGAAGGTATCCGGTATCTCGGGCGGTGCAGCGAGACGGAACTCATTGCAGTCATGCAGGAGAACTGGATACTCTGTATGCCGAGTTCGTACGAGGGGTTCGGCGTTCCGGTAATCGAGGCCATGGCGTGCGGGACCGCGGTGGTCGCCACCCGTAACCCTGGGAGTAATCATCTGATAAACGACGGCGTTGACGGCGTACTCTGTACTCCCGAGTCGCTCGGGGCAACGGTGATAGGTCTCCTGCGTGATAAATCGCTCAGAGAACGTCTGTCCGCAGAAGGTTCGCATACGGCGGAACGCTACGATTCACTCAGAGGCGCTGCGCGCTATGTGGCACTGTATCGCAATGCGATGGAAGCTGCTACGGCAATATCGCGGTAAACTCGGGTACACTTCGACTCCGCTCAGTGTCCTAAATGGTAAGCGTTCAGGAAAATTTACATCCCTCATTCCGCACTAAAAGCATCGAATACCATTGCACCCGCACCAAGCACCCCGGCATCTTCGCTGAGCTGTGCCACTTCCAGCTGGCACTTTTCCCAGATCATCGGCCAGCAGTTTTTCGCCGCATACCGGGAGACCGCATCGCTGATAATTCTTCCCGACTTCATGACACCGCCGCCGAGGATTACCAGATCGGGTGAGAGGGTGTTGCAGATCATGCCGATGAGGCGGCCGAGCATCTCTGATGCGGTTTCATGCACCTGCAGTGCTACAGGATCGCCCTTTTCCACATAGTCGTAAATGGACTTTGAGGAGAGCGCCTCCGGGCTGTTTTTTGCGAAAAGAGAGAACGGGGTGTCACTTCCCGGCGGGGTGGCGGCGGCAAACTGTTTCGCGAGAGTCACATGACCGGTGGCTGAGGAGTAGCGCTCGACACACCCCTTGAGCCCGCAGTTGCATTGAATCCCGCCTGTTTCGACAATAATATGCCCGAGTTCTGCGGCCATGCCGAAGGTTCCGGTAAAGAGTTTGTGATTGACGATGATGCCGCCGCCGATTCCGGTACCTAAGGTAAGCAGTACCATATTGCGCACTCCGCGTCCTGCACCGAAACGTGCCTCGGCAAGTGCGGCAACGGTTGCATCATTAGCACCGATCGCTGCAAGACCGAACCGTTCTTTAACCGGTTCATACAGCCGGGTACCCTTCCACCCGGGGAGGTTTTCCGCTCCGTCAACAACTCCTTCGTCACTTACGAATCCGGGAGTGCCGATGCCGACACCCATAATGGTTTCAGAGGTCCCCTCTTTTTTGATCAGTTCGTTTATAAGAGTGAGGATGTTCTCCATTACATAGGCACCACCCTTCTCGGCTCCTGTCGGAATGCGGGTCAGGTGCCTGCTTGTTCCATCGCTGTTAATGATAATGCCTTTAAGATTGGTACCGCCGAGATCAATTCCTATCGCTGACTTCTGCATACGTTGCACCTGCACTTTCTGCTGACACCGGTAAATTTATAGATAAAAGGTTTGAATTTCTTAAACAAATACAAAATATGCTCTCTGCCAAAATGTACGTGCTATTTTTAGACCATGTCGCTGTCACTTCGAATAATCGTTGATTATGATCGTCCGGCCCCGTTCAATATGGCGGCGGATCTCCATCTTATGCAACAGTGTCATGGATCGGAAGTTATCACTGTCAGGTTTTATACCTGGAAACCGGCGGCGATTACCCTTGGACGACTTCAGCGGGCGGATCAGCAGCTTTTGACCGGCAAACTGCGTGATGATGGCCTCTTCTGGATACGACGTCCCACCGGTGGACGGGCGGTGCTGCACCAGGATGATCTCACCTACAGCTGCATATTTTCCCGTGACATCGCGCAGCTCGGTACGCAGGTCGCTGAAACCTACGGGATAATTACACGGTGTCTTTCCGAGGGGCTTGCCGACTGCGGTATTGCCGTCACATCGCATGAGCAGGCGAGCCCGCTCATTAAAAGTGCCCGGACCGTTAAACTGCCCTGTTTTCTCGCCCCAAACCGCAATGAGATTATGGTGCAGGGAAGAAAACTTATCGGTTCCGCCCAGTACCGCAGCAGTGAGGCGGTGCTGCAGCATGGCTCCCTGCCCCTCGGTACGGCTTACCGGCGGCTTCCGTACTATATGCCGCTTTCGGAGCATGAACAGCAGTCGCAGATGGAACTGCTTGCCCGAAAAAGTATTGCGCTTGGTGAGATTGATTCCTCGCTGAGTCCGACCCGTCTCATCACTGCTTTTGAAAAAGGGTTTGTCAAGGTGCTGGGGTGTCCGGCTGTACGCGCGGACTGGAACACCGTGGAATCGGACGCCATCGGGCGGCTCGCGGGAAGTCCGGAATTCCGGCAACGATGGATGACCGGTGGACCGGATGATTCTGTAATGGTGTGATAGCGGCAGTTCGATTTGAAGATGCAACGGGTACAAGCTATTTTCTGAAACTGGTAAACAGGAATACCTTAAACCGCAGGAGCTGGTTATGGTGAATAAAAAGGCAGGATGCATTCTTTGTGCGGTGGTTGCCGTTGCGCTGATCGGGGGCTGTTCCGGCTCTCGTACACGTCCGGAAGATGCGGCAAACAGTACCGGCGGCAGTGGCGTTGATTATGAGGCACTGCAGCAAAAAGCGCTTGCCTTTGTTCCGGCGATCGGGAAAACTGGCGGAGAGATCATACTTTCGACTTTTTCAGATCCGAAGTCATTCAATCCGATCACTTCAACGGAAATGACCACTTCAGAGTTTACACAGTACATCTACGAGGGACTCGTCCGCTCGAATGGTGTCACCTTGCTTCCCGAGCCGAATCTTGCCGCATCGTGGGATGTTTCCAGTGACGGATTGCAATGGATTTTTCATATCCGACCGGGAGTGGTATGGTCAGACAGTACTCCGTTCAGTGCCTATGATGTTGAGTTCACGTTCAACGATCTTATTTATAATACGGCAATTACCCCCAACTCCTCCCGGGACATATTTCTTATCGAGGGAAAACGTATCGCGATCAAGGTGCTCGACAGCCTGTCGATACGGTTCACGCTGCCCTTTCCCTATGCACCGTTTCTGCGGGCGATGTCGCAGGAGATTCTGCCGAAACACCGGTATCAGAAATTTGTCAAGCGCGGAACCTTTCCAACGGAGCTGAGCATCAAGACACCTCCGGAGCAGATGATCGGTACCGGGCCCTTTCTGCTCGATTCCTACCTCTCTTCACAGAAAGTGGTATTTAAACGCAATCCGCTCTACTGGAAAACCGACAGTGCCGGAAACCGGCTCCCCTATCTTGAACGGGTGGTCTATACCATTGTTGCCGATCAGAACGCCGAGCTGCTGCAGTTCAAACGGGGCGAGGTGGACTACCTCAGTGCAAAAGGCGAAGATTATCCCGGACTCAAAAAAGATGAAGCAGGCAGTAACTACACGGTCTATCGCCTTGGACCGGCCACCGGCAGTAATTTTCTCATCTTCAATCAGAATCGTGACAAAGACCCGGCAACCGGTAAAGGATATGTTGATCCGGTCAAGCTCTCCTGGTTCACCAACACGAACTTCCGGCGGGCGATCGCGCATGCACTCGACAAACAGAACATGATCAATATCGTCATGAACGGTCTCGGCTACCCGCAGTGGGGTCCCATGACCCCCTCAGAAGGCTATTTTTTCAACCCGGATGTGGCAGTCCGTGAGTATGATATTGAAAAAGCACGCAAGCTTCTTGCTGATGAAGGGTTCAAGGACTCCGACAACGACGGTATTCTTGAAGATGCTGAAGGGCTCCCGCTTGAATTTTCTTTTGTCACCAACAGCGGTAATGTAGTCCGTGGTAAAATCGGCGAGATCATCCGCAAGGATCTCGAGACACTCGGCTGTAAGGTCCATTTTCAGGTACTTGAGTTCAACAGTCTCATTCAGAAGATCGACAATCCTCCCTTCGAGTGGGATGCGGTGCTGATCGGACTGACCGGTGGGGTTGAACCGCATTTCGGGAAGAATGTCTGGCATTCGAGCGGAACTCTGCATATGTGGTATCCGCGTCAGAAAACGCCTGCCACCTTATGGGAAGCGGCGATTGACAGCCTCTTTGATGCCGGGGTGAAGGAAGTCGACACGGAAAAACGAAAAGCGATTTATGACCAGTGGCAGCGTATCGCCGCCGATGAGCTTCCGATGATTTACACGGTGCTCCCTGAGCGGATTCTCTGTATCGCCAATCGGTTCGGCAATCTCAATCCGACGCTTAATGGCGGACTGCTGCATAACCTTGAATACCTGTTTGTCAGATAGAAGCTGCGAACCTGGCCATGCGTGACGAAATACTCCGAAGGGCGCTCGTTTCACTGCCGCAGCTGCTCCTGATGTCATTTATCACCTTTATGTTTATTGATCTTGCTCCGGGTGATGTGTTGGCGAAGTATCGGTTTGATCCGCGTATCAGTTCTGAAACGGTAAAACAGATTGAGGCAAAGTACCACTTTGACAAGCCGGTGCTGGTGCAGTACGGCTATTGGCTCGGAAGGCTGGTGCGATTCGATCTCGGGTACTCCTTCTCCCGTGAGGCTCCGGTGGCAAGTGTTATTGCCGAGCGACTCTTTAATACGTTTATCATGTCGTTTTTCACGATCCTTTTAACCTGGCTGGTGGCAATTCCCCTCGGGATTTATGCGGCAGTACATCAGTATTCATGGGGAGATCGTATCATGTCGCTTGTCTCCTATTTCGGCATGTCGCTTCCCGGTTTTTTTCTCGCACTGCTGCTGATGTATCTCATATACATCGGCAGGGATATTCCCCTCATAGGGGCTATTCCCATAGGCGGGATGATTTCCACTGATTATGAAACACTTTCTCTGCCGGGAAAAATTGCCGACCGTGCCGCGCACCTGATTCTGCCGGTGGTGGTACTGACGGTGGGAGCTCTGGCGGGTTTGCAGCGGATCAGTCGCGGCAACATGCTCGAGGAGCTCCGGAAACAATATATCGTCACGGCCCGTGCCAAAGGACTGCCGGAACATAAGGTCATTTACGGCCATGCACTGCGAAATGCGATCAATCCGCTCATTACCCTCTTCGGTTTCGAGTTCTCCGCGCTGCTGAGTGGGGCCGCACTGCTTGAAATCATCATCAACTGGCCGGGACTCGGGAGTCTGATGCTTGCCGCGGTCCGTTCACAGGATACCTTTCTCGTTATGGGCAGTATGCTCATGGGGGGTGTTATGCTGATTCTGGGTAACCTGATCGCCGATATTCTTCTGGTGGCGGTTGATCCACGAGTACGGCGGGGGTGAACCATGCCAGTTGACCATCGAGCACTAAAGAAATTTATCAGGCATCCTTTGTCGATTCCCGGAATTTCCGTACTCGTTGTGTTGTACTTCATGATGGCATTCGCAGAATTCATCGCGCCGTATGGGTTGGACAGCGGCAACCGGGAACTCTCATTTCAGCCTCCAGGCAGAATTCACTTTGTGCACAAAGGCAAATTTTCGCTCAGGCCGTTTGTCTACGGGTACGGATTCACGTTCAACCGGTTTTATGAGCGCACCTATACCGAGGATCAGTCGACCCCCTGTTATCTATCACTTTTTGTCAAGGGAGACCCGGTACGGCTGTGGGGAATTATACCGTTACGGCATCATCTGTTCGGTGTGGCAGAAAACGGTCCCAAATCCTGCCGACTCTATCTGCTCGGGGCCGATGCTGTGGGGCGTGATCTCTTCTCACGTATTGTTTATGGTTCCCGTGTATCGCTTACCATCGGATTTCTGGGAGTTGCGGTAACGGCGCTGCTTGGCTTTTTCGTTGGAGGACTCTCCGGCTACTATGGCGGCAAAACCGACTGGTTGCTCATGCGGTTTGCCGAGTGCTTCATGCTGGTACCGGGTTTCTTTCTCATGCTTGCCCTCCGGAGTGCTTTTCCCATGAAGCTCACCTCCGTGCAGGTGTATTTGCTCATCGTGGTTATTCTGAGTCTGATCGGATGGGCGGGATTCGCACGGGTCATCCGCGGGATGGCGCTCTCCATCGGTAAGCGTGATTTCGTGACTGCGGCCCGGGCACTTGGAGCATCGGATCTTCGTATTATCTTTGTCCATATCCTTCCACAGACACTCTCCTATGCAATCGTCTCCATGACACTCTCGATTCCCGGGTACATTCTCGGGGAATCGGCGCTCAGTCTTATCGGCCTCGGTATACAGGATCCGCAGGCCAGCTGGGGAAATATGCTCAGCGCCGCTATGAATGTCTCCGATATCCAGTATCATCCATGGATACTGCTGCCTGGTGTATTTATCTTTCTTGCGGTGATGGCGTTTAATTTCGTGGGAGATGGACTTCGGGATGCTGTTGATCCGAACCGTTAACGAAACGGTGTATCATGGAGTAGCTCGTCTTGAGCTGCAGCAGACATAGTGCAGTGCATGGCAGAGGTGCGGTGATATGCTTCTGCAGCAAGTCGACGACCATCGGGCTGCAACTGCTTTCCGAACTTTCTGCGCAGTGTCCGCAGTGTCCAACCAAACATCAGTTTGACCGGTGAACGCGAGAATACCGGTTCGATAAATCCCCGATACCATAGTCGGTAAACAGTACTGTTTTTGTTTCTTTGTGGAACCTGTCGGAAAAGAATGTCCGCCCATCGGTGCTTGTCCGGTATGGGGACAGGCATATCGGTTTTCCGGGAATAGGCTCGTAAAAGTGCGAATCCATACGGCTCGATACCGGTATTTTTCAGAATGGTAAAAAAACGTTGCCAGCAGAAATCTTTCAGCGCGGAAATTTCGGTGATCTCGTTAAAGATACTGCTCTGTAATCCTTTTCCGCTGTGCACTAAAGAGTGACCGACAAGAATCACCATCGCATCCTCCGGACTCGGCAGAACCCTTTCGGGTGTCTGAGCTGTCCCGCGGTTGAACAGGCTGTCGGCCGACAGATGAAAACGTTCTTCACGATTGATCTGACAGTGCAGCTCAAAATAGAGGGGGTCTTTATTTCTGGTTATTTTAAACGTTTGTTCAAAGAACCAGAGGTCAGGGGCGTCTTTTTTAAAATGCGGGTGATCTGACAGCAGAGATATCGTTTCATGAAAATTTTCCGGCCTGACGAGTATGTCTATGTCAAGCATCGTCCGGTCGGGTATCTGTGAAGCAATACCGGCGGCAATGAGGTAGGATCCTTTAATCGGCATGTAGGGTATGCCGGCTGAAGAAAATATGTTTTCTATGAAGTCAAGAATATCGGAGAAAATAAGCTGCTGGTGGATCCAGCGGTTCCGGATGGTTGAGGGTGTCCTGACCGTCATTTCTCGGGAATAATGCCGATCAGGAAACCGGATTCGCGGAGGTGCAATTGCAAGCCTGTAAATAATCACAGTATGACCCCGGTGTGAATGGAGGATTGGTCCATACCTCGTCCTGAGTGCAGCAGGCAGCTCTGAGCGAGTCTATCATCAGTTGTTCAGAATACAACTCCGGTTTTTGGTAGGGCTTTCGCATAGTGAACTCACTTTCCAGAGTAATTTAATTGAATAATTTCGCATCGTGAATAAAACTGAATTCCGGAAGGGGTAAAATATAAAATTTATCGCAATTATAAGCATATCATTTACCGGGTGGTTTTGTACAGGAACGTACCCTACTATCTTATCCGGTGCGACTTTATCAATCCACCAGGTATTGTCACCGATAAAAAAAGTGTCCTTTTTCGAATGGTGGATCAGACGATGCATGATAAGGTGGTTCTGATGGAAATATACACAACACATCCCGCGTTTGAGTCTGGTTCCCGGAAGCGGTAAAACGGTGACTACCTGGTCGTGTCTGAACAGTGGACGCATGGAGTTTCCGTAGACGGGAAGGGTTGCAGCTGCACCTTCGAATAGTAACGATTTAACCAGTTCTATTTTTCGGTCGCACATAGTGTTGATTCCCTATGGGTCCTGAATGATTCAGCAAGGTTGCACGACTGGTGGTCCGGCTGCATACATTCACCGGAAAAGGAGTGCCAGCGGCCGATGCACGGCATACAGAACTGCTGGTTGCGGCAAGTGCCGCATTTCAGATCATTTTTCGTGAGCGAAATCAGGCGCTGGTAGGTTGCGTTTTTCGCGAGAAGAGTATGGAGTGGAGTATCGTTCATATACGAACAGAGCTCGACGTTCCGGAAGGAGGCGCACGGACGGAGCATACCACGATGATCAATCATTACGGTCTGCAGTAATCCGTGGCAGAGCCGGTGGTCTTTTGCTGTGGAATCCTTCTGCTTATCATATCGCGAGTAAAGATGCTGCAGCCGCTCAGGCGGCATGGTATTCAGCAGACGGGAGTAAAAATCCCGGCTCGTTTCATATAGTAGCTCGGGTGTCGTATTCTCGGGTGTTATCAGTTTCGTGATTGATGGGGTAACTTTGAACCCTTCATTTTCAAGATATTCGATAGTTGTCGTGATTGTGGAAAGATTGAATTCCATTACGGGAAGGACGATCTGGACGGCGATTCCGTTCGCAAGTAATTTACGACCGGTTGACATAATCCGTTGCAGACCTCCGGGTACCTGAACATACCGGTCATGCAGTTCCTGCTTGTGGGAAAAAACGGTCATTTGCAGGAACGGAATCTGCTTCCGAACGGAACCGAGAAAACTCAGGTGGTTTTCGTTGATACCGTAACCACTGGAAAAAATAGTAACGCCGAAAAAATTTTGTGAAAATGCGGTTTCAAGTACCGTGATGCAATCTGATCGGATAAACGGATCGCCACCGGTTAACGTAAGATAGCAGATGCCGTCCGCATCAAGTTTTCTGATGACGGTACCGAGTTCTTCCGTGGCCAATTCGGTTGTTGTCGTGTGCTTATCGGGGTGGTAGCAGTATCGGCAGGCCGCCTGGCAGCGGTGTGTGATTTCCAGCAGGCAGTTGGTGGGGAAACCGTTCAGATTGAGGTCGAGAAGTTTCCGGTTGAAAAGTGGTAAATGACGCGTGTCCATTATTGCTCCGCGATGGAAACGAGGCCGGATTTTTCCAGGTGGAGGATGAATTGGAAAACATCTTCTTCAGCATTTTCCCGTGTCACCTCATATTCCTGCTCTACTGCCTGAACAATTTCCTCGAATGGTTTCTCGTCGGCAATATTTCTCCAGATGAAAATGCCGCATGGATTGAATGAATGCACTATTCCGTTATTCCGGTCCATAATGAATGTTTCGCCGGCAATGTTTCGAATGGTAAGATCGCGGTTGACGATATATTTCATACGAGTGTGCCAAAAACTGTATTGTGAAGAATTTCCGTCGAGTCTTTCAAAGAAAAAAAGAGTGCGGAACATTGCGCATGTGTCATGATGAAATCAATATTACGCATCAGCATTTCCACCTGATTACCGGTTGTAGGGAACATAAAAATGCCGGAAAGTACCGACATGACGATCTCTCTTGTCTGCGAAGAATCTGTTTTAGTCCGCATGCTTTTCTTCAGAGTGTACAGTTTTTGTACCGGGAAATAAACCGGTTTTCTGATATTGTATTCATTTGAACCGAATGGGGTAGAGTGTCCTGTAACTGATGTCTCGGTCGGCAGCAATATCATCATTTCGTCGTTAATAATGGATACGCCTTTCAATGAACGGGCGATGGTGGTTTTTCCCGAACCGGAGGGGCCGGTGAAAACAATTCCCACGTCGTTTCGGGTTACCCCTGATGCATGCAGCAGCACGCCTCCCAGACTGATAGCTGCATCAGACAACAGAAATTTCAGTTCCGTCAGAAAACGAGCTGGTGCCGGAGTGTCACTGTCGTTGTAACAGATTTCAAATGTACCGGTGGAACGGGAAAATCGGCAGAGTGAGTGCTGATTGAAGATGAGTAATGTTTCACCATTATCAGAAAATCGATTGCCAAGGCGGAAAATGGCATTTTTCGGTAGTTCAATCTGCGTTCCATCGAATGGTTTAATCGAATATTCTTTTTTGTGAGGTGTTGTTCCGGTGTCGATAAAAGGTGTGAGGATTTCCGAGGAAGGCCTGTCAATAAGGGAATCTTCGATTGAAATTTTAATGGAGGCTATATTGATCTGCATATCGAGAAAAATACATAGTACTTCCTCCCGATGTGAAAAAGATCTCGGTAGAAGTTTCTAACCGGTAATTCTGTTTGTAGTTACTGCAGCAGTTGCAGCATCCCCTGTGGAAGCATGTTACTCTGCGCCAGCATTGCAGTCGACGATTGTGTCAGGATCTGGTTCTTGGAGAGTTGGACCGCTTCTGATGCGTAATCAGCATCCCGGAGTATCGATTCGGCGGCCTGGGTGTTACTGATCTGGTTGAGAAGGTTGTTTGAAGCATGTTCAAGCCGGTTGATCATGGCTCCGATGTCTGAACGCATCTGATTCACACGACTCAATCCGGTGGCATTATGGGTGGATCCGGAGGAACCGTTTGCTGAACGTAGCAACGGATGATCGGCGATCGCGCCGTCATTACCGTCAATCAAATTAAGAAGCAGGTCAAATTTAACATGCACCGTATCGGTCCCTGGAGTATTTCCTACGGCAATCGAGAGAAGAAACTCCTCCAGATCGGCGGGGCCACTCGAATCCCATTGAAAATCATCA
The DNA here is from genome assembly GCA_050304135.1 of Chitinispirillaceae bacterium. Taxonomy (GTDB): domain Bacteria; phylum Fibrobacterota; class Chitinivibrionia; order Chitinivibrionales; family Chitinispirillaceae; genus JAFGNB01. Next base: position 159,800 of record JBNLDC010000005.1, on the reverse strand, counting down.
AATAAAGTGCTGGCATTACCGAGTACTGTCGAGGCGTCTTTGGTAAGCAGAACATTTGAATCCATCTGTCCGAACTGAATGGTTACCATATTACTTGAACTTTTATCAAATGATTCTGTTCCTGCATTGTATCCGGCAATGTCTTCCGCTGAATAATTTGCACCGACCATCATATTGAAATGATGACTGTTTGCGAAGTCATCTGCTCCGAAAACCGAGTCTGTCGGATTATCCCATATATTTCGGGCGTCAGCGGCCCGATGAGGGGTCCCTGCCCAATTGCTCGGCAGCAGAGTTGTACCTTCAGTACCACTCTGTGCTTCAGGAGCCACAAATATCTGCATTCCATTATAATTGGTAACAGCGGCGATCCGGTCAAGTTCACTCATCAGGCCGGAAAACTCCATATACATGTAATCCCGTTCCGTCTGGGTATAGGTATCATTCTTGGCCTGGACAACAAGTTCCCGCATGCGCTGCAGGATATTCGCCTGCTCATTGAGCGCACCATCGGCAGTCTGGAGCAGACTGATGGCATCCTGTGTGTTACGCAGGGCCATATGCATACCCCGAACCTGCGTCCGAAGATTTTCAGAGACCCCGAGTCCTGCCGCATCGTCCGCAGCCGAGTTGATTCTCAGACCGGTTGAAAGTTTTTCAATGGTTTTGTTGGTCGCCCGATTTACCTTGAACATTGAGGTCTGGGCTGTCATCGAGGCAAGATTGTGGTTGATACGCATACCAACATCCTTGTTGGAGTCAGGTTGTGATTCAGTCCTTTGAATCGGTTGCGACAGGTGGAAACTGTCTGTTTACACTATCGGCCGCACCGGGGGGAGACTTGAATTTTTTCTTCTTACTACTCTATTTGCATACTCCGCCCTATATGTTTTATCGGCAGAATGTTCTGAAACTTTATCTTTTTTTCAGATTTTTTATGACAAAAGTTTGATATACTACCAGTGATGATCTGCTCTATCTGATGGTTGAAAGCGCTTTTTGAGAAGAACGAGAGGATATCAATTACTATAATGAAAAAGGAAGATTTTTCGGATGTTTACTCACCAGGCTACGTATGTTATTTTATACTCGTAAGTTAGGTCTTAAAACAGTCGAAGACCGGAGACGTATCAAATGAAAACTACGGCAATTGCAACAAATCTTACTGTAGAAGATATCAGCAGAATAGTTGAGCCTCTCCGGAAAATGGGCAAAACGCTGGTTACCACCAATGGCTGTTTTGATCTTCTGCACACCGGTCACGTCAAATATCTGCAGGATGCCGCTTCGCTGGGAGATATTCTGGTGGTGGGGATCAATTCTGATCAGAGTGTCGGCCACCTTAAAGGGCCGTCGCGGCCGATACGGAAGGAACTGGATCGCGTGTTGCTTATCAGTTCGCTTAAACCTGTCGATTACGCTTTCATTTTTGAGGAACCGGATCCTTGCGCTTTTCTTTCTGTTCTCAGGCCGGATATCCATGTAAAGGGCGGCGACTATTCTCCTGAGGAGCTGCCCGAAACGAAAGTGGTTGAACTCCACGGCGGAAAGGTGGTAATTGTACCGTTTGCAGAGGGATACTCAACCACCGGACTGATTGCCGCAATTCAGACAAAATAGATCAGTATCGACATGCGATACGCTACCGCCACGCTTGAACTTTTTGTGTTCCAGTGATAAGCTTACTGGTATTGGAGGTATTAAATGGCGCCACCTGCCGGGGAAAAAGAGACCCGTTACCTGAAATCCGTCATGCTGGAACGACCGGATTCATTGCTGTTCGCCCGTCTTGCCGATGTATACCGGAAAGAGGGTGATATTGATCAGGCTATTGAACTCTGCATAAACGGGTTGAATACCTATCCCTATTACAACACCGGAAGAATACTGCTTGGCCGTTGTTACCTTGAACAGCAGAAAACCGCCGAGGCGATTCAGGCATTTACCATGGTCTGCTCGGCAGACCGGCGTAATCAGGTGGCCATCAAAATGCTGGCCGATATTTTCGCCCGTCAGGGGATGGACCGCAAGGCTGGTGATCTTTATGCGCTGCTGCTGGGTATGGATCCTCAACAACCCAGTCTCAGGCAACTTTGCTCCCGATACGAAACATCCGGTACAAACGACCTGTTTACCATTCTTGGTTTGCAGGCACCTGCGGCGGATGCTCCACCACCGGTATCGGAAATGCCAGTTGAACCTTCTGAAGCTGTTCCGGAAGGAACATTTATTGAACAGGAGCAGACTTTTCCGGATTCGTACACTCAGGAAGAGGGCGGTTTTACTGAACCGGAATCTCCCGAAACCGCCGGGCAGGGTTTCACCGGGATGACGGAATCGGTACCTGATGCATCGGCAGACGATATTTCCGGAAGTGATATCAGTGACCGGATGTCGATGCTTTTTAGTGAACAAACCGGACAGGAAGAGCAGGCTGGCCACAGCGATACACTTGAGCAGGAGAATCGGGGGGAAGCTGCATTTGATGAAATACTCACTCCTGATGGAGAAGATCTCAGCGGCAGTGATGTTTCGAACCGGATTGAAGAGCTGTTCAGTGATGGGGCGGAACAGAATAGTGCCGGGGTCGATGTCTCGTCACGGGAAGTGCCGGAACCTGTTGGGGAAGCCGGTATTCCCGAAATGCCCGCGTTTGACGAACCGGTTGCGGATACCACGGATGAAATCCAGGTGGATGTTCCGTCTGCAGACATTTCCGGTGCTGATATCTCAGATCGACTGGGTGAACTCTTCGGGGAGGAGTCCGAACCGTTGCAACCGGCAAGCGAGCCCGAGTCTGCATCGATTGTACAAAGTGAATCAGGCCGGTCCGGAACGGAAGATGGATCGGGTAATGAAGAATCCTCTCCGGATGGAATAGATCAGATGTTTTTTTCCGATTCAACCGACTCTCCCGAAGCTGTTGAAGAGGGTGGAGGAGGGCTTCAGAATGTCGACTTGTCACTCGATTCGTTCGGGATTCAGGATGACTCCGGATCTGATGATATCATACCGGATCTTCCAGATATGGATCTCTCGGCTTTCGGGAGTACCGGACCGGAGGTGTTACCGGCTGAAGGTGTGGCCGAATTTGTTGATTCAGGAGAAGAATCTTCCGTCGCAGATGAGGTTGCTCAGGATGTGCCAGCTGACAATGCAATGCAATTTTCTGAAAACAGCACCGGAGGCGAGGCCGATTCAGACTTTGGCACTATAACAGAACTTTCCCCGGAAGATGATGATAGTTCTGATATTACGGGAGATGACGTTCTTAATCGGCTCAGCACCGCGTTTGACGAACCGGAAAATTTACCTGTGCCATCATCCGGAGATGAACAGGTCCCGGAAGAGGGTGTTGGTGCGTTTGATCCGGAACTAATCACTTTGGATCCTGCTCAAACGGCAGATGAACATACTCTGGTTGAAGAGGGTGGCGGGGCTGCAGATACTGAAAGTACCGATATCCTTACTGGTGAGCCCGATGCGGATCTCTCTGTGGAGGAAGCCGGTCAGGACGATGATCCGGTCATTACAGGAGAAGACGTCGCCGATCGTCTCGGAATGGTTTTTAACGAGCCGGATGCGACACCGACCGGAGTGCACCCGGAAGCGCAGCCGATTGCTGCCGGGGAATCGTCGGAACAATTTACCGAAGAACCGGTGGTTTCAACCGAGGAGTCTGATTCTGACGAAATGTTTGCAGATGAGACTATCGTTACCGGAAATGATATGGAAGAGCGGCTTTCGACCCTGTTTTCAGATGAAGCATCGGACGCACCGGTCTTTACAGCGGAAGATCAAAGCAGTGCCGCCCTTGAACTCCCGGAAACGTCGTTTTCTGATTCCGGATTGTCTGATGTGGTGGTTAATGATCCTGCGTCACCGGCTGCAGAAGAAATGGCGGAAAAGGGAGACTCCGATGACGGGATCGTTACCGGTAGCGATATGGAAGAGCGTATCGCTACACTTTTTTCGAATGATTCATCGGTGCAGACCCCGGATGGTAGCAGTGCGGTACCAGATCCGGTGGCGGAAGAGCAGTCTCCGGAGGTTGATCTGCCGGTCATGGCCTTTCCTGATGAGGAGACATTTGAACCTTCTCCGGGGGAAGGTGGTGTTGAAAACTCCGACTACGATGGCGCTACGGTAACCGACGCATCACTTGTTACGGGGAGTGACATGGAGGCCCGGATAGATTCACTCTTTTCGGATACCCCTCCTGAACAGCATGATAGCGTTGAAACGGGTTTGCTGGAAGAACAGCAGGTTGACCAGTGGCAAACTCATGAGGGTAACAGTGAGCCGGACGGCGACGACAACGGTGTTTCCGGTGATGATGTTTCAGATCGTATTGATATGGTGTTCAATCAGGGGTTCCCGAATGATGCCGCACCGGAATCGGTGGAAAATTCACCACCGGAAAATAATGATTTTTCAACACTTCAACAGGACACTACGGACCAGGACAGGGTTGCAACATCTGCAGATGCGACATCCGCCTCTCTTGCCGAAGCATCAGATACGTTTTTCGCCGAAAAATTCAGCAGTAAACAGGAGACCGAAGGACTCGGCGTTCCCGACGAAGAACTTGTTGAACCGGATTTTGAAGAGACGATGCAGTTCGACAGTGCTCTTTTCGAGGAGATGCTTCATCCGACTGACCAGAGCGCACCTTTCATGCAGGATGAGCAGGATACCGCAGTACCGCATATCGATGCTTCCGATACAGAGGTGAAAGATGATACGTCACTTTCATCGGAGCCGATTCCGGAATCTTTGCACCCGAATGCCGGGGAAGAGTTCACGGAACAACTATCGGTTGCTCAATCGGAGGTTCCCCAGCTTCTTCTTGATGAAGATCAGGAAATTGATCTTGCTTCCGAATTCAATTCGTCGAATGATTCCGGGCCGATGCATGATGACTCTACCTTTGAAGTCACTACACAGCGACTCGATGAGGAGGTTACCGATCTGATCGCGGATGCTTCGCCGGAGGAAAACCGCCTCGATAAAACTGCAGTATTTGAAGTCAATGTCTCCGAAACGCAGACGGATCTTGTTATCGATGCCGATGATGGGGAGGATCAGCGTGACAACACTGTCGATGAATTTCAGATGCCTTCCGTTCACCTTGATCTTCCTGCGGATGTGGAAACGGGAGATCATACCGAAGCGGTTGATTTTTTTGAAGATGCAGTTGAGGTAACCGACTCTTTGGAGGGCCCGGGCGGCGTAGCTGCCGGAGATGCTCCCGCTGCGGATGATACTTTCGCCGGCGTCGTACTGGTCGACAGTAATGAGCCTGATACAATGGAGGTACCACCTGCGCCGGTTCCTGAACTGCAGATGTTGGATGAAGAGTTTGTTCCTGAGAACAATGCCGCGCCTGCGATGGAGGTGCTCCCCACCGGTGCTACCGGGCTCGGACCGGCTGATGGCGGTGATGCGGATGTGGACGGGGAACCTCCGGAAATTTCCGGAGAAGATGTTGAGCAGCGATTAAGCGCGATGTTTCAGGGTGATGACCTCATGAGTCTTTCGTCGGATGGTTTGCTGCCGCTCGAAGATGAACAGGAAGATGCCATGGATCGGGTAGCTGATTTTTATACGATTTCCGGTGAAAATGCGGAACAGGGAACCGAAGGGGAACTCCCAGACACGATCAGCGATGTGGAATTCGATGCTGAATCCTCGATCGCCTCCGGTGCTACCGTCGAAATACCGCTCGAGGCGGTTCATGGCGCGGTGGCGGAGGGAGAGGCGTTTACCGATAAAACGGATGAGATTCTTCCGGATGTTGAACTGTTTGAGGACGTTACCTCAAATGATGATAAGTTCGCGGAAGAAACCATTGCTTTTGACAGAAGAGATCAGCCGTTTGATATCCCTGATCACGTATTGACGCCCACCCTGGCTGATATCTATTATCAGCAGGGGCAGCATCAGCTGGCGCTTGAAATATACACGCGCCTCGCGGATCGTGATAAAGATAATGAGAAACTCACCGAGCGGATTGCTGAGATACGCGAGATACTGAGCACCGCGAATGAGGGTGGAGAACGGGAAAAGGAACCCGCTCGAACCGAGGTGAAGGAGCCCGGTCCTGCTTCAGGTACAAAGTCAAAGAAGAAAAGTTCTTCCCGCAAACCCGTTGAGGATCCCCGACCCCTCGCCGGTGTACGGATTAAAAAAAAGGTTAAAAACGCACGGAAAAATTCGAGAAAACGATGAAGATGCAACCGGTAGTGCTCTCTCTGCAATCGAAAAACAGGCTCCCGCGGGACCTGCAAAAGAGTAAACGGTTTGTTCAATGGAGATGGGGATAAAATGCCCCGAAACAAGGCACCTGAGGGCAGCAGCCGAATCAAGGCTCTTGATCGTGTCCGTCGGAAAGCCGGATTTGATTTCCTGCTCCTCACCGATCCAATCGATATCGCCTACGCCAGTGGTTTTATTTCTTCAAGTGTCGCACAGCTCATTGGAAAAGGACGCCACCTTCTATTGACTGATTTCAGATATCAGCAGATGGCGGAGTCGTTCTGCAGAGAAAATGCCGGCTGGCGGTTTATTCCTGTAAGGAAGAGTATTGGTGAGGAACTTAAGCCTTTCATTCCCGCAGGGAGCCATGTCGGGTATCAGTCGGACCGGATGACGGTGGACGAGTTCTTCCGATTGAAAAAGCGGTTGCGGCGGGTGCGTTTTTCCGGGTGCTCGGAACAGATCGAACCGCTCTTTATTGTCAAACAGTCATCAGAAATATCGGCAATGCGCAAAGCCGCCCGAATTGGAGACCGGGCACTGAAAAAACTGCTTCCGCAGATCATTCCGGGAGTGACGGAGCTTGACCTGGTGCGGCTTCTGGAAGGATACTGCAGTGAACTCGGTTCGCAGAGACCGTCATTTGACACGATCGTACTGTTCGGAAAACGCTCGGCACTGCCGCATGGCAGGCCCGGGAGTCAGCGGCTCAAACGGGGAATGTTTGTACTGATTGACTTCGGGTGTACCGTTGACGGGTTCGCATCGGATATGACCCGAACCTTTGTGTGCGGTCCGGCAACAGCCCGCCAGCGCGAGGTGTATCAGATCGTCCTTTCCGCACAGCGCAATGCACGGAAGCATGCGCATGCCGGGATGCGCGCTGCCGCTATTGATGAGCTCGCCCGTGGTCCGATTACGAAAGCCGGTTACGGAGAACTGTTCGGTCATGCTTTGGGGCACGGTGTCGGACGACGGATCCACGAGGCTCCCCGACTCAGTTCACTGATGAAAACAACGCTGCCTGAAAATTCGGTGGTAACCATTGAGCCGGGAATCTACCTGCCGGAATTGGGTGGCGTACGGATTGAGGATATGGTAGTAGTACATCGGGAGGGAATCTCTCTGTTGACACATACATCCCGGGAGCTGACGGAACTATGATACCGATTCAGACGCTGCTGAAACTGATGGTGGAAAAAAATGCTTCTGATCTGCACATGCGGGTGGGAGTGTTTCCTGTTTTACGTGTTAACGGCGGGCTCTTTAAACTGCAGACAGAGCGTCTGTCCGCGCAGGATATGGACCAGATCCTCAGAGAGCTGATGAAACCACCGCAGTATGAAGCCTTCATTCAGGACTGTGAGATGGACTTTGCCTACGGTATCCGGGAAGTCGGTCGTTTCCGCATAAATGCGTTCCGGCAGCGCGGAACGCCGGCGCTGGCGATACGGTCGATAAAGACGTCGCTGCCGGAGTTTTCTGAACTGGGGCTTCCCGAGGTGATTCTCGATATTGCCATGCGTAAACGAGGACTGATTCTCGTAACCGGTACCACCGGCAGCGGAAAGTCGACACTGCTCGCCTCGATGATCGAGCACATCAACAATAACGCTCCATCGAATATCGTCACTATTGAAGACCCCATCGAGTTTCTTTACAAAGATAAACGAAGTATCATTGCTCAGCGCGAGATCGGACCCGATACAAACACCTTCGCCAATGCGCTTCGCGCCTCGTTCAGGCAGGATCCCGACATAATTCTCATCGGAGAAATCCGCGATAAGGAAACCATGGAGACAGCTCTGAGTGCCGCCGATACCGGGCATCTGGTGATGAGTACGCTTCACACGATGAACACTGCGGAGACGATCTCCCGTATTATCTCGTTTTTTCCGCCGCATCAGCACGAGCAGATCCGTCTGGTGCTCTCAAGTGTTCTGGTTTCGATAATTTCACTGCGGCTCCTTCCGCGTAAAGATGGAAACGGACGGGTTCCGGCAACTGAAATCCTGATCAATACCGCCAATATCGCCGAGCTGATTCTCAAGGCTGATCAGGCACATATGATTATTCAGGCCATCAGCGAGGGGTACAATCAGTATGGATCACAAACGTTTGACCAGTCGCTGATCAGGCTCTATCAGGAAGACCATATATCACTTCAGATCGCCAAACAGTATGCAAGCAATCCTGATGATTTCGATCTGCAGGTTCGTGGCGTTTCCGGGACCTCTGATCGCCGGTGGATGATGTGATTTTTTTCGGTATACGTAAACTATATATCTGTAGCCAAACTGATTGATTTCATAAACAGTGAGTCCGGAACACCAACGGACAAATCAGGGAGAATACGTATGAAACCGCATTTGATCGTACTAGTGATTCCGGTGGTTGCAACTCTCTTATTCGCGGAATCTGCAGCCAGAATCACCCGAATTGAAGGAAAGGCCACCCTGATGAAAAATGGCAGCAGTACTGAACGACCAGCTCGACTCAATATGCCGCTTCAGGTTGGTGATCAACTTTCCACCGATCCGGAGTCACTTGTCGAGATCACCTATCGCCATGGTGCGATTATGCGTTTGGGCGAGCTTTCCAATTGCAGTATTCAAAAGGCTGAAAAAACATCTGTTTCAACTTCGGTACCACGTGGCAATGTATGGGTTAACATGAAAAAACTCTCGTCGGTGGGACGTGATTTTGATGTCACTACCCCCACAGCGGTGGCAGCGATCCGTGGAACGATCTTCCAGATGCAGGCGCTTCCTGATTCTTCAGCCGATGTTGCGGTATTTGACGGAAAGGTCGCGGTCGGGCTTTCTGAAGACGGCAGGGATCGGGTGAAGAAAACCGAAAAAAAGAGTTATGGTGCTCCACATGAAGTTCCCGGTCCCGAGGAGGTTCCCGGGCCGTACGAAGTGACACTCGAGCAGTGGAAGACTATTGTTGCAGGTCAGCGTATCAGAGTGCGGGCGGATGGCAAATTCGCAACGGAATCATTTGATCTTCAGAAGCAGCTTGATGCGTTTATAGAAAAAAATCGCGCCCTCGATGCTAAGATCAAGGGCGCCAGGTAACAACTCGGTGCTGTTGTCGTTTGAGGGCTTGTCAGGTTACCTTAAAAAAATCTTCCAGAGTGCTGCAGGTATTGCACGCAATTAGTAAATTCATTATATCATCGCTGTTTATGATCGATTCACGTTGAGGTCTTCCGCCTAAAAAAGGTATGGTTTTTCCGATCAGCGAATCATTGGTTAAACCGGTTTTCACGATTTTTTCTGGTGTTGTTTTAGAGATCATACAGCACTCCTTTTTGTTGACGCTGCATTATAAATAAGCAACACCTATGCCATAGAGCTTCGGTTTCGGCTCAGGAAAATAACATTTTTACGGTAAGGTATAAAACGCCATTTAAATGGTTTTAAGGTCATTTTTTTTGAGAGAGAAAGCTGTTTTAGCGATTAAGTTGTATTCCAGGTTTTTTAAGGGGGGAGACAAATTTGCAAAAGTGTGACTTTTTGCCCGATCTAAGGGGTGCTGCCAGAGCAAAATTGTATCAGTCGGCGCTTATTGCGGTCGGAATAGTTATCTGTTATACCGGGTGCTCCCGTCTGGTGACTACCAGTACCGCTGGTGATGTCGGTGATCTGCCTGAAAACAGTCGTATGGTGAACCTTGTATGGAAACCGACAATGACAGCGGCTGACCTTGACCTTGAACCGCTTGAACTCTATTCCTCTATAACAATATCGTTCCCATCGATTGTTGATGAGAGAACGGATCCGCGAATAATCGGAAAAGCGTTTGAAGATCCAAAGGTCCGTACTGCAACGGTTCCAATCTTCACGAGAGAAAATGTTGCCCGATGGTGGAGACGAGCTTTGGTTGCTACCTGCAAAATGATTGGTAGTAACTATCAAGAGCGGAGGGGAGCTCTTCGTCTTGAAATCGAAATAACCGATTTTTCGATGATTGATGATTATACTCAAACCGGGACCGCATCGTTGCGTATACATGCCCTCACCGGTGAGGATATGCTTCTCTGGGAGGGGAGTATTTCCGGCTCCTCGGATCTCTATGTTCACGGAACCGAAACCGACGGAATTTCTGAATGCCTGAGCAATACACTGATCGTAACACTGCACACACTGCTGGCTGACCAGAGTTTCCGGGATGCTGTGGCAAAGTCGATAGAGTGAGTCGTCGTGGTTTCGGTTGCAGGCTGCAGACGGGAGCAACCGGAAGTACACCATTTGCCGTTGATTTTGAACCCCGTTGAGCAACGTATGCAAAAGTTCTGCAGACGATAGCTAATGATTTATTCTTTCGTGATCCCTTAGTATATTTCTGACGTTGATTTACCGATGTCCGTATTCGGGCATCCGGATAATTACGTCAAATTAACCTATAGTTTCATTCTCAGAGGAGGTTTTCCATGGCTCATAAGATTAACGATGCATGTCTCGCGTGTGGCACCTGCGTACCGGAGTGTCCGGTTAATGCGATCAGTGAAGGTGATCCGATCTACGTGATCGATGCCGCCAAATGCACTGATTGCGGTGCGTGTGCGGAAGCGTGCCCGGCAGAGGCAATCGAGGCTGCATAAATTCTTATCAGGGAGATAGCTCTGCAGGCAATGCAGGCTGTCTCCAGTTTTCATATCCTGGGATACTCCTGGTTCCTGCTCACTCTGTCTGTACAATTCTGTATTCCAAGACAGTCCTTTGAAGTAACATTTCCTTAAATTATCATAAATAATGTATCAGTTTCGGGCATATTCTTTGCAGTAGTACTACTGTTGTTTTAATGCAGCTAAATAACAGATAATGCGTGTGCGACTCTCGCGAATGCGATTTTCGCAAGCAGGCTGCATACAGAACGGGAGGTTTCCGACCATGTCAACAAACAGACTCATGTCACTGATCGAAGCACTGATCGAGGATGCCAAGACTGCCGTACTTGCAACGGTAGATGGGAAGGGGGCTCCCCGTTTACGGTGGATCACTCCCGGATGCATCGCTGACCGTCCGGGCTTTCTCTATATTATAACGGCTCGTGAATTCGCCAAAGTTACACACGCACGGCAGCATCCGCCGGCTTCAATGCTGCTGCAGACCCGACAGCTTGATAAAGTCCTGCAGCTGCAGGGGGAGCTTGCGGTGCTTGAAAACCCCGTCATCCGCAACGCGACGCTTGAACGGGTAAGTCCGATGCTCACTGCCTTCTGGAAAACCGGTTCCGAGAACCGTGAACTTATCGTCCTTGAATTCAAAATTACCGAAGCGATTTACTATGTGCCGATGACAGGTACCAAAGAGCTTATTGCACTTGACGGGAGTGTCTCATGAAGGATATGCCGGTCGAATCGGGTGAATATGATGTCGGATTATTAAAGAAACTTTTAGAGAAAATGCTTCTGATTCGCCGCTTTGAAGAAAAGGCGGCGCAGATGTACGGTTTGAGGAAAATCGGTGGATTCTGCCATTTGTATATTGGTCAGGAGGCAACCGGGGTGGGGGCCTCCGCGGCAATTGATATGGCTACTGATTATGTCTATACCGCCTACCGTGATCACGGGCTGGCGCTTGCCTGTGGTATGGAGCCCAATGCACTCATGGCGGAACTGTTCGGCAGGGAGACGGGATGTTCACGCGGTAAAGGCGGGTCAATGCATTTCTTTGATGCGAAGCTTCATTTTATGGGTGGAAACGGCATTGTGGGTGCGCACATTCCGCTTGCGGCGGGAACGGCGCTGGCTCTACGCAACCGTCGCGAGAAAGGGGTCGTGCTCTGCTTTTTCGGTGACGGGGCGATTCATCAGGGATCGTTTCATGAAGCGCTCAATATGGCTGCGATCTGGAATCTGCCGGTGTTGTACATATGCGAAAACAATCATTATGGAATGGGGACCGATTTTCGCCGGGTAAGTGCGGTTGCCGATTTTACCCGCATGGGCGCCTCATACGGAATAAAAGGGAAACAGATTGATGGTATGGACGTCCTCGCCGTGTACGAAGCGGTTCAGGAGGAGGTTGGGCGTATTCGTTCCGAGAGTAAACCTGGTTTTCTTGAGATACGCACGTATCGGTACAAGGGACATTCAATGAGTGATCCGGCGAAATACCGGACAAAGGAAGAACTGGAGGCGTATCGGCAACAGGATCCCATACTGCTGCTCAAGGCACAGATGGTCGGGATGAAGATGCTTTCAGACGAAGAGTATGCGGAAATTGACAGCAGGGCAAAGAAGGTGAGTGATGAGGCGGTGGCGTTCGCTGATGCTTCGGCGGAACCGGCCTTTTCGGCGCTTGAAGAAGATGTGCTAATCTCGTGACAGTGGATCAGGAGGAACAATGGCTGAACTGACAATGCGCGAGGCGCTGCGACAGGCGCTCGATGAGGAGATGACCCGGGATGGAACGGTGCTGTTGCTCGGTGAAGAGGTGGCGCAATATAACGGTGCCTACAAGGTGAGCCAGGGGCTTCTTGAAACCTATGGGCCGGAGCGGGTGATTGATACACCTATTTCAGAGGAGGGGTTCACCGGTATCGGAATCGGTGCGGCACTTGCGGGGTTGCGACCAGTCGTGGAGTGGATGACCTTCAATTTTTCACTTCAGGCTCTTGATCAGGTATATAATAATGCGGCAAAGTTGCGGTACATGTCGGGTGGTCAGTTCACGGTCCCGATTGTTTTCCGGGGGCCGAACGGCCCGGCAGAATATCTTGGTTCGCAGCACTCCCAGTCATTGCAATCAATTTATGCGCACTGTCCGGGGCTTAAAGTGGTTGCTCCGTCAAATCCGGCTGATGCCAAAGGGCTTCTAAAGACAGCTATACGTGACGACAATCCCGTTGTATTTCTTGAATCGGAACTCATGTACGGATGGAAGGGTGATGTTCCCGACGGTGAAATTCTGGTTCCCTTCGGGACTGCTTCGGTCCGGAGGCAGGGAACCGATGTTACCATTGTCGGTTTTTCAAAACCGATAGCACTTATCGAAGAGGCAGCAGCAGCTCTGGCGAAGGAGGAAATAGATGCGGAGGTGATTGATCTGCGCAGCTTGCGGCCGCTTGATCGGGATACATTATTCGCATCGGTCAGAAAAACGAACCGCTGTGTGGTGGTCGATGAGGCATGGCCGTTCGCCAGTGTCGGATCTCATGTGGCGTGGGAAGTGTCGCGGGATTGTTTTGACTATCTTGATGCACCGGTGGAACTGGTCGCGTCAGCTGATGTGCCGATGCCGTATAACCACCGGCTTGAACTTGCGGCCCAACCGTCGGTTGGATCGGTGGTTGCCGCGGTCAAACGTACCATGCACCATGATTGACAAGGAGGACTGATGGCCGAGATGTTACAGATGCTCGCACTCTCTCCGACCATGGAGACCGGGACCATTGTAAAATGGATCCGTGCGGAAGGGGATGCCTTCTCGTCAGGAGATGTCCTGTGCGAGGTGGAAACCGACAAGGCAACAATGGAGTACGAAGCGGCATCCGAAGGTATCCTCCGTAAAATTACCGCTCCCGCGGGATCGAAAGTGCGGGTGGGCGATTTGATTGCGATCAATGCGACTGCTGACGAAGACATTTCCAAATTGCTTGCGTCGGCTCCTGCCGCTGCGCCGGATGGGTTGGAATCCGCCGAAGCTGCCGCGCCGAATGTCGCAGCGGACACGGTTGCTGTGGCTGCGCACGGAGTGAACAGCCACCTGCCCGATGATGTACGGGCATCTCCGCTTGCGCGGAAAATTGCCCGGGAACACGGGATTAATCTGCGTACTGTTCAGGGAAGCGGTCCCCGTGGCCGCATCGTCAAGGCCGATCTGGAACGGACTCTGGCAGCAAAACCACTCAGACGTCAACCGGCAGTGGTGGAGTCGACCGATAGCCTGGTGCCCCTCTCCGACAAACGGCGTATTATCGCTGCAAGGTTGACCGAGTCGAAACTATCCTCACCACATTTTTACCTGACGGTTAAAGTGGTGGCTGACGGCCTTGTGTCGGTCCGTTCGGAAATCAACAAGACTACCGAACCTCGCCTCTCGTTTAATGCCTTTCTGGTGAAACTGGTTGCTGCAGCATTGTATCGGCATCCGCAGGTAAATGCCTCCTGGACGGATGATGCAATAATCCGCCACGGCAGTGTTGATGTTGCATTGGCGGTCGCTCAGCCGGACGGGCTGGTGACACCGGTTGTTCGGGGGGCTCAGGGGAAGGGAATAATTGAGATCGATTCGGAACTCAAGGACCTTATCTCGCGGGCTCGGGAGGGGAAACTTTCCCCGGAGGAGTATTCCGATTCGACCTTCACGATCAGCAACCTCGGCTCGTATGGTGTTCATCAGTTTGCCGCGATCATCAATCCACCCAATGCGGCAATTCTTTCAATAGGAGAGATTTTCAGAGAACCGTATGAAGCAGCCGGCAATTCCGTGGCATTCCGCAGTGCGATGTTTCTTACCCTCTCCTGCGACCATCGGATTATCGACGGAGCGGCTGCCGGGGAATTCGCGCGGGATCTCAAAAACATGATTGAACGTCCTATCAGTGCACTACTGTAGCGGAACCGTGTTTGCAGGATGAACGGAATATACGGGGGATTGTATATTCCGTTTAGTTTTCCTCTCAGCTCGGATCGTGTCGGGGGTACCAAACAACGGTCGTTGTGATCCGAACTGAGTAGCTGTTGTTGACGAAAGGAATAATATGTCATCGTATGATTATGATGTAGTGCTACTGGGGGCTGGCCCCGGAGGGTATGTCGCTGCCATTCGGGCTGCGCAACTCAAGCTTTCGGTCGCAATTATTGAAAAAGAGAAACTCGGTGGTGTCTGTCTGAACGTCGGGTGCATCCCCTCAAAGTCGCTGATTCATCAGGCGGAGGTGTTCCATTCCGGAAGTGCGCTTGAGAAAATGGGGATCGCGGTCGACCGGGCCGGGTTTGACTACTCAAAGGTACATGCCGCTTCCCGCAAAGCTGCGGACACCCTTTCCAAAGGGGTGGCATTCCTGCTGAAGAAGAACGGCGTAACCGTTATTTCCGGGACCGGTGTGCTGCAGTCGCCGCATGAGGTCAAAATAGACGACACCCGGACGATATCCGGTAAAGCCGTTATTGTTGCAACCGGATCGCGTCCTCGCGAAATTCCCGGATTCCCGTTTGATGAGACAACCGTACTCTCATCAACTGGGGCACTGATGCTGACTGAACTCCCGAAAAAGATACTGATTATGGGTGGCGGAGCAATCGGTATTGAATTTGCCCATATCATGAACAGCTTCGGGGTTTCGGTGCATCTCGTCGAGATGTTGGACCGAATTCTGCCTCTTGAGGATGACGAAATAACCGGGTTGTTACGAAAGTCCCTGCAGAAAAGGGGGGTAACGATCGCTACCGGTACCCGGGCAGTCTCTATGAATGTTAAACCGGGCAGTGGTGCAGAGGTACTCCTTGAAGACAGTGCCGGTGCACAACAGACTGAAATCTTCGACAAAGTGCTGGTAGTGGTCGGGCGCGCGCCCAATACCGATTCAATCGGTCTGGAGAATATTGGCATTTCCACCGAACGCGGCTTCATTCCGGTTGGTGACTACAACGAAACTTCCGTGAAAGGGGTGTACGCGATAGGTGATGTTATTGCAACACCTCTGCTTGCTCATGTCGCCTCCAAAGAGGGAGAGGTTGCCGTTGAACATATCGCCGGTCATGACACTGCTGCCCGGATCGATCCAATGGGTATTCCCGGAGCCATCTACTGCGAGCCACAGATTGCCAGTTTCGGTCTTAACGAGCGGACCGCCGCGGAGCAGGGAATCGCTTTTGAAAAGGCGGTGTTTCCCTACCGTGGGGCAGGAAAATCGGTGGCCGTGGAGGCCTCGGAAGGATTCGTGAAACTGCTTACGGCACCAGGAACGCGGGAGATTCTCGGTGCTCATATTATCGGTGCCCAGGCTACAGAGCTGCTGCACGAGGTTCTTCTCGCTAAAAATGCGGAGCTGCTTCCGGAGGATATCGCGATGATGATACATGCCCATCCGACACTATCCGAAGCGGTTATGGAAGCAGCCCGTGCGTCTGAAGGGTGGGCGATTCACGCATAGTGAAGGAGCGCGAGGAACAACAGCCGCGACGGGAGGTGTTTGCTGTTTCGCTTGCCGCAGCATTCATCACGCCCTTTGTGGTCTCATCTGTCAATATGACTCTGCCCACAATCGGAGCAGAGCTTTCCATGAGCGTCGTCACCCTGAGCCGGGTGACTACTTCCTATTTGCTCTGTACTGCGGTTTTTCTTATCGCTCTCGGTAAAATCGCCGATACCTACGGTCGTAAACGGATTTTCTTCTGGGGGACGGTGCACCATGCAAGTGCATTCGCAACTTCGGGGAAGATTACCTGATGTACTACAACTACAGCGGTAATTGAATATACCGCTGATTCTGTTATCATCAGGTCTGTGAGCGTTACTCTCCGGTTTCCCTGACCATTACATTTGTTTCGGTAAAATATTTTAAACAGAGCTGATAGTGCACGCATGTATGGCTATTTTGTATCGGTAAGGGTATATTTTGAAAAACTGAATTTATATTTCCTGAAGAAATGTCGTTGGTTGCAAGAGATTATCTGTTGTATGAACCATCCATGGGGAGGGGAGAAATGAATAATAGGCATTTAAAAACAGTACTCGGATTCTTACTATTGATTGGTAGTATCTTCCATCTGCAGTCAGTTGCAGCTACGGTTAATCTCGTTGTCGATGGGAGTAAAAAAGAGGGCTATATTCCACATTTCTGGAGCGAATGTGTCGGAACCGGAACTATGATTTACTGCCTGAAACCGGAATGGCAGGTTGCCGCCAAAATAGGGCGGGAAGAGGCAGGATTCAAACGGGTGCGGGGTCATGGTATTCTCATCGGCTGGAATGGTACCGATAATGATGGAATCATGACCCGCAATGGTGGAACAGCCACGTATAACTGGAAGAATGTTGACGATATTATTGATTATCTGCTCAGCATCGACGTGCGACCGAGTATTGAGCTGAGTTTCATGCCGAAGGCGCTGCAGTCAAACGGCGTTATCAGTAAACCGAACGATTGGAATGCCTGGCGGGATCTGATCAAAGAAATGGTACTGCACTGTATCGACCGTTGGGGAGAGGAAGAAGTTCTGTCGTGGTACTGGGAAGTCTGGAATGAGTATGACTACAGCGGCTTCTGGAACGCGACTGAGCAGGACTACTACATGCTCTATCAGAAGGCTGCCGAAGGGGCTAAAAGTGCCAATCCGGATATAATCATCGGCGGACCGGTAACAACCGGCCCCCATAAACTTCAGGACTTTGTTACCTATTGCAACAGTAACAATGTTCCCTATAATCTGTTGGCCAATCACTATTACGGAGAGGCACCAGGCGCAACCACTGATCCCATGCGCATCCGCGACGATAACCGCATCCGATCGGATGTCATAAAGAATTCAGGAAAGAAACTTTATTCACTCAATACGGAATTCAATACTACGTATACGGGGCAGGGGGGTAATACCGATGCGAATGTGGTCAGTATGGATTCCCACATTAACGCGCCGTTTGTTGTCAAGTGCGCCAAGATCATCATCGATGATTACCGTTCGGGAAATTACACGCTGCCGGACATGCTCTCGTATTGGGCAATTTCCGATGTGTTCGATGAATCAGGGTCAAACAAGGGTTCGTGGATTGAGATGAACGGCCGCAGACCCTTTGGTGCGGTGTTCGGACTTATTACCTATCAGGGTTTGCGCAAGGCGACGTTCAATGCGTATAAAATGATGCACATGATGGGGGATACCCTTCTTTCTGCAACCGGGGGGAGTGGTGTGAATGACGGTGCCGACGGTTTTGCAACGATCAGCGCCGACGGATCAAAGGTGGCGGTCATTGTTTACAATTTCTATAAAAATCTTACGCAAAACGGTGGGGAAAATACGGTTGACCTGATGGTGGAGAATCTCCCGTTTCCTCACGGTAATGTCAAGGTCACCCGGTATCTTGTTGATGCCGACCACAGCAATCCGTATGCTGTCTGGGTGTCGAACGGGAAACCGGCGCAACCTGATAACGCACTGTGGGATGAAATGAAAGGGGCGCAGAATCTGTTCGTGGTGGATGGCGGACCGAAGGATTTTGACTACGCCGGTGGGGCGTATACCACATCGATACCTCTGGGCAGGTATGCGGTCTCACTCGTCATGCTTGAAATTGATCCAACCAGTGCAAGTGGTGAGCGCTACATAAGGAGTTCATTGAATGAATTCATTGAGCGCAGCGGTTCGGTCGTGACCCTTAAAAATCTGCCGTCCAATCGACCGATTTCACTTCTGGTGTATGATGCACATGGCAGGGTGCTTCGTCGTTATGAACCTTCATGTCGTACCATTGATCTTTCGCGGGAATTTTCACCGGGACTCTATCTACTCGGTATGCAGGCACCGGGTATGAACGTGGTACAAAAGGTTCAAGTCTGGTAGCAACGCAGCGGCGTTTATTTTCTGAAACGGGCTGCACAGTACGATAACAGTCATTCCGAATCAGTGGTTTCGAGTTGCCGGTAATGATTGTTACCGGCACTTTTTATGCTTGAATCGGCATTGCCGGTTGTGGTATTGCCTGGAGGCTGCTTCCAAGCCAGGCGGTGACAGACGATGGTAGGTTGTTGATTGTTGTTGCGATTACTGCTATTCCCACGTTACTTAATCGTTGAAAACCACCGGTAGCTCATCCACTTTTTATCCCGTTTGATCGAGAAGTCGATCCGGTAGTCATCGATCATGGTACCGATATGATCGAAAACCGTCGCAACCGCATCCCGGTTATCAGTGTAAAAAATAAAGTCGCACCGGTTGTCGGTTTCCACTTTAAGGCCCAACACCGCGATACCACTTGTTGCCAAGCGGTACGTCAGGAACTTCTCAATTTTCCGGAGGGCATTGACTTCCGATGAATCAGGCAGCCCGCTCGGGAGAGGATGGTGCAGCGGGATACTTGCTGCTGCCTGCCAGGTGAGGGGGGCATGGTCGGCAATACTGTCGAGGCCGCGATTAATCCTGACCAGTACCGGCCGGTCTGCATACCTGCCGCCGCGAACTTCCCAACGCTCCGAAAAATCGGGAAGAGGAATAATTTCATGCGTGGATGTACTGCATGCGATGTGCAGCAGAAGCAGTGCTGCTACCGTCGGTTTCATCACGAAAAACCACCATCCTGATCGTAATGGTAAATGCATTTTAAAATAATGTACATTATTGGAGGTAAAAAACAAACCGGAAACCGTTGCCGGTTTCCGGTTGTATTCATGTCTCAGAAGTGCGGTAGTTATTCGCCGGTACAGAAATAACTGTACTGAATGAGCGATATCGACTGCTGTGCTGCGGCACGTACCCGCTCACTCTCATCCTTGAGCATTTCGGTAAGTATCGGGAGTGCCCGCTTTGCTTCACATCCGATATTTCCAAGTGTGGAAGCAGCACGGCAGCGCAGTGAGTCGTTGGGGTGATGGCACGTTTGTAAAAGAGCAGTCACTCCTATCGGACCAAGATCAATAAAAGTTGATTTTACATACGACCGAAGCAGTGAATCGGTATCGCAGAGCGTTTCAGCCAGTGTTACCAGCACTTCGGTGGGGACCGGGTGCATGGTACTGAAAATCGCTGCAGCAGTTCGACGCACCGAAATGTCCGGATCACGAAGTCCGTACTTTATGGCTGCTGAGACACCTTCAAATTTCGGGTTCATTCGTCCGATCGCTTTAATGGCGAATTCACGAATGTATGCATCGTCATCCTGTGACGCTTCGATAAGTGAGGGCAACATTTCTTCGTCAAGCCCGTCGCGGATACTCAGTTGGAATGCGGCATTGCGTCGTTCTTCGAGATCGCGGCTGTTTTCGAGAACAGATACATTCCGCCGGGTAGTGCTGCATCCGGTCATCAGAATGAACATGCAGATGACAACTGGCCATGCCAAGGGACGAATCATTAACAATCTCCTTCCCGAATAATCATGGGTGATCCGTTGATGTTGTCGTACCTGAATAGGTAATTTGAGCCAGGGAGGTGGTGATGACAATGTTGGTTTTTTTATCATTTAACTATTTAAGCGTTAAAGTAACAACATCTGGTGAATATTAGTGTATCTCGGACGCTCTAACGATCATTAAAAGATAAGTATATCTCAAACAGCTACAGATGTACAGTACAAAAAAAAATAAAATCTATATATGGTATTTTTCCAATGCAATGTATGCAGTAGTATACCGTATGTGGATTTAAACATAATGAGTAAAATCGCATACCACTTAGGAAATAACCGATTATGGAATCTGTTTTATTTCCCAATTAATCTGGCATCACTGCAAATCCGATAAGTGCACCGAAAATCATCCCTGACCAGGGATTGGAGGTCATTGCTCAACCTATGCCCCCCGGGGAGGCACATTTTCCGAGATAGCCCAGTCCGAAACCTGCGGCAGCGCCTATGACGGCGCCGATTATTTTTTTCCAGCTCAAGGTTGTTTCTCCTTGTTAAAATCTACTGATAAAAAACAGAACTGCATAACGGCCGACCGGCCGTTCATTTTAAGACGCTCACGAGAAACCGCTGCTGCCGCATGACCCTCCACCGGAACCCCCGCTGCCGCCGCCGATTCCACCAAAGAGCGATATTTTCTTCTCCGTTGCTTCAGACGTGCAGGAGGGGCAGGGAGGACTGGTGATCGCACTTATCGACACCAGCTCTTCAAATTCTTTTCCACATTCCCTGCATCGGTACTCATACAATGGCATATTCTTCTCCTGTTGCTATTCCTACGATTCCAGTGCGTTGAGGTAAACCTGTTCCGGTTGCACGCCGACAAATTGGCGGGATACTTCACCACCATTGAAAACAATTACGGTCGGAATCCCGGTAATCCCGTATTTACTTGCGATACCGGGATTCTCATCGACATTAAGCTTGTACACATGTGCTTTTCCGCTCATTTTTTCGCCGATTTTATCAATGATCGGGCCAACCATTCTGCACGGTCCGCACCAGGGTGCCCAGAAATCAACCAGAACCGGAAGTTGTGCGCTTAGTACATCTTTTTCGAATGTTGCATCACTGGTTGCTGTTGACATAGTTCCTCCTTGTTGAGTGTTGCAGATTGTTACTGCAATGTATGTGCCAAATGAATTATTCTGTATATTGGGTACTATTGCAAAGAATGAAAAATGTAGCTATATTGATTATGCAACGTTTTTGCAACATCGTTGCATTTATTGATGCAATGCAACGATGTGGGATGCAGCGATTTGGGTTGAACGTTGCACCCGGTACGTAAAACCAACGTGGAAGTAAAACAGGAGTGCAGATGAATTGTTTCCTGGATGATGGATTGTCGGCGGAGTGTACGGAAACTATTCTTGAAACCGTTGCCGACGGTTTGATGCTTATTGATCCGGAGGGAAAGATACGGTATTGTAACCGGGCACTTGAGACCATGGCCGGGCGTGGGCGTGCAGCAATAATCGGCAGTGAATGTTGCTCATTAATGGAAACGTTGTGTAGCGATCCCTCAACCTGTGATCTGTTTTCGCGGGGTGAAATCAGCAATGTCGAGTGTATGCTGCTGCAGTCGTCGGGTAAAAAAATTCCCGTGCTGAAAAATGCCCGGATTATCAGAAACGGCGACGGTGAAGTTTTAGGGGCGGTTGAGACATTCACGGATATTTCCGTACTCAGATCCACCGAAAACCGACTGGAGGAACTGCAGAAGGAACTTCCCCGACAGAGCGGTCTCGGGAGATTGGTCGGGAAAAGTCACCTCATGCGGGAGCTTTACTCACTCATTGAACTTGCCGCTGCGTCAAATGCAACAATCCTGATCTCCGGAGAGACCGGCACGGGAAAGGAGCTTGCCGCCGAGGCAATTCATATGCGTAGTACGCGTTCGGGGGGACCGCTTGTCAAAATCAACTGCTCGGCGCTTCCCGAGTCGCTGCTCGAAAGTGAACTGTTCGGTCATGCGCGCGGATCGTTTACCGGTGCGGTGCACGACAAGCCGGGCCGTTTTGAAGCCGCTGATGGAGGGACGCTTTTTCTCGATGAAATCGGTGAGCTTTCACCACTTATTCAGGTGAAACTCCTGCGGTTCCTGCAGGAGCATGAATTTGAGCGTATCGGTGAGAACCATACCCGTAAATCCGATGTCCGTATTATTGCCGCTACCCATCGGGATCTGCGGCAGCTCGTGGCGCAGGGGGACTTTCGCGAGGATCTTTATTACCGGCTCAAGGTATTTCCGCTGCGGCTGCCACCCCTTCGCGAACGGAAAGAGGATGTGGGGCCACTGGTGGAACATTTTATCTCCCGGTTTAATCGTGAAACCGGAAAGCGGATAACCGGGCTTACCCACGATGCAGCGCTCACCATGATGGATTACTGCTGGCCCGGTAATATCCGGGAACTGGAAAACGCCGTCGAGCACGCGTTTGTTACCTGTCAGGAGGATCGGATCGATCTGTTCGATCTTCCGATAGAGATTCGGAAAGTGGAGCTGCGTAAAGGCATCTGTGGTCTGGGCGAGGAGACCGCTCCGGCTACCGATGCTCGGCAACGATCAGATACTCAGGTGGTCTATTACCCGAGGAAAACACGGGTGAGTGATCGTGAGTTCAGTGCGCTGCTCAGGGAATGTGGCTATAATAAAAGTGAGGTGGCCCGCAGGCTCGGGGTTGACCGGACTACGGTCTGGCGACGGATGCGACGGCTTGGTGGCGAGGCGGCTGCATAGGATTTTCGGTTATAATCGCTCTCCGGCATACTTGTAAATTCAGGATGGTATTTTACCGACGGGGTTGTGGATGAGCAATTTGAATGATATAGTTGAGTGTATGCGAATCCATTGTAAACGACTCCGGACCTGTCGGTTTTTTCATCGTTGCAGGATGGTTGTTGCTCTGCCGGCACTGTTTTTTTCTGTTGCAGCAATGGCTGGAGCCAGACCATTAAGCGATTCGCTACCGCTTGAAGCGTATTACCGGCAGAGTGGGAAATCATTTTCCCGTTGGAAAGTGGAGCGGTTTCTTCGCAGTGAAGAGAGTACCGCCAACCTTGCCGGAAGATCACGCGGGTATCGACTTGCCGCCGCGGGAATCGGTGCTACCATTTGGAGTGTCAACCTTGGTGTGTCGATTTACCAGTTCACCTCTCTGTTCCGGGCGATTGAACGCGGGGAACCCCTGGTCATTCCGCTCCAGAATCTCGGAACACCTCTTATGATCGGTGGGGAAATCGCCTCCTTCGTTCAGGCGCGTCTCAAAACCAGGTCGGATTTCCTGATTCATAAAGCCGCACTGGAACACAACCGGCAGCTGCAACTGCGTCTCTTTCCTGATTCTGTTTTTTCCCTTAAACTTGAAAAAATGAAATTCGGCTGGTATCGTCAAGACCGGTTGCTTCTGCCCGAACAGGTGCTCTATGGGGTGTTGCGGGAAAATGAACAGTCCCGGTCGCTTTCCAACTGGTCTGTTGTGTTCAGGGAGATTGCCTCTCCGGCTCAGGGGTTCGGTGCACTGTTTCTTGCGTATGCCATTGTGGGATACATTGCCCCTGAAGGGGTGGATCCGCGGGTACGATCCACCCAGCTTTCAGCCGGTATCAGTTGCATTTCATTCGGGGTCATCAACGGCATTGTTTCCTGGGCGCTGCGCAAAAACGCGATCCGTAAATATAATGCGGCGATTGCCCCTGCAGCAGATGAACCGGGTATTCTCGAGACAACCGAGTAGTCTGTTCGGGTTCTTTGTCTTCAGTCCGGTCCCCGTTCTACATGGATCATCCTCTACTGGTGTACAAAGTGCCGCACCTCTTACGATTTATCATACAAATTCAATTGCCAAGGGTAAAAATGTTTGATTGGGCTCAAATTTTGCAGGAAGCGGTTGAATTAAACCATTTTTACTCAGGTGTATTATATAGAAGTATAGTACGGACCGTTCCGCTTTAATTATCTTTTATTTATCCACATCTCAACGGATTTACTGATAGATCCTGATTCTCATACATTTTCAAGGAGTCACCTATTTCTGAGTTGCTCACCATTATAACGTCTCCTATCGCGGGTGATAATCCTTTCGGTACCAATATCAATTACGATGCCGATTTCGATATTATAAAAAATGAGATCGCGAAACTTGGTGGTACCGATTATGAACTTCTCGAAAAAACCGCGGAAAAACTTCTCAAGGAAAAATCGAAGGACATCAGGGTTCTTTCGTTTCTGAGTTTTTCGTATCTTCGGTCGGATAACTGGGAAAATTTCTCAGATATATGGGATGGGCTCGGTACGCTCGTCGAGCAGAATTACGACGGTTTGTTTCCAGATCGTGACCGGGCCAAGCAGAATGCCTTTAAGTGGCTTGCCGAAGACCGCTACACCATTCTCATCGGCGAAAAAAAACCGACGGAAGACGACTATGAGCACATAGCCAGAATGCTCGCCGGGCTTACGAAAATCAAGCCGGTTCTCGAGCAGAAATTTCCGGACGGTTCTCCGTTTCCGTCGGCACTGTTTACTGCGGTCCAGCGCTGGGAAAAGTTGTGCAAGCCGAAACCGAAAGAGGAACCACCACCACCTCCCCCGCCGGCACCATCGCCCGATGCATCTTCAACGGCACCTGCGGTATCTTCCGGGTCTGCCGCACCTGCAGCACCTAAACCGGCTGCCGGAGAAGGCGCGCTCGGACCGATGGAAACAACGAGTCAGGCGCAGCAACACATCAGAAAAATAGCCCAGTTTCTCATCGAGAAAGAACCGGGGAAAATCATGGGCTACCGTATGATGCGCTCAGCCCGTTGGGACATTTTTGAAAAAGCCCCTCCGGCCGAAGGGGGGAAAACCAAGTTGCCCGGCCCCAATGAACAGCAGCGTACCTATTTTCAGAAACTGGTTAACGATAAAGACTGGAAAACCCTGATCACCAAAGGTGAGGCGGTGTTTGTATCCGGAGGGACCCATCTCTGGCTTGATCTGCAGCGGTATATTGCAACCGCCTGCGGTGAGTTAGGTGGTGAATACAGTGCGGTAAAAAACTGCATCCTTTCCGAAATGGCACTCATGCTCAAGCGGATCCCGGAACTGCCGGATCTTATGTTTGCCGACGGAACGCCCTTTTGTGACGAGATTACGAAGGACTGGATCGGCAGTGAGGTGAAGCCGATGCTTCAGTCGTCCGGAGGTGATGCTCTCGGGGGCGGTGGCGCCGCCTCTGATCCCCTTGTTGAGGAACAGCGGACGGTCAATCAGATGGTGGGAGCGGGGCAACTTGAACAGGCACTCGCAATGGTACAGGTGAATCTCCGCTCTTCGTCCGGTGAACGGGACAATTTCCGCCGGACCATAATGATCGGGTCTCTGCTGCTTAAAGCGAAACAGCCGGATATTGCCATTTCGGTTCTTGAATCACTTGATCAGAAAATCGATCAGTACAGTCTTGATACCTGGGATCCGGATCTTGCGGTAGAGGCCTGGGCTGCACTCACCTCGGCATACAAAGTGGGCAAGGTTCAGAAACCGCAGAATATCGTGGCGGCACTTCAGGAAAAACAGAATGCCGTCCTGAGTAAAATCGGACAGATCGATCCTGTAAGAGCATTTTCACTAAGTAAATAACAGTACAACTACTTTCAGAAAGGCGGTTACATTATGGCCGGAAGTTTTCAAAACGAGATACCTGCTGCCCGAATCAATCTGAAGCTTGATGTGGGTAAAGGTGACGCGAAAAAGAAAACGGAGCTCCCGCTCAAAATGCTGGTGCTTGGCGATTTCTCCATGAAGAACAAGGGAGAACGTGTTGTTGAACGGGAAAAGATCAGCATCAACAAGAACAATTTCCAGCAGGTGATGGAAAGCCTTGATCTCAACGTGAAGTACAATGTTGAAAACAAGTTATCCGGTGAGGGTGATATCGGCGTGAATCTTGACATCAAGAATCTTGATTCATTCAAGCCGGAAAATGTCGCCAAGAACATTCCGGAACTCAGCCGTCTTTTAGCGGCACGTAATCTTCTCAAAGATCTCAAATCAAATCTTCTTGATAACCGCGAGTTCAGGCTGCGTCTCGAAGAAATTCTCAAAAACCCCGATGCGGCTAAATCTCTGCAGGAAGAGCTGTTGAAGATCGTTCCGAATGAAGCTGCCGGCGAAGAGAAAAAAGCTGAAGAATAATCACAAGTGGAATTAGTTGAAAATCAATATAACAAGTAAGGAGATTGGCTATGTCTGCTGAGAAGGAAAAAACGGCGGCCGCTTCCACCGAGGAAGTACAGGGCCTTGATTATATCTATCAGACGATGAACCTGGCAGTGCCCGATCATCAGGTTGACATCGGTGGGTTCAAGAATGCGGAAGATCTTGCCGAGAGTAAGGCGAGCGAGCGAATCGGTGCGGCACTCGCTTTTTTTGTCGACAGTATCGTTCAGTCCACGCAGAGTGTTGAACGAATCGACAAAGTGGTGCTCGATAATCAGATCGCCGAGATCGACCGGAAACTGTCGCTGCAGCTTGATGAAATTCTGCATCATCCCACTTTCCAGAAAATGGAATCCTCCTGGAAAAGTCTGAAGTTTCTGGTTGACCGGACTGATTTCAGGAAGAATATCAAGATCGACATTCTTGACATTTCCAAGGATGATCTCGCGGAGGATTTTGAGGATGCACCGGAAACCATTCAGTCGGGATTGTACAAACATGTCTATACCGACGAATATGACACCCCGGGAGGCGAGCCCTATGCTGCAATGGTCTCCAATTATGAATTCACCTCCATGGCGCCGGATGTCGCCCTGATGCAGGAAGTCTCCCGCGTTGCGTCGAGTTGTCACTGTCCGTTCATCGGTGGTGTCTCGGCTAAGTTCTTCAACAAGGAAGATGTTCATGATCTTCCGAAGATCGAAGATCTGCACAATTATATGGAACGCAGTGAATTTCTGCGGTGGAATGCGTTTCGACAGACTGAGGATTCCCGGTATGTCGGATTGACACTGCCCCGTTTCATGCTGCGTCTGCCCTACGGTCCCGATACCCAGCCGGTCAAGGAGTTCAATTATACCGAGGGGGTAACCGGTGACGATCACGATAAATACCTCTGGGGGAATGCCTCATTCTCATTTGCCACCAATATGGTACGTTCATTCATCGACAACGGCTGGTGTGTGCAGATCCGTGGGCCCGAGGCCGGCGGTAAGGTTGACGAGCTGCCCATTCATCTGTTCGATGTAGGCAAGGGCAAACAGATGAAAATTCCGACCGAGATTCTTATTCCCGAAACCCGTGAATTCGAGTTTGCTCAGGAAGGGTTCATCCCTCTCTCATTTTACAAGAATCGTGACTATGCCTGCTTTTTCTCTGCCAATTCGACACAGAAACCGACCGAGTACGATGATCCGGTGGTAACGGCGAATATGCGGATTAACTCCCGTCTGCCGTACATTTTCCTGATCTCCAGAATCGCTCATTATCTCAAGGTGATTCAGCGGGAAAATATCGGCTCAACAAAGAGTAAAACGGTTCTGCAGGATGAACTCAACGACTGGATCGGCAGCCTTGTTACTGAAATGAATGATCCGGGACCGGAGCTTATCGCTACCCATCCGCTCAAAGCAGCCGAGGTAACGGTTGACGAAGTTGCCGATAATCCCGGTTTCTTCTCGGTCGGGCTCTCGGTTATGCCTCATTTCCAGATTGAAGGTATTGACATCAATCTGTCGCTGGTTTCCCAGATGCCCAAAGGGAAATAGTTCTAAAAAGTAAGATTTTAAAAAAAAATAGCGGAATGTGACGGTGGTCACATTCCGCGTCTGTTAAAGAATCTATATTTTCAGTATCATTGAAAACAAACCTCATACTTCACTGAAAGGAGTTATGTATGCCAATACCAGCTTATATGTGGCTGAAGGATGACACAGGATCGGATGTAAAAGGATCAGTTGATGTCGCAGGTCGTGAAGGCAGTGTTGAAGTGCTCGCCTTTGATCACGAGGTGCGGATCCCAACCGATTCCGATACCGGTAGACTGACTGGTACTCGTAAACACGAAGCGATCAAGCTTGTTAAAGCTTACGATGAATCTTCACCGTATCTTTACAAGGCGGTTTGTGAAGGTCAGACCTTCACGGAAGTGGAAATAAAATGGTTTCGTATCGATGACACTGGTACGGAAACTGAATACTTCAACCACAAGCTAGAAGGTGTTAAAGTATGCTCGGTCAAGCCGGTCATGCATAACGTTAAAGATCCTTCAAAAGAACGTTATGTGCACCTCGAAGAAGTTCAGATGCGCTATCAGAAAATAACCTGGACGTACGTCGATGGCAACCTTCAGGCTTCTGATGCCTGGAAGGAAGGCAGATAAATCCGGAATATTGCTGGTACCATTTTCCGGAATGTATGCGCTCCGCCGGGTTGTACGGTGGAGCGTATTTTTTTTGTGCAATCAGAGTTATTTCTTCTGTTGGTTTTTCCACCCGAACAGTTCCCGAAATTTAGATACCTGAAATATCAAAGTGATCCACCTCAATCAGATAGCGGATAATCTGATCGGACAGGTACCTGATTCTTCTGCTTAAAGGAAAAAAGTATTGATTTATTCATAGAGATCGCGTATATTTAATATTGACCGACCAGTCAGTCATAAATAAGGGAGGCAGAAATGACACCACGGAGTGCGGAACAATTTGAAAAGATGCGCAGTGATAGTAAAGAGCGTATTGCCGAGGCGGCCATGCGACTATTCGCACAGAAAGGGTATGCGGACACCACTATCGAGGCGATTGCCGGAGCATCCGGGGTCGCGAAGGGGTTGGTGTATAATTATTTCGAGAATAAAGAGGAACTGCTTCTTTATGCATTTACCGGTGCATTCGTACATGTCGAGGAGCAGTTCGCTGCACTCCTGCCGCCGGAAAACCCGGTAGAGACAGTCGAGATGTTTATTAACGGAATGTTTGATTTCGTGACCGAGCATACTGATTTCTGGAGGTTGCAGATGAATATTATGATGCAACCGATGGTGCCCGAGCGCTGCAGGACATTGGTTATGGGAAAATTGCGTGAATACATCGCGCTGTTCGAGGGAATTTTTTCCGGTATCGGCTTGAAAAATGCCCGGGGTGAGGCGTGGCTCTTTGCTGCTTCGATTGACGGGGTATTAATGTATTATCTGTTCGATCAGGAGGGGTGTCCGCTCGAAAAGGTGCGAACAGCGGTGCTTGAACGGTACCGGAAACTGATGAAATCGGCAAAAAAAGGAGGAAAGGGATGAGTCGAATTTTTCTATTCGTATCTGTTGTATCAGCACTTTCGCTTGCTGTTGCTGCACCTCCGGAGGATGCGGTTGGTCAGTTGGTCTATCGGGCGGACATGAAACGCCGCGGGACAACATCGGAGGGTACCATGACCATGACCGTGGTACGTCCGGACTGGAAGCGGACCGTATCGATGAAAGCCTGGTCACTCGGTCTGGAGTACAATCTGATTGTAATAACCGCCCCGGCAAAAGAAAAGGGACAGGCGTTTCTCAAGCGTAAAAACGAAATGTGGAATTTTGTTCCATCAATAGACCGGATTGTCAAACTTCCTCCCAGTATGATGGGACAGTCGTGGATGGGATCGGATTTTACCAATGATGATCTGCTCAAGGAGTCATCGCTCAGCAGTGACTACACGCACAAATTTCTGGGTGAGGAGGAGACCGGGGGGCACCTTTGCAGTAAAATCGAGGCTGTTCCCAGGGAGGACGCTGCGGTGGTCTGGGGAAAAATTTTTCTCTGGATAACAAAGGAAGATGAAAATATCATCCGTTCGGAACGGTACGATGAGGATGGGGATTTAATGAGCGTCGAGACCGCAGATAATATAAAAAAAGTAGACGATCGGGTCATACCGACCCATATGGAGATGGTACCTACCGATAAACCGGGAAACCGTACCATTCTTGAAATCGGGGAGACGAAATTCAATATTCCGCTAAAAGAGACATACTTTTCTCAACAGAACCTGCGGAAAGTACGGTAACCGGATGCGACGACTGGAAGTACCGATACATTGCAAGTGAAAGGAACGCACGTGAAACTGCTTCTTACAATGGCGTGGCGTAATATCTGGCGTAACCGCAGAAGAACGCTTCTGACCATGGCCTCAATAGTACTGGCGATAGTGCTCTCGGTAGCGATGCGATCAATGCAGCTCGGTAGTTACAAAAAGATGATCGATGATGTGGTCGGCACCTACACCGGTCACCTGCAGGTGCATCAAAAAGGGTACTGGGATGACAAGTCAATTGACAACACCTTTTTTGCTCCGGATTCTCTGCTTTCCTCGTTGGCGGCACTCCCCGGTGTACGCTCAGTAATTCCACGGTTTGAGTCATTTGCCCTTGCCGCCGGCAGGGAACATTCACGGGGCTCCTTCGTTGTGGGGGTTTCACCGGAGAAGGAGCATGCACTGAGTAAACTGCGCGATCGGGTGACCGAAGGTGAATATCTCACTACTGGTGATGATGGCGCACTCGTTGCTGAAGGTCTTGCCGATTATCTCAAATTGGATGTCGGTGATACACTGATTTTACTCGGTCAGGGATATCATGGTGTCAATGCCGCCGGCAGTTTCCGGATAAAGGGTATCGCATCATTCGCCTCACCGGAGCTCAACCGAAGTTTCGTGTACCTTGATTGTGGCGCGATGCAACGACTTTTTTCGGCGAAGCACCGTTTGACATGTGCGGTAATTGAACCGGTACGGTCAAAACTGACCGGGGCAACAGCGGCAATGCTCCGGAATACGCTCGATCCGGAGTCGTTCGAGGTGCTTACCTGGAGGCAGATGCTGCCGGAGCTGGTGCAGCAGATCGGAGGAGATAACGCGGGCGGGCTTATCATGCTCGGGATTCTGTATCTGGTGGTTGCATTCGGGATCTTCGGAACAGTACTTATGATGACGACCGAACGGATTCGGGAATTTGGTGTGGTGAATGCGCTAGGGCTCTCAAGCGGTAATCTTTCAATGATGGTAGTTATTGAAACGATTCTCCTGTCGCTGCTTTCCGCTGCCGCCGGGGTGGTACTGGTGCTGCCGATCGTGCTCTATTTCGCGTCCCATCCGATACAACTTACCGGTGAAGCTGCAACGGCAATGATCAATTTCGGTGTAGAACCGGTATTGCCGATGCTGCTGGACGCTAAAATATTCCTGGCGCAGGTTGTGGTTGTTCTCCTGATTACCATGGCAACTGTTGTATATCCGTTGCTTCTTTTGCGTAAATTCAATCCTGTTGCTGCAATGCGCAGGTAACGGAGGATCTATGTTGTTTAAAATCAGCTGGAAAAATATCTGGAGAAATCCGCTGCGCAGCGGTGTGGTGATCGCATCAATCGCATTAGGACTCTTCTGCGGCGTATTTTCAACCGCTTTTATGAACGGTATGGGTCGACAGACGATTGACAGTGCAATCGCGATTGAACTGGGAAACTTGCAGCTGCATACACCGTCGTTTCTTGATGAGGCGCTTCCGGAGCATGTGATTCCGGAGGGTGGCGAACTGGCATCAAGGTTTCGTTCACGTGCGGGAGTTAAGGCAGTGGCTGTACGTGCCCGTATCAATGCAATGATTGCCTCAGCCAAAACCGGAGCGGGGGTTGTGGTTAAAGGAATTGACCCCGGTGAGGAGCGTGCCGTCAGCACGCTGCCCGAGGCTGTTGTTACGGGGACCTGGTTCGAGGGAAAGGGTAAAAACAGTATCGTCATCGGAGAGAAACTGGCGGAAAAACTGGATGTGAAACTGAAAACCCGGATCGTTCTGACTTTTCAGGATATGCACGGAGAACTTACCGGCGGAGCGTTCAAGGTGCGCGGGATATTCAAAACGCATAACTCAACGTTCGATGAGAATACCGTATTTGTCAAACGGAGCGATCTGTCGCGGCTGATCAGTGCCAACGGTACGGCCGTTCATGAGATTGCCCTGCTTCTTGACAGATATGAGGCGACCGACAGCGTGACTACCGCACTGAAAAAGGAACTACCTGATCTGGCGGTGGAATCATGGAAGGAACTGCAGCCCGAGGTCGGGATGATGGAGAATCTCATGCGGCAGATGATGTATCTCTTTGTAGTCGTGATTTTATTCGCGCTGTCTTTCGGTATTGTCAATACGATGCTCATGGCGGTTCTCGATCGCCGGCGGGAGTTCGGAATGCTCATGGCGGTCGGTATGAGCCGAAAACGAATTTTTTTCATGGTGGTGATCGAAACGGTACTCCTGGCACTTACCGGGGGCAGCATCGGAATGGTCGCGGGAGCGGTGTCGATTGCCGTGACCGGTAAAACCGGTATTGATCTTTCGTCAATAGGTCAGGGGCTTGCGGCGATAGGGTATAATCCGCTTGTCCATCCTTTCATTGAGACGTCATTTTTTATCGGGTTGTGCACCATGGTGGTGCTGACGGGAATTCTGGCTTCGTTGTATCCGGCAATGAAAACGCTCGGTCTCAATCCTGCCGATGCGGTGCGAAGCGAAACATGAATACGGAAATGAAGAACGTACCAAAGATAGACTGGGGTTATCATGAGTATTATTGAACTGACCGGTGTCACCAAAACGTTCAATGCCGGTCATGTGCCGGTTAATGCCGTTCGCGGTGTTGACTGTACTATTGATGAGGGAGAGTTCGTTGCAATCGTCGGTCCTTCCGGATCCGGGAAAACCACCCTGCTTAACATGATTGGAGGACTCGATGAACCGACTTCGGGGAAAATTGTTGTTGCAGGAACTGATATAACAAAGATGAAGCGCGGGGAACGTACTCGTTTCCGGTTGAATAATATCGGATTTGTTTTTCAGGCCTACAATCTGATTCCTGTTCTGAGTGCCTACGAAAATACCGGATTTATTATGGAACTGCAAGGTGTAGCCGCTGAAAAACGTGACAAACGCACACGGGATCTGCTCAGCGAGGTAGGGCTTGGTGACCGGAGGGATAGTCGTCCTTCGCAGCTTTCGGGCGGACAGCAGCAACGGGTGGCAGTTGCGAGAGCACTTGCACCCCGACCGCGATTTATCCTTGCTGATGAACCAACCGCGAATCTTGATTCCAAATCAACGGAAACGTTACTTGACATTATGGCCCGACTCAACCGGGAAGAGAACACCACTTTTGTGTTTTCGACCCATGATCAACGGGTCGTGAAAAAAGCCCGTCGGGTGATTACCGTTGAAGACGGCCTGATAGCATCGGACATCCGGGTGGAATCAATCTAATGGCTGAGATATTTCAGGTTGCTAATAGAGTGGTGGTGCGGAAATTCCCACTGCGGTACATTATTACTATCGCCGCAGTTCTCCTGGTACATTTCACCGGATATGCTGCACCACAACTACCGCAATGGATGGCACTCAAGGGATATATCGATTATACCCAGCTCATTGTGGTGGCGCAGGAAACCCCGTGGTGGAATACCGGGACTGTTCTGCAGAACCGGCTTGAGTACACACTGTATCCCACCAATGCGGTTACCATTGCATCGGCACTGCGCAGCAGGGCGCTTTATGGAAAACTCTATGAGGAGCTGTTTCCGTTCGGGTATAAAACGACTCTTGACAATGATCAGGGGTGGATGGATCTGTCTGTCAATATATGGGATAACAATTCCGCCGTTCTGACAACCATGTTCGATCGTCTGTATGTGGATTATTCCGGAGGGGACTGGCAGGTACGGCTCGGGCGTCACCGGATCAACTGGGGAAAGGATCTCATATGGAACCCGAACGATATTTTCAATGCGCAGTCGTTTCTTGATGTCGCGCACCGTGAAGGTCCCGGAACCGACGCGCTGCTGGTTCGGCGCTACTTGGGCCCCGTTGCGCAGGTCGAAGCAGCTGTCGCGGGTGCGAGCAGTGCCGACAGTATCACCGCTGCACTCTGCGGTCAGGTCAATGTAGCAGGGTTCGACCTGCAGCTTCTTGGTGGGTGGATGCGTCACGATATCGTTGGTGGAGCAGGGTTTTCCGGGCAGGTGGCCAATGCGGCGCTGCGGGGGGAGGGAACGCTTTTTTACAACGATTCTCTGAGCCGTAATGCGCAGTTTGTCGGGTGCCTTTCAGCCGATTATATGTTTCCGAAAGAGATCCGTCTGCTTCTCTCCGGTCTTTACAACAGTGACGGAAAAAAAAGTCCAACCGATGGGTTCACATCGCTGTTTAGTGATCGTATTACCGCAAAAACACTGTCGCATGCACGGTTTCAGGTGTTCGCGCAGGTTGCGTGGCAGGCAACGCCGCTCTTTTCGGTCGATTGCGGCGCTCTTGTCAATCCTGCCGACGGTTCGGCACTGCTGATGCCGCATGCGACGTATTCACTCAGCGAGAATATTGAAGTGATGCTGCAGGCGCAAATTCAAGCCGGGGAGAAAAATGATCAGTTCGGCGGAAAAGAACATGCGGTGTATGGGGGAATGCAGTGGAGTTTTTAGGAGTGATCGCGGAGATGGTCAACCGCTCGGGGAAACCTGAAGATGTCTGTTTTAAATACCGAAATTTAAAAACTTTTTGGTTGGCTGCCGGAGGTAACCCGACAGCCGTGGTCCGCTGTCAATAGACTTATCGGGAACTGTTAATGGATGCGTTCCTGATGACCCTACCGTTCTGATACTGAATAATGTATACCCCGTTTTCTTGCCGCTGAACTCCACCGGTTGCTGGAGTTATGGTACCGAGGGATCTTCCCGAAAGTGAGAACAGTTCTCCCTGTCCCCGGGTCAACGGATTCGGGTTGCGGTTGAATTGATGACGTTTCAGATTGTTCCTGCTGATTTTTGTAGTCTCATGAAGAGTATTCTTCCAGTCAGGGTTGCGGAAGAGCGGACTTACTTCCCGTGCCCAGCTATAGACGAACGACCACTTCACCTTCTGCTTCGCGTCGGGGTTGAGCACCATGCCGTAATTGACGGTGCCGTCATTAACAAATGAATCAAAATAGGATTTGTCGGTATACACCGCCATCAGCAGGGTGTCTGCAAAACCCTCCTGCAGGCCACCCTGTCTTCCCACTGTTGCCAGAAGCGGCTTGTCGGTATCCTGTATAAGCTGAATACTACTTC
Source organism: Chitinispirillaceae bacterium (assembly GCA_050304135.1). Classification (GTDB taxonomy): domain Bacteria; phylum Fibrobacterota; class Chitinivibrionia; order Chitinivibrionales; family Chitinispirillaceae; genus JAFGNB01. Next base: position 124,364 of record JBNLDC010000005.1, on the reverse strand, counting down.
GGTTGGGATTTGCGGTGTTGTCTTTATGGTTGGTCAGGCCAATCACCACCTTGCCGGAGTAATTGCCGGTGATCGCGAGTTCACAATGGGTGGGGCGTTCATCGAGGAGCGTTGCTATCGTCCAGATCGCAGTGATTTTGTTGCCTCCACCGATATTCCACCCGTGGTAGCCGATCTGCACCTTGGGGGTCTGGATGGAAGAGTCCAAAATGGTAACAACGAGGCTATCAAGGTTTTCCGGTAACTGCGGATTCATCCAGTTATTATTGTTGAATAGTCTGAAGGCACCGACCCCCATTGAACTGCCGATTTTCAATATGTCGGTACCCCAGGGCCAGTCCGCGTGTTCGTCAACAGTTGGGTCGGTAAAATGCTGCAGTATTGCTTCTTCTTTGTACTTGCCGACAACATCGATGGCGTTGCGATCGTCAATGTCGATGTAATACCGGAATGTGCCGTACTTGTTCTCCCATGCAGGGCCTTCAAGATAACCGAAATAGTGATGTGCCGCGGTGCCCGGGACATTATGATGCCCGAGCCGTTTACCGTTCAGGTAGAGGACTGCACCATTCGGTTCCGCGTGGAGTTGTGAAGCGATGCAAAAAGGAAATAACAGGTAGAGCAGATAGTTTTTCATATGCTTTTTTCTTTAAATAGAGGGAACCGGAAAATGTGCTTATAAGAGTAAAATAAATGGTTCTCAGGAAGTAATCAAAACAGTGTGCTAATTTTATGTTTTGTTCAGACTAACACTGCAAATCAATCCGGTTCTGGTGTAGTGGGGGAGTAAAACCATTGCCAAAGATATCCTGCAAGCAGTGCTTCGGCACCGATTCTGGAACCTGGATGGAACTTGTTCTATGTATATTTACTGAATTAGTAATCATAATGGGAGTACCCTGAACCGATAACCGTAAGGATCTTCGATGGATTGTTCACTCATTAGCGCAGGCGCAGCACAGGAAGTTACCGGTTCCAAGCATATTCTGGAAATAGGCGCTACCACGATCATGGTTGATTGCGGTGCATTTCAGGGAAAACGGGAAGAGTCCTACCGGAAGAACTGCAGCTTTCCTTTTGATCCGAAACATATTGATGCGGTTGTTCTGACACACGCGCACTATGATCATTGTGGTCTGCTGCCCCGACTGGTTTCACAGGGGTATGGAAATTCAATTTATTCAACCCATGCAACCCGCGACCTCGCGAATCTGGTACTGCGCGACTCTGCTCATCTGCAGAAACGAGATATGGAGTATCTGCATAAATTGTCGAAACATCAATCCGGGAAAATTGCACATGACCCTCTCTACAATGAAAAAGAGGTCCGCACCTGCCTAAATCATTTTATGACGGTTGCCTATCATCGCCCGTTTTTTCTGGCGAAAGGGGTAAACGCGATGCTGTTTGATGCGGGACATATTCTCGGGTCGTCAATGGTTCTGGTGGATGTAAACCGGGACGGTGAGCATTTGCAGATCGGTTTTTCCGGGGATATGGGGCGCAACGATCTGCCGATTATCCGTGATCCGGAGATGCTGCCACCGGTGGATTATCTGGTGCTCGAGAGCACCTACGGTAACCGGTTACATGCTCCGCTCGATACGACCATGGACACGCTTGCGGAGATCATCAATCGCACCTTTGAACGGGGCGGTAAAATAATCATCCCGGCCTTCGCGATAGAGCGCACACAGGAACTGGTGTTCTGCATCCATCTGCTCCATGACCAGGGGCGTATTCCCTCTCTGCCGATTTATATCGACAGTCCCATGGCGATCAATGCCACTACCATATTTAAACTCCACGAGGAGTGCTACGACGATGAGACGCGCGAAGCATTTCTGGAACATCATGAGAATCCGTTCGGATTCAACGATTTGCACTACTGTGTTTCAAAGCAGCAGAGTCAGGCGCTCAACATGATTACCGATCCTGCGATCATAATTGCGTCGTCGGGGATGTGCGAAGCGGGGCGAATCCTCCATCACCTGATACACAACATAGGCGATAAACGCAATACCATTATGATTGTGGGGTATATGGCTGAACATACACTCGGGCGGAAAATTCTGGAAAAATGGGAAACGGTACCCATTTTCGGCAAGCATTTTCCGCTCAAGGCAGAGGTCGCGGTACTCAACTCGTTCAGCGGTCATGCCGACTACAATGAGATCACTGACTATGTCGGCAGGCTTGATACAACGAATCTGAAAAAGATCTTTCTGGTGCACGGTGAGCAGAAGGCACAGGAGAATCTGCGGGGGTTGCTTGCAGGGATGGGGCATGCTACGGAGATTGTTGCGCCAGGGGTACGGTATGGACTTGTCATTGAATGACTTAATTGTAAAGGAATTACCATGTCCCAATTCACCAATGTTACAATTTTAAAAAAAACGACATCTATTTCGACGGACTACTGTTGTTCATGTCTGGATAATTAATGCCCTGCAACACCTTGTCGTTGTTGCTCCTCCTTTCCGGGAAATCGTATTTTTCAATAAAAGGACTATACAACCTTGTAACAGGGAGGAAATATGGCAGTTATTACCTTGAAAGGCCAGCAGACAAATACGATCGGGACGTTGCCGGCAGTTGGTACAGTGGTACCTGATTTCATTCTGACCAAAACCGATCTGAGCGATGTCGGAAAACATGATTTTTCGGGGAAACGGATTGTATTCAACATCTTTCCGTCGGTTGACACTTCGGTATGTGCTGCGTCGGTAAGGAAATTCAACGAAGCGGCGGCAGCGCTTGATACTACCGTGGTGCTCTGCATTTCACAGGACCTCCCGTTCGCACACGACCGTTTCTGTGGGGCGGAAGGTATTAAAAATGTTGTTTCACTCTCTGCATTCCGGTCTAAAACGTTCGGGCAGCAGTTTGGAGTCTCCATTGTTGACGGACCGCTTGCCGGACTCTTTTCGCGTGCGGTGGTTGTGGCGGATGCGGAGGGGAAGGTGCTGTACACTGAGCAGGTCCCGGAAATCACTCAGGAGCCTGATTATCAGGCTGCACTTGCCGCATTGCGGTGAGGGCTGATTAGCTGAGTGCTGGAGGGAATAAAAAAGGCCGGTATGCAACCGGCCTTTTTTTATTTCTGATCGTTGGTTTATTAGTCGATCTTGTTGAAATCTTTGAGTCTTCTGATAACCAGCAGCGCATCGGGGCCGCTTACTGATTTCTGCAGACCGAATTCACCGTTCATTGCCGCATCCATTACGCCTTTGTCGACCGCATTGCAGATTGCATTGTAGGAAGGATGAGACGGGTTGACGTCGGGGAAACGGCTTTCGGTACCGATGTGTTTGGTTGCCAGTTCCTGGTCTCCCGTGATGGCGATCAGAACGTCTTCCACCATCATGGCGTATTCGCCACGGTTGATGAGCTGATCGGGGTGGAAGGTGTGGTCCGGGTAAGGTTCCAGACCACGGATACCGCGTTCAACAATGTCCATAATAAAATTTTTAGCCCAGTGGCCATCGATGTCCGTTACCGCCGCCATGGAAACGACACTGTCGGCCACCATGGTACGGGAATCCTCGGGAGCCTGAAAGTCGGTATCGTAGTTCTTGGGAGCTTTTTTATCCATCAGTTTGTCAATCTGCAGTTCAGAGACGAACAGGGCGGCAATGTCGGCTCTGCTGATTTTTTCGACCAGAGCGATTTTCTTTCCCACATCGGTACCGGGTGCGGCACGTTCGATTTTCTGAACAATTTCCCACTGTTCGTTCGCCTGAGTGGTGAACTCCTTTTTAAGATCGAGGACCTTACGGAAATCATCGGCTGCTTTGGAGAATTCATACGCTTTTTTATAACAGTATCCACGGCGGTAGAGCGCTTCGGCGTTTTCAGGATCGAGCTTGAGTGCCCGGTTGTATTCGCGTTCAACATCATCAAGCCATTGCTTTGCGGGTGTTCCCTCGTTTTTCATGGTAATGACGATCGCCTTGGCGATGAACACTTCCGGAACCTTGTTGTCGAGGCTCTGGGCTTTATCGGCAAGTTTGAGCGCCTCTTTGAATCCCGCCTTGGTGGCATCAACATCGGTTGCGGTTTGAGCGCTTTGAGCGGTGGTCAGGGCGAGTCCTGAGTAAGCTAATGCATATTTGGGATCGAGTGACTGGGCGAGTTTAAACTCCTCTTCGGCCTGTGCGTATTTGCCGTCGTCCCAGTATTTCATACCCTGTTTGTAATGCGTCGGCGGATCATCCATCTGGCCACCGGCTTTGCGGGCTTTCGGTGCGCAACCGGCGGCGAGCAGCAGCGCGGCGCAGGTGACACTTGTGACAAATGAGATTAATCGAACGTTTTTCATAGCAGTGCTCCTTGGCGGATGGGGTTAGTCGATGACGAAAATTACACGGCACTCTGAGAGAAATTTAAGGTTTTTTGCCGCACTGCGGATATCCGCGGCATCATCGTTACTGATGACGATATCGGTGCTGTTGGTGCCGTGGGCTTTCTGACCTTTGACCTGTCCCGGATTTTTTCCGACACGGTCGGCCATTTTAGCTGCGGCATCAACTGCCTTCGAGTAGCCGACGACACCGTATTTGACCGCCCATTCACGGGAAACGTAGGCACTGCCGTATACTTCCCGTCCCGATTCATCCAAAACACGTGGGCTGAGCGCCGGTTTGATGGAAAGACCTTTACAGTTAATAATAAGTCCAGTGAATATCTGTTCGGTTTTCGCTTTTTTTCCCTCGAATTTGGTGATGGCAGGCTGATCGGTGATGCTTTTCCCGAGAAGCAGATCCCCAAGTGCACCAACACCATCAAGTGGTACCTTCATGCTCACTTCCACGGAGCCGTCGCTCATATATTTGGTATTACCCTGTTGCTCAAATCCTTTGACGAATCCGCTCACACTTGATGAGACGACATCGTTTTCAACCATGAAATTTTTTACCGTGGTGCTTGAGGTGATGAAGATCCCTTTAATGGTTTCGAGCGCATTGCGTAGCGCGATCTGTTTTGCCGCGCGGATTGCCGCAGGGCGCTGGGCTGCTTCCGAAAGGTCGGGGTTCGGAGCACCGATACCGGTGGCAACAATAAAACGTTCCGCCCAGTCGACTGATCCGCTTCCCTGGTCACCGGTGACAACCGGCTGCATTTGTGCGAAGGCGGTAAGGCCCGTGAGGAGTGTACATGCCATGATTTTAAAGGGTTGCATAAAACCTCCTTGAAAGATGATGGTCCTTGTCAATGATGTCTGACTGACTATTTGTGTGTTGAAATGTCGGCTGCCGAACTTCTGCCCGGAAGAGTGATAAAATCCGGCCGTTTTTTGGTTGCCCGGTCCGATACCTTGTTACGTAACTCATTGTCGAAAAAAAGGTTGCAACGGCAGCACCCCGGCTCAGGACTTCTTCCGGGCGATGCAGAACAGATAGCCTATGTACTTACTGGCCTCAAGCCGATAGAATACATCTATTTCACGATGAAATGCAAGTTTTATACGGCGGTCGGCAAAGAAGCCGCGGCTGTCTTCAAGCCTTCGTGCCATATGGGCGTAATAGTTGTCCCATCCGCTCGGTGGCACCAGTGACATGCAGTGTACCTCCATATCCGCAGCGGTAATAAGCTCCCGGTAGGTGTGCTCTGTTTCGTAATGGTAGTTTATATCATCATAGATTGCTTTTATCTCATCGGGAACCGAATCGGCAATGATCACGAGATCGGAAAATGCCATCCAGCCGCGTGGAACCAGCCAGTCATGTGCGAGGGCGAGGCCTTTCCGGCGGTTGATGTAGGAGAGTACACCGCCTTCGGCGAGTACCAGTTCGAACGGTTCTTCGGTAAAATCGGCAGCCAGCAAATCAAGCTGCCGGAAGTCGATAAGGTGGCTGACATTACGGTCTACCGCGGTGGTGCGAGCGATCTCGATGTTGTCGTAGTTGCTGTCGCATGCGGTTATCCGGCAGCGGAATTCACCGGCCAGATTACACGCTCCATCACCGTAGCCGCACCCCATATCGAGTACTCTGCTCGAAGGGTTGATACCCGCAACGCGGGCTGCAGTATAGGTGAACTCTTTACCGGCAGGTGAGGTATAGTTGGTATGAGGATCGGTAACCATAGCAGTATGGTTTATATTATCTGACTTTCAGAAAGATGACAAGTCCAAAAACGAGGAGCAGTACCGAAAGTATATGGAACCGCCACATAATTTTTGATTTGATCTGGAACCCGTCGGCATATTTTCCGCTTTTTTGCATTTTTATCTGAAAATGATGATGAATCGGTGCCATGAGGAAGAACCTTTTACGGGTCAGTTTGAAGTAGCCTATCTGAATAATTACCGAAACAAACTCAAGCAGGAAGATAAAGCCGACGATCGGCAGAAAAAAACCCGCTTTGGTAAAAACGAACAGTATGCCGATAAGCCCCCCGAGCCCCACAGAACCGCTATCACCCATAATAATGGTAGAGGGTGGGGAATTAAACCAGAGGTAGGCCAGCAGCGTTCCGCTGACCGCACCGATGAGTGGCAGCAGTTCCTGTAGACCGGAGATGTGCGGGATGAGCAGGTAGGTGCTCCAGGTACTGTTACTCGATATAAATGAGATCAGGCCGACAAACAGCAGGCTCGTTATTGAGGGGACTGTTGCCAGAGTGTCGAATCCATCGGTGAAATTGACACCGTTGGCAAGTATTGCGATCGTGAATGTCATGAAGGGAATGAATAGCCAGACCGGCATGTACGGGTATTTTTTGAGAATACTGAAGAACGGAAGATTAATGGTACCGTTGATGTTGGGTATATAGATATAGGCGAGGATCGCCACAATCAGCGAGATGCCGATATAAAGTGCCAGTCGCAGCGTTGAAGAGATACCGTCGGCCTTGTACTGGTAATCCTGCTTCGAAAGGCTCCCCTGCTGCACTTTACGTTTGTTCACGACTTTGGCGATATCGTCAACTGCACCGATAATACCGAAAAAGATATAGATGATCAGTCCTGAAATGACGTAAGAGTTGAGGCGAACGGTTACCACTGTGGTGATGGCAACTATAATAAGAAAGAGGATGCCTGCGGGCATCACTGGTTCAACCGGACGGTCCATCGATTGGAATTCGGAGCTGAGGTTATATTTTCGCAGGAATTTTATATACGGTGGCAGCAGCAGCATGGCGAAGGTGAATGACATCAGGGTCGCGATACCTGTACTGAAAAGGCGACTGTTGAGAACATACAGATGGGTGCTGCGGTAGATCAGTTCGATGAGCATCGTCTGGTGCGCTTCCTCCGGAGGACGTGTTTTCCACTGTAAATTTTAAATATAATTCAGGGAATGTCGGCGGCGGCGCTGCAGTATCACTACCTTCTGCAGCTGCGCTGCTGTGCCGCATGAACTATTTTTTCTTCTCGTTTTCTGATCACTTCAACCGGAGAAATCGATATGACCGAACCCCTCAAACTCGACGGGAAAGCATTCGCCAAAGAGATCGAATCCACCCTGCAGACACGGGTGATTGCCTACCAGAACAGTCATGGCGGGAAAGTCCCTCTTCTCGCGACCATTCTTGTGGGAGAGGACCCGGCCTCCACCACGTATGTCAAGATGAAGGGGAATGCCTGTGCCCGGGTCGGAATGGAGTCCCGCAGGATCGCACTACCTTCCACCACCACTACCGAAGAGCTGCTTGCCGCAATCAGTGAACTTAACAGCGACCCCGATGTTTTCGGTATACTTCTGCAGCATCCGGTGCCGAAACAGATCGACGAACGGGCAGCCTTTGATGCGATCGATCTTGAAAAGGATGTCGATGGGGTGACCTGTCTCGGGTTCGGACGTATGGCAATGGGTGAACGCGCCTATGGCAGTGCGACACCCGCCGGTATCATGAAGCTTCTCAAACACTACGATATTGAACTTGCCGGTAAACGGGCCGTGGTGGTTGGCCGGAGTCCGATCCTCGGGAAACCGATGGCGCTTATGCTGCTTAATGAACATGCCACGGTAACCATCTGCCACTCGCGAACAAATGATCTGCCGTCAATTGTCGCCCAGGCGGATATCGTGGTTGGTGCCGTCGGGAAACCGAAATTCATTCAGGGCAGCTGGATTAAAGAGGACGCGGTGGTGGTTGATGCCGGTTACCATCCTGGAGGTGTTGGTGATGTCGACCTCAAGGCGGCGATACCACGCTGCAGTGCCTATACACCGGTTCCGGGTGGCGTTGGTCCGATGACGATCGCAATGCTGATTATGCAGACGATGGAAGCCGCGGAGCGGCGGGGGTGAACAACGGTGTAAGGGCAGACTTTGTTAGGGCGGGTTTCAAACCCGCCCCGTTCAGATACTCCTGATATACTCGATTACCTGGCGCACACCGCCGATGGTGATACCTTTTTTGTAAGGAATGGTCTCATTGACGGGACAGACAATCCAGCAATTTTCAGGAGGAATTTCAAGCTCTTCTATGCAATTCCAGAATCCTCTGGAAACTGTTGGTGCGGTATGCATTTTGCACTCTATGGCGATGCGTTTTGATCCCTTTTCCAGCACTATGTCAATTTCGGCGCCTGCACGGGTTCGGTAAAACGTTGCCTGCCACATCGACGGGATCGCGGATACCAATTGTTCCAGAACGAATCCTTCCCAGGATTCTCCGCAAATGGTATGTCCGAGAAGGTCATCGAACGATGAAATTGACATTATGGAGTGCAGCAGGCCGCTGTCGCGAAAATAAATTTTCGGCGTCTTTACTACCTGCTTCTTCAAGTTCGTGTCAAACGGGGGCAAAGAACGGATCAGGAACGATCCCTGGAGAAAATCGAGATACGTCCTCATTTGTGTATGAGATACACCGAACAGTCCGCCTGTTTTGCTCAGATTAAGTAATGCTCCGTGATTATGTGCCAGCAGGTGCATCAACCGGTACAGCGATTGCGCAGGCAGTCTCAATCCAAGTTGGGGAAGGTCCCGTTCGAGCAGCGTTTTTGTAAAATACTCTCTCCATTGGCGGGAAAGTTCATCGTCTGGTGCTGTAATACTGTCAGGAAACCCACCCCGCAACCAGTGTACCCGGATCGGCTTGTCTTCCACCTCCATTATTGTTAGAGGAGAAAGTTCCATCAGGGCGATTCTTCCTGCAAGAGATTCTCCTCCCTGACAAATCAGTGCCTGCGATGATGAACCAAGTACGATCACCGGACTTTTTCTTTCGGTCTTATCGACAAACGATCGTAAAACAGGAAAAAGATCTGTTTTATGCTGAATTTCATCAATTATAATCAGCCTGCCTTGATGGCTGTCAAGATACAACTCTGGATCATCAAGCTTTCGCAGATCGGAGGGGCTTTCCATATCAAGGTAAAGTGCCCCTTCATATCGCTGCATTATCTGCTTCGCAAGGGTGGTTTTTCCACATTGGCGTGGCCCGAGGATGGCGATCACCGGGAAAAAGGTCAGTTGTTTAAACAGTGAAGCTTCAAGTTCTCTTTTATACATTACAACCTGCCAAATTGAAAGTTTATGTTTCAAATATACATGTTGTAATAGTGGGGTAAAGAGAAAAATTATGCATGACATGGAGACTGAAGGTTCTACTGAACAGCGTAGGTAAACAACGATGTAAGGACGGGTTTCAAATTCTCCCCCCCCCCCCCTCCTATCTTCAGGCCGGTCTGGTGCACCGGTAGATCAATTCCTCCGGGAGCAGAGCGTGTCTCCTCCGGGTCGCTTCGTCCAGTTCCCTGTAAAGGTCAACAACCTCAACTGAAAATCCGGCATTCACCATTCGTTTAGAAAAATCACGCCCATAGAGTCTCAGGTGATCTGGTGCTCCGAATCGCAATGTACGCTCCTCTGCGGTACTACCCTCTCTGTCTTCCTCGGTTATCTCAAGGGTCTGATCAACCGGGGTCATGATCAGTGCCTCTCCTCCCGGTTTGAGCACCCGGTAGAGTTCGGCCAGTGCTGCGACATCACTGCTGATATGTTCAAGAACATGCAGGCAGATAATCGAATCAAACTGCTGATCAGTAAAAATAAGGTTGGTGATATCCGTATGTATCGCGGCGAGTGGTGATTCCAGATCGGCGGTGATATAGCTGTCTCGCTGACGTACGGGAAAAAGGTGCCTGAAGCACCGTTCCGGTGCGAAATGAAGAAGGTGCTGATTTCCGGTCAGGAGAGAGGTCCTGCGCCTGAGGAACAAGCCGAACAGGCGGTGACGTTCGAGTGCATCGCATGAGGGACAACGGGCGTTCGGCCGCCGGTCATTGCCACCTGGAATGAACCGACGGAATGACCGGTTGCAGACCGGACAAGTAACGTTATTTCCGGTGTAAAGAACTGCCCGCAGTGCGTAGAGTAGTGTTCGAATGAATTCCGGCATGGTTGACCAATCGCTGTTTGAATGTTGTCTAAAATAGTACCTGCCGTGTCGGTTGCCGTATGGTTCGATCTTTACATCGAATCCGACCTTTAAACGCCTGCCTTGCGGATGGTTTTTACCGCTTGATCGGAAAAATCTGAAGAGTAGCACTGGTTGGGACAATTAACGATTTTGTCAAATCTGCGGCGAATATCTCAGTTGCCGCTTATGTAGAGAAAATCACTATTCTCTGTTGTTGCGTCCTGAATCGGATAATACTATATGGAATAGAATATATTCTGTCGCGCTTAGGTGGTACTTTAGCAGGGAGACGACTCATGGGTTCAGGGAATAACATAGTTTGTTTCAAACTTGCAGATTCAATCCGATTTAGAACCTGGGTGGTATACTCATTGGCAGCTATTGTTTTCGGTGGGACAATGCCGGCAGTTGCAGGTTGTCCGGAATATACGGTTGAACGAACGCAATCGGTTACCGTTACCCCTGATCAGAATCTCAGGGAGGTGCTTCGTGCCGTTGCACCGAACACGGCAGTGTACCTTGCCGATGGCGTGTACCCGGTGGAATCAAATCTTCAGATAACCGCCGACAGTATCACCCTGCGTTCTTCAAGCGGCAATCGGGATGCCGTGATACTCGAAGGTAACAGGGGAGCCGGATCGTCGCTCGACCGGGAACGGTTCGTGCCTGAAGTGATCGCCATCTCCGGTTCTGAGGTACATATAGTGGATATCTCCGTTCGGCATGCCCGCGACCATGCAATCCATCTCTACGCTCCGGCGGACCACTCCATTTCCGGGTGCGTGATGCACAATCTGCATGTGTACGACTGCGGCGAGCAGCTCATCAAGGTTAACTCGAACGGCAACAGCAGTGCGCCCTGCTGGGTCGACAGTGGGGTACTTGAGGAATCACTCATTGAATTTACCGACAATTCAGTCATGGAAGATATGGGTGATTACTTTTACACCGGCGGGCTTGATGTTCACGGTGGCGAAGGGTGGATCGTGCGGTGGAACACTTTCCGCAATATCGAGCGCGAGGGGAAACTCATGGAGCATGCCGTCCATTTCTGGAGCCGCTCCAGGGGAAGCGTTGTCGAGAACAACCGGTTTGAAAACTGTTACCGTGCCATCGGGTTCGGGATGAAACAGGCGGCCGATGGTCTGGTGAGAACGTATCCCGATGGAGCTGGTGAGGAACCGTATCGTGATCACATCGACGGAATCATCCGCAACAATGTGATATTCAACAAAGCAGGGGTGCACCTTGAAACCGGCATTGAACTGATGAACGTCGCGACCACCGGGGTGTATCACAATACCGTTTACAGCAGTGATGAACCGTTCAACTGCATTGAATACCGGTGGCCCGCTACCCGGGTCGTTATTGTCAACAATCTGACCAGCCATCGTATCATGGAACGCAACGATGCGCAGGGGGAACTCTCCGGTAATGTTACCGGTGTGCCTGCCTCATTTTTTGTGAATGTTTCCGGAGGTGACGTGCACCTTGCGGCAGGCGCAAACGCAGCGATCGACAAAGGTACAGCTGTGCCGGCGGATCTTGCCGGAACTGATATCGATGGTACCGTCAGAGGTGGTAGTCCGGATGTCGGGGCCGATGAGTATGGAAAACCCGATGCGGTCCTGCGGCCGTTTTCGGCTGGAAATACAGCTCCTGGGACTAAGACGAATGTAGAGATGTTTGAGCTTAATGGCAGAGTGATCGGCAGGAGTCCGGTTGCTAAAAATCGCCATGCGGGAAATGGCGTTCTGCTGCTCAGAACAAAACAGGGAAAAACGGGAACGCATCTGCAGCTCCCGTAGTACTTATGCCATCTTCTTGTCTTTCTTGAGCGTAAAGAGGGGTTCCGCTTTTTTCAGGATGACATCACGGGTAATCATGATCTCCTTGATGTCGTTGCGCGACGGTGTTTCAAACATGACCGGCATCAGCACGGATTCAAGTACCGTACGCAGACCGCGGGCACCGGTTTTTTTCCGGAAAGCTATTTTCGCGACCTCCCGCAACGCATCGCGCGCAATGATCAGTCGGATGCCTTCGATAGCGAAGAGCTTGGTGTACTGCTTCGAGAGGGCGTTTTTCGTTTCGGTGAGAATCGTAAGCAGCGATTCCTCGTCAAGATCATCAAGACCGAGTATCACCGGGAGTCGTCCGACGATCTCAGGGATCAGTCCGTACCGGATAAGGTCATCGGGTTCAACTTTGCGGAGTACATCGCCGATTTTAAGCGTACTCTTCTTCTTGAGTTCGGCGTTGAAACCCATGCGGCTGTCGCCGATACGGCTTTCAATGATTTTTTCGATTCCTTCGAACGCTCCACCGCAGACAAAGAGAATGTCACGGGTATTGACCTGAATGAGATTCTGTTCCGGATGCTTGCGCCCGCCTTTCGGTGGAATGCTGGCAACGGTACCTTCAAGAATTTTAAGCATAGCCTGCTGCACGCCTTCGCCGGAAACATCGCGGGTGATCGAAGGGTTTGCTGATTTGCGGCCGATTTTATCGAATTCGTCGATATAGATGATACCTCGTTCCGCACTCGGAACGTCGTAATTCGCTGCCTGCAGCAGTCGGACAAGCATATTCTCAACATCTTCGCCAACATAGCCCGCTTCGGTGAAAATCGTCGCATCAACTATTGAAAACGGTACTTTGAGCAGTCGTGCGAGCGTCTGTGCTATAAGTGTTTTTCCGGTACCGGTGGGGCCGAGCATCAGGATGTTCGACTTGTCGATTTCGACGTCGTCGTCATCGTTGCGTGACCGCGACATTATACGTTTGAAATGGTTGTACGCGGCAACGCAGACCCCCTGTTTCACTTCGTCCTGACCGATAATGTACTGGTCGAGGAACTCCTTCATGTCCTTCGGTGTGGGAAGATTATCAAGTGATGTCTGCGGGGCGGCGGCGCTCTTGTCTTCGCGAAGGATATCGTTGCACATGTCAACGCATTCGTTGCAGATGTGTACTGATGGTCCGGTGATGAGTTTACCGACTTCGTCGGGGCTCTTGCCGCAGAACGAACATTTGATTCCGCTGTACCGTGAGCGTGAAGACATGCGTTACTTCCTTGCCGTGAGAATGTCGTCGATGATGCCGTACGTTTTGGCTTCCTCGCCCGACATGTAAAAATTCCGGTCGGTATCGCGGGCAATTACATCGAGTTTCTGCCCGGAATGTTTCTGGATGATCTCGGTGAGTGTCTGCTTGACACGAATAATTTCCTTGGCGTGAATGGCGATATCGGCGGCCTGCCCGCCGGCACCGCCGAGCGGCTGATGCAGCATAACACGCGAGTGCGGGAGTGCGAACCGTTTTCCCTTGGTACCTGCCGCAAGCAGTACCGCACCCATGCTGGCTGCCTGACCGATGCAGATGGTTGACACATCGGGTTTGATGTACTGCATGGTGTCGTAGATCGCCAGGCCTGCGGAAACCACCCCGCCGGGAGAGTTGATGTAAATGGTGATATCTTTATCGGGATCCTCGTATTCCAGAAAAATAAGCTGCGCCATTACAATGTCTGCCGTAACATCATCAATTTCGGAACCCATAAAAATGATACGTTCCTTGAGGAGGCGCGAGTAAATATCATAAGAGCGTTCACCGCGGCCAGTCTGTTCAATTACATACGGAATTACGGGCATTGTGCCGGTCCTTTCTTTCAATGGTAACGTTCCGGAGAGTCGATCTTCTACCTGATCATTGCAAAGCGGTTCCGGAACGCCGGTGCAACGTGTTCATATAAAAATAGTACCGGGGATACCGGGGGGATATACAATTCTTTTATGCGGAACTGACGAAACCGTGCAGGGGAACAGTGGAAACTGTTCCCCTGACAGACCGTTGGAGGCCTCTCCGCGCCGGTAGTTTGCTGCTTAGCCGTACAGGGCGGGGACTTGGCCGGTTACTTATCGTCTTTCGGTTTATCCGCTTCGGGAATAAACTCCCCGATCAGATAGTCGAGCGTTTTGCGTTCGCGGATTTCATCGCGGATTCGCAGGGTGGTGCCATTTTTCCGAAGGGTCTGCTTGAGTGTCTCGAATTCCTGCTGATAGGCGGCAGCAATCCGTGCGATCTCCTCATCAACCTCTTTTTGTGTCGGACGGATTTTCTCTTTTTCAGCGATTGCATCGATAATCCGCTGGCGTTTGATCGAGCGGATGGCGAGATCCCGGTACCGCTCGGCGAGTTCCTCGCGCCGGGGCTCAGGTTCATCGGGTCGTTTGTACCGTTTGGCCTCCTGCTGCATGTAATCAATGAACTGTTCTATCCGGGCGGGAGGGACGTCAAAACCATTTTCTTTTATAAGCGCTTCGATTGCCTTGTTGTGCGCTTCTTCCTTAGCCCGTTTGAGTTCTTCGGCTTCGAGGTCCGCCCTGATCTTCTCACGCATTGCCGTTTCGTCGGCGAAGTCGCCCACCTTCTTCAGGAATTCCTCGTTGATTTCCGGGAGCACCTTTTCCTGCACGGCGGTCAGTTTGATCGTGAATTCTCCGGTTTTTCCCGCGACGTTGGCTTCCGAGTAATCCTTGGGAAACTTGATCGTCAGATCGACGGTTTCTCCGGCACTGTGCCCGAGTACGCCTTTATGAAATTCCTTGAGGCTGTTGTCGCCGCCCACCTCAACCGGATAGGTGGGGTTTTTAATGTCGGATTGTTCTTCTCCGTCAATAACCACCTTGAGATACTCAAGTTTGACGAAGTCACCCTTTTTTACCGGCCGGTCTATATCATTAAAGGTGGCAAGCCGTTCAATGATATTCTTCACGGCATCGTCAACCTCACCGTCCTTGATTTTTTTGGGAGTGGCTTTCACCTTAAGTTTCCGGTAGCCGGTAATTTCGAACGGCGGATCGATTTCGGTTTCAATACTGAACGTGAGCGGGGCACCTTCGTCTGCTTTGATATCGGTCATTTTCGGCTGGGCCACCGGCATGATCTTATTTTCCTCGAGTGCTTCGCGATACGTTTTCTGAACAATATCGTCAATAACTTCGGCACGGATGGAGGGACCAAAGCGCTGCCGGATAAGGGCCTCGGGAACTTTTCCGGGTCTGAAACCGGGAAGCTTCAGGGTCTGACGGTATTTTTTCAGCTTCACGCCGAATGCAGCCTGTATCTCTTCGTCGGGTACTTCTACATTGACGATGCGCTGCCAGGACTGCGGCTCAGAAATCGTTGTCTTCAAGGGAGTTCTCCTTCCGGATCTATTAATAGTTTGCATTAACAAAAAAAATGCGAGAAGGGGGACTCGAACCCCCACAGGTCGCCCCACCAGATCCTAAGTCTGGCGCGTCTACCAGTTCCGCCATCCTCGCAAAGAGAGATAAACCCTTAAAAATATGTTCGACGTTGGTAGATTTCAAAATGCATCAGCATGAATTCCGGGAGGTAGAGAAATAATTGGATAGTTGAGCGCTTAATTGGAGCGTCCGGGAAGCTTAGGTAGCTCTGTTTTGATTTCAGTAGTGAAAACAGTATATTTTTGTAGCTGGGGACGACCGCGCTCAAATCGTTTCGATTACATTGCAGAGGGATTTTTCAGGCAGCAGTCACAATGGATACAATGCCTACCTATTTCGCCGGGTTGCAGCACAATGACCCGGTGCCGGACAAGGAGAAACCGAAAACACTCGGGTCCGGTTTCGTTACCTCTGTTTTGGGGGAGGGTGGTGCCGCCGTAGTGTACGAAATCTGGAATCCCAAGCTGGAGATCCACCGTGCGGTCAAGCTCTGGCGCCCCAATCTCTCCGAAAAAGATCTTCAGCGTTTTGAAACCGAAATAAAAATCACTTCCAAACTTGATCATCCGAATATTGTCGAAATTCATACGGTCGGCGAGTGGAACGGACTGCCCTTCATCGAGATGGAACGCATCGACGGGATGAGTCTCCAGCAGATGATCAAGGCCAACGGAGCGATCCCCCCTGCGGTTGCTCTGGCCATCATGATGTTTATCTGCAGAGGGCTTCACTATGCACATCAGGAGGAGTTCAGCCTCTACGGGCGGCGCCGCAAAGGAGTTATACACTGCGACATCAAGCCGGCCAATATAATGATAACCCGCAATGGCGTCGTCAAGCTCATGGACTTCGGTATTGCCAACCCGACGAACGTCTCCCTGCATACCGATCCCAACAAGGTTACCGGTTCGTTGCAGTATATGGCACCGGAACAGATCAGGTCACAGCAGGTGGATGCCCGTACTGATATTTACTCCGCCGGGGCAGTGCTCTACGAAATGCTCTCGGGAACCAGAGCCTTTCCGTCAAAACAGCTCCTTGAAGTAATCGAAAAACGCAAATCAAACGACTATGTCCCGCTCAGTCAAATCTGTGCGAATCTTCCGAAACGGCTCTATCGTCTGGTTGCAAAATGTATGGAGCTTCAGCCGGAAGACCGCCAGCAGGATATTCCGGAACTGATGAAAGCGGTGACGTCACAGTTCAGATGGCTCTCGAGTGACGACCCGAAAAAGGTACTGCAGCAGTACATTGAGGGGCGTTTTGTTGCCCAGAGAAATGTGTTCGTTCCGATAAAGCCACTGATGCCGGTTCTGACTGCCGGGTTGCCGGCGGTTGTTCTGCTGATTATTCTGATGGTGGTGATTTTCAGAGTGCAACATGCGAAAATAGCGGAGCCGCCGCAGGCATCTGCCGTGGTTGCAGAGAAAATGCTGCCGGCAAAGGAAACTGCATCGTCGTCTGGTGTTGCAAAGGATCCGGAAACAACATCTACTGAAGCTAAGCCGTCCGAGGCGGCGTCGGTGGTATCCACTCCGGCAGAACCGGTTGAGTCCGAAAAACCTGCCGTAGTTGCTTCTGAAAAGCAGGTTTCACCACCTCCGCCTCAAAAGTCGAAACCGGTGGCGAAGCCTTCCACACCACGACGGGTTGACCACCTGGCCGCACTGCAACGGATGGTTGAGGCAGGCAGGCTCTCTCAGGCGCTCAAACGCTTCTCCACGTTCAAGAGCAATGACGGACTCTATTTCGCGCTCTATGCGCGCTGCCTTTACGAATCGGGAGAGTGGAAGCGGGCTGCGGCGATGGCGGAAAAGTCGACCACTGTTGCTTCAAAACGCATATCCGCTTCTGAACGCAAGGGGCTGGCGATACTTTACAATGCAAAATATCTGTCGGTGGTTCATGATGCCTCGCCATCACGTGATGCCGCTCAGGCGGCTATTGCCGCATGGTGGAAGGTGCGGGAACACTTTGACGGAACTGCGCAGAGTGCGAAAGCCTCATTCGCCGAAAGTGAAATCAACCGTCTCAGTCTTACTCTGGTGGAGTGAATCCGTATACCTTTTTGCCGCTGTGCGTGCCGCACGACAGGCTGTTTCGGCGAGTGGTGTTTTCATAGGTAGTTTACGTGCAGTTACAGCAGACGTGGGTAACAACCTGAACAGCCAATAAAAATGCCCTACCCGTGGGCCATTTCTTGATCCTTCTTTTTGGAAAATTGGTTGTTCCCTTGAGTAATTCGTTAATCCGCTCACAGAGAGTGGCATGCACTAGCTACTCAAAGAAGAATTCCCAGAAGAACGGTGTTCGTCAAGAAATTGACACTCAACAGGTAGAGCATCTGGAGAATCTCTTTGAATAATATACCACTTCTTTTGGAGAATGAGAACAGTATCGTACATCATTACGCATTTTTTGAAATTTATGCGCTTCAATGGTATTTTGTACCTGGTTCACATCGGTGGTGACCGTACGTTTACCGTACTGCACTTCAGTTGCCGGTGGCTGATACGATTTGCAGTCTGGCAGGATGGGGGCTATGAACAGATTTATAGTACACGGTGGTCTGCAGCTTTCGGGAACCGTCACGGTTGCCGGTAATAAAAATGAGGCACTTCCGATGGTGGCTGCTGCACTGCTCTGCAACGGCAGGGTCACGCTCCGCAATATGCCCGATATCGGTGACGTCCGTGCCATGGTGGCGATTGCCGAAGCACTCGGGACGCAAAGTATATGGGAGGATGCCCATACGGTAACGCTCACCACCGCTTCGATAACCTCCTCGACACTTCCCGTTGAACTTTCAAACGCGATACGGGCTTCGGTGCTCTTCGCCTCATCGCTGCTGGTGCGGACCGGTAGCGCGGTCATTCTGCAGCCGGGTGGCGATGCGATCGGCAGACGACGTCTTGATACGCATTTTCTGGTACTCACCGCTCTGGGAGCAACGTTGCGGGTGGAACGGACGGCGATGGCTGAAACCAGCTACATTCTTGATGCTCCGGATGGATTGACCGGTGCCGATATTTATCTTGATGAGGCATCGGTAACCGCTACCGAAAACGCCATTATCGCTGCTGCAGGGGCGCGCGGAACCACCACGATCAGTAATGCCGCCTCGGAACCGCATGTGCAGGGGCTCTGCCGGTTTCTTGAAAAAACCGGTATTCAGTTTGAAGGGATCGGTTCGAACATACTCACTATTCATGGCAACGGTATATCGTCTGAACCGGTGGAGTTCACTATCGGACCTGATTTCATCGAGGCCGGCTCGTTTATCGGACTGGCGGCGGCAACTCGCAGTGCCCTGACGATCAGAGAGGTCGACATGCGGCAGATGCGGATGATTCTCCTGCAGTTCAAACGGATCGGTGTTGAGGTGGAGGTCGATCCGGAGCATGGTTCCCTGTTTGTGCCCGACAACCAGCGGTTGCGGATCGCGCGGGATATCGGTGGAGCGATTCCCCGGATTGAGGACGCCCCCTGGCCGGGTTTTCCCACGGATCTCATGTCAATTCTGCTGGTGGTCGCGACCCAGTCGGAAGGAACCTGCCTGGTGCATGAGAAAATGTTCGAGTCGCGGCTGTTTTTTGTCGACAAACTGCTTTCGATGGGAGCGCAGGTCGTACTGTGCGATCCGCATCGTGCGGTGATCGTCGGACCGGCACAGCTCTATGGCGGTTCGATCAGCTCACCGGATATCCGGGCCGGTATGGCGCTTCTAATTGCGGCGCTGGCTGCAGAGGGAAAAAGTACGATTGATAACATCAGTCAGATCGACCGGGGGTACGAGCGTATTGACGAACGGTTACGCGCGCTCGGGGCCGACATCGAGCGGACCGGTGATCGCAGAAAAGCGACTTCGGCATAGGATGGAGCTGGAAAACGTGAACGGAAATCACCTGCTGCTGCGCACAATGTCGCGGGTAGTGATCCTGTCGGTATCTCTGTTGCTGCTTACCTGCAGTGCACCGATTCGTCAGTTCTATCCGGATCATTTCTTTCCCGAAGACAATGTATATAAAAACGAGGGGATCGGTTTTCTGCTTACCCTTCGGGGTAAATGGAATATCATCACCGATCCCAATTCCATGAACCGCTATTACCGTGAGTTCGCTGCAACGATCCAGGAGTCCGGTGGTGAGCTGCTGTTCATGGGAAGTACGGTTGAGGAACTCTACGGCATCAAGGCGGTCGCCCTCAATCTCAATGAGCCCCCCCGTGAATACGCGACGTATATCAGGGAACTCAACAAAGACGATGTTGATTGCGACAGTAATCCGGTTGATTTCATTACCGGCAGTCAGCAGATGGTGAAATGGGTCTATGACCGGGCCGGGTACCGGTTCGCCGAGTTTTTCTTTGTGGTCGGTACCTACGATATCCGGCTCTCGTTCTGGACAAAACCGCAACTGTTCGAAAATTTTCTTCCGGTGTTCGAGGAGATCGTCAGTACCGTGGAAGTAACCAGGGATTTCTGATCGTCCGGAGATACTTTCACCTGCCGTTTAAGCTACTTACGGTACTGTCCGGAATAACTTTCAAACTTTCACGTACTCAACACGAAGGACTTCGCCGAAAGGTGACTGGCAGGTATTATTTTTCTGCCGGATTTGCTAATGGCGGCAGCGTAGAGACTCGTGTTCGGGCAGCCATGGCGCATCCTTTTTACAACCGGATACGATTTCACCTGATCTGAATAAGCTATGTCGTTTGCCTGGGTATTCCTCAATAATCTTCATCGTCTCGGTGCCGTCGGTTTCGCGAAACTGCTGGAGCGATACGGTTCTCCGGAAGCGGTACTCGAAGAGGCTCCCGCCAATCTCCGCCGGGAAGGAATGATTTCCGCGGAAGCGGCGGATCAGCTGCGCGATCCGGTATTCAGGGAACGGGTGGAGCAGCAGCTCGAAACAGCCCGGCAGATGCACATTACCATACTTACTCTTGAGGATGAGCGGTATCCGCAGTATCTTAGAGAGATCTTCGCTCCCCCACCGGTACTCTATGTCCGGGGAGATTGTTCGGTTTTTGAACGTCACGCGGTGGCGGTGGTCGGGTCGCGTTCGCCTACCGTGTATGGAAAACATGCCACCGCTACGGTGGTCAGGGAGCTTGCCGAATGTTCCTTTGTCATCGTGAGCGGGCTTGCCCGCGGTATCGATGCCGTAGCGCACGAGACTGCGGTTGCCGCCGGTGGTGAGACCATCGCGGTGCTCGGGTGCGGTGTTGAAGAGGTGTACCCGCGATCGAACCGGGAACTCGGTGAACGTATTATTGAAAACGGTTGTATTGTTTCGGAATTTCCGATGGGAACTCCACCTGAAGCATTTAATTTTCCCCGAAGGAATCGTATAATCAGTGGATTGAGCACAGCGGTGGTTGTAGTGGAAGCCGGCGAGAAAAGCGGGTCGCTGATCACCGCCGGGTATGCTTTGCAACAGGGAAGAGAGGTCGCGGCCGTACCGGGGCCGATCAATTCACCGCTCAGCAGAGGTACATTCAATCTTATCAGAGACGGTGCTACCCCGGTCAGAAACGGCAGAGAACTTGCCGAGAGTCTGGCGGTGATTACGTCGCATCGTTTGAACACCGATCGGATACCGCCTTCGGAACCGCCGGAAAACATATTTACCGATGATGAACGGCGTGTGCTTGAAGGCCTTACCAATGAGCCGCTGCGGATTGATGCGATTGCCGAACAGCTTGGTATGGCGGTTACCGATCTGTTTGTCATGCTGTTGAATCTGGAACTCAAGGGTTTCGTGCAGCAGTGCAGCGGCCAGCAGTACGTACGGGTGTGAGGTGACAATGCGGCAACGTCGACGTCGACTGGTGATCGGAGCCGGGTGTGTGGTGGTGCTTGCGGTGGGTGGGGCACTTCTGGCGGGTGATCAGGGTGTGGTGGCGCTCTATCGCACATGGCGACAGATGAGGTCGCTCAACGAGGAACTCAACACATCGCGGCAGACCATAGATTCACTTAAAATCGAGATACAACGTCTTAAAAATGACACCGCGTACATTGAACGTATCGCACGGGAGAAGTACGGTATGGCACGGAAAAATGAGAAAATGTTCAAGTTCGTAGAGGGGAAATGATCATGGCATTGCGTCTTATGTCGAAACTTTTCAAACAAATGCGGTCGAATATCATCACCGGTATTCTGCTTATCATACCACTGTTTGTAACGGTGCTGATTATCGTTCAGCTGTTTCAGTGGATTGATTCCGTACTGCCGGGGATTCTGGGTATCCAGATGCCGCCTGGACTCGGTATTCTGATAAGTCTCATCATTGCCTATTTCGCCGGACTTACCGCAAAAAACTACTTCGGCAGAAAGCTGATCGCGGTTGGCAATAACATCATCGCAGGTATTCCCTTCCTCAATAAAATTTATCTGACGATCCAGCAGATTGTCGATATGGTATCTATCAATAAAAAACAGGTGTTCGAACGGGCGGTACTGATAGAATTTCCCAAGGAAAACAGTTACAGTATCGGGTTCGTCACCAGTGAGGCGAATACGAAATTCTCTCTCAAGGTGGGGCAGAAACTCATTGCCGTTTTTCTGCCGACCACTCCGAACCCGACGTCGGGCTTTCTGCTCTATATTGCTGAAAGTGAAGTTGTGGAACTCAACATCCCGGTTGAAAGCGCAATCAAGCTGGTGGTCTCCGCCGGCCTGCTCGGCGCCGATCAGGCGATGGCTCTCAAAGAGGGAAGCGCAACAATAAAGCGGGGGTGGAAATGGACCGATCTGTTCACCAGTAAAAATGCACAGGGCGAGGTCCACGACCCGCGGGATTGAGGGACGGCATGACGATCGGAAAAACCCTCTCGGTGGTGCTCTCGGTTACCCCCTATCGTGAATCAAGTATCCTCACCTCGCTGTTTTCGCGGGAGCACGGCCGCCTGAACGGCGTCGCCAAAGGAGTCCGCAGGTCGGACCGTCGGCGCGTTCCGATTGAACGCGGTTATATCATCGAACATGTAATCTATCTCAAACAGCACGGCGACCTGCACACGATCACCGATTGCGGTATCGTCGAGTTTTATCCGCAATTGCGTGGAGATCTCGAAAAAACGGCGGTTCGTGATCTGCTGTTCGATATTGTCCTTGCTTCGGTTCCCGCAGGTGAAGCCCATCCCGAGGTATTCGAACTCCTCCTCGGGTTTCTTGATGTAATAAGTACGGGAGAACGGGAATTCGGAGATAGCTGCGCCTATCTGTCAATGATCCTTTTTGATTTCGCCGCGCGTCTCGGGTTCAGTCTCGACTTCGAACGGTGTTCCTCCTGTGGCGGCAGTGTTGCCGGGCAGCCACGGATATGGCTTTCCGTAGAACACGGTCTGGTGCGGTGCGACCGCTGTTCATCAGGGCGAAGTGCAGGACGGGATCGACTGGTTCCAACCGGCATACTGCAATGGTATGCCCGGTACTCAGTGACCGGCCATTTTGTGCCCGGCGGCGGTGAGTCCTCGCGAATACCGCTCAGGGAAGGGTTTGCCGCACTTCGGCTCGTCTATGATTACTGCAGGTACCATATGGACATACGGAAAAATCTCGCATCATTCTCGTTTCTGGAGCACCTGGCCGCTATGTGATAGCTACTGCTAAAGACCGTAGAGGATGTCGCAGTCAATTTTTAAACAGGGAGAGGTGTTGTGCGGTAATCGTCTCCCTCTGACCGATGAGCAGCTGACCTCTCGGGGAGTAATAATTCGCTTCGGTAATGTGTCCTTCGATAAGATTGTCGAGGATGACGATTGACATTACGCAGCTCCCTCCAGAGGTTGGGGTGGCTTCAACCCCGCTGAGGAAGAGAGCATTCCAGCCAGTCCGGATTCAAGGAGGCGCAGATCAAAGGCATCGTTGAACACGGTACAACCGGGAAACCTGTCGGGATCTTCACTACCGGGGCAGAAAAGCAGCACCGGTACCTTGCCCGGTTTTTCCTCCTGATGTATAGTGGCCTGTTGCAGTTGTGTGAACGGTAGGATCGTATCCGGATCGGCCGGTTTGAGTGCCCACCAAAGTATCGCATGAAATTTTTCTTCGGAAGACTCGAGGGCGTTGGCGGTTACGTTTTCGCACGCGATACCATGGCTTTCAAGACTAACCGCGGGTGGCACGAGAATCGTTTTATCGGGATTAATCACACCGACCCGGATGGCTTTGGGGTCGATATCGTCGGGACATTCGCAGCCGTATTCCCGTTCCTCCAGTCCGAAAAAGGAGCGAGATGTTGCCACCTGCGTCAGAATCGTATCAATGAAGTTGCGTTGCAGACCATGGGGAAGCTTTACGGATTTCATCAGCTCATTGGATACTGGTGTGACGTATTCGTCACACTCTCTGCCGCTGTGGAGGAGTTTAGCTATAATGTTTCCAAGCGCCACGCAGACGGAAAGTTTTTCATTGAGGGATTCCGGCGGGTGATCAAATCCGGCGGAGGCATATTGGCCGATAATGGCATCGGTGATCTGTGAGGGAATCTTCCACCGGGGGAACAGATCACCGATCAGATCAAGATGGGTGACGGTGAGATGCTTTTTTTCAAAGTCAAAAAATCTACCCGCATTTTTAGTGGTCATTTCCAGAACCTCACTGAAAATCGACGGGAAAAATTCGTCGAGCAGCAGAATGCCGAGATCGTGAAGAAGCCCGGCAAGAAACGCCTCTTCCGTATTGATATCCCCCATCATTTTCGCCAGTCGCTCTGCAATGAGTCCCACGGCAAGGGAGTGATACCAGAAATCGGTCCGATCAAAACCGATATTTTTATTGGAATCGGAGAAGAGGTTCATGACACTCATTCCCATGGTGATTTTCTTTGTCTCCTCGAAACCGATACGGATTACCGCCTCTTTTATCGAACTTATCCGACGGTTGCTGCTGGCGAAAAAGACCGAGTTGGCGATTTTCAGAAGATGTGCCGAGATGGCGGGATCGGAAGATATCGCACGGGCCAGGTGGGTTGCGCCGGTTTTCTGATCATTGGTGATTTGCAGAACTTTGGCGATGGTAAAAGGAAAGGCGAATAGCTTTGCGACGTGTCTGCTCATCGCTTCAATCTTCTGTGTCGGCAGCGCTTCCTGATCGAGAATGACCGCCAGATCTGATTCCAGTTCGGTGACCGGTGGTTTCTCGTCAAGCGTTTTGTTGAACGGTTTGAGCAGTTGCTGAATGAGTTTGAGCAGTACACTGTATTTGAGAGGACGCTCCAGGTAGGTGGTGATCCCGTTTCCCTGCATTCCCCGCAGGAGTGACGGATCAACCTTATTTCCATAACCGATGATCGGGAGAAGGTGTGTCCGTTTGTAGGATCGGATTCTGCTGGTGAAGGAAAGCTGGTCAATGCAGAAGTGCGGCAGTTCGACAAGAATGATATCGGGCATGTACTGCATGATGAACACAAAATTCTGGTACGATGGTTCTGAGAGCAGTACTTTCACCCCCTCCTGCGTCAGTGCCAGATTGAGAATCTGTTGTTCCTTGATGTTTTGCGAAAGTAGTACAAGATTGATCATTGTTGTTGTGCGCCCGTTTGTTCGTCAGAAATGCGACCTTTCAACAGGTCGCAGTAATCCCACCGATGGAGAGAGAGACTGATCGCTTTGAAACTGATTATAGTATCGATTTTTTTATCAGACATCGCCGGGCCCGCCTTGTTTGTCGGCAACGGAAATCTGCGTGATTTTTTCGAATCGTTTACTTATATACAATGCAAGTACGCATTACTGCCGGATAACGGAGTGTTGAAAAAGGCTTACCACAATTAGCTAGTCAAAAAAATAGTGCATATGATTATATCACTCAGAAAAATTCGGGTCAAGGAAGTGCGATGGGGGTGGAATTCAGGGGTCCGGAAACGGTATTTTTACAACGGACTATTATCCGAAGGGCATACATCTCATCTTTTTCACAGGAGTGTTCATGCAGAACCCGCTAATTACCGCAATCATACTTGCCGGTGGACAGGGACGTCGTCTCCATCCGCTTACCGAGACCCGGTCAAAACCGGCGGTGCCGATCGGCGGTAAATTTCGTCTTATTGATATCCCCATCAGTAATTGCCTGCACCACAATATCCGTTCCATCTGGGTACTGACACAGTTTGCCTCGGAATCGCTGCATCGTCACATTTTCCAGACGTACCGCATGGATTCGTTCTCCGGCGGATTCGTCTCGGTGTTGGCCGCGGCACAAACGGTTGATAATAAAGGGTGGTATCAGGGTACTGCAGACGCGGTGCGTAAAAATATGGCCAATTTCCGCAAGGCCGGCGATACGATTCTCCTTCTCTCCGGAGATCATCTCTACCGGATGGATTTTAAAAAATTTCTGAATTTTCATTTTGCGCACGATGCTGATGTAACGCTCGGGGTGGTTCCGGTGGAGCGCCCCCGGGTGCATGAACTGGGTGTGCTCAAGATGGATGCCGATTCGCAGGTGGTGGATTTTGTGGAGAAACCGAAAGTGGATTCGGTGATCGATGATTTCGCGATACCGCCGCAGCTGCGACTCAAAGAACCATTCAAATCGAGCGATCCCTCCCGCACGCATGTCGGGTCGATGGGAGTGTATATCTTCAATAAAAAAGTGCTTTTCGATCTGCTCGACGGGTTCGAGTTCGACGATTTCGGAAAACAGATCATCCCCGCAGCCATCAACAAGTACCGGCTGTTCGCCTATCCGTTCAACGGGTACTGGGAAGATATCGGAACGATCGGTTCGTTTTTCAATGCCCATATGGAAATGACACAACCGAACCCGCCGTTTAATTTCTACGATCAGCAGCAGCCGATTTTTACCCGCGCCAGGTTCCTGCCCGCGGCGAAATTCACCGATTCGAAGATCGATTCTTCGATTATCTGTGAAGGTTCAATGATCGAAAACGCCACGGTTTCAAGCTCCGTACTTGGCGTTCGTTCGGTAATCCGCAGCGGCAGCAGACTCTCCCGGGTCATCTTTATGGGTGCCGATTTTTACGAGGAGGAAGCGGGGGGAACCATGCAGCTTGGTATCGGGAAAAATTGCGTGATTGAAAATGCGATTCTCGACAAGGATGTCCGGATCGGGAACAATGTTCGTCTTGTCAATAAAGAAAAGATTGTCGAGGGGGGGCGTGACGGCGTTCTGGTACGCGACGGGATTATCGTTGTGCCGAAGGCGGTGCAGATTCCCGACGGATTTGAGTTCTGACCGTTTCGACATCAGCGCGTCATGGTACACTCACTGTTGACTGCCCCGTAAATTTCGTTCGATTTTGGAGAACGTCTGCTGTATAATCGGAGGGAATGAAGGCGGTTGCAGAATGCCGCATGCTGCAGGAGTGTGGAATGGTCGGTAAAAAAATCGGACCTATGGTGCTTATGGTCGGGTTGCTGACGGGGGGTGTCCGGACGGCTGCTGTGGAGTTCTATAATCCGAACGAAAGTCCCGCAGGGGCGCTTGGATATACCTTCGGGTATATCTGTCCGCACGGGTGGCTGCCGGAAAACCGGATGCTGGCAGTCAGGAATGAAAACGGGGACGAGATACCTTCACAGTGTGTCGTCAAGGCGCGTTATGCTGATGGTACAGCACGCCATTGTATCGTATCGGTGATTACTCCGAAGCTCGCATCGCGAGAGCGTTTGGTGATCTCACTCCATCCGGCCCAAGCCGCAGTACTATCAGAAGACACCCTTTCACTTGAAAAATGCATTGCCCGGTCCGAAGAGGTCATGGTGTACCTGTACCTCTCCGGTGATACCCTTACCTGCTCAAGCCGCGCTGCAGCTGCTTTGAGACAGCCGCAGGTGTGGTTGCAGGGGCCGGTCTGCTGTGAGTACATTGCCGCTGCACCGTTTACGGATGCTGACGGTCTCCCTCATCCGCATCTGGCAGTGCAATTCTGTGTGCGTTTGTACAAAGGAGGGACAACGCAACGGGTGGCGGTGACCATTGAAAATAATTATGCTTTCGAACCTGCGCCGCAAGGGTATACGTACGATGTTTGGATCGGTACTGCGTCACAACCGGTACTTTACGAACAGCTGCAGCTTGTACATCCCCATCACTGCCGATGGACAAAAGTATTCAACCTCGACGCAGCAGGCAGCGTTCCCGGGGAGGAACCGCTGCAGTGTATTTTTGACCGTAAGGAATTACTCGGCAGCAACGCCTTCCCGTTTTATGATACGACAATCCTGATAGCAGAAACTTCGCTGAGTGAACTTGATGATGATTTTCTTCCGCTTTCCCCGGGAGACCTTTCAGCGTATATGCCTGCGACCGGCGCCCAGGATGATATCGGTCCGCTTCCCCGGTTTGCGGCATTGTATCTGTTGTCCATGGACAATCGGGCAAAAGAAAATTTACTTGCCAACGGCAGGTGCGGCGGCAGTTTTCAGATTCATTACCGGGATAAAACCACCGGGCAGCCCGTGTCACTCGATCAGTATCCGTATATGACCCTTCTCGGAAATCAGGCCGATACCCGCAATCCTGCAACCGGGAAGTACGAAAGTTTTCCGGAGGTAGTCAACGGGCTTGCGGACTTGACCCCCGACGATGCCCATCAACCGTCAATTGCGTATGTCCCTTATATTGTTACCGGTGACTACTTTTACCTTGAGGAGCTGCTGTTCTGGGCCAACTGGAACATGGTTCTCGCGAACCCTTCCTATCGGCAGCATGCTGACGGGCTGCTCAAATGGGGGCAGGTTCGTGCGCAGGCCTGGGGTATGAGGACACTGGCACAGGCTGCTTTCATTGCCCCTGATGAGCATCCCCTCAAAGCTTATTTTACGGAAAAACTGGAAAACAACATTCGGTGGTATACCGAGTCCTTTCCCCTCAGCCCGACTACGAACCAGCTCGGGTGGCTCAAGGGACTCATGCCGTATGGAAATTTCGGATTGGCACCCTGGCAGGATGACTTTTTTACCTGGAGCATCGGCTATGCCTGCCAGCTCGGTTTCCATTCAGCAATGCAGCTACGCGACTGGAAATGCCGTTTCCCGGTTGGCCGGATGACCTCGCCCGGTTACTGCTGGCTTCAGGCGCCGGCATACAGCCTGCAGGTGGGGAGTTCTGACCAGGTTCCATATGCCTCTTTTGAGGAGCTGTACACCGAAAATTTTGAACCGTCCGATTGTAACGGCAACGTCATGGACGGGTATCCGGAATCGCCGACCGGGTACGGAGCGAATCTGCAGCCGGCGCTGGCTGTGGCGGTCGATGCCGGAGTGCCGCAGGCGGCAGAGGCGTGGGAACGATACCAGACCCGCGCACCCCGACAGAATTATTCTTCCACACCGCAATTCGCCGTTGTGCCACGGAGTGTCATCCTTCCCCCGATGATGGTAGCGGTTCCGCGAAAAAAGCATATAGGATCGATCCGCATTGTCAATGGCGCCATAACGGGTATAACCGCCGGGGAACTTCCATTGCGTCTCCGGGTGTTCACCCTGAACGGGCGTATTGCAGCAGACCGGTTCATCACCTCGATTCCGACTCCTTCGCTTGCCCTTCAGAACCTTTTAAAGGAGCAGAAGGTAACAGGGCATGCACTGTATCTGGTCCGGGTTGAATCCGCCAATGCTACCTTTTCCGGCTGTTTCATTCACCAGGGCGGAAGGGGGCTCCGATGACCGGAAAAAAAGGGTGCTGCCGGTGGGTACTGTCGCTGTCGGTAACTCTTTTACACATGGAAGTATGCAGTCAGCCGTCTTTTCCGCAAAATCCCGCGCTGGCCTCACTTCCGGATACTTCATGGCTGCAGGTGACCGATCGCTGGCATGACGACCCGAACACCTTTTCGATCACCGATTACAGCGGAATGGTGTACGACCATCATCGCCACAAGTTGCTCCTTTTCGGACACGGGCATGCGGCATTCGGCGGGAACGAGGTAATGGAATTCGATATTGACAATGCGGTATGGGATACACTGTATCGGTATACACCCTGTTCACAGTATGCTCCGGAGTTCGCGGTGTACGACAGCAGTGGAAACCGTTGCGGAGGTATTTATGATACCGGAGGAAATGCAATGCCGTCGAGCAGGCACACCTACGACGGGGTGGTGATGGCTGCTGATACCTGTCTGATGATCCTCGTGAGCAGTCCGTTCAGTGGAAGCGGTGGCAATAACTGCCCGCTCTCCGGAAAAAATGATGAGTGGACCGGTAAGGCTCTCTGGATGTTCGATCCTGTTGCGAAGGTATGGTCGCATACCCGGGGTGAGATGGGGGTGGGATCGAACCCTGCGGGTGTCGCTCTGGATCCCCGTACCAACCTGATTTACATGCTTAAAGGATCTGGGCAGGAATTCGCGGTTGCTGATTTCATCAACCAGACCCGTTCTGTCCTCGACGAGTCTACCGCTCCGAACTGGGAAGGGTCACGTGCCTGCAATTATTATGCTCCGAACCACTCACTGCTTTTCTTCGGTAAGGATGATGTTTGGGAGTGGTTTATCGATACACCGGAAAAGAGTTGGGTCCGCAAATCTCCGGAGGGGACGCATATCGACGCGTATGGTCGGCAGGTATGCTTTGATGAAGTGAATACTGTTTTCGCCCTTTTCAAAGACAACGGATTTCATTATTACTCCTATCCGGAGAATCGGTGGTATTCCATCCCGTACGATGGTAAGCAATATCCGGCTGATATCGCCTTTATGAATACCGTGTATGATCCTGTTGATAATGTTTACCTTCTGGTCAATAAACCGGCCTACAACGATCTGCAGACATGGGCCTTCAAATTCTGTGATACTCCGGGAAGATTTCCCGGGACTTCCGTTTTGTCGATTGCCCCGGACCGGCAGTTTTCAGCGGGTTTGCATGCCGGGTCACTCAATTGCAGGGTACTCCCCGGCGGTAAAATCCGGATAACGGTCGAAGGGGGGTGGCGTATGCACCGATTACCGCCCCGAATCGTGGTGGTTGATGCCAAAGGGAAAATCGTCTACGAACACGGATTTCCCGGAACCGAGATAGTGGTCAGTCTACCGGTGAATGGATTGTATTTTGTCCGGATTCTCGGGGAAGAGCGAAGTGCACGGGCGGTGGTGGTAGCCCGGTACTGAGGTGCAGCTGAACGTCTGGGGTGTCGTTTCCTTTTTACAAGGATTTCAGATGCTGGTAGAAACTATTTTTATCCGATGCAGAAGATAAACCGATACACAATTCTCACATTTTGTTTAAGTATCGCCGGTTGTTTCGTCCTCCTGATAAACCGGTGTTCGAAACCCGCCGTCGAATCATTTTCAGGAATTTCGGTGTTTGTCTCGATTCCTCCGCAGAAGTATTTCGTTGAAAAAATCGGCGGTGACTACTGCCGGGTACAGACATTGATTCCCGCAGGGGCATCACCACATACCTTTGAGCCGAAACCGCGGCAGCTGGCAGAACTCGCGAAAGCGGACTGTTATTTCTCGGTTGGTGTCGAGATGGAACGGGTATGGCTGCCGAAACTGCGCAGCATTCAACCGGCACTTCCCGTTATTCCCACCGACAGCGGTATCGATAAAATCATGATGGAAGAGGCGGATGGTGCCTCCGGGCATGATGAAGCCGAACGCCATCATCACGAGGGTGCGGATCCGCACATCTGGCTCTCTCCCGATTTGGTGAAGATGCAGGCGTCAACGATCCTTCGCGCATTACAGAACCTTGACACTTTACATGCTGCTGCCTATCAGAACCAGTTTGAACAATTCATGCAGGAGATAGATTCATTGAAGCAGCGCACTACCGGTCGCCTTCACGACTGTGGTGCCGGGGAGCACTTTATGGCGTTTCATCCCTCGTGGGGATATTTCGCCCAGGCGTTCGGCCTCCATCAGATCGCGATCGAGGTGGAGGGGAAGGAACCGGGAATGCGCCAGTTGAGTGAAATTGTCAGCCGTGCGCGACGGAAAGGAATCAGAGCGGTTCTGGTGCAACCGCAGTTTTCGGCAAAGACCGCTTCGGTTATTGCGCAGCGGATCGGGGGACGAACTCTTGTGGCGGATCCGCTGGCGGAAGACTGGGCTGAAAATCTTAAACGGGTGGCGGAGGTGTTGTGCAGCCAGTGACGGGTGAATCTGCAGTCCGGGTGGAGAACCTCTCATTTTCGTACGGAGGTGACGCTGCGGTAGATGCCGTTTCGCTGACGGTGGAGCAGGGAGATTTCGTCGGGGTGATCGGACCGAACGGCGGGGGTAAAACAACGCTGTTGCGACTCATGCTCGGGCTGATACAACCGCAAAAGGGTATGGTACGACTGCTCGGTGCAGAACCGGCGGCAACACGGCACCGTGTCGGGTACGTACCGCAGGAGACGGGGCTCAACAAGTCGTTTCCGGTGGCCGTGCGCGACGTGGCACTTATGGGACTTGCCGGCAGACGGGGGCTCGGGAAGCGGTATCTCCGTGCTGACTATCTGAAAGCTGATATCATACTGGAGCGGTTGGGGCTTTCTATTGTAAAGGATCGCCCTATAGGGCAGCTTTCCGGCGGGCAGCGGCAGAAGGCACTGCTTGCCCGGGCGATGGTAGCCGATCCGGAGATGCTCTTTCTGGACGAACCCACTGCGAGTATCGATGCTGCCGGTGCGGATGACCTCTATGAGCACCTTCGTCTGCTCAACGGTACCGGGGTAACCGTGGTACTGGTGACGCACAATGTCAGTATC
Source organism: Chitinispirillaceae bacterium (assembly GCA_050304135.1). Taxonomy (GTDB): domain Bacteria; phylum Fibrobacterota; class Chitinivibrionia; order Chitinivibrionales; family Chitinispirillaceae; genus JAFGNB01. The sequence continues at coordinate 92,059 of JBNLDC010000005.1, read as the reverse complement.
CTCTCCCGGTATGTCAAGTCGGTTGCCTGTATCAACAAAACGCTCTTTTTTCACCCCGATGGAAAGATCGATCAGGAATCTATCAACCGTACCTTCGGCTGTCAGGTCGATCTGATTGCGCATGGTGTGCCGCACCGGGTGTTTCATTCCCATGAAGGCGGGTGCACCCATGATTGATGCCGTCGGGTTGCTCTTTCTTCGCAATGCACTTGCCGCGGGGGTGCTGGTAAGTATTGCCTGCGGTATTGTAGGTACACTGGTGGTGGTCAACCGGATGTCGTTTATCGCCGGCGGTGTGGCGCATGCCGCTTACGGCGGGCTGGGGCTTGCGGTGTTTCTCGGGTTGCCTCCTGCGGCGGGAACCCTCCCGTTTTCACTTGTCAGTGCACTGGTCATGGGGTATGCCACCGGACGCAACCGTGAGCGCTCAGACGCACTGGTCGGGGCACTCTGGGCTGCGGGTATGGCGCTCGGGATTATTCTGATTGATCTGACTCCCGGTTATCATGCAGATCTCATGAGCTATCTGTTCGGCAGTATTATGGCGGTATCGGGTAGCGGGCTGCTGACTATGGCGGTACTTGACGTGCTGGTGGTGGCGGTAGTGCTCATTCTGTACAAGGAACTCTTGGCGGTTTCCTACGATGAGGAGTTCGCCGCGATCAACGGGCTGCCGGTAACGATTCTGCGGTATCTGCTGCTTTGCCTGATCGCCTGCACGGTGGTGATGCTCATCGCCGCAGTCGGCCTTATTCTGGTGATTGCCCTGTTCACTATCCCCGCATCCATTGCGGAACTCTTCACCAGGCGGTTGCGCACCATGATGACCGTTGCGGTTGCCGCGGGTATGGGAATCACCCTCACCGGTATTGTCCTCGCCTGGTTGCTCAATCTGACCGCTGGTGCCGTTATTATTATGGTTGCATGCGGTACCTACGGTGCTGCCTATCTTATTAGTAAAAACAAACGTTTCATTGCAGAGAACGGCGGAGTGACTACCGTTCGTCATGTATAGGGAGAGAGTACCTGACTATGCACTACCGGAAATTTAGTAACCTGCCATGGAATGTCTCCGAAGTGGGGCTTGGCACCTGGCAGTTTGGCGGGGACTGGGGATGTGTTGATGAAGCAACCGCTGGAGCGGTGCTGGCAGCGGCGGTTGACCGCGGGATCAATTTTTTTGATACGGCGGATGTGTACGGCCGGGGGATAAGCGAATCAATTATCGGGAAGTTTCTGTCCGGCTGTTCTGAGACGGTGTATGTAGCCACGAAACTCGGGCGTCTGGAAGGATACCCGGATGGCTATTCCCTCGATCTGTTCAGAAAATGTACCGAGAACTCCCTGCGCCGACTCCGGCGGGATACCATTGACTTGTTGCAGTTGCACTGCATTCCGAAGCAGTATATGGAGAGCGGTGAGGTGTTCGACTGGTTGCGGGAGTTGCAACGCGAGGGGAAAGTGCGTGCGTTCGGCGCGAGTGTCGAAACCGTTGATGAGGCTCGTATATGCCTTCGTCAGAACGATCTTGCCTCGCTGCAGGTGATATTCAACATTTTTCGGCAACTGCCTGCTGAAGCTTTTTTCGCTGATGCCAAGCAAAACGGTACGGCACTTATTATCCGGGTGCCGCTTGCAAGTGGACTGCTCTCGGGAAAGTTCGACAGCCGTACAACGTTCAGTGCTTCCGATCACCGTAATTACAATCGCAACGGTGAAGCGTTCAGTGCCGGCGAGACGTTCTCGGGTCTCGAATTCAATCACGGGCTCGCCTGTGTCGAGCGGCTGCGGCCACTGGTTCCCACCGGTGTCACGATGGCCGCCTTCGCCCTCAGATGGATTTTAGATTTTCCTGAGGTGAGTGTGGTAATACCCGGAGCGTCGTCGGTGTTGCAGGTGGAGAGTAATGCCGCCGCATCCACATTGACGCCACTCTCTACTGATCTTCATTCTACACTGCAATTGTTGTACCGTGAAATGGTCGAAGGGCAAATAAGGGGACCATTATAGAATTTCTCGGGAACGTATTGGTCATTTTTTTAACAGTTTGTCGCCGGATGAGGATATTGGTTGCCTCATCCGGCAATGCGTTTTACCGAGGATCCGCCGTTCTTTTTCCTACCACTGTACGGAATACCGCCCGTCGCAGTCCGACCGTCTGTCGGCCTTCAGGAGTTTTTCTGTTCGACAAGAGGACGAGTCCCTCTTCCGGTACCCACTGATATGACCAGCCGGTTTCCGCCGTTCGCTCCTCGTGACGGGTATCCTGATACGCCAGTTCTTCAAGTGTGTAACTGTCTCCTGTTAAACTGACCGGCAGCGACGGATTGAAAACGGCTATACAGCTTCCGGTTACGGTACCGGTAATGAATTTCCAAAGGTTGCTTAGTCTCTTCATAGCGACTCCCTCTATTCGGCATCTGCCGACAAGCAGGTTATCAGTTATGATTATCAAAAAGCGTGCCGGAAAATAAAAAAAGCCGGTTCAGATAAACCGGCTCAGGAATGCTCATCGGTAGTCGATGGGTGCTACGTATTATTTGGTTCCCCAGAATCCGTGAAGGTTGCACAGTTCACGGGCCTGCAGTGGTGCATTGGCATCTTCAACGAAAAAGATCGCTTCCGCAACGGCATCTCCCGGTTTGAAATCGTGACGAAGAACTTTATCGCCAACAATCAGTTCAACAAAAAGAATGTAATGTTCCGGGGTCATTGGATGAGCAACTTCACCCACCTTCACGGTTACCTTGTTTCCTTCACGAACAATAACAGGGACGTGCTTTTCCTTGGCTGCATCGGTAGTGTTGGGGACCAGTTCCCCCATCGGCTTGCCGCAGCAGGAAATGTCCGTTTTACCGTCCCAGAGGCCTTCAACAATATTACCGCAGACATCACATTTGTAAACGCTTTTCTTCTTCAGCATCGGTACTTCCTTTCTGAATGAAATGAGTTAATGTTCCGGTTTAACTGGTATGAGTAGTGGTATCAGACTGGTTGTTTGTCCGCTTCACCGGGAGTTTTAAATAAAATATATTACCGCAAAGGATGTGCCATAGAGTAACGGTCTTCAATTGCTGAATTCCAATTAAGTGGCGATGGGTGTTGCCGGAGAGCAGTGAAAATTGACTGATTGTTGTACTGTCGCGAGAGACGATGCTGTATTGATATACAGCGAGGCTGGTGGTGGGTGAGGGGCGGCGCTTACTCTGCTGCCCATCTCCAGACTGAGAATAGTGCGACTGGATTTTGCGGGAGTTGCACCAGGGGGGAGAAGGGAACGATTTTTAATGGGAGTGATACCGGATACCGAAACGGGAAGGAAACAATCTATGGAATACAGCATATCGCCGGCAACGGTCAGGATAACCAGTCTGCGCCTCAGTGCGATTATCGGCTGTAACGAGTGGGAACGTCACCAGAAGCAGGAGATAGTCATCACGATTGCGATGGAGTTCGATGCAACCCGGGCGATTGCGCACGATACGCTTGAAACAACGATCGATTACCGGGGATTGAAGAAGCGGATTATCGCCTCGGTAGAGGAAACGTCATTCAATCTTCTCGAATCACTGACCGCTCATGTGCTCGGTCTGGTTATGGATGACCGCGCCGTACAACAGGCCACCGTCACCATTGACAAACCGAAGGCGCTCCGTTTTGCCGATTCCGTTTCGGTGACACTCTCCGGGAAACGTGGCGGGTGAACACCGTTATTGTCGGCATCGGATCCAATATCGATCCGGATCATCACATTGATCTCGCCATCAGGAAACTCTCTGCAGTTTCCCGGGTGCTGCAGGTTTCCTCGCTCAGGGTGACTGCACCTCTCGGGTATACCGAACAACCGGATTTTGTCAATGGTGCAGTTCTCATTGAAACCGACCAGGACACCGGGAGATTCACCCGGACGCTTAAAACAATTGAGCAGGAACTCGGGCGGGTAAAAACTGCAAATAAGAACGGGCCCCGCACCATTGATCTCGATATTGTTGTCTGGAACGGCAGGGTGGTTGACGATGATTATTACCAGCGGGATTTTCTTCGGGACAGTGCACGGGAGGTGGGTGGACCGTGAGGGATAGTGATGTGAAATGCCATAACTGCACTATGTAAAAGGCAAAAAATATTTTGTCAAAATAGTTAACAAAATTTTTTTTGCCATAGTATCCGATTAGCTTTTTAAGTACTCAACACCATCGTGCTACTCTTCCGTGCCGATGGAATCTTCCTCGCTCTCGACCGGTTTCCGGTAGCACGGATCGCACGGCTCGAGGGAAATACCCTCCACATCCCATCTGGCGCGCGCTTCGATGGTGTCCTCAAACATGACGAACGGTTCAGGTGCCATATACGGCAGCAGTCGGCCCGGATCAGGACGGTCGTTGCTGTTGCGGTCGATGAAGGTGGCGAGTTTGCCCTTGGTGGCCGGTAGAGAGTCAAAACGAAAACTGTTTGACTTGTCGGGAACAGTATAGGAACGCATACCGGCAAGTGGCGTAAACCGCCATTTGCGCAGAGCGCTCTTTTCGAGACAGGGTGCCCCCCCCCGGAGCGAGACGGCGATGCTGTCGGCTTTGACGGTCGAAATGGTGATGATCGTTGCAGTGTCGGTGGAATCACGTTGCCGCAGCGGATTCCCGCTGAGGTCGTTTCCATCCCGGGAAAAGAGGATAAGCCGGTAAGCGTGCCCGGGCAGCAGTGCACGGTTGGTAGTCAACCGTGTCGTATCCGATGCAGTTGAATCGCCGGAAAGAATGAGGGTGTCTCCGAGAGTATCGGACATGACAAGCGGGAGCGTGAGTGTGACCGGTTCCGACCAGAAGAGGCGGATCTCGGGGTGCAGGTCGGCGTTGACGGTCGGTGACGATCCGGTCAGAAACGGCGCGGCCGTGTCGGGAAGTACCGCTCCGTTGCAGCGGAGCGTATCGGAAACGACGGTGGTATCGAACAAAGAGGTTATCGTGTACACCAGCAGATAACTCGTCGAATCGAGCGCCGTGTCGGGAAGAAGAAAAAAGCGGGTAGACCCGGTTGTGAGGCGCGACTGCACGGTGATCGGTTGTAATGTCGTGTCGGCAGGCTGCAGGGTGAATGCAGGTGCCGCCGGACAGATGAGTGTGTCCCACGGTTTTTTCCATTGACCGATAAGTGTTCTGTTGTCCAGCGCAGTGACGGACGCTATGCTCTGACGGGAAGTGTCGAACTGTGCAGGGTAGAGTAGTGCGTTAGACGGGGTGGCACCGACGGTAATCACTGAATCTTCCGGAAGGTAGAGTTCCTCGCCGGTCTGGAGCCGTGAGTCGCTGTTTTTGTCGAGGTAGGCGAGCAGTGAATAGCGTCCGGTACGGATGTTTTCAAAGGAGAACCTGCCGCTGCTGTCGGTTTGCGCGAGGTAGGCGGGAGGTCCGTTGAAACCGCTGTCGTCGGGCTGACGGGGAAGGCGGAACAGTGCCACAACCGGCTGGAGCAACCGTCGCTGCGGATCAGCTACGCACCCGGTGATGGATCCGCTGTCAAGTGCCGGTCCGGTGGAAAAGACTATGCTCAGCGGTTTGCTGATCGGGTTGTTGCGCAGGTCCTTGAGGCCTGAGGTGATCACCACATGGTAGGTGGTGGAGTCGGCGAGGGGGTGGAGCGGTCTGATATCGAGCCGTTTTCCGGTCACCTTCGTTTTAATCGGGGATACCGGATAGAGTGTTACCCCCTTTTCTGATGCGGGAAGGAGCCACTCCGAAAAGGTTATGCTGATTTTGGCATGCCGGGAGACCATAACCGATCCCGAGGGGGGATCTTCAATAAGGGCTGCAGGCCCTGTGGTGTCGTCGGGACCGCCCGATGGCGATTGACGATGCGCGCATGACGGCATGAATAGTACAATGAACAAAAGCAGAGGCGGCAGTAATCGGTAGTGGATATGCATCTCTCGAAAATACAACGGATATCCGAGTCGTACAAGGATAGTCGGCAGGTGGAGCGCCAAGTATATTCTGAATGCATTTTTCCGGTAACACCGTAATCGCTACGAAGGTTGTTATGTCCGGTAGAGGCCGGGCCCGCAGGGGGCGAAACCTTCCGTAGTGCCGGAGCGCAGTAATTATTGAGCCAAAGGAGTCTGACATGTCATCATACGATTTTACCGTTCCGAATCTCGGAAAAACCGGGGTCCATTCGCCCATCTCCCTTTCAAAACGCAATGATGATCTCATGGCGAATTATGTCAGCGACAATGAATTTATACTGCATAATGTTTCTGCGGTGCCGGGAAAACAGGTGACGTACACCCGCAAATCGCTGCTCGAGAAGGCCGGACCACGGGAAAAAATTTATTTTGACCCGTCGAAAGTCCGTGTGGGAATTGTAACCTGCGGGGGATTGTGTCCAGGACTCAATGATGTGATACGGGCGATCGTGATGACACTTTGGTATCAGTACGGTGTACGTTCAATTGCCGGAATCAGGTACGGCTATCAGGGGCTTCTTCCGGAAAACGGCTATGATACTATCGAGCTCAATCCCGATGTGGTTGGGGAGATCCACCGGATGGGGGGGACGATTCTGGGCAGCGCGCGCGGCGGCGGTAATCAGGTGGGGGAACTGGTCGACAGTATTGAGCGGATGAATCTTTCACTGTTTTTCACCATCGGTGGCGACGGCACTCAGCGCGGAGCGAACAGTATCGCGGAAGAAATTATCAAACGGAAACTGAAGATCGCGGTGGTCGGTATCCCCAAAACCATTGATAATGACTTGAGCTTCATTCAGAAATCGTTCGGATTTGAGACCGCGGTCGGCAAGGCGGTCGAAGCGGTTGCAGGAGCGCATGTCGAAGCGCACGACGCCATCAACGGAATCGGAATAGTCAAGGTGATGGGACGGGAGTCGGGGTTTATTGCGGTGCATACCGCGCTTGGTAACAACGATGTCAACTATGTCCTGATTCCGGAAGTGCCGTTTGATCTCGACGGCGAGCGGGGGTTGCTCAGGCATCTTCTGGAGCGCATCCGGCAGCGCGGGCATGCGGTTATCGTGGTTGCCGAAGGCGCAGGACAGGAACATCTTGCGGCGTCCCTGCAGAAGGATGCCTCAGGTAATAAAAAACTCAGTGATATCGGCATCTTTCTGAAGGAGCATATTCGCGAATTCTTCAAGGGCGAGAATGTCGCGATTAATCTCAAGTATATCGATCCGAGCTACATTATCCGCAGTACCCCGGCGAATCCCAACGATTCAATTTACTGCACGAGGCTCGGCACCAATGCCGCACATGCAGCCATGGCGGGAAAAACCAAGGTGCTCATCAGTCTTATCAACAACACCTTCGTCCATGTTCCCATGGATCTCGCGGTATCAAAACGCAACCGGATCGATCCGGAAAGTCCCCTGTGGCGTGATGTGATTCAGGCAACGGGGCAGCCTGCACTGTTGAAAAATTAACGTGTGAACGCACGGCGCAGGGACGCACAGCCGTGCGTCCCTACCTCCGCAATGGAAAATATTAGATGTTATTTTACCGCTTCCGGAGATCCATCCCATGCCCGTATGAGTTTGCCGATACGGTTCCAGCGGATCTTCAGCGGCAGCTGCCAGTAGGGTTTATTTTTGTCGAGTGAGAAGTAGAGGATGAATGCCTTCGCCTTGACGAAGTTGCGGTTGAGGTAACCCCAGAACCGTGAGTCGGCGCTGTTGTCGCGGTTGTCACCCATCATGAAGTAATTGTCGAATTTGACGGTATACTCTTCTACCGGTTTGTCTTTGAGGTAGATGAATTTCCTGATTTCAACTTCGCGTCCTTCAAAACGGCTTTTTACCTCCGCAAAACGTCGCTCGAGTTCGGTCCAGTCATCAGTTTCGAACGAGATGTCGCTGAACGATACCTCGAACTGTCTACCGTTGGCAGGATGAATCACAATAAACTTTTCGTTGTTTGCGAAGGTTCCGTCGAGATAGAGCTGATAGACCGCCCGCACCTTCGCGCGCGGGTGTTCCTGGTGGATCAGGTTTTTACAGAAAAGGAATTCTCGGGTGGGCAGTTCCGAAGGGCGGAGCACATCTCCTTTCTTCGGGATTCGCAATGGAGCGAAGTGTGAAATCGGGCCGAGCTGGCCGTGGCGCATGTAATAGCCATGAGGCGGTTTGACAAGTTCTTTCCCGTCAACGGTGAGCTGCTCGCCGTTTATCTCCACCACTGATCCCGGTCCGGCAACACACCGCTTGATATAATCCTTTTTCTCCGATCCCGGATATTTGAAAATGACCACATCTCCCGGCTTGGGATCGGCAATGGCGGGAAACCGTTTCGAAATACCCATATCCAGTGCAAAAGGGAGAAGTGGTGCTCCGTAGACGAATTTCAGGCCGAGCAGAAAATCTCCCACCATAAGACTTTTTTCCATTGATGGTGTGGGAATTTTGAATGCCTGAATAACATAAACAATAGCGATCAGCGCCATGATAAGGGCGGACCCCATTTCACGGAGAAAATGCAGTATACCTGCCTGTTCGGTACGGCGCGGAGTTGCTGATGACAAAAAGCCTCCTTGAAGGGATTTCGTGGAAAAAACGAACCGGTATAACTACGGCATGGATGATTGATTATTTACCCGGGTTCCGGGAATCGGGGTGGCCGGTCATCCAGCGTATCGGGATACCCCCGATCAGGATGCATAAAATATTTCATGCCGGGTGCCGTTGCGGCATCAGCCGTTGAAATGGCGTATGATTTCCTGATGCAGGATGCCATTCGAGCAGACGAAATTTCCTTCGTGGACACTCGGCGCACCGGTGATATCGGAAAACGTACCCCCCGCCTCGGTGATGATACAGGCCGCAGCGGCGCAGTCCCACGGTTTGTCGAGCAGGTTGATGCAGCAGTCGAGTTGTCCCCCTGCAAGGAGAACATAGGAATACGCGTCCATGAATCCGTAGGCATAATCCCAGCGATGCATGAACGAGAGGAGCCTGTCACGCAGCGGGGCGCTTTCATGCTCAAGAAAACCGAGCGCACTGCCCATCGCGTTCTCGATCCGGTCTGTCGAAGAGACCCGTGCGGGGCTTCCATTGATAAACGCTCCCTCACCCCGCGATGCCCAGCAGGTGATGCCGAGTGCCGGAAGATGAATGACTCCGACAACGGGAACACCTTCGTATTCAAGTGCCACAAGGGTGCTGAAGGTGGGGATACCCCGGATAAACGGCCGGGTACCGTCGATTGGGTCGATGATCCAGCGTCTGCCGGTGGTACCCTCGAGCTGACCGCTTTCTTCTCCAAGAAAACCGTCTCCCGGAAAGCCGGAAAGCAGGTTGCCGCGAAGCAGTTCTTCACAGGCCCGGTCAACAGCGGTTACGGGAGAGTGGTCGTCTTTCCGTTCAAAGGAAATTCCGTTGCCGCGGGCAGCAAGCTGAAGCTCTCCGGCTTGCTTTGCCAGTTCGAGTGCTTTGTTGAGTTCCCTGGTATACATGGCATGAATCCTGATGGTTGACCGTATATTCCGTATTGTTCCTTCCGGAAATACATTGTTTGTCGTCATGAAGGCGATGCTGTAAAAATAATCTTATAATGTATTGAATTGCAGCTGTTTCCGTTTCGGGTCGAATTATTTTTACCAGTAGCTTCCCACGTTCGGGGAAACCGTTCCTGTGGAGATCTGTTGCATCTCAGGCGAGTGCGGGATGTCGTCGGGCCGTGGTTGCGTAATACGATGTATCATTTCGTCAACAAGGCGGTGCCGTGGTACGGGGATGCTTTGTGAGACATCAGAATGGTGTGGTCATCCCGCTGCTGAAATTTTTGGGGTTGTTAATGTATGCTTGAAGGATCTGCTGGTGACCGACTGGTCGGATGCGGGAGGTGCTGATAAGAGACCGGGTGAGGGAAGATACCCGGGAATTGTACCGATACCGCAGATATCCGGTCGGCTGGAAGAAAACTCTATACGGATATAGAATATCGGTATCATCCGGAGACGCTACGGTATATTTATAATGAAATTTCCGCTTTTACAACGGCTTTACGTACTGGTTGCAGTACTCGTTCTTTCGGGAACCAGAGTTTCCGGGGCTGCAGAAGGTGCTATTACGTTGTACTCGGTTACTCCTGTTGATGTGATGGTAATCGAAAAGAATACGCTCAAACTGAGGGTTGATCTGGTGTTCGACCGGTATCCCGAAGAATACTGGTTTCATTATAATAAAACCACCGGACGACTGGTTCTTGAATTTTTAGGTATACACATCAGTGCTCCGAAGGTGAAAATCATCGACACAACGGTTTTATCCGACCTTAAGGTTGTTAACGGTGAGACAGTGTTCGCGTTGAACGGAAAAAATGCACAGATCAGTATGCGAATCGGTGAGGGGTGGCATTACCGCTCTCAACCCATAGGTGATAAAGTCCTGCGGTTGTTTCTCTGGAAGCCCCTTAACCCCGCAAGTAATTTTGAAACAAAAAAGAAAAAACCCCTTCTGCCGGTGCTTATTATTTCAATTGTCGCTGCGGGTATTACCGCAGCGGTAATGGCCATGCTGATGTGAGGTTTGCCATTCGGGTTGTTGCTTTTGCGGTAGCCCGCTATCATTTTTATATCTGCCGTGTAGCTTCCGTGTACACTCGTGTACCGGAGCACTGTATGTCAATAATCAGCAACCGTGAAATGGCGGGAACGGTTGGCCGGTATCACGGGTGTGTCACTACATTCTATATGGAGGATCTTATGGTTGGTGTCAATAAAGTCATTCTGATCGGTAATCTCGGCAAGGATCCGGAACTGCGCTATACCCCTTCGGGGCAACCGGTGGCCACCTTTTCTCTGGCCACGACTGAGCGGTGGACCGACCGCAACGGTCAGCGGCAGGATCGTACCGAATGGCACACGATAGTTGCTTGGGGAAAACTCGGGGAGCTGGTCAATCAGTATCTCAAAAAAGGTCGCAGCGCCTATATCGAGGGCCGTATTACCAATAGGTCCTGGGATGACAAAGACGGCAACAAACGGTATAAAACGGAAATCGTTGCTTTAACGGTACAGTTTCTAGGAGCAACCGGTTCGTCGGGTGGCAGCCCTGATAGCAGCATGGACCAGAGCGTCCCCGAATATGAGTCGCGGGGTGGCTCCGGACCTGAAGCCATGAATGTTTCCGAGGATGATCTGCCGTTCTGACACGGCGATTTTCCGACTGCCGGTACTTCCTCTTCTGTGGTGGTCCGGCATTCGCCGGGGCTCCGTTGGTAGCCGGTACCGGTACTTTCAACAGGTGGTGGTTGTGACGGTTTCTGTACTTGTACTCTGGTGCGGTATCGCGTTGTTTCTCGGTTGCAGCGCTTTTTTTAGTGCATCGGAAACCGCTCTCTTCTCAATACCGCGGGAGCGTATCGGCTATTTTCGTCTGCAGGAGCACGTTGCTCATCGGTGGGTGTACCGTCTGCTCAGTAATGGCCAGCAGACGCTTTTGATGATTTTGTTGGGAAACCTCTTTGTTAACATTACGCTTACCGGAATGATTGATTCCCTCATGCGGCAACTCTTTGCCGGTCATTCGGTGCTCTATACCATGGGGCTTGCTACCGGGCTCATTGTCGTCTTCGGTGAAATGCTCCCGAAAAATTTCGCCCTCAAACATAACGAGCGTATCGCCCTCCTCTGTGCCCCGGTACTTACGGGAATTATCTGGGGTTTCAAACCAGTCCTGCATTTGATCAGATCGGTAAATGTGTTTTTTCTCCGGAGGGTGTCGGTGCGGATGCGTCGGCCGAGTCCGTTCGTCACGCTCGATGAACTTAAAAGCGGTGTTATCGCTTCGCGTGACCGGGGGGCAATCAGTGCCGAAGAGCAGGATATGATCGTCGGACTGCTTGAGCGGGGCACCGAGCCGGTCCGTAATTTCATGCAGCACCGCTCGGTAGTGCCGATGTTTGCCGGTGAGATGACGGTAGCGGAGGTACGCACGGCATCGGGAGTGCTGCGGGAGTCGTTTGTTACGGTATACCGGCGTGAAAATACTGCTCAGGTTACCGGCATCGTTTCAATACCCGCGCTTCTGCAGAGTGCACCCCATTTGACACTCAAAGAGCTGGCGGTTCCACTGCCCTGGGTTACCGATACCGTTGAGGTTGCCGAGGCGATTGACCTGCTGCTCGATAAAGGGGAACACCTGGCCGGGGTTACCGATGAGTATGGATCGTTCGAAGGGGTGGTGAAACTATCAGATGCCGTACTGCGGGTACTCTCACCACTTCTGAAGACGTCTTCAGATATGCCGGCCGAGGACCATGCACTTTCGTCGAAAGTTTTTCCGGGTGATACTGCCGTCGGAGTGCTTTCCGGCTGGCTTCCACCCCAGGTGCCTGCCGGTGCGCCTCGATCAATGACCCTTAACGGAGTGCTCACCGGTTACCTGGGGTACATTCCTGAGACAGGAGATAAATTTGCAATAGAGGACAGGAATTTCTATATTATAAAAGCAAATCCGATGAAAATCGAGTCGGTACTGATACGGAAAAAGGAATCACTATGAGTGTTGAAGTCCTGCTGTTAGCGTTGGCCTGCGGTATGACCATCCTTGCTTACATGATCGCCATCAATGCGCATGGCCCTACCAGGTTAAGTCTTTCGTATCTGATGGCTACCATCATGCTGGCGGGAACAGTGTGGGGTATCGTGCAGTATGTGAACACCGATCTTGATTCCAGGAAAATGGAAGAACTCAAACGGCTCGAGACTGAAAAGAAGATTGCCGAGGCCCGTATTCAGTCACAGGAGGAAGCTCTGCGTGCGAATAAGGAACGGATGGGGCAGGCGGCCAAACTCAACACCATTATTGCCACCGGTACCGGTCTCGCTTCGGCGATGATCAACATCGACCTGCAGGATCGCGGTGCTGATTTGCAGACGCTTATGGGCAAAGCATCCGAAGTGAAGAAAAAAACCGATGAACTCAAAGCTGGTTTCGAGAAGCTCTCCCTGACCGATTCTTTCTTTAATGAGTCGGTCGCACTGCTTAAAACCGCTCTGCAGTCACTTTCCGAGGCGGCCTATTATTACCGTTCATTCTATTATTCCGAAGACTCGGAACAGGAGCGGCTCCGTGAGCGTGTTCTTCGTCAGAAGGCGCGAACCGCGTATGATACGTTTCAGAAAGCCGGAGCCCTTATCGCCGCTTCCGGATCCTGAAGTATTTCGTCAGTGTATTCCCCGCAAAAAGTCCGCCATTGAATTCGTTCGATGGACATATTATTTTTAAAGTTTTTCAACTTGCGTCTGCCGAAGATTCCGGAGTATGAACTCCGGGGTGGGTTTCCAGATGTGGTGCGTAAGCGCCTGCTCATTGGGGATATTGAGGGCAATCTTCGCGTTGTTTGACCGTGAGCGTTAGTCGAAACGTACTCTCTTAGCTGACTGATCCGGGTGGTAAAGGACCGATTCAATGATATTGGATACTGGGAGCATTCGTGAGGGACACTCTGTTGTCCGGCAGGCTTCCGACCTGGCATCGGCAAAAGATGACCTGCCGCCTTTTTCTGAGAAAGTCAGGTGCGAGGCCACTATCGATCGTACCGGTCCAATGGTGTATGTGCAGTTGCACTTTGAAGGCAGTTTCAGGCAGGAGTGTTCGCGCTGCTGTGAAACCTTCGATTTTCCGGTAACTGCAACACTTCCCCTGGTGCTCCAGGAACATGACGGGAAGGAAGGGCCGGCAGATGATGAGGATACGGCGGATTTTTATTTTAATACCGGGCATCAGTCTGTGGATCTTGCACCGGTAATTTATGATGAGGTGATGATCTCTCTGCCGCTCAAGCCGCTCTGCAGTGAAAACTGCACGATACATCTTCCGGCGGAAGATTCCGGGGAGTCGTCAGGTAGTGAGGAATCCATTGATCCGCGATGGGAAGCACTGCGTAAACTGAAAAAGAAATAATGATCATTATACTATAAGGAGGAACAAACCATGGCAATGCCGAAAAAACATCATTCAAGTGCCCGAAGGGATCGGCGGCGCAGTCATCTTGCGCTCAAACCGTCCAAACCGGTACTCTGTGCCCACTGCAAGCAACCGACTCGTCCGCATCGTGTTTGCGGAAACTGCGGTTATTACGCGGGTATGGAAGTCAAAACTCCCGAAGAATAAGCCGTGGGGAACACTCTCTTCGGCTACTCACAGCTACGGTACACCATAGTACAGGAAATCAGTCACGTCGCATGAACACCATCCGGCTTGCCGTTGATGTTGATAGTGGTGATTACGGTCCGCGTGTTGTTCTCTCGGGAATCGTTGAGGCCCGAGCTGCACTCGATGTACCGTTTAAAGTCTATATGTGCGGGAACCGGGAGCGGATTGAGGCGGTAGCTGATGAGGTCGGGGGTGGTGAACGTCTCGGTGATGTGGAAATCGTCGAGTGCAATGACATCATCGATCCAGGCGATCGCCGAGCCAGTGTCTGGAAAAAACAGACGGGTGCGGCAATTGTGCGCTGTATCACTCTTCAGAAAGAGGGCTCGGTAGAAGCATCGATCAGCGCCGGTGATACCGCTATTCTCATGGGTGCGGCATTATTTATTTTAGGCCGATCCGAAGGAGCACTCAGGCCGGTGCTTGCGGCACTGCTACCGACAGTGAAAAAGAAACCGGTTCTGCTACTTGATGTGGGAGCAAACCTCAACTGCCGCAGTGAGCATCTCGTCTCCTTTGGAATCCTTGGAGAGCGGTATCTGAGCCGTACCCGGAAGATACCTTCGCCGGTGGTGACACTTCTCAATATCGGAAAAGAGGCGGTCAAGGGAACTCGCGAGATCGCCGAGGCAGGTGTCCAGTTGCGTGAACGGTGCAGCGGGTACGGGGGGTTTATTGAAGGCAATGATGTACTGACAGGTGATGCCGATGTCGTGGTGTGCGACGGCTTTTCCGGCAATGTGCTGCTCAAGGCGTGTGAGAGTTTTCATCGGCTTGCGGGCTCGGTACTTGGTGATACGGCAAGCCGTAATGACGATTATAAAAGAAAAATGATGATACTTGACCCGGATAATTACGGAGCCGTACCGTTTCTCGGTATTGATGGTACGGTGCTCAAGGCACACGGCGGCTCCTCGTCCAGAGCGATCGCCAATGCGATTGCGGCAGCAATTACTGCTGTTAAAAGTCGTGCCGTCCGGGAACCGATGTGACCGAAAGGTAACTGACAACGTGGGTGATGCAATAACAAGCGCGCATATCGTATCCGTCGGCTCATATGTTCCTGAAACGGTTATGGCCAACCGGGATTTCGAAGCCTTTCTGGATACCTCGAATGAATGGATCATCTCACGTACAGGGATAAAAAGCAGGCATATCGTTGATCGGGAAAATCCTGTTCCCGCATCGGTACTTGGTGTCGAAGCCGGTCGCATAGCGCTTGAACGCGCGGCGTGTTCCCCTGAATCCATTGATGCCATTCTATGCGCAACGTTTACTCCCGATTCATTTTTTCCCTCCACGGCATGCAGGATGCAGGCGCAGCTCGGTTGTACCAATGCGTTCGCTTTTGACATAAGCGCCGCCTGTACAGGATTCGTTTATGCACTTACCCTTGCACGCAGCCTTATTCTTTCCGGCCAGGCAACACGGGTTCTGGTGATCGGTGCCGAAGTGATCTCCCGGACACTCGACTGGACCGACCGTTCAACCAGTATTCTGTTCGGTGACGGGGCCGGTGCGGTGGTAGTTGAGGCTGGTCATGAGCGTTCCACCGGTATCTGCAACGCGTATCTGCACAGTGACGGTTCGCTTGGTGATATCCTCGTTCTGCCGGCATGGGGTGCAGATCGCACCATGCAGATGCGGGGAAACGAAGTATTCAAACATGCGGTACGGATGATGGTCGAAGCTTCCAGAAATGCACTGGATACGGCCGGATGTACTCTTGACGAGATAGGTTATTTCATTCCACATCAGGCGAACAGCCGGATTATCGGTGCGGTAGCCGACCATCTCTCAATTCCTCAGAGCAAACTGGTCTGCAATCTTGAGCGGTTCGGCAATACCTCATCGGCATCCATACCGCTCGCACTGGATGAAGTATGGTCCAAAGGCCTTATTACGCCGGGAACGAACGTTCTGTTTACCGCTCTCGGCGGTGGGCTCACGGTCGGAAGCGTACTGGTCCGGTTCTGATGCGTTCTACTATTCAATTGGTATTTAAAAGGGGTTTTCAATGAGTTTTTCATTCCTGTTTCCCGGACAGGGTTCACAGAGTGTCGGTATGGGTAAAGAGGTGTACGAAACATTTGCTGTCGCCCGCCGCCGCATCGATCAGGTTAACGGTATTCTCGGAAGGGATCTGACGTCGATCATGTTTGACGGTCCGATGGATCAATTGACCGCTACGGAAAATACGCAGCCGGCCCTCTTTGCCGTGGAAGCGGCTATTGTTGATGTACTTGCCGAAAATGGGATTACGCCGGTGGTGACCGCCGGGCATTCTCTTGGAGAATATGGCGCACTCTATGGAGCGGGTATTCTTTCATTCGAAGATGGTCTTACCGCAGTGGCAAAACGCGGTGCGCTTATGGCTGAAGCGGGAAAAAACAGCGCAGGGACCATGGCTGCGGTTATCGGTCTTACGGGTGACGGACTTATCGCGGCGCTTTCCGGGGTTACTTCCGGTATCGTGGTTCCCGCCAATGAAAACACGCCGGAGCAGACGGTTATCAGTGGTGAAGTAGCCGCGGTGCGGGAAGCATGTGAGAAGTGTAAGGCGGCAGGAGCCAAACGGGCGATAGTCCTGCCGGTAAGCGGAGCTTTTCACTCACCGCTCATGCGGAGTGCGGCGGATGCTTTCGCTGCGTTTCTGGAGGGGGTTACTTTTGCCGCTCCAAAGTGTCCGGTTGTTTCGAACGTTTCCGCAGCAGCGGAAACCGATCCGGTACGGATCAAGGAGTTGCTTCTTAATCAGCTCACTTCACCGGTAAAATGGGTTGATTCAATGAATACCCTCAACACGCTTGACCATGGTACCATTCTTGAGACCGGGCCCGGTACGGTAATAAAGGGGTTGGTGAAAAAATGCATACCGGCATTGAATGTTATTCCCTGTGACAGTGCTACAAACATATATTCTCTGCTAAATTAAAATTCGATAAGGAGAACACCGTGATAGATCTTACCTTAAAAACAGCCCTTGTAACCGGTGGTGGCCGTGGTATCGGACGGGAAATCGCAATGCGGCTCGCTCAGGCCGGTTGCAGCGTTGCCGTGAGTGATATCGATATAGCTACCGCTCAGACTACTGCGGCTGAAATCGAACAGCTTGGTGTCAAAGCGCTTGCCGTTAAAGCGAATGTCGCCGACAGCGCCGAGGTTGAGGGGATGTTCAAAGAGGTTTTAGGAGTATTTGGAAAACTCGATATTCTGGTCAACAATGCGGGGATTACCCGTGATGGACTTCTGGTCCGGATGAAAGAGGAGGACTGGGACCTGGTATTGCAGGTAAACCTTAAAAGCGCATTTCTCTGCTGCAAGGAGGTTGCCCGCAGCATGATGAAGGCCCGTACCGGAAAAATTATCAATATCGCCTCGGTGGTCGGTCTGATGGGAAATTTCGGACAGGCGAATTACAGTGCTTCGAAAGCGGGTCTGATCGGTCTTACAAAAACTGTCGCCCGGGAACTGGCGGGTCGTTCGATCTGTGTGAACGCTGTTGCACCGGGCTTCATAAAAACCGCCATGACCGACAAGCTTTCCGATACCGATAAAGAAAAACTCTCATCCAATATACCCATGCAGAAACTGGGCAGTGCCGCCGATGTGGCGAATGCAGTCCTGTTTCTGGCATCTCCGCTCGCCGACTATGTCACCGGTCAGGTGCTTACGGTTGACGGCGGACTTGTTATGTAGACAGGCTATTACCATTTTTACAGTACCTTTAACGTGGTCAGACTTTTTGAAAGGAGTTCATTGTGAGTGAAATGGAAGGAAAAGTAAAACAGATTATAGCAGAGAAACTTGGTGTCAACGAGGATAAAGTCAATCCGCAGGCATCATTTGTAGACGACCTCGGCGCCGATTCTCTCGATCAGGTTGAGCTGATCATGGCTTTTGAAGATGCGTTCGATGTCGAAATACCCGACGAAGATGCAGAAAAACTCAAAACAGTAAAAGATGCAATCGACTATCTTCAGAACAAAGTCTGATTAAAGGTCTCTGGATTCAACTGCCCCCCTGTTGCACAGGCAGGGAGGTAAGTGGCCTGATTGTTTCTGGATGTTGTTTATCCATCCACCTTCAGCAGTCACAAGGATTAATAATTCATGTCACGAAGAGTTGTCATTACCGGACAGGGGGTTGTCTCACCAGTAGGTAACAGTGTCGATGCCTTCTGGAAGGCGCTCTGCAACGGGCAGTCGGGCATCGGATCTATTACTTCATTTGATACGACCGATTATCCCAACAAAATTGCCGGTGAGGTCCGTGATGTCGATTTCAGTCAGTTTGTAGACGCAAAAGAGGTGCGGCGCACCGATCGGGCTATTCTGCTCGGAATGGTTGCCGCTCACGAAGCGGTAAAACAGGCGGGATTCGATGTGCCTCAGGCAGATGCGGATAAAATAGGCACCATTATTGGTTCAGGTATCGGCGGTTTATCGACGCTCGAAACAGAGCATACCAAGCTGATCCAGCGGGGTCCGTCACGCGTTTCGCCGTTTCTGATTCCCATGATGATTCCTGATATGCCTACCGGCAGAATTTCAATGGAATATGGATTCAAGGGCCCCAATTATGCATTGGTAAGCGCCTGTGCATCCGGAGCACATTCAATCGGTGATGCTTTCATGTTGATTAAGTGCGGTATGGCGGATGCGGTGGTTGCCGGTGGTACCGAGGCGGTTATTACACCGATGGCTGTGGCCGGATTCTGTTCCATGAAAGCCCTCTCCACCCGTAATGATCAACCGGAGAAGGCGAGCTCGCCCTTTGATGTCAAACGTGACGGCTTCGTAATGGGTGAAGGTGCCGGTATTCTGGTACTGGAAGCGCTCGAACATGCACTTGCACGCGGGGCTACCATTTACGGTGAGATTATTGGGTATGGCGCCTCGGGCGATGCTCATCATATCAGTGCCCCTGCTCCCGAAGGTGCTGGTGCGCAGATTGCGATGAAAATGGCCCTCTCGAGTGCCGGTCTGCAACCGACGGATATTGATTACATCAATGCGCACGGCACCTCAACGTCGCTCAACGACAAGTTTGAAACCTGTGCTATCCGCCATGTGTTCGGTGATCATGTTTCGAACGTGGCGATAAGTTCCACAAAGTCAATGACGGGGCATCTGCTTGGAGCATCCGGCGCGATCGAATGTATCGCCTCGGCACTTGCCATTACCGATGGGTGTATTCCGCCGACGATCAACTATGAAGACCCTGATCCCGAATGTGATCTGGAGTATACACCGAATACTTCCGTGAAGAAAACCGTCCGGTATGCAATGAGTAACTCTTTCGGTTTCGGTGGGCATAATGCCTGTCTCATTCTCGGAAAATACGAAGCCCCTCAGGTTGCCGGCTGATATTCTTCAACTGCTGCGCAGATTCGCGCATAGGCGACGGACGCCGGCAGAACCGTATGAAGAGCTACAGCGGGTAATTAATTACCGGTTCCGTTCACTCGGTCTCCTGAAGCAGTCTCTGACCCATAAATCGGCAGTCGCCGCCGACGATACTATGGGGCTTTTATCTAATGAACGGCTTGAATTTCTGGGCGATGCGGTACTCAACTGTCTGGTGACCGAGTATCTCTATCTGCGGCATCCAGGAAAAAGTGAGGGGCAACTCTCAAAAATCAAGTCACTGGTAGTCAGCAGGAAGATCCTCGGAGAGGTCGCACAGGCCATGCGGCTCGGGGACTATCTGATTTTCGGTATTTCCGAAGAAAAATCCGGCGGACGAAGCCGCCTGTCGACTATGTCGAACGCCTTTGAAGCGGTTCTTGGCGCCGTATATCTCGACGGGGGACTGTTCAAGGTGAAAAAGCTGCTTGAACGGTTTCTTTTCGCAAGAATTCCGGAATTTCTCCGGGATGAACGGCATGTCAATTACAAAAGTAAAGTACTCGAACTCTCCCAGCGTGACGGATTCGGTATACCACACTATACCACCGTCCTGGCAACCGGGCCCGATCATGCGAAGGTATTCACCGTGCAGATTGAGGTCGGGGGAGTGGCTCTCGGCAGAGGAAGCGGGCCGAACAAAAAAATAGCACAGCAGGAAGCGGCGCACAAGGCGCTTGAACGATACGATAAGGACACAATTTCATCTAGTCATAAAGGAGCAATAAACAATGAACTGGTTTCTGACTGAAGAACAGAATATGATCATTGAAACCGCACGCGAAGTGGCGCAGAAAAAGATTCTTCCCGTTCGTGAACAGTACGATCATGAAGGCACGTTTCCGTGGGACGTCGTCAAGGCGATGGCAGCTTCGGATCTGTGCGGTCTCTATATTCCGGAAACTTACGGTGGTTTCGGCGGTGGTGTGTTTGAACTCTGCCTCGCGGTTGAAGAGCTCTCCAAGGTGTGCGGTGGTATCTCGCTTGCCATGGCCGCAACGGCGCTCGGTACGTTCCCGATTCTTCTTTTTGCCAACGAGGAGCAGAAACAGAAATATCTCCCTCCCATTGCATCCGGTGAAATCCTGGCGGCATTCGGGCTGACTGAAGCGAATGCCGGTTCCGATGCTCTCGGCATGAAGACCACCGCGGTGGTCGACGGTGATTCCTACATACTCAACGGTACCAAGCAGTGGATCACCAACGGCGAGAACGCCCAGGTATACGTCGTGTTCGCCAAAACCAATCCGGCGAAGGGAGCACGCGGGATCAGCGCGTTTATTGTCGAGAAGGGAACCCCCGGATTTACCTTCGGTAAACACGAAGATAAAATGGGTATCCGTGCCTCGAGTACTACCGAGCTGGTGTTTCAGGACTGTCGTATCCCGAAGTCGAGCCTGCTCGGCAGAGAAGGACTCGGTTCGGTGGTTGCCATCAACACACTCAATTACTCACGTCCCGGTGTGGGCGCTCAGGCGCTCGGAATTGCTGCGGGAGCACTCGACGATGCGATTACCTACTCACGGCAGCGGGTGCAGTTCGGGGAACCGATCAGCGCGTTTCAGGCGGTGCAGCATATGCTCGCCGATATGGCTACCGAGGTCGAGGCCGCGCGGGCGCTGCTTTACGCCACCGCCAAAACGATCGATGCCGGCGAGAAAAAATTTGCCAAAGCGTCGGCAATGTCAAAACTCAAATGCAGCGATGTGGCAATGCAGGTGACGGTTGATGCGTTGCAGGTAATGGGTGGCTACGGGTACATGCGTGAATATCCGATGGAAAAGCGGATGCGTGATGCGAAAATTACCCAGATTTATGAAGGTACCAACCAGATTCAGCGTAACGAGATTGCGTTACAGCTGATCAAGGGTGCCGCTGCTGCATAATGCGGCCGGGCCTTGTTTGACTGGTGTCGTACGTGACAATGCAACAATGCCTCGCCCGTAATCACGGTGCGGGGCTTTTTTTTCCGCAGACGGAAATGCAGGGGACAGGAAGGAAGAGATGACAGGCAAAGTGCGGAAATTGGAAATCGCCCCGTCGATACTGGCGGCTGATTTCAGGGTGCTTGAGCGGGAGGTGAAAGCGGCAGAGGATGCCGGAGCCGACCGGATTCATTGTGATATCATGGACGGGGTGTTTGTACCCAATATCAGTTTCGGGCCAATGGTCGTTGCAGCAGTAAAAAAATGCGTCGCCATTCCACTTGATGTTCATCTCATGATTGCGGAACCTCGCAACTATATAGCTGCATTCCGTGACGCGGGGGCAGATAACATTACCGTGCATGCCGATGCGTGCGCAGACCTTCCGGGCACCCTCGACGAAATCCGTTCCGGTGGAACTCAGGCCGGTGTCTGCGTGAATCCGGATAAACCCGTCTCGCTGTTTGCACCGCATCTCGACAGGGTGAATCTCGTGCTCATCATGTCGGTGTTTGCCGGGTTCGGGGGGCAGGTGTTCATGCCGGAAACGCTTGAAAAGGTTCGGGAACTGGTGCGGATTCGTGATGCTCGGCACCTGAATTTCTCAATCGAGATCGACGGGGGCATCAATGAGCGGACCGCTGTCGAGAGTGTTCAGGCGGGAGTGGATATTCTGGTTGCGGGAAGTTACGTGTTCGGCGGAGGGAATTATGCCAAGCAGATCAGGAATTTGCGCACCGGAATCGGGAATTGAAACGGTGCAACGCTATCGATTGATTTCCATCGTTTTTTTGTGTCTCACCATGGTGTTGTTCACCATGTTGGGTGGCGGCTGTGCCGGTCCGGTTGACGAAAACGCACCCGATTATTCCGAATTTGAAAGCGTCTGGCAGTACCTCAAGGTGTACAGCATTTATCAGGACCGCGTTCCGGAAGATCCGTTCGTATTTCCAACGTATTGTTCTCTTATGCATGCAATAGCAGATACTTTGTATGGGAGAAATTATACCATTTATAATGATGCCGATTGTAACGCTCAAAACATGGGTAACAGTGTTTCATTGGCAGGGATACCTCCTGGCGAAGATAAACCGGTTTCAATCGGTCGTACGGTCGGTTTGGAACTAAGAAAAACGGTGTTCTTCGATTCTTTGACAGATTCTACCGCTTGTATAAGAATCAAACATTTCACTCAAGGTGATATTGACTATGATTCTTCCGGGAAACTTGTCCAATATGACTATACATCCGAAACCTTTTTCGAGATTCTTTCAGAAGTTGCACCGTTTCCCAATGTAATTATTGATTTGAGAGCTAACGGTGGCGGCGCAATTGATGAAGCCACCAATATTATTGATGCATTTCTGCCATTCGGCACACCCTATATCCTGGCACGTGAACGGGAATACCAGGTGGACACCCGCACGGCCCGCACGTTAGAGTGGCATGCGTGGAAAACCGTCGAAACTGCCCGGTTCGAACTCCGGGGAAAGAAAATCGTCATCCTGATGGACGGCAACAGTGCCAGCGCCTCTGAAATTGTTATTGCCGCACTCAAGGACGGTCCAACCGGAGCAACGCTGGTGGGCACCCGTTCCTACGGCAAGGGTATCGGTCAGATACGGTTGCAGCGGCGTGACCGTCCAATGCTGCAGATTACCTTTCTGCAACTTAAAGGTATCAGTGAACGTACCGGGGCCTATCACCACCTCGGTATCGAGCCGGATATCTCTGCCGGCGGATTGAGCGAGGAGTGGCTTCTGACTGCGGTGCAGGTACATGAACCTGGTGTCACCCGACTGCGGACACTGCAGAAACAAGTCTCACCGACGACTGCCTTCGTACCGGCGGGATACCGCACTGTTTACGAAGAGTAGCGGTTTGCAGCCCTTCCTCTTCATCGTATTCTGGGGAGAGGGATGGTAACGATAGCGGCAACATTCCAGTTACTGCACCTTTCATCACCTTTCAAGCCAGTTTTTACCGATGACCAAACCCATACAGCTTACTATCGAAAAAGTGGTGCACGGCGGCAAAGGACTCGCCCGTACCGGTGAAGGCGTGGTTCTTGTTGATGGGACGCTTCCCGGTGAAACGGTCAGCGCTCTGGAAACCGGCAAAAAGAATGGAATGCGTATTTTACAACCGGTTGATCTGATCGAACCGGCGCAGGGGCGGCGCGTTCCCCCCTGCAGGCATTTCGGAATCTGCGGCGGTTGTGACTGGTTATTCATTGAGCCGAAGCTGCAGGCACAGCTCAAGCGGTCTATCTTTACCGAGGTGCTTGAACGTATCGGCAAATTGAAATCGTTCGGTACCCCGGAGATCGTTGCGGGTCCGGAGTTCGGGTACCGCCGAAGGGCGCAAATCAAGATAGATGAACGCCTTCAGGCCGGTTTTTTCAGGCGTGGCTCAAATGATGTCGTTAGGATCGAACACTGTCCACTTTGTTCCGATCGGATCAACGCGATCCTCGCCCGTTGTGCACGGTACCCCCAACTGTTGCCGGTTGGCTGCGCTAATCTGAAGGTTCTCGACGGGGATCTCCATGTCGCCTCTCAGCCGGTACTCCGTGATATTACTGTTCAAACTACGGAAATTACCTGTAACGACAGGGTGTTTTCTATAGGGGGTGATGATTTCTTCCAGAGCAACGGACCACTGCTTGAACAGATGACTGCATGGATTGCCGCGCAGTGCAGCGGTGAGACACTCCTTGACCTCTACGGGGGTACGGGATTTTTTTCGGTACTTCTTGCCGACCGATTCGGCGGTGGCGGACTGCTTATCGAAAGTGAACGTTCCATGGCAATACGGGCGGAATACAATTTCAATCGGAACGGGATCACCGGATTCAGGGCGGTTGCGGCTCCGGTGGAAGCGGTGGAGCGGTATAGTACCACGCCGCCTTCGGTGCTGTTGGTCGATCCTCCCCGGCCGGGTCTCACCCGGAATGCGCGTGAGGCGGTCGGGAGGGTCGGTGCGCCGACGATTGTATATGTTTCGTGCGACTGTGCTACCCAGGCGCGGGATGTTGGATACTTTGTAAACAAGTGCGGGTATTCGATAGCTACTTCTGCTCTCATTGATCTCTATCCCAATACTCACCATACCGAGACGGTTATGGTACTTAAACGCTGAAATTTCGGCGCGAATGCATTCTGCCGTTGCAATACCGGGGCCTCGCTTCCATTTAATACCTTTACGTTGCCGTGATTCCGATACCCTTACAGGAATTTCAATAACAGGCATTAGTACGAATATGCAACGAATGGGGAGGGCCTTCGCGCTGTGTCACCTTTGTTTTAAACGGTTGGAGTCCAGTGCATACTGCACTGTTTCCATTATACCGCTTAGAGCGGAGTTGTTTACTCAGGAAGAAGTCAACGACAAGGAGCGGTTAAAACCCTTTCCGTTGCTGATGTAAAGTATTATTTTAAGCCTCGATCGCTGTACCGATGCAGGTTTGTTTACCTCTGATTCTTGCAACAGGCATATATATTATTCATTGTCGCTCAGGGAATTTGTGTGGAGAGTAATTGCAAGTTTTGCATCGATCTTAAATTCCGGATTTGAACTGCCTGATCGCGAATTCCTGTGTACATTTTTGTAAACCAGTGATGCCTGAAGAATATTCTTTTCAGGACACGGTGAGCGTTATATCCGGGCCGGTTCAATGCTTTGAACGCTGCCCGGTATGTTCCGGGGGCGCAAAGAGGAGACTTGTATGAATTATTGCGATTCGCTTTTTACCTTGGATTCTAGCGAGGCAGGGAAGGTGGTTTTTCGCGAACTCGATAGTGGTGGAACTCTCACCTTCGGGCAACTGCAGGAAGAAGTTGCTTGTTGGGTTGGCTGGTTCCGTTCCCGTGGTCTGCAACCGGGGGGAGTTGTCACCTTGCATCTGCACAATGATCTTGATTTCATTGTCGCACATATGGCTGCCCAGTATATGGGGTGCGTATCGTGTCTGCTCGACCCACTCCTTCAGCCAAAATCACTTCCGTACTTCATGAAAACTGCGGGTGTCAATATGTTGCTTACCCATCTGGGGCCCGAGTCAGTGGCTGTGTCGGAAACACCAGGATGTTCCGTCATCAATCCTGATACCGTCAAGTCGGAACTGAGCAGTATGAACGATCATGAAACGACCGGTTCCCCGTACGACTGGCTTCCGCACGATACCTGCTATATCTATTTTACGTCGGGAACTACCAGTTTGCCCAAGGCGGTTCCTCTCACCCAGGCAAACCACGAGAATTTTTTCAGAATTGCTGAACGGTACTGGCAACCTTCCGATCATACCGCCAGGCATCTTGGATTCGTTCCCTTCTCTCATGGTTTCGGTTCAATTTTCCTGATTCCGTGGACTATCCGCACCCGCGCGCAGATGTACATCCTCCGATCATTTCACCCGATGCGGGTGATCGGGGCGATCAAGGAATTTTCACTAACCCATATCTATGGTGTTCCCTCGCATTACGAGCAGCTTCTGAGATTTACCGATGAGCATGAGACACTCGGCAGCCTGCGGATGGCATTCTGTGCAGCGGCGAAACTGGAGCATACAACCGGTAAGCGGTGGAAGGCGACAACAGGACACCGCCTGCATGAAGGCTATGGTCTGATCGAGACCACCGGTGGCGTGATCTGGCGGGTGCATCAGGACTCCCTGCAGACCGGCCATGTCGGCAGGTGCCCTGAGGATGACCTGGTTGAGGTGGCGATTATGGATGAGGAGTTCATGCCGCTGCCGCAGGGAAACGAAGGTGAAATAGCGATCCGTGGTGCGAGTGTCACCAGCGGGTATCTGAATCAGCTGGAAGAAAATGCGCGGGTATTCCGTGACGGCTGGTTTCGAACCGGTGACAAAGGGTTTCTAACCGCTGATCGGGAGCTGATCATGACCGGACGCATCAAAGACATTATTAATATCGCGGGCATTAAAATCTCACCATTTGAGGTTGAAACAGTATTGAACATGCACGAAGCAGTGGAGAACAGCGCTGTGGTATCATATGCCGATCCGCTTTATGGCGAGGTGGTGAAAGCATTTGTCGTGAGGCGTTCGGGTGTCGTGGTTTCAGAACGTGAACTCATCAGATATGCTTCGGGGCATCTGATCAATTTTCAGGTACCGAAGATAGTTGAGTTTCTTGACTCCTTCCCTGTGAATACCATGGGCAAAGTTGACCGAAAACTGTTGCGGGCGCGCTCATGAGTGCAACTGCAGAAATGCAAAAGACGGAAACCGGACCGTCGGTATATGACGTTTTCGCGCACGGAAACCATGAGGGGGTAGAACCGCTCAATCTGACTATTGGTAATCCACACCTGCGTCCTCCGCAGGCCTATTTCGATGCGCTGCAGAAAGTCGTCAGCGAGGTGAGCGTTGCAGAGGGAAATGCACACGGGTATGTTACCAGGCGGGATCCTTTCGGTCTTTGCAGACGGATTGCCGCATCATTGAATGACCGGTTTGGCAGTGCGTTTACCGCAGAAGATATTCTGATCACTGTTGGAGCGACTGGGGCTCTTGATATCATTCTGAAGGTGCTCCTTGAGGAAGGTGTGGCTGCAGGACAGGACGAAGTCGTGGTGATTGCCCCCTATTTCGTGGAGTACGGCAATCTGATCCGGGGAAACCGGGGCAGAATGGTCGTCGCCCGTTCATCAGTAAAATTTGATCTTGATTGTGAAGCGATCGACCAGGCGATCTCGGCGGGGACACGAGCAATCCTTATTAACTCTCCTAATAATCCTACCGGCAGGGTGTATCGGGCAGAGGTACTGAAGCAGCTTGCGGAGGTTCTCCGTCGACATAACCGCGGGAGAGAACTCCCAATAGTCGTTATTGAAGATGCGGTATACGACAGCATTGTCTTTGACGGAAACGAAGCAGCTTCGATGCTTACGCTGTATCCGTACCTGATCCGGGTGAACTCATTTTCCAAGTCGATGAGTCTGGCCGGAGAACGGCTGGGCTATCTGGCGGTGCATCCCCGGCTTGAAGGAAACGCCGGGCATGGAGCTTTGCTTGATGCGCTGAATCTGGCAATGCGGATGCGGGTAGTTCACGCACCGCTTCTGCAGCACCGGGTAATGGCAACCCTGCCGATGACGGGACTGGTGGATGTGGAGTGCTATCGGCGCAACATACTGCATCTGTACACTACGCTCAGTGAGTGTGGCTTTGGTGTCGCGCCACCACAGGGGACGTTCTACCTCTGGGCGATGGTTCCGCAGCGCTTCGGGTCGGAAGAACAGTTCAGATCTCTGGCGCAGCAGGGGGATCAGCCGCTGCTCTATCTGCCGGGAGCACTGTTCGGTGGCGATTCGTTCGAACGCTGCCTGCGGCTGTCCGGATGCGTGTCGTTTGATATTGTCTGTAAAGCAAGTGCACGGATCCGTTCAATCTGTCGGTCCTGAACACGTTGTAAACAATAGAATTCAGAAACTATGAATAGTATAAAACTGGAAGAAAAAATAGCAATTGTGGGAATGGGCTGCGTTGTGCCCGATGCCGCAAATCCGCAGGAGTTGTGGAATAATATCGTTGCGGAGAAGGTATCCATCGCACCGGTTGATCATGCGGTAATGGATCTGAATGTTCATTTCCGTCCTGAGATGTTGGGAGCTATTGATAAAAAAGACAAAACGTATACCAGGATGGGCGCTCGGGTCGCGGATTACCGCTTTGATGCCGGCAACTACCGGATTCCTCCCTCCATTGCCGCCCATATGGACGACAACCAGAAAATAGCGGTTATGTCGGCCGAGCAGGCGTTGCAGGGAGTCCATCTTGACGGAATCGCACGGGACCGCATCTCGGTGTTCATGGGGGCTTCCGGTTACGGCAATAATCATCATGCCTATCAGCTTCGTACCCATTTTGACCGGTTCGAGCACCATCTTCGTCACCATCCCGCCGTTGCATCGTCCCTGAGCAACGGAAATATCGACACCGTTCTGAATGATATGCGTAATCGAATGCTTGAGGGTACACGGGCAATTACCGAAGACAGTGCTCCGGGGGTACTTCCCAATATTATTGCGGCGCGCATTGCTGCAGTCTTCAACCTGCAGGGACACGCCTTCGTGGTGGATGCCGCGTGCGCATCCGCACTGGCGGCGGTTATCTGCGGGGTACAGCACCTGCGGTCGGGTGAATGTGATGCGGTGGTCTGCGGGGCGGCGGACATGTGTATCGGTGAACTCGGACTCGTTTATTTTTCGGCGATAAATGCCCTGAGTCCTGATGGATCGTTTCCGTTCGATGCTCGAGCAAACGGGTTCGTTGTCGGACAGGGCGGCGGTGCATTCGTTCTTAAGCGATTGACCGATGCGGTACGGTCGGGTGATACGGTGCTGGCGGTGATCTGCGGATACGGTCAGAATAGCGACGGCAAAGGGAAGGCGATTGCTGCGCCGAATACCGAACGCCAGAGCAGGGCGATTCAGGCCGCTGTAAAAATGGCGGGATATCCGGTTGATACCATCGAACTGATAGAGGCTCATGGTACCGCCACAAGGGTGGGTGATCTCAGCGAGGTGAACGCGCTTAAAAAATGTTTCACGGAACTCGGCAGTACCCGAAGAGAGTATTGTGCCATTGGTTCGGTAAAGTCAAATGTGGGGCATCTTCGCGCTGCCGCCGGAGTTCCGGCGATCATCAAGGTGATTGGTGCAATGCGCAACCGGATCCTTCCTCCAACGGCCGGCTGCAACGAGCTCAATCCACGTCTGGAACTTGACGGATCACCATTCTACGTGAACACCGGGGCGCATCCGTGGGAGGATTGTCCCTATCCGCGACGGGCGGGGGTCAGTGCGTTCGGTTTTGGCGGGGCGAACTATCACCTTGCACTGCAGGAGTTCCGTCCGGAAGACGTTGCATCTTCTTCCGGAAGATCACCTCATGCAACACATGTTTCGTTTCCCACCGGAATCGAACGACAGGAAAAGATGCAACCGCAGCTTGTGCTGCTTTCGGGGTCCGATACCGCAGCGGTGGTGCATGCGGGCGGTATGTTGCTGCGTCAAGCAGGCAGTGCGGGTGCGCAGTGGGTACAAACGGCAGGAGAATATACGGCCCTCGCTGATGCCGGACGTGCCTGCCGGGCCGCGCTGATTGCTGATTCACCGGAACATCTCGCCGGTCAGATCGCGCTTCTTGGTGAACCATGGACCCCGAAGCGAATCGATGCGCTTCGCCTGAAGAAAATATTTGTATCCACTGCACCGCCGGTCCGACCTGAGCAGACGGCATTTCTGTTTCCAGGACAGGGGTCACAGTACCCCGATATGCTGCTGCAGCTCGAAACGCTCTATCCGTCGGTGCAGCGGGGCGCATTGCGCATGAACGGCTGGTGGCGAAATCGCAACGGCAGTGCGATTTCCGAACTGATAACCTCTTCTGCCCGAGGTCTCGCCGCAACGGAAACATTACTGAAAAATACACGCCATACCCACCCGGCTTTGTTGTATGCGAGTCTGAATCTTGCGACACTGCTGCGTGATATGGGTATCAGGCCGGGATGGATGGTTGGCCACAGCGCCGGGGAGATCATTGCTCTCGCCGCCGCCGGGAAAATGAGCCTGGATGATGCGCTCACGATTATGGATGCGCGCGGAAAGGCATTTGCCGACATGCAGGTTGATGATTTCGGCAGGATGCTGGCGGTGCGTGCTGAGACGAAGACCGTCGAGAAAATCCTCTCGGAAACGGGATCGGCGGCGGTAATTGCCAATGTCAACAGTCCTGTGCAGGTGATTCTGAGCGGACCTTCAGATGCCGTTGCAGCATTGGAGCCTCTTCTGGTAGAACGTGGCATCAGGTCGGTGGCGCTTAAGGTAAGTCATGCATTTCACTCTCCGCTCGTTGCCGAAGCAGGAGTTGCACTGGGAGAAGCACTGCGGTCGATTGAATTCGGACGCGGATACGCCCGTGTGCTGGCGAATGAACTCGGCATCGAGTATCCCGATGATGCCGGTGAGATCCGTAACCTGCTGCAGCGACAGGTGACCGGGCCGGTCCAGTTCGTCAGAAGTATTGAACTTTTGTATGCGCAGGGTGTGCGCCTTTTCATCGAGGCGGGACCAAATGTCGTCCTTTCGAAGTTGACCTCCGGGATACTCGGTGAGCGAACTGGTACCGTGGTTACGATGAATCATCCATCGGGACAGACCTGCGAATCATTGCAGAAAGGGTGTGCGCAGCTCTTTGCCGCAGGACTGCCGTTACAGTGGATACCCCCTGTTCAGACATACGGTTTGCAGACTGCAGGGCATAAAGAGGTGAACCAGGTGGTGCAGGAATCATCCAGGAAGGCATCTTCGCAGCGACGCCGGGTAGTGTACAGCGGGGTTTCCGCAGGATTGCCGGGAAGTTATAAAAACAGTTTTCAGGATGATAACTTCGAGCAGCTTTTCGCGGGAAATAATTGTATTGAACGGTTGACTGATACGGAGCGGGAAGCGCTGGTTGACCGCAACGTGACCAAGGTGGAAAAAACCGAGCGAGGTCCCGTTTTCCGAACGCTTGACACACTGGAGAGCGTTATTCAGCTTGCGGGAAAAATCGGACGTATCGATCCGGTCGCCGATTATGCTCTTGATCCCAAGGAAAGTGCGCTGTGGGGCGATGCGATCGTTCTTGCAGTTGCCGCAGGTTTCGAGGCACTCAGGGATGCGTGCATTCCCCTTGTCCGCGAAGTATCACGCAATGCGCAGGGGCAGGTAATCGCCGAAAAATGGGTGCTCCCGCCTTCAATGCAGGAGCGAACCGGGGTGATTTTCGCCCATGGATTTCCCATGGTTGAAAGTGTGGCCGCCGAAGTGTCCCGCTATGTCGCGCACCGGTTCGGCTCAAAATTACGTAACGATATTCTGGAATTTTACCATGAACTTCTCCGGAAAATTGAGGATAAGGACGCCCGGAAGCTGTTGACGGACTGGTATCTGCTCAACCGCAACCGACTCTCTCCGGTACCCGGTCACGACGAGGTATATACCTTCAACCATCAGCTGATCAATCAGCTCTCCGGTCTGGCGAATAACCGTCTCGCAAGCAGCATCAGAGCGCTGGGACCCAATTTCCAAATCAATGCCGCCTGCTCATCGACCTCCACCGCCATCACCCTGTCCGAAGAAATGATTCGTTCCGGACGTGTTGATCGCATGATCGTCATCGGAGCGGACAACCCGACGGGAGAGCACAGTCTGCCGCTTATCGGGGCGGCATTTCTCTCCACCGGGGCGGCTACTTCCGAAGCGGACCTGTACAAGGCGGCGTTACCTTTCGACAAGCGTCGCAACGGTATGATCATGAGTGCTGGAGCGGTTGGTATCGTGCTCGAAGCCGAAGAGGTGCTGCTGCAGCGTGGCGTGGCCCCGGTGGCGGAGCTCCTGGGCACCCATGTGTTCAACACGGCCGGGCATCTTTCTCGTCTGGATGTACCACGGTATGCTGAAGAGCTCGAAACCTTCATTACCGTCATGGAGCAGGAACACGGACTCAAACGAAGCGAGCTTGCACGGGAGCTGCTCTACGTCTCCCACGAAACATATACCCCCGCACGGGGCGGCTGCTCTGAATCCGAGGCCGTAGCGTTGCGTCACACGTTCGGTGAGGATTTCCGGAAAATCGAAGTGACCAACACCAAGGGAATGACCGGGCATACGATGGGCGCGGCAATCGAGGATGCACTGGCTGCCAAAGCGCTCGAAAAAGGTATGGCGCCACCGGTGGTGAATCTTCGTGAACTCGACCCCGCACTTGAGGGACTCCGGATGTTCGGGGGCGGAGCGCACGGGTGCAGGTATGCACTGCGTATGGCTGCCGGTTTCGGTGCGCAGGGCAACTACCTGCTGCTGGGAAAGACTGCCGGGGCGCAGGACCGGACTCTCGATCAGGAACGATGGCAGCAGTGGCTTGAGGAAGTGGTGCCGGGCTCAGGAGGGAAAACAAGTGTTGAGGGGCGCATGCTAAGATTGACTGGTGTAATTGAACCGGCTGCTCCGGCTCGGCGGAGAACTGCTTCTGAACCGCCGGTGCAAAAAACTGATGTGAAAAAAAAGTCACCCGGTTCATTGAGTCGACACGAGATACTGGAAATAATCGCAACGGTTACCGGGTATTCGGTGGAGATGCTGGAACCGGATATGGAGCTTGAAGCTGATCTCGGTATTGACACCGTGAAACAGGCCACCATACTGGCGACACTCGGCGAACGATCAGGAGTGCAGAACGAGGGAAACGTTCAGCTTTCGGCGTATACAACGGTGGGGGCGGTGCTTGAGGCGTTCGGAGGTGTACCTCCGGTTGAATCGTCACCCACGCGGTCTGCACCGGTCGTGGTGACGTACACTGATTCAGATTCCCGTCGGAAAATTCTCGATGTGGTTGCCGAGGTTACCGGATATTCGGTGGAAATGCTTGAGCCGGACATGGAACTTGAAGCGGATCTCGGCATAGACACCGTCAAGCAGGCGACCATTCTGGCGATGCTGGGGGAAATGTTCGGTATCGATTCCCAGGAACATTTTCAACTTTCAGCATATCCGACACTGGGACATATTCTGGATGCTTTTACCGCTGCTGCTCCCCTGAAAGTAGCTGCAAAAACTGCTGCTGTGACGGTTTTCGCGGTTCCACCACCGGAGGTTGCGGATGCCCGGAAAACAGCACTTAAAATCATCACCGAGGTAACAGGGTATGCAGAGGAAATGCTTGAGCCGGACATGGAGCTTGAAGCGGATCTTAGTATAGACACCGTCAAGCAGGCTACCATTCTCGCAATGCTGGGGGAAACGTTTGACGTGACTTCGGAGGAGCGTTTTCAACTTTCCGCATATCCGACCCTGGGCCATATTCTGGATGCCTTTACTGCTGCTCCTCCGAAGGAGGCTGCAGTAGTTCCTGAAATGACGGTTTCTGCGGCCCCCCTGCTGCCGAAGGCTGCGGATACCCGGAAAACGGTTCTTAAAACCATCGCCGAGGTGACGGGGTATGCAGAGGAGATGCTTGAGCTCGACATGGAGCTTGAGGCTGATCTCGGAGTTGACACCGTCAAGCAGGCAACCATCCTTTCTCTGCTGGCCGAACGGTTCGGCATTCAGGACGGGGAACAACTGCAGTTGTCCGGATTACCAACGATCGGGCATGTCATCGGAGCGTTTACCGGTCACGAACATGCTGTAGCAACACGGCAGCCACCGGTTACCGAGGTGGAGGATGCTGCGGCACGTCCGTTGCAGTTCCATCAGATGGTTCCCGTGGCTATGCCGATTGACGAACGATTGGCAGGGAAAGAGCCCGCCCGCATTGTTCTTATAGGAGCGACCCGGCGCACCCGGCTTTTCAGGAAACAGCTCGGCGCTGCGTATCCGGATGTGCTGGAATGCGATCCTATGCACCCGGAGAGTCTTCCGACAAGCGCGACAGGGGATATCTGGA
Organism: Chitinispirillaceae bacterium; assembly: GCA_050304135.1. Classification (GTDB taxonomy): domain Bacteria; phylum Fibrobacterota; class Chitinivibrionia; order Chitinivibrionales; family Chitinispirillaceae; genus JAFGNB01. The sequence continues at coordinate 58,103 of JBNLDC010000005.1, read as the reverse complement.
TAGATCTCGGACCGGACGATACGGATCCGGATGACGCAGAAACTGCTGCGGCAGCCATGGAGGCCCGGTTCTCATGGTGCCGCCGGATCGACACTGCAGCAACCCTCAGGCCACGGCGGCTACTTGCCGTTGCCGGAAATCAGGTTGACGGCTGGTCGGATTTTCTACGCGGTTTTACCCTGAGTTTGGGGAAAGAGTGGGAAATCCCCGCGACCTTCCTTCGCATCGATACTGAGGAACCACTGGAAACGGCGACTCCGCAGATCATGCGGGAAGCACGATTCGGTATGGACTCCCGCTGGGTTGAGTATGTCAAGGGTGAGCGGTTTGTGCGGTTTCTTGCTGAGGTCGCTCCGGAGAATGGTACCGGCCAGGGTGATCTGCTGAACCTGCAGGCCGAAGATGTACTGCTGATAACCGGCGGCGGCTGCGGCATCGCGGCTGCATCGGCGAAAGCGATCGCCGGAAAGTGCCCGTGTTCGCTGGTACTGCTGGGAAGAACTGCACTCGACGAGGAAGCAATTACCACTATGCTCTGGCCCGACGGGGAGATCCAGGAGCGCAAAGAGGCGCTTCGTGCATCAATGGCCTCCGGGGGAAAACGGGTGACACCGGTACAGCTCGATCGGGCCTTCGGTCATCTGCTCCGGCAGCGGGAGATCGCCCAGACGGTAACTGAAATCAGGGCGATGGGGCGAACGGTTCATTACGTTGCGGCGGATGTGTGCGATGTGGAGGAAATGCGTCGCGCGCTGGAGAATCTGCCCGGGGGAATCAGGAGCATTACTGCGATACTGCATGCCGCCGGAGTGGATCGCAGTCATGTTCTGTCCCGGAAAACGCCGGAGGAGTTCGCGGAAGTCCACCGGGTGAAAACACTGGGTGCGGTCAATCTTGCCCGACTGGTGCCGCCGTCGCAGCTCAGGTTCTTTATTGCGTATACCTCGATTTCCGGCGTTTTTGGGAATGCTGCTCAGCTTGATTATGCGGCAGCCAACGCGTTTCTTGACGGATGGGTTGCATGGCAGAAACAGTGCAACCCAAGGATGCTGGCCTTCAGTATTGCGTGGTCCGGCTGGCGCGATATCGGTATGGCGTGGCGGAATGATTTCGTTCGGGAGCATGCGGACGCGATGGGGCTGCATCTGCTGGAACCCGCCCGCGCCGTTGAAGCGCTGCTGGGACTGCGATCCGATGAAATGCAGTCCGGTCCGATGATCGTACATAGTGGTCTCGGTTCCATAGCCGAAAATGAGTGGCGGAAGCCTGCCGAAGGACCGCTGCCGATGATTGAGCGAATTGAGCGTTGCGGGGAAAACACCCGGCGGGCGTATCATACCTTTTCGGTACGTTCTGATGAGTTTCTTAACCAGCATCGTCTTGGTGATACGCCGCTGCTTCCCGGGGTCGGCTATATGGAATTCATGGCTGAGCTGCTGTCCCAGCTGGAAACGGAACAACCCTGCGTGCGGTTTCGCGACATGAGTTTTGAAACCCCCTTTAAACTCTACCGCAGTGAGGACCGCAGCAGCTATCTCGAAGCCGTGCCCGGCACAGAAGCGGGAGAGTGGACGATGACGCTGTTCTCTCCATTTGAGACACGTGCCGGAGGAATCAGCTCTATACGGGAATATGGAAAATCCCGGGTGGCCTATGGTGACTGGGAGGCTCCCGGTTGGGATCCAGAGGCGTGGGTGCTGTTTGGTGCACAACGGTTTCCTTACAACGAGGTAGTCGATCGAGTGGGTGTTTTCAGACAGGATGTCAACCTCGGACCGCTTTTTCATGATACACGCCGGGACAGAACGGTGGGAGATCGGATCACGATTGTTTACGACAGGGAACATCTGGTGATCGGGCACCCGATGCCGCAGGCGCAGCTTGGAAATCCGTTGTACCCACTGGAGAACTACCGTTTGAATTTCTGCCTGCTGGACAGTATACACCAGACGGCGGTCATGCACGGTATACTGGACCGCAGAGAAATCTGCCTTCCCTGGTTCTGTGAGGAATTCGTCGTTCGCGGTAAACAGACTGCGCCCGGTATATATACCGCACAGGTGCGACTGGTGGAGAAATCGGCCGATACTATGATCTACGATGTGTACCTGACGGCTCCGGATGCCACCGTGTGCGCATGGATCCGTGGTGGACGCTACCGGAGAATAAGTCAATGAGCTATGGGATGACAAATCCGCTGGAAAGTATCATTCGGGACTGGGGCGAGAGCCTTCCGGTTCGGATCGCGGTATGCCGGATCTTTTCTGCTGATTGTGAAGATCAGGTGCGCCGGGGAGGTAATTTCTCCCGTTCTGAACTCCTGCTGGCGCAAACGTACCGCCATTCCGGCAGGCGTATGGCATGGTATGCCGGACGTTGCGCGGCTAAATCGGCACTTGACCTGCTTGCACCAGCGCACGCGGAAAAGAAACAGTGGGAACTGCTGCGTGACAACCAGGGAGCACCACTTCTGAGTGGTGGTCATTGTATGTATGTGTCAATAACTCATTCCGGACCATGGGCCGTTGCGGCGGCTGCGCCGTTTTCGGTGGGTATTGATCTGGAACGGGATGAATACCGGCCGCCGGCATTGCTGCGCTATTTCTTTACGCCGCGTGAACAGGAATGGGCGTGCCGGGGAGCCATGACCGAACGGGTCAACCGGCTCTGGACCCGCAAGGAGGCCGTTGTCAAACTGCTCGGCTGCGGTGGGCGATTGCCTTTTAGCGGACTCGATGTACTCAAGGGTAACCGGAGCTGGCGCTGCCGTACCGGCGTTGCGAATGGATGGGTACTTTCTGTGGTGTGGGGATTGACCGATGGATGAGGCAAGTTCAAAATATGTGGACCGGATTGTGTTGAGCAAACTGCTGGATGAACATCTCAGCAGAGTTCATCATTTTCCGAAACACGAAGACCTGTCAAGGGCGGTTTCTGTTCAGGACGCTCTGCGGGAGATGGCTGGTCATGACATCCGGATTGTTAGTCGGAAGGGGAAACGTTTCTGGTTTGCATCACCTCTCAATTCTCCTTTTCCAGAGAACAATCTTTGCGAGGTGATCGTTCACGTGGCCGCACAGGCACAGGGGAACATCGTGCTGCAGCACGGACTGTTCGAGGATAACCGTGAGATCCACGATTTTATGATCCGCCAATTGACGCAGGCGGGTATGAATGTGTTCCATGCTACTCTGCCCTATCATTACGGCCGGAAACCCCGGGAGGCCCGTTTCAGCGGAGAGTATTTCTGGAGTGCCGATTTCGGCCTGACCCTGGGAGCGTTTCGTCAGGCCGTGCAGGAACTGCTGGTGCTCTACCGGTATGTGGAAACCCTCAACGATCTGCCAACTGTGCTGGGAGGATTCAGTATGGGCGGGTGTGTGGCATTGCTGCTCGCTTCGCAGGTGGAAGATCTCACAGGGGTGGTGGCGATCAATCCTGCGGCAAGTCTTTCGGGTATCGTGTGGGATTCTCCGCTCTGTTCAACCATAAAGGCAGACTATCTGGCTTCCGGGGTGTCAATGGAGGAACTTTATCGGATCTACCGTCCGTTCGAACCGCTCGGGCAGACGGAGGTGGCCCTGGAAGCCGAACGTATTCAACTGCTGTACGGGCTGTATGATCAGGTAACATCACCCCGTCAGTATGAAAAACTCGCAAAAGCCTGGGGTCTCACGGAGGTCCGGGCCTACAAGGCGGGGCATCTGAATATGCTGCGAGTGCCCCGGCTTGCAGCAGATGTCGCGGCTTTCGTTCAGCGGGTCGGGGCGTTACAATTACAGAAGGAACCTGGATAATGTTTGAGTTTCCTCACTACATGCCGTTGCAGACACAGCGGTATTGTAAAATCGTCGGCTGGGGGCAGTATCTGCCGCCGCAGGAACGGACCACCTCGGAAATCATCCGTGCCACCGGTCTTCCCCTGCAGGAGAAGATCCTCATGCGCACGGTAGGAGTTGGCCGGCGACGGGTCGCACCTCAGGGGTGGGATGATTCCGACATGCTGACCGAGGCTTCACGGCAGTGCCTGACTGTTGCCGATATGCGGGTCGAGGAGCTCTCGAAGATTCTGACTACCAAATTCATGGGTGACCGCATTCTGCCGCCCACCTCCACGCTGGTGCAGAAAAAACTGGAAACCACCCTTGCGGTTCAGTGTCTGGATGTTGATGGCGGCACGCACTCCTTCCTTCAGGCGTTCGACATGGCCGCCCGGAGTATCGGTCGGGGAGACGGCCCGGTACTGATCGCCTCGGGTGGTCTCATGCACAGTCTGATAAGTGCCAAGGATCCCCGCACTGCATTTCTTTACGGTGATGGTGCAGCTACCATCTGCCTTGTGCCTGCAGAGGAGCCGCACCTGCTGGCATCGTACCATTTCAGTAATCCGGCATTCGCGGACCATATAGTTTTTATGCGATTTGGTGATATTGTCAAGACGTTGCGCGACGGGAGCGGGGGGCGCGAACAGCTTGCGGAGCTGTTGCAGGTTGGCAACTGGAAGGATGTCCGCGACTATATCATCGAAGCGATGGCTCACACCCTGGGAGCACTGCTGCAGGGGGCTGAGCTTGAAGTCGATCAGGTGGATCATTTTCTGATAACCGAGTGGAATCGGCCACTCACCGAAGAAATCCTCAATCATACGGGGATACCTGCGGAGAAAGTTGTCGGTACGCTGCAGGATCTTGGTAATACCATGTCGGCGGCGCTGCCGCTGCAGTTCTGCCGGCTTCAGGAACAAAAGGAAATCGGTATTGGTAAAAATCTGGTGATGCTCTCCATTGGCGAAGGTATAACCGGTGGTGGTATTGTTTACCGAACATAGAGAAGAGGGTAGGTATTATGAATCAGTCTGAAATTTATTCAAAGGTTGAAGGGATACTGACGGACTATCTCCGCCTTGCACCTGGTGAGGTCACACCGGAGAGTCACATTATTGATGATATCGGTGCGGATTCTCTGGCGATGGTTGAACTCGGCTTCAAGTTTTCGGAGGCCTTCGGCATCGGCATGATCACTCCCACATCAGAGAATATGATTATCAGTAAGCTGGTTGATCACATCAGTCGGGAAATGAGCAGTGGTTCATGAGCCGTAGCGACGTCATGATCGGTTCAACCCTGAAGTATCCTCCGTCAAAGGAACGTGCCGCACAGCGGCATGCGCGCCTGGTGGCTACCGGGGTGGGTATCCCGGAGGTGGTAATGACCAATCAGGATCTGATCGATCAATTCGACCTGATCGCTTCGGATCGTGCCGTGCAGTATTCTATCGGGATAAAGGAACGGCGGCTTGTCCGGCCCGATCGCACACCGTCGTTTCATCTGGCGGAGGCCGCACGGCACTGCATGGAAAATGCAGGGCTGCCGCTCGAGGCGGTTGACCGTATTATCTATACGCGGCTTACCGGTGACCATGCCATTCCGTCAACTTCGCTGCGGGTTCTGCAGCAACTGGGTCTGCGTCGCGGTATTCCCGTTATGGATATTTCGGTAGCCTGCAGCGGATTTCTGCACGGGGTCGATCTGGCACTCTCCTGTATCAACGCCGGAGAAGAGTATGTGCTGGTGCTCAGTGGTGACCGTACCGGTATCGACGTCCGGGCAAAAGAGTTCGTGGATACCAGAACCGTGTTTCTCAACGGATCGGGATTTGCGGCAGCGCTGTTCGGCAGCAGTCCGCAGCGGCATTTTCATGCTGAATATTTTTATTCCGACAGTTCAATCGGTGAATTCGCCTATATGCCGTTCGGGTCCCGGGCGATCGTCGAAGGCCCCTCATTGACCATGGACTCGCTGATGCTGCAGATGCCAAACGGTCCCCACATCCATCAGTCCATTGTCGACTCCTGCAGAATAATCGCCGGGCGGCTTTTTGAACAGACCGGATTGACTATAGAAGATATTGATTTTTTCGTGACGAGTGATCAGACGACGCTCGCCTGGAAAGCGCAACTGGAGTTGCTGGGAATACCTGAATCAAAAAGCTGCTCCTGTTTCTACCGGTACGGCAATACCGTGGCGGGAATGGTGCCCATCAATCTGCACGAGGCGATTTCGACCGGCAGGATGCATCACGGAATGAAAGTACTGCTGATGGGACATGGCGCGGGTGCAAGTGGTGGCGGCTTTATTTTTGATTATTAGACTGGGTATGCATGAAATCGTTGGCTGAATACATGAATGCGGCGGCGGGGGAACGCCTTGTACTGCAGGGAAATGCAGCGTGTGCACTGGGAGTGCTCCACGGCGGCTTTCATGCAGCGGATGGCTATCCGGGAACGCCGAGTACCGAAGTAATGGAATACCTGCAGTCGGTCCCCGATGCGATCGCTGCGGGATGGTCCGTCAACGAGGCGGTGGCTGTCGGTGTGGCGGTCGGACGGAGTATGGCCGGACACGATGTCCTGGTGACGATGAAGGTACCGGGAGTTATGCAGGCCGGAGACGTGATTGCATCTGCTGCAGCAACAGGCCTTCTGGGTGGGGCTCTGGTGTTTTTTGTCGCGACCGATCATGCTCCATCGAGCACTCAGTATGTTCTGGATACCCGTTCTCTCTGGGCTTCACTGCATATACCGGTTCTTGAACCGAGGGATCATCAGGATCTTTACACCATGCCGTGTAGTGCGGCGGATATCAGCCGTCGTTATCAGACACCGGTGGTTGTGCTTGCCTCATCGGTGCTTTGCCATTCCGAAGGTATGGTGACGCTGGGTCCGCGTCGTACACTCACCTTGCAGGCTGGTTCCGCGCGTGCGGGGAAAGTGCTGCTGCCTGCTGACGCGCTGCATGCATGGCGTCAGGCAAAACTGGTCCGGATGCCGCGGCTGCAGCAGGAACCGGCGTTTGCTGCGTTTACCGAAGAGATACCGGGTAGTGAACCGTACGGAATTATTGCCACCGGTGAAGCAAGCATGATTGTCCGGGAGGCAATTGCCGGTCGTGAGGAACAACCATCACTGCTGCTCCTGGGAGTGACTCATCCTCTGCTGCTCGATCGGATACGTTCCTTCTGCAATGAGCAGAAGGGTCCGCTGTATCTGTTCGAGGATGGTGACCGTTTCGTTCAGGATGCGTTGAACCGGAGTGGAATCTATCCTGCTGGAAAGGACGGAGAGTGTACCATAACCCACTGGGACCCGGAGTCCGTCAGAAATGTCCTCGGGTTACCGGTTGCCCGGGCAAACCAGGGAGACTGCAGCTTGCGGCGTCCGCCAGCCATCTGTCCCGGTTGTCCGTACCGTGCGACTGGTGTTGTATTGCGGGAGCTGAAAAAGCTGGGAAGAATTTCACATATTTTTGGTGATATCGGTTGTTCAACACTGCTCTATTTTGATGGTGCACTCGATGTGAATCTGTGTATGGGCGCGTCGGAATCAATGAGACAGGGGTATGTCCTGGCCCATCCGGATGCAGCAGGCAGGGTGGTGAGCCTGATCGGCGATTCGAGTGAATGTCATTCCGGTCTGGATTCAACCCGCAACGCGGTCTACCGGAAGATACCGGGGGTGAAAATTGTTCTTGATAACCGGACTATCGCCATGACGGGTGGGCAGGCCTCACCCACGACCTTGGAATCTGGAGACCGGGGCACATTCGATCTTGCCCGGGTGCTCGAAGCGGAAGGGCCCCGGTCCGAAACGCTTGACGCTTATGATCCGGATTCGATCCGAACGTCGATCATCAATGCACTGAAGCGTGCAGAAGAAGGTGACCAGATTGCCCTGGTCATACGTGGAAGCTGTATTCAGGCTGCAAGGAGTACACCACACAAACGACAGACCCGTCTTATGGTCGATGACGATCGCTGCCTTCGGTGCGGGGAATGCAGGGTCTGTCCCGCGGTCGAATGTGATGCCGATGGCGCTCTGCCGCGGATCGGAGCACTCTGCAACCGTTGCGGGGATGGCAGAGAATTGTGTGTCACACTCTGCCCGGCCGGGGGAATCGTTGAAGTACCGGCAGTGCTCCCGGGTACACATTCCGTGGTCACTGCGGCTAAAACCGTCTCTCCTGAAAAATTTTCCCTCGATTTTAATCAGGAGTTTCCGGACGCACTGCGTATCGGTATCTGCGGCGTTGGCGGGCAAGGAAATCTGTTTTTCGGAAAGGTGCTCGCGCAGGTGATGCAGCAGACGCCGTTCGCGGCCGGGCAGATTCTCAAAGGTGAAGTACATGGAATGGCGCAGAAGGGAGGCGCCGTCTGGTCGTCGTTTGCCTGCGGCAGGGTGCATGCGCCACTGTTCGCCAATGGCACCATGGATTTTCTGATCGCCATGGAACGTAATGAACTGCTGCGTCCCGAATATCTGTCACTGCTAAAACCCGACGGCATTATTCTGATCAATGATTACAGCATTACCCCTGCAGGTATGCATCCTGAGGCGGTACCCTCGCTCTCCCGGGTGCTTGAGTGCTGCAGCGCGTTTCGTACGTTGCTGCTCAGTGCTTCGGAAAGTGTCGGTACCCGTGCGGCAAATTCATACATGCTTGGTGCGCTCTCCGCGCTTCCGCCTTTTACGGAAATTGAACCGGTGATCTGGCTGGAAGTTTTACAACGTGTTTCAGGAAATGAAGGTGCAGCCCGCAGCAATCGTGAGGCGTTTTCCGCCGGTAGCGAACGGGTGGAGGAGCTGCTGCCTGTGCCGGTGGCCATTGATTACCGTCTCTTTGAGACCGGAAAACGCAGCGAAATAAAACAGACATTCAGGAAGGGCGTATCAACCTGAGTTGGTGAAGAACGATTGCTTCTCTGTGTACTCTCCTTCGCGGTATACTATTTTTACGACATGAAAAACACCGCGATACTCATGCCGCAGTGGATCGGCGAATTCGTCTGCGCGCTGTCGGTTATCTCCCGGAAGCCGGTTTCCGATGATGAAAAAATTACTCTTATCGTGCCCCAGCACCTTATTCCGCTCTGTACACTGCTCACTGCTTTGCCGTATTTTCCCTATCGACGGGCGAGTCGCAGCGAGCTGCTCGATTCAATTGCCGGTGTCAAGCGACAGCACTTTGATAAACTGTACACACTCAACCACTCCCTCTCTACCGCCTGGTTCGGGATGCGGACCGGGGTGCCGGTAAGGCGCGGGGTAAGTGGTACACTCGTAAATCCCTTTCTCACCGAAACCGTTACGATTTCAGGTGAAGGGAGCGGAAATCATATAACGCAGGATTATGCGGCGATTCTTGAGGTTGAAGATGTGCCTCCCGAAGCCTGGCCGGGAGTTCCGATTGCATCGGCCGAGGAACATATCGGGAAGGTCGTGCTCTGTCCCGGTTCCCGTAATGGTGCTTCCCGCCAATGGCCCGGGTTTCGTGAACTGGTGAAACTGTTGCCGAGTTACGAATTCGTGGTTCTTGGCGATGATGGCGATCTCGAGGTGGCAAAGAGTGTCGCGTCGCATCTGCCGCATCGGGTGCAGAATCTCACGGGTAAGACCTCTATCGCTGCGGCCGCTGCAGTGCTTGCTGCAGGCTCGGTGGTGATCTCAACGCATTCGGGGCTGATGCATCTTGCCGGGTTCATCGGGGTGCCGGTGGTCGGTATTTTCGGTCCCACTTCGGCACAGCGGCATTGTCCGCTGGGTGATGCGGCACGCAGCGCAACCGCCCAGGCTCCTTGTGTCGGATGCAACAAAGGGACCTGTCACCGGAAAGATACCATCTGTCTCTCTTCGATCACCCCGGGCCAGGTGCTGGAACTCGCCGGTTCGATCGTACGACAACCTGCCTGATGCACATTTTACAGATCAATACCGAAAAGGGGTGGCGCGGGGGTGAACGCCAGACGCTTCTCTCTATGCAGGGATTGCGCAGAGCGGGTATCCGTGTCTCACTGCTCTGTCTGAAAAACCGGCCTCTTTACCGTAATGCAATAGCGGAGGGGTTTGCGGTGATTAGTGTCGGTGGCCAGCTGGGGGCGCTGCTGCATCTGCTGCTTTTCGGGAGACGATATTCCATCATTCATACCCAGAGTTCCCGCGCCTTCGGTTTCGCCTCGATCGCTTCACTTCTGGTTCCCACTCCGTTGGTATACACCCGCAGAGTTGATTTTGTTCCTCGCGGAGCGCTCACCCGCTGGAAGTATCATCGTGCAACTGCACTGGTCGCCATCAGTCACGCTATCGCATCAATCCTTCGGAATGCCGGGATGGGAAGTGCGGACGTAATCAGTTCCATGGTGGTTGAACATGAACCCGACGGCAAACGTTCAGCAGCGCTTAAGGAACGGGAATATCTTGACGGGAAAGCGGTTGTCGGCGTGGTGGCGGCACTGGTGGGGCACAAGGATCCACTTACCATGGTGCGGGCCGCTGCGGCAGTTATTGACAAACGACCGGAAACGGTGTTTCTTCATTTCGGCGACGGGGCACTTCGCGGTGAGGTGGAAAGGGCGATAAACGACCACTCTCTCGGCAATCGCTATCGTTTGATGGGGTACTGCAGCGGCGTCGAGGATTACTTTCCGCTGTTCAATTGTTTCGCGATGAGTTCTTCGGAAGAGGGGCTCGGCAGCAGCGTACTCGACGCATTTTATGCCGGAATACCGGTTGCCGCCACGTCGGCGGGAGGGCTTGCGGAACTGGTCGAGGGCAGGGGGGTGCTCTCACCGGTGCGAAACCCTGAAGCCCTTGCCACGAATATTATTACACTTTTGAGCGACCGGGAAAAAACTGCGGCACTCACTGCAATCGCGAAACGGTATGTCACCGAAGAACACGGCGTTAACGTCCTTACGGCGAGATATATCGCACTCTACAAACGATTGCATGCAGCGGGAGAAACCGGCTGACGCTCCTGAAAAATGGCAATGCTCCGGTTATTGCTCTTTCATCACCCCATGCCACGTCCAGGCTGATTCAGGATTGTTGCGGAACTGTTCCTTGAACTCACTACTGTGGGGAATAGGATCTGAATTGTGCCAGAGGTGGTACTGGAGGGCTTCATGAGCAATGGTTTTCACCGGTATTCCCGCCATGTAAAAACGGATACTCAGGTTATCATCCTCAAGACCACGTCCGATAATGCGTTCATCGTAACCGTTTATGCAGAGAAAATCCTCTTTATGTACCGAGAAGTTTGCTCCGACAATATCATGTGACTTCCGTTTTTTCAGGTTTTTTATATAAAAGGCACCCGGTACGAAAAAACCATGCTTTGCTCCTGCCCGGTTGCATTTTCCCCACCAGAATGAACGTTCTTCGATACGGCGTGAGGTGATGTCGTCGAACGTTACTTTTTCGGAAAGTTCCCGGTTCATCATCACCCGGCGTCCGGCCAGTACGGCGCCGTACTGTTTTCTTTTCAGATGAAACTCGACAAACCGGTGATGGAGCAGACTGTCGCCGTCAATGAAGATACAGTAGGGGGCACGGGCGGCAAGGACCGCACGGTTGACGATGATCGTTTTGCGGAATCCGTCATCCTCGTGCCAAACGTGCTGTATCGGGCTGGAAAATTCATGCCGGTAACGGTCGATCAGTGCCGGGATTTCAGGTCCCGAGCCGTCATCGGCGACGATGATCTCAAAATTCTGTACCGTCTGGTTTTTCAGGCTGAGAAACACCTTCTCAAGAAAATCGGCGTGGTTGTAAACGGCGATGATAACTGTGGCGGCAGGTGTTTTTCCAGCACGTTCCGCTGTCGGTTGCTGCAGCTGTGCGAATTCCCTTGAACGTCGCCGGAGCATCCGGTACGGTTTGTATCCCCAGAATTCCCTGCCGCTTCCGCCGAGTATCCTCTGCTCGATAAAGGTAAGGAACCGGTATTTGAAACGGTCATGCGGCAGGCGGACGGTTGACCTGCCGTAATACTGCAGCAGGTGTTTCCAGTTCATCGCGGCGCAGACATCCTTCATGACGGCGGGGGGAGGGGCTTCGTAGCGGGCGAGGCCTCCCAGCGATCCGTAATTGAACACCGGCGGCGGTTCCGAAGAGGGGCGTTCGCCCCGGTAAATATAGCGCATCGCCTGTTTACGCACGTGGACAAATCGCGGATCGCGCACATGACCGTAATGAAAAATTTCCGCATTAAGCAGAATCGACGGTATCTTTACACCATTTTTATACCTGAACGATTGGGCGTCGCCGACCGATATGATATTTCGCTGGTTGCGGATAATCCTGATCTCCCGCGGATACCATCTGTGACTAATGATAAAATGCCGGTAATCACCCCAGAAATGTTTGTACCTGAAGAGAAATCCGTCAACCTCTTGGATGTCTTTAAAACAGGTGCACGCTTCTCGGATGGTGGCAAGGTAGCGTTCATGGACCACTTCGTCGGATTGCAGATAAAAACACCAGGTACCGCTGCAGGCATCCAGTGCAATGTTGGTCTGCTGACTGTAGATTCTGCTGCGCAGTGTCTCAAGATCCTTCCATTCGGTATCGATGATACGGAGTTTCGGGTCACCGATCTCCTCAATCTGCCTGCGGGTGGTGTCGTCATCGTCTCCTTTGCCTACCGCGACAACGAACTCATCGCATACCGGCAGAATCGATCTGATCGATTCAACAAAAGGATAGGAAAGTTTGCAGGTATTGCGGGCGAAAGAAAATCCGCTGATAAGTGGTGGTGCAGGAGTCGCAGTTCTGTCGCATATTGAAGTATTCGGTTGTTTCATCCGTTAAAAATAGTTGCTGTACCGTTGTGGTGTTGTGGAAATGAAACCGGAGAAGAGTTACCCGGACGTAAGCAGGATGTCCATAGGTGAATGATGCTATATTTTCGGAGGTGCCGAACCGGTGGTCTGTGCTCATCCAGGGAAAGTCTGAAATCCTGTCGAATTATGATCCACTGCGATGCCGAACTTGACACTACGGTTCCATCACGGTACTGTTCAACGGAGCATTTACTCCTGTCATTGAACCAGTTAAGGCTTCCATGATTTCAATTGTCATACCAACCCGAAATCGCAGCAGTAATCTTGCTGAATGTCTTGCTGCGCTCCATCGGGAGCGCGATGCTCTCGGTATGCACGAGATTATCGTTGTGGATGACGGCTCTGGTGCTGCCGAGCAGATTCGCAACCGTCGCCGGTGTGAAGAGCATCAGGCCGGGTATCTGCTGCAGGAGCGCTGTCGCGGTATGGCGGTGACGCGTAACAGAGGGATCCGGCAGGCTCGGGGTGAATGGGTGGTATTCATTGATGATGATGTTACCGTTGATTTCGGGTGGGGTGCAGTACTTGTGCGGGAGTTGCATGGTGCTCCGGAGCAGGTGGTTGGCATCGAGGGTAAAGTTACCGGACTTGGAGATGGCCTGTGGGACCATGAGGTCGAGGTTACTTCCGGAGGTGCCTGTCTTACCTGTCACATTGCCTACCGGAAACCGACGATACTTGCAGCCGGGTGTTTTGACGAACAGTTCGCAATCGAAGGTCCTTTTCATGAGGATCAGGAACTTGCTGCCCGGATACGTCGTTTCGGGGATATAGAATTTTGCGAACAACTTGCTGCATTTCATCAGCCAAGAAACCTCAGATTATTGCATCCGCTGACCAGTGCCGCTGCACGTATCGAAAAGGTACTGCGGGCAGATTTTTATTTTTACCGAAAAAATCCGGACGGATACCGGAAATTCCGTTTTGCAAAAACCTTCAACGGAACATATGCGGCTGTTCTTTTCAAATACACCTGGACTACCTTGCGGCGACGGACTGTTGCCGCACTGCTGCGTCACCCGGTGCAGGCACTGGTGCTTGCTGCCGCCTCACTGCTGGCACAACTGCGGGCATGGATGCTGCTGCCGTATTTTATCGTCCGGAACCGGAATTCGTCGCGGCCGGAAGAAATATGGTTTGCCGCTGCTATTCCAGAGGACTCTCAGGGAGGGGTGCGGCGTCTGATGGAGGGGCTTGCCGCTGGTATCGGCGAATATGGGTATTGTACCAAAGTATTCTGTCGGGACTATCCCAAAGGCGGGTATCTGCTGTTTTCTCTCGGACTTGCATTTCAACTGGTGCGGCGGCTTTTCAATCCACCCGCATGGATTGTCGCGCGATCCACCGACGCTTTTTTTCCTTTGTTTATGCGGCAATTGCTGCCGATTCCCACCGGGATCATTCTACAGAACCACGGTTGGGAGGAGTATGTTTTCGAGGTGCAACGGCGTCTGCCCCGGGCGATTGTGGATAATCCAGTGACCTGGAAGGGGCGCATGCTGCGTTTTCCGCTGCTCAGGGCAACGCTTCGAATGGCGGATTACTGTCTGTGCGGGACCGTGGCTGATATGCGGTGGATTGCGAACCGGTATCCGGAGCAGCGCAGTAAACTGCGGTATGTACCTAATGGGGTTGCAATTGATCAGGAACAAACGACACTGCCGCCGCAGCCCGAACCATCAGCCTTTCTGAATGTCGGTACGATGACCTGGCGGAAAAATCACGCCTTTACGGTTGAGCTTTTCAAGGGTATTGTATCGGTGGTACCGGAGGCCCGGTTGTACTGTGTCGGTACCGGAAGAATGCCGCTGGATACGGTCCATCCGAATATCAGCTTTGTTCCGTCTGTGCCGATGGGCGCGATTAGCCAGTGGTACCGTCGTTGTCCGTTTTTTATCCATACCTCCCGGTACGAGGGCGGCCATGCACTCGTGCTGCTCGAAGCAATGGCACACGGTGCGGTCTGCTTCGTGTCGCCGGAGCCTTCGAACCTCGAAGTGGTTGTTGACGGAAGAAACGGAATCGTGCTTGATGGATGCAACAGTGGAAAAGACATCGAACGTATACTTGCCGTTATGGGCGACATCCCGCTGTGCAGGGAACTCTCGGCGAATGCCCGCAGCACCGTATTGCGGCACCGGTGGGAGCGGCAGGCAAAACGGCTCGTGCGGGTGTTGTCGAATCAGTGATTGTCAACCACACGACGCGAGCAGTTCCTCCGGTGTAACCGAGGCGGTGCCGAGTTGCGCAACGGTAATACCTGCAGCATGATTTGCAAGAAACGCGGCTTCAAACGGCGTTGCTCCACCGGCGATAGCCGCTGAAAAAACAGTGATCACCGTATCTCCCGCGCCCGTGACATCGAACACCTTCTGTGCCATTGTCGGCAGACGGCAGTAACGGTGGCCGTTTTTCTCGAAAAGCGCCATTCCCTGTTCACTTAACGTTATCAGCAGATACTCAAGTCCGTAACGGTCGATGAGGTTCCATCCCAGTTCTTCAATTGCCGGGTCATCACACGGATGATGGGGAATACCGAGCAGGACATGCGCCTCTTTAAGGTTCGGGGTAATGATCGAGGCACCCTTGT
This sequence comes from Chitinispirillaceae bacterium, assembly GCA_050304135.1. Lineage (GTDB taxonomy): Bacteria > Fibrobacterota > Chitinivibrionia > Chitinivibrionales > Chitinispirillaceae > JAFGNB01. Next base: position 42,838 of record JBNLDC010000005.1, on the reverse strand, counting down.
AAAGATGCATGTACCGGTCCTTCGGGTCAATGGAAACAATGATATTCTCCGCCCTGCATTTTTCAATACAATGAGTTATAAACTGCGGAGAAATTACCCCTTTTCCGTAATCTGAAATAATAACCGCCGCGGCGTCGGCAACAGCGCGGTCAAACGCTGCAGTCAGCGCGGTGTTTTCGTTCTCATTGAGGTCTCCGATGCGTTCACGGTCAGCACGGACTACCTGCTGATGCCGTGCAATGATACGGGTCTTGATGGAGGTCGGACGGTCGGGAGACTGATACACCCCGGAAGTGTCGCATCCTGTTTCCGCCAGCATCGAAAGGAGCAGGGTTCCGTTATCATCGTTGCCACGGAGGGATACCAGTGAGGTGTGCACTCCGAGCGAGGCAAGATTCTGTACCACATTAGCCGCGCCGCCGAGCCTGCGGGATACTGACTCAACAGCAACCACCGGTACCGGAGCCTCAGGTGAAATCCTCTGAACATCTCCCCAGAAGTATTCGTCAATCATGGTATCACCCACGACAACGATCTTTGTTGACGCACTTTTTTTTAGAATTTCCGCAAGTTTTTCGGGAACCGGGGCGGTATGCTCCATTGTTAGAATCTCCAGTAGATCAGGAAATGAATGAGGCTGTTGAAGGGTATAAACAGCGGATAGATCAGTCGGGAAAAAATAGGAATATGCACCGCCCATTCCAGGAGGAGCAGTACCATAAAAATTGTCGGAACATATCGGCTCTTTTCAAGGTAGCCCGGTATGGCTTTATCGGGCAGCAACCCAAGAAGAATTTTTGAGCCGTCAAGTGGAGGAACCGGAAGCAGATTGAAAAAAGCGATGCCGGTATTGATAAGTATTGAGAGCGTGATGAATTTAAAAAGGTAGTGGTTACCCGTCGCTGCGGGATATACAGCAGCAAGTATTCGAAGTGTGTAGCCAAAGAGGAGTGCAAGGGTGATATTCGAGATTGGTCCGGCGGCACTGACCAGCAGGATACCTTTTTTGGGGTTGCTGAAATACCGAGGATCCACCGGTACCGGTTTTGCCCAGCCGAACGGACCGAAAAGAAGCATGAGTGTTCCAAACACATCAAGATGCGCAAACGGATTGAGGGTGATTCTTCCGGCATCGTAGGCGGTACGATCCCCGAAACGGTAGGCAACCCACCCGTGGGCGCATTCGTGGATGGTGAGCGCCAGAAGAATTGCGGGAATGCGGAGAATCATATACTCTGGGGACATATTCACGGTGGTTTAGCACTTTCTTGAAGGATTGATTACTTGCCGTCGGAATACGGCTGTTTTACATACTATCTATTCAGCGTTGTAATTTCGCCCCTTAAATTCCCCGTAGGGGGACGTGCAAGGAATTGAAATACATAACGTATAGTTAATTAAGTCCCCTTGCGGGGAATTTGGGGACGTCCTGTTAGAAGATTTAAAAATACTTTATGGAAGCGGCTGTATCCGGGCGATTGCGGAAAGGTCTATTCCTGCATCTGCTACCATTTCAGGAATTGTTACGAACCGGTAGCCTTCAGCTCTCAATGTGTCGATAAGATTTCCTAATACCCTGTGCACCTGCATGGCCGGGTCGCTACGTTCAGTTCCAAGATGCATAAGGATAATGCCTCCGCTGATGCCATCCGGCTGGAGTCGTGCAAGATGTACCACCTTATCGAAAAAAGCCTCCGGCGTGTGAAATCCCGGGGTGGTGCTGTCGGGAACCCAGTCATTGCTGTCAAGACCGAGCAGCCAGGTGCGCCCCTGCCTCCAGCCAATATGCAGGTATCCGGCTTCCCATGCCCAGCGGCAGAGTTTACTGTTATACTCCCCATAGGGCGATCGCCAGATTGGAGCGAAGTGAACTCCTGTAGTACGCTGGAAAAGTTCGTTTGCCCGGTGGAGCTCTCCTGTCAGTCGGGATGCGTTAATATCAGGAAGGGTGGTATTGGTACGATCGGTGGCATAAGTGGTCAGGTGGGGATGGGTGAGCGTGTGGTTTCCGCATGGATGTCCTGCCGCAACAATCTGTTGGGTGACATCGGGATAGCGTCGTATAAAATGGCCGGTCAGAAACATGGTGGCTTTTACCGAGCGGCTCCGTAGTGTATCGAGAATGGTTTCCGCCACATTCGCCTGAGAGCCGCCGTCAAAAGTCAGTGCAACTGTTCTGCCGGTTACTGATCCATTGACAAAATGATGTGCCGTAGTGTTTGAAGGTGCATGGGAGATTGTTGGTTGTCGCTGTAAAGAGGGTATGTGGCGAGGCATGTGGTTGATGTTTTTTTCCACCGGGAGGATCGGGTCAATCGGAGGTGTCTGCAGAACCGTATCGGTTTGTTGGCGCAACTCATAGTTGCTTACTTTCAACTGCTCAATGAGCGCCAATCTGCTGCTCCGCAGGAGGTGGTTTTCACTCTTCAGTCCAGACATCTCCCTGAAAATCCACATGGTAAAAACAACGGCGCAGAGCGCAATCGTAACCGATGAATGAACGATCAAACGCCGTATTGAACGATCAGGCGGGGGAGGAGCTGGTGGCAGCTCAGGAGGACTACCGGTTAGTGCCGCAAGATCTGGTCGGCATTTTGCATCAAGACAGTAGACGATATTTTTTACAACGATTGCCGTCTCTTTGGAGACAGTTATGCCGCAAACGGAGCAGTGCTCCTCTGGTCGTGGTTCGGTCGGCGTGCCCTGTGCCCGTTTACGACGTTTTTTAGCCGACATACGTTTCCGGCATTCCTTCTATAAGTGGAGTAAGTCCTTGATTCATTTAGTTTATTAGTATATTATTATACCGGAAAAAAGGACACCTGTTTCATGCATGCCATTGAAGTTGAAAACGTTACCAAGATCTACCGGAAGGGATTCCGCGCGGTGCGCGTTCCGGCCGTAGTCAATCTCTCTTTTTCAGTACGGCAGGGAACCATAACCGGATTTGTCGGTCCCAACGGTGCCGGAAAAACCACCACTATTAAAATGATTACCGGTCTTGTGTACCCCTCCGAAGGAAGACTGCGGCTTAACGGTGTGGATGCCTCTCTGCTCAGAGCTCGAAAAGGGGTGGCGTTTCTTTCGGAACAGCCCTACTTTTATACGCATCTTTCGGTAACCGAGATGCTCCGTTTTACCGGATCGCTGATCGGTTTAACTGCTGCGCAGGCCAGGGACGAATCGAAGCGTGTTCTTGAAGTGGTTGAGTTGAGCCATAAAGCTGCAGCAAAAATCAAGGAACTCTCCAAAGGGATGCAGCAGCGGCTCAATATGGCACAGGCGCTTCTGGGGGATCCCCATACACTGATTCTTGATGAACCAATGAGCGGTATGGATCCACCGGGACGGAGGCTTTTTCGTGAGATTATGGCCGGGTTGGTCCGCGAAGAGAAAACACTGTTTTTCAGCACCCATGTGCTTGATGATATCGAGTCACTCTGTGATGACGTGGTGGTTCTTGATAAAGGTGCACTTACCTATACCGGCGGGGTTCAAGCGCTGCTCGAAGAGGGGTTTCTCGGTACGGATATTACCGTTCCCGCAACTAATCAGTCGCTCGGTGCGGCACTGCAGGCTGCCGGGTATCCTCCGGAGCTTCGTCCTGATACCGGTGAATGGATACTGTTTGTTCCCCGGGAAAGGGAGGTTACCGACGTTTTGCGGATGCTTAATGAATATCAGGTGTTTCCCCGTTCAATCGTCGGTCGCACCATGACGCTTGAATCACTGCTCTACCGGAAACAAACGGGGGGCGAAGCATGAAAATCGTGTTTATAATTGCATTCAATACCTTCCGGGAGACCATTCGCAACAAGGTACTCTACAACATATTGCTGGTGGCTGCCGGCGCGCTGTTACTCTCGCTCTCCTTCGGCGACCTCTCCATTTTTTCCCGGGCGCAGGTGATGACCGATTTTGGTCTGGCAACCATGTCACTCACCGGGCTGCTGCTGGCGATATTCATAGGAGTAGGGCTTCTCGGAGTGGAAATTTCCTCCAAAACGGTATACGGGGTAATAAGTCGGCCGGTGGCGCGGGAAGCTTTTATTATCGGTAAATTCTGTGGTCTCTGTGCAACGCTGCTGCTCAACTTCCTGCTCGTTGCGCTGGTCTTTTTTGTTTCAATACGTTTTCTCGGGGTGACGGTACAAACAACGGTCATTTCAGCAGTTGTGCTGCTGGCAGTTGAGATGGCGCTTATCGTTGCAGCATCGATCTTTTTTTCCACCTTCACCACCCCTACTCTTGCGGCGATATTTACCGTAGGGTTCTACATCGCAGGGCATCTCAATGATCTGCTCGATATAGGGGCTGCTCAGCAGAATAGCCGTATTTGGCAAATCCTCCTTAAAAGTATCCATTATCTGCTCCCGAATCTTGAACATTTCAACATCAGAACACGGATTGTGTATGGCCTCCCGATACCCGATCGGTTTGTAGTTGAAGCTGTTTCGTATGGGTGCCTGTATACCGTGGTTCTTCTGCTTCTTTCCATTCTGGTTTTTTCGCGGAAGGATGTATGAAGTTGCGGAGGGTACTGGTTGTTGTACTTCTGGTTGTCGTGGGCGCGGGAACTGCGGCGTTTCAAAACGATCTTCGCCGACTCACCGGCCCGGACTGGAAGCTGGAGAGCATGACGTATCTTCCCCGGGGAGACCTCATCAAACCCTGGCTTCTCGGTTTTGAAACCACGCTGGCCCATTATTTATGGATAAAAACCCTGCTGTATTTCGGCGGACACCGGATGACCGATAATGATTACCGGTGGCTCATATCCATGATTGATGGCATAACCCGGCTCTGCCCATGGTTCTACCCGGCATATGAATTCGCCGGGATAATTGTTCCCGATGTCTGCGATAATCCCGAGGCTGCGCGGATACTTCTTGAACGGGGAATGTGGTATCTCGGAGCAACGAAGTGGAACATTGGGTTTAATATAGGGATTATTTACCTTAAATACTACGATGACAGGAAAACCGCTGCCGAGTATATAGCCCGTGCTGCACTCACTCCCGGGGCTCCCAGAGTAAAACTCGCTACAATGGCAAATGCTTTCTTTTCTCAATCCGGATCTCCGAATGAAGGACTTGATTTTCTCGTTTTTGCCTATGAAACTTCCGATAATCCCGAGGTGCGCAAGTATCTTGCCGAAAAAATTCTTTCACTGCGCAATGGGAAACCGGATTAATGATACGATACTCCAGTTTTGCATCTGCTATAGTACCCGGGTGGTATGACATTGCACTCGTGCTGTTGAAATCGTACAATGATGAAACAGATTCGACTCTATAAAATGACCAGAATCAGGATGGTGAAACAATGACCAAATGGGAATACCAGTTCATTATCGCAGAAAAATACGGCAAAGGCATTTTCGGGCATGTTATGCCGAAAGAAGTGTCCTGGAAGGTCCACTATGTCAATGGCGAAAAACAGTCCAACTGGACCGATATCACTCTCTACAATTACCTTGACCGGATCGGAACACAGGGTTGGGAGGTGGATGCTATGACCACACACACGATTATTCGTACCGGATCGTTGCCGGTGGAGCATCTTTACATGACGGCGAAGCGTTCGAAAGAATAAGGTGTTATTTGCTTTGATGTGGCTGTATCTGATTCTAAGTGAATGTAAAAAGAAGTTACCTCCCTGCACGGCAGAAAGGGATCGTGATAAATGCTGAAGTCTGAATTGCCGTATGCAGGATCACTGTTAAAAACAATAAAGAATTAAACGATTAAAAAAAACTTGATATTCACCTCACAGGTCGCTATACTTTGAGTATCACTTTTTCCAATGGCGGAACATCGTGAAGGGTGTTCAGGAGAGGGGGAAGAAAGTATATTTCTTCTAGTTTGCTTAATATCAAATGGTTAACTGGTCACATTTAAATTTTACGGAGGTTCTTATGGTACGCACGAATAAAGGTTTTACGCTCGTTGAACTCATGGTCGTAATTGTTATTATCGGTGTTCTGGCTGCATTGGCCATTCCAAAATTTACCGAGGCTTCCACGAAGGCGAAAATGAGCGAAATCCCGACGGTGATTGGAGCATGGGATCATGCGGTTATTGCAAGTATTGCGGAATCGGGTGTCGTACCGAGTGCTGTTACCGACCTCGTTTTCGAGGCACCTAACAGTAAATGGTTTACGTTTACAATGGGTGGTGGAGGTACTACTAATCCTACAACGTATACGGCAGCAGTTACCTCTGGAATTTCTGTCGGGCCATATACCGGTGGCGGCAGTGACAATGCGGTGAGCACCATAACCAGTCAGAGTGCCATTAGCCATTCCTTAACAGGTTTTGCAGCGAAATATATGCCGAACTTTGTGATTAGTGGCACCTAAGAACAGTTTGACTTGATTCGTTGGCGGGACGTTGCCACATGCATGTGGCAACGTCCTTTTTTTGTGCGCCCGGCAGGGCGCATTGCAAGATGATGTTAACCCTGTTCGTGATTTCCGATAATTGTTACTACAATAAACAGCTAATCATTTGACATCCCTTTTTATGTTCAAGATATAACAATGAAGAAATAAAAATATGGTAAGTAAAGGTAATCGCAATTGAAGTGTAATTCCCCTAAGCGCTGCTTAGGTTCAATAGTATTTCTAATACCTCCTCAACTCTGCTGCGAGGGTTTATTTTAGCGCCGTTAAATGGTTTCACCGGAGGATCTGTAGGTCCGACGGGAAAATATGAATAAAGAAGTAACTTAGCGTCATTATTACAAAATGAAGGTATAGAATAGTACTGGTTATTTATTTTTCCGGCATGTAAGATGTTTGTAGTAACACTCTGATATAAAATACCCAATCTGCTGCCTTGTAAATGAGTTCAGCAAAAATAGCAGGTTGAACAACTATGCCACCAAACATGCTCCTGAAAACACACAGCCATAAATTTAATTGAAAGTCAATAGCAGTGCTCTGGAACCTCCAGTAAAATCACAACCGATGTATGTCGGACAAATGGATGTTTTTCGACAATGCTTCAGAAGTATAGGGAGCCTCTTCGGAATGAATTCTTGAAGGATCTATTGTACTCAGTTATGAGAGACCCTTCCAGCAAGAAAAACTGTTTGTTAAGGTGTTTTTATTTTCATCAGTTGACCGATCTTGAGATAATCAAGCCCTGTCGAGGACGGAACCACACGTTGAGAACGTCGCAAAAGCATACAGTTATCCTGGGGCTGGTTACCCAAATCGTTTGGTCGTCCGATGTTTTCCGCTATGTAATCAGGAACACGGGAACAGTCTTTCGGAACTATGAAAGATCCCATGAGTACTAACGCGGGCTTCATCGGGCATGTTCTGAACAATTCCGTTCTCGGAAGGGCTTGATTGGTTGTTTTTATGGTACGAACTTCCCACCCCATCTTCCCCAATCGCATAACCGGAGGCACCCGTATCGCCCGCAGTATTGTCAAGGCCGGTGCATTTACGCGCCTTGACAATGCGAGGACGATACGTAGATTTAAGCATGAGATTGGGGAAGATGGGGGGCACAGCCGTCACGGTAACGATTCCTTTTCTAAATTACGCTGCTTTCTGCAACGGTTGATTGTCCATTTGCGGCAGTATTTTTACCGAGAGTTCCCATATTAATGCACAAAGTTCACGCGCAACAGCGACTTTTGCTTTATTGCCGTTCTTGTTGTTGCGGCGCAGGTTCTGATATCGATTGCCCAAGCGATCCTGGCATCGGCGTATAAGATTCGCCAACGGTTCCTGATGTTTCCTGATGTCTGTTTCACGCTGCATAAGACGACGGTCCGTATAACTGCGGGCGGCGACCACGGTAACGTATCGCAGGTAAGCGTTACCGGCTTTGGTGATGCTCAATGCAGGGTCCTTGCCTGCAGAACTGTTTTTCCTTGGCACAAGACCTAAATAGCTCTACAGGTTGTGGGGATGGGCAAAACGTTGCAAATCATGTCCTTCAAGCACCCATGTCATCGCACCAAGAGGATCGATTCCCGTCATGGTGATGTAGGCGTTATACAGTCGGGTCAGATGCGGATGCCCGGTTATCACCCTCATCAATTGTGCATCAAGTTTCCCGACGTTGTCGTTGTGGCTGTCGATACGGTCCAGCAGCATGTCAAGAACCACACGTATTTCCGCTGTCAATTCAACTGTTTTCAGCCACGCAAGATGTTTCTTCGTCCATGCATTTTTTGTACCGGTAAAGAGTGCACCGTGTCGCTTAAGCAAGGCCTGTACCTTCTGTTTCAATGCCGTGCGTTCCCTGATAAGATCAAAACGGTAGCGCAAACATTCCCTCGCGCTTTCAATGATAGGTTCCGGTATCCGGACAAACCGCAGCAGTCCGCTGCAATAATAGTTGAAATTCCCCATTGCATCGTGCCGGTCCGATTTCTTACCGTTACGACGAGGAATCGAATTGGGGGCAATGATTTTACAGGCGTATCCTTGTTCGGTCAATTTCCGATACAGGGAGAAACCGAGACCGCCCGCCTCATACAACACAATGACCTCTTTGCGTGGTTCAATATTCGTTATGGTTTTTACGACCTGTCGTGTACCGCCGACAATATTCCGGTCAAGCTTGATTATACCGGTTCTGATGTCCACTGCAAAAATATAGGTGCTTTCACTATGTGCATCAGGAAACAACTATCGGGTATTCCATCGCGTTTTGGCGATTCAACATAAGTTGTGCAACGTTCGGAATATTATTTTTGTTCATGAGAGACTCCTTTGGTTGATGTTATTGGTTTTCGCGACCCCCACTAAAAATAGTGGAAGTAACTTAACCGGGGGTCTCTCATAAATATCAGGTAGATACACTGCTACCAGCCCGATAGCGTGGACAGGTGCTTCAATCAACTGCATACACCTTGATGTCGTTAAAGCGGCCAACCAAACGTAGTTGTCTTTCCATTAATGAAAAAACAAACTGAATGTGCTCGCTTTTCAATTTGTCATTTAATTGAGCATAATGCTTTCCAGTTCTGCTGTATATGTCAATAAAATCGCATCGACGAAGATATTCGCGCGAGTACTTTGCTGAAAAACATGCAGGAGCGTTGTCGATGCCATCAAAGTATAATTTGTAATGGCCGCCGTAGCGAAATACACTCAGTTCGAAGTTGTCTTTGGTGGAAGTCGGTAGATAGACAACGGTTGATCCGGGGGGTATTAAATGTCGAAGGTTGTATACAATTTTAGAATTGCGTCCAGAAGATTTCCAGACGATTCTTGTAATAAACTGCTGATTCGCTTGAAGAATCACTGCGGTACCAGCGGCCAAATAAAACAACAGACGGGCTTGCCGACGAAGATGGAAAAACAGTATCGCCGATGGGATAAAAATCAGAAAGAGTGCAGGGTGATACGATAGCTTGAATTCAAAGAGTTTAGGGAAAAACGTCAGACCGCCCTGAAAGAGAATTGCTGAAAAAAGAAAATAAAAAATTTTTTTCTTTTTTCGAAATGTCGGAAAAACATACCATGCTCCGGCAACGACAGCACATTGCAATGATATATCGGAGGAAATACAGAAATGTAAGGCTGTAAAAAGGGAAAAAACTCCTATCCGGTAAAGTACCGGTGGGTGACGGGGGTGATCATCGGTTATCCATTGTGCAAAAAGCATGAAAAGGTAGAGGTTCAATACGGTGACGGCCCGCATCGGTTGTATTGAGATAAGAAAAAGGTTGTGAATCCAGCAATAGTCGGCAATGATGGATACTGCGATGAGTGTTCCGCATACAGCAGTAGAGATGAATGTGATGCGTCCTAGCAGTGTTTTCCTATAAATGTATGCCAGAAAAAAAAGAAACAATGTGGTCGAAAACAATTTGTCTTGTGATTGTTCCGGCCAGGCGCTGGGAAAAAGATAAAAATTATTTCGAAGAACCCTCTGAATTAGGTCCGGAGTCCAGCGACCGGCCTGATAGTCAATATTTCCAGTTACGCCCCAAGGGAGTATTTGTAAAAGTATAAAGGGAAAAAGTCCGCACAGTCCTCCAAATAGCATACGAGGATATGTTTTCAGCGGAAAAGAAAGGAAGATCAGGAAGAAATATATTCCGGAAATAGGGTGAAGGGAAAAAGACAATCCGGCACACAAACTGCTAATGAAGAGATAGCGGGGCTGCAACGTTTTGTGGTATTTAAAAGAGAATATCAGTCCAGATTGAATGAAAAAAAATGCCACTGGACGTACAGTGAAAAAACTTTCATTCTGGGTTATTATACTTGTCAATATTTCCCATTGGACGATATTGAATGTGATGGCCAGAATCGTGGTAAATAAATTATTAGATTTGAGAACGGTCTTAAAAAGGATGTATGTAAGCAGAAAGTTTCCTGCGCAGAATAATAGATAGGCAATGTGGAATAGCAACTGAACCGGGAATATCTTGCAAAAAAGGGCAAAAGCGGGAGTGAAAATTGTTCCTTTCTGCTGCGGGTTGAGTGAGAGCAGATCCATGGGGACCATTGAAGAGTCACGTAAAAGGTCTGCCGCATAGATACGGGCATCATGAGCTATTCCAGTATAGGTGGAGTTTTTATAAAGAAGTAGACAAACGGTTGCAGTAAAGAGTACTATAAATGAATGATGGCAGTTTTTCCATAAACGGCAGGAGCCAGTATTTTGACTAATCAATACAAAAATCTCTTTGAGTTTGTTGAATGACATCCAGCCAGCCAATCTAACTGAGACTGATACTTTCGCTGTACTTGTTTTCATAAAAAAATAAACCGATGATAATTTGCTGTTGTTAGAAAATCGTATACTCAAGTATATCCTTTCGTTAACTTTGGAGCAAGCATTCGATGATGTGGAAAAAAAGGTTGATAGATAGGTTCAGCGCGATTTTTGAAATTTGAATTGAAAATGCGAATTTTTGATTCTATACTGATAGTATTATTAATACAATCAGATTTGATTTTTCAGAAACACTCCATATTAAATGAAAAAAACACTGCTTATCATCGGAGCCGGTCCCGCAGGCTTGTGTGCGGCACACGAACTGGCGGCGTCATCGGATACGGAAATTCTTATCTGTGATCTTAATACTATTGTCGGCGGACTTTCCCGAACCGAAAATTACAAGGGTAACAGGATCGATATCGGAGGACACCGATTTTTCTCAAAGTCTGAAAAAGTGATGGATTGGTGGCTCTCCGTTTTGCCGCTTCAGGGGGCTCCCGCCCGGGATGACCTGCAGCAGGGCAGAGAAATCGACCTGGTGGAAAGTGGCCCCGATCCAGAAAATACCGACACTGTATTTCTACGTCGCTCACGTTTATCGCGCATATTGTATTTGCGCCGACTGTTTCCCTATCCTATCGGGCTGTCACTTAGAACATTACGCATTCTTGGATTGTATCGGGTAATAACAATCGGGATTACCTATATACAAGCGCGACTATTTCCCCGGAAACCGGAAAATAATCTTGAGGATTTTCTTGTAAATCGTTTCGGCTCGGCTCTTTATTCGATGTTTTTCAAAGATTACACCCAGAAAGTGTGGGGGGTACCTTGCCGAGCAATTTCGAGCGAATGGGGCAGACAGAGGATTAAGGGACTCTCTATTTCAAAGGCACTGGAACATGCTGTAAACAGCAGAATAAAAAGAGATACTTCGTTGCAGCAGCGGCAGGTTGAGACATCGCTTATTAACAACTTCCTCTATCCGAAATTGGGGCCCGGTCAATTATGGGAAGAGGTTGCCCGGCATCTTGTTGATAAAGGCGTTACTCTACGGTTAGGGTGCAAAGTTACCGGGCTGAAAGTATTGCGTAACCGGATTACCGCTGCAACTATTGAGGATTTGGGGAATGGAACCGTTGAGACTATAGCCGTTGACAGCATTTTTTCATCGATGCCCGTTAAAGACCTCATTACGGCGATGGAAGACCATCCGCCGGATAATGTCAGAGAGGTAGCAGAAGGCCTCGTATATCGTGACTTTATCACCGTTGGTATTCTTCTTAAAAAAATCCGGTCACCGGAAGAAGATACTGGTGCATACCATCTTCCCGATAACTGGATATATGTTCAGGAAAATGATGTTCTGATGGGGCGTATTCAGATATTCAACAACTGGAGCCCTTATATGGTTGCGCATAAGGAACAGGTATGGATTGGACTTGAATATTTCTGTACCAAAGGAGACAGCTTCTGGTCGATGGATGATGCAGGCATAATACAAACTGCCGCTGATGAACTGATAAAAATTTCATTTATTGATAGGGACGATATACTTGATGCTGCTGTCATACGGGCTCCGTACGCATATCCTGCCTATTTCGGAAGTTACCCGAGATTTTCGGAGATCAGAAAGTATACGGATTCAATAGAAAATCTCTATCTTATAGGACGTAACGGGATGCACCGGTATAATAATACCGATCATTCAATGCTATCGGCAATGACTGCCGTGGAGTTGTATCAGCAAGGTACTCTCTCCAGAGAGAGGATTTGGAACATAAATGTTGAAGGGGAGTATCATGAGGAGCAACAATCCACGCATACAGATACATTGAATCGAATGCCCTTGTCACGATCCGTCCGTCGATCTACGGATGGAACTGATTCCCGTGTTAAAAAGCAGAAGAAACATTCCGTTGTGAACGGGTGATTGTTTTTCATCTTGCCTTTTTTTACTTCTCAAATATATTTTCAATTCACTCAATGGCAGCGTAGCTCAGTAGGTTAGAGCAGTGGAATCATAATCCACGTGTCGGGGGTTCGACTCCCTCCGCTGCTATTTTCTCTCCTTACGATTCTTATGTCCCGAATAAACATCCCCGAACAATTTATTCACTTCGCCCGTACCCTGTTTCCTTACGGGTGTTCGACCGTTGTTGCAGTGAGCGGCGGTAGCGATTCCGTGGCACTGCTTTTTCTGCTTCAGGAGTTTCGGGAGCGGTTGGGGATTTCCCGGCTGGTGGTTGCCCATGTGAACCATGGACTTCGCGGTGCGGAGTCGGATGGCGACGAACAACTGGTCCGGCAACATGCGGAGAAGCTTGGTCTCGACTGTTTCTGCCGCCTGCTCACTGGGCATACCGCTGAAGCCCCCGGGATGGAGGCATGGGCGCGTGAGGAACGATACCGTTTTTTTAATGAAATTAGACGGAATTCCGGGGCGAACCTGATTGCCACCGGGCATACGCTTGACGATCAGGCTGAAACCGTACTTATGCGTATTATCCGCGGAGTCGGGCTCAACGGATTGCGTGGAATCGCCTCTTCACGTGAGGATGGGGTAGTCCGGCCACTGCTGCAGTGTCGCAAACAGGATCTTGAACCGTGGCTCGGTGAGCGGGGAATCGCTTTCCGGGTTGACGGCTCGAATACCGACCACCGTTTTCTGCGCAACCGGATCAGGAATACTGTCCTGCCTGAACTGACTACTCTGCAACCGGATGCAGCAGAACATATTGCCGCTCTTGCAACAGAGGCCGATGTGCAGTGGAAGGCTCTTCGTAAATCGGTAACTAACTGGATCGATCGATCGCTTTTCGCACCTGATGCCACTTCATTTCAGCTGAAAACGGATCTCTTCTCCGACACCGTGGTCGCTTCCGAGGCACTCCGACAGTTGCTCTCTGAAAAAGGAATTCATCCGACGCGCAACCGCATCAACGAAATGCTCACCCACTCTGAAAGAACCGGAGGAACCTTTCTGCTGCCGGGGAGATGGCGGTACCGGTGTGCACGGGGGGTACTCTGTTTTTACAAAAAACTGCCGCGTTTTCGCACTGAAGCAGCGGTTCCGGGGGTGTTCCTCTGCCCCGAGGGGGGACGTAAAATCACGATTGAGCCGGTAAGTGAACTACCGGATCAACTCGATATGGGCAGGTGGATGGTGATGATTGACGGTGCCTCGGTGGGTAACAGCCTCATCTACCGGTCGATTTCCTCGGAAGATGCATTTATACCCTTCGGTGTTCAGGAAGAGGTTAACGTCCTCCATTTTTTAACAAAACAGGGAGTTCCGCGCCCATTGCGGGAGAGAACCGGGATTCTGACGACTATGGACAATAAACCGGTATGGATTCACGGAATAAGGCTGGATGAACGCTTCAGGGTCACAAAGGCCACAAAATCTCTGATAAAACTACAATCCGAGAGCATTTTATAATAATATAATGTATTTTAGGCACGCCCTGATTATTGTACAGAAGGGGTGTCATCTGTTTCACGTTCAGGAGTTTGTTTTGGAAGAAAATAAAGGAAAAGAGGGACCGGCATCGGGGAGTGGCCGGAAAAAAGAGGGTGATTCACAAAAACGGGGAAACCCTAAAAAGGATCCGGTGAAATCGATTCTGATGTGGATCGCGATTATTGTCGCGGTGGTCTTTGCGCTTCGAACACTCGAAAGTACCGGAAATCAGCGTGAGGTTAAGCTTACCTACAGTCAGTTTCAGGAGCTGCTGGCAAATCCGGAAATCAGAATTATCCGGGCCAACATCATTCAGAAGGGGATTGATCGAGCCCAGTTTCAGGGAGAGGTCGATGATGCGACCAGTCTCACTAAACTGCCTTCCCTCCGCAATGTGACTCCCAGCAAATATTTCACTGTCAATCTACCCTATGTCGACAGCGAGATGCTCGCCCAGTGGGACAAAGTCGGGTTTGGTTACACATTTGAGCAGGAGAAACTCAATTGGGGTGATATCCTCATCAGTGTACTTCCCTGGGTTATCATGATTCTGTTCTGGGTGTTTATTATGCGGCAGATGCAGTCCGGCCAGAAGGGGATCTTCTCCTTCGGGAAAAGCCGCGCGAAACTTAATATGATTGATCGCCCGCAAACGACGTTTGCCGATGCCGCCGGTGTCGAGGAGGCTAAGCAGGAGCTGCAGGAGATCATCGATTTCCTCAAAGATCCGAAAAAGTTCAAACGGCTTGGCGGAAAAATTCCCAAAGGAGTATTACTGCTCGGACCTCCCGGAACGGGAAAAACACTGCTGGCGCGTTGCGTCGCCGGAGAGGCGGGAGTTCCGTTTCTGTCGATGAGCGGGTCGGATTTCGTCGAAATGTTTGTTGGTGTCGGTGCATCGCGGGTACGCGATCTGTTTGAAACCGCCAAACGCAATTCTCCCAGTATCATTTTCATTGACGAGATTGATGCGGTCGGACGGCAGCGCGGGGCGGGGCTCGGCGGCGGACACGATGAACGGGAGCAGACGCTCAATCAGATGCTCGTCGAAATGGATGGTTTTGAGGTGAATTCCGGGGTGATTCTTGTCGCCGCGACCAACCGTCCCGATGTGCTTGATCCGGCACTGTTGCGTCCGGGCCGGTTCGACAGACAGATCGTTGTCGATGTTCCTGATGTCAAGGGACGCGAGGGAATCCTCAAGGTACATACTAAAAAACTTCCCCTGGCAACGGATGTCGATCTTTTCACTATTGCCCGCGGGACCCCCGGTTTTGTGGGGGCAGATCTCGCGAATCTCGCCAATGAGGCGGCGTTGATGGCGGCACGGTTCGGGCAGGACAACGTGACGATGATCGATTTCGAGGAAGCCAAAGACAAGGTCCTCATGGGCGCCGAGCGGAAAAGCATGGTACTTTCCGAGAAGGAAAAGAAACTTACCGCCTTTCATGAAGCGGGTCATGCGATCTGCAACATATACTGCAAGGAAGCGGATCCGCTCCACAAGGTGACCATCATTCCGCGCGGACGTGCGCTGGGTGTTACTTTCTCATTACCGTTTGAAGATAAGCACAGTTACACGAAAGAGTACATTCTTGACCGGATCTGTGTGATGATGGGTGGCAGGATGGCCGAAGAGATCATTTTCAGTAATCAGACCACCGGTGCGGCAAATGATATCAAACAGGCGACCAGTCTTGTTCGAAAGCTTATTTGCGACTACGGGATGACGAAGGAACTCGGCCCGATCAGTTACGGTGAAAAAGATGAACAGATTTTTCTCGGCAGGGAGATATCAAGTCATCGCGATTACTCCAATCAGACTGCGGAGGCGATTGATCGGCTTATGCGTGATACGATCGAGGGGCAGGTGGCGCGATGCCGTGAAATTCTTACCGAACATCGCGAACAGCTGGACCGGCTTGCGAATGCGCTTCTTGAGCATGAAATGCTTGACCGTGAAGAAATTATGAAAGTGATTGCCGGCGCTACACTGTCTACTGTCAAGAAAACCCGGACCGTGGTCAGACCCGCAGAGGCCGAACCCGCCGCTGTTGCACAAACGCAGGAGGCGGGAGAAGGAACTCCCTCAGCTGAATCGCCGCCGACGGAGCAGCAGTCGTAGCAACAATGGTTGCGGCGGGCGGCGCTGCCGGATAGGGAACCGTAAACAGAAACCGCACGTAATTTACACTACGGCAGGATACCGCAACAGGGGCAGGTGCATAACCTGCCCGTGTTGTTGAAACGGTACCTTCCGCTGTCGTGAGAGAGGGGCAGACAATATAATGTCATACCCGAGCGCATTCAGAGTAATCGCGAAAAAAAAATTTGCCGTCATGGGAATTGTCAATGTGACTCCCGATTCATTTTCCGACGGCGGCAAGTACTTTACGGCGGATGCCGCAATCGCTCACGCGCGCGAGCTGGTGTCGCAGGGGGCTGATATTATCGACATAGGGGGCGCTTCAAGCCGTCCGGGAGCATCGGCTGTTTCTCCGGAGGAGGAACTTGAACGGGTTCTCCCGGTTGTTGAGGCAGTTGCCGGCTTTTTTAAAGGACCGGTCAGTATTGATACAACCTGGAGCAGTGTTGCGCGGGGAGCACTTGCAGCCGGAGCTACCTGGATTAATGATATCAGTGCCGGACGTACCGATCCGGCGATGGTACCGCTCGCTGCGGAGACGGAGTGTATAGTGGTACTGATGCACAGCAGGGAGACCCCGCAAACCATGCAGGACAATCCGCACTACAATGATGTTTCGACGGAGGTTGTTCGGGAACTGCGGGGTGCGATAGAAAGGTTTACCGGTGGCGGGGTCGATGGAAAACAGTTGATACTCGATCCCGGTGTCGGGTTTGCCAAAACCGCGGAGCATAACATTGCCTTGTTGCGGGGGCTCACTCAGGTGGTTGCCGTCGGATACCCGGTTCTGTTGGGAACATCGCGGAAGTCGTTTATCGGTCATCTGACCGGAAAAACGGTGGATGACCGGTTGCCGGGGAGTCTTGCGAGTATTGCTGCCGCCTATGCCCATGGCGTCCGTATCTTCAGGGTGCATGATGTTGGGGCAACGGTGGATTTTCTGACCGTGTTGAGTAGTCTGAGTTGAGAAAGCCGGGAAAACGGTGGAGAACGACGGAAAAAAGAACGTAAGTGCAGGGTCGCAGCAACCTGAGCGGCATCCGTTACGGGTGGTTATGGTGCTGTTGCCGGTACTGCTGGTGTTGCTGGTGGTGCTGATTCGCCGGTGTACTCCTCCGGAGGTGCCGATTACTCCATTGGTTGCAGATTCGACGCTTGATTCGGTGACAGTGGCGGATTCGTCAGGGGAATATATCGACACAACCCGTATTGCTGAAAGTGATACGATGATACCCGTTTCCGATACCGTAGCTGTTCTACCAAAAAGGAGTTCAGAAAGGAAAGTTCCGGTTCCCGTCGATACGGTATCAATCAGGGATACAGTGGAATCTCCACGGGATTCACTCACTGATACTGTTACCGTTATGCAACCACCGGTCAAAGGGTGTGGAGGTGACACCTCTGCATTGTGGGTCTATCCGGATCCTTCCGGAGGATTGCATCGTCGTGAGGTTGAGGTGCTGTTTCACGCCAATCGACCGGCGGTTATTCACTACCGTTTTCAGGGGGATACCGGATGGACGAAATACACCGGCGATCCGGTGGTGATTTCCGTCACCACCACACTGCATTTCGATGCCATTGATACATGTGGAACCGTGATGGAACATCGATCCGAATATTATGAAATCGAAACGGTTCGCTCATCGGCGCTATGCGCAAAGGATATGGAGCAGGTACAGGTGGGGGAGATGGATTTTTGTGTTGACAGGTACGAATGGCCGAATCGTCGCGGGGTGATACCTCGTTCGTATGTGTCGCTCTATCAGGCGATGGATTCCTGTTTTTCCGCAGGAAAACGGCTTTGTACCGCAGAAGAGTGGGCGGTTGCCTGCTCAGGACCGTATTCCTGGAAATATCCGTATGGTCAAGGCTACGAACCGTATGCCTGCGGAACACATGATTCAGTGGTTGCACCATCGGGAAGCAGACCGGAATGTCGGAGTTTTTTCGGTCTTTTTGATATGGCCGGCAATCTGCTCGAGTGGACGAGCACCAAAGCGGTTGAAAACAGTTCATTCTATTACGTAGCGGGTGGATTCTGGGAGAGCGGGCCGAAGAGTGCCTGCCATGATAAGCGGTACAGCTACTATCCCCAGAATCGTCACAATCCGGTTGGTTTCCGCTGCTGCAGCGATGTCGCCGCTCCGTTTTCCGCCAAACCGGGGGGCAAACGGTAAGTGATCTCTGCTGCGTTTCGTATTCTGCTTCCGGCAGTACTGCTGGTAGTGCTCCCGGTGGTTGCACAGGGGCTCCGGGTTGAACAACCGTACCTCGAAGGGTTTCATCCGCTCGACGAGGAACCCTCTTCAACACTCTCTCCGCTCAATGCCCGCAATCCGGTGCTCTGCAAGCTCGAATCGAAAATGTTTCACGATACTGCACAGATTGATTTTGAAAAACGGCAGGTTACCTTCCGTCGCACGGATCCGCTCGGGTATACCATGTGGGAGTATCACTATGCCGAGTTAAGCGATTATCTTTCGTCGTGCAAGCGGTACTCCATCGCCCGGGCGTGGCGTAAAAATATGGTGATGCTTCAACCTTCCGGTATTGATGCGGATAAGAAAAGCCTGAAGTTTGAGTGGGAGTGGTCGGTACAGTATCCCACCTGGGCGCAGCGTGTACTCGGAAAAGAACCGCCGAAACTTACGATTGACGGGTATCTTGAGATAAAGATGGGGTACGCCAATACGAGTTATGAGAAAAATATCCAGAATTACAAGGATAACAATGATTTCAATTTTGATATTGATTATCAGTTCACCATCACCGGCAGTGTCGGTCGTCTTATCAATCTGAACATCACCCAATCGAAAAATCAGAATTTTGATATCTCCAATGATCTTAAAAACATGAAAATCGAGTACAAGGAATCGACTCCCGGTGAACTCGAGGACGAGATCATTCAGGAAGTCATCGTGGGGTATACCGGATTTTCCATGCCGGGTACCAATCTGAGCGGGTACTCCGAAAGCCACGAAGGGCTCTTCGGGATCAAGATCCGTTCGCGGCTCGGTCCGCTTGAACTCACCAGCATCGCATCTATCGAACAGGGGCAGTCAAACAAGAAAACCTATTCAGCCGGGGGAGGGGCCGACGGAGGGGCACAATACAAGTCCGCGGAATTCCGCAGGGACCGGTATTTCTTTTTGGACAATATTTATCGCAGGTATTACATCCGCAAATACAATATCACCAACCGGGTTGCAAATCCGGAAAAACCGCCGAAAGTGGCAATGCTCTCGGTCTGGCGTTCCTTTGATCAGGGGCGTGTACCGGAAAAGCAGTCGAACATTAAAAAAGTGCATGTTGATGCGACCGCGCAAACCTATCTGTTCGAGCGGCTGGAACGCGACCGGCATTTCTATCTTGACGAAGTGGAAGGATATATTCGCCTGGCTGATACGTTGTATCTCCAGGCGAATCAGCAGTTGGCCATTTACCTGCGGACCGAGGAGGCGACTCTGCCACAGTACGCGCAGTTGCAGAAAGGGACGGTCAAGGATACGGTAGTGGCAACCGATACGGGAACTGTAAGCGATACGGTCTGGACCCTATGGCTGCTGCGTCCGCAAACGCCGATCGACAGTGCGGGCATTGATACCTCCCGTTTTTACCTGCCGTGGCGTAATGTGTATGGTCCGGCCGATTTTTCCGATCCTGCATCGTTTCACCTGACGGTCAAGATGATCAACAAGGATAACCCAGATAATCCAGAGGAGATGCTGGAGCAGGCGCCGGGCGGCGGCGATTTTTTCGCGGATATCATGGGGTTGTCGAGAGCTAACAAGCCGCTCATCAGCAACGAGAAGATATTCAGCAAGCAATTCGGCGATCTTATCATCCCGCCGTACGACACCACCTGGGAGGTTGGCAATGGTGGGGCCGATGGTCTTGAAGTGTTCAACAATCCCGAGCTGGGGAAGAACCGTGATGTCGCCCAGTACCGGTATTCCAAGGATCAGCTGGATATAAAAACTACAAAAAATGAATTCGTTCCCCAGTACGTGATCGAAATGTCGGGTACGAAAAAACGGACGACCTACGATGATCTCGGCTGGGGAATCATGCCGGAGACGGAACGGGTAATGGCCGATGGCAGCCTTTTGAAGCGGGATGTTGACTACACTATCAATTATGATATGGGGTCGCTTGACCTGGTATCTCCCCGGGCGAAAGCAGCATCAAAAATAGAGATCGAATACCAGAGCGAGGCTCTTTTTGTACCGGAGCGAAAAGTGTTCCTCGGCACGCACGGACGGGTAGATCTTCCGTTCATTACCGATAAATCCTATGCGGGAGCGAGTATCCTTTTCCAGAGTACTGAAAGCAACGACGATATTCCCCGCCTTGATCAGGAACCCTTCAGCAAGGTGCTCTTTGACGTCAATACCCATATTGAATTCGAGCCGGAGTGGATGACGCAGCTGATCAATTCGCTCCCGCTGGTGAAAACACAGGCCGCATCGTCGGTACTGCTGGATCTTGAATTCGCCCACAGCCGGGTCAACCCCAACAAAGCTAAAAGCGCCTACGTGGATGATTTCGAAGAGAGCAAGCAGTCGGACCAGTTAAGTAACAGTCATCAGTCGTGGTATGTCGCAAGTCCGCCGTATCTTGGCGACTCATTGTTCTGGGCACATCCTCCCGCGTGGGATTTCTTCTGGTTCACACCGCGTGATGCGGATAATGCCCATCATATCCGTCGGGATGAAATCCTTGTTCTGAGCGATGCGGAGAAGAAGGCGGGGGCGGTCGGATCGAATTATGAAGGGGTGCTGCGGCTGCATGCGGTGCCGGCGCCGAAGGTTGACTCCCTTGAAGATCGCTTTAGAAAATCGTGGGCGGGGATCATGACGCCCATTTCACAAAGTTTCGCGAACAAGGAACAGTCGCAGTTTTTCGAGTTTTTTGTCAAAGCCGACGGTGGATTCAACCGCAAAGGTACGCTCAAACTCCAGATGGGGGACATCCGGGAGGATATATCGCTCGACGGGGGACCACCCAACGGGCGTGCCGACCGGGAGGATACCGCCCAGATCATCCTTACCCAGACGTACTATCCGGAGCTTGACAAAGGGTTGGATAAACTGGTAGACACATCGGAAATCTATGTGATTCCAAAGCGGAACGGTTCCCCGGGGAACTGGTGGGATACGCTGAATTACGGTGATCCACTTCTGGGCGACTTTATTAGCGATCCGGCCAAGGATAACTACCGGCAGTATTACTACGATCAGGGAGACGTCAACAATTACCGGTACGCCTGCCGCAGGCAGGATGATGATAAAATTGAACTCTCGGAGGATATCAACTTTGACGGGACGGTGCAGACCGCGAATGTCGAGCGGTATTACGAATTTTCGATCGACCTGAGTGATTCGACTTCTCCGCTTATCGATTCAACCGTCAATTACACTCCCGGCGGAGGGTGGCGGAAATATAAAATTCCGCTGCACGAGCATCTAACCGGGCTTAAGGATGTTTACCGTTCAATCGGCGGGCCGAGCTGGTCGAACATCAGGATGGTGCGGCTTGTTTGGACGGATTTCGACTCGTCGCAACTTACCAGGGAACAGGCACTGGTGTTTTACAATATGGAATTCGTCGGGAACCAGTGGATCGAGGTGGCGGATTCGTCGCGGGTGAAAATCCGTTCGTCGGTAGTGAACACCAAGGAAGACAAGGAATACGAGGATATCTGGGAAAAATATCAAAACCTGATCAATCGTGAACGCGACGAGTACGGCTACGAGGTTGAGCAGTCGCTCCGGCTTAATTTTATCGATCTTGTGCCGGGTGATACCGCACTGGTCGAGAAGAATTTTCAGTACCAGAAGCTCAATCTTTCCGCATACGAGAAACTCTCCCTGCTCGTGTTCGGTAAAACGGATCAGCCGAATCCGGATCTGACCAAGCCATTGTACAGTCGAAACGTGAAATTCATCTTCCGCTTCGGTTCCGATGATTCCACCTATTACCAGTATACCCGAGATATTTACCCCGAATGGAATAATGTCATCAACATCAACCTCAAGGAACTGTCCAATCTCAAGGACCAGTTCATGATTGCCAATCGTGACAGTACCATCGATACGGTAAAACAGGTATCTGGGGGTGAATTGCGTGTCCACGCGCCTGTGGGCAGAGAGCCGAACTTCTCACGTGTTCAGTGGATGGCGCTTGGAGTCCTGAGGGAAAATGCCGTTGTCGGCGACTCGGTGGTCTCCGGCGAGATCTGGGTTAACGAGATGAAACTGACGGGAATCCGGAAAATCGTCGGAAGTGCATCACGGGTTGATTTCTCCACTAAAATGGCTGACCTGCTCTCGTTACAGGCACGGATGGAGTATGAGAATGGTAATTTCAGGCGCATGACAGAATCCGCCAATCTGCCCGATAATACGCAGATTAGCGGTAGTATGGGAGCGTCGATCGGTCTTGAGAAATTTCTTCCGGAGGAGTGGGGGTTGTCGCTTCCTGCCGGGGTAACCTTCAACAGCTCGATAACCCGTCCGCAACTTAAAAATCAGACAGATGTATATCTTGTCAATAAAAACGGTGATCCCGACGGGTTCATGGATGTCATTAAAGATGCCGCAACGGGAATGGTCGGCGTTGAACAGAAGAACAACAACGAAACCCCGGCGGAGCTCTACCAGACCGGTACAATCGGCCGGACCTACTACACCGGGTACCGGAAGACCTCCCGGGACGAAAACCCGTTGGTGAGTTTTTTGGCCGATCGCTGGGATGCCGATGCGCGGTACTCCACCTCCATGTCCGAAGTACGCTACGGAAAGAATGCCGACGAAGATACACTTTATGCGAAACGGGATACCACGGATATCTACAGCGGCAAGGTCCACTACGACCTTTCGCCGCGTGATCCGCCGGAGTGGCTTACCTGGTCACCGTTTAAAAAGGTACGTCAGGAGTGGTTCCCGGAGCGGATAAAGAGGTATGAACTGACGCTGCTCCCCCGGAATTTTCAGGTTGACGTCGCTGATATCAACCTGCAGAAACAGCGGCAGGTGGATACCTGGCGCCGCCTGCCGCTCACGCAGCAGGACCGCTTTACCGTGCGGCACAATATCTCGATTGATCACACACCGATCTCTCCGCTTGTCGATATGCAGTACTCTCTGGGAGTCAACCGGGATCTTGTCAGGGCTGCGGGAGACGAAACCGTCGAAAAGGGCAAGAAAATCTTCCGGCGTGATGATGACTGGAAAGATTATATGCAGCTCTGGGGTGAAAAAGACCGGACACAACATATGGGAATCAATCTTTCTCCCCGGTTTTTTGACTGGTTCACTACTTCGGGAGGGTATACCAGTGATTATAATCAAGCTGTTGTGCAGTGGCTCAATGATGATTCCCGGCACTATCTTAATGCTGGTGTCAAGAGCAATCTCTCGCTGAACGGTTCAATCAATTTCGATCAACTTTTTACCGGTCTTGTAACCGCTACCGAGAAAAATCCGATTGGCGGTCTGGTCGAAACGGTAAAGAAGGGATTCGGTGAGATCGGCCTGCGGCAGATTTCCGTCAACTACACCGCCGCATCAACGCTTACCAACAATTACCTCAGTACCGGACTGCTCGCTCAACAGAACCTCGGTAGTATGAAGGATTTCATACTCTATCAGGCGGGGCTCAAGGGACGCTCTCCCATTGATCTGCTTACCGGAGAGATGGACGACGACCGGTTTCTCGGAATGCGCTCCAGGGATACCACCACCGATGAATATGCCGACTTTTACCGGAACGACAGCAGGGTGGTGGACCGGTCGCTGCGTTTTTCGAGCGGATTCGAGATAAAACCATTCGAGCTTTCGTTCCGGCAGGTCAGTTTCAATTACGGGATCAACTATTCGGTCTATCCTGATTCAAGTCGAAGCGACACCACGGTGGTCTACCCTGATTTTTCGGTATCGGCTTCGACCCCGATACTCAATAAACTGGACCTGGTGAAAACACTGGTACAGGGTCTCAACCTCAACTCCTCGTTTACCTACCGGCAGTCCGACCGACTCACGTCGGCACAGATCGGCGGGTCGAGCAGGTCGATAAAATTTGATCTGCTGCCACTCCTTTCAGTGGCCGGGACCTTGAAAAAGTGGCCGATCCGGTTTGATTACCGGCATAACTTCTCTAGGGAAAAAGCGATGGAACTGGACGAAAATGCTTCGCCCGGTGAACTCAATAAAAACGCCACTATGCACCAGAATGAATTCACCCTTAACTATGACATCGAGCGAAATAGTAAATTATCAGAGATCAAACTCCTGACCTGGACAATTCCGGTCAAGGGAAGAACAACGGTCGGGATGACGTTGAACCAGCGGTCGGAAAAGGATGAAGTCGCCAAAAACGAAAGTTCGACCTTTGAAATTATTCCGAAACTGTCGTATGTTTTTACCGACAATGTTAACGGTCGGGTGGAGTTTACCTACAGACGCAACAAGATACGGGGTATTGCCAACACTACCCTGGATTTTTCAATAATTGTACGTATTAGTTTTTAATGGAGACGTATGGAAAAAAAGATACTGTTTAATGCCACCCCTACCGAAAAACGGGCGGCACTGCTTGAGAACGAGAAAGTGGTTGAACTGGTGGTGGAGCGCCCCGATTACTTTCGTCTGGTCGGGAATATTTACCGTGGAAAAGTGACTTCGATTCTGCCGGGTATTCAGGCGGCGTTTGTTGATATCGGTCTCGATAAATGTGCATTCCTGCATGCCACCGATGTTGACCCGTCGGTTCTGCTTGATGCCGATGATTCTCTGATGGAGCGTTATACCGGTCAGGGCGGTTTTAATAAGCGGAAGCGGATCGCGAAGATTCCAATTGAAAAGGTCCTTACCGTAGGGCAGGAAATTCTGGTCCAGGTACTCAAGGAGCCGATCAGTACCAAAGGGGCGAAACTCAGTACGCAGATCAGTCTTGCCGGACGGTTTCTTGTGCTGGTTCCTGATACTGATTTCATTGGTGTTTCCAAAAAAACCAGTGATGTCAAGCGTCGTTCCCGGCTCAAAAAAATCATTTCCGACATTAAACCGCAGGGAGTTGGATTTATAGTCCGTACCATCGGTTTGAAGGTTTCTGAGCAGGAGTTCATCAACGAGATTCATCAGCTGCTGGATTTCTGGCGGAAAGCCCAGGAGGAAGCTCTCTCGGGAAGCGGACCGAAACTGGTACACCGGGAGCTCGGTATTACCACGCGGGTGATCCGCGATCTTTTTTCTGAAGAGGTCACCAAGGTGTATGCCGATCAGGAGGAGGATTACCGGGAGATACTCGATTATCTCAGGGCTCTTTCGCCCGCACTTTGCAACCGGGTGGTTCATTATAAGGAAAAAATGCCGCTGTTTGATCATTTCGATATCGAAAAAGATCTCGACCGGCTGCTCAAGAGGAAAGTCTGGCTGCGCAGTGGCGGGTATGTTCTGATCGACCGTACGGAAGCACTGGTCGCCATTGATGTGAACACCGGACGCAACATCGGAAAGTCGAGTCTTGAAGATACGATTTTTAAGACCAATCTCGATGCGGCGACTGAAATCTGCCGGCAGCTCCGTTTGCGTGATATCGGGGGCCTTATTGTCGTTGATTTCATCGATATGAAACTGGCCGAACATCGCCGGACGATAGAACGTACCATGGTGAAACTTCTGGCAGCCGATCCTTCAGCGAACGCCTGCACCGGACTTACGAAATTCGGTCTGATGGAAATTACCCGCAAACGGGTCCGCCCGGAACTCCAGGAGTATTTTACCGATGTCTGTCCCGCATGCGAAGGGCTCGGGTGGGTTTTTTCAGCGGAATCGGTTACCGCACACATCGACCGGGATCTCCGTCGTTCTACCGATAAAAATGGCGAGCTTGAGCTTTCGGTACCCTCCTCGGTAAGTGCCTATCTTCTTAAAGAGGGAGGGCAGATAAAGAAAATGCTTGAAAAGGAACACGGAAGGAAACTTGTTATTTCCATTGATGAGGAACTTGATCAGGATGAGTACTCCATCAAACCGGTCAGTCACCGTGGAAAAAAACGCCAGGAGGAGCGGGAAACCTCAGACTGAAGGATGTGGGGGGTCGTCATGATCCTTGAGGGTATGCATTTTGGTGAAACCGCACTTGCCTCAGGCTGTAGCCGGTAGTTATTTTTACACGATTGTTTCACTGTAACTTCCCCTTTCGGGTGAAAATGAAGCACAAACGGCTCAGTGCAGCAGAAAACTGCATCGGAAGGGCCGGTAAGTCAATAGAGGAGTGATGATGTATTCGATTATCGAACAGGGTGGCGTCCAGTTAAAAGTAACACCCGGTGAGACGGTTCGCGTTCCGTTGATTAACGCATCCGAAGGTGATGAAATTACGATTGACCGTGTACTGCTGCTTGGTGCGGATGACAATACCTGCAAGATCGGTACACCGGTTGTTGATGGTGCGACCGTGACCGCGAAAGTGGTCGGTCAAATCAAAGACAGAAAAGTCCTGGTCATCAAACGTAAACGGCGCAAGGATTACCGTCGTAAAAACGGTCACCGTCAGCCGTATACCAGGTTGCAGATTATTTCGATTAATGCATAACAAGGGAGTCAGTGTTTCATGGCACATAAAAAAGGTGTAGGCAGCAGTCGTAACGGTCGTGACAGTAACCCGAAGATGCGTGGCGTGAAGCGTTTCGGCGGAGAAACCGTTTCCGCGGGAAGCATTATCGTCAGGCAGAAGGGAACACAGGTTCATCCCGGAAATAATGTCGGTCTGGGAAGCGATTACACGCTCTTCGCCAAGATTGATGGCGTGGTGAAGTTTTCAAAAACACGAAATGACCGGAAGCGGGTGGAGATCATACCAACCGCCGTGTGATCTGATCAGAAAAGAATTGAATCGGGGGCTGCACTGTTACGCAGCCCCTTTTTATTTTCGGAACGATATGGTACTTTAAAACAGTATCCATACTCTTTTTTTGTGAAACCTATCCGGTACTTCCGGAACTACTGAATTTCAGGAATCCCGATGCGTACACTTTTCGTTATGATTTCCGTTGTGGTTGTTTTTTTCGGCACTGCAGCAGCGCAGACACCTGATTATGCGTTTATGGCTCAGCGAAGTTTTACCGGTTCACTGCTGAAGAGTGTCGGCGATGCAGGGTGTGCGCTTGCCGGAGACATCAGCATGGGGTTGCATAATCCCGCGCTGTTTTATTCCTCCATAAAAAACGGGAGCGGTGCGGTTGCCGCCGGGTACGGACGGGACTCACTGTTCAACCGGCATATCATTCCCGTCGCGTTCGGTTATGCGAGCGGCAAAGGAGCCATGGGGGGATATTACCGGTATCTCTCGGGAGATAATGCGCATCAGAATGAACTGACGGTTAATTTTTCGGGTGTCCTCTTTGAAAATACCGATGTGCAGGGAACGGTAGACATGGGAGTTAATTTCCGGGTCGAGAAAATGCAGTATGAGATTGATGACCGGGTTACTTTTCCGATTGACCGGTATATGGTTGATACCAGTGGTGATGAGGTGCTGCTCCGGACGGTCGACAGTACCGAGGAACTGCGTAGCGGGCATGCAGAGGTGAAGCGGTTCATTGTTGATGTCGGTTTTTTTCAACCCAATTTTATTGATCATCTTGATTTCGGGCTTGTACTGCGCAATCTGCTGGGGTATACCTGGCACCGGGAAACACCGCGGAGAGAAGTCGCCGGGGATTCCACCATCACCGATTCGGTTTCACGGGACGATACTCTCTCCCGTTTTGACCGGTATTACCGGTATGTCAATAAGGAACGGTATGTGAAAAGCTGGCTGCCAGGCAGGTACCGCTCGCTGCTTTTAGGGGTGGTGTACCGGATGGAGCCGTCCTCGTCAATTAACCTGCTGTTCCCCGTTGATATTGAGTTCCTCGGTCTGTTCGATAAAAAACTGAAAAACACCTTCGTATTCCGTGGGGGAGTTTCACTGCTCATCAACAGAACCATCGCACTGCGGCTCGGGTATGCCCGTGAACCGAAAACGGTGCTTGAGGGACTGACCTCATTCAAGAATGCCCATGTGTTTACCGGCGGGGCAGGGATCGTTGTTTCGTCGGTGTCGCTGGATTTCTATCTTTCACAGCAGATGTTCGGTTTTACGGCCGGGTACCGTTTCTGAGTTCGCCTTACCACGCCCCCACATCCGCTGCCGGAGCATTCGGTAGTGTCACCGGTACTCCCGGTCCGTCGGAGGAATCGGCCGACGTATTCCAGAAATCAAACGGGTCTTCTTCCGGTTCCACACCGCAAAGCGTTTCGTCGGGAGGGACACTGCGCAGGTAGTGTTCGTACTGTTTGAAGAATCCGTTGTCAACTTTTTGTCCCGCCTTCTTCAGCAACCCTTTGGAGAGGAATTTGTGCAGCGTTTTTCCGTCGCGCGCGCCGGTGAATTTCCGGTTGCATTCACCGATACAGGCGATCGTTACATCGTGAATATCCGGATCAGTCGCTGCAGAGAACCGGGAGAGATCAATCCTGACAACTGCATTCCAGATACCGTAATTTGTCCGCTTTTTGCTTGAAACGTCAACATTGAACGGACGTATCACGTCGTCGGTGGTGCCGCTTTTGGCAAAATTGGAGAGTGGTTCGTCCACCGTGAAGGCCTCGGCCGAGAATCCGTTGTCCAGTGGGGGCAGCGGCGGGGGAAACGAGCTGTCGGCGGGCCAGGGGATATCGTACCGGTCAAGACCGTCGTATTTGTTGCTGGTGAGTCGCAGGTGCAGACCCAGCCAGGTGGCGCGCAGTGAGTTGAGGTCGGTGAACGGATGGTACCGGCGGATGGTGTCGGGACAGGCGACAGTATCACCATTGAGGGTGATTGATTCGATGCCGAGCGAGGGGTGTTCCGCGGGGCGCTCGATAATATCATTGTTGTAAAGCATGTTGAAAAGGTGCAGCTGCTCGTAGAGGGTCATCTCGAGTGCGCCAAGTGCTACGGAATACATGCTGTCGGAGAGCGGCACTTTTTTACCGAATGAGATGAGTGAGTCGGTATCTACTCCGACAATACGGGCGAGTTCCTTGAAAACCCGCACTCCCGTTACCGCGTTCAGGTGCAGTGAATCCTTGATGCGGGAGAATGCTCCGATCCGGGAGAAAAGCTGAACCACCGGGAAGGCATCAGGGGCGATTTCTCCCTCAGGGGTAAAGAGCGTGCGGTTGAGGCGGTAAATGGTTTCGGTACCGAGAATGTTGTTCGACGAGGAGAGGTGATCAAAGATGTATTGGCACCCTTCGAATACATCGTTGTGGTTATGCACATGGTACCCCACGCCGCGCACTGCGCTGTGCGCGAAAACCATACCGGTGGCTTTCCCCCGTTCAAAGTCGAAATCACGTTTCCACGGTACATCGTCGGTCACCGGCAGCGTGTCGGTCCACTTCATGTTCGGTTTGAAAATACCCAGATCAAAATTGAGCGCATTGCTGATCGGTTTGACGGTTGATGAACCGTTCGGTGTGCGGTTTTTTAGGAGACACGCAAGGCGGCTGCCGAGCCGGTCCTTTGAGTAATACGCGAGCAGTTTGCCGCTTTTGGCATCCATGATCGCGTAAGCGAAGTACTGTCCGTTGGAGGTGACCGGCCGACGTACGTAGTGAAACACACTGCGCCGGTAGAGGTTCTTTCCTTTTTTGGTGTAGCGGATATTGGTCAGGACGGTGTCTCCCGCGTTAAGGCTGGTGAGGTAGGCCGACCCGGGTTCGTGAAAGTCAATAGGTCCCTTGAGAATCCGCACGGCACGGATCGTATCGCGCGGTTTCTGCCGCCGTTCAATGGTGGAACCGCTGCTGCCGATCCGCACTTCGTCGATGATGACGGTGTCGGGGCCATACCCCCGGCTGTCGACCAGTCCCTCAAGCTCCCGCTGCAGTCCGATATCAACGGTGAGGCGAATCGTGAGGTTGCCCTTTTTTCTGATGAGGGAGTTCGGATCGATGATGTTCATCTCCTTCACCGCACTTTCCGGTCTGCCCAGTTTACGCAGCGAGAGGAGCCAGAACTCGTTGGCGAGATCCACCAGAGAACTGTGGCTGCCCTGAAATCGGCGCGGCCGGTTGAAGGTGATGGTGTCGATGGCGGCGAGCACCGACTGCTGTTTCTGTTCGTCCCAACCGAGCGCCGCACCGATGCGGGGCATGTCGATATGGCATTGACGGATGATCTTCTCGCTGATGTTGCGTCCCCATTTCACCATTCGGGCGAGGTAGACACACTCCGCATCGCTCAGCTCACTGAGTTCCTTGTTGAACAGACCGGTGGCGATATCCGCGTATCCGATCATACCGTAATCGCTGGTGACGCAGTGATTGCAGTACACTTCGAGGATGTCGTCGGGGGTGAACATTTTACGCAGCGCCGCGGCGATGCGCAGTTCACGCACTTTCCGGTCGACTGAATGGCTCACCTGGCGGAACCCCTGCTCATCGAGGCGGGAAATGAAGAGTTTCGCCACCTGCTGGGTAATAGTCGAGGTGCCGCGCGGAGTCTGTTTTGAAAACGAAGTAACCGATTCAAAAACTGAACGCAGTGCGGCCCGGACGAAACTGCCGTATTCGAACCCGTGGTTGTTTTCCCTGAAATTTCCGTCTTCCGCTGCAAGGAGTGCTTCGATCAGCACCGGAGGAAATTCCCCGATGGAGGCGCGCCGGTGGTCGGTTTTAATTTTAGCGATCGGGTGGCTGAGGCGGTCCACGATTTCGATGGTGTTCGAATAGGTGCTCACTTCCCGCAGTTTGTTGATTATCGAGAGTGAGGGGTAATCGGCAAGAACGATACCATCTACGGTCTGTACTTCCGGTACGGTGCCGCCGGAATCATTCCCTTTTCTGTCGGTGATCTTGGCTGCCGCATCGATCATCGCCTCTTCGGTGAGCACATCCTGCCACCCGGCGCCGTACGACTTCGACAGCAGCCCCCGGTTTTCGAGATCGACCAGTTTTTCTCCCCACTTGTCGAAGTAGCGGTTGCAGAGTAGTTCTCCAATGAGGTAGGCAGGATAGGCACCGATGGCGACAACACCAATACCGATTCCGGAAATAATCAACACCAGTTTCAGAATACGTGATTTTAGCAGCATATACTCACTTTGTCAGTCGTTGTATAACCTGGTAATGGCAGTTAGTGTCGCTGTCCACAGTGAATTCATGTTGAGGTAACATCTTTCGATGATTGCTCAGCATGTGCCACGGTTCTGCTTCATGGAGGCGATCCATCGAAGGACAGTTCCGTTAGAGTTTGCGGACAGACCTTAAATAAACTACAATAGTGTATGAAATTGTGAAAGATATACCGATTATAGACACCTGTCGTAAAAGGGTATATTTTTAGAGAGTTGTGCCTCCCGGTTGCAGAACCGGTGAAATTCCAGGAATAAAATGCTTACTTAATCATAAGGAGATACGACGAATGTCGATTGCAAGAGCTATTACCGTTGTACTACTGCTGCTGCTGTCGTGTACCCCGCAGCAGGTGACCAGGCCCGGAGTATCCCACGAAACCTGTCCTCCGGTTTCAGAACAACCGGTGGATACGCTCGGTTATACCATCACGTTTTCATCGGGACCGCAACGGGAACAGTTCGTCCGGTCATTTGGTAATTTCCTCAAAGAGTATCCGTTTACCGTGCTTCGCCGCGATACCATTGCGGGGCAGGTGGTGATCCGGATCGCACCTGTTGCTGAACAGACCGGTGTCCCCCCTTCGTTGCTGCCGATAGAACCGACCAGCTTTTCAGAAGGAACGGTTGAAGGCGGGGGGATGCCTGAGGGAATGGTGTGGCTTCCCGGAGGGCGGACCGATGTCATGGCAATGGCCGATACCATTATCCCGGATACCGGCGGCACACTCAACCTCTATCTGCAGCGGACCGGTATCGACGGTACCTTTCTTCCACTGGTCACTGTCGACCCGTTCACTCCGAAGGACAGTGTCACCGGAGCGCTTTTTTCCCTGGCAATGGTCTCTCCGAAAAAAATCACCCTCACCATCAACGGCCGTCTGGTTGACGGTACCGGCCGGGTGCTCTCCGCACTCGATCTGATCGAAACCTGGACGGCATTCGTGAAAAAACACCCTGCGGAGGGACTTGCACTGTTTCGCAATGTGACGGGGATCAGGGAGTTTGTGGCGGGCCGCGAGGCGGTCATCAGGGGGATTGGTGCGGTGGATCAGCAGACCTGTTACTTCCGGTTGTCAAAAGTCGACACGCTTGCCGTGAAGCGGCTGACGACCCGCCGGATCTGCGGGAGTGTGTATTCAAAAATCGGTACCTATTTTCCGGCAAAGAAAGGTCAGAAAAATCTGATGCTTCTGGCAAACCGGAAAACCGGTCGCAGCACCGCGCTGCTCGACACCCTCTTCCTTTCGGTGAATGATGACCGGAATCCGATACTCTCCTTCTCGCTTAAAAAGTACGATGCGATTACCCTTACCTCTCAGAGCGATCTTGCCTATGCACGATCAAATCTCGAAAAACAGGCGTCGGTAGAGGTTGTCTCAAAAGACCGGTATTTTATATCCTGTTCAGTGAAGGATGAAACGGTGCGCCGGTTTGTCGCCTCGCACTGCAATGGCGCCGATCTGCTTCGTCTCAGTGTCAAGGGAACCGGCAGGGCGATTTCACTGGTCGAATCCGATTCCGGTGCAAACGGAGCTTCCCCTGAGCGTTCCGGCGTTACACTTCCACCGGCGGCGGCAACGGTGCAGATGCGTATTCTGTTCCGCAACGACGATGTTGTTTCGCTGGCAATTGCCGAGAAGCTCCTGGCTGATCTTTCCGCAGCGGGAATGCGGTGTGTTCTCGCGGGGGTGGGGGTTACGGAGTATGAACGGGCACTGGTTGAAGGCGGCTATGATTGTGCGGTCGGCTGGGTACCCCGTGAGGTGCTGACCGATGCGGCCGAGCGGCTTCGCCTGGCAACACTCTGGTTCTCGGACAACGGAAACGAACAGGAACGGATTGCCCGATGTCATGAAGTACCGCTGTTTTCGATTGACCGGTATCTGCTGCTGCGCCGACCGGCAGGGCTCTACCGCGGGAGGGTGGAAGGACTTTACGTCTCATCACGACCGCGACCACCGGTTAGCGACACCCTGCCGCAGTAATCACTGCACCCGGAGCGGCCGCACCGTGCGTGTCTAGTGCCGCTTCATGTCTCCCCAGCTTTTCAGCGACTCGCTGCATACCCCTGAACGCAGGAGGTTGAAGCCTGCCGCATCACCGGTGCAGTCGGAAAGAATAATATGGGTATAGGCCGTATTGTGTTCACTGGTCTGTCTGAACGCGGCGGATATCGTACCGCTGATCCGTGGAGCAACCGTAAGCTCCGGCAGGTCGAACTGTACCAGCAGTGTGGTCCAGGGGGGAATGGTTGCCATCGAAACGATGTGCAGCTCCGACGAGGCCCCGGATGATTTGAACAGGGTGGCAAGGCCGCTTCCCGAGATGTTTCCTTCCGGGGTCATGATTATAAGCGGAATGGTGAGTACCATCGATTCGTCGTGCAGAAGCATACCGCGTATGGAGTAAACAGTGATGGGTTGCGTTTTCCCTTTGACGTTTACCGGTTTGAGTCTGATGGCGCTGCAGAAGTTCTTTATTGTGGTGTAGGTCTCTTCGGCAATGAGTACCTGCCAGCGTGAGGCGAGCGATTCGATGCGCTGCGCGAGGTTGACATTGTCGCCGATGACGGTATACTCCATCCGGTTGGCACCACCGATGTTCCCCCCGGCGAATTCGCCGGTGTTGCACCCGATGCCGAGGTGGAGCGGTCGTTGCCGTTCGTTTTCGAGCTGAATACCGAAATAGAAAATCGCGTTCTGCATTTCAAGGCCGCACCGTACCGCGTTGTAGCAGGCACGGTCGTCGGGTACCATCACGTTCCAGAATGCCATGATCATATCGCCGCCGAATTTGTGCAGCGTACCGTGATTGCGGGTGATGATTTCGGTAACGAGTGAGTAGTACCGGTTGAGCTTCTCGACCACTTCAAGTGCCGAGAGGTTTTCGGCAATACTGGTGAAGCCGACGATATCACAAAAGAGAATGGTTCCCCATTTCTTCTCGCCGCCCAGGCGCAGCGGTATGGTACCGCCGATGACCCCTTCGACCACATCGCGGGAAAGATACCGCGAGAGCTGGGTTCTGATCTGCGTCTCGTTTTCAACGGCGGAGTACAGGTCGGCATTTTTAAGCGCGATAGCCGCCTGTGAAGCAACCCCCGTAAGCATGGAAAGATCGTCGGTGGAGAAGGCTTTCTGACGGGAGATCGTATCCACCCCGATGACCCCCAGCAGTTCTTCTTTACAGATAAACGGTGCACACATGAGCGAGCGTATGGAAAGATTGACGATCGACTGCTGCTCGGCGAACCGCTGATCGCTCAGGGCGTCGGAGAGCAGAATTGACTGCCGCTCTTCCGTAACTGTCTGCAGCACCGTGGTGCTTACCGGAAACTCTCCGGTCGAAGGTGCCTTGCTGTCCCGTGAACGGGCGGCAAGCGGCTGGAGTTCTCCGGTTGCCGGTTCGCGGACCATAATGAAGGCCCGGTCGGCATGGGGAAAGAGATCGAAAATTACCGACATTATCCGCTCCGCCAGAGTGTCGGGTTTGAGGACTGTTCCCAGATCAATCGCAATTTTCACCATTGCCTGCAGCCGCTGAATGGTCGCAAGGTGCCGTTCCGGAGCCTCCTTGGAAGGATCCTGAAACAGTGCACCCGCGGCGTCGATGGTTGCGTTGACAAGCGGCTTCCGCTCATCTCTGGTCATGATCACCGAAAGTGACAACGGAGAGGACTGCCGTTCGGTGGCGGTGGGAGCTTCTGCCGCCGATGAGTGATTTTCGTTTCCGGGGGGCTGCTGGCCCTGGGCATGAAAAAAGAACCTGCTGTTGCCGAGAATGATCTCGTCATTGTCGTACAGGGGGCGCGGGACGAACCGGTGAAGTTGCTCTCCATTGACAAACGATCCATTCGCCGAACCGAGATCGACGAGCGCGAAGTAGTTCTCCTTGTGCCAGATCTCCGCATGCTGCCTGCTGACGCTCGCATCGTTGAGGTGCAGCGTGCAACCGGTATGTCGCCCGATGGTTATCTTACCCTCAAGGGCAAGGTGTGTACCGGCGAGGGGTCCCTCTTTGATTGCGAGATAGGCCATTACAGTTCTTTTCCGGAGTCGGATGAATCTATTTAAAAATAGGCAACCTGTTAAATGAATACAAGAGAAACCGGGGATTGTGCGATGGATCGTAAGAAATTCCGCTTGTGTTCCGAAGCCGATGATGTTATGTTTAACTAAACAGTTAAACTGAATGGTTAATACAATGGTCGAATCAGAATCTCCCGAACAGAAAATTCTCGCCGCTGCCCGCAGTGAGTTCATTGAATTCGGATTCCACGGAGCACGGACGCAGGCAATTGCCGATCGTTGCGGGGTCAACAAGGCGCTGCTGCACTATTATTTCCGGTCAAAGGAGCGGCTCTACGAGGCTGTCCTGCAGGATATTGCTCAGACCATGCGCGCTGCAATGGAAGTGCAGCTGGAGGAGGGTGATCCGGGCGAGGATATCAGGTCGTTGCTTCGAAGAATTATCGCTACCTATATCGGGACGCTGCAGCATAACCCCGATATTGCCCGTTTCATGTTCAGGGAGATCGCGGAAGGCGGCGGGCATCTTCCTGGGTTGATCGCCCAGGTTGCCCCATCGGTATCCGGAATACCGGAGCATATCGGCAGGCGGCTTGCTGCCGAGGTCGGGGCCGGGAAAATCAGAGAGGTGGCGGGAATTCATCTGCTGCTTAATATTGTGGGGATGTGTGTTTTTACCTTTGTCGCCCGGCCGATCGTCGCGGAAGTCAGTCGTCAATTCGATATGCGGATTACCTTTGATGATTCGTTTTACCGGGATCGTATCGAGAGTATTGTCGACCTGGTTATGCAGGGAATCACCACTGATCCCAACCGGAAGAAGGGTAAAAAATGAAACGGTGGAGAGCAGTTCCGGCAGCGCTCTGCTGCATTGCCGCAGGTACAGGTGCGGCTCCGCTGACGCTGCACGAGGCGCAGCAGTTACTTTTCCGAAATAACACGGTTATCCGGATGGCGGAAGTTGAGCGTGAGAAAGCGGAGGCGGAGCTGGCCGAAACTCGTGCGGCATGGCTGCCGACGGTCGAAGCAAAGGGAGCCTGGCAGTGGCTCAGTGAGCGCAGTCGTATCGCATTCTCCATGCCGTCGCCGGTTCCGGGAATGGCACCCCTTGAAATTGACCGTACCATCGGAACGAACACGCGTACCGAGTTCGGGATCGACTGTACCTATCCGCTTTTTACCGGATTCGCACGAAAACTTAATTCCGAAGGGAAACGGGAGACAATTGCTCTTCGTCAGGAGGTGGTTGAAAGTACCAGAAACCGGACCTCGCTTACTCTCGGATTGCTCTACCTGCAGTGGCAACTCTCGTTCAAAGAGGCGGCGGTACGGAAGGAACTCTGCACCAGTCTGGATGCGGTCTGTCGGCAGGCTCAGGCGCGGGTGGATGCCGGAGTTCTCCTCAGGTCACGGCTGCTTGATGCGCAGGCGCGCAGGCGGATGGCGGAGGTCGATCTTGCGGGAGCGCAGCAGAAGACCGACAGTCTGCGCTACGAGCTGCTTGCTCTTGTTGCTTCTTCCGACACGGCTGCGGTTCCCGATACCACCGGGTTTGAAGAGCGGCTGGCTACTCCTGCGGCAGACGGTGACGTCGATTCGTCTCGCCCGGAATTGTCGGTAATCAGACGCGGCGAGGCTCAGGTTGCAATCACCGACAAACTGCTGACCTATCGGTACCTGCCGAAACTTATCGGTATGGCGGGGGTACGGTATGCGAATCCGGGGCTTGCCATGGGAGACGACCGGTTTATGGGGTACGGACTTGTCGGACTGCAGCTCACCTGGAATCTCTTTGACGGATTCCGGGGGAAAGCCCGGGAGCGACAACTCGCACACGCACGTCAACTCCTTGCCCTCGAGTACCGGCAGGTATCCGATGAATTTGAAAAACGGCTGTTGCAACTGCAGCGGCAGATTGATCTGCTCGGCAGACGATGTGATGCGGCGCGCGAGGCACGGGATGCGGCAACGGCTCTGGCCGAGGACCTCAAGCAGTATATCGAGGCCGGCACCGCAACGCAGGTGGAGTATCTTAATGCACTGGTGGGTGCCGCACAGGCGGAGTTGGTGGTGGTACAACTGTGGACAGCGCGAGATATGGCTTCACTGCAGGCACTGTATGCCGCAGGAGCATCGATAGAGTTTTAACGCAAGTTGGAGGAATACCATGCCACGAATCAGAAAACTGTTACGAACAATTGCAGGTATCGCTGCCGGTACAGGACTTGTACTGTGTTGCTGTGAACAACGGATTGATCCGGGATTTCTCGGTTCGGCGGTAGTTGAGTCGCGGACCTGGACTGTTTCGTCGACTGCTCAGGGAACGCTCCTGCGTGTGAATGTATCCGAAGGGGATCGGGTGGACTCCGGTGAGGTGATCGCCGTGGTGGACACGGTTCCACTGCAGTTCATGCGACGGGAGGTCGGGGCGGGTGTTGGTGAAATAACCGCAACACTCCTGGCGAAGAAAGCGGAAATAGATGCCGCAGTAATCAATGTAGCCGGTCTTGAACGGGAGTTCTCCCGGATCGACGGACTTGCTGCAAAGGGAGCGGCGACGACCCAGCAGCGCGACAACCTCTCGACCAAACTGCAGGCCGCGAAAGCAAAACTCAATGCCGCCCGCAGTGCACTTTTGCCACTTGTCGAAAAGGAAAAAACCCTTCGGGTCAAACGGGAGAGTCTTGATGATCAGGTGCGCCGATGCACCATTACCGCTCCGGGAGCCGGGGTGGTGCTGACACTGTTCAAAAACCGGGGTGAGGTGGTGGGACCCGGCAGTCCGGTATGTGAACTCGGTGAGATCGATACGCTTCAGGCTGATTTTTTTGTGCCGCAACCGGTTCTGGCAACGCTCAGACGCGGGCAAAAGGTAACAATGCGGGTTGACTGGGACAGTGCGGGTGTTGTCGGCGAAAAGCGGCTGGAAGCGACGGTAATGTGGATCGGTGTGGAGGCGGAGTTCACTCCGAAGAATATTCAGACCCGTCGAAGCCGCAACGAGCTGGTGTTCCGCGTCCGCTGCACTACGCAAAACCGCGACGGCATACTCAAACGCGGTCTGCCGGTTGAGATCTGGCGGTAACAGTGGAAACGCCGGTGATCACGGTTGACAATCTGGCAAAGACTTTTGCAGGAGTACCGGCGGTACACCGGTTATCGTTTGCCGTACCGGAAGGGAAACTGTTCGGTCTGGTGGGGGCCGATGGAGCCGGAAAGACCACTCTGATGCGGATTCTCTCGACACTTCTTTCTCCTGATGACGGCGTCGCGACCGTTCTCGGAAAATCAATCCTATCCGACATCCGGTATCTGCGGTCGAATATCGGGTATATGCCGCAGCGTTTTTCGTTGTATGGTGATCTGAGTATCATTGAAAATCTCAATTTCTTCGCCGATATTTTCGGAGTAACCGGTGCGAAACGTAATGAGCGTATTGCTTCACTGCTTGAATTTTCGCGTCTGAAACCATTTGTGCGCCGGGCCGCCGGAAGACTTTCGGGAGGCATGAAGCAGAAACTGGCGCTCTGCTGTGCGCTGGTGCACACGCCCCGACTGCTTCTGCTCGATGAACCGACTACGGGGGTCGATCCGGTTTCGCGCCGGGAGTTCTGGGAAATTCTCCGGTCGCTGCAGCGCGACGGGGTTTCAATTCTCCTTTCAACCCCGTACATGGACGAGGCGCAGTGGTGCGATGAACTGCTGTTCATCCACCGCGGCCGACAGCTGCTCCAGGGAACACCTGATGATCTCATTGCAGGATTCGACCGTCGGGTATACCGGGTTGCCGGAGGAGAGGGGGCGGCAACGCTTCATTGTCCGTCAACTGTTGCTCTCCCTGACGGAATCGAGAGTGTTTACCCTTCGGGTGGAGCACTGCACGTGGTGGTGGATACATCATTTAAGGATCAATCAAAACTTCTCTTTGTCGTCCGCGGGATGATTCCCGGTGCAGAGACAATCGGTCGAATTACTCCCGGGATGGAGGATCTCTTTTTTCACCATCTTTCAACACCCGCGGTCAGGCGGAGCGCTTGATGATACATTCAATCGAAACCAGTGAACTGACCCGATGGTTCGGGCGCTACTGCGCGGTCAACCGAATCTCGTTTACCGTTGGGAAGGGGGAAATTTTCGGATTTCTCGGAGCGAACGGTGCCGGTAAGACCACGGCGATCAGAATGCTCTGCGGCCTTCTGTTGCCGAGCAGCGGGAATGGGCGTGTGGCCGGGTACGACATCCGCTCGCAGGCTAAACAGATTCGCGGTCGAATCGGGTATATGTCTCAAAAATTCAGCCTGTATGAGGATCTCACCGTAGTCCAGAATATGCATCTGTACGGATCGATTTACGGACTTGGCCGCGAGCGGCTCAAAAGACGGATCGACGAATTGGCTGCACTGCTCGCCATGGAGCCATTGCTTGAACGGCGCGCCGGTACACTGCCGCTCGGCTGGCAGCAGCGGCTCAGCCTTGCCTGTGCGGAGTTGCACGAACCTGAAATTCTTTTTCTTGATGAACCGACCGGATCGGTCGATCCGGTAAGCAGAAAAACTTTCTGGGATCTGATCATCGGGTTGGCTGTACGCGGGCGGACGATTCTCGTGACCACACACCACATGGATGAGGCGGAGTACTGCCACCGGGTCTCGATCATGGTCAGCGGAAGGATCGCCGCACTCGATACGGTCGCCAACCTTAAGAAGGCAACCGGCACCACCTCCCTTCACGATGCATTTCTCGATCTGGTGGAGCGTGAATCTGCGCAGGAGGAAAAAACAGCATGATACGACGGCTCGGTGCGATTGTCATCAAGGAGTTCCGGCACATCGCCAGGGACTGGCAGACGCTCGTGATTGTGCTGCTGATGCCGGTGGTGATGCTGTTTCTTTACGGATATGCGCTTAATACGGAACTCTCGGATGTGCCGGTAACCGTCATCGATCCTGCACACTCAGCCACTGTGGCCCGTATTACGGCGTCACTCGAAGCATCCCTGTTGTTTACCGTACGTCCGAACAGAGGACCGGTCGGTGATCCCACATTACTGATGCGGCGTAATTATGTGCGCGCGGTGGTTCGGTTTCCTCCCGATTTCGAGGCGCGTATGGGCAAGGGCGGCAGTGGTCCCACGGTGCAGCTGCTTATTGACGGAAGTGATCCGAACACTGCGACTATCCTCACTACAGTAATGGAGAGGTTGCTGAAGAAAAAGATTCTGGAAGAGTCTGGTACTGTTGTCGTTCCGCCTGTCCGGATGGAAAGTTCCATTCTCTATAATCCCGAATCGAAAAGCGCCCTCTTTTTCGTTCCCGGACTCATGGCCGTTATTCTCCTGATGATTTCGGCTCTGCTGACGTCGCTGACGTTAACGAGAGAAAAGGAGGCCGGGACAATCGAACAGTTGCTGGTCTCGCCCCTGCGACCGGTAGAAATTATTATCGGTAAAATTATACCGTATTCCCTGATCGCTGCGGCGGATGGTGGTATTATCATGCTGATAGGTCATTATATATTCGGCGTTCACTGCGCGGGAAGTTACGTACAGCTGGCTGTATTTTCTCTGTTGTATATAATTGTTGCGCTGGCGATCGGGCTGGTGATCAGCACGGTGGCCGCAAATCAGCAGCAGGCGATGATGATGGTACTCCCGGCGACCATGCTGCCGACGATTATACTCTCGGGATTTATTTTTCCGCTTGCGGGCCTGCCGTGGCCGCTGCGGCTCTTCAGCAAAATCGTTCCAGCGACCTGGTATCTTGAAATTATCCGGGGGGTAATACTCAAGGGAGTCGGTTATACACGGCTGCAGAGACCGGTGGCAG
Organism: Chitinispirillaceae bacterium; assembly: GCA_050304135.1. Taxonomy (GTDB): domain Bacteria; phylum Fibrobacterota; class Chitinivibrionia; order Chitinivibrionales; family Chitinispirillaceae; genus JAFGNB01. The sequence continues at coordinate 1,501 of JBNLDC010000005.1, read as the reverse complement.
TTCTCGGGGTGATGGCATTCGTTTTAATAATGGTGTCGATTAAACGTTTCAGGGAGCGCTTATGAACCGGATCCGCATTATGGTGCTTAAAGAGTTTATGCACATACGGAACGACAAACTGTCGATTCGGCTTATGGTGTTTCCCGTTCTTTTCCAACTCTTTATCATGGGGTATGCGCTCAACACGGTGGTACGCAACACGCCGATTGCCGTATGCGACCTGAGCGGTACGCCGCAGAGCCGTGCGCTCTGCGCCTCGCTGCAGCACACGGATCTGTTCTTCTGGAACGATCCATCCACCGACCCCGGTGCACTGCGGCGCCGTATTGATGACGGTGCAATAAAGCTGGGGATGGTGATTCCCGCCGATTTCGTGGAACGGCTGCAGCAGCCGGGTCGGGCACGGGTTCAGGTGTTCATTGACGGTCAGGATGCGAATTCGTCAATGGTGGCATCAGGGTACCTCAACGCGATTATTCTGCGGTGGGGAAGTGAGTATCCGGCGGGGCAGTTGCTCCGGTCCGGACGCACCGACGGGCAGGTGCGACTGTCGGTTAACCCTTCGATACTCTTCAATCCGCTGCTTAAGTCAACCTGGTATATGGTTCCGGCGCTGGTGGTGCTGCTGGTAACCATGGTGACCGGTCTGCTCAGCGGCCTTTCAATAGTCAAAGAAAAGGAAAAGGGTACCTTTGAACAGCTCATGGTGACACCGCTCCATCCGGCGCATCTGATTTTCGGTAAAACGGTGCCTTATTTTATTATCGGACTGATGGAACTGGTGCTGTTTCTGGTACTGGCAATCATCTGGTTTAAAATACCCTTCAGGGGAGAGGTGGGTACCTTTCTGCTGTTCGGATGTGTGTACATGCTCTCGTCACTCGGTATCGGGATGTTCACTTCGACGATTGCGCGTACCCCGCAACAGGTGCTGTTTCTTATCTGGTTTATTCTGATTTTCTTTATTCTACTCAGCGGGTTTCTCATGCCGGTGGAGAATATGCCGCTCTGGGTGCAGCGTCTGACGTACATCAATCCGGTCAGATGGTTTACGTTCGCGGTGAGGGAACTCTTTCTCAAGGGTACGACACTCCGGGAGCTCTGGAGGGAACTGGCGATTATGGGGGGAATTGGCGTTGCTGTTTTCGGCGGTGCACTCGCACTGTTTCACCGGCGGCTGTCGTGATAGTTTTTATGTTTTGAACAAGGGGTGATATCAGATATTCTATTATCGAAAATTCACCACCAATTTATATCCGATTTTTACAATAAGGTAGACTCCCTTTCCAGTATTATAAATAAACATTGAAAGTTCAAATGTTGTTTTAGAAAGTAAAATCTGAGAGTAGATTCTTTTTAGTAATTAGTGTCCGTCCGAAAACCCCTGGTTTTTTCGGCAGCGCTGGCACTCCAGCAGGCCTGCAAGTTGACTGATAAACGTAATTCGACGCCAGTCGCAGAAAATAGTTGACTAAAGGTAACACGTGGGTGTATTCTGCCC
>JBNLDC010000004.1:0-124085 GCA_050304135.1 Chitinispirillaceae bacterium | reverse complement strand
CGCAGGTAACAGTAATTTCGGTGCGGTCAATATGTTGCGTCAGGTTGAGGATAACTCCGATCGTATCAAAATTTCCAACCGTATCGGTTATAGAGACAGTGCTCTCATAACCGCTTGAAGACCTCAGAAAAAGCTCAACACCGGCCTGTTCCGGACCGGGAGGAGGGCTGGGAATATTACAGACAATTGAAAATATCCCAAGAATTGAGACCAGCAATCCGGCTACGGAATAATAACGTATCCTCATATAAAAATCCCTTGTAAATGTTTTTTAAGGTTAAGCATTGTAAAAATATATCGGGTCCAGTTTAACTTGTTTAAATTACATTTCCGAAATTCGTTATACTATAACGGTAATTTCCAAATCTGTAATAATTGATTACTATCAGCGAAGAGTAACTATATTTGGAAAGTAATATAATTAGTTAATTTGCAAGAGTTTGTGACCTACATCACAAAACACTTTTTTTTTGAATATCCATAGCTATCGGATAATCCGACAATTTCCACACTTGCCGGCATTTTCAATAAATTCCCGGGACGACCCTCTCCGGGCACCATTTCGCTGCCACCCCAAGTTCGCTTTCGCCACAGCAGTTCTGAACATAATAAACTTCCCACAGAAAAAAGAATCTGTGTTTTCAAAGGCGGGCACATCGGTTCACCGGGAGCAACCGGATCCTATGGAAAAAACAACACCTGGGTGGAAAATTCGACCTGGAGTTACATGAAACAATTCTAGTAAGAAGGCATGGGTTTCTCTATTGTTTTTTTCGGACGCAACAAACGTTACGTCCGCATTTCCTACATAAACATCTTTACAATTTGGTTTTCGGGATCTTCCTTCGGAAACCGGAAGGCGGATTACGTTTCAACAATCAGTCGGAACGCTTCAGAAAACTCTGCCGCCCCGATAATGCTCCATTCAAATATTCACAAATCAATTAACGGCATTTACAATGACCGTTCGAAATACGGTCTTCCCAGCTGCGGTCGCGGTCACCACCGATGTTCCTCTGTGGGAAAGGGTACGCATATTGAGTCGCGCTTTCCCTTTCAGGATCTTTTTCACAAGAATTCGTCCCTGCAGATTACAAACCGACACCGTGACAATTTCCTTTATGGAATGTCCTATGCTAAGGATGCCGTTGTGCAGTTCAATAGCATTGCCGCCGTTTCTCTGCGGCAGCGCTTTTCCTGCGACCGGTGTGGCTACGTTTGGATCCTTGAACGTGTAAAGCATAAGCGGTGTCGGCGACGGCACCGGACTTCTGGGCTGATCACCGTTTTCCGGCATGGTCTCCCAGCGCAGCGCATAGACCATTGACGAATCCTCCGGTGCATCAGACGTTGAATTCAGAAAGGTCCCGGCCATACCGATAAGGCCGGTACTCCTGAGCCAGTGCACCACCATTCCCTGCTTTCGGGGTGCCTCAAGTGCTTCCGGCCATAAACTTGACCCGAGATCAGCACTCGGTGCGAGGGTCGCTTCGTCAAGCTGCCAGATTCCCTTACCGTAGCGCACATGCGAATAGGTTTGTGTCAACGCTCCGCTCGGCTCCAGCATCACGGGCCCGAACGAGATTTCCATCACCAGAGAACCGAATCCCCCGAAATCCCACCGGTATGCCCAGTCGCTCACCTGATATTTTTTCCACTGCGACCCTTCCCAACGGGCATTGTAGAGCTGCGTATTCCCGCTCGCATCGAACTTATGGTAGGTGATAATCGGACGCTGCTGCTCATCAAACCCGACCGCACCGCGATTGATTACTCCCCCGTGTTCCGGTATAGCGTCGACCAGAACGTTACCGGTCGCAACCGTTACCGGAAGTGTTACTTTGGTACCAGCGGCGTTTTCCCACGCCAGCAGATCTCTGCTTCTGATATGCCCGACATCATGTGTAGTGGCGGCATCGGCTGTTTCACGCCACATCCAGTACACATGAAAATAACCGTCAGGGCCCAGAAGCGGCCCGCCCATATAGGCGTTACGCTGCCCCTGCCCGTTAAACAGGGCCTTATCAAAAAGTCTCGTCCACTTTTTTCCGGCCATGTCCCACTTGTTAAAAATCTGATTGCCGTTACCACTCGAACCGTCCCGGTACATATACAGCAGCTCTCCGGAAGGCCCCCGGAAAAACACCGGGTAGGTGACACTGTTTTCGAGCGACCCGGTCATTGCCGCCGACTTCAGCGTGGTAATATCACCCGGGACCGAAGACCTGAAATAAATGAGCGGCGAACTGTGCATATTGCCGCTGACATGCAGGTAGCCCTCGCTGTCGAATGCCATGGCGATGTAGTTATGACTGTCCCAGCCGATGTTTGATGGAAGATTGACCGAATGTACCTCACCGGAAGCAACGTTCCGGACGGCGACCGTCATTTTCCGGTCGCGGTCATAGCAGGCGACGAACTGACTGTCCCCGCGCTGAACAAACGCGAAATCGACCGGATGCCCCGACCAGACATCGGAAATTTTGAGAGAATCAGTGAGCTGCAGACGTTTGAGCGGTGCGGACAAGGAGACTACCGCACTTGCCGCCACCAATAAAACCAATCCGTAGAGCGTTCGATCTGAATGCATATCCGTGCCTCCTGTTCTCTTTTCCTGCGTCCAGAGTAGCACTGATGGCTACAAACGGCCAGACAGGCGATCTCCTCCAACCAGCGTATCGACCAGCAGACTACCTGACAAATATATGCACTGTTGCTGACCGTTTATATGAAATATACTCTCCGTGCTGCACCACAATACCCGTACCGTAATGGTATCCGCCGGTCGGATAATCCCTCAACCTGCCATCAATGGTATAACACCCGTTTCTGCCGGAACCATTCGGCCGGGACAACCGCGCCCCTCGAAGGTCCTTCATTGGTAACGCCGCAGTTGACACTCTTGCGGTAACAGTAAGAACGGAAATCGAATTGCCATCACCGACCGCTGTACTGGTATCGGTCATTTTACCGATTTCACCGGAACCGTAAATTCCCACCACCGGCACCGTCATACCGAGTGTATGCCTGATGGTGTCCGCTTCCAATTTCGCATATCCGGCTTTACCACTCAGGGTACCGAACCGCCCACGGCAATTATTGATAAGACAAAAATCCGATGGAGTCTTCATGGTATCGACACCTGCTCGGATAAGGGCTGTATGGGCCTTACGCACAATGGCATCCGCATCGTTTGAACCCTCGTGGTCGAATGCCATGCCGCAGTGCACGGTAAAATCACCCCAGATGAGGAGTCCCATATTTTTCCCCGCCTCATAGATCTTACCCCGTTCCATCACCCAGATCGACGCATTACCGACCACGGGGAATTTTTTATCAGTCAGCGAGGAAACAAGTCCTTTTGTCAGATAGTCATCCATATCGACGTGACAATCTCCGTAAAGAACGATGAATTTTCCCTTGTCCGCAGGTATTGCATTGATGGCCGCCCGGAGGGAATCGCCGATTGCTATTCCGCAGGCGGTCTGGTCTGCGCCGCTTCCTACATTGCGGGGACTTCCCGAAGCGCTCGCACATGAAACTTCGCCACCCATGGCAATAACAACAATTTTGTCGGTACGTCCGTTCATCGTCAGAATCGCATTCGCATCTGAAACGGTTCTTGTACCGTAAATAATGGAGGTATCGAACACCGTGGCGATGGCCGCCAACGCAGCGGGACAATCCCTGACTTCCCCTTCCTTGAAAACGACAAACACTACCTTCGGCTCGGCCCCCTTCAGGCCGGCCATCGCTGCATCCGCCGCATTTTCTGCACCTTCGGCGGTGGTAAGACCGGAGTATCCGTACGAAAAAACAACACGTTTCTGGGCTGCGGCGCGACCGGTGGTGACCACCACAAGGAGAAACAGTCCGCCAATGATTCCGATAGCATTTTTTACCATGACAAGCCTTTCGCGGTTAGGGAAGCTGCATATTCATCTTTGATTGACAATACGAACCTGTCTGCGGTATGGCCCCACTGCGATCCTGCAAAGGTATACGCCGGTCGATCCGTACGTCCGGAATTCCCCAGTGTAATTTCCCGGCGAACTCCGCTCTGCAACGAGCCTGCCGATCAGCTTTCCGTTGATCGAATAGAGCGAAACATGTGCCGGAACGGCAGTCTTTTCCGGAGCGGTGATTTTTACCATGATTGCATGCGGTTGCACGATGGTCCTGACACAAAATTCCAGTTCCGTGCCGGTTTTTTCATGGACAGGTGGCAATACACCTTCAACTGATGTAGGATCCGTGGGAACCGCCCTGCTCTTCGGTCCCTCATTTCCGGTACGATCCACTGCGGCAACTTCGTAGACACTTGTGGTATCCGCTCCCGTTGAACGGTCTACATACATCAGATCGGGAACCATACAGAGCAGCCTGTTGTCCCGGTAGACATTGTATGCTCCCACGCCGCTCTCCCCGTCGACTCCAGGTGACCACCGGAGCAGCACGTGTTGTACCGGATCGGATTCCTTGATTTTCTGGACTATGGTAAGCGGTTCGGGATTTACATTGTCGGTGCCGATAAACTCGACTCCGGTAGGATTATACGGAGATACGTCGATGGGGGGCCAGAGTACGTCACCCCTGCGCTGGGCATCGAGGTGCTCCTTGTCGTCATCCTCCCAGCAAAGACGGTTCGAATTCATATCGAGCCAGAGCGTGAGTCTGCGGATCTCTTCCGGGGTAAGACTGCCGAGCACATCTTTCATGGCGGGATTCGTCGTAAGTTCCTTCCATATCCCCGAGGCTGCGGCGCCAAAGCGTCCCGGTGTGGTACGGGATCCACCCGACCCTCTCCAGGTAAACCCCACCTCCCCCTGGAACCCGAACGCCAGGTGATATTTCGCCATCGCTTCATAACTCATATCCGTCAATCCACGGTTTTCCCGACGGTGGCAGGGCAAACATTTTTTCTGAAAAACAGGCCATTCCACCAGCCGGTGAAAATTGAACGGAACAGCACCATCGGACACTTCCGGTTCAATTCTGGAGGGCGGACGGCTGAAGGCGATCGGGATCCTGCTTACCGGAGTCGCCTTCCATTTATCTTCATGGCACCCGCTGCACGTGAGTTGTTCACCGGCGTGGGTATAGGCAACGGTCCGCATCGAATGAACGGCAATGCCGTTAGAATCGAGCAACTGAAAGTAAAGAGCCTTGCCTGCCGGTGCCTCGCAATAGACGCTGCCGTCTTCCTCGACCGGAACGACGCCGAGCGGAATTCTTCCGGTCGACTCGTCATACGAGGACATATAAACCAGCGTACCCTGGTCATGACCTCCGCTGATATGTTTGAGAAGCTGCGGAATGATCTGGATGATGCGCATCCATTTTATTTTCGTTCCGGCGGGAATCGGTTTGGGAATGCTGTCGGTCAGGTAACAGTTCAAGACACTGATCGTTGCAGGTTGATGATCGGGTAGTGAAGCGCGTTTTCCCTGAAAAGTATGGACTGATATTTCTTTCGGCTTCGTACGGGGCCTGAGCGGGATGGGATCGCGTAACCGGAAGGTGTTCCCCCTTCCTTCGAGATTGCCCGGATCGTACAGTTTCTGCCGGTTTCCCATATCGTCAATAACATAGATTCCCTGGTTGTAGTTGCACAGGAACGTCGTTTCATCAAGCGGCCAGCAGGTACCGTAGGTATGTGTCCCGCCTTCCACTTCTGGAAACCGCACTTCCGGCGTCAGCCGTTTAACCTGGGACATTTTTCCATCGTCGGGAATATTTACGTCAATCAGAATAAGCGTACCGGAGAAGCCTTCATGATGTCCGACAGCGGTCGCCGTGAACTTTCCGTTGGTTCCCGGAATTGCACGCAGTGACATGTCAACATCCTCACGCAACCGCCTGCCGTCCTGGAAACCACCTTCGGTGCCGTACTGCCGGGGCGTAATGCCGTCAGGCATGACATCGCGCGGCAGGGGGTAATTGCCGTGCCAGTTTCGAGGATCGCGACCATCGGGATTGCACAGAAACAGATGGTGGGCCGTACCCCAGTGCCGATCGAAATAGTCCCAGCGGTTGTAAACAATCATGCCGTCGTTGTTGACACTCGGCTGCCATTCGTTGGTTTCGTGATAGCTGATCGGGATAATATCGGAACCGTCAGACTCCATCGAATACAGGGTAAAAGTAAGCGCATCCGAAGGAAGAAGGCACCGGCCGATCCCGCCGCGCCGGGTGGAAACAAAAACAATCCTTCCCGAAGGAAGGAAACAGGGATCGAAATCGTCGTAGGGACCGCTGGTGAGCTGATCGAGCATCTTCGAGGCAAGATTAAATCTGAAAATATGCCAAAGATTGTCATCGGTAGTCGCCGAAAAGAGGATCTCCTTCGCATCAAAACCCAGTTCCAGACCGGCAAATTTTCCGGTGAGTTCGCGCCCGGCCCACGGTCCCGACGCGACCTTCACTCCTGAAAGAATTTTCCGCATCTGGGGCGACGCCCCCCTGATACCGGTAATCATGACCGGTCCGCCGCCAGGCAGATGCCGGGATGCCCGTGCGCATTCAACCATCCGACATTCGAGAAAGGTCTCGATATTCGCGATTAACGTATCGAAATCCATTACCGGATTCGCCATCATGGCATCGCGATTTGCCGCCATTACTTCAGCAAATAATTCCTGCCGAGCGGCGACATTCATAACTTCCGTCGATTGCGCCGCACGCTGAACATCTTTGATGCGGGAATCTGTCATCGACAACGAAGCGGTTTTCGCCAGATTTCGACGGGAAGCAAGAAGCGCCGCAGTTCTCCGCTGGACTACATCAAGCGGATCCCGGTCAGCATCCATAATGAGCGCCTGTGGATTGACCACCTCCCGTTCAAGATGAGCCGGGGATGGTCCTTTTTTCAACTCGTCGACTAGACAGTCCCACTCTTTGTTCCACGATTGACCGGCTGGCTCTCCGGCCGGTGTAGTGGAAATGAAAAAAAGAATTATGGCAATAGCTGTCAACCCAGATCCTATCTGCCGGTTTACCATTTTACTTCCTCCGAAAAGAGCTGAATAGAGTTGTTTAAAATCACCATCGAACCGTAGTACTGAAAGAATCTCCCGTATAATCGGATGATACCATTTGCTGAAACAGCTGAACTGATCGTCGGTAAGCCCTCCCACGACAAACGGCGACTGAACACTTTTCAGCTTTCTAAAAATCCCATTTTTTTCTCTATGGTTTTATCCTGCCCGAAGTTGACAAGCTGCTTGAAATAACGGCGGTCGGAGTTCTTAAGCCCCATTGCATAGCAGAGTCTGGCCACACTCGCCGGTGCCAGGTTCACCTTGGCGTCGATAACAAGCTTTTTGAAATTCGGAGAAGAAAAACCCGCCGCTTTCGCGAAATCACGAAAAGTGAATCCTGAAGACTTCTTCTTTTCCAGATAGAAATCCCTCAGATATTCCCTGAAATCCAGATATGACACAATTGGCTTCACTTTTCGCCCCCCAAAAACACTGTTACTGTAATAACATACCAAATAATATGTCATATTGCCATTTTTTTTATAATACATTTAATTTTTTATATCTTCATGTTTTTCATATAGTTACATATTATTGCCATGCATCTTTTTTTATTTTCCATGATACAAACACTTCATAAACACCTACACGGTACCCAACATTTCACTGCCCGACAGTAATGAAATTTCAGGAACAATGCTTAAAACAAACAGTTTTTTAAATGACAGGAACTGGAAGGAATGAATCGGAGAAGCCTGAGAACAATGACTCAGGTACAATCAATTATCTGAGTACCCTGCCTATTGCAGGGGAAAAGAGAGAGCACGGTATTTCAGTTTTGATCAAAAAGCAAGCAATCATCTCTGTCCGGCAATTCAATAATCTTCAATGGAATCCATGCTGATAATCTACTGCATTTTCAAGCTGAAATCTTTTTTTACCTAACATTTGACCCCAACATTAGCTATTTACTAATCATTTTGCTAATATCTGTGTAATTATATACCATTTTTTTGACCCCACTTTTTATATACCGGCAAGGCAGATCGCTCTCTCCTCCACCGGTAGTCCGGTAAATGGTAGCTGAAGGAGCGCTGCAACGACACAAACGGATTCCGGTCGCTCCTGAAACACCGTCATTTACACTCAATATTCCACATGAAAGCAACAGGTACCCCACCTCACCCCGATCCGTTTTCACTTTCTAACTGAAAACAGATTCCTCTACCTTGGAATATCCCGATGACGGGGTGTACTGACTCCTGAACCTGGCGGAGGAGGAAAAATCCATTGTGATTACTGCGGTTCCAGTAACCAAGGAGACATCACGGTTGAAGGAAAGTACCGTGAACTAAAAAAACGACGGAAAAGCCGTTTCATCGGGAACAACCGCGATTCCTTCCAGTTCCACAAGCCAGGTTGGCCGGCAAACCGGTGCATCAACCAGAACGAACGGAATTCTATCGTCGATTTGTTCCTTCAGCACCCGTTCGACACTATAACGATCATGAATATTCCGCACATAGACAATAATGTACATGAGATGATCAAAGGTCGCACCCTGCGCATCAAGCAGCACCCTGACGTTTTCAAGCATGCGCCGTGTCTGTGCTTCGGCATCTCCCAGGTGCAGCACCTCTCCCTTGTTATTGATACTTGCCGTCCCGGAAATATGCAGATGCGAGCGATCACCGAAACGCACCCGCAACCCCCGTTCAAACGTGACGCCATAGCTGATGGTCGGGGACATGTGTGAAGGCGCCTCCATGCGGACAATCTGCCCCTGAGCAAGTCCGCCGATTGACAGCGAATCCACCGAGACTATCTTTTCCGGTGCATCGGCAAGCCCCAGAATTCCGGTACTTGCCAGATACCGTGTCTTCTCGGTGAGGTCATTCACCGCGAAAAACTCCCTGCGGGCGCGAACCATGTCTTTATAGTGGTTGTCAACATCCCGCACATAAATCCAGGTCCGCAGTGCATTATCGAGGAGATTCATACCCTGACCCCGGATGGTCGAGGTAAGTTCATTGAAAATCGTCTTTGTCTGTGCGTATCCGTCAAACGTATCGCTGTTGGTATAATTTGCGGTCCAGAGGAGTGAATAGCGATCACCCCGTACAAGCAACTCATTACGCATTCCATCGGCGGGGGTACCCACCAGCTGCTTTTCGAACGTCCCTTGCGGATTTCTGATATGATATGAAAGGAGTGCCACCGGACCACCGGTTACCGGTTTCTGTTCAATTATCGAAAGGGCGCCTGAGCTGCGGAGCTGATGGTACAACGGTGACCTGACGAGCGCCTGCTGCTGATTGATGACGTCGCTGATAAAAAGCCGGGCAAACACCGCTGTTGTATCGGAAAGATTTTTGCTGCGAAGTGCCGCTTCATAACGTTCGGCCAGTTCCGAGAGCGCATTGGAAAAACCTGCTCCCTGCGATGATTCCATGCTGATGAATACTTCCTCGCATCCGCTGCCACTGCTGAAAGAAGCGAATCGTGTCTGATTGTCGTTCGTCGGTAAAGTCTGCATGATTTCACTTTCTATCTATTCACTGCAAAAATCACTATTCCCTGTTTATCGAAGCAATGTTTCCGGTTGTGGCGGATCACACTCCTGCACGGCATTCTGCGCCGGTTTAAAGCAATCGATGACATACACATGGGTAGGATCACCTATTGCGACGTTTTGCTGCTTCCAGAGTACTTTTTTTGTCCGCGTCACTTCAAAAAGCTTGAAAGTACTGCTGTAGGCGCCGAATATAATGGTACCCCCGGGGAGGATCTGGCCGGCCGCGGCAAAGTTGAAACCGATTTCAGGAATATCGGCGGCAGAAAGCTTCCAGACGAGACTGTCTTTTTCGTCAAGTTCAATAAACACCGAATTGTACCCGCCGCCGATCAGAATATTACCGTTTTCCAGTTTGACGGCACTGTGCACGGCATCCCAGTTGATTCCGTATCTGTTCTTGAGTGTATCACAACTGATTTTACGGACCACCGCTCCCGAGGAGTCAAGCTCGTAGATATTATTCTCACCGCGAGCGGCAATCAGGTAGGTACCCTCGCCGGTTTTGCGGACCATTCTGAACCGGGTGTGATTGTCTCCCCGACATTGTGTCTGGACTGTCCTTACAATGGTATTGGTAGCACGGTTGATCTCATAGAGTTTTCCCGAACTGTTTTCACCGAACAGAACCACATTACCCGGTAACGGGTAACAGTTGTGAATTTCTCCGGCAGACGCTGAATACTTCCACACCACCTCTTTTGAACGGGTGACCTCACGAACATCACTGCCCCCGCTCAGAAGAATGTTGCCACCAGGTAGCTGCCAGGCATCCTGCACCGGACCTGGCATACCGTATTCCCACTCCACCTGATTATCGGCCGAAAGAATATACGCTTTATTATTGGAATAGCTTGCGACCAGAACCGAATGTTTCCGTGCGGGAAGCGCCTGCTTCATGGTAATGTCAAGCGTTCCTTCGAGTGCCGCTGCCGGTATCTTTTCAATCAACGTTCCCTGATACGAGAGGCTGATGGTATCTGCAGAGGAAGCAGCTCCAATGGTGTGAACACCTGAATGAGCAGCAACGTCTCCAGTGTTCCTTTCCAGAAAATAAATACCATCGGGCAATCTTCCACCGGTTGTGCCTCCACGTAAACGGTCAACATCAAACTTTCTTCCCCGTGAATCATAAACCGCCGCACCACCGCTTCCCGGACTTCCTTTCAAACGGCCACCAATGCAAACCTCTCTGCCGACCATTCCACAACGATTCCTGTCCGTCGAAATCATGATCACACTACGGGAAAGACCGGTACCCTGCCGTAACAACCGGTAATTTCCTGCGGTATCGGTCGTATCGGAAACGGTGGTTCCGGCAAGTGTCACCACGACATCAAATGCCGCCGCACCCCCCGGAGTGGTAACCCGTCCTTCCAGAGCAACCCGGGCTTGAGCGTACGCCCCGCCGACCATAACGGGTACCACGGATAACAGAAGCACTCCCGTACAAAGAACACCTCTTCCCGCCCACCGGATTGCTGCGGCTTTACTCATTGGCATCAACCCCCGACCTCCTTTATATTTTTTCTCTTTGCTACTCTCAGAATAATTTCTATTCGTCAACGTATTTTCACCATCCGTTGCGACACCTTGACATCTCCCGCCTGACAGTTGACGACATACACCCCCCGCCCGACAACTCCCGGCGTGAGTGGCGTAACGACCAGCCGTTCATCCACCGTATATTTCTGTACGCTTCGTCCGCTGAGATCAAGCACCGTAATCGAAAATGCCCTGCCTGCGAAAGCGGCAGGAAGCTGTACCGGCCTGCCGAGAGCACGGATTGCCACCATAAATCCGGGTTGCACTTTCTGTGGTCGCAATGAACCGACGGTAGTCGGAATAAACGAGAATGCATCAACCACCACATCCGCAGAACTACTGCCGCTGTTTTTCTGTCCGGTAGCGGCAATTTCGATCGTATGGGTACCGCCAGACAAATCGGCGGTCTGATACAGCAGTTGATTGGTTCCGTCGTAGGGATTATCCGAACTGTAACAGTCAACGGTCGTCATCTCGGTACCATCTATTGAAATCCGGACCTTTCCGAGATCATCACGCTGATATCCGTAATAGCGAATTCCCACTCCACTAAAGGTGAATTTCGCCGTCGCACTGCTGTTACCCGCCTTGTGTTCAGTCCCGTTGTATCCCGGAACCCACTGATTTTCAACCGATTCCCACCCCGAACTATAGATAATATCTTTGTCGGTATCATCAATTTTCACCCAGAGACCATTTTCATCCATTGCCTGAGCGGTGTAATCAAGCCCTTGAGGGTCCTGAGGATCAACATCGAGCCTCGGCCACACGAGTTCCCCTCTACGCTGCCGATTGATATCATAATACGTACCGAATTCATCGGAGTTGCAATCGAGCCAGAGGGTGACCCGGCGCATATCCTCTTCGGTGAATTTCCCGTCGGCACGTGCCTGTACATGCGTTGGTGAGAGCATCGCTTTTCCCATCCGCGCATACTGGGAACCGAATTTTCCCGGAGTAGTACGTGAACCACCATGATACGGGACAAAATTATCTCCGCCACCGGTAAAATAAAACGCATACGGTTCAAGTGCCCGGTAACTCATGTCACGAGGACCTCTTCCGTTCTGCGTATGACAACCGACACATTTACTGTCGAACACCGGTTTAACCAGACGATAAAAATTGACCGGTTCAACACCACCGACCTCCGGAGCAATCTTCGATGGATCCCGCTGCAGTGCCTGCGTCGATGAACCTATGGGAGGAGCCTTCCATTTATCCTCGTGACAGCCGACGCAGGTGAGCTGTTCACCAGGATGCACATACGTGACACTACGCATCGACTGTACCGCCATACCCTTTTCATCAAGCAGTTGAAAGTAAATCGGCTTTCCAATGGGAGCTTCACAATAGACACTGCCGTCGGATTCCACCGGCACCGTCCCCAGTACCATACGGGCATTATCCTGTGAGCCGTACCCGATGCGCGGGTTATCAGCCAGCGGCGTACACTTCGCCAGAGCCTGTATTATCCGCATGCTTTTGATTTTTACCCCATTCGGCAGTTTACCGTAATCATCAGTTACCATAACATTCATGACACTCAGCGTCGCTTTAGTTGCCTGCGGAGTCCACCGCTCACCCTGAGCGGTCTTCGATGCAAGTGCAGGAGGTTTTGTGCGGGAGCGGACCGGAATCGGATAGATGGGCCGAAGAACCGGATCGGAGGTTGTCTTGTACAACTCCTGCTTGCTGCCGGATTTGTCGAGAATGATAATGGTATTGTTGTAGTTGCAGAGATAGGAGCTCTCGGAGAGCGGCCATGCGGTTCCGTATACATAGCCTGCACGCCACGGCGTTGACCCTTCCGGAAATGGTGCATCAGGTGTCAAACGTGTAATCTGCCCCATTCTGTTGTCATCGGACAGATCATAATCGATCAGCACCAGAGAGCCGAAGGCCTGTCCGTGATGCGGACCTGCTGTGGCAATGAATTTCGAGTTCGATCCGGGAATCGCCCGTCCGTTGAATTCCGCCCACGGGCGTGCACTCCGCTCATCGCGAAACGGTCCGGATCCCAGCGTATTGAGGGGGAAGGAGTAATTTCCACCCCAGGAACGTGGATTGCTACCATCGGGATTGCAGAACCACAGATGATGTGCGGCACTGAAATCCCGATCAATGTAATCCCAGCGTGAATACACCAGTCGACCGTCGTTGGCGACCGACGGGTGCCACTCATTGGTCTCGTGGAAGGAGATGCAGATGATGTCACTGCCGTCGGGCTTCATTGAATACAACGTATACGTGGGAACCGACCTCCCGTGACACCTGCCGTAACCGGTACGTCGGGTCGAGATAAAAGCGATACGACCATTTGGAAGCCAGCAGGGATGGAGATCATCGTTATCGCCGTCGGTCAACCGGGTGAGTCCGGTGCCGTCGATATTGACGGAGAATATATTGAAGCGGTTTTCAGGTTTCCACTTTTCCTTCCCCCCAGATGACCACGAAAACACAATGGTTTTGCCATCAAAGGAGAGATCAGGAGAAAGAAATGTTCCGGACGACATACTCTTGCCCGAGTTGGTACCGTTCGGGACGTTAAGGTCCCGCATAATATTCACCTTCTGCGGTGACGTCGCGAAATTCTTCAGGATGAACATGCCACCGCCGGTACGCGCATTATGACCATAATACTGGTCGCACATGTGGTCGCCGTCGATTTCGCTTCCGGGAACCAGTATACCGCGTTCAATAAAAAGCAGATCGGTAAAATCGAGCTCCGGATTGGCAAGCATAATTTCGCGGTTAAGTTCCTGCGCCGCAAGATACACCGCATCGATACCTTCCGGTCCGGCAGCAGATGTTCCTGCAGTTTTCCCGAGGCCCCTGCGGGATATCTTCGATTCCTGCGCACGCTTCAGCTCAGCCAGCCGTGCGGTAAAAACACTCCAGTCAGTCGACCCATCCCGCTTCGAATACTCCGCCAGCAACGCATCCGTACGCCGGAGAACAACATCCGCCGGATCCCGATCGGTGTTCAGAACAAGTGCGTTTTCGTCAAGAACATTCTGTACCGGCACAGTTGATACTTTGCCGAGCACGCTGCCACGTACGTCAATTTGCTGTGAGATTTCCTTAAACTGTCCCTTCCAGAATTCGTGTAACTTCAGCTCAGTGGAACATGCCTGTTCCACCATTCCCGCAACTACCACCAGCACGCAAACACCTGCTGCACGCAGATACAACCTTCCGAAAACACTCTTCATGCCCATCCTCCTAAGGTTGTCTCCGGAACTCATCTGCACCGCAGATGCTCCCCACCCGGAACAATGTATCAATTCATGGTACGTTTTATTTTACCACCCCTCCACAGCCCGACAACCATCTGTATCATGTTGTCTTCTCTAGAGAAGTATCCTATATTCCGCTCCAACCTGCTCAGAAATACAACGACATCCGCATCATGAAATACCAGTCTCCCTTTCTCGGCACCATGTCGCTGTACTTGGCACTCTGGGGCGATGGTACGGGAGTATACCAGGTTTTCGGCGTATGATCGTATGCCGTCTGGGCACTCAGGCGTACATGGTTTCCGATCCGCTTTGATACATAGACCGACCATCTGATATCGTCGTCGGTCTGCGCCAGCGAATCATTCCAGTCGCGATTGTATTCAGGATAGGATGTTGAGGGACGATCGCTGATATACGGAATCGCCGATGTACCTTTCCAGATATAGTCCTGGGTATTCGTGTAGGGGAAAGCGTACCGTTCAACCTCAATGGAAATCACGTCGAGTTTTGTATTCCAGTGCCAGAAACGATCCATCAACCAGGTTCCAACGGCAGTGAAAACACCGGTAGCACCAAAAATTTCGCCGCGGAGTGCTTTTTTGGATCGAACCGGTTCCAGTGCATACGCCATGATCCCTGGAACAATACTGTACGACAACAGCTGATGCGTCGGCCAGTTAAAGCCAAGCATCGCCGGGACACGTTCTTTGGGTTCCTCGTACCAGCCGGCGTAATTTTTCACTCCGAGCCATGCCGCCTCACCGTAAAACTTGAGATCCTCTTTTCCGAAAAATCCGTTTGCGCCACCGAAAAACTCTTTAAAATCGAGTGTGCCACGGCACATGAGTTTTGTTCCCTTGAATGTATACCTGATTGTATCACCCGTAGTGGTATCGATATACCCGATTTTCGCATCATACCGGTTTCGATAGAATGGGTCGAGTCCGAGGGTTGTTTTAGGCGGATCAACCGCAATGAGACGTGCGAATTCCACCCCAAGACTGAAATTGAACAGTTTACCGAAGGAGGGAGTGGCGATGTACGTCAGATTGATATCATGATAGGGATACACGTCAAGTTCGGTATTCACGATGAGATCCTGCCGCAACCGTACGGACGAACCCAGAACGTGCGCGAGATGCACGCCACCGAGTTTCGGACGGTCGATCGAGTGTTCAAAGCCGGAAATCAGCCAGCCCGGGTAGGTTCCGCTGCGAAACAGGTATTCGCCAAGATTCGTTGACTGGGGATTATATTTGAAGGGGAAATAACCGAGTTCCGCTAACAGCGTATCATTCCGGGCAAGCAGCCCCCCCCGCCGGTACTCCAGTGTCGCATCGAGCAGAACCGGACCCACTCGTTTGGTACTGTACTCATTGGTCGGCAGCTTCGGTGAAACGGATGCGGCATTGACGACGACACCGAAGTTGAATCTTCCGGTCAGTGTCGGTGAAAGCACACGGGTTATCTTGATTCCTCCGTCGATCTTCTCGAGCACCTCCCCCTGAAACGGCAGATCATATCCCCGTTCCAGAGTGGAGGCAACGACCTTACCCATAGTCATACGGGACCAGAACATAAAATCGGTTTTGGCAGCCTCTTCTTCCGCTGAGGCGAGGGAAAACTGTACAATAACTGCAGCGACAACCGCTGCCATGGACCCTGTCGTTTGTTTCATTACGGCTATTCCTTATGAAAGATTTACCGGTACTTATTGATTAAAGAGAACTGACATATTCTATCAGTTCGTCAAGTTCCTCCCGCGAGAGTTCCGACGCGCTGATCGAATGCGCCCGTAGCTTGATGATCTCCTCTATTTTGTCAAAGCTGCCAAGATGGCTGTAGGGTGCCGTCCGCCACGCTTCAATAAGTGACGGGGTATTCCATTCAAGCGTCGCATCCATCGAATCCGGCACACCTGCATTGTAGAACTGGTTATCGGTATAGAGTGGGGCGGGATGACACGAGCTGCAACCGATGCGGTCAAAGGTCGCCTTTCCCCGCACCGCGGCATCGCTGAGTCTCCCTTTGACGAGGTAGGGACTCATTACCGGTTTCATCCGCATGAGAAACGTGTCAATAGGAACCGCGACGTCCTCTGTGGGAGTTATTCCGAGTTCGTAGTAGATTCCCGAGCGGACCGATCCGTCTGGTCCGCCGGCATGCGCACGACGACCGGTCCACGTTGTCGGCGGTGTCCACCAGGCATACAGCATGCTCTTCGCGTTGCGCTGTCGTGTCGACTCCTTCGCCAGCATCCAGTTGAGCGCATCGGGACGTCCGAACGGGTGACATGAAAAACATGACTGCCACTGTTGCACACAGTTTTCAGCATCAAAGTAATTATATGCTCCAAGCCGCTCACCTTTCATCGGTTTGGACGCTCCCATAGCATACCGGTTTCCCGCTCCCGGAGAGAGTGAGGAAACAGGTATCACCTGCAGAGAATCAGAAAAATAGCCGGCAATGTAGGCCTTGTTTCCCACCATTGCAATCGACCGGGGCCCTTTAACCGAAAGAGTAAGCGGTTTTTTAATAGTGTATATTACCGTGAAATCATGCGAGAGGTCCTGGCCGGAGTGCGCCTTGTCGATCAGTTGGGGATAATCAATAATCGTCATTGCTTGTGAACCTGCGTGCAACACGCACAGATATTTTCCATCACCGGTCTGCGCAATTCCCCAGGGGTTGGCATAACCGAAATTGGAATTATCAAGTTCAACGTCGTTAACCAGCGTTCCATTGTTAATATCGATAATAGCCATGTTGTTCGAATGAATCCACCCGCCCTCGAACTGGATCGCCGGAATGGTAAACCTTCCCACCAGGTGGGTAACAAACGCGTATTTATCGTCATTGGACACGCAAATACCGAACAGTGAGTGGGAGCCGACCGGAAATACCGGTACGGTGGTGCGGACGGTGTTCGTCGCCGTCGTAATCAGCGACACCTTGCCGGTGAATTCAACGGTATCAGTCGCCTTCTGCTCAGGGAGCGAATTGGTCACCACCAGTGTGGCACCGTCGGAAGTGATTGCCGCAGCATACGGCTCACGAGTTACCTTGATTCGTTTTATTTCCCGCTTTGCAGCAACATCAATCACCGAAACATCGTTACCAAGCCAATTGCAGGTGTACAGAGTTCCGTCATCCGGAGTAAGTACCGGACTTCGCGCATAATGGCCGGCGGCAATCCGGTCGGTCACCTTCCCGGTTTCCGTTGAAACCACACAAACCACACCGGACGGCCAGCGGTCGGAGGCACAGGTGACATACAGCGTTGCACCATCCTTTGTTACCGCAACCCCGGTCGGTTCGTTGGGAAGAGAAATTGTTTTCACCACTTTATTTGTTGCACAATCGAACTGCGCCACCTGTTTCGGATACTGCAGCGCCGCATAGATGTATTTGCCGTCCGCGGATGCGGCCAGCGCTGCCGGAGAGGTGTACTTCGGCTGCTGCCGGGTTTCAAGATCGCCATTGAGTGCCAGCAGTTCCGGAAGCAGACTCGGCGGGATCACCGCAAGCGCCTTGTCCTGTGCTGCAGCGGAACCGAAAGACAGCATTACTGCAAATAATCCACAAACAACTTTTTTCATCTTTGTCTCCACATGTTACTCCTGTACTACTACCATACGGTTTGCGGATGGTTTCCCGTTAACGGTCATTTTAATGATATAGGCACCGGCACTTACCGGCATATCTTTGAAAAAAAACTGATGACCGCCGGCACCCAGTCGCTTCCGCATCACTGAAAGCACTTTCCTGCCTGCCGGTGAAATAAGTTCACAACCGACAACACCACCGGTGGTAAGACCGAACCCGAGCCGCATGGTGTGACCATTTACCGATACCTGCATCGGCCGGTTCAACGGAAGCACCTTATTTTGCTGAACGGCAACATCCTCGTGTGTAATAAGCGCATACCAGGCGGGTTTTCCGCCATTATCGGCAACATTGATCCGGGTGAGTTCCTTGTCATCATCGTATATATACTCCTGCCTGCAGAGCATTGCATTGTCCTGCGACACCGTGAATGTTCCCGGATCGCTCTCCCGATAGGTAAGTGGTGTGCCATACTGTGAAAGCCCGAACTGGTCAACAGTTGAAAAAGATGTTTTACCATCGGACGGCGGCTGTATGGTAGTGGTAAATACCGTATTACCGTCGTAATCCACATACTCATCCTTGCCGGCAGACGTTTCACTCTTCGGGGCGAAAGTTGCGCCGCGCAGAAATGTGCTGTCACTGGTAAAAACACTTCTGCCGGTACATTCACCTGATCCGTTATAGGCGAAGGTCACAAAGAGCAGATGATTGTCGGCGGCATCATAGATATCCATGCGGGATATCGGCGAACTCCCTGCCATGGTGCCGATAAACAGCAGTAGTACCGTTGCACTGTTCAGCCAGCGACTGCTATCCTGTTTTTTCATACTGTATCCTCTCGAACTGAAACATTCTTATATTCTTCACCACTGTTGTACAGAACCATTACCGATCGGTACCTTCAGTAGTACTCACGATACGAACGATATGAATACCCTGAGCTATTCCAGCCTTTTCAAAATCAACCGATGCATCGTTGTACGGCATACTCCGTAGCAGTCTCCCCCGGCAATCAAACACCGCAAGCGAAACATCATTCCCTGCTTTCCGGGGCAGAATAAATCGGCTGCCGCAGACCCGGTAATATCCCGTTTGCTTCTTTTGCAGTCGCGCCGTTATCTTTCCAACCGAAGTACCATTACGAATTTTTGTCGGTTGATTTTTTTTCTCGACTCTGATGCTTGCGGTAGCACTGAATCCTGCGCACTGTGCTTCACAGGAGATACTTCCTGTTTCTGAAGCTCTGGTTTTAACATAAAACACCATCTGCCCGCCCTCAAGGGCGGTTCTGTTCTCTCCGATAAAATCACCTGCACCGCCTGCTGCAAGTTCGACACTGTCGGCACGATAGTGCATCACCTGACCATACTCATCAATCAATGAGACAAGTACACCTGTCATATCACCACCGGTGTAGATAACGGAGGTATCCGGCTCAATCTTCAATGCCGCGGGGTTCCCTGGAGTATGGACCACATGGGAAGCTGCCTCGGCACCTCCAATAAACCCGACTGCCTTCAACTCGCCGGGCTCAACCGTAACACCAATCCACTGAAAACAGGGGTGCGGGAGACTGGTATACAGATCCGGTTTTTTTCTTTCGACAAGAGTACCGTTCTTATAGAGTGCAACCTCATCACAATTGCTTACCACGACCACCCGTGTCGGCGATGAGGGTGTCCAGTGATTGCAGATGAAAACCATCGGACCGTATAGCGAAGGATCGCGCTGGGACTGATAAAAGTATCCGGCGAATTTCGGAAGACGGAAAATGCTTGAAACGCCATGCGGTGACACGTAACCCATATAATTTCGGCCGGTATCACTGTAGGTGGAATTACGATGCGGCGAATTGTAATCAAACGCACACCACCCGATCAGCCCTCCCCACCGGCTGTATTGATAACTTGCATTCTGCCCCCGGGCATGCCCGTACGTTTCATCAAGGAACTGCCCCATAAGTGTCCGGTCATCATCCCATGCATGCGCCTGTTTCTGAACGGTATGTCCCGCATACTCCGTGGTAATAAATGGTACCGGCTGGGGATTCTCATGGGGAAAGACGAAATTCCTTGTCCATATATCCTCGTAAAAATAGTCAGGGTCAATACCCTTGCTGAAACGAACACCATGAGTCAACCGTGTCGGGTCCAGGGAACGTGCGGTATCATTCATTGATTGGTACCAGACATCATCGGGTGACTCATTGACCCTGCACCCCCAGGAGAATATACTGGGATGATTTCTGTCCCGTAGCACCATATCCACCAGATTCTGCTTCGCGATATCCCGCCATTCACCGGTACCGAGATACTGCCAGCCGGGAATTTCTTCGAGCACAAGCAGGCCGACCTCATCACACCGGTCAAGAAAATCCGGAGCCTGAGGGTAATGCGCCGTGCGTACGATATTGCATCCCAGCTCATATTTAAGAATATCGGCATCCCTGCGCTGCAACCGTTTCGGAGCAGCCCGACCGATATAGGAATACGTTTCATGTCTGTTGAGACCACGCAGTTTGACTGCTTTCCCGTTAAGATAGCACAACCCGTTGCTTTTACTCATGGTCAGAGAACGGATGCCCATTCGCGTCTGGTATTCATCGATGCAAGATGAACCATCCAGCAGTTGTGTGTACACGTCATACAATGCAGGCCGCTCAAGAGTCCACAGTTGCGGCTGTGCAATCGCACCGGTGGTTTGATTAACCGTTACACTCCCGTTGGCCGGAACGGACACCGGTAACGATGCGGTTGCAACAATGTTTTTTTCCTTATCCACAACACTCGTAAGAACCGTACAGCTCTTTGGTGCCCCCCCGTTATTGACTACTTTAACCTGCGCGTTGACAACAGGTTGTACCGGTGCGGCCTGGAGAGGATTCTGCGTTGCAACAAAGCTCCATTCAACATGCAGCGGATCCACTATTATCATGGTGACCGGACGGACGATACCACCAAACACCATAAAATCGAGATTAGGTCTTCCCTCCGGTGGAATTTCAGTATGGCAACGAGCGTCCACCTTAACAGCGATAACATTGTCCTGCCCGCACCGAACCTGTCCGGTGATATCAATGGTAAAAGGTGTATACGCCCCTTTATGCGGTGTTCCGACCGCGACTCCGTTGACATACACGGTAGCAATGACTGCCACTCCCTGGAATTCCAGAATAAATCGCCGATTGCCCAGCGTCGCGGGGGGATTGAAATGCCGGCGATACCAGGTGATGATTTTATAGGCGGAGGTGTCCATGTAGGCATGCGGGGTGATGACATTCGCATGCGGCAGACACACCTTTGTCCAGTTGTTATCGTTGAAACCGGTACTCCCGGAAAACGAAGCATTGTCCGCCTTGTTGTAAAGCCACCCGGTATCGAGATCAATCGATTCCCGAAGGGATTCCTGTGGCTGGAACATTACCGCATACACATCGGTACAACACCACAGAAACAATGCGACAATACTGATTTTTCTCTGTAGGACACTCGTAACCACCCTTTTTCCCCCTGTAACCACCCACTGCACAATCGTTGTTTCGAACGTCCTTCTGGAACTGAGCAACAGGGAATCAGGAACATCAGAACTGATTGCTACCGAGACAATCAATTACCGAAGCTTTCTATTCTTCTCACCACTAGCAAGTGACTCAATCACCATCGCAGTAACAGAACTCTACCATATGACAATCGGTACCGCATACTTGTTTTCATTACTAATTCCACCACCGGTTCTTTCTGCCGCTGTCCCCCTCCATCCGATAAATACACCTGAAGCATTCCTGCGGATAAGCGGTGCCGCCGATCTGCCGTCAAGGCCCACCATTCCACCGGTTCTTCCGCTCCCGACAGCCGACAATAACGAGCCATGGCCCTGATGCTGCAACAGTCGCACTCCATGCTCCACAGCAACAGGAGGCGGTATTGGAACCAGCGCCCCATTCATATCGGAATACATCAGATCAGTGTCCAGCCCGTCAAGTACCAGAACTCCATGCAGCGATGAGACTAGTGCAGGATCCTGTTTCCAGTACGACACGACCTCCGATAAACTGCTGTCGATTTCAATAAGTTGAAACCCCTTGCCGCCGTTTCCGCCACCATGGCCTTCCCAGTTGGAAACCACAATATTGCCGTTTTCGAGCACCTGAAATCCGGCAAAAAAATTCGGTGCCGCCTGCCTCCAGAATTCACTGCCGTTTTTATCCGCATCGGTCGGGAACCGCTTGAGCACTTTCGTCTCCGCATCAACCAGAACCATCTGTCCCCCGTATCCATTGGAAATGAGGGTATTTCCGTTTGGCAGACGAAGCGCCATGTATGGTTCTCCTCCTGCCTGCGCTTCCCATTGTATTGCACCGGTTGAGTCACATTCATACATGGTACCTGCAACTTTCCCGCCTACCAGGAATGTTCCATCGGAAGTCGGGCGAACAATCCGGATACTCGCATTCACCGCGAAATTGATTTTTCTGATCTCTTTACCGGTACTGTCAACCTCTCTGATGGATGCAGGGTTACCGTCACTACCGATAAAGGTCCGCGCTCTCGACACCCTGAACACCGACTGTACCGTGCCTCCAACCCTTACTTTTTTAATAAATGCGCCGGTTTTAACATTATACTCCGCATACCCGTCTCCCACACTCACCATAAGCCGGTCGGAACCAATCAGCTGCAGATCACGGTTGGCAGTGGCTATCGACCATCGTTCTGAAGGATTGGCGAGGTTGATGCAGTGCACCTTGCCGTTACCCTCATCGGCGACAATCACCTTGTGGGTCATTTGCGGCGGCAACTGGGCTACCGTATTCTGTATGATTAAAAGTACAACGGCAATTCCGGCACCAACGACAACTCTTTTTCTTACTGTCAAGAATCACTCCTCTATTGCACGAATGGGCAGTTCTTTCCAATCATCTTTTACCGGCTACCACGAGCGTTTTTCCATACGTTTTTCCGTCCATCTCTATGTGCACCACCAGCATTCCTGCAGGAAATGATTCCATCGGCAGCAGATAATGAACATCACCGATTCCCCTGAAACCGGCCATCCGCTGACCCCGTGAATTGAACACCTCCACCCGATGGTTCCGGCGGCAGGCACCATCAATTTTCAGACTTCCGTGAATCGCCTGAACAGTGTACGGTGCCGATGGCATGGCCGCTTTCGTAACGGCCGGTTTCCCGATCGCAACCTCTTCCGGCGGAGTAAAGTAATAGAGCAGGTCGTTGAAGTCATTTCCCTGATCATCGGCAAACCGGAGAGAAAGCCCTCCGGCACCGGTGTTATTGGTATGCTTGACAATGAACACCACATTGCCGGTCGGCATCGAAATGGTGCTTGAGAGCCTCTCTTCGGTTCTCCAGTCGGGATCGGAAAGCACCTGCTCACCATTCATCCACACTTTGATTTCATCATCCTGAATATAACCGATTTTAAACTGCCGGGGCCGGCTGTTGACAAGGGTTATAGCCGCATAGCTGGTACGGTTATCACCGCAGTCCGAAAACCAGTTGCCATCCGTGCTGGTGACTTCCACCCATTTAAAATTCGTTCCGTTAACCGAAATGGTGGTATCCGGAAACGGAGCTTCTTTATCTGTTCCGACACAGCTGCGCTCGATGGCGGATTCATCTGCTGACTGCACACAGGTTGAAGCCGATCCGGCATTCTGCAGACAGAGAAAACTTTTAACCGGACCCGCAGGCAACGGATCACCCGAAAGCAGGGAGATCGTCACGACTGCCGTATATTTCTCCTGAGTTCCGCCGATATCCACCGTGGCAGTAACCGTAAAAGGGCCGCCTTCACTTTTTCCTGCAGTAAAGACGCCATCCTCAGTTATTGTACCTCCACCGCTCACCGACCAGGTAAATGACGGCTGCGGATCAACTTTCCGTTTCATCAGGTCCACCGCCACAGCCTTGAATTGAATGGTGCTGTCCGGTCGTAGCATTGCAGCGGTCGGCGTTACCATTGCAGACGACGGCTCATCGGTAGAGGTAGGATCTTCAAGTCCGAGCGGATTATCCGGATCGACATCGATGTCCGGCCATACCAGCCTGCCGGCTTTCTGCCCGTTGACATCGACTTCGGAACCAAGTTCATTGCTGTTACAATCAAGCCAGAGCGTAACACGATGCCGCTCATCCTCAGTGAGAGAAACATCATGATGCGACGGGAGAAGGTGGGAATACAGACGCGACCTTCTGGCACCGAATTTACCGGGGATCGTGCGTGAACCGCCGACCTCTCTCACATTGATATTACCATTGGTATACGGCCATCCACCGTCACAGAAATGGAAGATGTACGGCTTGAGGCTGTTGTAACTCATATCCGGCCCCTTGCCCTGCTGCCGGTGACATGAGACACACTTCGCATCAAAAACCGGCTTTGCCGTCCGGTAATAACTCACGGGAAGTGCCTCCATGAATTCCGGTTTAAGCTTTGACGGAGCCCGGTTCAGTGCGATCGCATTGGTCGGCGGTGCCGCCTTCCACTTGTCTTCATGACATCCCAGACAGGTAAGATGCTCCCCTTTATGGACATAGGTCAGTGACCGCATCGACTGAACCGCCATGTAATTTTCGTCAAGCACCTGAAACATCAGGCAGCGGTCGACCGGCGCCTCGAAATGAGCCGATCCGTCTGATTCAACCGGTACGATACCGAGCGGCATCCGCGCCACCGATTCCGAACCGGCGCAGATCTGCGGCTGATTGATATTAATGGTGGTTTTGGGTATAAGCTGAATAATCCTGAGCCACTTTATCACCGTCCCTTCGGGAAACGGCAGGTCTGAATTGTATACATCCATGACACTCATGCGGGCAGGTTCATGTTCAAGCTCTTCACGCTCGCCCTCGAACGTCTGTACGGCTATATCAGGTGGTTTCTTCTGCACCTTCACGGGGATCGGATCAAGCAGTTTGAAATTATTGAGGTTGGCTGCCGGTGTTGCGGATTTCGGACAGATGGAAAGCCGGTTGCCGTTTTTATCGAGCATGACGATATCACCGTTGTAACTGGCGAGAAAATACTCCTCCGAAAGCGGCCACGCCGTAGCCCATGGCCCGGCCTGATCGCCCCAAGTGGATTTTCTGGTGGTGATACCGGTTATCTGCGCCATTTTTCCATCATCCCGGATTGCCTGATCAAATATAATCAGCTCTCCGAAGGATTGGGTATGATGCCCCGTCGCGGTGGCGACATACTTGGAAGAAGTACCCGGGATTGCCCGGATGTTCACTTCCGCCCAAGGTCTGAGGTTTCTGCCGTCGGGCCAGTTGGAACCTTCCATTGTGGTGAGCGGAAGGGGATAGTTTCCATGCCATGAACGAGGATTACGTCCGTCGGGGTAACAGATCCAAGGATGATGGGCGATACAATCGTCACGGTCAACATAGTCCCAACGTGAATAGATAATCATACCGTTGTTGTCGACACTGGGTTGCCACTCATTGGTTTCATGGTAGGAAAGGGGAATGATGTCGCTGCCGTCATCCTTCATGGAAAACAGTGTATAGGTCGGAACAGGTCGCAGGTGGCAACGGCCAAAACCACCCCGTCGTTCGGATATGAAAACGATCCTGCCGCTGGGAAGAAAGCAAGGGTCGAAATCGTTCTTATTGCCGTCGGTAAGCTGCACCAACCCGGTACCGTCGATATTGACCTTGAAAATGTGGAAGCACTGATTCTGGTCCCATCGGGCTGAGTAATTCCTTGATTCTTCCTTCCAGCCGAAAACAACCGTTTTCGCATCGTAAGAAAGTTCAGGAGCGATGAACGATCCACCGGCGAGTTTTTTTCCGGCATAGCGACCTTTCTCTACTGTTGAATTCTGCAGCAGATCGGTAACTTTTCTCTGGTTGTTTTTAAACCCGGAAATGATGTAGATACTGCCACCGGGTGAGGCGAAACAGCCGAAATACTGATCACAAAGATGCTGCTCACCTCCACTGTAGCCACGGGCCACACAAAGAATAGAATCAAAATCGAGCAACGGATTAGAAAATGACAACTGTGCGACAGCCGTTGATACTGCACCGGCTATTACCAAGGACACTATCGCAGGAATCAGCCTCGCTATCGATATACTTTTCATGGAATTCCTCCCGAGTCGGGGTTGTTTATGCGATTAAATGGATAGTACTTTCAATTATAATTGTTTTCCAGTAAAGAATTGACGTAACCGTATGTTCTAACGCTAACAAACTATTGATACTTATGTTATAAAACCATATTTTCATTCTTGCAACCGGTACTTTTCAAGAGCCGTATTGCACAAAATTTGTATGAAACTTCTAGAATATAGCCACGATTTCAACGTTTCGACGTATATTCCATGACTGTAAATATTTTTATCGTACTGAAAAATAGTACAAATAGATACATTCTAATTTATTTTCAGCATTGTTTTCAATATTTTTAAGCAATAAATCAGTACACCGCCTCAGTTAACTAGTACACTTACTCTTCATTCATTTTAATGACCATAAAAAAAACAGTACAATTTTCTTCTGAAGCACACCTTGCAGGCACCCGCAACCCTGCATTATGGTAAACGAAATAGTGCTAGCCCTTGAAATCGATCAGTCCAGGATGATTGGTCCAGTTAGTACACGATGCAGCCTGCGTCAATCCCTCCTGCGGTATTCCGACCGAAAAACTCTCCGGTTACGGGTTATTTCCCTGCTAGAATCTTTCCACTGCTCAAATGTCTTCCATCTGACGAAAGGTGCCACAGGTATATTCCTGGAGGAGCATTGCCGGAATTCCAGACAGCCGTGAATCTACTTCCGGCAGCCTGACGCCCCTCGATTTTAGCGATCCGTCTTCCCTGTTGATCGAGTATCTCGAGGTGTACCGTACGACTATCCGGGAGATTGGTACTGAACGTCACCCTGCCGGCGGTACTTTCATATAGCGGCTCCGTCGGCATGATCCGCTCTGCACCGGCACGCCTGGAGGCGGTAATCTCACTCCCGTATCCTGCAGCCGAGATATTTTCCTGCACCGCATCTTCAGTGGCATCGGAAGGATACCCCCTTGTTATGGCTCCCTCGAAAAAGATCCCCTGGCCGGTGTGACTGTTGTCGCCGCCAACACCGAGTACAATAGCCCCCTCCTTTTTCATCGGATAATAATCATTGGGTCTCGGGCCTTCGTACATGGTCTTGATCGCTCTGGACTGTGCGTCTCCTCCCTTTATCGCATAGCGATTGGTGGAATCACCTTTGACCATTCCGGTAACGAAATCGGCATCGATGGGAGTATTGCTGTTATTAACAAGAGCACCTCCGGCAAACAACCCCCATTCCAGGTCGGCCATAACCCAGGGGCCTTCACCCGAACCATGCCCCCACTGCGTGGAGTTCCCGAAATACACCGTTTCCATGATCGCCGGAACATCGGCGGTGTTGTCGGTTTGCGCATTGCCGTAATCAAAGCAGCACCACTCATTGTAATACCTGCCACCACAGACCATATACATACCCTCGGGGTCGTTACCTGTAGCGATATTCTTCGTCGCATTATTCCTGTATCCAACCGATCCCGCTTCGTTGTCCCAGTTCATAGTGGTCTTGACGCCATAGACAGCATGGCCGTTTGCCATGATCTTTGCCGCCGTTGCGTCCGCTTCCAACCCGCCGTTGTGCAGGAATCCGCCCTTTGGAGCCTTGATAAGATCGTTGTGATTCGGCGACTGGTCGTAGATTTTCGAGATAGTACCCGCTTTACCGTTCAGAAAAGAATCCTGTACTGCGGCATCGGCAAACCCGCCGGGAGCCATGACACCGATATCAAGGGTTTGTCCGTCCGACGTACGACGTACCTGGTAGAGCGCCCCGTCATAATCATGGTACAATGCCCTTACCGTACTATGAGCTGCTACGCACGGCGTTCCACCTGTTTCGTATACATCACACGGACAATCGGCAGCTCCGGCCTCCCCCCTCTGGAAAACAAGACAGAGGAACGCTGCAACCCCGTATATATATGAAACATTAAAAAAACACCTGATCATTTGTTTCCTCCAGACCAAATAATTACTACCTGCCAACATCAATACCGCGTAATCTTTTTTACTGCAATTTCGTTTGAATTTACCGTGACACGAACGAAATAAACACCCGACCGGGCTGGTAACGTACCAAGGGGGAGAACTAGATGCGATGTACCCGGTCGGGCATTGAATAATCGGTCAACCTGTCGGCCTGACGGATCAAACAGGGCGACAGTAACTTTTTCGTCACTGAATGAAGGGGGCACCTCTAAAAGCAACGAACCGGAGCGAACTGCAACACGCAGATTTTCTCCCGATAGTGCGCCTCTGTCCTCACGGATTCCGGTTTCTTCGGAAATGAATTTCCACCAGTTGAAATTAAACAGCAACCCGCCACCGCCGGTGAATTTGAAATAAAGATCATGCTTCCCCTCAGCTCCGCTCACGTCACACGAAACCGTTTTCCAGGTCTGCCAGCCGCCGGTTCCTGAAACGTCGCAGGTGGCCACGAGGGGACCGGTTGTTGTATCGAGATGTACCTCGATCTTACCGCCGTTGCTTCCGGATGCAACCCGCGCCTCGAAAATACTCGCGCCACGTTCACCGAAATCGACGCCTTTTACTTTTATGAAATCTCCGTTATGGATCGAATCCACATCCATCTTACCGCTGCTGTCCTTGCACACCTCCGTCCTCACCCCTTTCGAGAAGCAGATCGTCTCCGCCTGTACCGTATCGTACGGGTTGAATGTGCCAACCTGCGCCACGCCCGGTGTCGGATTGCCGACGCCGAACCAGGGCACTTTCGGAATCGTACCATCGTCATTGAAGGTGAGCTTCACAAGGTTTGCCGAACGCCGCTCGTACCTGGTGGTCCTTCCACCTTGAATCGAGAACCACAACTCGTTAGTAAACCCGGTCGTATACGTCGCACCCTTGAAATCGAACATTCCCGGCTGGTTACCCGAGGAGTTGGGGTTGCCGTCCATGATCGATCCCTTGAAAGTCCAGGGTCCCGTTGGGCTGTCGCTCATTGCATACCCGATCCCTTCCGGACAGCAGGTTGACGACCATGCCAGATAATAGCGGTTGTTTTTTTTGTAGAGCCACGGACCTTCCTGATAGGACTGCTGTTTGGGAATTTTGACGATATCACCGGAATACGATATCATGTCCTTGTTCAGTTTCACGTAGTACGCATCCGGATTTCCCCAATACATATATGCCTGCCCGTCATCGTCTATCATAACGGTTGGATCGATACATGGCCCGCCATTATTGACAATGGGTTTTCCAAGAGGGTCGGTAAACGGTCCATACGGACTGTCGGATACCAGCACGCCGATGCCTTTGAGTTGCATGGCACAATAATAGTAGAATTTTCCGTTTCGTGGAATACATTGGGCTGCCCAGGCACCGTTGGTGTTTGCCCATGAAAAGCTCTTCGTGCTCGCGATTATTCCATGGTCAGTCCAGTTGACAAGGTCGGTGGAGCTATAGAGTAAGTAATTATACATGGTAAATCCGGTAGCATTGTCCTCGTCATGCCCGGTATAGAGGAATACCGTGTCGTTGTACACCATCGGCGCCGGATCGGGTGTATAATTCGTTTGGATAAGCGGATTCTCCCCGAAACCCTGACTGAACATGCACAATAGCAGCGCTAGTGAAATGCTGAATGAAGTTGTTCTGGTACCCATTGCTCTAACCCCCTGTCCTGTTTGAATTCTTTATTCCTAGTCACTATTTTCCATTATAAACAAAATACCTGATCGGCAGGGTCATACCTGACCTTCCCGTGTCTTCTGCAGCGACAGTCGTTTCACACCTGCCAGGAATCAATCGACAGCCTTTTTTATCTCGAACAACTCGTATGAGTCGCCTGTTACCATTTCACCAGCGCATCATCGGGCTTCTGATTCATGTAACAGAGTTTCACCCAATCCGCAGACCGCACGGTAAATGCGATAGTCGGTTCGTCAATTGCCCCTGAAAAAGAGGCATTAGTATCGTTTTCGGTTCCGAAGCGCAGGGAATGCGGCGTATTTACTGCTGTCACGCTGGCACTATTCCCGATCCGGGCACCCGTACATTCCGATCCATCGAGGAACATTCTGCAGTTGGCATTGTCGGTCCGGTCAATAACCACAAACACCTGATGCCACTCCGTTGAATCGGAAATCTCCCGGTCGCCGGCAATATCAAAGGAACCGTCATCTCCCCAGTCGCTGCCTCCGGCAGCAATATTGAAATGGGGAAAATTGCCGGGATCAATTGAGAGCAGGTACCCGTACGACGCCGATGGCAGATCACCATCCGTTTTCGCAACTAACGCCTCCGGTGTTACCAGTAATCCCCGTTTCACCCAGACACTGATGGAGAGGTTGTTCATTTCCGCATCCAGCACATCACCAACATCAACGTAATCACTGTCAGGCACAACAATATTCTGAGCCACATCGATCGGCCCCTCCTGAGGATTAGGAAGACTGCCTTCGTACGTTCCCGCAAGCCCGTTCTGTGTTGCTTCGGCAGACATTGATCCGGAAGTCTCGTTCAGGTGCCACACCCCGGCGAATCCGTTTCCAGTATCAAAAACCGAAGCGCCACCGGCGGCCGGTGCAACCTGCGGGTTGCCCCAGTAAAGAGAGATTGCCTGTGTACTGTCACTGCCGCGTATGGTATCCACTTTTACCCAGAATTCCGCCCGTTGGTTCGCCCAGTCCCACCGCCCGATTTCGCAGGAAAGAAACACGCTATCGGATGCGGAGAAACGAATGTCGGAACCATCAGCAGCACACTGTGTAAAATCGAAATTGTCCTCATTCAACCGAATCAGTACCGGAAAACCGGTTACGGTTCCGGCAATATCCGCCCCGGACACCGAGGTGTTCAGCGTCAGGTTGCGGGAAAACCGCCAGGTGGTGTTCCAGACCGGCGTTGTTTCCCGGGATACAACCGTAACGTTATACCTGATGACCGTTGCTTCCGAAGTTGCGTTATCCGCATATAATAACTGTTTCGTCACCCCTGCAGGAACACTGTCGAGTGTTACCACTCCACCCTCTGTGCCGACATACCGGAAAAGAAGGGTACCCGGGATATACACATACCCAGGCGCGGTTGCATCTTTCGCCGCAAACATAATGCTGACCGAACCGGGCGAACGGAGCGTATCGGGAGCAATGGTATCATTACCGTCACCAACGTGAAGGCCGGTAATCGAAACATTGGTCCCCCGCTTATCATTCGTGGCAAAAACCGTATAGTCACCATCGGTTACATCGGTAAACGAATAGTTCCCCTCTGCATCCGTCGTAGCAGAGGCAAGAGCTCCGCCACCCTTTACCGGGTCATATCCGGCGGGAAGCAGCAGCACCCGTGTCCCTTCGGCGGCGTCTCCCTGCTCATTGTAAAGGGCTCCCGCCACGGCACCGTTGGTCGTTTCCGAAACGGAACCTGCAGTCTGCATTCCGGTACAACCAACCAGAACAGTAAACCCAAGGGCAAGCAACGTGCCGCATCGGAATGCACTGTTGCGGCCGGGCATCATTTGAGACTCCATTTCGGACGTGTTAACGGAAACATCTGAATATTCATCTGATAAACGGTATCACCGGGACCACTCTCATGAATCACCTTGATGATGGACTTTCTGTATTGCTCGGTTATTTCCCGAATCGTCTCCATGTCGTTTTCCGAAAGTGTTACCGTGAGCGTTGAGATATCCCGGACGTTTCTCGGCTGATTTTTAAGCGAACCAATCGCAAGCCGTATGGCATCTTCCTGAAATTTCTGTACTGCGAGAGAGTGCCACTTCTGACCGGTTGTTATCAGTTTCTCCACCTGAACATACCGTCCCTCCTCATCCTTTCGGATAAAGTGCAGTTTTTCCAGGAGTGCAATGCTCTCCTTTGCCTGCTGAACAGTAATCGACGGGCTCAACTCCGCTGCCAAAGCACTGTAGTTTCCCCGGAACTCGTAGTAATCCAGCAACGAATACACCGCTGTATAGTACCACTCCCGGTAATAATCATACTGATGAGGCTCGATCTTTTGAAGAGTTATATTTTTTTGCCCCAGCAGTTTTTCAAACAACGCTTTACTCTTTTTAGCATCACCTGATTTATTGAATTGCACCAGTGTGATGAAATATTCCTTTTCATTAGCGGTAAACTGCAGAAAATCAGCAATGGAGAGTGCATTTCGCTGCGAGATATGCCGTTTTCCGAGCAGTACCTTGATAAGGTTACTATGGTCCATTTTTACTTTAACAGCAAAATAGCGGTAGGAAAACCATGAATGTTGCTGCTTCCGATTATCGAAATAATCTCTCAGAAACTCCTGATAATCAAAATATTCGTAAACGGAATCCATAGCCATAATGTATTCATTTTTATCGTGAAAAGGTTTTTTTTCGATTTGTTTTGACCCCACAAAATACTTCATTTAAATCAATTAAGCTATTTTGCTTTATTAAACCTTATTTATTTGACCCCACTTTTTAAATTAATGTCCATCACATCTCCACTATGATTCCGGTGGCAACCGGATCTGCGTCATTCACTGCCGGCAACGTGTTGACGTCACTCTCAGGAATGGCGGCCAGGTACCCTTCGCCGAATCCGGCCGACACGGCGGCGTTCTGACATTTCCGGAGTTCCGTTATCAGTGCTTCAGCTTTTGTTTTATACCGTTCATCACCGGTTGACTGATACGCCTGCGCGAGTGCACTGAGCACATGTCCCAGTGTATGGCCGCGGATGGCCATGGTTTCCCATCCGCCATACTGCCTGGCACCTTGAGTGGAAAGTTTGTAATTGGAACGAAACTAATAGAGCAGCCGGTCATTGTCCAGAAAGAACAGTTAGCTGCATTTTCGGTCCATGGCACTTTTAAACGGTCCGGGCAGGAGTCTGACCTGATCGAGTTCGAACGGGAGGACCTTCTTCTGCGGCAGTTCCCGGGCATGCAATGCAAAGGCGGCCCACCCGATCGATACCGGTAAGGCTATCATTTTGGAGAATCGGCCTCTACATTTAAGCATACTCCTCAAGACTTCTCCCGATGGCTATTTAACGTTTTCTTTAAAAAAAAATGCGATGTCTGAACAGGTTGATTCAGACATCGCATTTTATTTCTTCTCTATCAATTTCACCTAACGGAGGTTTTAATTCAACACCCGCACTTTTGCCTCAGCTGTTGTAACCGTACCATTTGCCTGATCAATCCGGACCGTCAGCAGATAGGTACCCGAAAGAAGGCTGTTCCGTAAGGACTGCACCGGAAAAGTATACCGGCTGCCGGAGGCGGCACCACCATCGCGATGTCCCGTCCATACACAACGTCCCTGCAGATCCCGCAGAGAGACATTCATCGCGTTGAAACCGTTGATTGACGATGAAAGAGCAAACGAAAGCTTCGAATTACGTATCTGTACTCCTGAAAGCATCGATGGTGTATTCTTCACAACTGGGGCGCTTTCCTCCACAGTATTTGTTTTTCCGGAGTTGATCTTGAGGGTATTAAAGGAATTCCCCGGCAGCGTTGCTTTCCACATCCTGTTGCCGACCTTGACGGTAAGGGGATACGTACCACCATTATTGTTGCTGGCGACTACAATGATGTCGCCGTTGGGATTTTTAAAGGTGCTCATTTTTGACGGACCTGCTCCGTTGACCTTATTCCCGACTACCTTTGCATCCACCTTCACATAATGGGCGAAATGTTTGTACGCATAGAAATACGGATTATAGGTGACCTTTTTCGTGTTGCGGTCCACCTTGATCGCCACCATCTGAACCCAGTCAAAGCCGCTCTGGCAACGGTCATCGTTGACCATATTCCAGACAGTATACACCGATGTCCTGTTATTCATGAAATCCGCCACATTGTTGAATATGTCACGTCCCTCGTTCCAGTTCTGTGCCACATTCTCCGGCGGCCAGCCGAAAGGCGCTTCGGTCTGCATGAACGGAATGCCGGGGTAATCGCTATAGGACCGCAAGCCCCAATCCGGGGACTGATAGGAATGGCTCGTAAAGCCGACAAAGTCCTTGATGGTTGGTTCGTCCATTTGAGTCTTGATCCACTGATCAAAGGTGCCGCAGCAGAACACACCTAGAAGGATTCTGGTGTCCAGGTTGCTTTCCTTGAACCGCGGGATTAGATAATTCTTGTAAAAATTCACCTCAAGCGTGTTGCTCCATCCACATTTCGGATACCCGCCGTCGGCGATGTCCGGCTCGTTCTGGCAGGTAATCCATTCGATATTGATCCCTGCATTCTTGTATCCAAGCACGAATTTTTCAAGGTACAGCGCATACGCGGTCAGTGTCTGGGCATCACTCTTCATGTTCCCACGGTCAAACTGTCCGTTGTCGTGCATCCACCGCGGCGGACTCCACGGGCATCCCCAGAAACGGATTTTCGGGTTGATGGCTTGCGCCATCTTGATGAGCGGAATTTTTCTGAGTGAATCGCGCGCAAGACTGAAATGCTCCATCGCATAGTCATTGGCAGTCTCATTGAGCGAGATTGGTGCCTCGTTGAGATCGAAATCGCAGCAGCCGATAGGACAGCGCAGGACGCTGATATTACAGCCTGAGGTATCGAACAGCTCGTGCATGATGCTGTCTTTCCCCGCTGCGCTCAGGACTTTCATGGCTTCCCAGTGTTTTTCCTGTATGGTACCACCCCATCCCATTACCGTCTGATACTCGGTAGTCGGCATAATTTCGACATACTGGTTCGTTGACGACCACGCACCGGAATCGACCGCACCGGCGTCGACCCAGCGATTCTGGTCGGTCGTAGTCCGCAGTATGGCGGTCTGAGCGAATAGTGAGACAGCCAAAAACAGAATGACGGTCGCTGAAGTAGTCATTTTAAAAAGGTTCACCATTACCCCCTATTTGTTTGTGTGTTATTATTGCACAATTACCAAGATTAATTCCTAATAATATAGACGCCTTTTCGTAATCCCCCAACAGTTTTTTCATTCACCGGTGTACCATTGCGACCGGAAGAAACCACTTTACCCTTCAGGTCGTAGACAACCGCACCGGGTCCGTACCGTTTGACGGCACTGCCGGAACGGGAAATACCGTTATAAATAAAAATATGTGACCCACCGGCAGCAATAGTTCCATTCTGTAACCGCTGCGCAACGGACGTTCCCTGTTCGAACTGGAACCAGTTCATGTCCAGGAGTTTACCGGTAGCCGACCCCTTGAACTTGAGATAGAGCCAGTGATTGCCGCTCACCCCGTTGAGTGCACAGGTTACCGTGCTCCACGTGGATGATGCCTCTACCGTACAGGTTCCCGCGGCAGGCCCGGTAGCGCTGTCGATACGGACTTCGATTGTTCCACCTGCAAGCCCGGTCACCCGTGCCTCAAATCCTTTTGCTCCCTGTCCGAAATCTACATTGCGATAGACGAGCCAGTCATTATTTTCAAGATGGGTTACCCCTTTGCCGCCATCGGAACAGTCCCTGATGAGCACCCCGGACTGCTCGTCGAAATTCTCCGCTTCCATCTTTTCAAACGGCGAACGAGGAGGCAACGGCGTTCCGGCGATACGGAATGAATTGAACGATCCCGACGGAAGTGTCGGTTTGATTTTCTGACCGTTGAAATTGATCGCGACCGTGGTCTCATTGCCGCGGTTTGTGGCAATCAGGACGTTTTCACCATTCGGATTGCGGAATGCGATTACCCCAAGATCGGTATTTCCGGTTGTATTTATCATTTTGGCATACGGTTTCACATACCCATAGTGACGAACCTGATAGAACTGTGGCGTATAGGTGACTTGTTTCGCAACCGTATCGACCATGATCGGGGCATACTGACGCCAGTCTGCAATATTGGCACCCGATGTATCTAGGACCATATTCCATTGTTCATAGACACTTACGCCGCCGTTGACAATGAAATCCCGCATGGCCTTGTCGTTATCCATCGCGTAGTTCCAGAATGCCGTGGCATCATTAAACCTGCCGACGGTTCCGCAGGGAGTCTCAGTCTCCATAAATCGCCGATCGGAATATTTGGCTCTCATATCCGACATCCCATACTGAAACCCTGCCCCTGCACAATAGGAGTAGGCTGTTGAATCTGCAAACACAGTTGCCGTCACCTGCTCATTGCCGTTGACATCCTTATCGGTCATCAGGGTACCGAGGAAAATATCGGCATTTACATCCTCTTTTTTAAAGGTCGGCCCGAGATGGTTTTTAATGAATTTAAGAAGCTGCCCGGCCGACCAGCCGGTTACCGGATATCCCATGCTCACATTCCAGTTTGGTTCATTTGCCGGCGCCACGGCGAAGTAATCAAGTCCTTCGGCCTGATACGCCTTGACCGCCTTTGCAAAATAGAGAGCCAGAGCGCCATACATCTGATCGTTATCAAGCATTGATCCGTTGTTGTACTGTTTGCTGTCCTTCATCCAGGTCGGCACCGTCCAGGGAGAACCCCAGACCTTGAGATCCGGCCGGATCTTCATGGCAGCCTTGATATACGGCAGGAGGTATTCCTGATCGTGCTCGATGCTGAATTTATCCATTGCATAATCACCTGCATTCTCGTTCAGGGAATACGGCTTGATGGTGTAGTCGTTCGCCCCGATCGGGACACGACAGATACTGAAGTTACAACCGGTCGAATCAAACAGCATTTTGAGAACACTGTCGCGGTCGCTCTGAGAGAGCTTCATCAGCACCTTCCAGCCCAGTTCGTTGAAGCAGCCTCCGTGCCCCTCAAAGGTCTGATACATCGTTTTTTCATCAACACTGATGTATCGTGAATTGTCATTGTCCCAGTTCGTGGTTTCAATGGTCCCTTTATCGACCCAGCGTTCCTGCTGCGTCGAACTCTGCCACTTCACGGTCGCTGCGGAAACCACCATCGTCAACCCCAGTATAAACAACCTCACTCCGACTGATCTGCTCATGGATACACGCTTCCCTCTAACCATCTTATCCTGAATCCTGTTATTGAAAATAAACATATACAATTATTCCCTGTACCTTGTACCTTTACACACCACCATACCATCCGGTACCCGGTGGCCTCTCCGGATTACTTCTTTACCGCGTGCGCCTTGACGATATAAAAACCGGACGGAAGCAGAAAATCTTTTCGAAGATCAACTCTCCGCTTCTGCACCTTTTTCTGCTGCAGCAACCGGCCGGAACACCTGGAGTCATCGTACAGGTAACACCGGATGCGTCTTTTGTTACCGACTGTACAGGAATTGCTGCTGCATTCAGTTCTACACTACCAAATACGGCACCCAATAACAGTAGGGTAGTCCAGATTCTCGTTAAATTCATTCCCTGTTCTCTTACTATTGATTTATTTTCGCTCCCCAGAGAAATCTGACTATGATTAAAGATTTGTCTAAAAACCTGTGATATCTGAAACATAAATCGTGTTAGTGTACTAGTACAATGGTGCAAAAAAGGAAAGATCCTCCTGTGTTCATAATTTATTGCAGTTACTAATATACCTCAAAAAGATGGATCGGTATGAATCTTTCACACATCCTCGAAAGCTGATCATCTGGTTAATATAGCAATGATCCAGACCAGACTGGAGAGAATCAGATTCGTGGACCTTTTTTTTGTACTAAAATATAGTACAAAGGTCCACCGGGTGCCGTCAGATTTATGACCGGCACTATTGGGGAAACAAAACAAAATTCAAGTACGGAGCCTTAAACTATCTTTTTTTAACGCCCCTTATAACTCCCAGCAGCAGTGAAATTTTCCGCCAAGTTTTGCATTACTACTTTAAGATTACAATTATTCGAGAGTTATAACTTTATGCAGAACCGTCTCGTTCTGCAGGCAAAGCCGTACAACGTACCCACCGGCTTTATACTGCCGCCGATCCAACGGAATCAGGAGTTTCCCGGAGGTCGTTTTTCCTTCAAACAACGTCCCCGCCAGGCGCCCATTAATCCCGAACAGTTGTACTGACACTTTTTTACCGGTACCGTACCGTGATACATCCATTTGCAGTGCTGCCGCACCTTTAAGCACATTAAGCCCTGCAATTGCAGGCACACAGTTTTCCCGCGGCACATCTGTACCATTGGTAATCGGAACAAATTTCCACCAGTTGAAATTAAAGAGAAATCCGTTACCACCGGTGAACTTCAGATACAGATCATGTTTTCCACTCGCATCACTGACATTACAGGTTACCGTGGTCCACATCTGCCAGCCCCCCGTCCCGGAAACGTCGCAGGTTCCCACCAGTTTTCCATTCTCGCTGTCCAGCCGAAGTTCTATCTTGCCGCCACTGCCATCGGAAGCCACGCGGGCTTCGAAAGATTTTGCCCCGTCCCGGAACTCAACGCCTTTCACTTTGATATAGTCATTATTATTTATTGAATCCACCATAACCCCACCCTCACTGCATGCGCCGATCTCGACACCCTTGGCCAGGCACATGGTTTCCGCCTGAATGGTAGTGTAGGGGTCAAATGCCCCGATCTGTGGCGCCCCGGCTTTGGTTGCACGTATGGTCGGAATGGTGCCATCGCTGTTATAACTGAACTTCTCCACGCAAACAGACCGTTTGAAACCGTTTCTGGAGAGGGCCTGGTCATGATAAAACAAATAGGAATTATCCTTGAAATCAACCACACCGGGATGATTCGTGAATGCTGCACCTGACTGTGTGGGCATGATTTTTCCCCGATATTTCCATGGACCAGTCGGACCGCTGCTGGTTGAGTACGCGATATGTTCGGAAATCGGACCGCCGGCGAATACCAGATAATAAAGTTCACCACGCCGGTAAAACCATGGTCCCTCCTCGTAACTGGTAGCACGATCGTTCTTCGACCGGGTGCCGAAAGCAGCGACCGTCATGGAAAGCTTCTTGACACCCCCGGAATACGAGATCATATCCTCATTGAGTTTAACGTACCTGCACTCAGGGTTACCAAAGTACAGGTAGGCCTGCCCATCCGTATCGACAAACGCCGTCGGATCAATATCATTACCACCATCGGTAAGCAGTGCTTTCCCCAGCGGATCAGTGAACGGCCCTGCAGGGTTATCCGCAACCAGAACGCCGGTTCCTTTCATATGTATCGGGCAATACATATAAAACTTCCCGTCCCGCTCAACACACTGCACCGCCCAGGCACCATTGTTACCCGTCCATTTGAAGTCCTTGAGAGAAGCGACCCTTCCACGCGCCTGCCAGTTCACCATGTCGGTGGTGGAATAGCATAACCAGTCTCGCATGGTGAAAAAATTGTTTACAAGTACATCCTCGTCGTGGCTGGTATAGCAGAACAGCGTGTCCTTATACACCATTGGTGCAGGATCTGCGGTAAAGAGCGTCTGGAAAATCGGATTATCGGCATAACTGCCAAAGCAAAACAGTAAGCTCAGGAAAAAAACGACTCTTCTCACGTTCATACCCACCTCGTAATTCTAAAAAATGGCAGTGAAGGCAATTTTGAAGACACTTAATCGATTAAACCATTCACTCTACCAATACATTTGCAGCTTATTTTCTGTGTCAGATGGTGATGTGACTGATGCTTCATCAAACAACCGGAATAATTATGATCGAGCTGTTCCGGCAATTATACCAGCAAAGGATATCTGACAACCGACCGTCAGATAGTATCGATTAACGTAGTAATCACTCCCCCTGATAATCAATACCAATCCATATCTGCAATCAATTACTATAGATAAGATAACAAAATTTTTATTTTGCCGCAGCGGAAATAGCGGGTGCAGAGTGTAATAAAACCAAATTTCCCAAACTAATCAGCTACAGTACACCATATTTTAAAGATTAGGCATACCATAACTCTGAAATGCACATTCATACAATCAGAAAGCCATGATTTATCCGGCATTACTCGACTTAGTACTATATTTATATTTTACAGTTTCCTGATTCCACAATCATCACGGAACATTCTAAATGAATATCCCAAAAAAATTATCAATATATTTTTTCTCCTTATTTCTACTACCATTCGTTTTTATTAACAATCTCTGTAACCTGCCATCCAACCCTGATAATCCCGCAAATACAACATTGAGTCTGATTCTTGAAACCTCAGATTTCCAGAAAAGTGACTCTTCCGTTACAGATACCGTCGGAAAGACTATCAGGATCGGGCTTTGTTTAGGGGTGAAAAAGTATATCGATTCAATAAGCGTAACCTTCGGAACATCAAATAAAATTGACACGGTTATTGAACTTCGAAAAATAGACATTAAAAAAGACACCATTCACTACGAAATGGTTTTTTCTGATGCAGGTACCCGTACTGTTTCGGCGATTGCCTATGTTGGCGATGAATTCCGGAAAGAGTCCGTGAAAATTCATATCATAGCCCGACCGGTACCAAACCGGAAGCCGACACTGACAATTTCCGGGGAGAAAGAGGTTGTAGCGGGAGAGCGATGCACACTGTTCGTTTCAGTTGATGATCCCGATTCCGGACAGACGCTGACGGTAAGTCTTTCAGGGAATCCGGATGGATCACATCTGACAAGCGACAACCTGTTCGTCTGGGAGACACCGGAAACATTTTCCGGTGATACCACCATTTTTTTTATCGTTAAGGATAACGGGACTCCTCCTCTCTCTGATACCGAAGAAGTGATTATTTCCGTTTCAAATCTTTCCGGCAATGCTGCACCACAATGGAGTGTCGAAGCTGTCCCGCTGAACATACATAGTAATGAACTCTGTACACTTGAGCTTGGAAATATTTGCGAAGATCCCGATGGAGACGAATTGACCTTTACTCTGGTTGATGGAGAACCATCCGGCGATACGATAACGGAAGAGATTTACCGGTTTACACCAACCGATACATCCGCCGGTTCTTATAGTGTCAAAATAGTGGCCTCCGACCCGGACGGTGAAACTGATACCCTTTCAGTTGAATTAACCGTAGATACTTCGAAAACGGATACCACGGCACCTGCAATTACGGTTATTTCACCTTCCGACAACACTGCAGTTTCATCCGCAACCATTGAAATAGAGGTAATCTGCAGCGATGCAAGCGGTATTAAAAAAGTAACTGCTTCAACCAGCGATAGTACTTTAGAACTGGCGAAACAAGACGATCATTACAAAGGAGCAATTGACCTTGTTGACGGCAGCAATACTATCACCATTACAGCAACCGACGCCTCTCCTTCCGAAAATACGGAGATAAAACAGATAAGCGTTATCTACAGCCCGACATTCACCATTACCTACGAAGGCAATGAACATACGTCCGGTAAGGTACCAACCGATACCAGCAGGTACGAAAAGGGAGAGCCCGTTATGGTGAGTGAAAATACCGGGAATCTGGTGAAGACCGGTAGCGTATTTGCAGGCTGGAATACAAATGCGGATGGAAGCGGTACCGGATATGCAGCCGGGGATACATTCAGTATGCCTGGCACAGATGTTGAACTGTTCGCACAATGGGATACATTGCCGACATACAAGATTACCTACGATGCCAATAACGCGGATAGCGGAACAGTTCCCGTTGACAGCAACAGCTACTACCTTGGAAAAGAGGTAACGGTTGCGGGAAATCCGGGGGGATTATACCGGGACGGCTATTTGTTTTCAGGGTGGAATATAAAAGCTGACGGGTTCGGTGAGAGTTACAATGCAGGATCGAAATTACCCATGCCTGATTCCGCGATAACGCTTTATGTCAAGTGGACAACCAATCCGACCTATTCAATTATCTACCACAGCAATGGCAATACGGGTGGAGTA
The DNA here is from genome assembly GCA_050304135.1 of Chitinispirillaceae bacterium. GTDB lineage: Bacteria > Fibrobacterota > Chitinivibrionia > Chitinivibrionales > Chitinispirillaceae > JAFGNB01. The sequence continues at coordinate 82,341 of JBNLDC010000004.1, read as the reverse complement.
GTTCCGGCAACGGTAACCGCCGATTCCGGTACAACGGTTTCTATAGCCGACAGCGGGTCGTTGTATAAGACCGGTTATTCGTTTGTCGGATGGAATGCGGAAGAAGACGGAAGCGGGAAAGCATATGTTGCAGGTGATAAAACCGTCATTGGTGTCGTGGATATTGATCTGTATGCGCAGTGGACGAAAGAGCAATATGTGTTGACCTATCATGGAAACGGGCACACCAGTGGGACGGTACCGCCGAAAACAACACGACTATATCAGACTATAATCCCGGTCACGGGTGCAGGTGATCTTGCGAGGACGGGGTATACCTTTATCGGGTGGAATACCGATGCTGCTGGAAATGGTCTGGACTATCAGGATGGAGACAGCATTGTACTTGAAAAAGACACCGATCTTTTTGCTCGATGGATAAAAAATGTATACAAAATCACTTTCTTCGAGAACGGTGATATGACAAGCGATGTTCCGGATGTTACCGATTTTGAATATGGTATGAAAATAGACAGTACTGACGTTGTTCCTACACGACAGGGCTATCAGTTCAACGGATGGTTCAAGGACTCATTGGGTAATGACAATTGGGAATATGGCATGGATTCCGTAACTTCGAGCGACACTCTTTATGCAAACTGGTTCATTCAGGATATTGATGGGAATATCTATACTGATGTAAGGATTGGAGAGCAGGTCTGGATGGTGGAGAATCTGAAGGTTACACATTACAATGATGGCACTGATATTCCTTTTGTTCCTGATAGTGCTTCCTGGGCCAGTCTTTCAACACCCGGTTACTGCTGGTACGACAATAATGAAGAAGAAAATAAACCGCGATACGGAGCACTCTACAACTGGTATAGCATATCTACCGATAAGCTTGCTCCAGAGGGTTGGCATGTACCTTCTGATGACGAATGGACTGCTCTGGTAACCTTTTTAGGTGGGGCGGATGACGCCGGTGCGGATTTGAAAGAATCGGGAATTCAACGCTGGAGTGGGCCAAACATCGGAGCTACCAATGCTTCAGGTTTTACTGCATTACCTGGAGGATATAGACTTTTTGATATGGGTAGAGTAGCATACTGGGGCAAAAACCTGAACGGCTTCTGGTGGAGTTCGACAGCGGTATTTGAAGGCGCAAGTGCCGCTCACGACCGAAATTTGGGATATGATAGAATAAGTATTTATGACGCTAATTCCCCCAAAAAATGGGGTATGAGTGTAAGGTGTGTTCGGGATTATTAACATTGTAGGAATGTTTTCAAAAAACGGTCTGCCATATTTAAATTCAACCATCATTTAATCACTTGAAAAACGCTACACAAAATAAACCCGGTTTCCTGAATTTCAGTAACGCAGATTCTTTCTTCGTAAAGAACCCGGTTAAAACCACGGCAACAATCAGTATCCTTCTAAATCTCATCATTCTTTTTTCCTATCTTAGAAGTCCTTTCGCGACATTTCTTCTCTGGGACTCTGCAAACTACTGGGATTGGGCCCTGAGAATTGCGGGAGGTCAATGGATTAGTGACGGCGTTTTTCACCAGCCTCCGTTCTACCCCTATTTACTTGCGTTATTTATAAAGGTTTTCGGACAGACTCTTATCCCTGTGTATCTTTTACAATGCATACTCAGTTCCGCCACCACAGCACTTCTCTGTGCAATAACATACAGGGTAACAGCGAGTAAGAAAACCGGACTCGTTGCCGGCCTTCTCTTCACGTTTTACGGGATGCAGGTGTTTTATACTTTTAAAATCCTGTCTGAATGTATCGCCACTTTTTTACTGGTTCTTACTGTACTGTTTATATCTGCAAAAAATATCCGAATCCGGACATTCGCGGCAGGTTTGACAATGGGAACCGTACTTCTGGTCAAACCGAACTTTCTTTTAGCAGTGCCGCTTCTGGCAGGTTTCGTTTTACCAAAAAATGATAATCGTTTATCTCCTGCCGGTTTTAAATCCATGCTGTTTTTTCTGCTGACATGCGGATTGGCGGTCGCACCTGCTACGCTTATGAATTTTATAAAAGGTGGTGAGTTCGTTCTTGTCTCAGCAAACGGTGGAGAAAATTTCTATCTTGGTAATAATGAAAACGCGAATGGGACATATGTTCCGGTTGAAGGAATTTCAAGTGATATCGCCTATCAGAATGCCGACGTTGTTGCGATGGCACGTAAAGCTAATGACGGTAAAACCATGAATCGTTCCGAAGTCTCCCGTTACTGGTTTCAAAAGGCTATGAACTGGTTAACCGAACATCCGGTTGATTATCTACACCTTGAAGGAAAAAAGGTTTTAAACATGTTCTCCGGAGTGGAGCTATCGAATCAGTATCTTCTCTCCTATGAAAAAAAGAAAACTACAAAAATGTTCAATACCGCGCCGGTAAATTTTTATATGTTATTTCCCCTGTTTTGTGTTGGCTGCATCATTGTTGCTGGAAACTGGAGACGTTTTTTTCCCATTATAGTGTTTTTTATCGCCAATGCTGCGACAATGCTGCTGTTTTTTGTTGATGAGCGATTCAGAGTTGTCACCATGCCGTTTTTTATTGCAGTAAGCGCTGTAGGTCTGACAAATATCATTAACATTGAGAAGAAAAATGGCCATATACAATTCTCACCCGGACGGCGGGAACTTATCATTCTGGTCGCAGGAATGCTTATGCTTGCCATGCTATATACGCGTGACCGCACACTTCCCGGACAGAATTGGCGGATGGAAATGGCCATGGGCGATATATGTTATGGTAAAGGTGAGATTGACGCTTCGTTGGATTATTATGTAAAAGCATCCAATCTGAATAAAACTAATAGTATGCCTGCGTTAATGGTCAGTAAGGCAATGTTCGCGAAGGGTTTCAAGGACGTTGCAGCTCAACTATTCCGGAGTACCATGAAAACTGTAAGTGATGATGTGAGGAGAACCATAGGTCGGGACCCGGATTTTAAGCAGTTGCGGGAATATGGGGAATAATTGTGAATACTTCGTTCACAATGAAGAAACTATAATTTTTAATCCCAGCCTGTCGAAAAAAACAGAAAAAAGCAGTGGGGGTCTTCATGAAGAATATTCGACTATGAAAATTACCCTGGATGGTAACAAAAAGACATTACTCGGCATCTTTGTTATCGCAATCGTTTTTCATGTTACTCTCTACCATGCGCTATTTGCAAAAAATATCGAGTTTGCCAAATATCATTTGATTGCCGGACAGTTTCTTAAGGGTGGCCTCAATTCTGAACGTATGGTTGATTTCAGTCCGTTGTATCTGTTCATCAATATTTTTCTTCATAAACATTTTACCCATGCCGCAGGAATATTGCTCTGGTTGCAAATTACCGCTATCGCCGTATCCTGCACGCTGCTTTTTATCCTGTTACGATCAAGCTTCACTCCTGTAATCGCGTTTGTCGGAACGATAATCTTTTTACTTAACCGAAGTGTAATCCTTTATACCACGGTAAATGAGCCGGAAGCGTTTCTTATCCTCTTTCTACTGTGTTTTATTGTCTGCGTCCGGAAGAAAACCGATATGCAGGCGATACTTGCAGGGCTCTTTTTGGGGTTATGTCTACTTATTCGGCTTAATTTCATTCTGCTTGCAGTTCTGACACCTGTTATTTATCTGGTGGTATACGGGAAATCTTTCGCAGTCAGAAAGACGGTTCTTTTTCTGCTTCCGGTGGTAGTGACGGTTTCCATGCTGACACTGCGGAACTATTCAGTAACCGGAAAACTGAGTCCGGTGGTAATGAACCCGGGGACCGTTTTTTTTGAGGGAAACAATCCGAATGCAAACGGGCAAAATGCCGTCTATCCTCCCATGATAGATAACTGTATCGATGAATTTCAGGGTGAATCCGATCCCGCTCATTCGCTCTACCGGATTTTTGCACGAAGAATTTCCGGTAATAGGTTACCGGTTTCCGAAGTCAACTCATTCTGGGCCGGTAAGGCAAGAAACTTTATTTTTGACAACCCCTGGTACTGGGTAAAAAAAGAAGGATTCAAGTTGTATTGCTTTTTTCATACCTCCAGGTGCCATGATATCGCTTCGGTGGTAACGAATGATCTTGGGCTTCAGAAAACGATGCTTCCGGAAGTTCCGTTCGGATTGATTTCAGTCCTTTGTTTTATAGGAATTATACTTTCCATAAAAGAATGGCGGAATCGGGGAATTCTACTGGGAGCCCTTGTCTGCCAGCTTGCGGTAATGGCGGCAACTTACAGCTCCGACCGGCAAAGAGTGTCGGTCATTTTCATAGTCATCTATTTTGCCTGTGTGGCAATGGATTTCTTCGCACGGCGATCGGTTCCTTTGCGATTAAAAATTCTGATGGCTGCAGGTACCCTGGTGGTTTTCCCCGCTTTGTATTTCAGGACGGATGCCATCGCGGATAGTCTGTATCAACGTAAACAGTTTAATAATGCTCAGGTGTTGATCAATGAAGCATACACGGCCCGGGAAAACGGTGACTTTATAACCGCTTCGTATAAAAATATCCGCGCATATGCTCAGATACCGTATTTTGTGGAGTCACGACTTTCGGGGCTCCGGTTTTCACCGGATTCATTTCAGGAACTGGCGGTTCCTGTTGCGGAAAAAGAATATGGCAATAAACCGTCAAAGTCGCAGATATTCGATCTGACAACACTTTACCTCCAAAACGGGATGACGAAAAAAGCACAACCACTGGTTGAAGAAATGATAAGAAACAACTACCGGTACAGCAGGAATACCGGACAGTCATCGCAACCCTATTTTTATGCCGCAAGAATCAGGGAAATTGAAAATGATACGGATAGTGCAATCGTTTACCTAAAAAAAACAATCGCCTGCAATCCTGGCGATCCATGGGCTTTGGCACATCTCTCCGTTGTAACTGGCGAGAAGTCCTATAAGGATAGAATCATACGTTATTTCAGTGAAGTCGATGCGGAGTATTTTACGGGAATGGCAGCACTGGATAATAAACGGTATGCGGCAGCAGTAGAAAGTTTTTCCTTTGTGATTAATAAAATTCCTGAATACCGCGATGGCTATATCTATCTTGCCATTGCACTGGGTGGAGTCGGCAGGTGCGCTGAAGGCGCGAATCTTTTCGCACAGGCGATGCAGAAACGAGGGGAACCCGTTTTTAAGGAGAAAGAAATTATTTCACTTTTTGAATGCTGGGCAGCGAAGGATCCTGAAAACCTGAAGGCCCGGTATTTTACCGCAACGGTATCTGCCGATTTCGGGTTGTATGAGAAAGCGATAACAATTCTTTCTGGTTTACGGGATCGTTATCCCGAAGAAAAATCCTATTCACAACAGATGGCTGTTTTCGAAAGTCCCCGTAAAAAGTATGAATGATATGGAAGCGGGTATCTCCTACCGGGGGGAGGCTGCCGCATGCAATCTGCATACCTTCCATTTCATGTCTGATTCCGGTAATCCGCTCGCCGTCAGTGCACTGACGGCGTTTTTCGTTGCCGCATCCGTCAACTATCGATTGCAGCCCGAGTCAGAATTGAGGAGAGCGTGACTGGATACTGCTCCTTTTCCATGTCAAGCATGGTGATATCGATGAAAACTTCTACGCCTCACTCGAATCTTAATTTGAATCCGCCATAAAGCTGATCAAACAAGAAAAACTGTTGCAGGAATTCCGGTCGCGGTGCAGGAAGATTGTCAGGGATTCGGAAGATACCGGCTGGGGATTTCATGACTTTCTGGCCGAAGTGTACTATTCCACCTATGGGGAAGACTGACCGCCAGGATCACCACCCGGCACCGCATGAAATCACGGGGCTGGAGATGATCCCGGCATCTCGGAAACAACTAAAATTTGAACCCGAGCCCCAAATTTAGAGAACCCAACCCGGACCCTTCCTCGGCATTCGCATAAAAGGTGGGGGTGAAATACCAGGTGGCACCCACACGTTCTCGGAAAAGAAACGGGAAGACATCCGGACGGTTATCCCGGTAATCCGCGCCGGTCCAGATCGACCAGCCGGTAGCAAGGCCGACATACACATCGAGACGATCCCGCACCTGGATTTTATCGGCAAGCACCGTGAGGTTGAAGGGATGAAACGCGGCACGAACCACAATTGGAATTCGGAAATATGTGTAACTGTAGTTTGGCCACCAGTTGAACCCTGCAGCTGCACCACCGCTGATAGCATCGTGAAACGCCATCTCAAAGCCGATGTTCGGCCCGGGGTACCAGGTATTAAACCCTATAGTGAGCTGTTTCTGGCCCGGCTGAAAGCAGCTTCCGTCGCTGGTTGCCCAATCGGAAGCGGAGACCGAACCAGTCCAGAGTATGCACGCGACAGCTGCCGCTGCGAATACCGTCGTTACCTTATTCATTTACTTACTCCCCTTTCTCATTTTAGTGAACCTGTACCGGAAAAATACAATCAGTGTGGGGATGTACTTCAACTTCTTTACCCTCCCGAATCAAACCGACAGCCCCGTAGAAAGATATGCAAACAAGAAAACGGCACCATGGTCACCCGACCACAGTACCGGATACATAAACAACTTGTGCTGCTGTCGGAATTTACGCAGTGGCATGCTGCTCCATCGCAGCAAATGCCGGTTTGAAAACGTTCTCCACAAACGCAGCAAACCGCGTTGGTGCGGTAAACGCTCCCGGACCTGTTTTGGTCGGTCCGACCAGCTCCTTCTCGACCCCGTGCATCAGTTCTATATACGACCGGGCGACATTGTCCGAAAGTCCCATCGCCTTGAACGCAACCAGTGCATCGTCATCGGAGAACTGAATATAGGGAAGAGGGTCACTACCCACCCCCGCGCCAATCGTGCGGCTGATCTCCTCGTTGGTGAGCCGGTCGCCGGTGATCTCCACCACCGAATGGCCGGTAAACGAACGCTCCCGCAACAGCTCCGCGGCTTTCACACCGATATCCGCAGTAGCGGTGAGGGTTATCGGTACATCTCCCCGCATCGGACCCCCGTTGATTCCCTTGGATTTGATAAGTTCCATATTACCGAGAAGATTTTCCATAAAATATCCCGGCCGTAGAAATACTATATCGACGTCCGTCAGTCGCAGCAGCTTCTGTTCCACATCGTAAAGACCGACCACCGGCCCGGTACCCGCCGGTTTGTCGGCACCGAGACTCGAGAGGAATACCACCTTTTTCACTCCCGAATTTTTTATTGCCGAAACCGCTGCATCACCCAGTGCATTGTAATACTTTCTGAAATCCTCCGCATCGAATTTGGGAGGCATCAGCAGATAGAGGGCATCAGCACCATCGAGTGCATTGGTGAGAAACGTTGCATCTCCCTGATCTCCCGCAGCTATCTGTGCCCCTTTCCTGTGAAGAGACTCCAGACGCTCTGCAGAACGGCTGATGACACGTACCTGCTCACCCTGTTCAAGCAATTTCAGTGCTACGACTGACCCTGTTTTTCCGGTAGCACCTGTAACGATAACCATAAAAACCTCCTGATAAATGTGATCTGTCTTGAAATGTACCTGGCCCTGAAGGGCAATGGTACTTATATATCAAACATCATGCCGATTACAATGACGAAAAAAAAGCAGCAAACACCATCCGGCTCCTGTTTCTGGACCATTTTGTCTGATAACAGATGGCCAGAAACCAGCATGAGACAGGTCCGGGATTAAAGACTCTTCACCAGAAAAACTTGACTTCATTACAGAATGCAGTTATAATACATACCTATCGGTCAGTATACTAACAGGAGCGAACCATGCGCAGAACCAAGGAAGATACTGAAATTACCCGGCTCCGGATTCTCGATGCGGCTGAAAAATTATTCTGTGATCAGGGGTATGCCTCGGCGAAAATGAACGAAATTGCCCGGATGGTCGGGGTAACAAAAGGTGCAATTTTCTGGCATTTTGCAAGTAAAGCGACACTTTTTGAAGCAGTTTTCAAACGATCGGTCGCCAGGATCAATCAGATTTTCGAAGCAACATTCTCCACCCATGAACCGATTCTCGAAAAATGCCGCACGGTTCTGCTGCAGACCAGCAAGGACAGGGCATTCGAGGTACTGCTTGCACTTGGCAGTTCGGATACCGAGGCGCTTCCTCAGGAGATGCTCATCTCCATCCATGCCGGCATCACCGGCATCCTTGAAAGCGCCAGGGAGCGACTTGAATACGCAAAAAAAAATGGCGAACTCGCTCCGGATACTGATGTTTTCGCCATTTTGAGTCCATTTATCATGGTGATGAGCGGGTTCGGCAAAATGCGGGAAGTAAAACAGATTCTTGGAGGTGTTGCCGGGAAAATAGACGGAGATGTTGCGATCGACATGTTATTCAAAGGGCTGTTCTCTCTACAGACGAAACAATAATTTTTTTACTCATTAACATACTGACCGGTATGTATAATCAGGTCAGTAAAAAAAGGATCATACCACTATGGTGCCGTTGAAAATCGCCGGTCTGCTTTTTTTTATCCCACTTGCCGTATCGGCGCAAGGGCTTTTCGAATCCGCCGGAAAGGACGCGGACGAAACTTCCGTTGCAACCACACCGGCGAAATCTTTTGCCCTTTCCGGATACATCCGTGGTGCGCTGTTCGCCGGGCAGAATACCGGAAAGGAATCTGAAATAAAAGCCGCCTATGCCGAAGTTTCACTCAAAATCGATGCTGAAAAATCTTCTATCGGAAAAGCTTTTGCCGAAATCAGATTTACTCCGGGATTCGGGTACGGTTCTCCGGATGGTATTCCCGACGTGCGTGAAGCATGGGTTGCCGTCTCCCCCGGTCACTTTGACCTCTCCGCAGGAAAAAAAATACTAGCCTGGGGACGTGCCGACGGAATCAACCCGACCAATACCGTGACACCAATGAATGGCACTGCGCGTTCTTCAGCCTATGATGATACCCGTCTCGGCAACATCATGGCCGACCTCTCCTACACTTTGCCCTTTGGTACACTGCAGGCAATCTGGCTGCCGCTCTACGCACCCGACGTACTCCCGATCGAAGTGGCCGATCTTCCGGCCGGAGTTACCATTGCCGACCCAGTGTATCCGGATACGAAACTCGACCGGTCGGGATTCGCCCTGCGATGTGATCTCTCCTTCGCCGCGATCGACGGATCGATTTCGTACTGTAACAGTTACCGGACGCTCCCCGGATTCGATTATCGTCCGGAGCCCGACGGCATATCCCTGATCCCTACCGCCTACCGCACACATACAATCGGCGGCGATTTTTCAACAACTCTCGGCGCCTTCGGCATCCGAGGGGAAGGTGCGATCACGATCCCTTTCGATGATCCAGCGGACCATCTTTATATTCCGCAACGCCACGGTGCATACGTGTTCGGCATCGACAGGTCGATCAGCGACTGGAGTTTTCTCGTACAATATTCCGGCGTATATGTACCCGGGTTCACACCGATCACTGAACCGGTACTCTCCGATCCCTTCAACCCCCTTGCCCTGCAGGCCTTCGCGTTTGCCAAAGGGAACTATGAGATACACCGGATCAATCGTCTCTTCACCGGTACCACCAACCAGACGAGCCACAGCATTACCGGTCGTATCGGCTGGCGCGGCCTGTACGAGACTCTCGAGATCGAGCTTGCCGGCCTGTACACCATCACCACCGAAGAGTATGCCGTTAATCCGTCGATCGGCTACGATATCGCCGATGCACTGCACTTTACCGTGGGAGGACGGTATCTCCGCGGACCCGGGGGCAGCCTCAATGACCTGATTGACGATCAGCTCAGCCACGTATATACCGAACTCAAATTTTCATTCTGACATCAGGAAATGACTGAAAAGGAACTGCACCAATGAATATTCCGGCACTGGTTATCAGGTACCGCATCCCTGTCCTGATCATTTTCATCCTTATCGCGGTTGCCGCGGGCTTTCAGTTGCGCCATATCACCATTGAGTCGGACATCCAGAAACTCCTTCCCGACTCCATGCCGTCACGTATTGACACGAAAAAAATCGAGGAAATCTTCGGCGGCACCGATATGCTTTTCATCATCGTTGAGGCTGATGATGTTCTTGCCGCGTCAACCCTGCATCGATTAAAAAAACTCGATAAACAGTTCAGTAAAATTGACGGCGTCAACGAAGTGCTCTCACTTTTCAGCACGAAATCAATCACCGGTCGTGACGGCAGCATGATCGTTGAACCCGCTGTCGCCACCATCCCGGCGTCTGATACCGAACGAGAACAGTTGCGCAGAGCACTTTCCGATAATGAGCTTGCCAGCGGTATTGTCGTTTCCAAAGACTTTCACGCGGCGGCAATCATGCTTACCCTCGCACCAGCTGCCTCCGAAGATGAGATATACCGTAAAGCAACTGAAGTTATCGACGCGATCCCGGGAAATGAAAAAATCTCGTTTGGCGGGCAACCCGCATTCCGCTCGATACTCCGCGACGATATCGTCCGGGATCTTGCGCTCCTGGTTCCTGCTTCACTTATAATCATGCTGGCTGCGCTGTTCGGTTTTTTTCGTCGCTTCAGAGGAGTGCTTCTTCCGTCGCTGACCGTTCTGCTGTCGCTTTTGTTCGGTGTCGGACTGCTGCCGCTTTTCGGATGGAAGCTGACGCTTATTTCGGTACTGCTTCCCATCATGATCGTCGCTATCGCAAATGACTACGGGATTCATCTGGTAAGTCACTACATGGAGATAAGCCTCAAGCCGGGAAAGCGTACCGGCGCGGAAATCTCGATTGAGATACTCCGCCGTCTCTGGAAACCGGTACTCGTGAGCGGGCTTACCACCATCGCGGGAATACTGGGACTCCTTACCCACATTATGGTTCCTGCCCGCCAGATAGGTGTTACCGCGGCACTCGCCATCGGTTTCGCACTCGCCGTGAGCCTGCTTGCACTCCCCGCCGCGCTTTCGCTGATGCCCGTTGCGCGGCGACGACGCCTTTCACGGTCGACAGCCAACGAAAACGATGCCGTACACCGGCTTCTTTCACAGACGGGAAAAACCATCTCCAAACGACCGAAAACCGTTCTTGCAATCACCGCCTTACTGACACTTGCTGCAATTGGAGGAACGTTTCTTCTGAAAACCGATGCAAATCAGGAGAACCTTTTTTCAAAGAACCATCCCATTTCACGCACGACACGGCTTATCAACCGTAACTTCGGCGGTACACAGAATATTTCGATGCAGTTCACGGGTGACATCAAGGACCCCGCACTCCTCAGGCGGATGAGCTCCTACCAGAACGAACTTGAAAAGATGGAAGGGGTAGGCGGCAGTACATCGATCGCCGATGTCATCCGTATCATGAGCAAGGCGATCAATGACAGCGGTACCGCCGGCTGGAATTCCATTCCCGATTCACGTAACGCGATTGCCCAGTATATCGAACTCTACTCAATGAGCGGTGACCCCGACGATTTCGAGCGAATGGTCGACTTCAATTACGAAAACGCCCTCGCCATTGCACGTATCAATAACGGGGCCACGCCGGTAGTCAAGAAAGTGGTTAGCCGTATCAAATCGATCAGGGCGGAAGATTCAACCCTCGTGCGGATTGGCGGTTTCGCCCTTAATCTGACCGAGCTCGCCGACGCCATGATTTCCGGACAGATCACTTCACTGCTGGTTGCCGCTGTTGCGATTGCCGTTCTGGTGATGCTTTTTTTCCGTTCCTTTACCGCGGGAATTCTTTCCATCGTACCGCTTGCAATTTCAGTCGTGCTCAGTTTCGGCATCATGGGATTTTCCGGTCTGCGGCTCGACATGGCAACCGCCATGATCACCTCGATCGTGATCGGCGCCGGTGTTGACTACACCATTCATTTTCTCTGGAGGTATCGGGATGAACGCCGTGACGGCCGCTCGTACAAAGACGCGGTACACCATACGCTGACGACATCCGGTAAGGGAATTTTATACAATGCGCTTTCGGTACTTGCCGGTTTCGCAGCACTGTTTCTGTCGTCGCTGCCACCGCTTCGGGTGTTTGCACTGCTTTTTTCCATCTCGATCTTCACCTGCATGATAGGAGCACTGGTGGTGATCCCGTGTCTGTGCCTGGTGCTCAAACCAATATTTCTGGAGCCGAGATGAGGATAACCATGCAATGACAGTTACCATCTGTCTTTTCAGTACGGGCGTTCAATTGAACACCCTTGCACAACTTGACATACAACGACAATGACTATAAAAACCATTATTTCCAGGAGGTAAAAATGATCAACCGCATCCTCTCAATTTTAGTAATCACCGCCCTCATCACGCCACTCGCTTTTTCAGCTGAACCCGACGCGAAACAGATCATGACAATGTCTCAGGACGCAACGAAAATGGACGGGTCGGAATCGGTTGCGACACTGACCATTTCCGACGCCAGGGGCAACAGTCGTGTCCGTAAATTTTCTTCGGCATCAAAAAAATATCAGGACGGCGTAACAAAAATGATCATGCGTTTTCTGGAACCCGCCGATGTCAAAGGTACCGGTATTCTCTCCTTTGATAACCCTGCCGGTGATGACGACATGTGGATCTACATGCCCGCACTGCGTAAAACACGGCGGATTGTCAGTACCGAAAAAACCAAATCGTTCATGGGTTCGGAGTTCTCCAATGCGGACATCACCTCTCCGGATATTGACGATTACACCTACAAACTGCTCGGCAGTGAGAACTGCAACGGGATCGACTGCTGGAAGATAGAAATCACTCCGGCGAATAACGAAGTCGCCGACACCTACGGCTATTCAAAAAAAATCACCTGGGTCAGTAAAAAAGACCGGATGGCTCGTAAAACAGAATTCTACGATCCCGATGACGAACTGCTTAAAATAATAGAGATCAGCGAGGTGCAACTGCTTGATGAGAAAAACGGGAAATACCAGGCAACCGATCTGACCATACATAACGTGCAGAGCAAACGTTCCTCACGATTCAAGATCGACAAAGTCATTTTCAACCCGCAGGTGAAGGATGAATACTTCACGACACGATACCTGGAGAAATAGATCATGCAGTGCAAATGGATAACCTCGGCAACGGCACTCCTGCTGCTGTTTCTCCCACCCTTCGCCGCAGCGACGGATCCGGGAGGGAACCTGATCGGCCGCTGGTATACAAAAGATAACAAAGCGATATTCGAATTCTACCGGAAGGGTAACGACTTCTGCGGACGCCTCGAGCCGCTCAAACTGCCTCATATCATCGACAGTCTCAATCCGGTCGATTCGCTGAAGTCACGGAAACTCGCCGGTGCCACCACGATCTGGGGGCTGCGGTTCAATCCCGATAAAAACCAGTGGGAAAACGGATTTGTCTACAACCCTTCCGACGGGCGTACGTACCGGTGTACCTGCCGGCTCATTGACGAAGGTAAACATCTGCGGTTCAGAGGATATATCGGCGTCAGCATTCTGGGACAATCGCAGGTATGGAGACGGGTGGAGGAGGAGTAGCCGCCGGATATCCATAACCCTGGGCAATTGTCTGAAAGTATTTTTGGAACCGACAAAGGCAAATGTTTGACCGGAACTATTCCCGACGGAGTCATAATGTCCTCTACTAATCGACAGAATCTTGTTGCCCCCTGCGGCATAGACTGTGGCACGTGGGAAGTGTACCTCAGTCGAAACAGCGAAGAAATGAAATCATATCTTATCCAGCACGGCATTCCGGCAGATAAAGTTCCCTGTGAGGGGTGCAGACCTACCGGGGGCGACTGCCCTCTTCATAAAGAGACCTGCCCGACCTACGTCTGTGCAACCGATCACCAGGTTAAATCCTGTCATGAGTGCGGAGATTTTCCCTGCAGCAAACTCAACCCGGCATCCGATCTGGCCGATAGATTGCCGCACAACCTCAAAGTATTCAACCTCAGTGTCATCCGCGGGCGGGGAGCGGGGAATCGATGCTTTTATTGAGGAATCATCCACTATAAAAATGAGGTATTTCAAGGGCCGCATGGTAATCGGTGAGGGACCGCAGCTGCAATAGAAAAGAGACGGATGTGGTAGTTGAGTCTTGAGTTATGAGGATTTCCAGAGATCAATGTGTGGGAACCGGCAACGGTTTGAACACGGAAGAAGAAACCACAGCCGTCAGGCGTCATGTTTAGGCTGCAGTATCGTTACCGTCCGTAAGAATTCAGTGATCCCTGCTCACAATTGCGGTACGCCATCGGCGTGAACCGGTTCTTTCCGAGCAGACCGACACACCCGGCACAAGAGGGGCTCTGTTCATCGGGCCACGATACACCAGTCGCCCCTGTATACTGTACACTTCAATATCGGCAACTGCTCGCGGGTACATTTTCTTCACCCGTGAAAACCCCGACGTTTGCGGATTGGCGGCGACCTTGTCCGCAAACACCACCGGATCCCCTGCCAGTTCGTTGACATACATCTCGATGTTGGTATACCCCTCTTCGGAGAGTTCCGTGCCACCGGCATCATCGGGTGCATCGGGATTCAAACCGTGTTCCTCTTCCCAGACGTCGGGCATACCGTCTTTATCGGCATCGGCTGGAGGGGTACCGTTTGCAACGGTGCCCACATTCCCCGGGATTCCGTTATCGTCTTCGGTGGTGATAATTTTCCCTTTTGTACCGAAGGAACGCAGTTCATCGATAAGAAGCCTGTCGACGGCATCCCGTTCCCGGGAGGCACCGACATCTTCAAGGATTCGATCAAGCGCATCCGCGGCAGAGAGCAGGCTGTCCACTCCGGGATGAGCGAACGGTGTCCCGACAACGGTTGCCGTCTTGTAATCGGTCAGAAGACGGCCGTCAAGACGACCGTTTTTATTGTCGTCCACCCAGTTGTCCTTTGCGTATACATTGAACGCCGCAGTGGTATTGGTGATATGCGAACCGGAATTACTGGAAGGTCCGTAGACAAAGTAGTTGCCGATCAGGTTGCACTCCGACCTGCCTTCGGTATCCCCCATTATATACCCGTGTTCCGCCCAGTTGTACAGCACCGAATTGACGCATTCATGGGTTCCGCGTGCCTTGGGGTTGCGGGTTTTATTATCGATATACAGGCAGCGCAACAGCGACCACTTCCCGCTCTGCATCAGGCCACCGGTGGAGTGGTTGATGATGTTGATCCCCTGGGATACAATGCAGTTCTGCAGGGTGAGATTGTCGATACCGGTACCATTTACGTCGACGGTACCGTCGATCCCCCAGGAGATTGAGACATGGTCCAGAAGGTAGCTCTGCCCGGCGGACACCGCCAGCGCGTCCTTCTTAGTATCACCGTTTTTTCCCATTCTGAACCGTATATGACGGATGATATTATTGCCAGAATCGCCGTTGAGGGCGATACCATTGCCGTATACGGTAATGCCGCCTCCGGGTGCCGTCTGCCCGGCTATGGTAACGTTCTTTTTAATAACAATCCGATCGCCAATGTCGATGATTCCACCCACATCAAAAACCACAATCCGGTTTGCGGTGCTCACGGCATCCCTGAAAGAACCGGGGCCGGTATCATTCAGGTTAGTCACATGATACACCGAACCACCCCGCCCGCCGGAGGCGAACTTCCCGAACCCTTCCGCTCCCGGAAATCCCGGCAGCTCAGACGCGGCTAAAAGAGCGACCGGTGCTGTTGCAGCAAAACAAAAAGCGGCAATATACTGGAACTTCGCACTTCCAGAAACCGCACACATTCTTTTAAAGTAACGACTTACAGTGAAAACCATTTTTTCCCCGTACGCGGTGCATTGACGAAAACAACCGTATTTGTTCCTTATAATATATACCCTAAGAAAGTACTTTGCGACAACAGTGCTGCAAGCTGGCAGGGAATCTTCAGTATCAGCGAAGCCTGCTGTTGCAATTTCCCGTTTTAGAGACCTATTTTAACCACGGACAGGCCGGTTGTACCTGCAAGCGGTCTGTTCGTGTTTAGTCGCAATTCCGTGCAACCCGATGTACATCACCCTTACCCCGGTCATACACATGAAACAACTATTACCGTTTCTGCGGAAAATCACGTCCTTTTCCATTGCCGTACTGTTCCTTCCCGCAACCGCATACCCCGGAGCGCAAGCTGTTCTCGAAAAACAACTCCCCGCAGCGAAGTCGGGCGACATTGTTTTCACCATTAAAAAGTGGGGGCGTTTTGCCCTTGTTGCTCAAAGTGGTGAAGGAACCGCGCTGCAGCTGATCGACCGCAAGTCTGGTGTCCGTAAACGGGACGGCATTCCCGGAGAGAAAAACGGGCGCATCGACGAGTTTCTTGATATCGGCGAATATAAAATCGTCGCCACACCGCACCCGGACGGCAAGGAGAAAACATCCCTCAAAGTGATGCCGTTTGAAGAACTCAACCGGGCAGCACCACAGTACATCACGCCGCTCAAGGAATACAAAGTGGCATTGCATGATTTTGAGCAGGCCTCCTACTGGATCCATCTTGATCGCGATACAACGGTATTTATTGAAGCACTGGGCAGAAATGTTGCCGATGTGCAACTGTGGCTTAACGGAGAGTGGCGTATTGATTGTCAGAAAGCGGCAATCGAAGCATACCCGAGCGTGGAAACGCCCCTCAAAGGGTACCGTATTGTTCACCGGCTTGGCGCCGGATACTACCGGTTAACAGTTTACGGAGGAGCGGTTGCGGACTGGGCACGCCGCAGCGATGATCATCCGGCATATATCCGTATGGACGTTCCCCGCCTGCCGGCAACCGGAATAACTACAGTCACCATTTCGGAGAAGGGATACAACGAATATTTCGTCACCCAAAAGCTGACCGCTGCCATAATGTCTCTCCCGAAGAAAACGCTCACCTGGCTGCGGGTTACCGGTTTTCCCGCTTCAAACCCCTATTTCAGTCCCGGTAATGTGGACTCCGTTTTTGAGAAATCCGCTGATCCGCGCTGTCTGGTGCACGTTCCCGGTTCAAACCGAAACGGGTACCTGGTCCAGGTCGCCGGTACCCCCGGTGATACGGTCACCCTCAAGACCTTCGAAACGATTGAGAGCACCGTTTACTGCCACACCAGCGGCGATTACTGGTTTTCAACTATCCACAGCGGATTTCCCGACGATCAGATCGGTCCGAGCGGAATTCTGGTCAACACTTCCGACAAAAGCCGTGTGATGGCCGAAAAGGTGGAGGTGTTGTCGAATGGAAAGTACCTTGAACGTACCTTCAATCTTCTCGATGGCGTTTCAATGCTGCTGCGGATTGACAACAGCGGAAAATACGATGTCATTCCCGGCGGCACCGATATGACGGTCAGTATACGTCGATTGCTGATAACCGGTCAGAATACGGTGAAAGATATAGACGAGTTCTCCGGCAAAACGACCCTGCAACTTGAAAAAGGATATTATCGCCTCTCGATCACTCCGGATAAAAAAGGTATCGCGACCATAAAAATCGCCAAGAACAGCATGGTCCGCATGGTGAAAAACGCCGTGGGAATGAAACAGAATCTCACGGCACGCCGTCCGAATCTGCAGTTTCCTAAAATCAGCCTCCGGCAAAAGGAACATTATACCTTCCTGTATAATTCACTCGCTCCTGAGCTGACGGGAACGGTGTTTCGAAAACTACCCCTCTCCCTCGACGAAGCACTTCCCGTGTATGTTGAAAAAGGAAACGAAGTGACGGTACCCGTGAAAATTATCGAGAAATCGATCCTCTCGGTTGTCGACGCCCTCGGGAAGTCCTATCCCTGCAAAGTCAACGGATCGCTCCATTCCACCCCCTGCGAAATCGAAAAAGGTGAAATCACCCTGACCCTGTTTGCCGACGACAAGCTGTTCCTCAGTGCCGGTACCACACCCGTCAGCCGGCTGCCGAATTCGCCGCCACGTCCGTTTCCCACCGGCGAAGAGAGCCCCCTGCCGAGTTTTCCGCTGTTACACGCGGATAAACCTGAATTCTTTGATCTTGGACAAAAAGGCACCGCGGTCTACGAATTTACAATTAAAAAACCGGGGATGTACCGGTTCGAGACAACCGGACGACTGAAAACCTCGCTTACGCTTCGTGACCGTTTTGTGGTCAACGCGCTCTCCGAAAAAGCCAACGGCGTCGGACGGAATGCCCGGATTCTCACCTATCTTCTTCCGGGTACCTATCAAACGCAGGTGGCCGTTCACGATCAATCCGCAGGACACCTCGGACTCGCGCTCGCAATCAATGAAACAATCGACGGCGGTACCCTCACCAGCATTAAGGAAAAACGGCACGAGGTGCAACCCGGGCAGGGCATAATGTATACGGTTACCGTTGAAGAGGAAGGTGAGTATGAACTGATCTCGCAGGGACAATCCGGCTATTATACCGTTCGCCTGGATGATGCGGAGGGATGGCCGGTTGTACCGCCGCTCTCCAGCGGGAACATCTCACGGAAACTTGCTCCCGGAAACTACCGTTTCATTTCGATTCCGCAAGCCCGCAAAACCCTCCGGATCGCACGACTGACAAAAAAAGCACAGCCGGTCTCCTACGAAGGCAAAGGACCGCATCGGCTGCAACTCAACAGTCCCGCCGGCAGTGTCTGGATGGAAGAGAACGGCAAAGGAAAAAAGAGCAAGCGCATCCCCGCCGTCTATAATGTCTCGCTTCCGGCACCTGCCCGCTGCCGCCTCAATCTGACCGAAGGCTTCACTGCCACCATAAGCAAAGAAAAAGGCGGTGAAACACTTTTTTCCTGGAATGGAACGATTGATACGCTCCTTCCCGCGGGAACCTTCGACTGTCGTGTACTTGCCGATAAAAAACGGAATAATGCGGAGTACACTATCGGCATTTCCACCGAAACACTTATGGCAGGCATGCGTAAATCAATCAGTAACGACACGAGAAAAATCACGTTTTCCGTCGGCAGACCGGGAGTATTCGAACTCTTCAGCCAGGGGACGGAGGACGTCAGTGCGCAGGTATACAAAAACAAAAAATGGATCGCATCCAATGACGATGCACCCAACGACTGGAACTTCAGAATCGCCAGAATGTTCATGCCGGGAACCTACACGCTTCGCGTCAGTCACGCCGCAGGCGGCAACATCGCCACCACCGTCTGTATGACTACCCTTGACGATACCCTCTACCCCTCGTGGGAATGCAACGTCCCGAAAAACATCGACCTTGGTGGCAAGCTGCACCGCGTGATCCTGCAGATCGACTCCACCTCCGATATTCTACATACAGCGATCAATGGCGTATCGGTTTCCGGCTGCCAGGTGCAGCGGATCGGGAAAAACGGTACGGAACAGTTCTGCGGTGCATCGAAAGGAAAAAGCATTTCCCTGACACTACCCGTTGAACCACGGAAAAAATATGCCGTCTATTTCTGGTCGGTCGATCATACCGACGAGAACGTTTCGGTTATGCTGCAGACGGCAGCGTCCGTTCCGGTCACCCTGGCACAACTGCAGAAGGGTGAAAATGTAGAGAGTGTTTCCGATGGTACCCGTTTTTACACCTGGTTGAAATGTGATCTGGAATCGGATTCAACAGCCCACTTTCAGGTTGCTACCGACGAATCCTTTACCGGGATAAAAACGGCGGCTGCGGTAAATACCGCCTGTACGGGAGACTTCAGCGGCGGTTTCGGCTCGCTGCGTCGGACCCGATGGATTGCCCTCGCATTTACCAAAGCGGGACGCAAGAAGATACGACTGCATCACCGCAACCTTGACACCCCTTTCAGGGTATCGCTCGAAAAGTACCCGCGGGCTTTTCGAATCCCTTCCGAACCCAACATGCTTTCCCTGTTGACGGTAACAACCAAAAACGGTGTTCCGATGTGCGGGGTGAAAGCGACACAACCTGACGCCGCCGAGTTTTTCCCGCGCGGAATCGGCGTGCAACCGGGCGTTGAAAGCAGCCCCGGAACAGTAGTCGGCATTGATCTTCCCGAAGATCCGCATCTGTTTCTGGTCTGGAATGCAGCGGCAACCAAAACCGGCGGTGATACGAAACCTGTCATGGAACTGCTCCGCCGTTCCCTTCCGATCAAAAAAGCGGCATCCCTTGACTTCGGAACACGTACATGGAACGGACCGGCGGGAACAGCGTGCCGGATACCCTTTAAACAGAAAGTACCGGCACTTGTTACCGTCACCATTCCAAAAGGTTGTATTGCGATCTGGAAACGTGAAAACGGCTCACGCACTACTTTTACCACCGGGCAGGTCGTCCGGCGATGCATTTTTCAGGAAACCGCGGGAGAACTGCTTCTCGTCAATCCCGGCGCCGATGCATCGGTTGCAATATCCTGTATTGCACTTGATGCGGCGGAACACCCGCCCGCACTTACCAAAGCCAACGGCGTATTTGAGTACGAGGGATTTTTCCCTGATGCGGGATCCCGCGAGATCACCATTCCGGGTTCCATACACTCGCTCAAAAAAGCGCAGCTGCTGTTCAGCGGAGCTATTGAACGTGTTGACTGGTGGTCCGCATCAGGCACGGTTACCCCTTCGGTCACCTCAGGTGCATCGCTCGCTATCGGTTCCAGTTCCACCGCATCGTTTCCGGGTGGAGGCCGTTTTACCGTATACCACTCGGCAGGCTGGATCAAACTCAACCTGTTCAAACCGGGAACTCCACTCGGTGAATGGGGTACCACTCTCGACGGAAGCGAAAAAGGACGGGAACTGCACCATTCGCAGGCGGTTTCCCTGCACGAGGGGCATAACTGGTTTTCGGTAAAACCGGCGGAGGAGAGCCATCTGCGGTTGCAACTTGACGCTCCTGTGGTAGTGGTGCTGCTCAAAGGAAACAAGGTTCTTAAAACCGTTACCGCAATGAAGGCATGTGATATCAACCTGCCACTGCACAAAAACGAGTACACGATCGGACTGCGCGGACTGGGCACCACCTCGCTGCAGAACACCCGGCTCCTCGCCACTTTTTCCCCGCTCTCTCTCCTTACCGAAAAAGAACCCCCGGAACTGCTTCTGGCCGCAGGAGAAAGTAGAATGCTCAAATTCAACCTTCCCGAAAAACAAACCATCGGTATCGGCCTCGATACCGACAATGAAGTTATCACCGCCTCGCTCCTGAATAATACCCTCAGCAGCATCCGCAGCGGACAGCAGCAGTTTATGGAACTTGATAAGGGTGAATACTACCTGCATCTTTCCATTCCGCCTGGCGAGCGACCGGCACACTGTACCGTCCGTCTTGTCGGCCAGGATATTCCGCCCGACGTACCACCGGCAGAGGTAGTAAACAAATTCATCCGACTTCAGTAACAACCATTTGTATTGGAGAATGCAGTCATGACCATCAATCAGAACACCCGCTTACGAATGTTTCTCTCGGGAATCCTGCTTATCGGCAGCACCGTGCGGATCGGGATATCCGCCGCCCCCTACGAATACCGGCCCGGCGACCGCGGGCAATACACCCGCTCAGACAGTCGCGTCCGGATACTTCCCGACCGTTTTCTGCGTGAATATGATCCCGTAACCCTGTTCTTCAGCGGTCAGCAGAACGACGGGAAAACGGGCCCGGAAGATCATCCGGAAAAGTGGGTGACAATGCACCCGAAACAACCCGGAGAGTACCTCTGGATCGACGGGAAAACACTCGAATTCAGACCGACGGTTCCCTGGCCACCGATCAGCACCTTCACCATTACGGCCGACCGGGAGAAAAAAACACTCAAAACGCTGCTCTCCCCCCCGCAAACCATCACTCCGGCTCAATCGTCCACCGATCTTTCCGACGTCAATAAAATAAGCCTCAAATTCGCCTACCCGGTTGCTGAAAAGCTTCTGAAAAAACTGGTATCATTCGAGGTAACCCCGCTTCCCGGCATCGACCGGGAACGCAGTTCTTTTTTTACCGCGGCAGATTACCGGATAAAAGCAGGGGAACAGCAATCCTCCGGAGCCGTGACGTACACCTTTAATTTCAAAAAAAGCTTCCCCCTCGGCCACCGGATAAGGACCCATGTACTGCTTTCTGATATTCCTGAATTTTCAGAAGGAAAGAAAGTGTACTGGTTCGATACAAAGTCCGACTTCAGACTTCTTCGTGCCGGAACCTACACAACGCAGCTTAACATCGGAAGCGAAGGAAGCCATTACTCGGTGGATCAGGCACTCGCCGTTGATCAGGAGGGACGGATCGTACTCGATTTCTCTTCCCGCCCGAAGGAGATAACCCTCTCGGAGGCAAAGAGTCTGTTCACCTTCTCTCCGGCCCCTCGATCGTTTGCATTCAGTCAATCAGGAAACCGGCTGGTCGCAACCGTCACGCTTGAACCCGAGCGGCTCTACAAAGTGCACCTGCAACCCGTTCCCCTGACCGACCAGCTCGGGAGAACGGTGCTCATGAATAAGGCGTCGAGCTTTTACGTTTTCCGCAACCCCGACCGCCGGTACATACGGTGGACCAGCAGCTACAGTATTCTTGAGCGGTTCGGTCCTCAGCATCTCCCGATCTCTCTTGCCAATATCGGCGCATTCGATCTGCGCATTTATCGGATTGATCCGCTGCACAAGGCGTTTTTCCCCTTTCCGCAATCAGCGGTCAGTGTTTCTGAAACCAAACGTCCGCCAGGCCCCGGAGAAGAACCGGAAAACGAGGAACAACTGCATGATCCTCTCAGTGCCTCGGCAATAGCCCGCCATATTCAGATGCTGGGAAGCCCGCACTTTTCAGAGGTGATCGATGCATCGGGAGAGAAGATTCTCTCCGAACAGACAATTAATCTCAAAAGAAAACTTGAAAAAATTGCAGGAAAAGAGGCTCCCGGAACCTACCTTGTCGGTTACCGCGACCTGAGCGGCGATGCCGTACGTCACTACGTGAAAGTCTGCGTCACGGATCTCTGCCTCTCTACCGTGGAAAGCAAGGGCGAGGCAGTGTTTTTTGTGACGTCTCTTTCAAAAGGGAATCCGGTTTCCGGTGCGAATGTAAGCATCGAGGGCATGAAGGATAATAAATTCATTTCCCTTGGCTCCGGAGAAACCGATAATTCCGGGCGCTGCACCTTTTCCGGCGGGGCGATTTATGATAAAGATGAGTACGTGACAATGAAACGGGTAGTCGTGAAAAAAGGCAAAGACTGCCTTGTACTCGACTGCCGTGACAACCAGTCACCACCGGAGTTTGTCGACAACCACTGGCGGGAATCGCGCAGCGGCTGGCTTGATCTGCTCACCACCCGTCCATATGATTTCTCGAAGGACTTTGTGGTGAAAGGGTTTGTCTTCCCGGAACGCCCCGTCTATCGCCCCGAAGAGAAGGTCTATCTTAAAGGATACATCCGGTCACTTGCGGAGGGAACCATCCGGAAAATTCCCTTCGGCACGGTTGAACTGCATATCCGCGGACCGGAAAACGAGTGGAAACAGAAGGTGACACTCTCCGATGAGCAGAGTTTTGATTATGTGCTCGACGAAGAGGAGCTGATTACCGGCGAGTATCAGGTTTCCGTCAACTGGGAGCCCGGGCGCAAGGACTACGGCAGACAAACGGTGGCAACCGCCTCGTTCCGTGTTGATGCTTACCGAATACCGCGGTTCGAAGTAAAACTCAGTGGTCCAGATCAGGTTCCCAACGACAAACCGTTCACCACCAGCCTGACCGCTTCCTACTATGCCGGCGGTAAAGTGATTGACTGCCGTACCGAGTGGAAAGTCCGGACCTTCCCCTATACCTGGTCGCTCAAAGGATGGGAGGAGTACGCACTCTCTTCGGACAGCAGATTCAGCCGTTCACGATCTTCCACCGACAAGGGAACAATTACCGAAGATGCTTCCACCGACGACAACGGCAATGCCCGTCTGGTGATTCAGCCCGATGCGGCACTGGGAGCCAATCCCGCGAAGTATATCATCGAGGCCACAGTAACCGATGTAGATCAGCAGACGGTAACCGACGTGCACTCCGTTGTCGCACTCCCGCCGTTCGTGCTTGCGCTTAAAACCGACCGGTACGTCACCGGAAGCTCCTCGATCCGCGCCGATCTTGCCGCGATTTCGTCGGTTTCCGCAAAACCGATTGCGGGGCAGGAGGTGAAAGTCGCCCTCAAAAAAATGTCCTGGCACTCCTACCTGCAGGAGACCGATTTCGCACGTGGCGAACCCCGCTACATCACCGATGAGAACATCACACTTATCGAAGAACGGACGGTCACTACCGGAAGTAAAACATCCGAACTTCTCTTTGAGGATCGCGATCCGGGAGTGTACATCATCGAGCTCAATGCGACCGACAAACTCGGCCGACTGCAGACGTTGCAGCTCGATCTCTTTCTGGCTGGAAAAAAGGCGGTGGTCTGGCAGAAATCACAGCAGAAGGTGTTCGAGACGGTTACCGACAAGGAGGCCTATGTTCCCGGTGACGTAGCCCGGATTGTACTGAAAAGTCCCTATCAGAACGGTGCCGCACTGGCCGTGGTGGAAACCCCCGACGGCAAACCAGAGTATTCACTGGTATCGGTAAAGAACGGACAGGCGGAGTTCACCCTGCCGGTCGACGGCACCATGGTCCCCCGTATTCCCGTCTCATTTCTGCTGATGCGTCCCCGTATCAGCGATATCAAGCGGATGCCGTCGGGCAACTATGTTGACGCCGGAAAACCGGAGTCGGTGGCCAACACCACCTGGCTCACGGTTAAGCCAACGGCAAACCGGGTTACGGTTGCTCTGCAGCACGACAAGGTTCAGACCCCGGGTGATACCATGGCCCTCACCCTATCGCTGAGCGACTGGAAAGGGAAACCACTCGGGGGCGAGGTGGCGCTCTGGCTTGTTGACGAAGCGGTGCTTGCCCTGGGAGAAGAGATGGACCTCGACCCCGTCTCCCGCTTTATTCCTTCTGTTTCCACCCACCTGAGTTTCCGTGACACCCGCAACCTCGCGCTCGGGCGCCTTCGGGATTTTGAAAATGCCGGAGGCGACGAAGCAATGGACGAAGGCGAAACAGATGTGCCGATTACCGTCCGGAAGAACTTTAAAACCGTGCCGTATTACAACCCTTCGCTCATGGTCAACAAGAGTGGAAAACTATCAGTGCGGATTCCCCTGCCCGACAATCTCACCCGGTTTGCCATCAGGGCGGTTGCCGTCTCGGGGATCAAACGTTTCGGTGTTGCAAAATCAAAAGTGGCAGTGCGGTTGCCGGTGATCGTGCAACCCTCGCTCCCCCGGTTCATCAGGGTTGGTGACCGGTTCAGCGCAGGAGGCGTAGCCAGAATTGTGGAAGGAGAAGGCGGTGACGGTGCCTACTCGGTGGAGATGGAAGGATTGCAGATTGCCGCAAAAAAAGAGGAAAAGAAATGGTACGATTTCACCTTCCCCGGAAAAAAGGCTCAACCAGTCTACCTGGATCTGAAGGTACCCACCCCTGCGTATACCAGACAGGGTAAACCGGCGCGGGATTCGGTCACCTTTCAGATGGCGGTAAAGAAGAAGGGCGGCAAAAAAGGTGACGCGTTCAGGGTCTCCATCCCGCTTCTGGCCGATCGCAGCCCGGTAACCCGCAAATCACTCGGAATGGTTAAACGGGACTCACTTTTCACCTTTGAAGGTATCAAGGAGAAGGTACGGGCAAACACTCTGGTGCGGCAGCTTCTCGTGAGCAACGAACTGCCACTCCTCGCCGTACTCGGCGGACTCAGGTACCTGATAGAGTATCCCCATGGCTGCACCGAACAGAAAATCAGTCGGGCATACCCCTCACTGGTCTATCAGGACATGTGGCGGCAACTCGGTCTCGAACCGCTTGATCCTCGTCTCGACAACTACATCAAAGAGACGCTCGTCTACCTTGAAAAGACCCAGGACGGCAACGGACTCTTCGCGTACTGGCCCGGTGGTAACGGAACCGTGCACCTGACCGCCTATGCGGTGGAATTTTTAACCGCGGTTAAAAAATACGGAGGTAAATCCGGTGCACAGTACGGTTTCAATGGATCGGTCTATACACGGGCCGTTGATGCGCTCGAACGCTCACTGCGTTCCGATTACACGCAGTTTCTTGACGGATACAAGTATTTCGAGCGATGTGCCGCAATCCATGCATTGGTGCTTGCGGGGAAAACAGATATGAGTTACCTCAATCAGCTTGCGTACCACTCACAGGAGGCTGATGCGGTAAGCCAGGCGCGCATTTATACTGCAATCCTCGAAAGTAACAAACCGATGAAGAAGGAACTCAGAGACCTCGAGAAAGTTCTCTGGAACCATACGGTATTCAAACTGCGTGACGGAAAAGAGGTATACGGCGGGCTTCAGCAGGGAAGCAGCAGAATCGGTGCAGTCGTACATGGATCCGAAATCAACGGCCTCGCCAGTCTGGTGGGTGCACTGAGCCGTAAATCAGACGAACCCGACAAAGTACGTATGATGAGCAACGAACTGGTAACCCTCGGGGGCAGAAACGGTTGGGGCAACACCCACACCAACGGACTGGCACTCCTTGCACTCCACGACCGCATTGCCGCCAAACGCGAAAATGAACGGGGCGGCAAACTGCTCCTGACACTTGACGGGAACGATAAAACGCTCTCCTGGTCCGGAAAAAAGGGGATGCTCCAGTATGCGTTTTCCGGACAGTCATCCGGGAAGGTACGGTTAGCCGATCCGGCCGCCAAAGATTCTTTCTATGTTAAACTCTTTGAACGCTATCTCCCAACTGCCCCCGGAAGTACCATCAAAGCACGGCAGGAGGGATTTGTTGTCAAACGCCAGATCATGTATCCATCCGATTCCGCCGGGCCGACAAAGAAGATCTGGATTGACACCGCTGGGCAGAAGATCGCTATTCCTCTTGGAAAGATCGTTGAGGAACATGTACAGGTAACCAATCCGGACCAGCGCCATTTTGTCGCCGTGGTCATACCGCTTGCTGCAGGGGTCGAGTTTCTCAACCCTGAACTCAAGACCGCATCAACAGAATTCACTCCCGAGGGAAAAACCACCAGCAGTGGATCCTACGCTGCATTTATGGACGATCGGATAGTGTATTATTTCAATACCATGAAAAAGGGTACCTTTGATTTTTATTTCAGAGTACGTGCAACTACCGCAGGAACCTTCACCCAGCCACCGGCACAGGCTGAAATGATGTACAAAGAAGAGACGTATGGTAACTCCACCGGTGCGACGGTTATTGTCAAAGCTGATAAGTAGCCGCTCACCGGTTCGAATACTGTTTTTCGTTCTGGCAGCTGCAACCGCGCTGTACGTTTTCAGCGCGCTGTTTGCCGCACTGCTGTCGCTGCGCTACCGCCTCCCTCCCCCATCGATCATGATGGTCGACCGCAGGCAGCGGTTTATAGCCTCCGTACAGAATACCGATTCACTTTTCGGATTCTGGCCACTGCCCGATACTCTGCCGCACAAAGCGGTACAACTGGCCATCGCCGCCGAAGACCGCCGTTTTTTCCGGCACCCGGGAGTCGATCCGATTGGCTTGTGCAGAGCGGCCTTCACCAACATATTCACCAGTCAACCGTTTTCCGGAGCATCGACCATCGCGATGCAGGTGGCACGTCTTGAGGGACACCATACACGGACGCTCTTCCACAAAATCGAAGAGTCCGCCGCCGCGCTGCTGCAGACCCTGCTGCGGGGCAGAGAGGCGGTCATGCGCCGCTACCTGACCATAGCTCCCTACGGCAACCGCATTACCGGTATCAACTACGCCGCCCGTCGTTACTTCAAAAAACCGCTCCAGGACTTAAGCTGGGCGGAAACCGCCCTGCTTACCGCACTGCCGAACGCCCCCGGCCTCATGAACCTCTATCGCCCCGCGGGAGTCCGTCGGGCGTTCAAACGGGCTAAACTGATCCTCGAACGGGCGAACGTCTACGGGCTGATCGACACGACGGTATTCCGGCAGGCCTGCAGTGAACTTGACCACTGCATTCTTCCGCAGAAAGAACTCCGCTCCGACAATATGCTCCATGCGATTATCGCCGCGAAAAACAGTTTCCTTAACCAGGCAACCCCGCTCGCACTCAATCCGGCCAACCCGACGGTACGCCTGAGCCTTGACACCGACATGCAGGATACCGTTTCCGAACTGGCAATGAACTACCTTGACGGCATCCGCAGCAAAGGTGCGGGAAACAATGCGGTGCTGGTGCTCGAACGCGCCACCGGTGAGATACTCGTGTATCGTGGATCAGACTACTATTTCGATTCGCAGGAAGCGGGAAGTATCGATTATCTACAGACCTCCCGCTCCACCGGCAGCCTGCTCAAACCCTTTATCTACGCTGCCGGTATGGAGTGGAATGGCTATACACCGGCTACCCTTCTCACCGACGTCGGCCTGTTTTTCGGTGACGGCAGAAAACCGTATATACCGCAGAACTACGATCAGCACTATCTCGGTCCGGTGCTCTATCAAACAGCCCTTGCCAACAGCCGCAATGTCCCGGCAATCCAGGTGCTGCAGGATGTCGGGCTCGAGATGGCCTACGGAAAGCTCGTGCAACTTTCGCTTACCCCCAGCGACGGCAAGGCCGAGTACTACGGGCTGGGTCTTGCCGTCGGCAATCTTTACACCTCCCTCTTCAATCTCTGCACCGCCTACCTTACCCTCGCCAACGAAGGAAAAAAGACACTACCGCAGTGGCGCTACAGGAATCCCCCGACCGGTCCCGGTACACAGCTGATTCCGGGTGATATCTGCCTGCAGCTGCAGCACATCCTTTCTGATCCACAGGCCCGGCTGCCGAGCTTTCCTCGTGGCGGAGCGCTGGAGTACCCTTTTCCCGTGGCAATCAAGACCGGTACCTCCCGCGGCTACCGCGACAGCTGGGCCATCGGCTGGAGTGACACCTACCTGGTGGGCGTCTGGATTGGTCGTCACGACAATCAACCGATGAAGGAAATAAGCGGTTTCACCGGAGCGGCACCACTCGTACAACAGATCTTTTTATATCTGCATGCCGACCGCAAACAGGGCCTTCAGAACACGGGGTTTCCACCACCCCGAGAGTACAAGCCCTTCCGCATCGACAATCTCACCGGAGAGCTGGCGGGAGAGCACTCCCCGTACACCTCCACCATCTATTTCAAACCCGGTACGGAGCCGGTCACGCGGAGCACCGTCTACCGCTGGGTAACGGTAGACAAACGCAACAACCTTCTCGCCACACCCTACTGTTCACCAAAGCATACCGAACTGCGTCGCATGTTCGTTCTTCCGGCACTGTTCAAGGATTGGGCTGAAAAACAGGGGCTGGCTCTTGCCCCGACGCGGTATAGCCCGCTCTGCGGCGGAGTGGAACCGGTGGAGTCCTACAGTGTGAAGATACTCGCTCCGCACCATGAGTCGCGATTGTATATCGACCCCGAAATGCCGCCGGAAGAAAATATTCTGATGCTCAACTGTCAGGTCCAGCCACGGGTGAAAGAGGTCCTCTGGTTTATTGATGGAACGGAATACCGCGTTGCCGTGTACCCGTACCGGACACCGTGGCCGATACAGAAAGGTAAACACCGGTTCATGGCCAAGGTACCCTACACGAAGTTTTCCAGCAACGTGGTGGAAATCGAAGTCTTCTGAAACGCCACCATGGAATGATAGACTACCGGACCAATCAGCATTCTTTTATATTTCTCATGACAGACAATTGACGCATTCATAAACCGATTATTTCATCACAGTCTGCCCATTCCGGTTCACTGCTGCGTTATAAAAACCTAATACGAATTCGATTCAAAAAAGGAACGTCCGGTGTCTTTTGGATTTCGTAAGGTACGCCCTGTTGTTCTCAGCACAATAGTTTTGATGGTGGTTTTCAGTCGGTCGCAGGGGGCCGTACCGATTTCCGCAGATACAGCGGAGTTCATCACCTGGACCCATAACGATGCTCCCATGGGATTATTTCTTCCCCCACCATCGGATACCCCGGTGCCGGTGCTGATGTTTCTTCACGGTTGCAACAACGACCCGGTTTATGAATACTTCTGGATTATATCCGCACTGAATGCGATTGAGCCCTGCGCGGTTTTTCTGCCTACGGCACTTCCCACACCAAACACGGAATATTCATGCGCCGACTGGGGTGGCACCTACGATTCCGGGTTGCGACCACAGATGACCGGCGCGCTTCATGAACTTGACAGCCTTGTACAATCATACGGATTTGCTGCCGGACGTCAATATTTATACGGTGAATCTATGGGAGGAGAAGGCGTTTACCGGCTCCTTATGGATTTCCCTTCGCGTTTTGCGGGAGCCGTTGCTGCGGCGGGGTATACCCTCAACAAGGGGGCGAAAAATATGGCACAGACACCGCTCTGGATATTTCACGGTTCGGCGGATGAACTCAGTCCGGTGGAAAATGACCGGGCTATTTTCGCTTCGATCAAGGATGCCGGCGGTACCATGACACAGTACACCGAATACGAGGGACTCGGCCATGTACCGGGCATTGAGCAGGCCCGTTCTGAGCCGGGAGTGCTGGAGTGGTTGCTCTCACAACGCCGGTCAACCGGCCTTTAAAAACCGTCTCAGAAAGCCGGCTCCCGCAATGTCGTCCGGTTACGCTACAGCGGCGGTACTCTCTTTGCTTCCTCCCCACTTCCCCGCGGAACGGTAATCTCATTGTCGGATCTGGGTGGCCGTACCCTTTTCACCACTACTGCCGATGGATCGGTTATCAAACTTCCCTCATGTACCACTATTGGTGTTGCAGTCTGGCACCTTGCACATCCGACCTTCCGTGCTTCCGGCAGTATTCCGATCTGTAACAGGTAACCGGCTGCTTAATCGAGGTGGGTATGAGTAAACCGGTCAGAAAACTTCAACCCGAAGTTGCACGCCCGATCGAGGCTTGCATGAGCAAAAAGGATTATACCCGCAAGCTGCAGCAGAGGGATCGATAAGAGAACTCCGAACCCGAAGAGCAGTACCGCCACTGCCCGGTGGTGAATAAAATTATACACAACTGCTCCGATACGGGTGTTTATCAAATACCCCGCCATTGCGGCGTCAGGAACGAAAAGCAGTAGCGGAAACCACCACCAGGAATACCCCGTCTGACCGAACAGAAGTATCGAGAGAAAAAAAAGGAACAACTCTTCAATTCGCAGCAGCGTTTTCAACAGTTCACCTCACAGGTTTTATTTTGACACTCCAAAGAGCTCTTCCAGAAAGCCGGTACACCGGTCCCACGATTTTTTGTCTGCCTCCCTGTTGTACCGCTCTCCCCCGAATACCGTAAACGCATGATCGGCACCACCGTAAAGAATTATTTCGTGGTCGACATGCGCCTTTTCAAGCTCTCCTGCAAGCGCGGTAACCTGGTCCACCGGTACCGCCTGATCGGCGCTGCCGTGGACCACCAGTAGTTTTCCTTTAGACCTGGTGTAATCCTGCCCTTCGGGAGTTGCCAGTCCGCCGTGAAAGGCGACAAAGCCCTTAAGCGACACCCCCGACCGGGCCAGTTCCAGGACCGCCGCACCGCCGAAGCAGTACCCGATCGCAACACCATTTTCCACCGCGGCACCGTTCGATCGCGCGGCTTCAATCGCTCCGTTCATCAGAGTGCGCATCGCAGTTCGATCGGCATACAGTGCTCCGGTAAGCCGTTTTTTATCCTCAAGCGTCTTTGGTCGGATTCCTTTCCCGAAAAGATCCGCAGCAAACACCGAATAGCCGAGTTTTTTAAACATTTCACTGCGTTGTACTTCATATTCGGTCAGTCCGTCCCAGTCGTGAATCAGGAGGATAAACGGCGCCTTTTTTCCGGCATCCGCAAAATATCCTTCGAATTTCTTATCACCAATGGTGTAGACGACACTTTTACCCGGGCCACCAATGCCCGGTACAACCGACAACAGCATAACAATCACTAATAGCCGCATGAACACCTCCCCGGTTCAGTTCAAAAAACGTTCCTTACGGTTACTGTCGTGAATACTATCAGGCAAACCGTATGCCGAAATCCGTCAACTGAACCGCGACGGCAGAAAGCCACCTGATGATGCACCTGAACACACCTCACGTTCCCTGTTTTCCATCAGAAAACGGAACTTCGGGTTTCATCCCCTTAAAGCAGGCTTTTACGGGTATATTATAAGAGAAAGGAAAAAGAGGAGCGGATATGCGCTGCGTACTTTTTATTGCTTTGTTGACGGGTGTCATAGCCGGCGCAGAGCCCGTTACCGACGTTACCCCTCGCAAGATCGAACCTTCTGCGGCGGTTTCCAGAAAAACATCCCCTGCCCGCAGTACTATCAAGCATTCCCGGATTACGGTGGTAAAGAACACGGAGACCTACAACCTGCTTGGGAAGAAGTATCAACCACCGCAACGTAAACCGGTTAAAAAAGCCCGGACATGGCATGAACAGGTATTTGAGCTGTTCAGGTAAGCTGGTGATATATCTTCCGCCTTTGTCCTATAAACAACTACGAAATTCCCCGAAAAAAGATTCCTTCTTCTCAAATGCTTCCCGGACAGATACGCTGAGTGCATCTGGTAATCGGGCAAGCACCTCCAACTGTTCGGCCCTTACCGTAACGGAATTTATATCACTCATCAACGATAACGCCCGGTACCCATACAGCAGTACTCCCGGTGCATGATCCGCCATATGTGCGGTGGCGACCGCATATCCCACCGCAACTGCTGCAGGATCAGTGTATTCTCGTGCCACCCGGTGCACTGCCCGCACAGCTGAAATGGCAGCACCGGTTCGCACCCTGTCCTCCTCCCACTCCCGCGCCACCCGGAGTGCTTCCGTCAACCACTTGTCATTCGAACCGACCTGTCTGAGTAGCTGTTCAGCACATTCCCGGGCCCATCCGACAAGCTGCCGGTGATGTTAATGGGTAAGTGTTCCCCCACGGTGTTCGGCAATCAGACGTTTATCGCGCATAAACCCGAAAATACACTTTTGTCCTGCGATAATTTTTTAACCGGATGAATCTTCCTTGCATAAAAGTAACGAAACAGGTACCATGTATATATTATTTTACCAACAGGCACGAAGATTGCTAATCATGCGGTAATTTTCACTTAACTCTTTTAACGATAAGCAGTAAGGAACACTCAGGTGAATCTCGGTCTTGATCTCTCAATGAAACTGCAGCAGAAGCTGTCGTTTCAGATGATTCAGTCGCTCAAACTGCTTCAGGTCAATACCCTGCAGCTTGAACAGCTGCTCAAGACCGAACTGGAGATGAATCCGGTCCTCGAAGCAAGCGATGAGCTTGAACAGGAGCAGGAGGAAACCCCCGAGCAGGAGCAGGAGACGGAAGAACCTGAGGTTGAAAAAGAAGAGGAGCTCGAGACCTCCGAAGATGAAATCGACTGGGAAGAATACCTTGAGGAGGGGTTTGATCTCGGCTACTCGTATAGCGAGGAACGCGATCCCAACGAAGAAAAATACGAAGCCTCCCCGGTGTATCAGAAATCACTCGAGGAGCACCTCACCAAACAGCTGACCGAAAAGAAAATCCCTGAAAAATTTCAGCTTTTAGTGCAGTTCATCATAGGCAGTCTTGATCCAGACGGGTACCTGCGGCTCGACCTTAATGAAATAGCGGAAGTCACCGGAACCTCCATATACGATCTTGAAGAGGCGCTCTACATCGTGCAGAATCTGGACCCCCCGGGGGTTGGTGCACGGGATCTGCGTGAGTGCATGATGATTCAGCTGCGCGCAAGAGGGCTCCACGAAAGCCTCGCCATGCGTTGCATCAGCGAAACATGGGACCTGTTTGAACGGATGCGAATTCCCGATCTTTCCCGGCGATTCGGCGTGGAACCACGCGAGATTCAGGAAGCAATCGAAGTACTTAAAACCGTCAATCCCAAACCGGGCTACCAGTTCGCCGCCGACCGGTCGTCAACCATCATTCCCGATCTTATCGTCGAAAAAATCGACGGCAAATACGTCGTTATGCTCAATGACCGGTCGATCCCGTCGCTCCATATCAGTAACGCCTACGCGAAACTGCTCAAACGTGGCAGCAGTGCGAAGGGAGACGTTAAAAAGTACATCCGGGAGAAATTCAACAGCGCCACCTGGCTGATACGTTCAATCGAACAGCGAAAAAACACGATGCTGCGGGTAATGTACGCGATTCTGGATCGGCAACAGATTTTTTTTGATAAGGGACCACCCAATCTTCACCCGCTCAAGCTTCAGGATATCGCCGAAATGATCGATATGCACATTTCAACCGTCAGCAGGGTTACCAGCAACAAATACGTGCAGACCCGCCACGGTATATTCGAACTCAAGTATTTCTTTACCGAGGCGATCAATCAGGACAGTAACAGCAGCAGTGCCGGTGGTGGAGACGTTTCAACCGAGCGAATTAAAAACCGCATTAAAGAGATGGTCGAGCACGAAGACACCGGCAAACCACTTTCCGATCAGAAAATAGCCCAGGAGCTTGAAAAAGAGGGTATGGCGATCGCACGCAGAACGGTTGCGAAATACCGGGAACAGCTGAGGATACTACCGGCCCGACTGCGGCTCAAATACACATAAGGGCCTGTTCTCTGTCGGATCAATCGAAGCATCCTGCAGCAGATGAGGTACACCACAATTATTCCATCGGCGGCCTGCAATACCGAATATGGATTCACCGTAGTACTTATGGAACACACAGAACTTCGTACATCAGGAGTATGATGATATCCACTCCCGCAGGGGCAACCACCCCCCTCCCGCGAAAACCGGACTGGCTCAAACGACCGATCGCCTTTCAGGGAAAACAGCATCAGGTTCAGAAACAGATCGCCGCAGCAGGATTGCATACGGTATGCCGGGAGGCACGCTGTCCCAACCGCAGCGAATGTTTCGCCCGGGGTACCGCTACATTTCTCGTTATGGGGGCGGTCTGCACCCGTGGATGCACCTTCTGCAGCGTCGGAAAAGGGGCGACCGCTCCACTTGACTGGTCGGAAATCGACAAGATAGTCGAGGCAGCAGCCTCAATGAAACTCGGCCATGTGGTGATCACCTCGGTGACCCGTGACGACCTTCCCGATGGGGGTGCGTCATTTCTGGCGGCACTTGTTGAGGCATTCAGATCCGCACTGCCAGAGGTTACCGCCGAGCTTCTGATTCCCGATCTGGGCGGCAGTGTTGATGCCCTTGCCGTGGTTTTTAAAAGCAGACCGGCAGTACTCAATCACAATGTGGAAACTGTTCCTTCGCTCTATCAGGTTATCCGCCCGCAGGCGGACTACCGTCGTTCTCTTGCCGTACTTCGCCAATCGGCAGATGCCGGGCTTGTTACCAAATCAGGGCTAATGGTCGGTTTGGGGGAACAACCTGAGGAAATTCAGGCGGTGCTGGATGACCTGCAGAGCTGCGGTTGTTCGATCGTGACCATAGGGCAGTATCTGCAGCCTTCGCCGGAGCAAACAGCGGTTATCACCTATGTGTCGCCGGAACAGTTTGAGGCTTACAGGAAATACGGAGAAAAGCGGGGTATCTCCCGGGTCGTTTCCGGTCCGTTTGTACGAAGTTCGTATAATGCAGCGGAAGTGATTGATTCCCTTAATGGAAAAACCAGTGATGGCAAGGCGAGTTGAAGGGACCCTGATTTCTCCAATTTGCAGTTTTTTTGCACTGTTAATTTTACATTGGTTATGATACTATCTATAAACAGCTGAGTTCATATTGAAACAGTTGCCACATCCGGAAAGGAGAAGGTACTTATGGAAATTCAAATCACGTCACGTCACAGTAAAGCCTCTCAATCCCTGCAGGATACCATCCACGACGAACTGCAGAAAGTCGGGAAATATTTTGATAAAATCACCTCCTGCCATGTCATTCTGGATAGTGAACATGTCGAAAAAGTCGCGGAAATCACCATGAACACCCTTGGACATCCGATCGTCGCTTCGGCCAAAGCCGATAATATCGGCAAAGCATTCGACGATGCGCTTGCAAAAGCCGAACGGCAACTTAAAAAACTCAACGAAAAGATCAAAAACCACAAAACACCACCGGTAAAAACAACAATACAATAAAGATAGTTCAGTCAGGAGAACCTTCTTCTGTCGGCAGACGCCGGAAGGGGTTCTCTTTTAGTATATTATAGTGGTATTTGCTGCAATCCGGGCAGTTATGATCTCCTTTATAGAGAGTCGTACTGCTCAGAAACTTCGGTTACAGCAATAACGAAAACGGCTGCTCGAACGGTAAGGAGCATGCTTTTCTGATTACTCTGCACCATGATTGAAAGGATGTGCCTTGAAAAAAACAGACGTTGATCTTGTTGTCGGCGCATCCATCCTCATTGCTGTTGTCATTCTGATTGCCGGTGTTCTGTGGCTCAAAGAGGTCTCAGTCACCCGTAAAATGGTCGACTACGCAGTATTGTTTCCCAATGTGGGAACCCTGCAGGTGGGTGATCCCGTGATGGTGAACGGCGTTTCCAAGGGAACGGTAAAATCAATCGCCCTGCGGGATACCAGCGTCGCCGTTATCCTCGAACTCGATAAAAATCTGAAAGTCACTGACTCCTGCAGGATTATGATCCAGAATATCGGTCTGATGGGAGAACGTGGCGTTGGATTGCAGTATTCCCAGGCCGGGACAGTGATCAAACCGATACAGTCTATGGATACTCTTTTTCTGGAGGGGACTTTCGACAGCGGTATCGCTGAGGCGATTGGTATGCTCGGCAGCGTCCTCGGCGAGGTACAGGAGCTGGCGACAAATCTCTCTTTCATCGTTGGCCAGACGGTAGGCGACACCTCGTTTATCACAGTATTCAAAGCGATCATTGCCCGACTCGACACCATTACTCTCGGTGTGCAGAACATATTGAGCGATAACGGCCCGGCGATTGATCAGAGTATCGTCAACCTGAAGCAGCTTTCCGACGAGGCAAACAGGCTGATGCAGCGCAATGCTCCACTGGTTGATTCTATTGTTGCCAACGGAGAGACACTTTCCTCTCGAGCAGTACTGGTGATGGAAAATGTCGATACGCTTACACAGTCAGTGCAGACGATTCTTAATCAGCTTCAGGACGAAGAGACCACCATCGGCAGAATCCTGCACGATAAAGAGATGTACGATGATCTGAAAACAACGATTGCCGATCTCGACACCCTGGTGAGAAATGTACAGGAAGATGCGTTGAAGCTGCGCATCAAGTTCGGATTCGGCAAAAAAAAGAAATAGCACCCATGACGGAACGTGAAGTTGAGGTTGTAAATACGCTGGGTATTCATGCCCGGCCATCATCGATGATCGTGAAAACCGCCCAGCAGTACAAGTCGACTATCACGATAACTAAAAGCGGTGCCGATGCCGATGCAAAAAGCATTATGAGTGTCATGATGCTTGCGGCCACCTGCGGGGCAAAGGTCACCATCCGCGCTTCCGGCGACGATGAAGAACAGGCTCTGGATGCGATTGCCGGTCTTTTCGCCCGGAAATTTGACGAAGATTAATCCACGGGTTACACGATAACAGAAAACGGCGGTGCACCAGTTCACGGTGTGCTCCTGCCGGAACAGAGAGGAACTGATGAAAGAGATAGCAGTCGGTATAATCGGCGTCGGCACCGTCGGCGGCGGTGTGGTGAAAATTCTACAGAGCCGGATTCCGGCACTGAAAGCCGCGGGAATTCCAATGCGGCTCGCACGCATTGCAGATAAGGCAACTGAACGATTTGCGAATCTTCCGGTTGGCGATGCGCAGTGCACCGGTGATGCGGCGGATGTCATCGGTGATCCTGCAATTGCTATCGTGGTTGAACTCATTGGGGGTACCACCTTTGCCAGGAAAGTGGTGCTGGATGCTCTGAGTGCCGGTAAACATGTTGTTACCGCCAACAAAGCACTGGTTGCCGAATTCGGACCGGAACTTTTTGAATGCGCCGCTGCGAACGGGGTATCACTCTATTTCGAAGCTGCGGTGGGTGGCGGTATGCCGGTTATCAAGACAATCCGCGAAGGGCTCATCGGCAACGAAGTGCTTTCCGTCAAAACCATCATCAACGGCACCTGCAACTACATTCTCTCCAAAATGTCGGCAGAAGGACTCCCCTTCGACACCGTTCTCGCCGAGGCGCAGAAAAACGGCTATGCCGAAGCGGACCCGACACTCGATGTGGGCGGCGGCGACAGCGGACATAAAGTCGCCATCATGGCTTCGTTGATAAGCGACGGCTATGTTCCCTACGAATCGATCGCTATAGAGGGAATCACCGGGATAGGTCCGGAAGATATCGCCTCGGCACGGGAACTGGGGTATGTGATCAAGCTGCTCGGGGTCATCAACCGTGATAGCAGCGGCAGTCCGGTGGACGTTCGCGTACATCCCGCCATGTTGCCGGCACGCCATATCCTAGCCTCGGTAGCCGATGTTTTCAACGCCGTACTTTTCGAGGGGGATGCGGTCGGACGTATCCTGCTGTATGGAAAAGGTGCCGGTGAGATGCCGACGGGATCTGCCGTGGTAAGTGATATTGCTGATGTTGCCCGTAATATACTCAGCGGAACCAGCATCCGCATTCCGATGGAATATTACAGTTCCGGGCGAAAGGTACCGCTGTTGCAGATTGCGGATATCACCTCCCGCTACTACCTTCGCTTTACCGTAACCGATCACCCGGGAGTACTCGCTTCGATCGCATCAATTCTTGGAGAAGAAGGTATTTCGATCGCCTCGGTAATGCAGAAGGAGGGCTACGCCGACGACAGTGTGCCGGTCATTATTCTTACCCATAAGGCACGGGAAGAGGGCATCCGTCGTGCACTTTCAAAAATCGAACAGATGGAATCGGTAAAGAAGAATACCTGCCTCATAAGAATAGAGGAGTAGCACCGGTAACCAGCACCCGACGTCGAAGCCATCCGGAAACGGTACCGGTCGCGTCGTATGGAAATAAAGCGGAGTCTCCTGCGAAGTGCCACTATTACCGCAACGATCATCCGTTGGATCTGAAACGTAATTGCTGCGGCAATTGAAACCGCAAAAGTTATTTTGTCCATAAAAAAGGGTTTAATCATATATGATGTACATCAGTACGCGGGGTAATTTCCCGCCGGTAACCGCTTCGCAGGCAATCGGACTCGGTATGGTACCGCAGGGCGGACTCTTTGTTCCGCAATCGCTCCCGATTCTTCCCGCTGAAGCCTACACCGGCACTGCGTCGTACAAAGAAGTCGCCAAATCGGTACTGGAGCTTCTTCTGACCGACTACACCGAGGCGGAACTGCACTCCTGTCTCAAGAGTGCGTATAACGAATCGACCTTCAATACACCCCGTGTCGTCGATATGGTTCCGCTGGGCACCGAACAGCAGATCATGGAACTCTGGCACGGTCCCACGGCGGCATTCAAGGACGTTGCCCTGCAGATCATGCCCCATCTGCTCGCCTGTGCCAAAAAGAAAACCGGCAACGCGCTTCATACCGTCATTCTGGTCGCCACCTCGGGTGATACCGGAAAAGCCGCGCTCGAGGGATTTAAAAATGCACCGGGGATCTCCATTATCGTATTCTACCCGAACGACGGCGTCAGCGAGATCCAGCAGCTGCAGATGACCACCACCGACGGCGACAACACCACCGTGGTTGCCGTACACGGCAATTTTGACGACTGCCAGACGGCGGTCAAGGAACTCTTTTCCGATGCAACCCTGCGGGTACAACTCAAATCTTCGGGAATCGAATTTTCATCCGCCAATTCCATCAACTGGGGCCGGCTCTGTCCTCAGATCGTCTATTATTTCACTGCTTACGGCGAGGCGGTGCGCAGCGGCACCGTCAGGAGCGGTGAACCGGTTGACTTTTGTGTCCCTACCGGCAATTTCGGCAACATTCTCGCCGGATATTACGCCCGGTGCATGGGCCTGCCTGTCGATAAACTTATCTGTGCCTCGAATAAAAACCGGGTACTCGCCGATTTCTTCGCCACCGGCACCTATTCGCGCAACCGTGATTTCTTCCGGACGAATGCACCCTCAATGGACATCCTCATCTCCTCGAATCTCGAACGGTTTCTGTATGCAATAACCGGTGGCGATACCGGGAAGATAACCTCCTGGTACGAAGAACTCGCACAGACCGGATCCTTTACCGTCGATACGGCAACTCATCGGAACATCGACGAAGTGATTCTCTCGGGATGGGTTGACGAAGCCGAAGTCCTCTCAACCATCAAAGACATCCACACCGAATACGGCTACCTGCTGGATACCCATACCGCCGTGGGTGTCGCCCTGAACAGACGTTTTTCCGGCCGCGGAAAAACCACCATCATCGCGTCAACGGCAAGCCCGTACAAATTCAGCTGCGATGTGCTGGGCGCCCTTGAAGAATCCACTCCCGACGATGAGTTCGTCTGCATCGACCGTCTTGCGGCGCTCTCGAAGACTCCGGTACACCATGCGCTTACCGGACTGCGTGACCGGCCGGTCCTGCACGACCGCCTGATTGACAAGGAACAGATGCAGGACACGGTTATGGAGATCATCAACAGTACCATTCTTCCCGCGTTGCGGGGAAAGGGCATGTAATGAAATACGCTTTTCTGGTCGGTGACGGTATGGCCGACTGGCCGATTGCCCAGCTCGATAACCGCACCCCGCTCCACTACGCCCGAACCCCCAATATGGACCGCATTGCCGCCGCAGGCACCATCGGTCTGGTCGCAACCGTTCCCGAAGGAATGCACCCCGGCAGTGACGTGGCCAACCTCGCGCTGCTCGGCTACGATCCAATGACCTACTACAGCGGCAGGGCACCGATTGAAGCGGCAAGCATGGGAGTGCGGCTGACGGAAAAAGAGATGGCGTTCCGGTGCAATCTCGTTACCATCGAAAACAGCACGATGTTCGATTACAGTGCGGGTCACATCAGTACAACCGAGGCGCACGTTCTTATCGCCGAGCTGCAGAAGCATTGCTCCTCGGAAACAATCACCTTTCATCCGGGAATCAGCTACCGTCATCTGCTGGTCTGCGACGGCTTTACAGGAGATCTGCATACGACACCACCCCACGATATTACCGGTAAGCCGATCCAGTCATACCTTCCGCAGGGAGAACGTGCCGAGGAACTGCTCCGGCTGATGGAACGCGCACGGGAAGTGCTCGCTGCATCAGAAGTCAACCGTACGCGACGCAGTACGGGAAAGCCTCCGGTTACCGATATATGGCTCTGGGGGGAGGGCTTTCAGCGGTCACTGCCGTCGATGGCGCAGCGGTACGGCATCACCGGATCAGTGATCTCCGCAGTCGATCTGGTGCGCGGTATCGGTGTGCTTGCCGGTCTGCAGGTCCGTCTGGTGGAAGGTGCCACCGGGTATCTCGGTACCAATTACGCCGGTAAGGTTGCCGCCGCACGCGCCGCACTCGAGGAGGAGGATCTGGTGTACCTCCATGTCGAGGCACCCGATGAAACCGGTCACGAGGGACTACTCGAAAAGAAAATTCAGGCGATAGAAGAGTTCGATACCCATATCGTTGGAGAGATGGTACGCTTTCAGGAGGAACGGGGTGATATCCGAATGCTTGTTGCCCCCGACCATGCGACACCAGTGTCGATCCGGACGCACAGTGGAGAACCGGTACCCTTTATCCTGAGTGGCCCCGGCGTGGCATCAAACGGTAATGACCACTATAGTGAAACTGCGGCGAGTCAATGCACGCCGATTTCAGGGCCAACGCTCTTCGACCGCTTTATCAAGCATACATGGTAACAATCGTATGGCTGCACGGTTTTTAGAAAAGCTCTTTACCTTCATCTTTGATGTTCTCGCGATAAACGTGGCGTACTTCGCCGCATTCTGGCTCCGGTACAAATCAAACCTCTTTCCCGAAGCGCTTGACCCGACCCTTGACCTGGCAAGCCACTTCTATCCGTCACTTATCGTTTCATCACTCTGGATTGTTCTCTTTTTTTTCACCGGTCTCTACCGGGACTGGTACAAAGAGTCACGACTCGACGAACTTTTTGTCGTGGGACGGACGGTGGGCATCGGCATGTTTCTCCTTTTTCTGGTGACCAGTGCACCACAGGTGATTGAATTCGCCCGTGAGGGTAACCCACGCGTGCTGTTCACCCCTACAAAAATGCCGATTTTAATCACCTACGGCACCTGCATGCTTTTTTTCGCAGCAGGCAACCGATTCATCATGCATACCCTGCTCTCGCTGCTCTTCTCCCGCGGGATCGCCGTCTCAAAAGTGCTCATTATAGGCGCCAACCCTTCCGGAGCACAGCTGGCACTCGACATCAATCGTTTTCCCAAACTCGGTTACCGTGTGGCAGGCTACATTGACGATGACGGCAGGAAAAAAGGGACCATGCATAATGATTACCATGTTCTGGGAACCTATTCCGATATTCCGCAGGTGGTTAAAAAGGAACGGATTACCGGGCTTATCATTACCCATGTCAGTGCTTCGCCGAACGAAATTCAGAAAATTCTCGAATATTGCGGCGACATCAGGGTAACTATCTATATGGTCCCCTCACTAATGGACGTGATTACCGGTCACTTTAAAACACATCAGATTTTCGGGGTACCGCTAATGGTGCTGCTGCAGGATCATATGCCCGCATGGG
The DNA here is from genome assembly GCA_050304135.1 of Chitinispirillaceae bacterium. Taxonomy (GTDB): domain Bacteria; phylum Fibrobacterota; class Chitinivibrionia; order Chitinivibrionales; family Chitinispirillaceae; genus JAFGNB01. The sequence continues at coordinate 39,838 of JBNLDC010000004.1, read as the reverse complement.
AGGCACAGATCAAGCGGCTGATAGATATAGCCGTCTCGGCAACGGTGCTGCTGCTGGGTGCCCCCGTCAGTCTCTTGCTTACCATTGTCATTCGGGCGACCTCAGAGGGACCGGCAGTTTATAAACAGGTGCGGGTGGGGAGAAATGGTAAAAACTTCACCATGCTCAAGTTCCGTTCCATGTACAGCGATGCGGAGAAACGGGCCGGACCCCAGTGGGCAACCGAAAATGATCCGCGGATTACCCCGGTGGGACGTTTCCTGCGGAAAACCCGTCTCGATGAAATTCCGCAGTTTTTAAATGTGCTCAAGGGAGAGATGAGCCTTGTCGGCCCCCGGCCTGAACGGCCCTACTTTGTTGACATGCTGAAAAAAGAGATTCCGTGGTATGTCCGGCGGATTAAAATGAAACCGGGGATTACCGGTTGGGCACAGGTAAAGCACAAGTACGACGAAACTATTGAGGATGTCAAGCAGAAGGTACTCTACGACCTCTACTACTTTGAAAACATGTCAATCGGCCTTGACTTTAAAATCATGCTCCGGACGATTCTGGTGGTATTCACCGGCAAGGGAGCCCATTGACACCATTGCTCCATTCCTGACAACAGATAACAAAAAAAACAGGGGCCGGTCCATTGCAGATCGGCCCCTTCCCAATTCTATTCCAGCATTTGAGGTGAATGGGAAATCGTTATCGTATTTATACACCGGCACCATGTATAACAAGGTAGATGTTACCGGTTGACGAATATCACTTCTTTTCGTTGTTTACTATCAAAGCAAATGACGTGCCATATTATTATGGACAGTATGCGCTTGAAATGCAGGTAATACTGTAAAGTTTCCCTGACAGTTGTAAAAAAATATTACACCTGATCCGTCGGTCAACACCGGGGAATGCTGGAAATTCGATACCCGGAATTATTCGTATGGGTCATGTTGGGAAGCTCCCCGTCTAGCGCAAACCGAGTTCTTTAAGCTTTCTCGAAAGATTTGATTGTGCCATGCCGATCGCAGCGGCGGCTGCGGTAATGTTTCCCGACGCCTTCCCGAGAACAGCCTTGAAGTAATCCCTTTCGAATTTATCCCGCGCTGTTCTGAAATCATAGTCATGATATGCGGCAGAGGGTGCTGCGGATGACGGTGCCGATGACGAAGTCGGAACTACTGAACGGATTGCCTGCTCACCAATGGTAGCCTCATCGGAAAAAACCGCCGCACGGGTAACCATATGCCGCAGTTCCCTCACGTTGCCGGGAAACGGCATCGTCTCCAGGCAGGCAAGAGCCCCGGCGGAGAATTCCTTGACACATCCCATATCGGCGCAGGTCTTTTTTAAAAACGCCGTGGCAAGAAGGGGAATATCCTCCCTGCGGTCGGCAAGCGGCGGGACCTGGAGCACAAAGGCGCACAACCGGTACCAGAGATCGTGCCTGAACGCCCCCTCCTCGACCATTCTCGCCAGATTTTTATGAGTGGCGGCGATTATCCTCACGTCAACCTTTACTTGTTGCATACCCCCGAGCCGCATGAGTGTTCCCGTCTCGAGTACCCGCAGCAGTTTCGCCTGAATCTGTAGATCGAGATCGGCTATTTCATCCAGAAACAGAGTGCCCCCGTGCGCCTTCTCCAGACAGCCGATGCGCAGCCGGTCGGCACCGGTGAACGCCCCTTTTTCATGGCCGAAGAGTTCATCCTCGGCGAGGGTTACCGGCATTGATGCCGCGTTGGTGGCAGTGAACGGCCCTTCTCTCCGGACACCATCGTAATGGAGAGCGTGCGCGATCAGTTCCTTTCCCGCACCGGATGGACCGGTAATGACTACCGGCTCACGCAGCGAGGCAAGTCGCGATGCCTGGGCGAAGAGCTGCTTCATGACTTTTGACTGGTACAACGGGCGGGGAAGCTGCGACCGTTCCTGTTCCATCATCCGGTTTTTAAGCTTGACCGCCTCGAGTGCATTGCGAACACAGGCTCGCACCTGTATCAACCGCAGCGGTTTTTCCATGAATTCATGCGCACCCAGCTTGAACGCCTCGGCGGTAAGTGCGACCGTCCCGTGACCGCTTATCATGATAACCGGCAGAAAGGGGCGCTGGATCTTGATCTCCTTTAGCAGCTCAATCCCGTTGTCACTGCCGAGTTTGATATCAAGCAGCACCAGATCCACCCCGGAACCGATGATTGCCCGTGCCTCACGCGCACTCTCGGCACAAGCAACAGCATATCCTTCTTCAACCAGAATTTCCGAAAGGCTCTCCCGGATCGCCGCTTCATCATCCACAATCCCGATTCGCATGTTCTTTTCCATTCAGACAGACTCCCCACGACGCAGTGACGGCAGAGTGATTGCGATACGGACACCATCGCCCGCGGGTGAAGTGAGCGAAACGCTGCCGCCGAGCGTTTCGACCAGTCGCTTCACTACCGGTAAACCGAGCCCGGTGCCGTTTTTTTTGAGGGTAACATAGGGCAACCAGATCCGGTCAATGTCGGCCGAAGCGATTCCCGGGCCGTTATCGGAAATGGTTATCGCCGCCCCGGCGGTATCTTTTCGGGCAATAACTGCCGAAACCGCCGTGGCACCCGCCTCAAGAGCATTTTTCCAGAGATTCAGGAAAATCTGCTGCAGCAGGTAGGGATCAGAATCAATCATTGCTTCGCCCGAAACCGTCGATGCAAGTTTCCCCCCCATTCCGTCGGCAACCTGATGCAGAAGTGAGGCGCAATCAACCTCGGCAATCCGGACCTCAGGTTCCCGGGAGAAACTGCGGAACTGGTCGACGAGCCGTTCAAGCATGTCAATCTGCGCATTGATCCGGGTCAGAAATTTGGAGAGTTCATCCGGTTCAAACGTTCTTCCGGTTGCCGCCCGTTCCTCGATCCGGTCAAGAGTAAGCCGTATGGGAGTAAGCGGATTTTTTATCTCGTGCGCCATTACCCGGGCGATATCCTTCCAGGCGGATTCCATCCCCTGAATACGTGCTTTTTCACGTAACGTCATCAGCTCACTCTGCAGATTGATCACCGCCTGCTCAACAACACCGAGCGCCCCTCCGGAAACACGGTTTACCTGCGCCGCCTCCCCTTTGGCGATTCTGTCGACCGCGCCTGCGAGCTGTTTGAGCGGACGGGTAAGTCGGCTGAGCACCCAGTACGACAGCAGCAGAAAAAGGATAAACAACCCGACCGAAAGCGCCAGGAGCAGCTGCTGTTGTTCCCGCACCACAAAAGGAATAAGCACTCGGGTCTGCCGGTAGCGCTCAATATGTTCCTTGATTGCCTCCCTGCGCACCCCGCCGGCATCGGCAAGTTCAGTACGCAGGGTCGTTTCCAGATTCGGATCAATAGCCTGATCGAGTGTTGTTGTCAACCGGGAAATAAAATACCGCTGTACCGGCCAGACGAACGCGACAAAGAGCACTGCGGCAAGCAGCAGTACTTTCCATTCAAGTTCGAGCCGACGCCAGAGAGTCATATGAGCTACCGTTTTTCTTTCCGGATAATTCTGGTGGAGAATTTCCTGCTGCCGAATATATCCGACATGTCAATACTCCGGCCCAGTTGACTCACCTTGCTCGGCAGCAGTACCGCCTCGATGTGCAGCGTTACTGCTTCAGCGGTGAATTGCCGGGTAACATGGCGATATTCACGCAGTGCGCGGTAGATCTGACGGAACTCTTTGGACTGGTAGACACCCCCGTCAGGCGGTTGCAGAATGGAGTCATTGAACGAATACGTGTACTCACCGACATCGCACAGCAAGGTCCGGATCGAAATGGTGGTATCACCACGATCGCTCATCGACTGAATCCGGAACCGCAATGGAATACCGGCATCAATCAGGTCGTTCATCCGCTCATTCCAGTCAAAGGAGATGACGCACTCAATCACCACACGGCTCCCCAGTTCCTGTACGGCAGCGATTTTGATCTCACCCTGATCATTGCCCACCGAGAGCCAGTGCGAAAAAAACATGAACAACCCGAGAAATCCGTCTGCGACGTTTTCGAGCATTGATTCTTTTTCGCTATCCTATATTGCCTAAAATGATTCTGATCCGAAACCCGGGGTTGACGGTTAAAAAACCGTTGGTGACACTCTGACCGGCCGACGTCTTGAACCCGGACGGCGAAAAATACAGCGGTGTTGAAAGTTCGCCCCCAACGTGAAACCAGTTGACCATGGTATAGGTGAATCCGCCGTGGAGCTCAAGAAGCAGTGCCGGAGCACTCAACTGGTTGTATTCTTTTCCGATCTCACGACTGATATCAATATGCGAAAACAGGTTTGAGGTCTTTGTCGGACTCACATCAATCACCGCACCACCTGCCATACCACCGACAAACCAGTTCATCGGCCCGCTCACGGCCGCTTTTTCAAGCAGAAAACCACCAAAAGCGGTATGTACATCAACCGTATAGGTGGTATCGTTTTCACGGGTTGAGTAACTTCTCGAACCGGACTGAAAGCTGCCACCCACCCGCAAACCGTTCCCCAATGCACCGTACCCCGTGATTCCCATCATGAAAAATCCCTGAAAATTACTGTAGAGGGGAAAAGTGATATCTTTGAATTCACTGCTTGACGTAATAATATCAAGAAACTGGTGCACCGGACGCATATTCATTACAAACATTCCCGGCATCGCACCAATCCCTCCGCCGTAGCCACGTTCCCTGGCACCCCGTTTCCGACCGAACGATTCCAGAAACGCGCGGGTTCCCTCTTTTGACAACAGTTCAACGGTGTCTTTCGGGGTCTGTGACACCTCGGGAGCCACCACGGAATCCTCAGGCTGCGGATCAGAATTACCTGATTTTTTTCTGCCGGTGGCCTGCCGGCTGTTTTCATCCATCTGATCCGCCTTTTCACGCAGTTGAACCGCTTCCTGCCGCAGTTGCTCGATCGCTTTTCGCAGCGAGTCGATATCCGTTGGGGGAGCCTCCGAGTGCGGTATACTCTCCGGTGCGGTTTTCTCTCCGGCTACGGCAATACCGGCAACAGTGCCGACAATGAAGAGCAGGGAGAATAACCGCAACCCGAATGAACCATTCCGGCCGGTCAATGAATTTTCCTGTTGTTGCTTCACGACATACCTCTTCCGCACTCTCTGTGGTTTTACCCGAGATTTCCGAATGTGAGACTGATCTGGAATCCCGGATTGACCGTAAAGAAGTCATTGGTGTATACACCGAATTTATCAAGTGACATGAACATCGGCAGCGAAACACGCGCTCCGAGATGAAAGAAATAGAAAAACGTATAGGTCAGACCGCAGTGCGGCTCAACCATGAAACAGGCTGCTCGGTGATTGTAATCGTAATCGCCATTGACGACTGGATCATCTTCTCCGAAAAAGAACGTGTTCTCCTCTTCGGTAATCGCAACTTTCATGCTGGCCCCACCGAGAAGTCCTCCTACCGAAAGATTCCAATTATTGCGAAGTATGCATTTCTCGATAAGAAATCCACCGTAACTCACCTTCGTGTTGAGCACCAGAACCGAATCGCCGTTGTACGGGGCACTCAAAAACTTCCGTTCACCGCTCATCCCGACACCGCCAAGGCGGAATCCGTCGCCAAGGCCAACAAATCCTCCGCCGCCCGACATCAGAAAGGGTTCAAAACCGAATTTGTTGAAATAGAACTTTTTATCCGCCAGTGATGGAAGGTTTTCCGCAAGTTCCTCGACCGGTCGTATAAAAATAGCATTGGCACCGTAATAGGAACTACCCGACGCACCGTATCCACGCTGCCGGAAAATATCTATGTTGTTGCGCCAGTCCTGCGCAACATGACGGAATACCGATTTGTCAAAAATAAATACCGTATCAAGACTCTCTTTGAGCACTACAATATTTTTGTTTTTCTTCCCGGCAGTATCTTGTTCAGCACCATCCGACACCACCGATGCTCCGGAATCCGTTCCGTTTGCCGAGGTGTCCGGTTCCCAGGGAACCTTTTCCGTAACAACCGTATCAGTCGCCGCCGGTGCGGCAGCCGTATCGGAAACCTCAACGGATTCGGCCATCGAAAGAGCCGCTGCCGCAAAAATGCTGCTTAACCATACACAGTGTTTCATTGGTATCTCCTTGTAACTATCCATAGCGAACGGGGGTAAGGTGTTATCCGGCATTGCCGAAGGTCAATCTCAAACGAACTCCGGGGCTTACCGTGAGAAAATCCCCGAATCCGGCACCGTACCCCTCGTAGGCATAGGCGAACCGTATGACACCGTCGATGCCGATATGCATATGTTCTGAAAGCCTCATAGCCATACCGCCGTGAATATCCCATGCAACCGCCGGGGCGAAAGCAAAGCTGTATTCACTGTTGCGCTCATCGCTGTAATCGTCGGAAATGAACGACGTGTTCGCCTGCGCCCGCTCTTCTTCTTTAATAATAAACGAAAGATTGCCGCCGAGCATGATTCCGGCGAAAAAATTGACCGGTTCGAACACAAATGCTTTTTCACAAATAAACCCTATGTACATCGGGATTACCCTGAGTGTTACGATCGAATCAACTTCTTCCGAAGTATTGAACAGCGAATCATCTACCGTGGTAGTATACACGTCGCTCTGAAAGCTTTTATACCCTGCGTAAAGACCATTCCCGACCCGTACATTGTTCTGCAGATTGTAATACCCCATCAGTCCGAACATCAGCATGCTGTTGTCGTTGAAGTCAAAGGTATACCTGTCCATCAGCGACAAATCCGTTTTCTCCAGATGTCGCAACGGATCCGTATCGAGATGCGCATATTCGATGCCGAAAATGAATGATCCGGCGTGTCTGCGCTCCTCCCGACCCTCAATTTGCTCCTCCAGCCGCTCGACAGCCTCCTCCTGGGAGTCGCGAATTTCATCGAGTGTTGACTCGACCTGTTCCCGGATGTCATCAATCGCTTCCCGAAGATCCTCCAGCTGATCCTCGATTTCATCACGCAGATCACTCTGACTCTCCTCGATACCGTCGAGCTGTTTTTCAAGCACAATCGCCCTGGCGTCAAGAGAATCCGCTGCCTGCTGGAGTGAATCGGCTCTGACTTTCTTCGCATCCAGATCCGAATCTTCCACTGTTTCATTCGTGGCGAATACAGTACCCAGCAGCAGTACCGTTGCAAAAAGTGTCCTTTCAAGTAATCTCATGGTAACCCCCTGAGTATGGAATAAGGTGAATACTCTTTTTTCTGTCGGACCTTGTTCCAACTCAATTTGTGTGCCAGTCAGTATAAGAAAACGTAATCGCCCTGAAATCAGTATATTATAAGTAAAATAGATACGGGATATCTCTAAAGGGAACAGTTGTATATCATTTTGATATATCAGAGGGGTCAAACAAACAGTGACCATGGCCACTATCGTCACTTCGACAAACTGCTCAGTACATCACCTTGGCAATGCCGCATTCAGGAAGAAATGAAAACATCTGATTCTCCCCTTCCATACAGCACTGACGGGGACGTCAGTGGACAATGGGGTGAATCAGCTCGGGTAACACGGAGTACCCGGTTTCCAGTCATCATGCTCCCTCTCTCGTTAGCGGGGGAAGGACAAGGGTGGGGGTAATATACAGGAAGGAGATAATAAATTACCGCAAGCCGCCCGTGCGTTCTTCCAGAACTTCACCGATCCGGGAAGCGGTCTCCGGAATAATTTCGGTCAGAAAAGCGATTTCGCTTCCTCTGAACCGCTCACGATGTCTGGTGATCACTTCACCGGTTTCCACATCAACGATATATATCCGGAGTATGAAACAACCAAAGATTTTCTTCAGCCGACCGAATCCCATATAGTTGACACCAAGCAGTTTCCCGACGTTGGTGGCACAGCGTTTTGACCCGCACTGCAGCGTTCCGCCACGCGCCTGCATCAACCGTTCCATCTCGTCAATATAGAGCATCGCACATCCACCGGCATCGGCAAGATACGACTGTAGCTGATAGCTGTACCGGAGTGCACCGTCGGGATCGATGTTTCTGCCGGTCACCAGATAACCGAACGCGAGTTTTCCTTCAGTCTGAATTCCTTCATCAGTCCCGTAGGCAAGGTAACCCCGTACATCTCCAAAGGCACTGCCTGCCTGTTTCTCCAACCGATCTTTCACCTCGCGGTGCTTCTGTGAACCGCTGTATGCCGCGCTTCGTTTATCCACAAGGGAACTGGTTGCCCGCTTCGCGACGTCCGGAATAATTTTCTTTACGAAATTGGTTTCTTTTCCCTTGTAAAACCGTGAGACATTCGCGACCAACCGTCCGGTGGCGATGTCGGCAATCTGGAGATTGAGGGAAAATGTCTTTCCGATTGTCTCAACACTGCCGAAACAGAGATAGTCCACCCCCAGTAACTGACCATTAATAATACGGCACTGCAGGTTCACGCACCGCTCGGTACCCCCCCGCTCCGCCAGAAGCGATTCGGTAACGGAATAATCCATTATTTCCCACCCGGTTACTTCGGTGAGGGCTATCTGCATATGCATAGTGTACCGCTCTGCATCCTCCCGGGAAAGCCCGCTTTCCTTGAGTAGCATCACCGCCATTTTTTTCTGCCTGATTACCGCGTCGTTTACTATCGCACGTGCAGGCTGAACCACCGCGACAACGAGAATGGCCATAACCGGTACCACCATGGCATCCGGCATCACCCGATGTAACTTCCGTGCAAACCGTGTTATGGCACTCTGGATACATGAAGATTGTTCATTGTGCATAATGTACACTACCGGTAGAAGAGATCAGCTGTAGTATCAGATATCAGATTAAAGGCATTGAAGATAAAAACGATTTAAGGACGGTATCATACTGGTTTACAATTCCGGGGCTTCCGCAGGCAACTGAAGTACCCGGAGAATCGGACTGGTGTCCGGATCGGTTCAGATAACTTTCGAAAATAGTTGTTAACTGCTTCCGGGTCAATGATTACCGAAGAGTGATCACTATAGTGATTATTGCTCTTCGATCCGAAAACGACGGATCGATTCCTGCGTAACGCACACGATCACCGGTTCAGTAGGTGAAAAGGCACAGGTTCTCGTTGATCGCGGCAGTTTTCCTAAGATCGACCAGTCACGGATGGAGAGCACTTTACCATCGGCAACAAACATGGTACCGTCGGGAGAAAAGGCGTGACAGTACCCTTTGAACTCATTCACCACCGTACCGTCGTTACTCTTCAGTAGAAAAACCTTTCCGGCGAATCCAGCCGGAACGGTAACTGCCAGAAGTGTATCTCCCGGCGCATAGGAGAGCAGCGGCAGATTCTGTTGCGGCTCAGATGAAAGACGTGCCGGCAGTGGCGGCAGATCACGATCGTGGGCGCCGTTACGGGCGTAAAAAATCCGGATCCGAGCTGCGCCTTCAAACATCACCGTCCGGTATTCCATTACCGCACATCGCGAATTATCCGATGAAAAGGTGACGTCGCAAAATCGACAATCGGGCACCGGCTCAATGGTTGCGACTGCAGCGTACGTTTCGGTCGAAAAAAGATAGAGTTTTCCGTCGGCAAGGATCGCCAGCCGTTTCCCGTCGGATGAAAAAACCGCCCGGGTAACCGATTGTCCTATCGTGAGGGACTTTACGATCTCCCACTCCGCGTCGCTATCGTAGAGCAGTACCTGGTTGCCGCCCGCAATAGCCAGGAGGCCGCCGGTTGCAGAGAAATCAACCGCATAGCCGCTGAGATTTTCCGCCAACGGGACAAATGCCATAAACGGATCATGGTCGCTCTGCTTTCTCAGAAAGAAAAGCCCCGAAGAGCGCATGAAATCTTTTTCGGAAAGTCGCGCCGGGACCGCGGCAATGTCACTCTGCTCGTTCACCTGAAAGAGTGCGACACTTCCCGCCGAGACGAAATTGGGAATGGCGAATACTCCTCCATCGGCCCTATAGGAAACGTTACGTACGGCGACCGGGCGAATGGTAAGCCTCGGACGGATCTCCCGCACCTTCGCGTTTGTCACAGAACTCACCGCGAGGAGCAGCGAACATAACAGCGGTGACGCATGGTGGAAACCACCATACGATCGCAGACTGGTACAAAGTTGTTTCATGGCAATACCTCGCCGGAGGTCAGTGATGCATGGTGGTGGAGAGTTCCTGCCGGCGACGCAGTGCATACACGCATGCCGGTTCCTTGGGTTTCATCTCACATTTCGAGAATTCGAGATAGAAATCCCATGCCTTGATCGCCTCCACAAGGAGCGCCTCGTTCTGTTCATCCTGAGTGAACCGCCCGTCGATCGCACATGCACTGTAGTAGAGAATCTCGCTCTTTGAATCGGGTGTCTGGGGGATAACGGAACCGGCAGTTGATTTAAGCGCACTTTCAAACCGCTCCTGCGCCTCTTTGAAAAGATCCAGATGGAAATAGACTCGCCCGAGATAGGCGTCGATCACCGGATCGCTGTAGTGACTCTTGAGTGCTTCGAGGATTTTGCGCGCTTTGGTATAATTTTCCTGATACTTGATCATAATGGCCGCCATACGGACCTGCGCCTCGAGATACTCGTTCGCCAAGCCGCCCTTTTCAATGGGAGGCACCATGCGGTAAAGCCGGATCGCATCGTCCCACAACTCCTTACGCTCGGTGTTGCGCCCCTGCTCAAGCAGGGGAACCGAAGCTGATTCGGCGAAGTTGACCGGTGAAAGATCGATGAAAAAACTGCGGTAGAGCGCGATTGCCGAAAATACCATGGCGATAAGCGAGGCAGCCAGTGCGACCGTACTGAAATGCCGCTTGATGGAAAAAGGAACGAACACCCGTTTTCCGGTTCCCCAGTTTTCGTAGGAATGGATACAGTGCTTGACCGATTCACTGATTTCCTTGGCCGAGGCTGGCCGGTGGTCACGGTTGCGCGAAAGCAGCCGGTCGATGAGTTCCTCGGTAAGCGGAGAAATCGTCTTGCGCAGCTGCCGCACCCGGGTGAATTTACAGGTCCTGATCCGCTCGATCAGTTCGGTAAGCGTGGTGGCACTGAATGGACGCACCCCGGTTGCGAGTTCGTACATGACAATACCGAGCGAGAAGAAGTCACTCCTGACATCAAGCGTCTGATCACTTATCTGTTCGGGGGACATATAGTGGAAGGTCCCCACGATCATCCCCTGCATGGTATTGGAGGTGATATTGAGCGGTTTCGCGGCACCGAAGTCCATCAACTTGACCGTCTTGTTGCCGGTAAGCATAATATTTTCAGGTTTGATATCGCGGTGCAGAATGCCGTGGATATCGTCGTTGCCGCCGCCCTGAATATGGACACTGTGCGCATAGTCAAGTGCATCGGCCATTTGCTGGGCGATACTGAGTATTTCACGTTCGGAGATCTTCGGGTTCGCCCTGATGTACTCACGAAGTGTCTGCCCCTCGATGTACTCCATTTCGATGTAGAAGAACCCGCCTACCTGACCGGTATCGTACACCCGCAGGATATTTGGATGATCAAACCGGGCAACCAGTTGCGCCTCCTGCCGGAAGCGGATAAAGTACTCTTCCTCTTCGGTAAAGGCAGGCTTGAGGATCTTCACGACCCGTTTGAGGTCAAACCGGGTATTGTGCGCCTGGTAGATAAGGGCGGTACCGCCCTCATTGATACGCTTGACAATTTCACAATTGCCGATGGTTTTACCGATAAACTGATCGGTCTGGCCGTTGCCGGTGTTCTGCGGTCGGATCGGGGTGCCGGCCATACTGCGGGTCTCACTATCCGCCGGTTTTCGTATACCCTGTTGCATATCAGGCCTCCTCAATAAGCCTGTTGAGAGCTTCGGTTATGCTGTTCATCCGGTGCTCCACCTCCTCACGGGCGGCGGTGAGTGCTGTACCCGGACGACTGCAGCACGAAGCGTAAAATTTTATTTTCGGCTCGGTTCCCGAAGGGCGGGCGGTAATAATGCTCTCGTCGCTCAGCAGCAGCTGAATGACATTTGATGACGGCAGCGTGATGTTCTTTTCCACCGATCCGCTCTGCGGCAGACGAGTCGTACCTTCGCGGTAATCCCGTATTTCTTTGATGCTCACGCCCGCGATTGCAGCGGGGGGATTGGTACGCAGGCGGTCCATAAGTGCCTGCATCGTCGCAATACCGGCCTGCCCCTTGAAGGTTTTGGCGATCTGAGTTTCCTGAAAATAGCCGTGGCGCTCCCAGAGACTCACAAGCTGATCGAAAAGGGTACGTCCGTTGACTCGATGATACAACGCCATTTCAACGACCATCGTTGCCGCCGATACGGCATCTTTGTCGCGTACCGCGGTATTAACCAGATACCCGTAACTCTCCTCGCCACCGACTACGTACGACGGGCCGTCCGGCTGCGACTCGAACAGGGCAATCTGCTCGCCGATGTATTTGAACCCGGTCAGCGTATCGATGCAACCGGCATCGTAAGCGGTCGCTATCCGTCGCTGAAGCTCGGTAGTGACAATCGTTTTAACCAGTACCGGCCGGGGCGGCATTGTCCCGTTTTCGCTGCGGGCGCTGAAGATGTAGTCGGCAAGCAGCGAGCCGAGTTGATTACCGGTGATAAGTTTGAATGTTTCTCCATCGGGAGCGGCAATACCGAGCCGATCGGCATCTGGGTCGGTACCAATCACCAGATCTGCTCCGACCTTCGCCCCGAGCTCAAGCGCCAGGTGCATCGCCGAAGCCTCTTCAGGATTGGGGTAACTGACTGTGGGGAAATTGCCGTCAGGCTCCTTCTGCTCGGGAACAAAAATGACCTCCACCCCCATCTCTTCAAGTGCCCGCTCTACCGGCATGGCACCCGATCCGTGCAGCGGGGTGAACACCACCTTGAAGCCACGTCCGTGACTTCGCAGCAATTCCGGACGTAGCGCGCACCCCTTGACCATTGCAATGAAAGGATCATCCACTTCGGCGTCGATAATTTTAAGCAGACCGCGGGAGAGCGCATCTTCGCGCGAGATGGTTGTCGGCGCCGTTCCGGCGGCGCGCACTTCGGCGATAATCGCGCTGTCGTGGGGAGCTACCACCTGGGCACCGTCGCTCCAGTATACCTTGTACCCGTTGTATTCGGGAGGATTATGACTCGCGGTGACAACGATACCTGCCGTGCAGCCGAGTTGTCTTACGGCAAAAGAAAGTTCCGGCGTGGGCCGCAGCGAAGAAAACAGAAAGGTGCGGATACCGTTGCCGCAGAGCACCAGTGCCGCTTCCAGCGCGAAGAGGTCGGAATAGTTGCGCGAGTCAAAGGCGATAACCGCGGAACCGTTGCCTGCACCGACCGCCTTGTTTATGTAGTTCGCAAGCCCCTGCGTCGCACGTCGGACCGTATAGGGATTCATCCGGTTGTAACCACCACCGATCACGCCGCGAAGACCGCCGGTACCAAAGGCGAGATCGGTATAAAAACGATCGGTGAGTTCCTCGGTTTTTTGTTCCTTAAGCAGCAGCTCCACCTGTTCCCTGAAGGCGGAATGTTGTTCGCTGTTGATATATTCCTGAGCTTTTTTCTGTATTTCCGGGGGGATCACGTTCCTGAATCTCCTTGTTGGACGTCGTAGACTACTGGCAGGGATTAGTACATTTTCTGAATGTAATTCATAATAAAATAGTGAATGGTCAGCAAAATAGACAGTGTCTGTAATCAGGAATTGTCGGTACAAGAGGATATGTGCACAAAGAATCGGCATTCCCATCTCAACCGGAAACACAGATACACCATCCCTGCCTCAGAAGTCAGAAGGAGAACATGATCACCGGAACAACGGTAAGTACGGAATAACCGGTGGAAACAGCCCGATCAACCTGCTTCATATCCGGATTCTGCCACGCCGAAACGGTAAGCCATACTGCAGCGGCACTCGTGAGCATCCCCGCGATCCGGTGTACCATGCGAAAAGTGCCGTAATCATCAGGTTTGCCGAACAGTGTGTACACCCCCATTCCCGCGTTCATGCCGACCAGTGCAAGATTGGTGATCCCCGCGGCGGTGGAATTGGGCTGCCCGGTCCGTATCATCTGTACCGAGGAATAAATCCCCGTACCCTCAATAACCGGAATGGAGATAAGGTGTCCGAGGGTCTTTCCCTCCATGGCAGGCAACTCGACAAGCGCACCGGCAATCAGAATCAGAAGTATCGGGGTGAGCTTCATGATGGTTTCCTTTCCCTGAAGTGGGGTATGTACGAAATCTCACGATGAAAATACTACCGAAAACAGCACGATGTACTATTTTACCGATCCGATCCAAGAATAATTTCATGACGGCATCCGTAGATTGTATTTTTAACGACTTTACCGGTATTCAACCTCCGGAGAGTTACAACACCACCGAGACAGCGTCTCGGGACCCGGTAGAACATCTCATGGCGGCAGACAGAATCTCTCAGGAGTGAGGAGTAGTAATGAAAATCAGGTGTATTTATCCGCATTTCCGTAAATTTCTCGAAGGTCACCCGGCTCTCGACGATGTACTTAAAGAGTATCTTGTCGGCAATTACACCATGCCACCGTCACTGGCCATTCCGATCATCGCCGCACTCACCCCCCCAGAAATAGAACTGGTTCTCACCGACGATAACGTTGGACAGCCGATCGACTACGATGAAAAACTCGATGCCGTCGCCATCAGCTGCTTCACCCCCCAGGCACAACGTGCCTATGAGATAGCCGATACATACCGGGCACGGGGAACAACGGTCATCATGGGAGGCATCCACCCCACGGCACTGCCGCAGGAGGCACTGCAACATGCCGATGCCGTCTGCGTTGGAGAAGTGGAACCGGTCTGGCATACGATCCTCGCCGACCTGAAGGCCGGAAAACTGCAGCGACTCTACCGTACCGAACCGGGCACCTACCATCTGGCTGATTTTCCGATCCCGAAACGGGAAATTTTTCCGCAGGACATCTACGAATGGAATGCCCACCTCGTGCTCACTACCCGGGGCTGTCCCGTACAGTGTATCGGCTGTCCGATTCCGGGGAAAGAGGGTATGAGTGTCCGGCTTCGTCCGGTAGACCATATTATTGAAGATATTGTTCAGATGCCGTACCGGCAGTTTTACTTTACCGATGACACCGTCATGCTGCCCGGTAAGAAATATTCCAAATTTCTCCTCAAGCTCATGGACCGCACCGCAGAACTTGATGTCAGCATCTTTCTGGCCTCAACCATGATGATGCTGGACGATCCGGAATTTTACCGGAAGCTCCACCGCGGCGGCGTTTCGTCGATGTACACCATTTTCGGTTTTGATCCGGTGACAATTGAACTCTTCAGCAAGGAGTGCAGTCGTGAGCGCCGGCAGAAGTGCATCGATCTCATCCGGATGAATGAGGATGCGGGAATCCACTTTTTCGGCTCATTCGGTGTCGGATTCGACTATCAGGACCGTTCCGCAGTGGATTCCATTCTCCGTTTCTGCGAAGAGAGCAGGATTGATCTGGCAGAATTCTATATCCCGACACCCTTTCCCGGTACACCGTTCGGTATACAGGCGCAGGAAGAGGGTCGCATTCTGCATCGTAATTACCACGTCTGGAATCACGGAAATATCGTTTTCAAACCAC
This sequence comes from Chitinispirillaceae bacterium, assembly GCA_050304135.1. Lineage (GTDB taxonomy): Bacteria > Fibrobacterota > Chitinivibrionia > Chitinivibrionales > Chitinispirillaceae > JAFGNB01. Next base: position 24,297 of record JBNLDC010000004.1, on the reverse strand, counting down.
GGAATTTTACCGAGGATGAGTTGATGGAGGATTTCTACGCACTATGGCGCGGTTTTTACGCCGGGAAAAAACCCCAGGATACGCTGCGGACATTTGAAGTTACCTCGAGCGATGAGAATGCACACCAGAGAGGAGCTCAGGCATGAGCAAACCGTTCGATGCAGTCGTCATCGGATCGGGAATCAGCGGGCTGACCTGTGGAGCCTTTCTCGCCAGGGCCGGCATGAAAGTACTGGTGGGTGAACGACACCATTCCATCGGCGGGTATGCGCACAGCTTTAAGCGGGGTTCCTACCGGTTTGAATCGGGTATCCACTCGGTATCCCTTGCGCCCGATGGTTTCATTTTTCATCTCCTTCGACTGCTCGGTGTCGACTCGATGATCGAGAGCGTCCCGCATGAAGCGATGTTCAGTTTTACCGCCGGACAAGAATCGTACCGGGTGCCGGCCGATTTTAACACGATCGTCGATCAGCTTACCGGCGATTTTCCGCACCAGCGCTCCAGTCTGCAGGCACTGTTTGACGATATGCGCCGCTTTTACGATACGCTTATCCGGCCGCTGTTTGACTTTGAGGAACATTTCGCCGAAAAGGACAAGGCATTCATCGCACAGTATTTCAACCGCTCCTACCGGGCGCATCTTGCCACCCATCTTTCGGATGAACGCCTGATGCGGATTTTTGAAAGTCAATGGCCCTTCTGGGGGATGCCTCCAGAAAAATCCCCCACGATCTACCCGATGCTCGCTTTTTACGTCCATGCACTGGAAGGGTCCCACCATGTCAAGGGTGGATTCTCCCGCCTAGCCGAAGCACTCGCCCGCGCAATTACCGATCGGGGAGGTGAGGTACGGACCAGATTCGACGTCACCGCTCTTTCCGTGGAGGACCTTTCGGTACATTCCGTTCACACTGCTTCCGGCGAGGAAGTCGAAGCGGATCTGTTCGTGTCGAATGTTTCTCCCTATATTCTGCATGGTTCTCTGCTGCCGGAGACGGCACGTAACAAAATGTGGCGACGGCGGCTGAGTAATCTGACACCGTCAGTCTCGACAATCGGCATTTACTGCGGTCTTAAGCATCCGGTCGCCTTTCCCGGCGGCAGCACACTCGATTTCTGGTTTGCCGGCACTGACTACAGCAGCATCTACCGGTCCATCCGGGAGAGCTTAACGGGGGAAAGTGACCATCTCGTATTCCTGCACTCGCCGCAGGACGAAGAGAAACTCACCATGCTTATTCTTCAATTTGTCAACCAGGAACAATCCGGCAACTGGAAAACGGAAAAGATGCGGTATGCCGACGCCATCCTTGCACAAACCCGAAAGCTTATCCCCGGTTTTGCGGAGGCGCTCGATTGTTACGAAGTCGCCTCTCCGGATACCTTCGAGCACTTCAGCGGCAATACCGGCGGAGCACTGTACGGTTTTGAAAACACCAGGGACGTTTACGGTGAGGCCCGGATGCCCGCCGCAACCTATATTAAAAATCTTTACCAGACCGGCCACTGGTGCAAGCCGGGAGGCGGCGTCTGGAATGTCATGGAATGCGGCTATACCACTGCTAAACTGATTCTTAACAGGTGAGGCCGGATGCCCGGATAAAGCTCGTTTGCCGGTAACTACTATGCAACCAGATCACTACACCACCACCCATCGTTTCATCACTGCTGATGCGCGAAACCTCGAACATCTTCCCGACGAGTCAGTCGACCTTGTTGTAACATCGCCACCCTACCCGATGATCCAGATGTGGGACGACGTCTTTACACGGCTCAACCCGGATGTCGGGGAGGCACTGCGACAGGATGATGCATTCAGTGCCTTTATTCTGATGCATGAGGAGCTCGACAAGGTATGGCGGGAATGCTACCGGGTTTGTCGGGACGGATCATTCATCTGTATTAACATTGGCGACGCAACCAGGTCTGTTGGTAATAATTTCCAGCTTTTCACCAACCACTCCCGGATAATCGCCTCCTGCATCGAGACGGGATTCGATACCCTGCCGCTTATTCTCTGGCGCAAACAGACGAATGCTCCCAACAAATTCATGGGATCGGGAATGCTCCCTGCCGGAGCCTATGTTACCCTTGAGCACGAATACATTCTTATCTTCCGCAAAGGCGGCAAACGACAGTTCACCACCGCTGCCGAAAAAAAGAAACGTATGGAAAGTGCGCTTTTCTGGGAGGAACGCAACACCTGGTTTTCCGATGTATGGGATTTCAAAGGAACCAGGCAGCGTCTTGACGGTGACGCCGCGCGCAAACGGAGCGGCGCTTTTCCACTCGAACTCGCCAGGCGGCTCATTCGCATGTATTCACTGTACGGTGATACCGTTCTTGATCCTTTTGCCGGTACCGGTACCACCGTTATCGCCTCTGCACTTTGCGGCCGCAACAGTATCGGCATTGATATCGACAACGGATTCGCCCCCCTTGTCGAAGAGCAGTTCAATCGGTTGCCTGCCGATGCCGGAACTCTCCTGACCGACCGGATCAACGCCCATCTGGCATTCACCGGAAAACGGGCTGCGGAAAATAAGGCCTGCAGTCACACGAATATCCCGCACGGATTCCCGGTCATGACGAAACAGGAGACCGAACTGCTGCTCAGAAGCGTTTCTGCCGTAACAGGTAACGACGACCACACCTTCCAGGTAGCGTATACCCCCGAAGGCACTGTTTCCGAGCCTGCACACGGCAGACCCGGAACAGCGGTCCGACGGAAACGGCACGCACCACAGCTATCACTTGACATATGATACACCGTTTCAAAATTCACGAACCGACCGACAGGACACCGCAACCATGCACTACCGTACAATGGGTTCCCTCCCCTGGAAGGTTTCACCGCTCGGCTTCGGCTGTATGCGGCTTCCCACCACCGGAATCATTCCGAGAGTAAACGAACGTAAAGCCATCGAAATTATCCGATACGGTATCGACCGCGGCATCAATTACGTGGATACCGCCTGGATGTATCACATGGGCCAGAGCGAAAAAGTGCTCGGTCGCGCACTCGAAGGCGGCTACCGCGAAAAAGTGAAACTGGTAACGAAACTCCCGATGATCTTCGTCAGAAAAACGGAGGATTTCGACCGGTACCTCGACGAACAGCTCCGGCGGCTGCGGACCGACTATCTTGACATCTACCTCTTCCATATGCTCAATCAGGTGAATTTCGACAAAATGAAGAAATTCGTCCTGCTTGCGAAAATGGAAAAAGCGCGTGATCAGGGGAAGCTGCGGCATATCGGGTTCTCATTCCACGATACTCTGCCGGTGTTCAAGGAGATTATTGATTATTACCCCTGGGAGATGACACAAATTCAGTACAACTATATGGATACCGGTGTGCAGGCGACCACCGAAGGACTTGAGTATGCCCATAAAAAAGGCATTGCGGTAGTGATCATGGAACCGCTCAAGGGTGGCCAGCTGGCGAGTCCTCCCGCCGAGGCACGGGCGATCATCGACGCCGCTCCGGTCAAACGTACCCCGGTCGATTGGGCGCTGCAGTTTCTCTGGAATCGGCCGGAAGTGGCCACGGTCCTGAGCGGCATGGGCTCCATGAAGATGGTGGAAGAGAACTGCAACAGCGCCGAACACTCAGGCATCAACTCCCTTTCCGAAACGGAAAATCGTGTTATCAACACACTCGCGGAAACCTACCGGAAAAAGATCATTGTTCCCTGCACCTCCTGTCACTACTGCATGCCGTGCCCGTCGGGAGTGAATATCCCCCAGAATTTCGCGCTGCTCAACAACAGGTCGTTTCACAGGGCAGGAAAACTTTCCGGTAAAATCGTCCAGTGGATGGTCACCCGCAACTACCGCCGTCTGGCGAAAAACCGTAAGCAGCTCTCCGGAGACAAGGAAAACGGTCGGGCCTCACTCTGCACGAAGTGTAATGCTTGTGTACCCAAATGTCCGCAGAAAATCTCGATTCCGCAGGAGCTCGAAAAAGTGGTTGCCGTGTTTGAGAAGGGGAAGAAGGTGGAATCGGTTGTGGCGTAAGGTGGCGGAGTAACAACCACACCCTTTACTTTTTTCTTATTCGGGGTTATATTTACCAGTATGAAAACAGCAACAACAGTCCTCGTAAACGTCGTCACCGTATGGAGTATACCGTAGGGGTCTGCGTTTCATTGTTGCACAACAAAGCCCCTGCAGGAAACTCTGTCAGGGGCTTTGTTTTTTATATAACGATATTTCATCAGTTTGAGTGGATTACCAGTAATGACCAGATATCAGAAAATCAGAAATAATCCGAACCGTTCTTCGGCTCTCCAGGCTCTACCGACCCTCTCTGTCGTAGTCGTAGTAGTAGTCGTCGTTACCTGTGCGACCTGCGGACCGCCGTGACGGACATGTTCATCTGAAACGTTTCCAACCCCCCGGCGGCCGACAACCGACGGGGGGTTTTCTTTTTTTATAAGGAGTCTGCATGAAGTACAATGGAGCACAAATCATCATCACCCTGCTTGAACGATACGGTATCGAAACCATCGCGGGAATTCCCGGAGGAACGAACCTGCCGCTCTACGATGCACTGCACGGCAGCACCATCCGCCATATTCTCGCCCGACATGAGCAGGGCGCCGGATTTATTGCGCAGGGGATCGCCCGTTCAACAGGGAAACCTGCAGTCTGTTTCGCCACCTCCGGCCCGGGAGCGACGAACACTCTGACGGCCCTCGCCGATGCGAAGCTCGATTCGGTGCCGATCATCATCATTACCGGTCAGGTGCCGCTCGGCATGATCGGTACCGATGCGTTTCAGGAGGTGGACACCATCGGTATGTCACTGCCGGTCACCAAACACAACTTTCTCATCCGTTCAGCTGCGGAGCTGCTCACTGCTATTCCCGAGGCGTTCCGCATCGCCACATCGGGTCGTCCCGGCCCGGTGCTCATTGATGTGCCGAAGGATATTCAGCTGCAGAAGCATGCATTCGATGCATGGCCTGTGCAGCTGCCACCTGCCGGTTGTGCACAGCCGGACACGAATGCGATCAACCGGCTCGCGGAACTGCTTGCAACGGCGCAGCGGCCACTACTGCTCGCAGGTGGGGGATGCATTCACGCGGAGGCGGCAGCGTCACTCAAGGCGCTTTCCGGAAAAAACTCGATTCCCGTGGCGACAACACTTATGGGTCTCGGCAGCATTCCTCATGATACGCCGCTGTATCTTGGCATGATCGGCATGCACGGTGCCGCATCCACCAATCGTCTGGCACACCGGTGCGATCTGCTTATTGCCGCTGGTGCCCGATTCGATGATCGCGCGATCGGAACAACCTCCGGATTCTGCCCGGAGGCGACCATCGTGCATATCGATATCGATCCGGCGGAATTCGGCAAGATCAAGCAACCGGCCCTCGCTGTTGCTGCCGATTGCACCGAGGTACTCGAAGCACTGCTTCCGCTCGTTTCCGAAAACAGTCGTCTCGCGTGGCGTGAGGAGATCGCTCTCGCACAGAGTAATGAACGGCACCATTCTCCCCGGCCGGCAGCTTCCGGAATACATCCGGCTGAGATCATCAGGGCAATCGGATCACTTGCCGAACCGGATGCGATCATCACCACCGATGTGGGGCAGCATCAGATGTGGGTTGCGCAGCACTACCCCTTCCGCACCCCGCGCACCCTGCTCACCAGCGGCGGACTCGGTACTATGGGATTCGGGCTCCCGGCCGCGATCGGTGCGGCACTCGCCTGTCCGGAACGGGAAATCATCTGCTTTACCGGCGACGGTTCGCTGCTGATGAACATTCAGGAGCTTGCCACCCTGGCCGACCACGGGTGCAACATCAAAATCGTCCTGTTCAACAACCGGCGTCTCGGACTGGTGCACCAGCAGCAGGAATTCTTTTACAGCAGTAATTTTATCGCCTCGCGGTTCGCCACCGAAACTGATTTCGCCGCAATCGCCAAAGGATTCGGGATTCCCGCCGGCACGTTGACCTGCAGTAGTGATTCCGCATCCGCACTGATGGAATTTATGACCATACCAGGCCCGTCGCTTCTTGTGATCGACCTCATCGGCGAACATCTCGTGCTACCCATGGTACCGCCGGGAGCCGCCAACCATACCATGATAGGAGCATACGAACAATGAAACAGGGACCCACAATCAATATTGAACTTACTGTCAACAATCACCCGGGAGTCATGTCGCATATCACCGGACTGTTCTCCCGCAGAGCATACAACCTGGAAGGGATTCTCTGCTCGTCACTCACCGACGACAGAACCCACAGCACAGTCTCCCTGCTCGTCGGGTGAGACAGCCGTCTGGAGCAGATCCTCTACGTGCTCAGCGTAGCCGTGAGAGAAGAGTGCGGCGAACAGGACAATGCCACAATTATATGTTTTGAGCACACTTCTCATTTCGATCACGGCATAGCCATTACCTTGTGATGGCTATGCCGTGACCTTGTTTTTTCACATCATTTCAACTATTTTTCAAGCTTAGCCTCTCTTTGGTTTGGTGAAAACGAGAATTTTCAGTTTTCAGCTCAAAGCCACCTGTCTGTCGAATGTTATAAAAGTGGTTTAGCCCGAACCGATACAATGGAATCGGTTGGAAGTACCGTACCCCTTAACGCTTATAAAAACTGTACGTTGCACTGGATGCTTTACGTTTACGGAATGGAATAACACAGCGGTTTGATAAGAACAGTACCGGAGGTACCGGTTTACTTTACACTGCAAGAATAGAATGATAATCACCCGTCAGTTATGATACTTAAAAAAGAACAACTCGGATGGAGTTTTGCGGGAAAATATTATCGCCTCAGAAAACCGTGGGTAATAATCGCACTTTATTTTATCGATCTGGTCGGCTCGTTGCTTTTCATCCTTGCCAATCGAACGACTCCCAAAAAAATTACCTCTATTCTCGTTATCCAGCTCGACCATATCGGCGACATGATACTTTGCACACCATTGATCGAAAACATCCGGAAAACATACCCGGAAGCCAAACTTTCGCTTCTCATTCGCAAACTTGCCGACCCTATTGCCCAGGCTATTCCCTGGGTTGATGAAATCCTCTACCTGCACACACCGTGGTTGTCCAGGGAAAAAAGCGTCGGGTGGGCAGGCATTCTTTCTTTTTGCATTCAACGGTTTCGAAAGTACGATTGCTCCTTTGAGGTTCACGGAGAACCAAGAAATATCCTCATTTCCTTTCTGCTTTCAAAATTCAGGGTTGGTCTGGGGCTGCGGGGATTTGGTTTTCTTCTCAATAAAAATGTCAAATGGGAAAAAGAATATTCTACCCACATAATTGGTATTCAGGCGAGGCTTCTCAACGCCGTTGCAGGAAAAAACATCACTCCGTCAAAACCTTCGATTACCATACCTGTACAGGTAAAAAGCAGCATTGATGCCGTATTGTCCGCACGAAATCTTTTACCTCAATCCTTTTTATTATTTCAAATGAGTTCGGGCGCGAAGAATAAGGAGTGGCCTCTTTCTTACTGGAAACAGCTTTCTCTTTTACTTATCAATAGTGACCATACACTTGTATGCGCTGATATGGACAAAGCAAAAACAGACGAACTCAAGAGTGATGAAAATATCGCATCCAACATAGAGTTCTTATCACTCTCCTTGATGGAATATTCCGCGTTAGTTCAACAAGCCCGCGGCATATTATCTGTTGATACTTTCGCCAATCATCTCGCGTCTTGTTTTACTACACCGGCCCTGGCATTGTATTCGGGTGTAACGTTCAAGGAGGAATGGAGCCCCTATTTTGAAAAAAAGGTAATCCTGCAGGACACTTCATGCTCCTTGTTTCCCTGTGCCTTGAAAAACTGCCCGTTCGGATTTCCAAGCCCTTGCATGAAAGCTATCACGGTCCAATCGGTAGTCGATAATCTATCCGCTTTACTACGGATTTTTTAGAAATTTCATAGACATTTTCCGATGGATGAAGATGTCATATATTTTTTTGCCGGACTCTATTGAAAATACCTATATTTTTCAATCACATAAAAATGCACATTACCGGATACTATTTTTCTTAAATTCTGACGAAATAAGGAACTACATGAAATTAGAGCGGATTGTTCGGTTTGCAAAAAAATATTGTGTCGCGGTTGGTTCCAGTTTATTTGCAGCGACGATCGGCTTTCCCTTCGCGAAAAACCGTCATCTGCTTTCAGAAATCAGCAAACTTGTCGGTTATGATCCTAAACTTGTAACACCCCGGATTCCTTCCATAGCCATTCCTGAGGTCATCGACGAATCGGTTCGTTTTCGACTCCGGGAAACAATGGCAGCAAACGGAAACATATCACTGCTTGAACTAACGACAATAACCCGCCTGATCGCACTATACCAACCGCGTCGCCTGTTTGAAATCGGAACGTTTGACGGCAGAACAACACTGAATATGGCAGCCAACGCACCATCGGACGCAACGACCTATACGCTTGATCTGCCACGTAAACAACTCAACGCAACCGTGCTTGAAATTGCCGACAACGAAAAAAAGTATATCGACAAAAGTAGTTCAGGTTCCCGGTACAAAAACACTGACGTTGCTGAAAATATTCACCAACTCTTCGGTGATTCCGCAACATTCGATTTCAAACCATTTGAAAACAGCCTGGATTTCGTCTTTGTCGACGGTTCACATTCTTATAGTTACGTCAAAAACGATACGGCAATTGCGCTGAAACTTCTGAAAAACGGAAAAGGCATTATCGTCTGGCACGATTACGATACCGATACCGTCTGGGAAGGTGTTACCAGAGCACTAAATGAACTTTACACAACCGATGCCCGTTTAGCAGGAATGCGTCACATCCAGGGAACAACGATGGTTTATCTCCGTCTAACCTGATATCCCGACGCATCGAAGGCCTACGGCAAACCGGAACTGCTCATTGGCATGGATCGGGATTCAAACCCATGAACAGATCCGGAAACTTGCGACCCTCGACATCAATATTGCATACGATACGGGCGGGAGTTTCTACGATTCAGGAGTATGTACGGAGATTTCGGAATGCAACGGTACGTGGTCACTCACCATGCAAACACGCAGGTAACTACTGAAGAGTATCCTGCCTTTGCAGGACAGGGCTCTTCGAAATCACCACCAGATGAATTGATCCCATACGGATCGGTCCCATATCGATACCGCCCTGATGATGGTCAGAAACTCATCCCCGTCGTGACCCGCACCGACGCCCCGGTCCCCATGAACGCATATTCCGAATCTTCAGGCCCGACAACCCCGGTTACACTGCACCCGAGGCTGAAATTATGCAGCGTGCGATACTGCACACCGGCGGTAAGCATGGCGCACTGATGATTGAAGTTCATCAGGCCATTAACGGAGAGTGTCATTTCGGTAATGAGAAACCTGTTGACGGTCACGAAGAAGGCACCGTAATATTTCGCCAGTGAATTGAACTCAAACGCACTGCCGAGCACGGCGTACGACTGCTGTTTGATCATACTGGTATCAGGCAGTCGCTCCACCTCCTTTACCATATCACGAACATGATACTTCTTAAAGACATTACCGTCATCGCCGATCTGGTTGAAATAGAACTCACCCACCACCATCACCCGGTCGTCGATATCAAGCAGGTCGAACATCCGCATAAACCCGGCGCTGAGCCGTACCACCGGTGAATTTCCGAAATCCTTGAATGCCAGTGGCGTATCAGCGGGGTTTCGGGTTATCACCGCGCTTTTTCCCATATCAAGTACCGAGTAGTTGTTACCTGACGTAATACTCATTTCACCGGTGATGCTCCACGAGAAAAGGGTCGCCGAAAAATCGAGCCCGAAAATCGGATCGTACCCGCGTTTTCCCCAGAGTGCAGCCCCTGCTTCAACACCGCCAAAGAGTCCTTCCACCCGTGCAGCACCGGCAAGATCGTCCACTGAAGAGAGATTGTTCATATCGATAAAGGTGTATATATTGGCTTGTGTTCCGAAGGGTACATGCGCCTTGATGCCATAGGTTCCCTCCCGTGATCCGATCCGTTCAACGAACGCTTTTTTCTCGACATTGACCAGATCCGTGGGGTTCCAGAAGTACCCCCGTCCCCACTGCAGCACCTGTTTCCCGGCACGGAAATAGATTTTCCGGTCGATGTTGGCATCAAGAAAAATCTCCGGTACCGCAATGGCAAGTCCGCTGCCTGACGCAAAGTTATTATTCGGGTCCGAATATGCTACGCCTCCACCCTCAGGTGCCAGGTATACCTCAAAGTCGGTATAGGTTTTCAGACCAAACGGCAGGCGAACATCGAGTATCAGATCACCCAGCATCAGGGCACCGGGGTCGAGCTCCTTCCGATCCCGGTTTTCGAACCAGTCGCGGGAGGCGGCCATGTCTGCAACACCGGTCACCGCTCCGGAAAACGACACCATGGTCGAATCCACCCCGTCAACCGCTTCACTTTGTACCTGCAGGCTTGCGTTGTCGATCATTACCAACGAGGTATCACCGAAGAGCGCATCCTCATCAATCTCCTGCGCCACAGCGGGCATCGTACTCGCAGCTGCGATCAGTGCCGCGGTAAAAACGTTCAATGGTCTGCTCATACGTCCCTACTTGCTCAGGTTTTCAAGGTATGCTTTGGTGAATATTGCATTATCAAGTTTTTTGGTTGAAATGCCGGAAATCTCGACAATTGTCTTGTTACCTTTTTCAAACTCGTCCACAAAGAGCTGCTTGACCGGGATCAGTTTTCCCTTGATTTTAGTGAAACTGAGAAAATACGCCGTCTGCATCAGGGTACCCGACGCACTGTACGACGCCTCCTTGAGCATGACCGTCTGGTCTTTGCGCACCCAGTAGACTTTCTTCGGGTAATCGACGTCATTGACTTTTGCCTTTACCTCGAACCGGTAAACCGGAATTTTTCCGAGCATTTCCTCGCCAATGAGTTCGTTGCCGTTTTCATCACGTGCCGGTTCATACATTTCAGTAAGCAGGCGCCCTTCAAAATCATCGCCCTTGGCATCCGATCCACCGATACTCTCGTCGCGATTGATATGCTGGAAGGTACGAGTGTTTTTTCGATACATCCAGAAGTTGTCGCCCACCCGCAGATAGCCGTTCCCTTTTTCGGCCTCCGGGCCGGTCATCACAATAAGGAACGACTTGTCCGAATCCCGTCGGTAATACATCATCTCAAGTTTTTTCGCGCCCTGATCGGTTTTCTGCTGGGTAAGAGTCACCACTGCTTTGATATCCGACACCTGCTTGTAGAGTGCGTCAAGATCGCTGAGCAGTGTATCAATCGGTGGAGCACCGAAGCTCACTCCCGCCGCCAGTAAAATTCCTGTTACGATTTTATTCATGATTCCTCCCGGTATTCCGATTCTGTTTGTTAAGGTTGGACAATGTCCCAACGCTGGTAACAACGTATTTGAGTACTCTTTATCTCTCGTCCTACACCCCTTCCCTTTATCCCTCTCCCGTAAACGGGGGAGGCGATGCACTGAGGCCCTCGAAGTGGGCAGGGGGGGGGCAGTGTCTTTATTCAAAATGCCGCAAAGCATCAGCAGCCGAAAGCTTCGCCGCCCGTTTCGCCGGAAAATAGGCGGTAACCACCGCAATACCGACGATCAGCATTACGAAGAAAATCACCGCTCCTGCCGTTGGGGCGAAAACCAGGTGGCCGTCACTGAGCAGCATCCCGAGCGGACTGTCGTCGGCCTTGAACGTGAGCTGTGACAGACCGAACATCCCCGCAAACGCGACCAGTATCCCTACAACAGAGGCAATAAGTGCCAACGCCCCGGTCTCGATGAGGAACGAGTTGCGCACGTCACTGCGCTGCATGCCTATAGCACGTACCGTCCCGATCTCACGTGTCCGCTCACGGATGGTCATCCGCAACGTATTCACCACACCAATGAGTATGATGAAAAAGAGCACCATTACGGCAATAAACGTGATGAGATTGAGAGCATATTCAAGATTGAGTACCATGCTCGCTGTTTCGTACATCGAACCGACATCCACAACAATCGCTTTCCAACCCTTCTGAGCGATTTCGCGGTAGCTTTTTATCACATCTTTAGTGGTTTTCGAGCGCTCCTTGAGGAGCCACTCACCACCGAGTGCCTTGTAGAGTCCGATTGAGGTATCCAGACGGAACGTTCCATTATCATGTACCGTGGCTTCCGGCCAGGTAGTATAAAATGTTTTATAAAAATCCTTTTCGTTGACCAGTACCGCCATCCCGTCGATACCGCAGCCGGTATCGGCAATCGCCGTGACAATGCACCTGCCGCTTCCCCGCGCATTATCGAACTTACCGTCGTAGGAGAAGGTGAACGTATCTCCCGGCTGCACTCCAGCAGTTGTAGCGAACAAACCGGAGACCACCACTGATTGTTTTCGGTTGCTGCTGTCAAGTTCCGAAAGGGCAGTAAACCGCAATACACTGTCGGTAAGGGCAAGCGACACGGAATCGGTCCGCAGGCAGAGCAGCGTCGCCGAAACAACAGTATCCTTTGACTGCACCGCGGCATCAATGACCGCCAGATCCGGATGCAGTCCGGCCCACAGTGAATCGGCGAACCGTTTCGCATCACGCTTCGGGTTCTCGATGGTGAGATAGAGCTGCGCTACATCGTTCCTCCCGTACCCGAGCAGTTTCTTCAGCTGGTGCACATTGAGAAATATCGGTGCCGACATGAACACATTCGACGGTTTGAATATTGTGGTGACGGTAAGCCGCGCCGCCTGGGTCTGACCGTTGATGTCGGTGAAGCGTACCCGCAGAATATCCTTGTATTTCACATTGAGCGTTTTCGCCTTGTCTTGGGCCAGACCAACAGGATTTTCGATGGTTGAATCGCTCAGGTCATCAAAACTGCCCTCAAGAATCTTGAAGTTCTTCTCGAGCTTCTTCTGTTCCTTCGCGTCAACATCCGCCGACGGGTCCATACCCACCATGATCACGTTGTCCGCCTTACCGTTGCCGATGGCGCGGGCGAACACACCGATCGCCTCGTCGATCCGCTTGACCTGCGGCACTCGCTCATTAATAATCGCCCGCATCCGCACACCGTCGTGAAAAACCTGCTTGTTTGCGTTACCGCCTTTGGTGAAGGAGACACTCACATGACCCGACACATAGGAGACGATCTCGTTGAACAGCACCTCCGATATGCCGTGGGCAAAAGCGTTCGCCAGCACCAGTATCGCGGTACCGAACGTGATTGCCGTTCCAAGCAGAATGCTTCTGCGCCGCTGCCTGAAAAGATTCCGTAAACTTATAGTAAATAGAAAACTCATCGTTATTTCCCTTCTCCCCTACTCACGGGTGATCGCATCAAGCGGTGTGATTGAACGGGCGACCCTCATCGGATACACTACCGCCAGCAGCGTCACGAACGCCAGCTGTATGACTGCCAGGAGGATATCGCCGCCCGAAAGCAACGGATGAAACGTGTCCCCGCCGAAAAGCAGCTGCACCATATCGTTATCGGATGTGAATTTCAGTGCCGCGAGAATGCGCACCACACTATAACCGACTACAATACCCAAACCTCCAAAGAAGAACGAGAGCAATGCCGTCTCTCCCAGAAACATGGTCGAAATAAACCCTTTCCGGGCCCCCACGGCACGCATCATGCCGATCTCGGAAGTCCGCTCCAGTGCCGCCATGCTGAGGGTATTAACAATAATGATGATCGCCACGAAAAAGAGAAACATCACAAACAGAAACAGTGCACCCTTAATGAGTACCGCCATACTGCCGATTGCCCCGATCGCTTTTTTCCACGAAATGGCACGCACCCCGAGGTTCGCCTCTTTAAGACGTTCATTGAGCAGTTTCACCTTCTCGTCAAGTTTCTCATGATCCTTGAGCAGCACAAGCACCAGATTGTAGGTGCCGTCATCAAGGTCCGTCACGACGGCCTCCGGTTGTTCCGCAGCGACGGCTGTCGCTGCGGGTACGATTTCCACTGCTGCAGCCGACGTCGAGGCGAAAACGTTGTCGCTAATCAGATCGTCGCCGGAGAACAGGTTGTCCAGATCCGTTCCGTCACCTTCGAGCAACGATTTATCGTCGTCGGAGAGTTCAAGGGTAGCCTTATCTTTTGCGGAAATATATCCCAGACAGGTACGGTATGATTCAATGTCAACCAGTCCGAAATGACCCCATATATGGTTGAGCGCGTTGTACCGAACAATGCCCTTGATCCCGAGCCTGATATCGGTGCTGGTGTTGTCGGCACCCATTCCCATAAAAACAATATTCTGCTTGGAAACCAGTCCCGAAAGAGCCTCTTTCGCCTCGGGAAACATCTGTGCTGTATCGATCCCGCACCCTTCGGGAATGAACCAGATATTCGAAACCTCAAACATCTGTTTACGTGCGCCGGTGGGAACGAGCACCCCTTTTTCGCCGGGTTCAAGCAGCCGCCCTTCCACCGCCTTCATGGTATTGGGAAACATCCGCCGGTACCGATCGAAATCCATGCCGATCAGAAAAGTAAACCCCGGTGCTCCCCCCTCTTCGTTAAGTACCATTGCACCGTTCTTTCCGATCGGTACCCAGTCTTTAAGCATATCCATGGTTTTAAGGAGAGAATCAACCTGCTTGAAATTGTTGATGGGTTCCACGGTTTTTCCCATCATGTCCATGAACACCGCGTCGGACTCCTGCTTTTCCGCCACGAGAACAATATCGCCGGTAAACCCGTTGATGATGTTCTTCCGCAGACCTTTGTCCATTCCCGAAATCACGCCGTTTCCGACCGTCATCAGAAGCGCGCCGACAAACAATATCACACCGATCACCAGACTCTTTCCCCGGTGCCGCATGATATTTCTCCAGGCGATTTTTATAATCAGTTGCATGGGTTACGCCTCTTCCGCAATAAGACCATCACGAATCTTCACCACGCTGTTCGCATATTTGAGCACATTGGCATCATGGGTGGAGAAAATGAAGGTAGTCTTTTCGATCCGGTTCATCTCTTTCATAAGGTCGAGGATCTGCGCCCCGGTGACCGAATCGAGGTTCGCCGTCGGTTCATCGGCAAGTACGATATCGGGATTGGTCACCAGTGCCCGGGCGATCGCCACCCGCTGACGCTGCCCACCGGAAAGTTCGGCCGGGCGATGCGTCATGTAGTCGCGCAGCCCCACCTCGTCGATGAGTTTCTCCGCCCGTTTACGGATCTCCTGTTTTGACTGTTTTTTCATCAGCAGCAATGGGAACTCGACGTTCTCGATCGCATTGAGCACCGGGATAAGGTTGAACGTCTGAAAAATGAATCCTACATGATGCAGCCGCAGATCGGTAATTTCCTTGTCATTCATTTTAGTAATTTCCCGATCGCCAACCTTGACACTTCCCTCCGTCGCCTCGTCAATACAGCCGATCACATTGAGCAGCGTTGTCTTGCCACTCCCCGAAGGACCGATAATACTGATAAGGTCACCCTTTTCGATCGAAAGATCAATTCCGCGCAGTGCGTGCACTGTGGTTTTTCCCAGCGCATAATCCTTTTTCAGTTTGCTGATCTCGATTATGTTCACCGTATCCTCCAGGATCTATTAAAGTAGATTGTATTCAGAACAGGAGCATATAATTGTAGCAGATTTCATGCCATATTCAGACGTCGCGGAATGTTCTTTATTGCAACAGGTCGATTATTTTTTACATTCAGACAAAACCGCTTTATACCATATCCAAAATACATCTATATAAAATTGATATATCAGGTTAATTCCATCGATTTATAATTTCTTCCCAATTATCCAGAGAACAATGTATCGTTTCACTTTCATTTTCGGTTAAATTTACCAAGAGTTGCTGCTTTTAGCCAATAAAACCACTTCAATACTACCAGAGATTATGCGTACCTCTATTCACGCAGTGTTGTGCAGATTCAGTTCAAAACAACCTGCTATTCGATCACAAATCCCACTGGTCAGCAATTGCTATTCTTTTTTTATGTAGGGACATTCAATTGAACGTCCCTACGGAAGAACATTACCCGATTTGGCAGTTCTTACAATTTTTAACTTATAGGAAATCAGATACCTGCACCAACGTGTGCGGAACTATACGCAGATTCTTCGTGTAATCGTAATAGATATACGGGTTTTTCAGAATTGAATATTCAGTGTCAAGCCCCCAGGCTGCACCCCAAGAGAAACCGCCCTGAGTTTTCTCTGATACTCCTCCATTTTACGTTTTCCCGCCGACATCATGACAATTCCAATTGCATCGGAGCACAATGTAGTCATGATTACAGCCTCAAAGCGAAGCGACCTTAAAGAACTATTACCTGTTTCCCTCCAGCACCCGGTTCGCCGCCTCGAGCCACTGCGGGTTATCCAGATACCAGCGGACGGTATCCTCTACCGTGGCAGCAAGGTCATACTGCGCCTCCCAGCCGAGTTGGCGCTTCGCTTTCGCGGGATCCATCCAGTAACGCAGATCGTAATTTGCACGATCCGGCACCTCTTTTACCCGGCCTTTTCCGATGATGTCGCGAACCGTTTCGATCACCCCGGCGGTCATCTGTTCATTAGCAAAGGAGGGGGCAATGTTGTATACCTCCCCTTTTTTACCGAGTCGCAGCGCAGCCTCAATACCGGCGGCGTGATCGTCAACGTGCAGCCACATCCGCCGTGCCGGTGTCCGGTAGAGCGGGAACTCGATATCATGGGTAAAACACCAGACCGCTTTCGGAACCGCTTTTTCGGGAAACTGACGGGGACCGATAGTATTGGCACCACGGGTAATCACCACGTCCAGACCATGCCGCTCACTGGTCGCATATACGCCAAGCAGCATCTCGGCTGCAGCTTTTGTAACAGAATAGGGGTTTTTAGCGCTGATGGGCGAGGTTTCGATCCACGGCTCGCTGTTATCGAGCGCGTCGCCATATACCTCATCAGTTGACACATGCACCATCCGGATGTTCCTGCGCATTGCCTCCAGAGCAAGAACCCGGGCACCCATCACATTGGAACGCCAGAACGAGGAATCGTCGTCGTTGGAGCGATCCACATGGCTCTCCGCCGCAAAATTGACGATAACATCAGGCTGCACTTCGTCCATAACACTCCGCATCCGCGCCTCGTCGGCGATATCCGCCCGTATATCCGCAACACCTTCCGGGCAGTTCTCCTCCATCGATCCCCACCCGGCGAAATCAACGCCGGTGATCGAATAGGTATTTTTAAACCGGTTGCAAAATGAGGAGGCAATGAAACCAAGATGTCCGGTGACAAGCAGCTTTTTCGGCGCAGTCATTGTTACAATGTCCTTTCAGTATAAATATCCCGGTAAAAACCGGAAAATCGTTCACGATACTATCAGCAGACGATACTCTCTGGGAGGTGTAGTTACCTGCTGGTAAACGAAAAGCGAAGATATATCTTATGCGTGCTTTTATTCTTTTGGGTGGCTATCTCTTTAGGTTGTTCAAGTTCAAACAGATAATCATAATCAAGCGTTACCGCCCTGGCGAGCCTCCAACTCAGCGTCACCGTCAAATCAACATCCGGGCGTAAAAGTCGCCTCTCCGGAAAAACCGGTGCGAATACACGCAGTTCACCGCTTGCAGTGGCGAGTCTGCCGATACGCAAGTTACCGGTAGCACTTCCCTGCGGTCCGAATTCAAAAATATTCTCCGATGGGAGCGATCTCAACACCGAATATTTTTCAATCAGTGAATCAACATAACTGTTATTGATCTTTTCCTGCTCCAGCTTATACCGGTCGCGATAATGTTTATAGGAACTTCCGAGACCACCGCGGAGTTTTATCTCCAGAAACCTGATTCTGACCGCATCCACGTTGGCGCCGAGATCAACATCTAGACTCATTTCTTCAAAAGAAGGTTTGTTGCCGAAGGAAGTTGACGAATCAAATCGATTGAAGGAGAAATCTTCGTTTAA
This sequence comes from Chitinispirillaceae bacterium, assembly GCA_050304135.1. Taxonomy (GTDB): domain Bacteria; phylum Fibrobacterota; class Chitinivibrionia; order Chitinivibrionales; family Chitinispirillaceae; genus JAFGNB01. The sequence goes on along the minus strand of JBNLDC010000004.1, from coordinate 6,368 downwards.
AATACAGAACGTCTCTTTTGATTTTTCGAGTCGAGTGCGGCTGGGTAAAAGGTTGGTACGCAACTCCGATCTTCCGTAGGGACCGGCCCAGGAAAAAATGCGCCAGATAAACAAGGAAATTATCCGAAAGTCATCGGTAACGGTAATTAAATCTTTAAAATCAGTTTCTGCCATATTCACCCCTTCGTCAAGCAGCAGGTTTGATTCCCACTCGAAAGGCTGAAGGTTGAATCGAAGCCACAAACCGGTACGTACGCCTAGAATCGAATTTAGCCGCTGCTGCTCCACCCGGCGATCGACCTCACCGGTGAACTGAAGATTTCCTCCGATATTGACTCCGTATTTCCAGTGGGAAGCAATGCGCGTTCCCGGGGTCACATTCACCGTACCACCGCTGATGATGGCCATATCGGATGGGCGTTCCACCAGCAGGACATTGACCAGTTCGCCGGGCAGCAGGCGAACGGTTATGAAATTGCGCAGGTTATTGTACCCTTCACCACGTCCGAGAATTTTGTAGGTACCTGGCTTGAGCACCCAGGTTTTCGATTTTTCACCAAGCTCGGGATCGGCACCGAACCCCCGTCCGTACGGCTCGAATTCATCGATCCGCAAAAGTTCATACTCACCACGGAAGGCAATTGTTGTTGAATCGACGGTCTCGATAGTAAGCCCCGACCAGTCCGGCATTACCGGCGTAGTTGTCGCCTCGGTGACCTCCACCTGCCGCACCAGCCGCTGCCGGTGAGACCCGCTGCCGAGCATCACGAAATAACGGCCGGGTTCAACGCTGAAGGTCTGCCCCGGCTCACCACCCTTTACCGACTCTCCATCGGTGGAAAGGATTTCCACATCAGGCTCATCGTTCGCTTCGGTAAACCTTGGTACGAAAATACCGCCCATTCCCATGGGAACACTCGCCCTTTCAGTGGACATCTGTTCGGTCAGTGACGGTGCTTCCCATGTTTTCGCTGCCCGGTCGTACCAGGTAAGCGAATCCTTTTTCTGCACCCCCACCCGCTGGGCGCCAATGGTATCGCGCGGGATTCTCCTTCGGAACATCTCCTTCGAGACCTCTTCGCCCGGAAGATCGGGCGGGAGTTTGGCAGAAACACTGCCTGAAAGCCCGGCGAGCACCGCCAGTACAACGTACACCCTTCCGACCGCACGCCTGTGCATCATTCCTGCTCCTCGATAACGGTCGAATCGAGCACGGTAGTCGGAATAATGATATCTGCACCATTCTGCCGGTCATCCTTAACTTCTGGAACACCGAATTCCGATGAAAGCACCGCGTCAAAATCATGAATCACCTGGGAGAGGATATACTCCATGAGTGCGGACATCTCCCGGACCACATACTCGGGTTCATGCTGAAACACCCGTTTGCGCTGGTCGAACCGCCGTGAGTACATCAGACGGCCGTCGCTGATACGGGTTAGAGTAATACGGATCGCCAGATGCGCAAACCAGAGTTCATCGCTGTCGTACTCCTCAATCGCCTCGATCATACCATTGACCTCGTAATCGGGTCTATGCCCTTCGTCAAAGCGACGTACCACATTACTCACCAGGTTCGCGGTAAGAAGATGTTTATGAAAAAGATCGGTGATCATCCGTTCAGGCTTTACCGCCCATACACGGTACACATAATAGCGCAATTGAAACGGGCTCTGTCGGTAGACGATCTGTGGTTTGGTGTACGCCTCCTCCACACCGAACTCCTTGAGCCGGAAAACACACTGATAGGCTCCAGGATTCAGGCGGTCACGTGATGCCGATGGGACGTAATTAAGGACATAATACTGTTTTATCGGCATCCGGGCACAGCCGAACAACAACGGCAACAGCACTCCTGCAGCCATTACTACCAACCTTTTTTGCCGGGCCCTCATCAAAAGTCCCTCTCTTTCTGATTTTCACTGCGCAACAGCAGCGACGGATTCTCGACCAGCAGTTTCGTGAGCTGATCGGCGTTTTCACTCGCCTGCCGCACGTTCTGCATGGTCATGGTGAAATCCTCCCTGCTCTGCCGCACCAGGAGTGCCACATTCTCCGCAACACTGCGAAGCGAAATAGCGGCGCTGTCGATCTGTGCCATTGTATTGCCGATCCGGTCTCCCGCTATGCTCTCGTTGATCCTTCCGGTAACGCTTTTAATGTCCTGCGTTACCGAATCGAGCCGCTCCATAAACCGGGTTGTTGTTCCGGTAATGCGGGATATTTCGGGACGCACATCGCCGACAAGCCCCTGAACATCGTCGGTAATCGTTGCGACATTGTCAAGAATCTGCTTTATCCCCCGCAAACTGTCGGGATTGCTGATCTCGTTGAGGTGATTGAGCAGCAGTTCCACTTTCGCGACAATCGCCTCGGCCTTGCCGGTGATGGACGAAAACGGTGAAACCTTCGTGGTGATCTCGGCTCCCGGCTTGAGTGTCTCCGCTTCGTTGGTACCACCGGTAATCTCAATATACTTGAGCCCCGTTATGCCCATTGCACCTGTGGTCGCCACCATGTCGGTTTTCATGGGAAAGTCGCTCTGGATTTGAATTTCAACCCGGACTCTGCTGAGATCATCGGGCAGATAGCTGATATGGTCAACCTTGCCGATCGGGACGCCACTGAATTTCACGGTGGCACCCTGCTCCAGCCCACTCAGTGATTCACCCTCGAAATAGGCGATAAAGGTATTCGTGGTATTTTTAAGCTTGAATCCCAGGGGTATCACTGCGAACAGCGCCAGCAGCAGTACTCCCACCACCAGAAATACCCCCAGTCGTATACGCTGGGCCCGGGAAATACTCATCGTACAGTCTCCACATTCAGGTTACATCCGGAATCTCCGACTCCGGACAGATGACCATCGGTCCGTTCAAAAAAGTTAAAAATCGGCCCCTCCCGTAATGCACGGGCTTCGGAGTACGGGCCGTCATACAACAACTTTCCCTCATGTAAAAAAAGCAGTGCATCGGCAATCCGGTCGATCGACAGAAGTTCATGAGTCACCACGATAACCGAAATACCCAGTACCTCTCTGATCCGCAGCAGCAGCTCATCGAGTCCCGCGCTCGTAACCGGATCGAGCCCTGCCGACGGTTCGTCGCAGAACAGGAGCGGTGGATCAAGCGCCAGAGCCCGCGCCAGTGCCGCCCGCTTGCGCATACCCCCCGAGAGTTCACTCGGGTACAGATCAATCGCATGCGGCAGATCAACCTGACTGAGTTTCATCCGGACAATCTCCCGGATCACCGGATCGGAAAGTCCGGTATGCATCTGCAACGGCAGTGCGACATTTTCTCCAACGGTAATCGAACCGAGCAATGCGCCGTTCTGAAACAGCACGCCGGTTTTTTTAAGTACCTCTACCGTCTCCAGATCATCCTGGTCCTGAATCTCGGTACCAAAAATCCGCACCGACCCTGCAAAGGGTTTCAACAGGCCGACAATCGATTTTAAAAGCGTACTCTTCCCGCACCCCGATGTGCCGAGAATCACCTTTATTTCCGAAGGGAAAAAGGCAGTTGATATATCGTTGAGGATGGTTCTTTCACCATATTTGGCCACCAGATTTTTAATGGTGATCACCGGTTCCCGACCATTCAACATAGACCTGTAACCTTACAATAAAAATGAGAAAATCGCATCAGCTATAATTATAATAAATATACCGGTTACAACACTTTCGGTAGTCTCCTTACCAACCGCTTCCGCTCCGCCGCGCACTCTGAGTCCATAGTACGCTCCGATCCATATAATGAGCCAGGAGAAGATAACCGATTTAACGAATCCGGCCCAGAAATCATCAAAGCCGATATGTTTACTGAGTTCCGATATAAAAAGACTGGGTGCCAGATCCAGATAGGCGATAGCAATACAATAGCCCCCGAAAATCCCTGCCGCGGTGGCGATAATCGAGAGCAGCGGCATAGTAAGTGTAATCGCCCAGAATTTCGGCACCACCACGAACTGTACCGGATTGATACCCATAGTCCTGAGTGCATCAATCTCTTCGCTCACTCCCATGGTGGCGATCTCCGCGGTGGTTGCACTGCCGGTTCTGCCCGCAAGGATAATTGCCGTCAGAAGCGGCCCCATCTCCCGCACCATCGTAAGCCCGATAAGCGGTGCAAGAAAAATTCCGGCTCCATAGGTACGCAGCTGCATTGCCGTCTGCAGGGCAAGAACAATACCGATCAGAAACGACAGGAGACTGACAATACCGACCGCTTTAAACCCGAGCTGGTACATCTGTTCGCCGAGAGCCCCCCGTTTGAAATCCTGTTTCCGGAGAACGCCGATGGTACCCCAGTAGAGCATCTCGACCAGAACCGAAAGCGCCTCGGTTGCCTGCTTGAAAAACATCAGGAAGATATCTGCCGTACCGACAAACAGATTTTTCTTGTCTTTTTTGTCTGTAGAAGGATCCTGAGCAGCCCATGCCGTCAGTGCAGAGAGATGTTCCTGCGTTATATTGGTGAGTACCAGTTTCCTGCCCGTCTGCTTGCAGAATCTATCAAGTGAGCGTATATAGCCAAGTCCGGCGGAATCAATTTTTTCCGTTTTCGAAAAATCGAAAACAGTATCAACGGTTATCCGTTTCCCGACAGCTCCGTTCTGTTCAACCCAGCGTCGATCCACTACTGCCGGCATCAGTATCGTTTGCGGTTGCCCCCCGGATTGTCGCCGCTGCTCCCGACCCATTATGAATACCCTTATCTGAAAACCAGGTTCTTTGAAACGGACTCACCCTAACACCGAAAATTAATCGTATCACCAGCCACGGTTCCAGCTACCGGTTCATGCGGTACGTTATATCCGTACTACTGCCATGAAACTGCCGGCAGAACTCGCCACCTATCTCATCAGGAGGAATTGACCGGGAAACATTCAGAAACACATTTCGGTAGTGACTGTGCCAGAAAAGTAAGTGAAATGCGTTCCCCCCGGAAAACCCACCGCACAATGGCTAAGTGAAGTCTATATATAAAGATATATAGTGAACCACCCGTAAAAAAGACATCATTGGTTCCTTTTCGAAGGAAAATTGCGGTCCAAACAGCGAATTCACCCGAAACAGTACAATAAATGCCCCTTCAGATCCGCACTATCAGGTTGGAAGCAATGGACCCGCAGATTGAACGTAAAATGGTATACAGCAGCGAGTGGTTGACGGAACGGGAATCACTAAAGTAAACCAGTCGGCAGAAAATACATGGCGGCAACCCAAAAAACAAGATTTTGTAACTTGTTGATATATCTATAGTTATTGAGATGCAAAAAAAATAGCGGCCTTGAGGCTTACTAGTACAATTCACAAACAAGTTGCTTTTTCTGCCATTTCTCGATATATTATAGTCACTTTTTTGGCATGGATGTAAAAACGACACCTGGTGTCATCATGCCGCTCACCCTGGAGGACCAAGCAAATGCAGCTACCTAAATCCCGCAGGCGTCAGAAATTACGCGAAAAAAAGTGCCAGTATCCCGGATGTGGAAAGATTTTTTTCGGAATCCACATCTCCAAATACTGTCCCGAACATCGTCAGGACCGCTACCGCATCAGAAAACGGACCAAGCCCGAAGATGTCAACATCAAGAACCAGACCTTCAAACATAATTATACAGAAGTTGTGACTATGGTGATGAATTGCGCCCTCGAAGGATGCGATCATCAGTTTGAAGTAAAAATTTACCCGCGTCAGTACATTTATCCGAAATACTGTCCGGAACATCGCAACGAATACAAAAGGGTCCGCCACCTGCAGGTTATCGGCAGAGAGGACCTGATCGAGCAGATGAAGATGGAAGGTGAAAGCTTTGAAATCGAACACGCAGTGGGTGCAGAAAGCACAAGTGGCGGTGGAGAAGCAATGGAAGATGTCGCCTGAGAAACGGTAATCATCTCTGAAATATCAGGAGGGAGAATTTCTCCCTCCTTTTTTTTAATTCCCCGGAGCAAATGTTCCCCACCGAGGGCGGTTTCTCATCAAGAGAATACTCCCGAACAAACTGTCTGTAAAATTCATTGTAACTACTCAGACATCCAGAAACCATGAGAAAAACCATACAAAAGGCCAATCCAGTTACTCTTTCAGAAAAGTGGATTTTCCTGTGCCTCCTTGTCCGATCAGGAAATAGCTGAAATTTGGTGGTTTGAAAATCGGGGAATTGTTTTCATAGTAATCACTACAATTATTGGAGGTTCAATATCCATTTCAGTTTAATTTTACTGGAGTTATCCCATTTTTCATAGCGGAAGCTCCAGTTGAATGTTGTTGTCAAATTCATCTCGTATGACCTTGTAATATGCAGCAACAGATCTCAGTGCTTCTTTAATACCTTCCATTAACATGTAGAGAGTCATT
>JBNLDC010000003.1:0-79622 GCA_050304135.1 Chitinispirillaceae bacterium | reverse complement strand
CTCATTGAAAAAAAAACGTATGAAATCAGAGAGCCCATAAAAAATCGTATTTCTGTAAACAAATTCAAATGAGAGTTGTTCACGATGTCCTGACACACTTAGGTATCCTAAGATTGTTCACGATGTCCTGAAACTCGCCAGCTAATGATTAAAACCCTTTTTGTCCATTCGGGTCTCCCGTCGTACAAAAAGGGTTTCCACCGAGATATCTGATACCAGAATATCGTTTTTTTGGGCTTGATTTTTTTGCTCTCATAGTATTTTCCTTTCCATTTACATAGATAATGTTTATTCGGGTTTTTATTTACTCTGTCCATTTTCTATACGTGTCCCTCAAAGGGTTAACTTGACTCGTCCGATCGTTCTTCCTCTTCCAACCGCCGTTCTCTTCCTGATTGCGAATGCAGTTAAGGATATCCACCACGTAAAACCCTAAAGTATTTCCATCGTAGTCCCACACTTATAAACCGTGGCCCAAACTCTATCGGTTACCCGGACCATGGGAACCCAACGATGAAGCATATCCTGGTTTTTCATAGCTATATGTATAACATCTACATTTAAATTTTTTTTGTAAATTTTTATTTATTGTTTGAAAATGATTCTTTATTTTATTCCATCTCGAATCAATTTTTCCTTAACCGCTATGCCGTTTCCCCGAAGCCGTTCAATAAGCGCGATAGTTTTTTCAAGAGATGGTTCAGGTAGCTTGAGGGTAGGATGGCTGTTGTACCTTATCCAGACTCCTTCTGGTCTAATCTCCAGGATCCATCGATAAAAAATATCCTCATCAAAATCCATGACAGGTCTGATGGTCACAATTTTGCGGCCCCATTTCGGGTCTCGAAACGACTGAAATCTCTCTAAAGGAAGGGGGGCTTTCGATACATTTGAATAACCTACATCTCGATTCGTCTTCCATGTTGTTAACAGGATCGTGTTAGGCACAGAAAATTGTGTAAGATACTTTTCAAAGCATCCCGGATTTTTCGACTGCCAATAGAACTCCCGGTCAGCATGTCTGTTGGCCTCCGCAATTACCCGACTATTAAACGTTATACACCATACGAAGACCGCTTATAACCCTATCTCAATTCTCTAACATTAAAATCAGGTTCAGATCCTGCTTTTTTTAAGGTTAAAATTTTGCCACATTTTGCCACATTTGTTTGCAAAGACCTGCAAAACCATGCAAAAAACTGCAAAAATTAATTTGTAAGTTTTACCCGCCACTACCATCATAACCAACTTTAATTCAATTGGTTACATATAGTATCAGCACAATACTCTTAATCAGCGGGTCGTAGGTTCGAGTCCTACATGGTGTATAAATACGGAGCCTTCGAGAGATCGAAGGCTCTTTTTTTTCCTATTCAAGAGAATTTGACATCCTTTACAATAAGTCTGCCGACAGATACTACATCGACCACACGGCTCACTTCATCTGACACCGACCGTCTTCCGGACAACAGCCGAACTCTCCCCGCCCTTCCGTTGCAGCCATACTCCCGGAACGGTCGACACCGCATTTCGAACGATTTTTCTCCCGTCAATCCCAAACCATTCAGCGGGCAACTGTGATCGGTGTCCAATCTGCAACTTCTCTACCAGAAGCTCCCGCACCACCTGCTGCGCCCCGGCTTCAAATGCTCCGATGTCGATATGCCCATCCGTTGGCCGGGAGCGGGCACTGCCAAGTGCCATGAGTGAAGGTGATGATGGCAGATACGCTGGCGGAAACAATGGATCAGAAAAAGGATATGCTGCAACCGTGGGCGTCTCTGCAGCCCCGCCATCAATCAGCGGACTCTCAGCACCGGGGATAAAGTCCCCGTCTTCCGCATCGACGAAGGGAGAGCCGGTTCCACTGAGGGTGTTGTTCCATTCATTTTCCGATGGAAGGCGTGTCGCATGTTCGCAAATCCAGTTGTTGGCACCGATGAGCGTTCGCGGGCTGTGCACCCATTCACCGTCTGCATCGTTGATCACCCTGATATCGGCATTGGCACCGGCACTGTAAACAACATTGTTGTACATTTCCAGTGTTTCAATGGTATTGAACGTTCTGATCACATCACCACGGTTGCCGGTCAGAACAAAGGTGTTGTTGACAAATCGATAACGTCCGTTGGTCGGGTACCCCGGAAGATCGCCGCCGATCCGGGCACAGGCGTTATGGCTCTGAATGATGACATTCCCCACCACATCGGCATCCTCCCGTCGGGTCTCGATGGCAACCTGGTCATTGTCGTCCGGATCCGGAGCGAACAATCCGATACCATGCCCGCTTGAGCCCGACTCTTCGATCCAGTTGTAGTAGATCTCATTACGTTCCGAGCGGGACTTCACGTTGTCCCCTTCAACTCCATTGTGCAGATAGCAGAATTGCAGTCTGAATACCGAACCGGGGTGGGCGACTTCATCGGTTGCCATGTAGATCTGATGCTGGGTGGCACCACCGGTCGGAATGCCGTTTCCGAAAAATTCGCAGTACTCAACCGTCACATTGCCGGTCCCGGTGCCGTAACCGATCAGGCCGTGATTACATTCCGAAATAATGCAGTCGCGCACTATAATATTGTCTCCGAATACTCCGATGCCCTTCGGCATACCAGTTACATGGAACCCTTCTACAACAATATCGTCCCCTGTAATATTCAGCCCGTAGGTGGTGTTGCCACTGATTTCCGGTCGGGCTTCGTCGCCGGTTCGAATACCAAGCAGTGTTATCCGGTTTTCTGCGAACGTGGCTCCCGAAGTATACGTCGCTCCGCCATCCACCTCGATGGTATCCCCCGGTTCCGCGAGGTCTTCAATTTCACGCAATTCGCGGTATTGTTTGCCACTACCAACCTTAATTACTCTGCCATGGCTGGTGAAAACACTTCCCGAAACCATAACCACCAGGCATAGAATTATCAGTTTCCGCACGGCTGCCCCCTTTTGACTATGTTCTCTATTCAATCGTTCTTATCATATCATACCATATTGCGACTCTCCTGAGGGATGGCACACCGAAACACCATCAAAAAACTGTCACATTTATGACACTCGAGCGAGTCTGCTCTCTGAGCCGTTGAGAACTCCAGTATTCTTTTTCTATCCCCCGACTACCCACTACTAAAATACAGCAAAATACGTCCCGTTTGTGATGAGTATCACAACATCGGGTGCGTGACGATTGTATTTTAGGTAAGATTTTGTTCCGGTAAGGGATACTGAAGGTACCAGCCTCTGTATTCCTGCTCTGCCGTCGGAATTTGCTCAACCACCGAGCGGCAGATCCGGCAGGCAACCATCAGTGAGTAGCGAAAGTTTCACACCAATGCCCCTGTCACCTATTATATCGATATACGCCCCCGACGGGAAACCGATTCCCGGTCCCGTTCCGGTGAATGATCCTGCTGCCGGCGATCTCACCGGTTGCTTCGGTGAGGAGTTCCTGCACCGGGTTTTCACCATCAAAAAAGATTACTTCTATTCCCTGCTTTACGGAGTTGATTTCGTCCGCAAGCACGACCCCGTTACTTTTGTCAAACAGATCGATAAAATGAGTGTTCCACTCATGAAATATCTCACCAGTGGGACGTTTCTCCAGAAAGTGGAAATCAGGTGGTATCACTTTGATAAAAAGAATAACGAAGAGTATTTCCGGATGACCCTCGAACATGTCCGGCTTGAAAAAATCCGCTACCTGATTCCCGATGTCAAAGCCGCCGAGTTCGAGCGGTACGGTCACCTCGAAGAACTGCAGTTGGTATTTCAGAAAATCACCTGGCTGTACCCCAAGGGGTACCTGACCTATACCGACATCTGGAATGAGGCGTATTCGGAAGTCGACCAGAAAAATTTCGGCGGCAAAAAAGATGAAACTGAAGAACTCACTGAAACCCCGATGCTAGACACCCTTACGATCAAATTCACCTCCGGAAAATTCACCGAACCGAAAGAGGGTTTCAAATTTGATGCAAAAGCAAAGGTAACCTTCACCTACACGGCAAGCCGCAAGCCGGATGGCAAAGAAAACAAGGTATACGCCAAGCTCTATGCCGTCTACAATGGGAAAACCGAGGATCTGCGCCAGACCAATGAGGGGCGACTGGTGAGTGGTGATTCGTGGAGTACGGAATTCAAACTGAAGAAGCCGGAAGGGTTGAAGAGCGATAGTGATACGGTGGAGTATTATGCGGAGGTGGAGAATACGTTTGCGGGGACGTTCAAGGGTGAATCAGCCACTATCAATGCAACCGGCCCGGAACTGCAGAGTATGGAATGGAAAAGCCCTGAAGCACGTCGCGATGAAATGGTTTCACTGACAGCATCATTTTCAGGGAGTACCGATGGCGAAAAAGCAACCGTCGAAATTTTTGAATTCGACCAGGACGGCGAACATGATCTCATGGAGACGCTGCAGGCGGAAGTTACCAACGGGAAGCTGGAAACAGAGTGGAAGTACGTCTACCAGGAAGATACCGACGACATACTGACCGAAGAGGAAGCGACCAAAACCGGGGGCAAGTACAACCCGCCTGAATATTTCTTCACCGTTGCGATCGGTGAACAGATGTGGGGTGACAAGCAGGAGAGTGGTCTTCTGCAATTCAAAGACTGGATTGAAGTCGAGTTACAGGATGAAGACGGCAACAGACTCGCAAATGAACCATTTGAACTGCACCTTCCCGATGGAACGACACAAAAGGGTACCCTCGACGAAAAGGGATTCGCACGGGTGGAATCGGTTCCTCCCGGACCGGTTGAGGTGGTATTTGAAAATTATCCTTCGATAACGATAAAAGAGTAAGAAAACGGAACGTCTATGGCTATCCCGAAAAACGACTGGTATACAATACAATCCGGCGATACGCTCTCTAAAATTGCCAATGAGGCAGGTATCTCCGACTGGAAAACCATCTACAATGATCCGCAGAACGAGCAGTTCAGAAAAGACCGTCCAGATCCAAACAAGATTTATCCGGGTGATAAAATCTGGATTCCGGGAAATCCGAAAACATCGACCGGTAAGAAGACGGTGTTTGTGGCACCGTCCGTCCTGCAGGCATCGATTGTTCAGATAGAAGTAGAATCGAATATTGCGGTAGCCTATGCCAAGAAAAAAGTGATAAAGCCGCACTGGAAAGAGGGTGAATCAGTTGATGACGCTTACACGGAAGGTGGAGTTTCAATTGATTGTTCTAAAAAACCTGCGGTGTTTTCTGTTAAGGAAAAAACCGCACGTCTGAAAGTGAAATTAAATATAAGCAAATTAACCGTTTCCGGTGATTGCAAACTGACAGGAACACTTGAGGGCTTAAAATTTGAAGCGACATTCAAGGGGGAAGTAGGAGAGAAAGAAGTTGTCGCCGAAGCGATAACATGCCCGATAACCCAAAATTGGTATAAGGGTGATATGCAGTGGGAACTCTACCCGGAATATTACCCTTCAAAAAAGATTTCGTTAACTCCAACCAGGATGGAGTTGTTCTTTATTCTTGACAAGCCATCAAAACTCTACCAGACAAATGGTGTCTGGACTGAGGTATTGCGGTTTTTGTTTCAGAAAGCTGGGGTCGGTGGAACGAATTCAGAAGTGATGGCAGCAGCGAAAATTACGGAATATGTTCATTCCAGGCATGGGTTGGAGTACAATACCGGAGAGAAACCAACTCCGAAAGGTCCTGGTTCGGCAATTTACACAGAATTGAGTATCGGTTCTGTTAATCTATTCAGATTAACAAAGTATATAAATAAAACACTTGGTAAAATTGTTAATTGCTTCGACCAGGCAAGCGCAGTGCAGGCGCTATGCAGTGCGATTGGCATTTCAATACAATGGCTATTTTGCAAGCCTTTCGGGTTCATTAACACGACCTACCTCGTTGGTGTTGGAATGTGCAACAATCCTTTTTATCCTGTCTCCGGTGGTAAAAAGATAGAAAAAAATGATTCAAATAGAGAGCCATTCGGTTGTCATGCATTTTGCGGAATTGGAATAAACAAACAGGATAATGTATTGGATGGATGTGCTGGGCCTCATTTAGGTAACGAAAATTGGAAAAAGTATTTAGATGTTTCTATAGATCGATCACTGGGGGGCGACGGAAATGTCAATGATATTAATAAATTTAATCCCATTAGCAGCATTGAATAGGATATCCAACAGGATTATTACTTTTTTAGTTATTTTTGTATTTATTCTAAAGGGAGTCGTGATGGGTGATAAATTACTATCCGAAGCTAATGAGTTTAAAAAAAAGATAAGCTTTAACGAGGCTTACAACACTGTTGATAATTCTAAAGCCGTTGTGTTTGCTAAATTCAACCTGGAAAAATTGAATTCTGTTCAAAAGTTTAAATCCAAAAACCCGATTTCAGATGAAGTGAATTTAAGAAATAACGGCATATTGAAAGAGATGATATTTGCTACAGGGCAAGATACGTTATATATAGAGATATTTATTTCCAACACGAATCATGAACTCGCTATGGAGCGTTTACTTAATCAAGTTATTTTTACGACATTTCCAAAAATACTGTATGAAAAATGTCCGTATAATCTTGGCGACCTCAATATTTCGATTATAAATAATGACAGTTTTCATATTAAGTGGACATATTTTAATGTCTATTTTGAAGTAAACTATATGGGCACCGAGGTGGATGTCGAGCAATTCTGCCGTGAACTTCAGCAATACACTGAAGACTTTGTTGTAAATAACATCAATCAATACAGGCCTCAATTTAAAGAAGTTATCATTTCTTCTGATCATATCAAAAAAGGTGACACTGTATCAATAAAAATCATACCATCCTATGGAGAAGCATTCACCGGACAAAAGAAAAACAGCCATGTAAATATATCTCTGGAAAAAATATGGAGTGCGGAGAAACTTGACCTGATTGACTATACCGATTTTTCATTCAAGTTTAAAGGTATTGCCGAAGGAACGGAAACCATCACCTTCATCCTGGCCGATCTGGATGCGCTGACCTGCGCAAAACATGAAGTTACCATTACGGTCAGTGAGTAAAGATACAATTAACAAACTCACCAATTAATAGACTATACTTCGCCAGACAAATACAACCAGCATTCAAATTCTGCAGCATGATTGCTGCAATGAGCCGAAACTTTCGCTATACCTCTTTTGAATGCACTGCAGCACCCGCACAAGACCAACATTCCAATTTACTTTCCTGTTTTTGCATTTCACTCCCAAAGTCACCTATTTTTTCGATCAATAATCTGCCACCGATGAGGGGATTTAGCATATTCCATGAAAGCGGTAAAACGAAAACAGTATATTGAATCGCTTGCATTTCGTTCTCTGAACCATATGCAAAAAGGCGGACTACCAATCATACAATTTCATAAAAACCCAGTCCAAACCGATAAAAAGAAACTGCATACCGCCCCGACTCCCAAATCCATCAACCATCCTGAAAGCAACCAATGAAAAACACCACGCCAACCACCACCTACCTCTCACTGGAAAACAGCCTGCCGCTTACCTGTACCCGGGCCGGAACCTGTTGCCATGGAAAAATGGTCTGGCTGAACCCCTGGGAACTGGCGTGCCTTGCCGTGGCAAAGGGTTGCACCGCACGCGAATTTCGTGACCGGTATTGTGAGTTCGGAGGGATCCGCCTGCGCTTTGACGGCCCTCCCGGATGGAAAGAGCTGCCGGCATGCAGCCAGTATCTGCAGCATAACGGTTGCAGCGTTCACTCCGGGCGACCACTCTCCTGCCGGCTGTTCCCCCTCGGTCGAGAGCTGCGTGGTGCTACCCATCGCTATATGCACCGTGGCAGGCGGTTTCCGTGTCTGGAAGGGTGTCCGGAAGCAGAAGGGCTACCCCACCTTACGGTTGCCGAGTATCTTGCAGTTCAGGAGGTATCGCCCGGACAGGCTGCGCAGGACGCCTACGTGGAACTGATGGAGAAGCTTGCCGACGGTGCATTTGCACTGCTGCTCGAAACTGACCTTACCGCCTCTGGCGACCGGTTGACCCTGCGTCTGTGGAGAAATCTGGGTAACAAAGAATCGGAAAAATTGGCCGAACACCTTGGTACAGCGTGGATTGACCGGCTGATGCTTCCAGAAATATCCTCCGACTTAGACAATCCGGTAGCATTTTCACAAAAACACTACGACCAGCTCCAAAAACAAGCCCAGGCAGCATTCGGTTCCGCTGGCGATTTCGCAGCATTACGCGAAGCGTCAGGCGTTCTGATGGGATTGGCGCTGCACCTCGGCAGAGGGCTGGGTATTCAACCTTCGGAGCTGGCCCGGCAATGGATTACAACGGCAAAGCAGCACGGGGCACGCGAATAGCAGTGATCGACAAATAAGAAGAAATAATACATTGTTCTTCGCCACTGTCACCAGACGACCCGAATACCCTCCGGACCGCAATACTTAGTGGGAATCGTTTTATGATTGAGCTGGTTATCTCGTGCCTACTGCGAGGTGTGGATCTGACCGGTCTCTCACGAACGGGAGCGCCGCACCGGCTTCCCACCGCCCGTCGCTTTTCTCACCGATGCATAACCGCTACGTACCGGCCGCCCGCTTTTCACCGGAGAGAGTTCCAGCTTCCGCCCACCGACTCTGATGTTTTTAAGATGCCGCAGAGTATCCTCCGGCATTCCTTCAGGCAGATCAATGATGCTGTAGGTATCGTTAATGGCAATTTTACCGATGTATCTGCTTTCAATACCCGCCTCGTTGGCAATGGCACCTACGATGTTTCCCGGTTGCACCTTGTGATTGCGCCCTACCTCAGCACGATAGGATTCCATCCGCACACTCGCTCCTGCCCTCTCCCGGGATTCCCCTCGGGGTGGTTTACCGGACCTTCCTGCACCTGCTGAATCAGGAGCGATAGTTTCAAAGAGGAGCGGATCATCTCCCTGCACCATTTTCGCCAGTGCAGCAGCAATTTCGAGACCGGTTACATTATGTTCGTTCTGATACTGTTCAACCAGTGAATGAAAAAAATCGAGATCACCCGCTTCGATTGTCTGCGCGATGCGCATTTTAAATTTCGCAATCCGAATGGTGTTGAGGTCTTTGGTCGAGGGCATTTTCAACAGTTCAATTTTCTTTTTTATCGCCTGTTCTATTGCGAAAAGCATCCTTTTTTCGCGCGGCTCAACAAACATAATGGCCTCGCCGGCCCTGCCTGCCCGACCGGTTCGCCCAATCCGGTGCACGTAGGAATCGGTATCCGTGGGAATATCGTAGTTGATCACATGGCTTATCCGGTCAACGTCAAGCCCGCGTGCGGCCACGTCGGTTGCAACAAGGATGTTGATTTTAGCCGCTTTAAACTGATTGATGATTCGCTCACGATTGTTTTGAGCGATATCGCCGTTGAGTGCAACCGCATCCTCGCCACGGGCCTGTAGTTTTTCGGCAAGTTCCATCGTCATCGTTTTGGTCCGAACGAAAATGAGAATTCCTTCACCGGTTTCCGCTTCGAGAATTCGGGTGAGGGCATCGAGCTTATGCATCCGCCCGACAATCCAGTAGCGCTGATGAATTGTCTCGGCAGTCGTGGTTTTCCGTTGTATGCGAATCTCCACCGGATCGGTAAGGTGCTTGCTCGCAATACGTTTTATCACCGGTGGCATGGTAGCGGAAAAAAGCGCGATCTGACGATTCTCCGGAGTACGTTCCAGAACCCATTCCACATCGTCAATAAACCCCATCCGAAGCATCTCGTCGGCCTCATCAAGAACAAGACAATCCAGCTCGGAAAGATCCAGCGTGTTCTGGCGCATATGGTCCATAATTCTGCCGGGGGTCCCCACAACGACATGCACTCCCCTTCTGAGGTGACGAAGCTGTCCCTCGTAGGAAGTGCCGCCGTAAATCGGTACTACGTGAAAATTTTTCAGATGTGCTGCATAGCCCTGAAATGCCTCGGATACCTGAATGGCAAGTTCCCTGGTCGGTGCAAGTACCAGTACCTGCGGCTTCTGTTTTCTGACATCAATACGACAGAGCAGGGGCAAAGCAAAAGCAGCCGTTTTCCCGGTACCGGTCTGCGCCTGCCCCAACACATCACGTCCTTCGAGGACGTGGGGAATTGTCTGAGCCTGAATAGGTGTCGGTATTTCGTAGCCAATCTCTTTAAGTACCTTGAGTACCGGAGCGCTCAAACCGAGATCAGAAAATTTCAAAACAGTCGGTGTTTCTTCAGTCATTACCTGTCCATCTAAAAAAGTATAAAATTCACCTAAAGGTACCACAATATAACCTATGGTTGCACTACCACTTTTCGCTTTCTGCCTGTTTTTTGGGGAAGGAGTACGTAATAAGTTGATTCAAAACAGATTGTAGAGACGTTGCACACAACGCCTCTACCAATGCCGGGTTATTTCATTTTTCGTTTTCCGCAGGTCTTATGATTACTGCAACAGGATGCCCCATGCCTTTTTATCCAATGCGGTTTGGAACCTCCCAGAACGATCCTGAGATACGGACCCGAGAGGTTTCCGTCCGGTCCGTCAAGTATCACGCTGCGTCCCTGATACCAGCGATTGCTTTTCACCGGGTCGAAAACATACCCAGCCCGCAAACCTATAGTTGCCATTCCCGGTTTTCCGTGCGGCATCTTTTTTGAAAAATGCGCTCCGATTCCCACGTCGAAGAGAAACGTCGGTTGAAAAAGCTTGCTGGCCCCATCCGATTCAACGCCGACAGCTAAAGCGTCATTGAAGGATCGTTCATCAGACCAAACCTTGATCGTGGTGAAACCTGCGCCGATGCCGGCCAGTGGATAGAGTGAAAATGCCGGAGTATTGACAAGTCGTATTCCGTGCAGGGAGCTGAACCTGCCGGTATTGAGCATCCCCACCCGGTTATCCTGCCTGTTCTTTTTCCAGAACAGCACTTCGAACTCATTTGCCGACACGTAACGGCCGGACCATCGGGTACCCCCGAAACCAACCGCACCGGCATACGAGGAAAAATCCCCCAGGCCGTTTTCGCCAAGCCGGTCATTGATTGCATCATTATTGATTATCGCTCCACCGAACAGCAGGTAGTGGAATGACTGGAGCGTAGTGGTGTCCATTTTGCAGGATGCGGTTTTGCCACACCCTTTGCGTGGAGACGCAAAGGTCGACAGAGACATTGCCAAAATCCCGAAGATAACAAGCAGCTTTTTCATAAATCCTCCTCAGGTTAAATGTCGGCTACCTCAGTATGCCATGACCAGCGCATTACTATACTACGGATAACACCACATAAACGTTGTATCTGGTAGACCCGGCAGATAATGACTTGAAACCGGTAAAAATGGTTGTACTGAAAAACCGGAGCGATCGAAAGACTTGCCCGGAATGGCACGCGAGGAGAATTACACCACGTAAAGCGAGAAGAGGTAACCGTGCGAGTGAATCAACCGCCCCATTTTTTGCCGCATTTCCCGCAAATCCAAACGGTACAGCCAACGAACCTGATTTTATCGAGGAGGGAGAGCTGCTCTGTTTTTTCATATTTCCGGGATCCGCAACGGGGACATTTATTGCTTTTGGAGCGGGCTTTTTTTGTCGGACGTTTTGCGAGAGGCATGAAACCATCACTTTCAGAAAAATAATAAACCTGTAAATGAACCAGATCAGACCCGGTCTCTTGGCTATAAAACTACCACATGGGCAGCGGTTACCCAAAACCCTGGCGAACGAACCGGGTACACTGCTGAGAACATCAATTATTTTTCCCGTATGATTACAGAAGCCAGTCTGATCACTCTTTCAGAGGACCTCGGTCGCCGACTGCACCAATCACACCTCACCTGCGCGGTAGCAGAATCATGCACCGGGGGACTGATCGGTGCGGCAATTACGTCGATCGCCGGATCTTCGGAATGGTTCGGTGGTGGCGTTATCGCCTACTCCAACAACGTAAAAATGAAGGTGCTCAGTGTACCGGAATCGGTGTTAACACGGCATGGCGCCGTTTCCGCAGAAACCGTTTCCGCAATGGCTGAAGGTGCAGCACGGCTGCTGCAAACCGATTGTGCTATCGCGGTTTCGGGTATTGCAGGTCCGGGGGGGGGTACGGAGGATAAACCGGTAGGTCTGGTTTTTATCGGTATTCGAGCCAATGGTCAAACAAAGAGTTTCAGATATGTTTTTCCCGGAGATCGTTCAGGTGTTCGCAACCAGACGGCTGGTACCGCCATTTCATTGCTGACCACCATGCTCTCTGCTGAATAGAAACCTCAAGCCACGTAACGGGTCGGATCAGAAACACCAGCCTCTTTGAATCCTTTTTTTCGGATTATACAACTATCACAAGAGCCACAGGCACCGCCATCCGGAGCCGGATCATAGCAGCTGTGGGTAATTCCGTAATCGACTCCGCATTCCGTGCCGATTCGAATGATCTGTGCTTTGGTAAGTTCCTGCAGGGGAGCATGAATTTTCACTCCGCGTCCCTCAACACCGGCACGGGTGGCCAGCGATGCCATGTTCTGATACGCGGCAACAAACTCAGGACGGCAGTCGGGATATCCTGAATAATCAACGGCATTTACTCCAATGAATATGTCGCGACATTCAAGTACCTCCGCCCACCCCAGTGCAAACGAGAGGAAAATAGTATTGCGGGCGGGCACATACGTTACCGGAATATCATTTTCTTCTCCTGATGGCACCCGGTTTTTCGGTACGGCCGTTCCGGAAGTAAGCGCGCTGCCGCCGAAAGCACGGAGATCAATTGTTACCACCGAGTGATGCACCACCCCGAAAAATCGGGTGAGGTGTTCCGCTGCGTCAAGTTCTACGGCATGCCGCTGCCCGTAAGCAAAGCTCATGGCATACAGTTCATACCCATCACGACGCGCAATCGCGCAACAGGTGGCACTGTCGATACCACCGCTCAATAATACTACCGCTTTTTTCATATCAGACTCCCCTGCGGTCACCCCACAGAATTTTATGCAATTGCAGCTGGAGACGTACCGGCGCACTGCTGTCCAGTATCCACTGTGCAAGTTCGGAGGGTGGCAGCGATCCATTGACAGGAGAAAACAACAACATTGCCCGGTCCTGTAACGTGTGCCGCCCGATGAAGGCCATCGCAAAGTCGAAGTCTTCCCGGGAGCCGATCACGAATTTCACCTCATCATGCTGTCGCAAACTGGCGACATTTCGTTCGAGAAAGGAGTGTGACATCCCGCTCGAGGGACATTTGACATCGACGACTTTTATACACTCCCTGGGCAGTACGTCGACAGCCAGACTGCCGTTCGTTTCCACAAGTACCGTTTCATGCAATGCACAGAGTTCCCTGGCAAGCGCAGCCGTCCCCTGCTGCAGCAGCGGTTCTCCGCCAGTGATTTCAACCAGTCCGGATTTAAGACTGCGCACCTTTTCGACTATTGTCGCAATCGGCATAAGAATGCCGCCGGTTCGAGCATACGACGTATCGCAGTAACTGCATTCCAGATTACAGCCTGAAAGCCGGATGAAGGTACAGATTTTTCCGGCATGGGTTGATTCACCCTGAATACTCCTGAAGAGCTCGCAGACAAGCAGCGAATCATTCATAATACGCGGCGCAATTGCCCGGTGTTTCAAACACCTCGACACGGCGTACCATACCATGCCATCCGTCGAGGGACGTGCGTAAAAGTTCAAAAATATGCCGTGCCATATTTTCCGAAGAGGGGTTCAGCCCGACATGATCAAGCACGGCATTGAGATCTTTGTGATCGAAGTCAGCCACAATTTCCCGGAGCTTCCCTTTGAGCACTTTGAAATCGATACCGATACCGCACTTGTCGAGTTCCGTGCAGCTCACGGTAGCCCGAACGAGCCAGTTGTGTCCGTGAAGATTCTCGCACGGACCGTCATAATGTTTGAGTCGGTGGGCGGCACTGAATTGGGTTTCGGTGGTTATATCGTACATTACCGTTCCTTTTTTCGGGTTTCATCGGAGAGGAATTCTTCAAACGCGATCCGCCAGTCCGACATACAGGCCACACCGGCCTCCTTGAGTC
Source organism: Chitinispirillaceae bacterium (assembly GCA_050304135.1). Taxonomy (GTDB): domain Bacteria; phylum Fibrobacterota; class Chitinivibrionia; order Chitinivibrionales; family Chitinispirillaceae; genus JAFGNB01. Next base: position 65,607 of record JBNLDC010000003.1, on the reverse strand, counting down.
GCCCGTTCTCGAGGCAACTGTTGCGCGGACGGGGAGCGGGTCGCGGAAAATCCTCGGTCGTGCAGGGTACTACCTCAACCGGTATCTTTGCAGCACTGACAATCGTCCGGGTGAAATCATACCAGGTGCAGGAACCTTCGCAGGTTGCATGGAACACACCGGTTGCAGAGATCTCCTGTGCACGCAACACCTGCCTGCAGACTTCCCTGGTTGAGGTCGGGGTACCCGTCTGGTCAGCGACCACCGGGAGCGGCTCTCCGGCTGCCGCTTTTTTTTCCGCCACTGACCTGATGGTATAGACGAAATTTTTCCCGTGCAATCCATACAGCCAGGCGATTCGGAATATCTGATTGTCGGGGCATGTCGCTGCTACCAGCCGTTCTCCTTCAAGTTTCGACATCCCGTAAACACTCTGAGGATTGGTCGGATCCGATTCAAGGTAATAGCCGTCCTTGCGACCGTCGAATACATAATCAGTACTGATATGCACCATCCGGGCCCCACAACTGGAGGCCGCCTCCGCAAGATGTCCGGCACCCTCTGCATTGAGAAGAAATGCCCGGTTCCGTTCAGTTTCACAGGCATCAACTGCAGTGAATGCCGCGCAATTAATAACAAAATCGGGAGTATGGGCTTCAATTATTGTGGCAATCGACTGTCTATCGGCGATATCTATCTGCGGGAAATCAACCCCGGCCACCTCATATCCGGCGCCACGCGCCTCAAGACACATATCGGTACCCAGCTGTCCGGTGGATCCAATTACCAGTATTTTTTTATTCATAGGTAGTCAGTATTGTTTTACACTTTTCAAGCTGCGGTTCAAGGCAGTTCTTGCTTCCCCTGCGTACCGAGGTAACCGGCAATATCGCCTCTTGATAGGTCCAGGAACTTTTTTCATTAAATCTACTATAATTATCCATAACCTCGGTAGCCCCGAAGTTGGTTTCGGTTGTTCCGATTATCTGATCGGCGAGCATGAGTGTCGGAATGATACTTTTATTCTGAAAACCGGTAAAAACAGCCCTGAGCATTTCCGTCTGGCGGCGGCGGGCATCCTCCACGCCGGAAACGACCGGCGATAGATACTGCAGCAACGACTGATCCGACAGTTTCTGACTGCCGGGACTGAGTTTGAGATAACTTGCCGCATGCTCGTCGAGAGTTGCTTTAAGCCCTCCCATTGCTCCGGCAATCTTGACAAGATCGTCTTTGTCAAATACGATATACTTCGGAATCCGGGTATCGAGAATACGTTCGACAAAAGTGGCGACCATCACGGGACCACCATAGAGGAATGCCTGATCAAGTGTACTGATACCGTTGGCGAACTGCTCGATGAGCAGCTCACCCGGCAGGTTGATGATCATATACCGTCCCTGCTCAAAATTGACGTTGATGAAATAAAAAACCGCCGGGGTACCGCAGAAGAGAATATTAAGCGGCATCTGGCGGGAGAGATAATTGACCTTTTCCCGCGAGAGTTGCGCGAAGCGTTCGTTGACACTTACATCAGGGGTCAATTTCGTCACCTGAAACGGCCGTCCATCGGCAAAGATGGTAACGCTCTGCCCACTGATCATATTGATCGCTTCACCGCCGCCGGTCCGTTCCACCAGAAGCAGTCCGTCCATCAGATTAACCACTATCCGGTCCGGCTGTGCATCGATGAGAAAATCAGCACCGGTTCCACCGATGGAAGCCGTCACTGTTGCGGTGTTAATTCGGATAAGTTCACTGTTTTTCGTGTACACCATCTTGTACCAGATCGCTCCAGCCTTGTGATACAGCTCCACCACTGAACGATTATCCTCCTGAACACCGATCTTGTCAAATGTAAGTTCGGTGAAATTATCCATATCGATTCTTGAGTAGGAACCCAGGGACAATTCCGCCTGTGACGATGCTTCCGTCAGAATCCTGTCGCCTGCGGAAATCGCCAGTCCTTCATGTTGCGGGACACTTCGGCCATCACCTCCCACAACGCTCATTTCACCAAAGAAAAATTCCAGGCGTGCAGTTAACGCATCTTCCTTGACGCCGACCGGCTGATCAAGTGTTCCGACCTCCATCTCACCGGTACTGTCAAGCTGTTCCGCAAGATTGAAATAGGAGAGATCTGAAGTTGGCCTGATTCCGGCTACCTTGAGAATTTCGAATTGGGTGGTTCCGTAAGTAACCTTGTACTTTCCCGGTCTCCGGACATTTCCCCTGACCATCACATCGACCATCTGCCCGGATGCACCACCATGTACCGGTCTGAGTTGCCGGTACAGCGAAAACCCCTGCCAACCAATAGCCGCGAGCAAAACACCATACAATCCGGCAATGAAAATAGATGGTTTTTTCCGCATATTACCGTCCCCCTGTCTCCTGATTTACGGTACGGGAAAGACGCTTCTGACGGAAAATACGCCATCCGTCAGGGGTCTGTACCCAAAGTGCCGCGATATGGCCCGGCACGGTGTCCGTTGCCGTTATCAGCGAATAGTCAGCGTATACTTCAACTGAGACACTGTCCTTTGCCGTCATTCGAACGGTATCAAGCATCACCTTGTCATCACGGGTATCAGCAAACAACCGGTTACACAACTCCTCCCACTGCTGATACCCCCCCCCGTCAAACCTGAAAGAGTCCCGATCATAGTAGGCAAGATAGGCATCCGCATCTTCACGGGAAAATGCACCGATCCAGTCATGCGCAAACGCGGAAAGAACCGAATCGCCTGCTCTATTCAACGTTTTTTTTCCGAAAGTTTCACCTGTGGAGACATCGAAAGTCCCTCTCGGGCTATTACCCTGAGCGAAAGCCATATCTCTGGAAACAGGTGCCTGATCACCACCGTGTATCCTGCCGTTACCATCACCACCCGAAGTCAACCCCAGATACACCACCTGGTCCGCAACCGACTCAGGAAAGTAGACCTTAACCGCCATGCGTGCGGAAGTAACCCCGAGCAGCAATAACAACAGCAGCCAGAACATCTTCCGCTTAACCAGCATACCCACACCGCGATTAAACCGGGAAATCAGGCGGGGGGCACCATACCGCAAATTTTTAAGCTGTTCTTTTGCCGCTTTCTCGATATGCAATCCCGCTTTGCGCATGGAGAAAGATGTTTTCCGGTCGTGATCATCTTCATAGGAATATTTGTAAGAGTAGTATCCATAGTACCCGTAGTATCCGTAATAGTAGGGATAATATTTTCCGGTATGCGAAGCACCGTTGAGAATTCCGCCGTAGAGTCGAGAACCGATCCGCTGCAGTTGATTAAGCGCCTGTTTGGCTGCCTTGAGTGGTGTCCAGAATGTTCTGACGACAAAGAGCACCCCATCCATTTTCGGTGCCATGGTGATGGTATCACTCACCGGCAGAAGTGCCGGTGAATCAAAAATGATGATATCCGCTTTGGTACGCAGTTCAGCGATCAACCGGTCGAAAAGAACGGTACCAAGCAGTTCGGCCGGATTATGCGGCCGTTCACCGGAGGTTACCACCGACATATTTTCAAAATGCGTCGGTTTTATGATCTCGTCAATCGTTGCAGAACCCATAAGATAATCGGCAAGCCCGGTCTGCTTCGGAATGGCGAAGAGGGTGTGAGCCTGGGACCGACGCAGATCAGCATCCACCAGAATTACTTTTTTACCATCAACGGCAAATGTAATTCCGAGGTTCGCTGCAAGGGTCGTTTTCCCTTCCCCCTTGACGGCACTGCAGATAATAAACACCTGCAGATTATTCGCTGTGGCAATATGTTTGAGATTCGCCCGCAGTGCACGGAAGGGTTCAAGAATATTTTTCGTCAGATCGGCAAACTGCTCAATGAGCGCATTATCCGCCTCGATGTACGGGACAATACCAAGCAGTGGTACCCCCAGTGTCTTTTCAACAGAAGCAGGATCTTTAAGGGACTGATCAAGATACTCAATGAGCAGTGCGAGAGCGATGCCGAGAATCAACCCCACCAGGATACCGATTATCACACTGTTTTTCTTTACACTGGAAATTGCCGCATGCGGTGTCCGGGCCAGTTCAAGCAGTTTGAGATCCGACTCCTCGGAATCCCGACGTATTTTCGCCTCTTCGTATTTTCCTTTGAGCATGCGCAGGGTCTGTAGTAACGATTCCGTTTCACGCTGCAGGAATGCGTATTGCTGCTCAATGGAGGGTAGCTTGACCAGGTCCCGGTTGAGCCGTTCAATAATCTGTTCCTGAGCCATCCGTTTCGCTTCAAGGGCAGATTTTTCAATGGTGAGATTAACCAGTTCCTGAAGCAAAGTCTGACGAATAGGGTTTTTGACCAGTGTCTTGCTTGCCGCCTCCCGTGTAACACTGTCGACCGTGGCGGCTTTGAGATTGTCAATCTGCTGGCGGAGGGTTTTGACTTTGAAATGTTCACTGCTGTATTCGGAGGTCAGCGTATTGAGTTCAAGTTCAAGTTCAGCAATCCGGTTCTGGAATGGATCCTGAAACGTTACCGACTGAACGATATTGAGCTCCTGCCTGCTGATCTGAGTATTAAGCGCCGTCAGTCGTTCCTTGCTCTCAAGGAGCGCCAGCTGTGTCTGCTGCAGTGCCATTTCCATACTGGCTAGTTTTGAAATGGTCACATTTGTTTCATTCGAAAGTTCAACCATCCGGTTGGTCTCTTTGAAATGACGCAGCGCGTTCTCTTTTTGAGAGAGATCGTCCTGTACCTTTTCGATCTGAAACTCGAATTTACTCACCAGACGGGTGATCTCCTGAGCGTTGACGTCACGCCGGTAATCAATGTAGGTCCGGCAGAGTTCATTGAGTACGTCCCGTGCAAACTCCGGATCACCGTCCCGGTAGGTCAATTCAATTATGTCATTTTTCTCCCCCTCGGTTTCTCCCTGTTTGATCGTCAGGGCACCTGCGATTCTCTGTGGCGTACATTCTCTACCGAGGTTTTCGGCAACCATGGTGAGTACAGTCTGTGATTTGAGCAGTTCCAGATGAGTGCTGAACCGTTTTTCCCGGTCTCCCCAGTAACGGAACACCTGCGGGTCATTCACAAGCTCCTGCGTATTGGGACGAAAAAGCATACGCGCATTGGCAACATAGTATGAGTTACTCCTCAGATAGCGGAAGAGGGAGAGCAGGGTGGCAATGACAACCACCAACAGTATTATATACTTTCTTCTGAACAGTATGCCTATGTACTTGTAAATGTCGAACGATTCCTCCTCTTCGTCATCATCATCAGCCACCAGAGGTTGATACACCGACGGAGGAAGTGGGGTGGCAGCAGCTTCAGTAGGGCCCGACTTGAGGGCAATCCGTTCCCCGCCTGCGGGGGAATTATTCGGTGCATCCGTCTCCGACGCCTGTGGATTTACAGAAACTACCGATTCAGACGGAACATGAGATTTCGCGGATATGTTCTTAGAAGCTTCTGCAGGATGAACCGCAAGATCAAAGGATGCAGGTTTCCGCGCGATTACCGGTTGTACCGGGAGTGCGTTCTCCGTTGATTGCAACGGCTTTTCAGAATCGCTTGTGGTTTTAATGGAAACATTTCCTGAAGGCGACCCGGTTGATGGCAGCGATTTACTGGTAGAATGCTTTGGAGATTGGGTACCCTCCGGAGTATCCGCGTCCTCATTCAATTTCCGCAGGATATCCCCAAGATTGAATTTCCGCCTGCTCATCTCCCCTGTTCCTCGATATCGTCGATAATAACCTGCAGATCTTCACGGGCGATTTCAGCCAGACTATGTGCAAAACCGTAATTAAGTGCCAGTTTGCAGAGCCGGTTGATCTCTCGCGGTACCCCACCGGTATATCTGAAAATGAGTTCATGAGCCAGACTGGTAAAGCAGGTACCTTTTTCAAGCCCGCCCACACGCAGCCGGTGTTGAATGTATTTAGTGGTTCCATTGAAATCGAGGTTGTTGAGATGAAAACGAAGAAAAATGCGCTGGTCAACCTGTTTGAGACGACGGATTTTTTCACGCAGTTCAGGTTGCCCGACAAAGAATATCGTGAGAAAATTTTCAGTGGGCGACGAGAGGTTGGTGAGATTTTTAATTTCATCGAGCACCGCCTCCTCCACCTGCTGTGCCTCGTCGAAAATAAGTACCAGATGCCGTTTTTCTTCGTAAATCAGTGTTTCAAGCCGCTGCCTGAATTGTTGTACCAGCATATATTTGTCACTGCGCGGCGCACGTTCCTCCTCCATCAGGGCAAGACGGGTGTCCCGGAATGTCATGCGACCGAGAATGTCGTACAGCAGATCAGTAAAATTGAAACTCGAATTTTCAAAATCAATCACTTCAAACTGATTACGTGACAATGAACTATCTAACACAGTTTTTGTGAGGGTTTTCCCTGACCCGACTTCACCGGTAAGGAGCCCCATATTCATATTCCGGTCGTTCACCACGTAAAGCATACGGTCAAGCGCTTCGCGATGGTCCTCACTTTCGAAAAAAAAACGGGTATTACACAACTCTTCAAACGGTTTTTCCTTGAGATGCCAGTAGTCGGTATACTTCATTACTCCTGCCCTTTAGTTAATGCGACCAGGTTGCCCGTGATTGAGTGAAAACAGTCGGTAGCCGGAGAGTGCTCGGCAGTCTCTACCAGTGGTTTTCCCGCCCGTATTGACTTCCGCACATCAGGCGAGAACACGATATAACCGATATACACCATCGGTATGGAAAGATACTTTTTAACCATACCGGAAAATCGTTCTCCTACCCTGATGTCATCGGCATCCTTGACCATATTGAGTATTAAAAAGGTTTTACGCTGCTGAAGCCAGCTGCGCATCGGCGACGCTGTCTCCGGATAAAGTCTTCCGACTCCCTCAACCAGTTCACCGATAGTGCTGTAGGCGGAACCTGTACGCGGATCAACAAACCGTTTGATATGACGCTGAATATCGGCCCGACCGGCAAACAGACGATTCAACCCGCGCAGGATACCGTTTTTCAGAAACCCGTACGCGTTTTCTATCGAAGTGGGCAACCCGTCTGAGACAATGATTCCATTGGAGAATGCCGCAAAAAAATCGGTGACATGATTATCACTACCGGCCCCGAGATCAACAAGAATAAAATCCGTCTCCATGGCTGAAAGCTGCCTGATGATCTTCTGTTTCTGTGCGAAATTAGGGTTGGCAAGCTCGACAATGTCACTTGCACCACTGATGAGCCAACTTTTCGGCAGCTCAAGCGGAACGGCCACCTCCTGCAGTTTTTTGTACTTTCCCGAGATAAAATCCTGCAGGCCGCAGGTAGGACGGCGCTGTCCCAGACAGAGATGTAAATTAGCTCCGCCGAGATCGGCATCGATAAATCCGACGGAATACCCCTTGCGGATGAGTAACGCACCGATGTTTGCTGTGACAGTGCTTTTTCCGACGCCGCCTTTTCCTCCACCGATTGAGATAATGACCGGCTCACCCATTGCAGGCTCCCGACTACGAATTCAATCGCGTCATTAATACCACAATCTGCAGAGATACGCTTACCACGCTCAACAAGGTGCCAATAATACCCCAGGGGACTTTAAACGACTCCGGAACAAACATGGTATCACCCGGATAGAGAATGTATTTTTTTGTATCGTATTTTGCTGTATTCCAAAGCTCCGCAGTGTTGACGGAAACAACCGTACCATCACTGCGGATTATTTTAATACTTTTCGTCTTCGCGTTCTTCAACCCTCCGCACATCGCGATCACCTTCAGAAGATCCATCGGTTCATATATCTGGTATTCACCTCCACGCATCACCGCACCGATCACATAAATTTTATTGGCGTAATATGCCTCGATCGAAACGGAAACCACTGGATTGTTAACATATGAGGACAGCTTGCCCTGCATGATTTTCACCAATTGGGCGCAGGTAAGCGTAGCGACATCAATTTCACCGATCACCGGGTAATTGATTCTGCCGTCGGGTCGTATTTTATGTCTTCCGGAAAATTCGGGGTGCTCGACTACATTGACGGATATGACATCACCGGGCTGCAGAACATATTCCTCCACCTCCCCAAAGACCCTTAATGACGTAACTATAATAAATAATAAAAAGTAAAATCGTCTCATGCTACCCGAATTAGGAATCAGATTTTCTCCCGACCCTGCCTTCCACTGGTTAATTCTATTTAATCCAAAGTGATATGCTATCATTGATTTCCATACATTTCAATCACTAGTATATAAATATATCAGAATTCCTCTATGGGCAATACAACACATTCATCCTGGAAAAACCGTTTTTTAAGTGTAACAGATAGCCTTAAATGGTGAAAAGCGGACTGACACCCAAATATAGCTTTGACACTAAATATAGCTCCGATACTGACTCGATTGCAACGCTATGGTATTGTTAAAAATACAACGATACGATTAATACACACCCCCAGATTCGGTATTCAACTGAGATTCGGGAACCGAGGGTATCGACTGAGGAACCGGTTCGGAAGGTACATCAGGAAACGAGGGTTCCGTTTGAGGTGGCACCGGTTCAGGCGGAGGGGGCGGCGGAACCAGACGTGCCTTCGGGACCACCGGAGGGAGTGAACGTACCCGTGTTACCGCAGGAGCTGTCGATTCAGTTTTAATTTTATTCGGAGCGATTGTATCAGACGAGAGCGTATCCGCATTCTGAGATACTGAAGAGTCATTGATCGACCCCGAATCAGATACTTGTGCTACTGTCGGGGGAAACGCGACGGAGGTATCGGAAGCAACCCGGGAAATCGGAGGGTACCGAAGCACCACCGGCTCTCCCAGAGAAAGAAAATGCACCTCCACTGCCAGATTGAATTTGATCAGTAGAAAGGTCGCACCGGCAAACGCCATTAAAAAAGCAAGTACAGACAACCCGGTTACCATCTTTTTATTGCGGAGGAGAACCTGAGGGATTTTTTTTCCGGAACGAGCGGCACTGCGTTTTATATCCGACCCTGTCCGGAGAAATTCTCTGCTGCAGCCGGCAAGAAAGTTTTCGGTCTCCGCTATAATTTTCGCATCGATCAACACCTCGGGTTCATCGGCTTCTCCGGTGCCTGTCGTGATGGTACAATGCTCTTCAAGCCAGGCGTCGAGATGCCCGTACGATACCCGCTGCACCTGTTCCAGTAGTTCAATAGCTTCGGCAAGCACCTGTTGATTGGCATCAGTCTCCGGGGAACCTCCACTGCGTGCCCTCAGATAACGGGCCTGAAAATAGGACCTTGTAAGCGAAAAAAAAGCATGAGCATCGCCCTCAAGCACCAGCTTTTTCAACAGGGATTCATGATTGTTGATCTCTTTTTTCATAGCGTTCAAAAATACCTTGATATGTCGGGGTATGCAATGAGAATAATGGCAACCTCATACCCCCCCCCGCAGGTTCAGATGGTATTTTACCATTAACGCTACCAGTGCAACCATATAACCCGGTCTGAAACATGCACACCTATACCGATGACGATCGTCGTTTCATGCAAATCGCACTTGATCTTGCCAAAGCGGTCAAGGGACATACACATCCAAACCCGGCGGTGGGTGCGGTACTTGTTAAAAGCGGCAGAATCATCGGGAAGGGCGCAACCGCCTCTTGGGGCGGTCCCCACGCTGAGAAAGCGGCACTTGCGCAAGCGGGCAGACGTTCACACAATGCGACTTTATATGTGACTCTCGAACCCTGCTGTCATTTCGGGAAAACTCCACCCTGCACCGATGCGATTCTTGCCGCTGGATGCAGTCGGGTACTCATTGCAGTAAAAGACCCCAATCCTCTCGTTGCCGGAAAGGGGATCGCACAATTGCGGCGACACCGCATTGCCGTCGCGACAGGCCTGCTGCGCAGGGAAGCCTCGGTTCTGAACGAAGATTTTTTCTGGGCGGTAACCCGACACAGGGCATTTATCACGCTTAAACTGGCATTAACGCTTGACGGTCGCATCGCGGATTTCCGGGGAGAATCAAAATGGATTACCTCTCCCGCACTCCGGAGTATCGTCCACCGGCTTCGGTCAGAACACGCCGGTATCGCCGTGGGAAAAGGCACGTTCACTGCCGATAATCCGAAGCTTACGGTACGAACCGGCCGAAAAAACAATCCTGCCCGTATCATTTTCGCATCCGGAGTCGACCTGCCCCGCAGCAGCTATTTTTACTCCCATGCTGATGACTGCCGAAGCATTGTCGTCGTCCGCAAAACGACACGGCAACATATCACCCGCTCAGAAAAAGCGGGGATCGAATACTGGTATACCGGCAGTGAAGATCCAGTCCGGAGTATGGTTGCATTCACCGAAATGGCGTATACGCAGCACCTCACCAGTATTTTTGTTGAAGGCGGTGCAACGGTTGCTTCGGTACTGCTTGAAACCGGTCTGGTGAATCGCCTGTACCTTTTTTACGGCAACCGCATCTTCGGTAACGGCAAAAGCGGTATTCTTTTCAGCGAAGGCCTCCCGGTTGAAAATGCAATTACTCTCAAGAAAAGAGAGAGTTTCATTGTAGGGAATGAAATCTATTTAACGGGCATACCCGACAATATTCGCTGAGTGCTCCAATCCAATCGGTCGAAGCCGTCACACGCAGTAACGGTTTGCGTTTTCCTTCCCGTGATACCTATTTTGCATTTTACAGCAACACTATTGGAAAATAACCGCGCCATCCTTTCATCAGATCACACCTTCACGAGATCACACCTTCACGAAAGGACCATTCGAAAAGATGTATCTCCCGAACATCACGTTTCTGCCGTTTATTGCCGTAACAACCATTACGTTGTTCTGTACCTCACCGCAACACAACATCATTGAGATCGACACTCCGGAAGAACTCTACGGGAATCTCTTTCATGATGTTCAGGCGAATCCGGAGATATTCAGCGACAGTAAAACCTTTCCCGACTGCCTGCCGAACGTCGCCCCCAAAGAGATCCGGAAGCGATATGACCGCCTTGAAGATCGTTCAACCGCAGCGCTGAAAAAATTCATTCATGAAAACTTCTCCCTTCCACAGAGTACCACACCGTTTGGTACCGACTCACTTCCGATCAATCAGCATATCGCCCGCCTCTGGAACTACCTTGAACGCCCCGCCGACAAACCGGTTTCAGGAACACGGATTCCACTTCCCTACCCGTACATTGTTCCCGGAGGCAGATTCAGGGAGATCTATTACTGGGACAGCTACTTCACCATGCTGGGACTCAGAGAGGACTCACTCGTTGCCGCCATCGGGCAGATGGTTGACAATTTTGCCTATCTTATCGATGCATGCGGTTTCATCCCGAATGGTAACCGAACCTATTACCGCACCCGGTCGCAGCCCCCGTTTTTCGCCATGATGATTGCGGTTCTGGCCTCATGTAAAGGCGACAGTATCTTCATCACGTACCGCACCCAACTGGAAAAAGAATACCGTTTCTGGATGAACGGCATCGATACAATCAGCAAAACAGAGCCGGCATTTAAACGAGTGGTAGTGCTGGATGACAGTACCGTGTTGAACCGGTACTGGGATGATACCGCGACACCGCGGGCGGAGAGTTACCGGGAGGACATGAAAACGGCCGCCGTTGCTGTTGAGAAAAATCCATCAACGAACAGAGCGGTTGTGTATCGCAACCTGCGGGCTGCCGCTGAATCCGGATGGGATTTCTCGAGCCGCTGGCTCACTCCCGACAGCACCGGCACCTTCCACCTTCATACCATCCATACCACTGAAATTATTCCGGTGGATCTCAACGCGCTCCTCTGCAATCTCGAACGGACACTTTCACGGGCATATGCGCTTTCGGGAGATTCTACTGCGTCAAACCGTTACCGGATACTCGCCGATAAACGGCGCGGTGCGCTCAACCGTTACTGCTGGAACGATTCCACGGGATGGTATATGGATTACCGTTTTACCACCGGAGAACAAACCGGGGTATTTTCACTTGCAGGTATCTATCCTCTTTTTTTCAAACTTGCCTCCACGGACCAGGCACAGGAAGCTGCCGGTACCATACGTAACAGATTTTTAAAACCGGGTGGTGTAGTGACAACACTCTACCCTACCGGACAGCAGTGGGATATGCCCAACGGATGGGCTCCCCTCCAATGGCTGACGATCAAAGGGCTGCGCAATTACAGACACACCCGACTGGCCGACACGATCAGCAGTCGCTGGTGTTCTCTCAATAGAAAAGTTTACCGCACAATGTTCAGAATGATGGAAAAGTATAATGTTGTGGATACGACAAAGGAGAGCGGTGGCGGCGAATACCCTACCCAGGATGGGTTCGGATGGACCAACGGAGTCTATAAAGTACTCACCACGCACTGATTACGACGAACGGAATCTGCGTGCCACATCCTCTGCCCACTGGGTGATTTTCTCGGTTTCACGGAAATCACCCTCTTCCGCCTTTACCATTTTCTGTATTACAAACCGGGCAAACACCCCTAAACGGGCGTAATGCATTGCCCCGGCAAGAGCAGCCTCACTGACCAGTGTTATTTCGCTTTTAACCGGATCAAGATATCCGGCGATCGCTTTGCGATTCTCCGGAGTATCCTCTTTTGCCGTAAGGCACACCGCGAAAGCCGCAACCGGTAGTTGTGAAAGGCGACTTCGCTGTTTTTTCACCAGCTGCATCAGTTCAGGCATCGGCTTGCCGATACGGATGGCCGTACCCAGAACCACCGCATCGAATCCATCAACAGAACGAACACCTTTTACCGGCAGCACCTCCGTTGTAAGACCGGCCTTCCGCAGTACCTCCGCTACCGTATCGGCAACCTGACCGGTCGTTCCGGAACGGGTCGCAAACGTTACCAGGACTTTTTTCGGCATACAACTCCCTTTAAGGATATCTCATAAAATAAAACGTTTATAAAATACATCCACCCTGAACCGCCTGCCACCACCCGAATTATGAGCCTCCGGCAATCCGGTAATTTTCTCCCTGCAATGAGAACAGTTGCGCCCTCTGCGGGTGGTCGAGTATTTTTAATGGTTTTTGAGCCTGCCTGGAGCGGAGCGGTTGCATGTTCACCGGAATAATAGAAACATCTGGTTCCATTGTAAGTACCCGACGGGAAGGGACATCAACCGTCCTGTTCATTGAACCCGATCAGAAACAATTTGAGGTCGCCATCGGCGGATCGGTTGCCATCGATGGAATATGCCTGACACTGGAATCACGAAGCGGCAGCCGCATGCGTTTCAGCGCCGTTGCGGAAACCCTCGGAAAAACGACACTGGGTACCGTACGCTCCGGAAGACGGGTAAACCTTGAACGGGCGATACCGGTAAACGGTAGACTGGATGGTCATTTTGTCTACGGTCATGTGGACGGTATCGGTACCATACAAAACGACCGCGAGATGAATGGTTCCCTGCTGCGTACTATCTCCATTCCCGCAGAACTATCCCGGTTCATGGCACGTGGGGGCTCGGTGGCCATAGACGGGATCAGCCTGACAATTGCACAGTGCGACACCACCACCATCACCATCTCCTTCATTCCCCACACGCTCAGCGCCACTACCATGGCACAAAAGCGACCTGGTGACCATGTCAATTTGGAATGTGACATTTTAACCCGTTATCTCTACCGCCTGCTCGGGGGAGATGTATTGACCGGAGCAACAGCGGCAAGCCCGCTGCGGACGCTTATGGAAAGGGTCGGATTTTGAAGTCATTCAAGGAAATACGTGATGTCATCGATGATTTCCGCCAGGGAAAAGTGGTAATCATCGTTGATGATGAGGACCGGGAAAATGAAGGAGACCTCGCCTTTGCGGCCCAAGCCTGTACCCCGGAAAAAATCAATTTTCTCGCCCGATACGGCCGGGGCCTTATCTGTGTCGCAATGGAGGAGGAGCGCCTCGACGAACTGCGTATTCCCATGATGGTCACTGAAAACACCTCTCGATTCGAAACGGCATTCACCGTATCGGTAGAGGCGCGGGAAGGTACCACCACCGGCATCAGCGCGGCTGACCGGTCGGTAACCGTCTGCAAACTCGTTGATCCGGACGCGAAACCGGAAGATTTTGTCAAGCCTGGGCACACGTTTCCGATCAAAGCACGCAAAGGCGGCGTTCTGGTCCGCAGCGGACAGACCGAAGCCTCGGTAGACCTGGCCAAACTCGCCGGGCTCTCTCCTGCCGGTGTGATCTGCGAAGTTATGAATGAAGACGGTACCATGGCCCGCATGCCGCAACTGCAGCAATTCAGTGAGGAACATGACATTAAAATCATCTCGGTAGCCGATCTGATCCGCTACCGTACGGCTCATGAAAAATTCGTCAGCCGGGCGGTAACCGCACGACTCCCTACAGAATTCGGCATGTTCGATATTATCGCCTTCGAGGAAAAACTTTCAGGAGCACAGCATATCGTTCTCCAGCATGGCCCGATCGACACTGAAAAGCCGACACTGGTTCGGGTTCATTCGGAGTGTTTCACCGGCGACCTGCTCGGTTCACTGCGCTGTGACTGCGGTGACCAGCTGCACCAGGCGATGAAAACCATTCACGCCGAAGGCGGGGTAATTCTCTACCTGCGGCAGGAAGGGCGCGGAATCGGGCTTGTCAATAAACTGCGTGCCTACGAGCTGCAGGATCAGGGACTTGATACCGTGGAAGCGAATGAGAAACTCGGGTTCGCCCCTGACCTGCGTGACTACGGCATTGGTGCCCAGATCCTCGCCGATCTCGGCATCAGGAAGATCAGGCTCATGACCAATAATCCGCGTAAAATCGTCGGACTGGAAGGGTATGGTCTTGAGGTCGTTGAACGTGTACCGCTTGAAATCCCCCCGCAAAAAGAAAATGTGCGCTATCTCTCCACCAAAAAAGAAAAACTTGGCCACCTACTCGAAGGAGGATCCAAATGTCAACCGTAAAAGAAGGACATCTTGACGCTGCCGGAAAACGATTCGGTATTATCGCCAGCCGGTTCAACGACATGATCACCAACAAGCTCATTGAAGGCGCGATGGATTGTCTGCTGCGTCACAACGCGGCCGCCGATGCGGTCACGATCGTCTGGGTACCCGGAGCATTTGAGATACCGCTTGCAGCCCAGCGTCTCGCGGCATCTAAAAATTTTGACGCAATAATCTGTCTCGGAGCCGTCATACGGGGCGGAACACCCCATTTTGATTACGTTGCGGCTGAGGTCAGCAAAGGGGTAGCAACCGTGGGACTGCAGCAGAACCTCCCGGTTATTTTCGGCGTGCTGACAACCGACAGCATTGAACAGGCTATTGAACGGGCCGGCACCAAAGCGGGGAACAAAGGGTGGTATGCCGCCCTGAGTGCCATCGAAATGGCCGATCTTTTTTCAAAGTGGTAAATGAACTATATTAGAAAAATTTGGATTTCAAATGAACGAAGGAACCGCAAAAAAATGCGACGGCTCGCAGGGCAACCGGCACCGCAGCAGAATTCTCGCCCTGCAGACCCTCTACGCCTGCGAAGTCGGCACCACGGATGAGTGGCGACTCATGCTCGAGCGGATCGCCGAGGGGAGCAGCCTGTCGCCGGTAATACGCAATTATGCCGTAGAACTGCTTGCCGAAGTATACGGCAGGGTCTCCCGGATTGACGAGATTATAAAAAAGAAGGCGGCGAACTGGGATATCAAGCGCATGGCGGTCATCGACCGCAACATTCTGCGCCTGGCTGTTACGGAACTGCAGTACTTCAAACAGGTTCCCGCTAAAGTGGTTATCGACGAGGCGGTTGAACTCGCCAAGGCTTACGGAGCCGAGGATTCCGGAAAATTCGTCAACGGAATCATCGACTCAATACATAAAAACAGTAACACAGAAGAAGACGACTGATTGCAGCTTTTACCGGAGCCGGTAGGCCTTTATCTCATCAGGAAAAGAATACCTCTCCAGCGCAAAAAGATGTCTGATTCACTGATACCGTTATTGACCGTATAGATCGGTCTCCCGGTTTCCGATTTACAACCGACGCCGCACCTGGCTGTCGGGAACGAAAGGATTTTCCGCATGGAACTGGTACATGCCAAGTACAACCGTATTTTCGCAACGGTGGTATTCTGTATCGCCGTTGTCGCTTTCTTTTTTACCATGGCACCCACGGTCGCATTCTGGGATTGTGGTGAATATACCGCCGCCGGAGCGTCATTCGGTGTTCCGCATCCGCCGGGTAACATCCTGCTCATGGCAATGCTCCGTGTAGTGAGTATCCTGTTCTCGTTTTTCAAAGATATCGGCTACCGGATGAATTTTCTGGTGATACTCTTCAGTGCCGGAACCGCATCCCTGATCTATCTGATCGCAGTACGGGTCACCGTCTCCTTCATGGGAATTCCCGACACCACCTGGAAACGGATTACCGTCTACACCGGTGGTGTGGTCGCGGGACTTTACGCGGTATTCGGAAGTACGTTCTGGTTTAGTGCGGTGGAAACCTCCGAAGCAAACGTCGCCATGTTTTTTGTGGCACTTGCCACATTGCTCGTTCTCGCTTGGGCACAGAGCAAAGACGAACACAGGGACCGCCTGCTGCTGCTGCTGACGTACGTGAGTTTTCTCGGTATCGGTGTCCATATGTACTCCATGATCGTCCTGCCTCCCATATTTCTTTATGTTATTCTCACCGACGAAGAGAAACGCAAAGACTGGCGTCTCTGGATTACCGTCGGTCTTCTCGGCCTGGTCATAAAGGACCTCATACTTTTTATCTACGTGGCTCCAATTGTCACGGTCGTTACCCTGACGATGTCATCGGTGGCTGGCCCCAATCAGAAAAAATGGCGTTTCTGTTTCTGGATGTCGTTCCTTGCTACCGTCGGCTTCTCCTGCCACCTGATTATTCCCATCCGCAGCGCTCTTGAACCGATCATCAACGAGAACCACCCCGACCACTGGATCGCCTTTAAAGAATACCTGCAGCGTAAGCAGTACGGAGCGGAAGATATGTTCGGACGCATGTTCTGGCGGCGCGGCACCTGGGGACACCAGTTCGGTATCGAAGGACACATGGGGTACGGCGGTTTTCATCTCACCCAGTTCTTTCATTTCAGCCTGCTCGACACGCAGAAAAACTTTCTGGAAACCGGCATCGCCGGATTCGCAAAACTGCTGGTATACCTCGTTCCCACCGGACTCATGCTCTTCGCCTGGGGATATCTTTACAAGAAAAATCGGAACGTTGCCATTTACCTGATTGCACTGTTTATCATCACCTCGGTTGTTATGACCCTCTATATGAACTTCGCCGACGGAACCCGACCGGAACACCGCGACTACCTCTACTGGCTCAAGAGTGGCAAACAGGGGCCGATGCCGGTGGTGCACCGGGAAGTGCGTGTCCGTGACTACTTCTGGTGCGCGGCGTTCATGTACCTGGGAATGTGGATGGGAATCGCCGCAAGCGCCATTCTTCACTTTCTGTTTACCCATAAAAAATCCTTTCAGCGCACTACCCTCGCACCGATTATGGCGATACTGTTCATGGCCTCACCGGTCCTCCCTATGACGCAGAACTGGAATGATGCTTCGCGCCGAGGCGACTGGATTCCGTACGACTACGCATACAACCTCCTCCAGTCATGCGAAAAAGACGGCATCATTTTCACCAATGGTGATAACGATACCTTCCCGCTCTGGGCACTGCAGGAAGCCTACGGTATCCGTAAAGATGTCCGTATCGTCAACCTCAGCCTGCTCAACACCACCTGGTATATCAAGCAACTCAAGAAGCTTGAGCCCAAAGTGGCGATCTCCTACTCCGATGAACAGATCGACGCGCTGCGGCATCAGCTCAACCCCATCGTGAACCCCTCCAAATACCGCATGCCGAAAGCCGGTATCGAGGTGATGCTGCCCACCCGTAAAGAACTCAATGCGCTGCGCGTTCAGGATCAGATGGTGGTCAACATTGTTGATGCCAACGGCTGGAAAAAACCGATCTACTTCGCGGTTACCGTATCCGACGACAACCTCATGGGAATCGGCCCTTACCTTAAAATGCAGGGTCTCGTCTACCGGGTCATGCCGACAGTGGTTGCCGAAAAGGACCGTCTGGATATCTCCCGGACCGTACACCTGCTCGACAATGTCTACCGCTTCCGCGGACTTGGCGACGGTACCGCACGTCTCAACGACACTTCGGAAAAACTGCTGTCGAATTACGCCGCGTCGTACATTCAGATAGCACTCTCAATGCGCCGCCCGTTACAGACGCTCAAGAGTGAAGTGGATCGGCTCAAGGCACTTGCAGCCGCACCGAAAGACTCTTCTAACGCAGACACCTCTCTGGTCTCTGCCGACGAACTTTCCGCAAAGGAGAAAGTGTACAAGGACTCTCTCAATCTGGTGCTCGACAAGCTCAATCAGTGTGTCGGCCTCATGCCCGCCGACTGGCGTCCGCGGGTACTCCGGCATGAAGTGCTCATGTCGAACGACATGACTGATATCGCTGAAAAAGAGATGCGCAAGGCACTGGAGATCGATCCGACCAACAAAGAGTACATGAAATATCTGGTGCAGGCGCTCGAGAAAAACGGCAAACGGGAAGAGGCGAACGGCATTCTAAAAAAGCTGCTTAAGGATGAGCGTGATCCGTGGTTCGCCCACGCCACACTCGCCCGTAATTACGAGGATCTCGGTATGTACGACAGCGCAATCGCGGTGATGGAGCAGTTTACCGCCACCCATCCCGGTGACCGTCGCGCCAACTCTTATATCATGCAGCTTAAGGCGATGCAGCAGAAACCGGCGGATACCACTGCCGGGGATTCGACAGCGCTGACACCACCGGTGTCGGCGGCTCCGGCGGCTGCCGGGAAGTAGTACTTCAACCGAACATTCTTTTAGCAATATTAAACAAAAAGGCTCTCCCGGTCGGGAGAGCCCTTTTTGTTTAATAAGATTGTGTACAATGTAGCAACACCATGGCATGGCGTTGCTACCATCTGGTTTTATAATTTCACATACCGCACCTGCAACACCCCGCGGTCGTACGGTGTACATGAAACCATGCTAAGCCACTGTTCCTGTACAGGAGAGGGAAAGAGTCGAAGCCCCTGACCGAGCACCACCGGCAGAATGGTGATGATGAATTCATCGATAAGCTGCCGTTTGACAAACGTACCGATCAGTGCACTGCCGCCGACCAGCCAGAGTTTCCGGAACCGGGAGAACGCTTTGGATCCGACCACCTGGACAGGGTCGCCCGACACCGCATAAACATTCGTCGAAGAGGCTTTGAGGGAACGGTTGGTGAAAATAAACGTCGGTTTTTCGGTGTAGGGCCATGGGCCGAGCGCCTGAATCATTTCAAACGTGGTGCTTCCCATGATGATACCGTCTACGGAATCGTAGAGTTCCGTATACCCGTAATCGGTATCGTTGTCATCAATGCGGGTAAGCCAGTCGATCGCGCCATCGGCACGGGCGATGAAACCATCTAACGTGCTTGAAATGTAGAGACAGACAGAAGGTGCCATATGGTGGTCCTCTGAACAGGTTATTAGCGGAACCGTTTGTACTCGTTGTCTACTTCTGCAATACCCCATGCCATATCCAACAGCTTTATTTCGTCAATCAGCCCGTTGAAATTATTGTTACTACTGTTCGAATTATCCTGTCCGATAAAAAGAGGTACCGGCCCATCGAAATGTATGGATTCCGTTGAGGTGAATGAAATAGATTCCTTTGCATTAACGAAAAAAATCACTTCTCCCTGATGTCGGGTAAGAACGATATGCTGAAAAACCCCATACTCCAATGGACCATCATCACTCAGTGTTGCTTTTTTCTGTTCACCAAAAAAAACCGTAAAACGTTTTTCAATAATAGTCAGAACAAAACCTGTCTTATTTGTTTCTCCACGGGCTATGATATTCATGGTATCGTCGGTACCTCCAACAAGCATGGGTTTTATCCATAATGATACGGTAAAATCTCCCTCTTTGAAATCTAAAGATGAATCACCAGCCGGCGGATATACTCCAATGGAGCTTCCGCTTCCGCTGAAACGTATACCTGCACCCTCAATACCCGAATCGACCGTACAGCCGGAAATCTGACCATTAAATTTTCCCAGTGAATCATTTAACCTGGTGGTACTCGAATCGTTACAGGTCCACCAGGCGATAAGCCCCGATGTATGCGTCGGGGTTGTAGTACGGGAAGTGTCATCATTATTTATGGTACGGGCAGGTGGAGGATTGGTCGGATCAAGCGGACCGAAACAACCGGTAACCAAAACGGTAAAAATTATGGTAATCAATGCTGCTGTAACTTTGAACATTACTCCTCCCCTGGACAGCCCTTTCGGCAATAGTGAAAATCGGACGTATCTGAAAAATATATCCATATCCCGGACGAATGCCATGCATTTACCGGCCATTAGTTGCTTTAAACTGGTTAGTATGAGTAACCGGACGTATTTTTACTTCTTTTTAAATGGTACACATTGTGAAAAAACTTTTTACAACATTACTTAAGGCTGCGGTAACCATCGGGGTTATCGTCTTTCTCGTCAACCGGCTCGGGTTGGAGGTGATTCTGTCGATCACCGCCACCGCAAAGCCGGTCTGGCTGATCACCGCACTCGCGGTTTTTCTCGTAAGCTCACTTATCGGGGTTGTTCAGTGGCGCATCCTGCTCGCCAACCGCAAAATTCCCCTGCCGCTCGGGCGCGCCTGTCGGCTCTATATGATCGGTATGTTCTTCAACAATTTCATTCTCGGCGGTATTGTTGGCGATGCACTGAAGGTCGCCTCGATCAGAAACCGTGACGGAAACGGCAAAGCTGGCCTTGCAGCCACTTTTCTCGACCGGTTCGCCGGACTGTGGGCGATGTGCGGATTCGCCGTTGTCGGCAGCATCATTCTGCTTCTGCGCCATGGTGCACTCAACGATGGAAATGTAGGCACGGCAATGATTGCACTTACAGCAACATTCGTTCTTTTTGCCGGTATTCTCGCTTTTCTACTATTCAAACCGCTACAGAGTCTGTTTTTCAACCTGCTCGACAGATTACCACTGGGCAGCCTCAAGCCCCGGATCAGCGATATTGTTACCGGGATGCTTTTTGAAATGCACGACCTTCATGTTCTTGTGAAAGTCGCCTTACTTTCAACGGTAATTCAACTACTGCGCATCGGTGTACATCTGCTCTGCGCACATGCCCTGGGGCTGCTCACTCCCGATAACTTTCACTATTTTTTCATATTCGTTCCGGTGATCGCGATGCTTATGACCCTCCCGCTGCCATTCGGCATTCGTGAAGCCGCTGGGGGAACCCTTTTCGCACTGGCCGGATTTCCTGAAGAGGCAGCCTACGTGATGGGATTCCTCGCTTCACTGGTCGGTATTGCCGCAAGCATCTTCGGCGGACTATTTTACATTACCGATCGAACCCTTTCCAAGGAGCAGCAGTGAACAGTATCTCCATAGTTATTCCCCTGCACAATGAAAACGAGAGTCTTCCCGCTCTGATGGAGGGGATCCGTTCGGTTATGGAGCAGCTGGAAACCACCTGGGAGGTACTTTTTATTGATGACGGCAGTACCGACGACTCCTTCACAACCCTTAAACAGTTCCACGAGACCTATGGTGCCCGGGTACGGATCTTCCGCTTTACCCGGAACTACGGAAAGTCAGCGGCGCTCAGTACCGGCATCAAAGAGGCGACCGGCGATATCATAATTACCATGGACGCTGATCTGCAGGATGATCCGGTGGCAATACCCGACATGCTCAAGAAACTCGACGAAGGGTGGGATCTGGTAAGCGGCTGGAAGAAAAAGCGGTACGACCCGATCACGTTTACCCTGCCTTCCAAGTTGTGGAACATCGTCAACTCGGTACTATCAGGTGTAAAGTTGCACGATTTCAACTGCGGATTCAAGGCTTACCGGAGCGACGCAGCCAAATCACTGGAGATTTACGGCGACCGGCACCGGTATCTCCCCACGCTTGCCCACTGGAACGGCTTCAAAGTAACCGAAATTCCCGTTCCCCACCACGCGCGAAAATTCGGCAAATCAAAATATGGCTTCGATAAATTCTTTAACGGGGTGATGGACATGCTCACCCTGCTGTTTCTCAAAAGGTACATGCGCAGCCCGCTTCATTTTTTCGGACTGCTCGGCTTTATCCTTATCTGCAGCGGCAGTGGTATTCTCGCGTATTTCGGCGTCGAGTGGATTGTTACCCGTACCATGCATATCCGACCGCTCATTCTGCTCTCCGTGAGCGCGGTAATCGTCGGTATCCAGTTTCTCTCCTTTGGTTTTCTCGCCGAAATACTCATCAACATGGCACCCAAGGATACCTATCTCATCCGAGAGAAAATAGGGTAACGTGCAATGTATTCGGACAATTCTGGCCCCGGCTGGATGTAATTCATGAAGCTGCTCTGCATCTGTCCCATCGGTATCGGTAACTACCTGCTCTGCTACCCCTCCTGGGCGGCACTCCGCAGACATCTCCCCGATGCACAGCTGCATCTGCTCGCGCTCAGAAAACCGATACTTGATCTCGCGCATCACGATCCGCTCTGGAATCATGTCCACTGTATCGATCCGACAAAGCAGAAAGGAACGGCATCGACACTTCGTTTTATCTCCGTGTTACGTGCGGAGCGTTACGACGTCAGCCTGAGCTTCTTTCCGTCGAATACCTGGCAGTACAACCTGTTACCGCTGCTTGCCGGTGTAAAAAGGCGTATCGGTTTCCGCTATCCGCTCAAACGGTTCGCGAGCGGTTCCTTTCTGAACTCAACCCTGCTTACGATTGTTCCTGAGCTTCATGATGTTATTCAGAATCTCAGACTGACCGGCCATTTTCTGAAGAAACCGGTCGAAGAGGAGCCGATCACGTTTCCACGACTTTTCACCGACGGGGAATTTGCCGATGTAAAAAATGAGTTGCCGGGGGAACGGACATGCTACATTGCCGTGCATCCCGGTTCCAGTGCCGAACACGGCATGGATGCGAAACGATGGCCCGCCGGGAGGTTCGCCCGACTGGCAAACCGGACCGCCAAACTGCTCGGTGCCCATACACTCATTCTGGGCGGTCCCGATGAACTTCCTCTCAAACAGGAGGTCGCCGTGGGAATGAAAGAACCCTGCTCAATCATCGACCCCTGTCCGCTCTCCCGGACTGCCGCACTGCTCAAACACTGCACCCTCTGCCTCTGCAATGATTCGGGAATCATGCACCTTGCCGCCTGCACCGGAACACCGACCGCCGCACTGTTCGGCCCCACCGATGAACGCCGTAATGGACCATTCGGCCCCGATCATTGTATTATAAGAAAACAGGACGGACGGCCGCCGCTCTGGACAGCGGCGAATGTAGGGAGCAGATCGGTACCGGAAGGAATCGATCCGCGACAGAGTCTCCTTGACCTTTCAACCGATGAAGCCTGGACCCAGCTTGAGCCTTTTCTATCGCGACAGATCGCCACATAAAACTGCCATACCCCTGCCACCATGCGTGATAAGCACTCTCTGTAATACACACTTGATCATTGCCGGTAGTATTTTCAACCACATAACGATGCAACTTTACTCTCGAAGGAGGTACTGAATGAAACGGACCGCATCCGTTGTAACGGTTCTGCTTTTTGCACTGGCTATAAGCGCCGGAGCGATTCCATTTACGGTTTCCATACAAAAGGGATCCGCCGAGATTATCCGCAGTGGTACCGGTGAACAGTCCGTTGTTTCAGATACCGGCACTCTGGCATCCGGCGACGCCATCTCACTTACCGAAGGTCAGCTTGCCTCGGTCGCGATCGAAAAAAATGCTGCGGTACTTCTCAAAGGTCCGTGCAATGGTACCTTTACCCTGTCGGGAAGCCAGCTGTCGATCGCACTCGACGACGGCCAGATTCTTCTCAATCGTAAAAAGCCTTATGAACTCTCGCAGGTCGCCATCACCGCAAAGGGATTTTCATTTGTCCCCATGGGCACCTGCGCTGCAGTGAAAACAGCCAAAGATGCGCAACCCACTACCGCGGTAGTCGCAGGCAAAATGCGGATGCAATCGCCTTCCGGAGCAGCCGTTGTGGTTGATAAGGGTAACTACGGCAGTGTCGGCAGCGATGGCACCCCCACCACCGGAGCACTCTCGCCCCGGGCGGTCGAATCACTGAACGAATGGGCTGCCTCGGTACCGGTCTCAGGAACCGAAAGTGAACCAGCCCAGGCAGAAGCCTCAGGCACCACACCGGCACCCGCTACTGCAGCACCGGCAGGGTCGCCCACCACCGCGAAGACTCCGGCTCCGGCATCCGACGATGAGGGAACTGCTGCCGCAGAGTCGCAGAAAGATACGGAACCTCCCGGTGATAAAGCTACCGGAACAGCAGCAGGAGCTACTGCCCCCACCACCACTCCCGCAAAAAAACAAAGCGATGCAGGCAAAGAAAAACCGGCGGCCGAAGAAGAGGCCAAAAAAGAGGAACCCGGTGCACGAAAAGTTGACAAAACCCCCGCTCCGCCAAGTTCACCCAAATGGGAAATCAGCGCCGGTACCGCCACCGTTGACGGCGAGCAGTGGACCCGACTCGCCATCGGTGTGGATGTTCCGATCTGGAAATTCGGCGTATTCTTCGACGTTGAACTCTTTATTGATAACGACGGCCAGTTCTCCGATAAGGGATGGAATTTCGGTGATGACTGGCTTGACGCACTGTCACGAAAAATCCGTTACATCCGGTTCGGCCAGGAGGGTGAACCGCTTTTCATCAAATTCGGCGGTCTCTCAAGCGTCAGCATGGGATACGGATTTCTGGTCGACCGATTCACCAACATGCTCCACTATCCCGACCAAAAACTGCTCGGACTGCAGTTTGACCTCAACGACATCTCCCCCATAGGGATAACACTGCAAACGCTTGTAGCCGATTTCAAGGACTTCGATATCGACGGCGGCCTAGTCGCCGCACGGCTCGGATTCCGTCCGCTTAAAATGACCGGTGTTCCCGTTGTGAAGGGAATCACCATCAGCGGATCGTACGCGACCGATCTCAACCAGTATGCACCGGCCCGAAAATGGGATTTCACCATGAATGGTGAGATCGACGATATGGATCAGGACGGTATAAAAGACAGCGGATGGGTCCGTGATTTTTTTCAGACCGGCGGAGGAACCTTCGACAATCAGACCCGTGACAACTATCTGGCCGCCGGGCAATACGATACCGTTATTGAACACCGTGACCAATGGGCATCCCGCGAAACCGATCCGTTCGGCCTTATCGGTGCAGACATCGGCATCCCGATCATCACCTCCAACCTGGTCGGTCTCGACCTCTATGGTCAGGGTGGTCTGCGTGATGACGGCAGGCACGGCTGGGGTATCGGCGCTCCCGGTGTCTCTCTCAAAGTCTGGCGAATGTGGGCAAATGTGGAGTACCGCCACGTGGAGGGGATGTTCCAGCCCGGGTACTTCGGCACCTACTATCTTGACGAACGGCTGCTTCGCGATCCGGAAATCACCACCAAGGAATCACGCCTTGCCGATGACACCCTCAACGGTGTTTTCGGGCGTCTCGGGTTCAACATCGCCGACGTCCTTCTTATCGACGGCAGCTATCAGTACATGATCGGCCAGCGGGAAGAGAGCAAGGATCAGCGGTTCGAAGCGGTGGGTTCACTGGGTGAACTGGTGCTTTCGAAGATTCCGAAACTAAACCGCGCCGAAGTATATTATTACAAATCCCGTATCGGCAACGACGATGACGCGTTCTTCGAAAAAACACCGTTCATGTATTTTGGGTACCGCGCGGGGTTTGAAATCGCCGCAGGTGCCTCACTCATCTGGGATGCACGCTACGGTTTCAAACACGATGAAAACGGCAATCTCGTTGCGAACAATAATATCAGCGTTCAAACCGCAATCACTTTCTGACGAACCTCGGGAAAAAGACCTCTGTACAGAGCGTCTTTTTTCGAGTACACTATTGTAGGGGCGGGTTTTAAATCCGCCCCTCATTTACAATAAAAGATGTTCAGTTTCTTCAGTAGCATTAAGAAAGGCACCTGGTAGACCTCCGGCAATGACCAATAATTCACCAATGATGTACCGCGTCAAGCGCGGACGCTCCGACCGCCGGTTTCCCTCACTTCCCCGAAAAGGCAGAATCCGCCTTTTTCTGGCTGTTTTTTTTATTCTTGGCATTATTCGGATCGGTCCGCCACTTCTGAAAAAGTTTGAACTGCCGGCACAGGCTTCAGCCAATGATACGGCTTTAAAGATACCGGCTGCATCAGCAAAAAAACAGAAAAAGAATGCTTCGATATCCCCGTCGTCCCTTGTCGCCACACTCATAAAAGACAATCCCTCATGGATGCCAGATAACCGGACACCGGTTGTCAATGGTCGGGACTCCCTTCTGCTGTGCACCAGTATCGACTCATCGCTTCAGGCATATCTCTCCCGGTTGATGCGCCGGTATCATCCGCTTTACGGCGGGATTGTCGCCCTCCATCCGGTATCCGGACGGATTCTGGCCATGGTCTCTTATGTTGGCGATTCGATGCCCACCCCGGAAGGAAACATATGCCTTACCAGCAGTTTTCCTGCAGCATCAGTTTATAAAACCATCACAGCGGCGGCGGCGATTGAACTTGCCGGTTTCAAAGCCACCTGCAGTGTGGAACATCGTGGGCGCAGCCACACACTTTACAAATCTCAGCTTGCGGAGAACCTCGACTACTCGGTGAGCCTCTCCTTTGCTCAGGCCTACGCCCGTTCCATCAATGCGGTGTTCGCCAGGGTCGGCATGTATGAGCTCGGTGCACCAAAACTGTACCGTTTCTCCGACAAGTTCGGATTCAATCATGCCCCGCCCGGAGATCTTCCCTGTGAACCTTCCCGGGTCTTTATGCCCGACTCACAATTCGAACTTGCGGAACTTGCTTCCGGTTTCAACCAGCGTACCAACATCTCGCCCCTGCACGGTGCTCTAATCGCTGCCGGAATTGCACAGAAAGGGCTCATGCCAGTTCCCACACTCGTCGACAGCATTATCCACCTGAGCGACAGTATCGTTAGTTACCGCCGTACCAACCGCAGCTGGCTCAATCCCGTTAAAGCATCAACCGCACTGGAACTGCAGAAAATGATGCATTCGGTTGTCAGGTATGGTACTGCGGCGAAACAGTTCCGGACCCTGCGGCGATCGAGCTGGTTCGATGAATTCAACTGTGGAGGGAAAACCGGTTCCGTCGATAAGGACGGTATCGGCAGAGTTGACTGGTTCGTCGGGTTTGCCGCTCATCCGCAGCGGACCGATGAACGGATCGCCATCGGTGCGGTAACCGTTCATGGTGCCTACTGGACAGTCCACTCAAGTTATCTTGCCGCCGAAGCGATACGCTACTACCTCAAAGCACTGCAGGAACGCAAAGCCGAACAGGAGAAAATGATCGCTGAGGCAAACAGTACCGACACAACTTCTTCCAGAACGGCAACACCATGACCGACCCTTCCGTTTCCGACACTGCCGGTTTCCGCAGTGCATTCATCGCACTCATCGGCAGACCGAACAGCGGGAAATCAACCCTGCTCAACACCGTCATCGGATCGGAAATCAGTATAGTATCCGCCATGCCGCAAACCACCCGCAGCAACGCACGTGGAATATATACCACCGGAACCATGCAGCTTGTTTTTGTCGACACACCCGGAGTGCATGTCGGCAAGCATACCATCAACAAGGCAATGCTGCACCAGGCCCGAACCGCTGCAGAGGACGCGGTGGATCTTATCTGTTATCTGGTTGATCTGTCGCGCGATTTCGGCAACGAAGAAGCAGAGGCGGCTTCGCTTATTTCAGCATCGCACAATGTTCCCGTGGTAGTTGTTTTTAACAAAATTGATCTTACCCGCTCTGCCGACAAAGCGGTTGAAAAATTTTACAATCGATTCCCTGCTATGGAAAAACACCCGTCCATCCTGATCAATGCCACCGTCCTGGAGAGTAAGGAGCTTTTCCTTTCGGCGATTGATCCGTTTATTCCAGCAGGTCCACTCTACTTTGACCCGGAAGACCTTACCGATTCAACGCTACGGCAGATCGCCTCGGAGTACCTCCGGAAACAGATAATCACTGTGGCGGATCGCGAGGTTCCCCATGCGGTATTCGTGGAAATTGAAGACTATCAGGAAAAAGCGGAGCGGCATACTATCATCGCCACGATTCATGTGGAAACCCGTGGCCAACGCGGCATTCTCGTTGGAAAAAACGGCACGGTTATCGCCCGGATAAAAAAAGGATTCCGTACTGAAATGACCCGGCTGACCGGTGTCCCGACCAGTATCACCTGCCACATTAAAGTCTCTCCCCGATGGCGCGACAGTGAAACTTTTCTGCGCCGTGCCGGCATGAATCTCTCCTGATTCCCTACAATTTTCCATAAAGATGTCTGATTTTAGCGATTTTCATGTTAAAAAATCTAAAAACTGTTGAAATTTACCCTCTCATGGCGTTATACTCAAAAGTGCACCAGTTTTTTAGGGATTAAGGTATGAAACCACGAATCAACATCAAAGTACAGAGAGTTTCCGACGAGTGTTACCGGGCGGTATCCGATGAACTGGAGGATCTTATCGTCGAGGGCAGCACCGTCTGGGAAACACTCGAAGCTGCCCGCAGCGTTGTCCGCCGTCGAATCGAATCCGGCAGCACCGCAATGGCAGGGTAAGCGCACACCTCACACCAGTAGATCACTTCCCTGCCCCAGAAGGCAGCTCCGTGAATTGTTCGACAAGGCCAGGTCAGGATTCCTTCCGCGTAACTCCGAAGTCGAGCGCTCCGGTGCTCAGTCCTACATGCAATGTATCACCTTCGCCAACCGTTCCCGCAATATGCAGCCGTGAGACCGGCGTCTCCATCTCTTTCACGATGGCACGTTTGAGCGGACGTGCTCCGTAGACCGGATCAAACCCTTTTTCTGCAAGATAATCCAGTGCCTCGTCGGAGATCTCCAGTGCAATACCATTGGCGGTTAGCCGCTCCCTGAACCGCTCCAGTTGTATCGAAGCGATACCCCGAATATGTTCCTTCGCGAGTGCATGGAAGATCACGATCTCGTCGACCCGGTTGAGAAATTCCGGCCTGAAGTAGTTACGCAACTCCCCGGAGACTGCTCTGCGGATATGTTCATACCCTTCACCGTTGCCATTGTAATCAGCAATCGCCTGCGAGCCGATATTCGAGGTCATAATGATGATCGTGTTCTTGAAATCAACGGTCCGCCCCTGACTGTCGGTGATGTGTCCGTCGTCAAGCAACTGCAGCAGAATATTGAATACATCGGGATGTGCCTTCTCAATTTCATCAAAGAGAACCACTGCATACGGTTTCCGCCGCACCGCCTCGGTAAGCTGCCCGCCTTCATCGTAGCCAACATATCCCGGCGGTGCCCCGATAAGCCGTGATACCGCGAACTTCTCCATGTATTCCGACATGTCGATACGGATCATCGCCCGTTCGTCATCGAACAGGTTGAATGCAAGCGAACGGGCCAGTTCGGTTTTCCCCACCCCGGTCGGCCCTAGGAAGATGAAACTGCCGATGGGCCGATTCGGATCTTTAAGCCCTGCACGGGCGCGTACCACCGCGTCGGCAACCGCATCCACCGCTTCGTCCTGTCCGATAACCCGCTGGTGGAGCACATCACCAAGGGCCAGCAGTTTTTCCTTCTCGCCGGCAATAAGCTTACTTACCGGAATATGGGTCCACCTGCTGATAATGCCGGCAATATCTTCCTCATCAACCTCCTCCTTGAGCATCCGTTTGGAACTGTCCTGTTCCGTAAGGGCTTGTTCTCCATCCTGCAGCTGCTGCTCCAGCGTAGGA
The DNA here is from genome assembly GCA_050304135.1 of Chitinispirillaceae bacterium. Classification (GTDB taxonomy): domain Bacteria; phylum Fibrobacterota; class Chitinivibrionia; order Chitinivibrionales; family Chitinispirillaceae; genus JAFGNB01. The sequence continues at coordinate 35,762 of JBNLDC010000003.1, read as the reverse complement.
ATGGTGCCGTGACGCAGTTCCGCTGCCCGGCTCAGATTGTAATCCCGCTCAGCCCGTTCCAGTTCACCACGTGCCGCCTCGAGTTTTTCTCTGAGGGCCTGCAGACTGCCGACCTTGCTCTTTTCACTCTCCCACCGGGCTTTAAGCGCCGTTGCCGTTGATTTGACATCAGAGAGTTCCTCCTGCAGCCGCTTGAGCCGCTCACGGGAAGAGGCGTCCTTCTCCTTTTTAAGTCCCTCTATCTCGATTTCAAGCTGCATCTGCCGCCGCAGCACCTCGTCAAGCTCGACCGGGCTCGAATCCATTTCAGTACGCAATTTGGCAGCCGCCTCGTCAACAAGGTCAATCGCTTTGTCGGGAAGGAATCGTTCGCTGATATACCGGTCGGAGAGTACCGCCGCCGCAATGAGTGCACCGTCGCGGATCTTGACGCCGTGATGCACTTCGTACCGTTCACGCAGTCCGCGCAGAATTGAAATCGTATCCTCAACAGTGGGCTGGTTGATGAGGACCGTCTGAAATCGCCTTTCGAGAGCTTTATCCTTTTCAATGTGCTTACGGTATTCATCAAGGGTAGTCGCACCTATGGCGTGCAGCTCCCCGCGTGCAAGCATCGGCTTTAACATATTGCCCGCATCCATCGCCCCTTCAGCGGCACCCGCACCCACCACCGTATGGAGCTCATCAATAAACAGAATGGAGTTGCCGCTCTCAACCACCTCCTTAAGCACCGCCTTGAGGCGCTCTTCAAATTCTCCACGAAATTTCGCTCCTGCCACCAGCGCTCCAAGATCCAGCGATACCACCTCGCGGTTTTTGAGCCCTTCGGGGACATCCCCTCTGACAATCCGCAGTGCCAGTCCTTCAACGATTGCCGTTTTCCCCACCCCGGGATCGCCGATCAGCACCGGATTGTTTTTCGTACGTCGCGAGAGGATCTGCACGATTCGCCGGATCTCCTCATCACGACCGATCACCGGATCAAGCTTTCCCTGCCGTGCGAGATCGGTCAGGTTGCGGGCATATTTTTCAAGCGCTCCGAACGTTTGTTCAGGGTCCGGAGAGGTTACCCGCTGATTACCCCGAACCTGCCGCAACGCCTGCAAGAGCGCAGTATCCGAAACGCCGGCCTTCTGCATGATCTTTTTACAAACAGTATCCCGCTCCACCAGCGCCAGGAGCAAATGTTCAACACTTACGAACTCGTCCTTGAGCTGTTGGGCCTTTTTCTGTGCCTCGGTGAGCACCGCAGTGAGAGAACGTGACATATACGTCTGCAGCCCTTCACCCTGCACCGAAGGCAATTTTTTCAGTTCCTCGTTCACCGAAGCAAGTACCGTTGTTCCGGACACTCCGACACGTTCAAGCAGTGCGGGAACCAGTCCTTCCTCCTGCTGCAGCAGTGCATGAAGAAGATGCAGCGGCTGCAGTTCCTGATGGTGCATTGCGACCGCATCCGCGTGAGCGGCTGCAAGTGCCTCCTGTGACCGTTTTGTCAATTTGTCCAAATTCATACGTATCTCCTGTTTTATTGTCAGGTACCTGTAATTGCAAGTAACATGCCAATCGGTGAACAGGTGACACGCTTCCGGAATGAAATTCCCCTCGCATTACCTCCGATAGAACGTAACTACTCAGTACTTACTATGCCGATTCCGCTCATCCTGAGCCAATTGAAGGATAAACCGGACCAGAAAACGGGTTCATGGTTCCCTTCGGCTCCACTCCCGTCCTCCGTAGCAGGTACTGCGGAGGGGAGACAGGATAAACTCAGCTCACTATAATCGTAGAGAAAACATTGGCTTCGATTACCTGAGTAGTTACCGTACAACTATTTCAAAATGGATCGTTTCATGTTTCATCACGCAACAACCAGCGGGGAAACAACCCAACTCCTCCACATCCTGGAAAACACCCCTTAGCTTAATCGCTTAAATTTCTTAACCTACCACCAATCAATATGTTATAAAACACATATCAGATCACCCTTGATCTTTTATCCTATTTGCCATATAATATAATAGAGCAGTTCCAGAAGATGGATAAGGTGGCGCAATGGGTTCCCAAAAAGGATTTACAATTATTGAAATCGCTCTGGTGATAACTATTCTCGGAGTATTCGCCGCCCACGCCCTCATTAAATATCAGAAAACCATCGCTTTCAATGAACTGGAAAAAAGCGCAAACCGTGCCTATCTTGATCTGCGCGCCCTCCGGGCCCAAGCATTCAAATGGGACACCCTGGTAATTACCAAGTTTTATTCCGACAGTTTCGCCACCTGGATCGACACCAACGGCAGTGCATCATGTGATCAGAACGATATCCACACCGTTACCCGGTTTACCGCCTCGGTCGGCATCGGTCTGCCCGCCGACCCTCCTTCACAAGGTCCCTACGGCCATTCGTTAACCTCATCAAACGGCACCAGAGGTGACTGGACGGATTCACTCACCGTTTTTGCAGATTCGCGGGGAGAATACTGCCATGGTGAAGTCTATCTTTACTCAAAAAAAATCCCTAAAACCACCTACTGCATCGGAATTACCAACTCGATGCAATCGATCGAATTTTTCAAATGGGATGGCTCATGGCAAAAACTCTGAAAAACCAGCGTGGTGCATCCATCGTTGAGATCCTGATGACGATTGTCGTTATCTCGATCACCACGCTTATTATTATGGCATTTTCTCGCAATACCCTGCTGATGAATCAGGATTCCAAATCAAAGGATGCCGCCACCTTTACCGCGGAACAGAAAATCACCGAACTTGCGGCAATGACTTTCAGTAGCCTCCCGCAATCCGGCAGCGATGTCGTGACCGAAGACAACATCTCCTTTACCCGCAACTGGACCATCTCCCAGAGCGGCTATATCGTCGTGGCAAAAGTAACGGTCAGCTGGAATACCCCGAAAGGGAGCCGGCAAATCACTCTGGCGGGAGCGGTGCAATGAACAGAAAAGGAGTCACCTTAATTGAACTCGTGATCTATATCGCACTCCTGACGATCATCTCCCTGCTGATCGGCAAACAGTTCAAACGGCTGATCGCCAACTTTTCCGGCAACAAACAGATTATGCGTCAGCAGACCGAAGCCCGCGGAGTTCTCGGACTGATGATACAGGAGATTCGCAACACCGGTTCAAAAGTCTACCTGAAGAAATCAGGGAGCACCTATACGCGAAAAGTCGCCACCGGGACCATCGTAAGCAGCACCGATTCATCGTCGTTCGTCCATACGCAGGGCGACCCGTACGATGAGCTGACGATTTACAAGTTGCAACTTGACAAGGACGGCGACAGCGTCCTTACCGACCAAACCCGCTACTACGTATCGGGAACAACGCTCAAACGCGAATACACACCGAGCACGGGGTTCCAGACAAACAGTACCGTGGCCGAAAACGTCTATGCACTCCAGTATCAATACGGCATTCTCGCCTCCAACACAGCAATTATCTCGAATGAAATCCCGCTGCGTACTCCCCTTTCGAGTTACTGGGAGAGTGGCGGCAGTCCTACCCCCACCTGGGGCGCTACCTCTATCTCCGTCTCCTGTGTGGCGGGAAATGCCGGGTACCTCAAATACAAAACTCCGATCACCGTAGCAGCCAACGAAAAATACGAGATCACCCTCAAGCTGCGTGCGGCGGCCGGTTTCCCGCAGAACCTTGACTGGGCGCAGGTATCATTTCAGAACAGTAACAGAACTGTCGAATACGGCAGGGAGAAGTTCAAACCGTCTGCCACTCTTATGAAACTTACCGTTGCGGTGCATACGGCATCGGCAGTCAGTGGTGCCTATTTTTACCTGGATTACTCTGCTGCCGGAACTGGTGTTCTGACGTTCTCGGGCATCGAAGTTCGCAATGTGCAACGAAACGGCTACTCCTGGACCTATGACCCCACGGTAACCACCGATCCCCTGACCGACAAGATTAATGTCAGAGCGATACGAATGTATCTGCTCACAAGAACCGAAGAAAAAGCGACAACAGCTGCACCGGGAGCAATAACCGCAGGCGAAATATCCGTTACTCCTACGGGGGAAGCCTATGCCTGGCGGCTTTATACCGAAACTATCGAAACACCGAACAACGGGCGTTTTTAGCAACAGGGGAGGATACCATGAAACTCCGCATATACAACCGACACGGTTTCGCACTGGTCTACAGCCTGGTCATTCTGGTGCTCGCCAGTATCGGTGGTACCGCGCTGCTGTTCATGACACAGCGGGGCAACATCGAAGCATCGGACTATACCAGTATGCGATCATCGTCGCTGGCAGCCGTGGCTGCCCTCAAGGCTTGCGAGGGACAGTTCCTCAACGACCCAAACATCTCACTGAACCTCCTCAGAGGCTACCTTTACAATTCTAAAGAGTGGCTTCTCGGCTCCGCACCATCCTCATCACCGCAGAAAATATCATTCTGGAACGGTAAAGACTCCCCGGAGTATGCGGCACGGATTATCGGCTACGACAGCGTGAACCAGTATGTGATTATCGAAGGAATCGGCTATGGAAGCTACGGTGGCCGGAAAAAGGCGATCGGTGCCTACCAGTTGTCCGGCCTGGGATTGAGCGACAATCCAATTGGAACGAAATATGCTCTTTTTCTTGGCGGTCAACTTGAAAACTGCAATGAACCGATGAGCATTCAGGGAGATGTGTACCTGAGCGCCCGAGGTAATAATCCCTGGACCAATAATACCCAGCATTTCAATCAGGGCGGTAAGATCAATGGCGACTTTAAAACCGCCTCGACCAACCAAAGGCTTGACTTTACAAATAACATTTGGATTACCGGCAATGCGCTCTGGCAATGCGGACTGATGCCACAGGCGGAACTCCGTATCGACGGACTGGCAGGCTTCACCTTTACCGGCGGCTACCAGAACTGGAATCAGACTATCCAACTTAAAAACAATGCATGGGTGATTGCCCCGTACAATCTGCCCAACAGCCGAATCAACGGTCTTTCCGGTAAAACCGTCAGATACTCTAATCCCGTCACATCAGGCTGTTTTACCGGCTTCAGTAGCATATGGCCGGCACCGCTCACGGCATCGTCCATAGCCGCCAGCCTCGGTACAACAGCAGGCGACGAATCAACCTTCGGTTTGAGCCTGCCGATCTGGGAGAGTGGAGTGGTCGAGAACATTTCCGGCGACGTATGGGGTTCGACACTTGAAAATCTCTGGACAGCGCACGAAGCTGCAGGGACACTGTTTCAGGAAGAATGGCTTGTACTGCAGATGAATGGAACCATGCAACCCAAAGGTGGCTCTTTTACCAAAAAAGCCATCATTATAACCGGGAATAACTACCTCAATGCAAATAGCGTTTTTTTCAACTGTTCCGACGAATCAAACCTGTTTATCATCGCCAACGGAAGCGGTGCTCTGCAAGGTATTGGACCGGGAGACAACAGTAACTTTCGTGGAATGATCTATGTCAATTCATCGAATCTGGGTAACATGACCTATCAGTTCGGCAGTAACTCACGATTCTACGGTGCAATTCACCACGCCAGCCAGACAAAATTCGATATAAACAACGGCAATGCCGACAGTGCCCGAATCTGGTTCGGGCATCCACTGGGCCAGTCGGCAATGCAGGAGATCGCCAATGCCGGTATTCTCACCGCCCCCGGTCAGTCAAGCCCACCGGTACGAACCATGGTGCTGAAAGATATGAAAATTCGTCCGACGCTGCAATTCATGCAGTTGTAAACAAGTATCGGCGGAACTGTCGGGGGGGGCATCTGCCTGAGATAACGATGCACAGAAGCCATATTCAACGGCTGCCCACCGATCCGAGCGTCCCCTGTCCGATTCAGGTTGAAACCGGAGAGCGCACCGTGGTACAATAGAAGCACCCGTTCCTCACACCACCGGCCCGTTTAAGCAACGATGGAACAACCACCGGGAATAGCCCGCATCGGAGAGCAGCAAGTATACGAGTATGAAAACGTCAACACCTAAAAAAGTAAGCAAACGTACCAAAGTCGTAGATTCGATGGCGAAGAAATTCGCCGACAGCGGCAGTGTCACCACTATCATCACCGCCCACCGCAAACGACAGATGAAACCAGCCGTATATATCTATATTCTGATCGGCCTGTCGGTGGTATCAACCGGAGTAACGACCCTTATCATGACGGGAAAGATCTCCGTTCCCGGTTCTTCACGTCGCACTGCAGCGGCAATAACAGAAAGTGAACCGGTTGCAAGCACTATTACGCTGCTTCAGAATGATCTCGCAGAAAAAGAAATAAATGCCGATGAGTACGTTCTCTACCTGAAGGATTACCTCATCCGCTACGATTCACTACCCGGGATCTACAAATCACCCCGATCATCAACCACCAGCACCGAAATCTATCGGGCGCTCTTTGACATCTGGCCACAGGTGAGCCTGCGCACCAGAGCCACGCTTCTTAAAGTATTGCCCTTCCTTGAAGACAAATGGAGATCCATGCAGCTTGAACGGAAGGAATAAACCAGGACTCCCACCGGGAGTGGAAAACCCTTACGCATTCCTCAACGGATCGCTTTCTCTGCTGCTTGTTGAGGATGACCCGATACAACTTGCATTTCTCCGGACCCTTGCGGGGAGTTTTCCCTGTTACCGAATCAGTACCGCAACCGACAACAGCAGCGCGATTGACCTCCTGCGCAGCAGCATACGAATTCACACCTGCATTACCGATCTGGGCATGACCGATATCGGCGACGATGAATTTTATCTGCTGCGACAGTATGCACGTCACTGTTCCATAGTCGTCCTGACCGGTGCATCGTCTCCACGTAAAGGCGCCACCAGCATCCAGCTTGGCGCACGCGCCGTTTTTGACAAAGGCAGTACATTTCACCCCGCTGAATTCATGCGGACCATCAATGAACTCACCCTGATAAGCATTGTCAACCATCGGTATTCCGAGTCAACGGGGGATACCTTCAACCTCGCCACAAAAATCCTGCTGAAAACCAATCCCCGCTCGGTGACCGAATGGGCCGACAACCTCCGGATTACCGACCGGCAGCTGCGCAATCTCTGGCATACCGGCAGCGGTTTCGGCGCCAAGCATCTGCTTTTTCTCTATCAGTGCTGTAAAAGCGCCTTCAGATACTATGAATCAAAACTCTTCCCGGCTCAGCACGACGCACCGTTCATTCCGCACTCAACCCCCAGACATATGGCAACCTATTTTCAGAATCATCGGGAACTGTTGGAGTATCTGTTAAAATGAGCGGCAGGCATACCGGACAGAGCACCCTGCTCACCAGCATGAATACCGGTTTCAGGCGCTCCTTTAATACCGGGAAAATTCGGATACCCCATTTCCGTTTTTTTATATATAATATGAGTATAATGAAGTATTCCGGTCCGTTACGGATCCGATACAACGCGCAGTATACCCTATCGATATAGTAGTTAAAAGTACCCTATAAGCAGAAAATGCAATGGAAACAGCACTATGAATACCAAAAACCAATCAGGCAGCTCAATGATAGAAGTTATTGTAGCAATGCTGATTCTGGCACTGCTCATTGTCGGACTCAACGCCGGAGTCGTCTCGCTGATCAATTCAAATATCAACTCAAAAGAACTCAACGCCGCAACCTCGGTAGGCTACCAGCTCTTCGAGGAGTTCCGGAGGGATGACTACACCAACATGTTAGCGACCGGAAGCAGTGTTGATACCGTCCGCAGCAGGTACGTTCGCGACTGGCGTATGACCTCCGATCTCACCAAAACGAAAATCGAACTGTTTGTTCGCTGGCCCCTGACGCAAACCAAGCATCAGATTACCCTTTCAACCATTATCGCCCGACCGTAACCTATGAATCAAGATAACAACCGTCAACTTGTATCCGGCACGACACTCCTCGAACTGGTTATCGCCCTGTTCATCTCTTCGGTTCTTATTGCCGGAGCATTCAAAGCCTACCAGTACACCATGGCGAGTGCTACTCGGGAGAAAGAAAAATCGGAACTGCAGAGTGATCTGATCACCTTCAGCAACATTATCGAGAAAGACATCCGGATGGCCGGGTGCGGTCTTCCGGGAAACGGACTCAAGGCGGATTTGTCGGTACCCTCGCTCACAATATTCACCAATGAAGCGGGCCAGGAAACGACCCTCGCCTCAATTGTACAGCCGGCCCATTCCAAAGCGATTGTTGCCGATGCCACCGGATTTTCCACTCGGGGAGGTATCTGTCTGGCGGCCAACGGCATTGATACCATTTACCGTTCGGTAAACAATGTCGGTATCAACAGTGTGGGGCCGGACACCGTTTACTTTGACGGAAGTGCGAACACATCGCTCCCCTTTCTTGTAGCCGACACGCATGTCTACCCGACCATGTGCCTCCGGTACACCGTCTCCGGCACTCCCCCTAAAGTATACCGCAGTCGCAACAGTCAGGTAGTACCGATCGGGGGCGGTATCGATTCCGTCTATATTATTGCAAAAGACAACAGCGGCACCTCGGTAGGTGCATCGGTAAAAGACGCCGCCGTACTGACGGTGGTAATGGGCGGGTATATCGGCAGCGACGGGAACCGGGTGTTCATTGCCGACAGCACCGAGGTCAACCTCCGCAACCGCAAATGATCGCAAACCAAGTGAGGAATGTATGATGAACAACCGACGCGGCAGTGCAATGATCACCATCCTTGCCATTGCCATTATTCTCAACATCACCCTGCTCGCCTTTTTCTTCACCACGCGGCATACCAACAAGGCAACCGGTATACGGCGACTCAACGTGACCTCGCTCAATATCGCCGAAGCGGGAAAAGAACATATTCTTGCACAACTGCGAAACAGAGATTTACGACCAGCCCCGAGCCAGCCCGATACAACAGTATATTCGGATATCCCGTTCGGTTCCGGTTCATATACCGTCCGGTACCGTACCAATGCCAGAAACGATACCATCACCATCTTTTCAACCGGTAAAATTGACGGCGATTCAGCACAGATAGAAGTGATTGCGCTCCTGACACCCTTCAGTTGGAGAAACTGGGTCAAGGGAGCGGTAACCTCACCGAACGATGTCGCTTCGCTCGGGAACATAGAAATTGACGGAAGAGACCACGATTCCACCGGCGGGCTACTGGCAAACGGCGGAACATTCGGAGTAAGTTCAGGAGGAGCGGTCAGCGCGGGCGGTTCCTCGCTGATGGGTGGCGGCACAACCCCACCACAGGCAACACCAATAGAAGGCGAAACCGTTCAATCCAATATGGATACAACCGGATATCCCAACACCCCCGAAGAGGTGCTTGGTCTGCCTCCGGGTACGCTTGACAGTTTTAAATCATCAAGTTGTCCGACACCGCCACTCAGCGGAATCTCCTATATAAACGGAGATAATCGTTGCGCTGATTTAACAGGAAGCGGCGTGCTGATTATTCATAACAGCAGTGGGGACGCGAATATGGGCAATTTTTTCGGTAATTTCAAAGGTTTGATCATTGCCGATGAGCATAAGCACATCAATGACAGTACCAAGATTCTCGGTGCGATAATCATGATCGGAAGAGATGTGGGAGGAAATGTTTTCGGAAATGGTGATGCAAGGATTGATTACAGTTCGATTCTGGTGGAACAGGCCCTTAAGGATGCATTCGATATTATGAATAAACGCTGGGCCGTTCCTGTTGTGACATGGCGAGAGGTAAAGTAGGAATGTAGCTTATCTGACAGATCCTGGTATTTTCTTCTGTAAGGACGTTCAATTGAACGTCCCTGCATTGTGCAGAAATTGAATGCCCTCAGGACACGCATCAGGAAGTGGGAGCGTCCTGAGAAGATGGATGAGGTTCAGCGCAGCAGCAGTTCCCAGAATCCGGTAAACGTCTCTACCAGCATACCGGCCGCAAACAGCAGTATGCCGATACCGATGACCAGCAGTGCCCGCAGGTACCAAGGCGGTACCATGATTTTCTGAATTGCCGTAACAACCTCGTCCATAGTCTGATAACGTCTCTCGCGGGAACGGGCCATCATTTTCCGCATAACCCTCACCACCGCGGGTGAAATTGCCGGATTGTGCCGCCGGGGATTTGTCCAGGTACCCACCAGATGTTTGGTGAGGATCTCTTCGGCACTTTTGCCGGTATACACGGTTTTTCCGGTGAGCATGAAGTAGAGCGTGGCGCCAAGCGAATAGATATCCGACCGGCCGTCAACATCGCGCAAACCCTCAACCTGTTCCGGCGACGAGAAATGGACCGAGCCCACCATGAATCCCTCCTGCGTGAGGGTCATGTGATCCTCATCCTGATGCATCACCACACCGAAATCGGTCACTTTGGGAATCTGGTGTTCATCGACCAGAATATTTTCCGGTTTAATGTCGCGGTGGACAATGCTAGCCGCGTGCGCGAACGCCAGCGCCCGTGCGATCTGAACGGTCATCACCAGTGCGTCCCGTTCAGTGAGCATTTTTTTTGCACTCACATACTGTGCGAGCGAGGGTCCGTTCACCAGCTCCATGGCGAAATAGTAGCGCCTCCCCGCCTTTCCCGCATCGAACAGCGTTACGATATTAGGATGACCGAGCTTGGCCAGTGCCCGGATTTCCTGAAAGAAACGGGTGATATTCGTTCGTTCTTTTGTAAAGGTAGTCGTCAGAATTTTAAGAGCGACTTTCCGGGTGGTGAACTCGTGCACCGCTTCGTATACCTTCCCCATGCCGCCTTTGCCGATAAGGCCCTGCAGACGGTACCCGCCGAAGAAGTCGCCTTTCTCTCCAAGGGCGACAATTTCAGCAAGTTCATGCAGCTGTTCCTCGGAAACAAATCCCTGCTTGAGCACGACCTCTTCGATAGAGGATTCCAGACCGATCCGACGGCTCTTTTTCACCAGTTCCCTGCATTGTGTGTACTGGTCCATCGAAATAAGCTTCCGCTCGACCGCCATCCGCATTACCGGTGTTTCATATTTTATTTTCTCGGTCATACTATCCACAGAGCTGCTAAAGAAACGGTGATCAGTTAAAAACCTGAGGATTTTCAACCACTTGCATTCGATGTACTGCCGTGCCTCCCGGTAGTGCCACCCGTATTTCGAAGCGATACCGCTTCCGGCAGAGCCGTATTCAATATATTATACGAGCAACCGATGCGGCATAAACTCTTCCCGTATCCGTTTCACACACGGTTTGACTTGCATAGTGCCACGTTTTATCTTAATCAGAAATACGGGTGCACTATTCCTTCATTTCACCCGTAGTCATTCTGACAACCGGACCCTTGAACTTCCGCAATAGGGGAACCTCCAATGTCATCTACTTCACCTGCCCGTTCGACCGGCATCGCGAAAAAAACGTCTACAGCCACAAGAAAAGCAAACGGTGTCTTTAATGCAGTGGTTATCAACACACCCGACCTCTCATTTTTTCTCAAACTCCAGAATCTGCTCAACTACTTTGTAGACTGTATGAATAACCTGACCTCGTCGGCGGAAAACCGTACCCAGTGCACGGGACACCTCGACCGATGCATCGACATTATTAGCAGCATCGACCACACTACCATCAGCATCGACGACGACCTTCGGCGGGCGCTCAATGAATTCATTGAAGATGCCGGCAAGTTCCGTAACCTGCTTACTACCTTCAGTGAGCCCAATATGAGTCCTGCGGAAAATCAGGGCGCCGCGGTGCTGCTCAGTGCAAAAGCGTCGCATCTGCAGTGGCTTTCAGTATGCATCCTGGAAGATGTTAAAAAAAGTTACCAGCAGTCTCTGTAGTTTTCACTCCGGACCACAGCCACACCTCCCAGGGAGCCGGGCAGCCTTTACTGTACACTCATGGCTATAACAGTTCCCGAACTGCTACTGATCTGTACCGGATCACTCAAGGACCGCCATCTCTCGGCACTGGCGGATCTCTACCTCGGCCGCCTCCGGCATGAGGCACGGATCACCGTACGGGAGATCAAAGACTCCACAAAAGAACGTGAAGGCGAACAGATCGTCCGTCTGCTTGAAAAAGAGCGTGGACACTCCTTTGCTCTTACCGAAGAGGGAGCACTGCTGAGTTCCCGGAAACTCGCCGGACGACTCGATGCCATTCCCGGAAAAACTGTTTTTATAATCGGCGGTCCGGAAGGGCTCTCTCCCGCAGTCAAATCGGCGGCAACGCAGCTGCTCTCGCTCTCGCCGCTTACCTTTACCCACGAGATTGCCCGGATGCTTCTTCTTGAACAGCTCTACCGGGCCTGCTCGATTCTGCACAACCGCCGGTATCACAAGGACTGACATGCGCCCTCCCATCCACACCCTCCGGCAGATGCTATGACCGGACGAACCACCGCCGCAATGCTCGACTTTCTTACTCCGGTCTCGGTTTTACCGGGAACAGGGCCAAAGCGCATTGCCGCGCTGCAGGAGAGCGGTATTACCACCGTTGGCAATCTGCTCTACCGGTTTCCGAAGCGGTATCTTGACCGATCAGATATTACTCCGCTCGGCGAACTGCACCGGTACATCGATGAGAGCCGTACGGTTTGCGGAACAGTTGACACCGTACGGATTGAACGTGGGCGGCGCTCCCGCCTGCGCGCAAAGCTCTCCGACGAGAGCGGTTCCATCGAGCTGCTCTGGTTTCAGGGAGTCTCGTTTTACCGGCATTCCCTTAAAAAAGGTCAGCGGATTATCGCCACGGGCAAAGTCTCCCGTTTTTCAGGTTTGCAGATGGTACACCCTCTCTTCGAAACGGTACCTGCCGGATCGACCGGTGCTCCGGTGCCGATTCTGCCGCTGTACGGCCTAAGCGGTGCGATGCGCGAAGCGACCGCAGGACAGCGGTATCTGCAGAAAAGCATGCAGTGGCTCTTCAAGAACCTCAAACATTATCCGCAGTCACTTCCGGAGGTGCTTGTCGAGCGTCACTCGTTTCCATCGCTTGAAACCTGTCTGCGGGAACTGCATTTTCCCACCGACTGTTCACAGCTCGACCGCTACCGTGAACGGCTGCGGTACGAAGAGCTCTACCGCCTCGCGCTCACGCTTCATTTCAGCCGCAAGAAATTTCAGCTGCCCGGAAGACCGGTCAACCGGGGTACGCTGCTGAAACAGTTTCTGGAGATACTGCCGTTTACCTTGACGGAAGACCAGCGCGGGGCTATTGATGCCCTTGTTGCCGACTGCGCCGCGCCGCACCGGATGCACCGTCTGCTGCAGGGAGATGTCGGTTCGGGGAAAACAGTGGTCGCCTTTGCAGCGGCACTGCCGGCACTTGACGCCGGACTGCAGGTGGTCTGGATGGCACCGACGGAAATTCTTGCCGTGCAGACATGGAATACCGTTTCGGCCTGGCTTGCACCACTCGGGTACCATGCCGATCTCTTCACGGCAGCCACCACATCGGGAAAACAACACCTTCAGCGCCGGCAGCAGATCGCCTCGGGAACGTCACGTTTTATCGTGGGGACTCACGCACTGCTCCAACCATCGGTTGCGTTCCATGCCGTCGGGATGGTGGTGATCGATGAACAACACCGATTCGGTGCGCGGCAACGTCTGGAGCTCCACGGCAAAGACGACAAGGCTGATTTTCTGATGCTCTCGGCGACCCCGATTCCTCAAACGCTTGCCTCCACCCTCTACGGCGATCTTGATCTGATCACCCTCCACACCCTTCCCCCCGGACGATTGCCGATTGCCACACACCTGGTACCCGACGAAAAACGCGGTGACATGGAGCAGTTCATTAAGGAGCGGCTTGATGTCGGTGAGCAGTGCTATTACATTGTTCCCAGGATTGATGAGGAGGAAACGGAAGAGGAATCCGGTTCCCCCCGCCGCCTCAGAAGTCTCGACGCCACCTTCTCCGGACTGACGAAAGGTGCCTTTAGCGGTGTTCCGGCCGCTTTTATGCACGGGAAAGTTGAAAGTACCGAAAAAGAGCGGATTCTTGGCGAATTTCTGCAGGGAACAATAAGGCTTCTTGTCGCTACGACCGTGCTTGAAGTGGGAATCGATGCACAGCATGCCACCGTTATTGTTATTGAAAACAGTGAACGATTCGGGCTGGCTCAACTCCATCAACTGCGGGGACGAGTCGGCCGCGGAAGCCGCAAGTCATACTGTTTTCTGCTGAGCGATCCGGCGATCCCGCCGGAAACCAGAATACGACTGCAAAAATTCAGCAGAGAACACGACGGATTCGCCGTTGCGGAGATGGACCTGCAGCAGCGGGGGCCGGGAGAAGTAAGTGGTTACAAACAATCCGGTTGGGACGACCTTGTTTTTGCCGATATTCTGCGTGATGCTACGCTGTTTTCTGAGATACGAAATGAAATCAGTGAATTTTTATCACGGCATTCAGGAAAGTAAGGGGTTATATTACCAAAGTTGCGAATCAAAATATGTATCGGCAGGGTTAGTTTTTTTTTGATTCGCTTCAGTTGCAATCATGTATATTATACCAGCATTTTTTTCCTTCCCGGCAATTCTCTGTGCGGGATCTTTAACCTCTGCAGGCTGATAGGGGTATGATCGCTTTAATTATCGTCGTCTCACTCTACGTTCTCTGTTCTCTAGTCCTCCTTGCATACGGAGTCCAGTGCTACATTCTCACCTACCTTTTCCTGCGGAAAAGAAAAGGGAAGATTGCTGCTCAGCATATCCGCATGGGGTACTTCAATGAAATCACCGACGAGAACAGGTATCCCAAAGTTGTCACCCAGCTTCCAATGTATAATGAAAAGTCGGTGGCGTCAAGAGTAATCCGTGCGGTAGCCGCAATGGATTACCCGATCTCCCGTCACGAGATTCAGGTACTCGACGACAGCACCGACGAAACGGTCGGTTATGTCGATGCCACCGTACAGGAGCTCAAAGAGCAGGGGTGCAACATCTCGGTTATCCGTCGCACCGACCGGACAGGTTTCAAAGCCGGAGCCCTCCAGAACGGACTCGATTACACCGATGCCGAATTCGTCGCTATTTTTGATGCGGATTTTGTTCCCCCGGTGGAATTTCTCAAGAAATCAATCGCTTTTTTCATCGACCGGCCGAAACTCGGGCTGGTTCAGGGGCGATGGACGCACCTCAATAAAAAAGCTTCGCTTATCACCCGTGGTCAGGCAATGGGCATCGACGGTCATTTTATGATCGAACAGGCAGCCCGCAGCTGGAACGGTCTTTTCATGAATTTCAACGGTACCGCCGGAGTCTTCCGTCGTACCGCCATTGAAACCTCGGGCGGCTGGCAGCACGATACGCTTACCGAAGACATGGATCTTTCCTACCGCATGCAGCTCGCGGAATGGGAAACCGAATACGTTCCGGATCTCGAAGTCCCAGCCGAAATTCCCGAAGACATCAATGCATTTAAAAATCAGCAGTTCCGCTGGGCAAAAGGATCCATTCAGACCGCCATCAAAATCATACCGCTGCTCAGGAAGAAAAAAGTACCGCTCTTCAAAATGGTACAGGCGATTCTCCACCTGACACATTACATGGTTCATCCGCTGATGCTTCTGATAGCACTGCTGACCATGCCGGTGCTCTATTATGTAAAAGTCTTCCTTCCGCCGTTCTGGTTCGGTCTGGTCGTGTTCGGCATGGTACTCGCCACCAGCGGTCCGTCAACCATGTACATGATCTCGCAGCATTATATCGGGAATAAGATATTCAAACAACTGTTGCTCATCCCGGCAATGATGCTCATTGGTACCGGACTAGCCGTCAACAACGGTAAAGCAGTACTTGAGGCACTCCTCAACCTGCAGTCTCCCTTTCATCGTACCCCTAAAAAGGGCGAGAACAGAGGAAAACATGCATACCGGCCGATTAAAGACATTACCTGCATTATTGAGCTGCTCCTCGGTTTTTACTGCCTGACAAGCTTCCAGATGTTTCTCGGCTTCACCAACTTTCTGGTGAGTCCCTTTCTTATGCTCTACGCTTCGGGATTTCTGTTTGTCGGCATCATTTCGATCATCCACTTCAGACGCCCGGAACTCATTGACATCAAGCTCAAGCTCCCAGCCGTCGAGAAGGC
Source organism: Chitinispirillaceae bacterium (assembly GCA_050304135.1). GTDB lineage: Bacteria > Fibrobacterota > Chitinivibrionia > Chitinivibrionales > Chitinispirillaceae > JAFGNB01. The sequence continues at coordinate 19,730 of JBNLDC010000003.1, read as the reverse complement.
GTGATCGACAGGTACCTGTCTCCCGTAACCGGATTTTTCTACACTGCGGCGGCTGTTTTCAGCTGCCGTATCGTATTTAACACCATCGGTCATACCAATTGCCACGTTTGATTAATCACTCTCAGGGAAAGTTATCGTCGCTATGAAAATCGGTCTGTTCGGTCTCCCGAAATCAGGAAAAACAACACTCTTCAATGCTCTGACCGGTTCCGACATTCCGGTAAACACCTTTATGCACAAGGTTGAACCGAACATATCCATCGTCAAGGTTCTTGATCCGCGTATCGACAAGCTCAGCAAACTCTACTCTCCTAAAAAGACCACCTACGCCACCATTGAAATTGTTGATGTGGCAGGTATTGCCGGTGATGCCCTCCGTCAGGAATCATTCAGCGGAGACCTCATGCGGATAATTCGAAACGTCGATGCTCTTGCCTTCGTTCTCCGGGGATTCGACAGCGACCTCGAAGGCGAACCGACCATCGAGAACGATCTGAAAGCTATTGAAGAGGAGCTGTTTCTTTCCGACATGATTCTTCTTGAAAAACGCCTGGAACGTATTCAGGAATCACACAGGAAAGGAAAGAAGACCGATCTGACCATCGCGGAAGAGCAACTCGTGACCCGATGCATCGAACACCTCAACAACAATCCGTCGCTTCGTAATATGGAGTTCTCTCAGGCCGATCTGCAGATCGTCAGGGGGTTCCAGCTCTTCACCCTCAAACCGGCGCTCGTAATAGTCAATACCGACGAAGACCGTTACGAAAAAAACAACGCGGTTATCGAATCAATTGAGAAACTACACCGTACCGTGGAATTCGCCGGTAACTTTGAAATGGAGCTCTCCCGACTCGATGCCGATGAAGCACAGATGTTCATGGACGACATGAACATCACCGAATCAGCCCGCTCCCGACTTTCCACTCTCGCCTACGAGATCCTGGGGTATATCAGTTTTTTCACGGTAGGTACCGACGAAGTTCGCGCCTGGAACATCACCCAGGGTGCAACCGCTGTTGTTGCCGCCGGGACCATTCACTCAGATCTTGCACGGGGATTCATTGCGGCGGAATGCTTTTCGTACGATGATCTCATGGAGCTCGGATCCGAGAAAGCAATCAAGGAACAGGGTCGATTCCGGCTTGTCGGGAAAGAGTACATTGTGACCGACGGTGACATTCTGAGCATCCGGTTCAACGTCTGATTGTTTCAATATAGAACACGCTTCGCTTCATTATAGAATACTTCCTGAACGGTAGTTGCCGTTTACCGCGCGCATGGTGCAATTACACCTTGGCATGGAATTCGCAATAGTTGACAGTTCCTGAAACTGTAAATTCAACTACCTGCAAGGAGCATTTTTATGGGAAAAATTATCGGAATCGATCTGGGCACCACCAACTCATGCGTTGCCGTGATGGAAGGTGGAAAACCGGTCGTCATCGCCAACTCTGAAGGTGGACGGACCACCCCGTCAATTGTCGGTTTTTCGAAAACCGGCGAACGACTTGTTGGAGCGATTGCAAAACGCCAGGCGATCACCAATCCTGAAAACACTATCTACTCAATCAAACGGTTCATGGGACGCCGCCATAAGGAGGTGGAGTCTGAAGAAAAGCGTGTAACCTATAATGTTGTCGGCGGACCGGAAGATCCGGTCAAAGTAAACGTTGACGGTAAAGATTACACCCCGCCGGAAATCTCGGCAATAACGCTGCAGTACATGAAAAAAGCTGCGGAAGATTATCTGGGCGAATCGGTTACCGAAGCGGTGATTACCGTACCGGCCTACTTCAACGACGCACAACGCCAGGCAACGAAAGATGCCGGACGCATTGCCGGTCTCGACGTGAAACGTATTATCAACGAACCGACTGCCGCGTCACTCGCCTACGGTCTGGATAAAAAGAAAAACGAGAAAATCGCCGTTTTTGATCTTGGTGGAGGTACCTTCGATATCTCAATCCTTGAAATCGGTGACGGTGTTTTCGAAGTGAAGTCCACCAACGGCGACACCCATCTCGGCGGCGACGATTTCGATGAGGTACTCATCGACTACATTGCCGAAGAATTCAAGGTGAGCAACAGTATTGATCTGCGCAACGACCGCATGGCACTCCAGAGGCTTAAAGAAGCTGCGGAAAAAGCGAAAATAGAGCTTTCCTCGGCAATGCAGGCAAATGTCAACCTGCCGTTTATCACCGCCGATGCGAGCGGTCCGCGCCATCTTGATCTCACCATCACCCGTGCGAAGTATGAACAGCTTGCGGACAAGCTCGTTCAGCGCACCGTTGAGCCGTGTCAGAAAGCGCTCAGTGATGCGAAGCTCTCGGCACGTGAAATCGACGAAGTCATTCTTGTTGGTGGTGCGACCCGTATGCCTGCTGTCCAGAAAAAAGTTGAAGAGATCTTCGGGAAGGTACCAAACAAGAGCGTCAACCCCGACGAGGTGGTTGCCGTCGGTGCCGGAATTCAGGGAGCGATCCTGAGTGGTGATTCCAGTGTAAAGGATGTGCTGCTGCTCGATGTCACCCCCCTCTCGCTTGGTATCGAGACCCTTGGTGGCGTGATGACGAAACTCATTGAACGTAATACCACCATCCCGACTAAAAAGAGCCAGATATTCTCCACCGCCGCCGACAGCCAGACAGCGGTCACCATTATGGTCTATCAGGGTGAACGTGAAATGGCCGCACATAACCGTCTGCTCGGCAAATTCGACCTGGTCGGTATCCCCGCAGCACCGCGCGGCGTTCCCCAGATCGAGGTAGCCTTTGATATCGACGCGAACGGTATTCTCAACGTGAGCGCCAAGGATATGGGTACCGGGAAACAGCAACAGATCCGTATCGAATCGTCCAGCGGTCTCTCCGAAAGTGAAATCGAGAAAATGGTCAAAGACGCCGAAGCGAACGCGGAAAAGGATAAGTCCGAACGCGAACGGATCGACGTTAAAAACCAGGCAGACCAGACCATTTTCCAGACGGAAAAGACCCTCAAGGACGTTGAAGGGAAAATTCCCGACAGCGATAAATCAGCTATCGAGAGTGCTCTTGGCGACCTGAAGGAAAAGGCCAAAGGAGACGACATCGAAGCGATAAAGGCCAGTATGGATGCACTTATGAAGGTGTCCCACAGCATGGCCGAAGCGATGTACAAAGCCTCTGGAGCTCAGCCGGGTGCGGAGGGTGCCGGACCCCAGCCGAGTGAAGGTGCCGCTGGTGCAGGTGCGCAACAGCAGGAACCACCCAAACAGGACAAAGACAAAGACGGCGCGGTTGATGCCGACTTTGAGGTGGTTGACTGATCAGTACGTATACTCAGGAAAAATAAAGGCGCCTGAAAAGGCGCCTTTATTTATAACTGAACACAGGCGGGATGGATACTGAAAACGCTACTGAATGAGAGAGGTGCAGGCGATCTCAATAACAGGCCCCTACCAATCCTCACCATCATTTGAATACAGGATGATATCACTATCATCCTCATCTTCCTGATCGTCGTCGTCATCACCTGCTGTTTCCGCGACCACGTTATGCAGCACAAGAACGTCAAAAAGGCGGGGTTTTACCGTCCCCGTAACCATGCGGCATCGCCTTTTTTCAAGGTAGTTCGGTATTATTTTGATACGTTTGAGAACAGATATCCGGAGAAGTATCAGGCGCAGTACGGTTTCTGGCGGACGATTATCCACACCTCTATTGATAAGGTCATTAAGTGTTGTGATGTGAAAGAGGGGTTCGCCCGTGTCCGCTGCCCGGATTGCAGAGAAGAGTATTTTGCTGCTTTCTCCTGCCGGCAAAGAGGATGCTGCCCATTCTGTTTTCAAAAGCGTTCGCTGCTTCTGGCCATCGGCTCCGAGAAGAGGTCTTTGCACCGGTCCCGCACAACCAGTGGGTGTTCACCATTCCCACTCCGCAACTAATATAATAATAACAGCGGTAATTCCGCTGGATACCTTACGGTGGGGAACCGAAGGTGACAAACGGCTGCGTATATACTTTCGCTATGATCATAAACTGCTGGGTAAACTCTGCCTGGCGTCATGGGAAACCATCCGGGGTGTTTACGTAAAGGAGGTTGACGGAGATGTTGGCACGCCCGCAATGGTCTGCGCCGTGCAGACCTTCGGAGATCTTGTAAACTATCATCCGCATATCCACTCCGTTGCACCCGAAGGTGTTTTTACCAAGTCGGGATATTTCGTTCATAATGTGAGCCGACTCCAGGCGGGAGATATGGCAGGAGAAGGTGTTTGAGTTCCTGGTCAACGAAAGGCAGATAGACAGGGAAACCGTGTCGATGATAAAGAGCTGGCGGCATACCGGTTTTAGCGTCGATAATTCGGTACGGATAGCATCTGGTGATCATGATGGTATGCAGCGGCTTGTTGAGTACATCGCACGTTGTCCTTTTTCACTTACCCGAATGGCCAGCCTGACCGATGACGGTAAGATCCTCTACCGGGCATCAAAGTCCTTTTCCGGAAAAGGGTGGTCCGGAACTGAATGCCGGTATTCCCCGCAACTACGAGATATTTGATCCGCTCGATTTTCTCGCAGCCGTGACTTAACATATACCCAACGTTGTCGAATCTTGCATTGTCAACTTTGAGGCACCTGGTTTCCTCTTATATTGGGTTTGTTTATCAGTGAGAAGTCGAGAATGTTAGTCAAAAAGTGGCAGTGAGGCAAATAATTATGTTCTAAAATTATGCTTGGGTCGAAAAAGAAATTGTCTATCAGTCACGTGCAGGATTGCAATTACATTTTCCATAGTGAAACCCCCGATGACATTCTTGTTTATCATGCTTTCTCTACATTGTCCGATGGTGCTTCATTGAGCAATGTCCAGAATGCGCCGATCTGTTTGACCGCTTCGACAAAATCGGCAAACCGAACCGGCTTGACGACATAAGCATTGGCACCAAGCATATAGCACTGCTCCAGATCCTGTGATTCCCGGGACGATGTCATGATTACAACCGGGATTTTCTGCAGAAGTCTGTCAGTTTTAATCTGGCGAAGAACTTCGATACCATCCATCCGGGGCATCTTGATGTCAAGCATCACCAAAACGGGATTTCCTTCCGGACGGTTGGCAAAGGTTCCCTGTCGATGGAGATACTCCAGAGCTTCAATACCGTCCTTCGCTACCACGATCTCGTTTGTCAGACGGTAGTCGCCAAGTGCAGCAAGTGTCAGTTCAATGTCTTTGGGGTCGTCTTCGACCAGCAGAATACGCTTGAACTTACCCATGAACATTCTCCCTTCATCGCTTTGGGATACAAATATAAAATGTTGTGCCTCGATTAATCTCACTCTCGGCCCATATGCGGCCGCCGTGCCGGTCGATGATTCGCTTGACATTTGCTAGCCCGATCCCGGTACCTTCGAATTCGTCAGCATGATGGAGCCGCTGAAATACGCCGAAAAGCTTGTCCGCATAGGCCATGTCGAAACCAACACCATTATCACGGATAAAAACCGTGATTTCTTTTTCCTGCTCTGATAAACAGCCGATCTCGATTTTTGCCTCAGGTTGTGGACGGGTAAACTTTACGGCGTTGGAGATGAGATTGGTCAATGCCTGGCGCAGCATCGCCTGGTCACCGCTGACCGTGGGCAGCTCGGCTATGCACCAGTGGATAGTGCGACAGCGCGTTTCAGGTTCGAACTCCTGAATGATTTCATGCACTATATTAGCAATGCCAACCGGTTTTTTTGATATTTCGTTCCTGCCCATGCGCGAAAAAGAGAGCAAATCATCAATTAACAAACCCATTTTAACGGTAGCACTCGATATGGTTTCCATGTAATATTTACTTTGTTTGTCAAGCGGGGCAATCAGGCTCTTCTGCAGCAGTTCTAAAAAGCCGTCAACATGGCGCAGTGGTGCACGCAGGTCATGCGACACCGAGTAGGCAAAAGCTTCAAGTTCTTTATTCGCAGTCTCCAGCTGGGCGGTACGCTCGGCTACCTGTCGCTCAAGATCACGCTGGTGTTCCAGATTTGCACGGAGTTTGGCCTCTCTCACCAACCTGAGCCGGAGCAGCCAACCGGCTGCGCTCCCTACCGCTATCAGAACCATCAGCAATAAAAACCATGTTTTACGCCAGAACGGTCCAACCACAGTAATTTTTAGCGTAGCCTGCTGGTCGCTCCACACGCCATCATTGTTCGAACCACGTATGTGCAAAGTGAATGTTCCGGCTGGCAATCCGGAATAGCGGCCATTGTGTTTGGTGCTGGCATTGTACCACTGTTTGTCCACCCCCTCCAGAATGTATTGAAATTGATTTTCCTCCGGGCGACGGTAGCTTAATGCCGCCATCTCAAACTCGAAAAAATTCGCATTCCAGTTCAGGGTTATTTTTTTCACCAACTCGGGGGCCATTCCGAGCTTCATAGGGCTGCCCCCCTGCGTCAGTTTGGTGATAAATACCGGGGAATGATACTGGTTATCGACAATTTGATCTGGATAGAAATAGGTAACGCCACCAGTTCCCGCCATCCAGATTTGTCCGTCAGGCAATGTTACAGGAGGATATCCACATGCCAGGCCGGGGGCTATTCCATCCCGTTCGGTATAGACCCTGGTTTCACCCGTCAAGGGATTTAGACGAATGAGCGTTCCATTAAGAAAGCCGCCAGCCCATAATATTCCCTGTCTATCTTCCACAAGCGAAGGGACTGAGGTGGAGGGGAAACTGTATCCGTAGAGACTTTTGAAAGACCTATATTTTCCGCTAACTTGATCGTATTGGTTTTGCCCCATCCAGAAGAAGCCTTTGGAATCGATATAGCCAGCCTCGGCTTCGAACTCCAGGCTCGTAAAATCGGTCTTATTGAAAAGGTGCTTTCTGACAACCTTTTCAGTATTCAGATCAAATAGATCAAAACCGGTTCCGGGGGTAAGCAGCCATATCTGATTGCCATCCATTTGATGATACGACGACAGAAGAGGACGGGGTCCGCCGGTGCCGCTGAGGGATTCTTGAGGGTTAGACGGATCAGGTCCGATGATTTTTGCCTGACCTGTTCGCTTATTGAACTTGAGAAGTCCTTCACCCCAGACAGCTCCATAGAGCAGATCTGGATTGCGTTTGTCCGTCCATACCGGCCATATTTTGGATCGCGTGCCCGATGGGTATCTGTTGACGACGGTTTGAGTGTTCCAATTATATTCGACAACTATCCCTTTCGCCACTATCCAAATGATCTCTTTTTTGCGCGGCTCAAAATCAAAATCCTCAATATGAACTGGAAACCCCTCCTGTTTTTGCGGGTTGTGAAAAAAGTGGTTGATGATGTTGCCTGTTGTAGGGTTAACTCTGGCAATACCAGTAGTTACTTCGGTAACCCAGATGTTCCCGTCAGGACCCAACCGAGGGGGGCAGGAGACGTCCAAAAATCCTTCTTGGGGATTTTTGCTGCGAAGAATAGTCTGAAATTGTCGGGCCCCTATGTCGATTTTCTGCAAAAACCCATGCTCGTTGACCACCAACCAAAAAATACCGGACTTATCCTGAATAACCGTATGGACAATTTTTCCACCAAGGCCGCCCTTGCCGGGTTTTTCGGCATTGTAAACATACGTGGCGACGGTATTGTCTTGCTTATTTAAAATAGAAAGGCCATCAACGGTTGTTATCCAGATAAAATAAGGCGAGCTGTTAAAATGGACCAATCGGTAGATGAAATTGTTGGCGATCTTTAAAGGCTCCGCGGCATCGGCTGTATAATGGAGAAACGTTTTTTTCCTGGGATCCAGGCGGTTTAAACCGCCCGATGTCGTACCGATCCAAATAATGCCTTCATTGTCTTCCACTGTAGCCTGAACATATTTCCCATGCAGTGCGTTGGGGTCATCATTATCGGTTGCGTATCGTTGGAGCACTCGGCCTGTCCGGGGATCAAGCTTGTGCAGTCCGGTGGCCGTGCCGGCCCAGAGCGAACCATCTTTGGCGGCCAGCACCGACCAGACATCGTTATCGAGGAGGGTTGCTGCGTCGCCAGCCTTGCTTTTATAGGCAGTAAACTTCCCACTTTTTTTGTCGAATTTATTCAAACCGTTCACCGTGGCTATCCAGATAAAACCATCCCTATCTTCAGTTAGCAGTTGGGTTTTTTGGTAGAGCACCAGGGATTCGCCTCTCAATGCATCTGGATTATTGATATTGGGGATATATCTGGTTATTTTTCCGGTACTCTTGTCGTACACTGCGACTCCGGATTTTGTGACCATCCAGATAAGTCCCTCTGAATCCTGGAATAATGCTGAAACGGTTTCGCCTGAATAGACCTTTTCAAACTTATATCCATTGTATTTTATAATCCCATTGATTCCGGCCAGCCATAAAAATCCGTCTTGATCCTGAATGACATTATAGATGTTGCCGTAATCACCGGGCACGGTTTCAAAAACGAGTCGGGCAGGGTCGAGTTGCGGCGATTCGGACAGCCGGGATTGAATGCGCGCAAGCGCGGAGCAGGGCTGCAACACAAGAATAATAGCAACTGTCAAGTGCCATCGCTTAAATTGGCAGTTTGATTTATGCTGATGAAAACCGCGAAATGCAATAAAAGGTTTACGTGCCAACAAGTTGCTGCCTCCTGAATGGGGCGAGGTAACAAAAAATAAAAAGCTGCCCCTTTTTCAACCGCTCCTTCGGCCCACGTCCTGCCGCCGTGCCGGTCGATAATTTACCTGACGTTTGCCAACCCGATCCCGGTACCTTCGAATTTGTCGGCATGGTGGAGCCGCTGAAAAACACCGAACAGTTTATCGGCAGAGACTGGATCAAAACCGACACCATTGTCCCTGACAATAATTGTAAACGTTCTATCCTTGAGTAGATATCCCACCTCGATCTCGGACTGTTCACGTGTCATTATTTCATGTCGTGAGCTAACGCCTTACCCATTCAGATTCTGTTACCGCAGCGCAATACCCTTTACGCCATGTTGACAGAATAATTTACCAGTTGCGGTAGTGGGATTAATTTCACGCTGTGTCGCTATCGGATTGAATGCTGATTTTAGAGATCCATGATCCCGGATGGCACTGTTCCTCCGAAGATTGAACAACCCGGGAGAACAAGAGCATCACTGATGTAGATAATAAACATACTATCATGTATATGTGATACTGTATGTTTTTCGTCTATTCGACCAGGGTGTCTACTGTGCAATAAAAGTATCGATCAGCATCTTCAGATTTGCTCTGAATAATGGAATCGTTCGTACGAGGCTGTCGACCATACCCGACCATTCGGTGCTGTCGATCGTCGGACCTTCACTGACAGCTGTTGCGATGAGGGTCAAGGGAGACGACATCGAAGCAATAAAGGCCAGTATGGATGCGCTGATGAAGGTATCCCACAGCATGGCCGAAGCGATGTACAAAGCCTCTGGAGCCCAGCCGGGTGCCGAAGGTGCGGGACCGCAGCCGGGTGAAGGTGCCGCTGATGCAGGTGCGCAACAGCAGGAACCACCTAAACAGGACAAAGACGGCGCGGTTGATGCCGACTTTGAAGTGGTTGACTGATCAGTACTGTATAGTCAGGGAAAAATGAAGGCGCCCGAAAGGGCGCCTTTTTTATAACTGAACACAGGCGGGATGGATACTGAAAACACTACAGAATGAGAGAGGAGCAGGCAATCTCAATAACAGGTCCCTACCAATCCTCACCATCATTTGAATACAGGATGGTATCACTATCATCCTCATCTTCCTGATCGTCGTCGTCATCACTGAGTTCGTTATAGAAATTGCCGAACAGCCGTTCCTCTTCCCCTGCAGCTTCACTGCCGGGAATCACGGGGTTGCCCTGTTCATCCTCAAGCACACTCGCCGCCCGGTATACACCATCTTCTTCCTCAACGTTTGCAGCAGGATTGAACCCCTGCGGTTTGACTGACCATCCCGTAGCACCGTACCCGCTCGGATTACTGTAATCATCTTCGGCAGTATCGTCGAACGAAACATCCGCAGTACCGACCCCGTCGGTTGCCTGGCACCCCCCGGTGGCCAGGTTATCTCTGATGACAAACTGTGTTGCAGGAATCGGTTCTCCCGGCGCATCGCCATCCGGTTCCGGAAGCACGATATCCACCACGGCGTAGGGTCTTCCGGTACCGGAAAAAAGATTATTCTGAATGATACCGGTTGTTCCCTTGTCAAAAAGAACTCCCAACACCACACTGCTCCCGCCCTCGTTTTTCGAACGACAGTCGATGAACGTATTGCTTTCAATGAAACAGTTGATGGTTGTTCCGATATACTCCTGCGATACCCCTCCAACCCGGACAGCCCCGTCGCTGCAGCGGACGAGACAGTTTCCCGTTACCGAATGGCCGGTACCATGCACATAAATTCCTCTGTCGCAATCGACAACCCGGTTATCCATCACGATGCCGTCAAGCATCGACCTGCAGGAAAGTGCCGTACCGCTGCCCTCCCTGACAACATTTGAACGGATCTGTGTATCCGCGCTCTTTACGAGAATTCCTTCGCGGGAGCTGTTGACTACCGTGTTGTACTCCACAATATGACCACAGCGCACGCTGCGGGAATCATCACCACCAACCACAATGCCATAGGCATAATTTTCTATGCGGTTACTCCGCACCAGGCAATGAACGATGGGACTGTCGTGCTCCATATCCCCCTGTGCGATCATGAGCCCGATCGATGCATCTTCCGGTGAGGAATCGCTCTTCCCGACAGCCGTCCGCGTGAACATACAGTTTTCAACAATGGTGCACTCACCACCCGCGCCGCCGATATACAGAGTACAGGCAGCTTCCTTCCGCGCGCTGCAGTTGATGAACCGGAGGCCTTCGAAACGGTTCCGGTTGCAGGTTCCCACCACCGAGATCGCACAGCGCGGAGCATCGACAAAGGTGATTCCTTCAACAATGATATCTGAAGTGTCGTAGAAAAACCAGCATGCCGAACGAACGGTCACCTCTGCTCCAGGCATGGCCACAATCCGGATGGGTAGCGCCGCGGTACCGCTCACCTGAATGTTGCAGTCACCGTCGTAGTTGCCGCCCTGCAGAACTATCGCCTGCCCCGGCTTGACCCGGGCAAGTGCCGCTTCGAGGGTCGAAAACGGCTGTTCAAACGTACCGATACCATCGCCGGGAACATCGGGATGTATCCATAAACAATCGGGATTATCGTAGGTATAGTCCATAGCGTGCTGAACGCTTCGGGCAGCTCAGGGGGGTACCGGATTACTCTTTTCCGGCGGTATCGTGTTCCCTGTCGGCCTTCTTCGTCTTTCCCCCTTTTTTGCTGCGTGCAGTGAAATATTTTGATACATTGGTGATGATATCCGGGGCGACCGAAAGTACTTTATTGAGAATCGGATCGGTGGGAGTGAGCGGTTGCACCTGTACTTTTTCACCGGTAACCACGATAAAGGCGACCGGCGTTACCGTAACGCCGCCACCGGTTCCGGCTCCGCTTCCGAGTTTGTCATCCTTGCCCGCCCCGCCTGCGGCAAACCCGATCGAGACACGGGAAACCGGAATCAGCGTCACCTCACCGGCAACAATCGGCTCACCGATCACGGTTTCCGTTTTCGCGATATACTGCATCTGATCCAATGCGGTTCTGATGACGTCTGCAAGTGCCATTGCTGCTCCTGATCTGCCTGTTTCGGGGACGATGTAATTGCCCCTGATGCATTAAACCTTCCGAGTGAGTACAACCTGTCGGATGATACCAAAATACTTCAAAACACCCTCAACAGCATAGCACCATCACCCCTGAATAACCCACGCCAAAAAGAGAAGGCCCACATGGGTGAGTGTTTCCTTCCATGTTTGACATGGTTAACGCTCAGGGCTATTTTAATACAATTATTCCGGGACTATTTCACCAACGATAACAATTACCACTATGCTGAATAATCTTCGTCTCTCTGCAGCGATACTGTCTCTTCTTATACTACCACTGGCAACAACAGCCAGGGTAATCGTCTCGGAACTCTACCGTGACCCTCCAGGCACCGAAAACGACACACGAGGCGGTGGCGGCAGCCACGAGTTTATTGAACTGACCAACCTCGGCCCCGACACTTTTTTTATCGACAGTCTTTTTATCACCAATGGCTCCGAGGCGGATTCGGTAACACAGGAAACCTCCCCAATTGCCGCCCATACCAACTGCCGCTATGCCACAAGAAAACTGGAACCGGGAGGTGTAGCGCTCATTCTTGACCCCGATTACCGGACGGCGGTAACCGCCGATCCCGCCCGCGCATTCGCGCTGCCCGACTCAACACTGCTGCTTCGCTGCGGCGATGGAGAATTCGGTTCTTCCGGACTGGCGGCTGCCCATGGTGTACTACTCTACCGGGGAACAAAAACTCGGATCGATACCGTCATATGCAGTGCAAGCGGAGCGAATGAACTACCATCATCACCAACCGACGATAAAATCACCCTCGCCATACCGGAAAACATCGAAGGGGTGTCGCTCGTTGCCACCACCGTTACCGGCGGGAATCCGGTATTTGATTACTGCCCGACCGGTATTTCTCCCGGTACTTTCGAACCGCTTAAAAGCGGCTGGATCGCCGAGTTCCGGCTGGGCCGCTTCAACCGTACCGCCGGTACCGTTCCCTGCACCACCTCGGTACTCTCCACAAGGGCTCAATCCGAAACCTCCATTCCTTGGCAGTGCAACAGTCAACACCCCGGAACAACGGACATTGTCGCCAAAGGCACTCTTTCTCTCAGGAACAGATCCGACCATGCGGCGTTTTCTCTTGCCGCCGACTCCAGCGCCCTGTTTTTCACACTGAAGAATGATGCGGCACCCTCCTGGCGGATCGACCTCTCGGAGGTCTGGTTACCCGAGGCGGCGACACGGATTACAGAGATATTTCCCAAGGCAACCTCCGGAGAACCGGAATGGTTCGAACTGGAAAACCGTTCATCTATGGCAATCAACCTGAAAAACTGGCGTTTCGGCAAAGATGACGACACTGTCACGATTACACCGTTATCGTATCCGCTTGCTCCCGGCGCTTTTGCGGTGGTCTCCAGGGACGGTGCACTGCTCACCTCCCGCTACCGGGCACTGACTGCTTCAATCACCCCGAAACACTGGATCACGCTCGGGAATACCGGAGATACGATCATGTTGTTCGACGGCAATGGAACCGTTCGTGAAACCGTCTGTTACAGCGACGACTGGTTTTCCGAATGGCCTTCCACATCAATTGAACGCACCGGCAACGAAGACGGCTGCAGCGCCGACGTCTGGTCGGTTGCCGAACGACCGACCCCGGGGTTTCCGGGTGATGGTCTTTACTGGAAAAACAGCACGAAGCCCTCACTTGACATCGGTCCGATTCCCTTTACCCCCGACGGCGACGGCAGCGATGACCGGCTCGCCATACGGCTGCAGCTCCCTCCCTCCGCAACAGTTACCATTACCATTTACGGATTTGACGGACGCGAGGTAAAAACTTTTTCCGGCGTGCCGCTGGAGGTACAGTACTGGGATGGACGCACCGCTTCGGGGAGTTATGCTCCACCCGGCCCCTTTTTCGTAGTTGCGGAAGTTAAAAAAGGCGGCAGCGTGACACGGCTCAGAAAAAAGGGGATTCTGTGGCGACGATGACGCGACAAATGTTTTTTCCGCTGCTCCTTTTAATCGCAGCAGCGCACGCCGCCCTGCACGAACCGTTCCCGCAGGGGTACCTGATGGGAAATCTCGGCACAATCATTTATGCGGACGGCCCCGGCGGCAGAGCACCGCTGGTTTCAGCCGCATTCATGAACGATTCCCCCGCTGTAGGCCTTTCCTCCGCAGTTACCACCTACTACGACGACATGGACAATTTCAGTGACAGGCATTTCGCCACGGCAACCGGTGGTGTATGGTTTGCTCTGAAACGATTGCGCCTGAAGGGGACCATATCGTTATTCGATGCACTCGGGACCTATCGTGAACAGTCGGGATATTTATCGGGTGCCGTAGAGCTGCCACGCGACATCAGGATTAGTCTTGACATCTCCGGAGTCCGGTCCTTTCTGGCGGCACCCGGAGAACAGGCGGTCACCCTCGGACTCGGAGGAATTTCGCTCTTTTATCCCCTCAAACCCGTCTCGTTCTCCGCAACCGTTGATCGCATTGTCATTAAATCAGGACATATCGACGGTGCTGACCCCGATCTCCGAATCCGCTGCGGCATACATACCACCCGTCACGCATTCGGAGCTCAGGGAGTTCTCGTCACCATCAATCCCGCATACGAGCATCCGGTCAGTGTGGCCATCGGCCAGGAATTCCGAATATCACGGATTATTGCCATCCACGGTGCGGTCGCCAATAATCCACTCTTTTTCGGCCTTGGGATCTCAGTTTTTCCCGGCAGCGCAACCGCCTCGGCATCGCTCGTAAACCACCCGGTTCTCGGCTGGTCCCGTGGGTTTTCCGCCGATTACGGATGGACTCCCGCAGCGCTTAAAAAAATCAGCAAGAGATAACCTGCGGAGATCGCGCGTAAGGTATTTTGTCTGATCACAGTAACATGTCCGGAACTCATTTCTGTTCCAGTACCTTCGGCAGTATATCTCCACCACTCTTTCCCAAGGAGCATTCATGAAAAGGTTTATCTGCGTTTTCGCAAGCGCCGCCGTACTTATCGCCTTTGCCGGTTGCAACAAGTCGGCAGCAACTACTTCAGCACCCGTCAAACTTGCCACACACAGTGACACCGTCAGTTATCTCATTGGAAATGATATCGCCCGCTCACTTAAGGGAATGAAAGACGATATCGTTCTTGATGTTATTTTCGCCGGAATCAGGGACGGTGTCGCCGGTGGTGATCCGCGCATTTCGGAAGACGTGGAACGGAAGGTCATGACCGCCTTCTCGGGAAAAATGCGGGAAAAACAGATGGCACAAAAAAACGCTGATGCTCAGGCAAATCTTGAAGAAGCCAAAAAATTCCTCGAAGAAAACGGAAAGAAAGAGGGAGTCGTCACCACCGAAAGCGGACTGCAGTACACGGTACTCACGGAGGGCGACGGTCCGATCCCCGCCGATACGTCACGTGTCAAGGTACATTACGAAGGTAAGCTGCTCGACGGCAAAGTGTTCGACAGTTCAATCAAACGCGGCGAACCGACGGTGTTCGGAGTCAATCAGGTAATCAAAGGCTGGACCGAGGCGCTTAAGCTCATGAAAGTCGGCAGCAAATACAAGGTGTTCATACCACCGGAACTCGCCTACGGTCCCCGCGGTGCCGGAAGGGATATCGGTCCGAACAAACTGCTCATTTTTGAAGTGGAACTGCTCGGCATCGAGAAATAACTCGCCTTCAGAACAGGCAAACACAGTTCAAGCAGTACACGTTCCCGTATCTCCAGCGATGGAATCGATGCGGGAACTTTTTTTTCTCCCCCTCGAAAAAACGCCCCCGGAGCCCCTTGACAATCACTCAGAATTAACTCTGGTTAGTCGTCTGCACTACAGAAGAAAGCGGGTGGATGCCGGATTAAACAGGCCGTTCTTTACAAGGGTGATAGTACTGAGTACGTAATGGTATCGGCAACGTGGTTACGACTAGTAACTCTAAAGTAACAAGTAGTGCTACTACAACGGAAGTCTGGTTTGGGAGTGTCATCCGGAGGCTGGGGGCCCGCAAAAATGTAATTTTACGATATTGGCAAGCTGTCAGGGCTGCCGGAGGATGACACTTCCAAACCAGACGGTAAATATTTATTAACCGATTCATAATAGTCGGCACTATTTTTTATTCGTTCGGAGTCGGGGTCGGTTTTCGGTATTTCACTACTGTTACGTAAGCGATATGAGTCCGGTGCAAAGCACCGTTTCTATTTTACCGCTTTCCAAAATACTTGAAATAAAGACGATACCGATCCCGAATTCCGACCCCGACCCCGACCCCGAGATTTAGGTTCGCAACAGCAGTGCAAATTAATATGAGACAGTTATTAAATACCGTTGTAATTGTTCCCGTGTGAAATACTGTCAGATGCCATCGGTGCTTACCGACAGCTCCGCAGCTTTTGTTACTGAAGTAAGGAGTTACCGACCCTAATGAGCCGAACACTGCAACTCTTACTACTCCTCATTCTGCTGGTTTCATCTCCCGGAGCTGCAGAGGATTCCTTCGAACACTTCATTACCCGCAGCGGCGACACCCTCTTTGACGGTAGCGATGTCTTCCGGTTTATCTCTTTCAATGTTCCCAACCTCCACCTCCTTGAAGATGATTTCACGTTTACGTCGACCGACCACTGGTCACTTCCGTCAAGCTTTGCCATGCACGATGCTCTGCGCTGCGTGCAGCAGGCCGGAGGAACCGTCGTCAGGATATACTGCCTGCGACTGCAGAAACGCGGTCGACCGGCAATTGGGCCAAAACATCTTACCGGCTGGCGCACCTACAGCCAACCGGTATTCAGCGTGATGGATACCGTGATTGCGCTTGCGCACCAGTACCACATCCGGGTGATTATACCACTGCTCGAAGGCCCGCCGTGGTGGGGTTCAAAAAAGACCTTTGCCCGACTTCGTAAAGGTAGACACTGCTTCGAAAGTCGCGAAATCCGCGATGATTACAAGCACCTCGTCGGGTACCTGCTCAATCGCCGCAACACTGTTTCGGGAACAGTCTATAAAGATGACAAAGCGATTCTCTGCTGGGAAACGGGCAACGAAATGCACACCTCCGCCGGATGGCTTGCCGAAATGGCAGCGTATTTCAAGGAGGTTGACAGCAACCATCTCGTTATGGATGGGAATTACGGTGTCCGCACCGCTGCGCTTGACGATCCCAATGTTGATATCGTCTCCAACCATTTCTACAAAAAAGGAGCCGCCGGTATTACCCGGGACCTTAAAAAAGTTGCCGGTCGCAAAGCCTACATAGTTGGGGAGTGGGGATGGTCACCGAAAAAATCACGCGAAGTGATACGCCGTGTTGTCGCCTCTCCGGCAGCGGGAGCGCTGGTCTGGTCGCTTCGACCACGTTGCCGCAACGGCGGATTCACCTGGCACAAGGGAGAAGGTCTGCACTGGCCGGGAGGATTCGTCCGCGAGGAACTTGACGGAGAGCAGGAGATCCTCACCGCTGTCAGAAACGGGGCCTTCGCCATCAGAAATCTGCTGCCTCCGGATCCAGCTTCGCCTGCCCCACCGGTTATGCTACCCGTGATCCATCCGTCGGCGATCTCCTGGCAGGGCTCGGCTGGTGCCACCCGGTATATCGTCGAGAAAAGCCCTGCGCCTTGGGGTCCCTGGAAATTGGCTGGCGACTCGATTGATGAAACCGTTGTCGCGTTCCGTCCGCTTTTTTCCGACACAACAGCTGCTATCGGCGATACCAGCTATTACCGGGTGATTGCCTATGGACCAGGTGGAACCTCCCGGCCGTCTGAACCGACAGGTCCGGTAGTCACAGACCACCTCACCCTGGTTGACGAACTGCAGCCCGGCAGTGAAAAATATTCCATCACCAACGGCACCGAATTTACCGATGATCGTCCATGGCGCTTCAAATACGATTTTCACCGTCGGAGGGGCCGTCGTGGTGATTTCATCGAGTACGCGGTTGATGGCAGGATAACCGGCTTGCGGGTGTATGCCTTTTTTTCGGGCAAACGATCTGATTTCCAGTTCCGTTTCAGAAACGACTCGGCGGAATGGCTGGCAAATCTGCCGGAGGTGACGGAATACCCCTACTGCTGTGCGGATTCACGAGACCGGCTGCGGTTGCCGGTGCTGTTTACGGTCGAGGCACCTTCGGCGGGTTGCAATCATGTCAGGATTGTTTTTCCTGATGGCAGGGCGGAGATCGGGAGATGTGAAGTGGATTATGTGAAGTAACCCTTACCCGGGTTATCAGAATTGCAGGGAGTATAAAAAAAATCACCCGCCCCGGAATCCAATCCGGAACAGGTGACCACCAGAACCCTACCTTAAAATCAGTTTGCTGTTGTTTTCGGGAGTGTCGACTTCGTCAGTTGTATCACCCGGTCACCACGCGCCACACTACTTCCGGCCTTCTTTTTGGCAACCGAGCCGAAATCGATCACCACCTCGTAGACATCATTCCCTTCGGCATACAGCACCGACCGTTCATCCGGATCGATACTGGCGAGATAAATCCCGTCGTTTTCCAGTTCGACCGTCTGTTCGAGCGCTCCACCGCGATAATAGTCCGTCACCGAATGAACGCCCCGCTCAAGAAGCCGTATTCCCCAGTACTCCTCTACCGGTAGTTCAGCCGATCCGGTTACCGTTCCCAGATCAAGATCCAGTGACAAGTCATAACCGTCCCATGTTGAGGTCACAACGATCATTTTGGTATCCAGATACCAGTCAATTCCATCCCACGAAACCGCACTGAACATATAGGCGTAATCATAAACACCATCACCATTGAAATCCGAGCTTACGTACGACGGTATGTTGTAGGGATCACGCAGTTCCAGCGGATAAATCTCCACTCCGTAGCGGCTCACCGGCGGCATGCTGTACCCATCAACCCGGTCCCGTATCAGTCTTCGCACGGTAAAAGGAATCTCCACATATGCATCGATTTCATAATCATCGCTATGGTACCCGGTACCATCATGTCCATCATACGGTACTTCAACAAGCGTGCAGCCGGTGATAACGCTCAGGAGTGAACAGCCGATCAGAAGTCCTTTCAGTGCGTTCATCTTATTCTCCTCTGTTTTGTGGTTCTGGTGTTTTCTTGTTACGCAGGATAGACGATTGGTCGGGGAAAATCCGCTCACGCAGGAGTGAATCCTCCCCGCGCGGAGCACGGGGCCTCCTGATTTGAGGCCGGAGGCCTAAAGGCAGGAGGGAGTCGACACACGATAGTGTGGCGCGGATTACCCAAAACATTGTGCGATAGCACAAGCAGTTACAGCATCCATTGTCTCAGTGATAAATGGCAAAGCCTATTATCTCTAACCCCGCCCAGAGGACGGGGTATTCTAGTTTTGAATAAAAAAAAGGCCGTACCTTCCCCCTGCAGAAAGAACGGCCGGCACATCCGGACGAACGGAATTGTTGCTGGTTACTGACGTATCGCGAACGTACCGACGATCGCATTTCTGCCATCACGCCCTGATACCCGCACTACCATGATATTCTCGGCGGATCCGAAAAGCTGCGGTACCTGCAGCATCGTTGTCCCGATTCCCGTGAAGTTTCGCTGCAGCAACAATTTTCCATTCAGGTCATTCCCAATAAAAGCGAACACCAGATAAGGTACTACGGGTGGTATTCCAACAAACGCCGGGGTATGCGTAAAGCACCACAAGCGGATTCCAGTACTTTCGGCCCCGATGAGTATTGGGATAAAATTGAAGCCAATACCGCATTCCGCAAGAAATGCAGGATGACCGGGGCGGCTCTTATCAAAGCGATACAATAAAAACGGTGCTATGGGCTCCGGACCCCCTGCGCTTCGGGAACAGCGAGACAACTGTATCTATGAGGCGATGCACTGAGCCTGCCGAAGTGTCGATCCACTCAAGTGCCCCAACTGCGGGGAAACGATGAAAGTAGTCTCGTTTCCGGGTAGAAACGGGTGATTGCTCACCCGAAGCCCCCACAGAACCGTACGAGCCCGATTAAGGCATACGGTTCCTCAGATTTATGGTTTCGCTATGCATACCCATGAGCAATGTACGGTTCCGGCAGTTTATAGTGTG
>JBNLDC010000002.1:0-119179 GCA_050304135.1 Chitinispirillaceae bacterium | reverse complement strand
AAATATCTATTATTCTCAACACCTCTGCACGGGTATGAGATTCCGCCTTTACTCGGATAAGCGCCATTTCCCGTTCAACATATTCTGACTCACCGATATCAACAACCTTGATCACATCAATCAATTTATGCAATTGCTTCGTTATCTGCTCTATAATGGGATCGGGTCCACGAGTAACCAGGGTCAGACAGGAAACTGCAGGATCAAGTGTCTCTGCAACGGAGAGACTTTCTATATTAAAACCGCGTCCACTGAAAAGACCTGTGACTCTAGACAGAACACCGGGTTTGTTTTGTAATAAAACAGAAATGGTATGTTTCATTTCGATTTCCTTTTTTAATTTATCCAATCTTATTGGGAAACTGATTTGTAAAAAATCACGCCAAGAGCATTTCGGTTGTAGCCTTACCTGCTGGTACCATTGGGTAGACTCCTTCCTCCCGGGCAATTACAAAGTCCATAAAAACTGTATTATCAGTTGCCAGCGCTTCCTTAATAACAGGCTCAACTTCACTGACCTTGGTCGCCCGTAACCCGACAGCACCATATGCCTGTGCCAATTTCACAAAATCAGGAGAAACTTCAAGGTCTGTGCCTGCGTAACGCTTACCATAAAATAGTTCCTGCCACTGTCTGACCATCCCCAGATAGCCGTTATTCAAAATTGCAACCTTCACCGGGCATTTATACTGTCTTGCAGTTGCCAACTCCTGGATATTCATCTGGATGGAGCCATCTCCCGCAACATCAATAACCGGTCGCTGCGGATTGGCCATCGCGGCCCCCATTGCCGCCGGCATCCCGAATCCCATGGTACCGAGACCACCGGAGGTCAATAACCGGCGCGGCTCCGAAAATCGGTAATACTGTGCCGTCCACATCTGATGCTGGCCCACCTCGGTTGCGATTACCGCATCACCGCCGGTAAGGCGGTAAAGCGCGGTGATCACCGCCTGCGGCTTGATCTCGCTCGAAGAATCAGTAAAGGAGAACAGTGCATCCCCGCGCCAGTCGTCAACCTGCCGGTTCCATTCGTCGGGCTGGCGCTCGTTCGCGAGCGGTATGAGCGATGCAAGAATATTTTTCGCATCACCCACCACCGGAATATCGACCTTTATAATTTTCGAGATCGCCGCGGGATCTATATCCATATGTATAATCGACGCATTCGGCGCGAACTTCGCCACATACCCGGTCACCCGGTCGTCAAAGCGTGCTCCGACGGAGATCAGGAGGTCACACTCCTGAAGTGCGAAATTCGCGGTCTTTGATCCGTGCATTCCCGGCATCCCGATAAAAAGCGGGTGATTTCCCGGAAAACCGCCGAGCCCCATGAGTGTTGTGGTAACAGGTATGTTCGTCTTTCCGGCCAGTGCAAGGAGCTCCGCATGAGCACTGCTGTGAATGATACCGCCACCGGTGAACAGTAACGGTTTTTTAGCACTGTTAATCGCCTCCGCCGCCTTTTTTATCTGCCGCATATGTCCCACAACGTTGGGCCGGTAACTGCGGATTGAAACGGAATCGGGGTAGACGTAATTTTCCATCACCGCACGGGTGACATCCACCGGGATATCTATCAGTACCGGTCCGGGTCTTCCTGTCTGTGCGATGTGAAACGCCTGCTTGAGCATCACCGGCAACTCTTCAATCGTCTTCACCAGAAAATTATGCTTGGTGATAGACCGGGTGATCCCAACGACATCGGCTTCCTGAAAAGCATCGGTTCCAAGAAGCGGCGAAGCAACCTGGCCTGAAATGGCCACCATTGGTATTGAATCGAGATACGCGGTTGCGATACCGGTGACAAGATTGGTGGCTCCGGGTCCCGACGTCGCAATACAGACCCCCACGTCACCGGTCGCACGGGCATACCCGTCCGCCGCATGTGCCGCAGCCTGTTCATGGCGTGTCAGAATAAAATTGAGTTCTTTTGTATCGTAAAGAACATCGAATATCGGGATGACCACCCCACCGGGGTAGCCGAAGACGACCTTCACCCCTTCCTGAATGAGTGCATCAACAAGAATCTGTGCACCTGTTTTTATCAAACGAACCTCCAACGCCTCTATTGACAAAGAGTCTCTTTGCCACAAATAGCCATCAAAAATACGACCTTTCTCCCGTTTTCGCAAGGAACCGGGTCAAAAAAGATAAGGCCCGCTTCCTTCGGAGGAAACGGGCCTTATGAAAATTCCTTTTAAAACAGCTTCAGGATCCCGTTTCCTCCCGTATGGGAATAATAATACCGACGACTACGACAAGTAGCCGTTCAACCGGTAGTAGTACGGAAATCTGATTGAGGAATCTGTTCATATCGGTAAAATACCACCTTTCGCTCAGGAATGCAAGTGTATTTCCGGTTTCACCCCTGATACAGCAGTTACATCACGAAGGATGACGGTGATGGTTGCCCACTACACACCAGTTGTCCGGGGCAATCTCCTCCGAGAACCGGAATTGCCGTGATTCATTTGCCTTGGTGCATGAAATGAGCTAAATTATAGAAGTATACTCAGACCATTATTTTGTGGGAAACTACCCCTCAATACGCTGTAGTCAGATCTGAGGAATCACCCTCCGATTTCGGGGAAATGAAGGAGTCGTCATGTACCGCGCCATCACCTGTTCGCTGCTGTTGCTTATGATCGTATTCCACGGTTTCGGTGCCAAGCGCACCGTTCCTGATAATTTTCCCACCATCCAGGCCGCAGTTGCCGACGCCGAAGAGGGAGACACGGTGCTGGTGCGTATCGGTATCTGGAAGGGACCGATAACACTCAGGGACGGTATCACGCTAGTTGGCGAATCAATGACCGAAACGGTTATCAGGGGAAACAAACGGGCTCCGGTTATCACTGCAGGCAATAAAACAATCATTAAAAATCTCACCGTCACCCGTGGACACAAAGGTATCCTTTGTGAGAATGTCGATGCAGTCATTGATCAGGTCATTGTCACCGGTAACCGTGAAACGGGAATTCTCTGCCTGGCTTCTCTTCCGGACATATACAACAGTGTCATTTACCGCAACCGTGGGAGCGGTATCTTCTGTCAATCAACCCGCAGTATAAAAACCACTATCATGCACAATATTATTGCCGAAAACGGCTACTGCGGCATTCTTCTGCAGGGACTCAGTGAAGTACTCATTCAGAACAATGTCATCCTCGCAAATAAACAGTATGGCGTTTGGGGTGTCGAAGAAGCGAAGCGTTCACGTATCATTTATAATCTTTTTTATAATAACCGTCACCCGGTTAATGTGTACCTGAGAAAAGATCCCTCCAATATCACCGAAGATCCCGGGTATCCCAAGGAGCGAGGCAGATACGACTTTTTCTCGACCTCCAGTATTGCCCTTAAGGGCAGGGGGAAAGATGGTGCTACCATCGGCCTCATTGGTGGTGAAGTTCTCTCGCAGAAACTGACCGATCCCGATGAAGACGGGGTTACGGTCGATAACGACAAATGCCCCGGTATCCCCGAGGATATGGACGGATTTGAGGACGATGACGGTTGTCCCGATTTTGACAACGATAAAGACGGTATTTATGACACCCAGGACGGCTGTCCGGACGAAGCCGAAGATTACGACGGTTTCAGAGATGGGGATGGCTGCAACGACAGCGATAACGATAAAGACGGCATTCCCGACAGTATTGACATCTGCAAAGACAACGCGGAAACAGTCAATAGCTACAAAGATTCCGACGGATGTCCCGATGAGATCCCGCCCGGTGGTGCAATCGACAATGACAAAGAAGATGCCACTACGCCGGTATCACCTGCCGACAGTAGTACCTCAGAGAATAAAACACCGCCTGCAGGCAATTCGGAATAGAGCAGCCGCAAACCACTCCTGCTCCAGAGAAAAACAAAAAAACAGCTCCCTTCCCGGCGGATACAACCCGGTAGTGCCGGGTACGACTCTCCACTAATCGATTAACACCTGCGGACACTCCATAGGTGATTGATTTTATTCAATCGGAACCATATAATGATACATATGCCGGGATCGTCCGAACCGGTGAGACCACCTTGTAAGGAGATGTTCCGGATGAAATGTATCGTTGTTTTTGCAGCACTCTCTTGCAGCGTACTTTCCTCAATTGCCGAACAGACGGCAACTACTGCCAACGGTAAAACCGTTCTGCTTAAGGACAACGGAACATGGGAGTATGTCTCCCCCGAAAAAAAACAACCGGCACGATCCGAAAACAGCGGTGCACCTACCGAGGGATCACTTTTCAAAGTTATTAAAACCGCTGCGCAATACGATTTCAGATCTGTCAAATGGGGCATGAATAAAAAAGCGGTACTTGCTGCCGAAGACGCGCGGCTATTGAAAAATGAGGGAAATATGCTCAGCTACGAGATGAGCCTGTTCGGGTACCAGTGCCGGGTTGAGTACCGTTTTACTGCGGAACTACTGACTGATGCGATTCTGCATATCCGCCAGGAACATATTGATCCTGAACTTTTTTACCAGGATTATGAAAACCTCAAGAAACAGCTTGTTCCGGTGTTCGGCGAAAACATTTCAAATAAATGCGAATGGAAGAATGATATGTACCGCAGTGAACGAACAAAATGGGGCTTTGCGGTGAGTCTCGGATTTCTTACCTGTCGCACCCTCTGGAAAACACCGAGAACAACTATAACCCTCTCTATTGCCGGCAGTAACCACCAGATCATGACCACTATGGAATACGGGTACTACAAATAGAGACTTCATCGCTGATCAACGATGTCCCGCCACTGTCACCATCTGGTTTGGAAATAACCTTCCTCCTGCAACCCCGACAACTCGTTGTAATTCACAAAATTGAATTTAGACGGCCCCCCAGCCTCCTGAAGATGTGCCCAAACCCGACCTCCATCACGGCTGGTACGGACGTCGGAATAGGGTATTGTTACTGAATGTTTGTTCAGTTTACTTCATTATAGGAGAAAATCAGATTCAGTGTACGACCTCATCATCACTGGTTCAATGTTCAGTAATCGCCCGTAGCTCTCTACGTATAACCTCCAGACATTTACCCCGGTACGGTTCACTCTCATTCAACAGTTGATGTCGGGCACCGTTGATCATCACCGTCCTGCAGCCCGGAATATGTTCCTGAAGCCACGGCAGGTTATACCGCCACTCGACCACCCTATCCCCGCTTCCCTGGACTATTACGAGTGGCAGAGACCATCCCCCGTATGAACCGATCCGGTCATGCCAGGTGTAAAAGGCTTTTGCCCAGCGCATCGGAAATATCTCTGACTGCAGGGGATCATTTCTGAACCGTTTAAGAAACGCTCGGTCGTGTGACGCGTTGCGGAACCAGCGGGGAAGTGTTGTAACGAACTGACTCAGAACGGCATTGCCGAACCGTGAAAGATGATAGAGGTCACCACGGACCAGCGGTGCCAGAAGTATAACCTTCCGAAACGGATTTGATTGTTTCCGATGAAGCCACTCAAGGCCGACCGCGCATCCGGTGCTGTGACCGACAAACACGAACGGACGAGGGAGCCGCGGAGAGCAGAGGTTAAAGAAACGGCTGAAAGCCGCAGCATATTCATCAAAATCATTGATCGCTCCCCGTTCTCCGCCCGACAAACCGTGCCCCGGAAGATCCATAGCCGCAACAGCACAACCCTCGCGAACACACGCGGTTATCCCATTGACAAGTGTCCCGGTATGATCCAGAAATCCATGGAGAAAAAATACGGTACCAATTGCGGTATCAGGTACAAAGCATTGCCCGACGCACATAAAGGAGTCACTCGTGAACGTACCCATTACCGGACGAATCCCGGTTGCATCAAGACCGTATAGGAAGTGGTAGGTGCGGGTCGTTATTTCCGGAGCCGGTGTCCAGTCCGCAAGTGACGGCAAATGTGACCGGAGGGTATCGGGGTTAAGCTGGGCTATTATCGAACTGGCACAAAAGAGAAGACTAAGCACGGCATAGCGAAAATAGATCGTATAATGCATCAGTAGTCTCCCGACATGCACTCCGGGGTACACCGGATAGATGCACAAACCGATGGGTCAGGTATGGCAAAATCACGTTACAGCAGTTTTTTCGCCTTCTCAATTTGACTCAGGACACTCGCTGTACCGGTACCACCCTGAACACTCCTGCCGTCCACCGCCCCCTCCCACGAGAAGAGCGCCGTAACCGATTCATCAAAGAGATCCGAAAATCCGCGAAGCGTCTCGATGCTGAGCGCCGTGAGCTCAATATCCTTTTCTACGCAGTGACCGACGATTTTTCCGATCACCTGGTGTGCCTGCCGGAACGGCATTCCTTTGCGGACAAGATAGTCGGCAAGATCGGTAGCGAGCAGAAACGGGTGAAGATCCTGTTCGATCCGGTTTTTCCGCACCGAGAGAGTTGCGATCACCCGCGTGAACACCTGCAGCACCATTTCCATCTGCGACACCGCATCGAACAGCGGTTCCTTGTCTTCCTGGAGATCCTTATAGTAGGTAAGTCCCACCCCTTTGAGGGTGGTCGCAAACCTGGTGTAGTTGCCAATGAATCGTCCGCATTTTCCCCTGATAAGTTCCAGTGAATCGGGATTTTTTTTCTGAGGCATCATGCTTGACCCGGTTGACCAGGCATCGTCGAGTTCAATGAAGCCAAACTCGTGTGAAGAGTAGATTATCAGGTCTTCGGCATACCTGCTGATGCTGATCCCGAGCGAAGCACATACGGCGAGAGCCTCAAGCACATAATCCCGTGCGGCAACGCCGTCGATACTGTTATCACTTACAGACGAGAATCCGAGCTGCCCGGCCAGATAATCCCGATCAACGGTGAAACCGCTTCCGGCAATCGCCCCGCTGCCGAGCGGCATGCTGTCGGCAGTCTGCACCGCATGTGCAAACCGGCTCTTTTCGCGTTCAAGCAAAAAGAACAGTGACAGCCAGTAATGTGCCAGAAGAATCGGCTGTGCCTGCTGCAGGTGGGTATACCCCGGCATGATGATGCCCGCATCGTTTTCGGCGCGGTCAACAAGCGTCCGCTGCAGAGCGTCGATCTCCCGCAGGAGTCCGGCCAGTGTCTTCTTAACGTATAATCTGAAATCAGTCGTTACCTGATCGTTGCGCGATCTTCCGGTATGAAGCCGCTTCCCGGTCTCCCCCACCCGTTCAACCAGGAGCCGTTCAACAGCCATGTGGATATCTTCATCCTGCGGCGTAAAAACGATGTCACCTGCATGGTATGCTTCACCGATCTCCCGCAGTGCGGAGGCAACGGTGTCGTACTCATCTTTTGTAAACACCCCGATACGTTCGAGTGCACCCGCCCAGGCACTGCTTCCCGCGATATCCTCGTCGATGAGCGTCTGATCGAACGGCAGCGAGTTATTGAACCGCTCCATGAGTGAATCGGATGGTTTTGAAAACCGACCGTCCCACATTTTTTCTGATTGTAATCGGTCACGTAAAAGAGTCATCTACAGTTCCATTCCCTTTACCTTCATCTGAAGGCTGGTTTTTCCATTCCATTCATTCTGATCAATGGTATACGCGACCGAAAACCGTTTTGCATCCCGGACCGCACGGAGGCGGTCGCCGAAATTGAACGCGATCGCATCCATGGAAATTCCCTCGTCGGCAAGCAGCATCTTGAGGTGAGACGCCCCCGCCAAACGCGGCGAGGTGCGGTTGGTCACATTGCGTGAAAGAAATACCGGACGCATGTTACCCGGCCCGAACGGCTCCATCTGTTTAAGAATCCGGAATATTTTAGGGGTAATTCCGGGAATGGGAAGTTCCGCATCGGCCTTGACCACCGGTATGAACGCATCGGGTGCGACCATTTCGCGGACCACCTCGTTGAACCGTTCCCGGAATGGATCAATCATTGCGGTTTTTATGGTCATCCCCGCGGCGGCGGCATGTCCGCCGTACCCTTCAAGAAACTCCGAACAGTGGTTGAGCGCGTCGAGGAGATGAAGTGCCGGAATGCTTCTGGCTGAACCACGCGCGTAGCCGTCGGGTCCGATCGCAAACAGGACTGTCGGCCGGTAATACCGCTCGACCATTTTCGAAGCGACGATACCGATAACTCCCGGATGCCAGCTCTCATCGCCAATAACAAGCCCGGCATCACTCTGTGGATCACCGTTGCGTTCAACCCACCGGTGGGCCGATTCTGCTACGGCACTGTCGATCTCACGGCGTTCAAGATTAACCTTTTTCAGCTGTGCGGCAAGCCGCTGCGCTTCGTCGTCGTTTTCGGTCAGAAGCAGCTCAACCCCCACGGCGGGATCACCGAGCCTCCCGGCGGCGTTGATGCAGGGTGCCAGCTGAAAGACCACCGGAGCGGTCGAGAGTGGTTTTCCCGAGAGCCCCTGCTGTGCGATCAGTTCCCTTAAGCCGCATATGACGGAGGATGACATCTGAGCAAACCCCAGGCTGGTGATCAGGCGATTTTCCCCCGTCAACGGAACGATATCCGCTGCCGTACCAAGCGCCACCAGATCAAGATACTCCCGCCACAGTTCCTCACCTGAACCGCGATGCCGTGCAAGCCCCTGACAAAGCTTGAGTGCCACCCCGACACCGGCAAGATACTCAAACGGATAGGAGCAACCGGGCATTTTCGGATCGAGCAGCGCCAGTGCATCGGGCAGATCACCGTGCACCTCGTGATGGTCGGTGATAATACAGTCGATACCCAGACAGTTGGCGATTGATACTTCGCCGCATGAACCGATACCACAGTCTACGGTGATCATGAGTGTTACCCCGTCGGCAGCCAGTTTCCTGACGCCATCTTCCGACACCCCATACCCCTCACGGAGCCGGTTCGGCAGGTAATAATCGCACACCGCACCAAGTCTGCGAAGTACACGAACCATCAACACTGTGGAGGTTATACCGTCGACATCGTAGTCGCCGTAGACAACAATTTTCTCGCCTGCATCAATCGCTTTACCGATCCGGGTGACCGCCGGTTCCATCCCTTTAAAAAGAAACGGATCGTTGAACTGTTCCACCGAAGGCCGGAAGAATGCCCTGCAGGATTCATAGCTGTCAAGATGGCGGACCACCAGTATCCGTGCAACCGCCTCGGGAACGGAGAGTTCAGCAGCCAGACGCTCTACCGTTGCAGTATTCGCATCACGCAGACGGATTCGTTCCTGTACACGGGAGAAACCGCTCATGCCACCGGTACTCCGGAGGCAACCGGCCGTTCGGGGGTCACCACCACAAGAGCTCCGTCGGCATCCTGCGCTGCAATCACCATTCCCTGGGAGGATTCACCGAAGAGTTTGGCCGGTTTGAGATTGGCCACCACCACCACCTGTTTACCGACAATGGTTTCAGGAGTATAGTGCGCGGCGATTCCTGCGACGATCTGCCGTTTTTCACTGCCGAGTTCAACCTGCAGTTTCAACAGTTTTTTTGATTTGGGAATCGCCTCTGCCGCGACCACCGTCGCAACCTTAAGCTGTACCTTTTTAAACGTATCAATATCGATGAGTGGTTCCTGCGGTTCGGCAGGTGTTTCGGGAGCAGGCTCAGCAGAACCGAAAACAGCTTCGATATCCGCTGATTCGAGTGGCCGAACGAGTTTTTCGGTCTCGCCAAGCGTCGCATTTCTCATCGAGAACCGGTAGTCGTCCCATGAAAACTCCACCGAGAGTTTTGCCTCGATCCGTGCAACCAGTTGCGGAGAGATTGGTTTGAGGAACACCGCAAGTGCTTTAATAAGATTGACACAGGTAACCATTACCGTACCGGCTGCTTCCGGTGAGGTTTTTATCAGTTCCCACGGTTTGCTGTCCTGGTAGTATTTGTTCCCAAGATTGCCGAGCGCATGGATTTTCTCGACCGCCAGTTTGAACTCTCCCCGATCGAAATGCACTGCAATTTCCGGCCCGATTCGTTCCACCTCGGCTGCGACAGCTGCATCCCACGGTGCATCGGGAACATTTCCCCCGAAGGACCGGTCGCAGAAGACCATGGTCCGGTGATGGAGGTTACCGATATTGTTCGCCAGCGTGGTATTGACTCGTGAGATGAACTCATCTTTACTGAAGTCAAGATCTCCGGAATTGGGCATAAGTTTTGAACCGTAATAAAACCGCAGAAATTCGTTTGCCTGCGGATGTTGTATCTTCTCCCGGAAATCGCGTGCCAGAATGAAGGTCCCTCGGGATTTTGACATTTTCTCACCCTGAACCGTCACGAAACCGTGGATAAAAAAACGCTTCGGCAGATTGAAAGACGAACTGCGCAGCATCACCGGCCAGAACAGGGTATGAAAATAGACGATATCTTTTCCGATGAAGTGCACCACCTCGGTGTCGGCATCTTTGGACCAGAAATCGTCGATAGAGCGGTTATTATCGGCACACCACCGGTCGGTTGACGAGATGTACCCGATCGGTGCATCGAGCCAGACATAAAAGTATTTATCGGTCGTACCGGGAATGGTGAAACCGAAATAAGGTCCGTCACGGGAGATACACCACTCGCGCAATCCCTCGTTGATCCATGTAGAGACGAAATTGCGCATGTCATCCTGCACGGTTCCCTCGCCGGCTATGTAGTCGCGCAGAAAATCTTCGCACTTGGCAAGTTCCACGTAAAAATGGCTGGACCGGCGCAGTTGCGGCTTGGTGCCGCAGATGATACATGCCGGTTCAATGAGATCGGTGGGGTCATAGGTGGCACCACATGATTCACAGACGTCGCCGTACTGCTTCTCGGCCCGGCATTTGGGACAGGTACCGCTTATGAAACGGTCGGGTAGAAACCGTTTGTCGTGGTCACAGTAATATTGATCAATCTCTTTCTCGACAATCAGTCCGTCTTTCCGGAGATTTTCGTAAATCAGCTCAGCGTACCTTCGGTTTTCAGGTGAATTGGTCGTATAGAAAATATCGAAGCCAATATTGAATCCGGCATAATCGTTCCGGTGATTCTCGTATGCCCGCTCTATAAGTGCTTCGGGAGTGATCTTCTGCCGCAAGGCCGAAAGTTCGATCGGGGTGCCGTGGGTATCGTCGGCACAGACATACACCGCCTCGTGCCCGCAGTGTTTCTGGAAACGGACGAAAATATCCGTCTGTACCGCTTCGAGCAAATGCCCCAGATGAATATCGCCATTGGCATACGGCAGCGCCATGGTAACCAGAAAACGTTTTTTAGGCGACATGCTCGATTTTCCCTTTCCTGAGTTCCTCCGGTGTGAGCCACTCCTGTCCGGTCTCCCTGAAGTAAACCAGCGCCTTACCCTGAAATATATTGATGTAATTCACCGTCCCGGTTTTTCCCTCAAGGGTGATCTGACTTCCGGGCGGTGGAAAATCCTTGAATATCTCCTGATACATGTCGTCTTCGTACCGCAGGCAGCAGAGCAGTCGGCCGCAGTTGCCTGAAATTTTTGAAGGATTGAGCGCCAGCTGCTGGTTTTTGGCCATCTGGGTGGTGATCTGTTCAAACTCATTGAGAAACGCGCTGCAGCACTGTTTGCGTCCGCAGATACCGCACCCGCTGATCCGTTTGGCCTCATCGCGCACACCGATCTGCCGCAGTTCGATACGGGTACGGTAAATCGAGGCGAGTTCCTTGACGAGCTCCCTGAAATCAACCCGCTGCGCCGCGGTAAAATAAAAGGTGAGCTTGCTGCCGTCGAACTGCAGTTCAACATCGACCAGTTTCATGTCGAGGTTGTAATGGCGGATTTTCTCTTTGCACACCTGAAAGGCATCACGCTCCTTGAGCTTGTTTTTATCGTGAATTTCCAGATCGTGGTCGATCGCGAGGCGAATGATACTGCGGGTCTCCCCTTTGCCCCGTTTGAGCTTCACCAGCGAACCCACCAGTGATGCTTTCCCGAGATCCTGTCCCCGCTCCGCCTCCACTACGACATAATCACCTTCGGCGATATCGATCTCGTTGCGGTTGCGGTAAATAGCCCGCCGCTCTCCCTTGAAAACGACTTCAACGACCTTACTGTTTTTTCCCATGCAGTATCTCCATAACCTTATGTGCGAAATTAATGAACACCAGACCGCTGTTGGCCCGGGCCCGTAACTGTCCGATAGCTGCCTCGCAAAGCTGCAGCAGCTCGTCGGCCTGTCGCGGCGTAACGTTTCCCGCGGCATCGTTTTCCGGGAATTGTTCGCCTAAAATATAGTTTCCAGAGGCATCAACCATCCGGAAAAAAGAATTTCTGATGCCCTGCATCAATGCGATAAGCAGTGCTTCCCAGGTTCCGTAATCACCGGAGCCGCTTATTATGTCGATTTTTTCAAACACTGTTGCATCATTTCCGCCGCGCAATAGTTCCCAGAACTCTACCGCCATGCGATCATCGTCGGACTGTGCCTGCTGCAAGGTCCGATACGCCCTCCCGATGGATCCGGATTGCAGTACCCGGGTCAGTCGCTGATCATCAGCTACCCCGTATCTGCCGATCAATTCCGTGCGGACCACCTCCGGCGGCAGTGTGCCGAACCGCAGCAGCTGACATCGGGAGAGAATGGTGGGAAGTACCGCGTGGATCCTCTCGGTACAGAGAATCAGCAGCGTATCAGCAGGCGGCTCCTCAAGCGTTTTGAGCATTGCATTGGCCGATTCCTTCTGCATACTCTCCACACTGTCGAGAATAACGATATTTTTTCCTTTTTCCACGGTGCCCCGCCGTACCGCGTGGGTCACTTCGCGGATCCAGTCAACGGGAATTGTGGGAAGGGTGCTGTATTCCGGAATGTGGTACGGATCGGCAATCCGCTCCTTTACCCGAAGCGAAAACTCGTTCCATCCCTCTTCGGTGATCCTGCCGTCACTCGCCTTATGCTCTTTCTGAAGAGAAAGCGGCATCACGACATGAAAATCCGGATGTGAGAAGGTCTGCACCTTCCGGCACCCCTCACAGGTACCACAGGGCTGCGTCTCTTCATTACAGCAGAGCAGCGCCATCGCGAGATCAAGTGCGGCGGCGAACGTCCCGGTTCCCGTCTCTCCGCAAAAGAGATACGCGTGTCCGAGCTGTTCCTTCGCGAATGCCGTGGCAAATACCTCTTTGATCCGTTCCTGACCCGCCAGAAATTTCCACTGTAACTGTTTCATCGCCTACTTTTTCTCCAGCCACTCAACCGGATTGAGCGCCACTGCTGATTTTCTGATTTCAAAATGGAGTTTCGCCCCGCCAAGAGAGCCGGTCTCACCAACCGTCCCGATCTTCTGGTCCGGAGTTATGTTCTGATTCATTGCAACAGCGATATCCTGCAGATGCGCATAGATCGAAAGATACCCTCCGACGTGGTCGACAATCACCATCTTTCCCAGACCACGCATCCAACCGGTGTGAATAACGGTTCCTGCGGCAATACTCCGCACATCATCTCCGTTATCGGCGCCGATATCGATACCATTGTTGAGGATAACCGTCTGATAGACCGGATGGACCACCTTGCCGAATTTGGTGATCACCGGTCCATCGACCGGCCATGGGAGTGAGCCTTTGCGTTTCTCGAAGGTGGCAATACTCTGCCGGGAAGTTCCTTCACGTGCTTTCCTGCGCTGTTTCTCAAGAAGCTTGATCATCGCGGCGAGTTCCTTCTGCGAAGCCTCCAGCTCCTTGACCATCGATGCGAATACCTCTTTTTTCTGCCGTACCTCGCCGAGTGTTTTCTTTCGCTGGTGTTCTTCCTTCACCAGCGTTTTCTGCTCATTAATCTTTGCGCCACGAAGGTCTTCAAGTCGGGAACGTTCCTGCTGCTGCAACTGTTTTTTTTCGTCAATTTCCCGACGGGAGTGGTCGATCTGCTCCGCCAGTGTCCGATCGTACCGGTTGAGTTCCTCCATGTACCGTACGCGGTTGATCACCTCAAGAGGGCTGCGAAGCCGAAACAAGGTAACCAGCGGATGTATCCGTCCCTGCATATAGGCCTGCCGCAGTCGTCGACTCATCACCTTCTGACGGGCGGCAAGCCGTTTTTCCGCATCATCAAGAGAGTCATTAAGCAAGGCAATGTGACGGCCGACGGTATCGATCTTCTGATCAAGCAGGGAAAGATAGTTATGCGACGCGGAAATATTTTTTTCAAGTTGTTCCAACTGGCCGAGATAGTTACCCTCTTCCTGCTGGAGTTCCTTGAGCTTCCGGCGTCCCTTTTCAAGTTCAGTGCGAACTGCATCGAGTTGTTTCTTGCTCTGCTTTATTTCACGATCATAATGGGAAACCGAACGCAGCGTACCCCTGCCGGTTTGCCCGGTTGCCATGCCCGCTGCAAGAGAGAGCAGTATCAGACCAGAAATTTTCGTACCGCGCCCGAACTTCCCAGCCAACCGAATGAAACCCCCACCAGAATGACTACTCCGGGAAGCCACCGCCCCCCCCACGATAGTGAAAAATGTATCAGCGCCAACCGAACGATACCGGTCGCACCGATACTGATCACCCCTCCGATGATCCCCTGAAGCACCCCTTCAAGCAGAAAGGGCATTTTTATAAAAAATGCCGTTGCCCCGACCACCTGCATGTGGGAAACCAGTTCCTTACGTGCGTAAATGGTAAGCCGGATGGTATTCGAGATCATGAAGTACAGAATAAAAACAATGACCACCGCCGCGACGATCGCGAGCGACCAAAACAGTATTTTGAACCGCTTGACAAGATCAATCCATTCACGGGAGTACCGTACACTTTCCACTTCCTCGTAGCCGCCGATCAGATCGGCCACCTGCTGCGCATCGTCCTGCGAGCGTGCATTATCTTTAAGGTAGATTTCTATTGATGCCGGAAGCGGGTTGTCGTCCACCGATTCGAGCATCTCGTTGCCATACAGCGTGGAAAATCGGCTCCAGGCACTGTCCTTGTTGATGAAACGCATCACCCTGACGGAACGGAGCGTACCGATACGTCCGAGGAGTTCGGCGGCACTCGTACTGTCGTCGGCAACCCCCTCTTTCAGATACACAGCCAGGTCGGCCTGATCGGTCCCGCGCTTGAGCACATCGTTGACATTAACGAAAACGACAAAAAGGCAGGTCATGAAGAAGAGTGATACGGCAATTGAGACGATCGACACGAACGTCATCAGTTTGGCCTGATAAAATCCCCGTACCGCTTCTCTGAAAAAGTAGAGCCATGTCCCCATGGTAAATCTGCCATGCTCCTGCTGGTAGGTGTTGGATACTGTTCTAAAACCACCGGTAAAAACAGCCCGTAACCGGGGCGTTCAATCATTAATCCGGGGAAAACCTGGGTCCGGAGGAGAAAAGCACTGCCGTTTATCGCTACCGCCTGCGCGGCGTGACGTGTTGCCTTCAGCCTGCGATTTGCAAGAAGCCGGACCATACTCGACGGCAGCGGATTTACTGCACGCGAACGAAACCGTTGCCGGAAATTTTATACACCGCCGATTCATTGTTCGCATGACGGTCCTGTTCAAAGGAGACCACCCCCGAGAGCCCCTGGTATCGAATGGTTTTCGCCAGTGCATCGCGGATGCGTACGGGATCGTCACCACCGGTCTCGCGAATTGCCTTCATCATCATCGCGGCTGCATCGTAGCCGAGCGCCGCAATCCGATCGGGTTCCTCATTGAAACGGGATCTGTAGGTTTTGACAAATGACTGCCACTGCGGGTTGTCTTTATCAAGCTCAAAGGTGGTGGAGATCATGGTATTGAGCACATACCGTTTCCCATCCTTGATTACCTTCGGTTGATGCCAGCCGCTTGACCCGAGCAACTGTGTACGTATGCGGTGAAAAACCACCTGCGGAGCGAGCATTACCACATCTTCGGCATCGGCAGGCATAAAGAATCCCCCGACGGCTAGTGTGGAATCACGGTAGCGAATACTGTCGCGCCTGCTGATTACGCCGTTGAAATCCCTTCCCCGTTCGACCGCTACCCGTTCCAGATGCCGGATCAGCAGTTTGTGCCGTATCCGGTTGAACTGTTCCCGGTAATCGTTTTCCCCTTCATTGAAATACTCTTCCGCAACCACATCCAGATTCCGTTTCGCCAGTTCTTCCTTGAAACTTGCCGCAAGGATCTCTCCATAGGCGGTACGCGGCGCAAATATAACAAACTCCCGGATCGAAAGATTCTCTATTGCATAGCGGGCAATTTTCCTTCCGAGCACACCGATCGTCACATTCATCTGGAAGATATTGTTGCCTATGTCGGCAATGCCTTCATCGGTGGCGGTCGGCGAGATCATCACCGCAGGTTTGTCGATAAGCATTGCAGCTGTCACCGTTGCCGTCTGACTCAGCACCGGTCCAACCACCAGCGACACTTTATGTTCATCGAGCAATTCCTTTGTTTTGCGGGCGGTCATGATCATACTCCCCCGAGTATCGAGCACCACACTCTTTACCGTCTGTCCACCCGGCGGCTGCAACTCGGCGATCGCCAGCTGCGCACCCTGCACGACCCGTTTTCCGATTTCCTCCTCATCACCCGAAATCGGTGCCAGAATGCCGATCTGTGTGGTACTTTTCTCAGCTTCACGAGCGCGATTCATAAGGTCACGCAATGATGAAAAATATCGTGAGCGGGGAAAGCGTGTTCGGAACTCATCGGCACTGCTCTGGGCCTTGCCGAACTGTCCGATGGTAATCAGTTGTTCAACCTCGTAGTATTTGACGATTTCAAGCAGTCGCCTGTTCAGATCACGGGTTGAAAGTGCCCTGAACTCCTCGGCGGCGAGTCGCGGGCATAGTTTCTGTGTATTCACAATAGTCAGTGAATCAAGTGTGGAAGAGAGGCCGGTTGATAGCGCCATGGAAAAAGCGGTTATCGCTTCGGAATACTTCTCCTCCCGGGCGAGGGTCACTGCCTCCACATACCAGAGCCGCGCAATGAACGGCGACTGCGGGTACCGGCTTCGGAACATCGAGAACAGGCGATGTGCGGAAACATATTCACCCTGCCGGACCAGCGCCTCGGTAACCAGAGGGACTAGTTGCTCCGTCTCTTCTTTTTTGCCGGAGCGCCGGAGATAGTTTCGGATTACCGTAATGGTCGAATCGTACTTTTTCTCACTGTACAACCGTATTGACCGATCGAGTGTCGTTATTGCTCCGAAACTTCCGGCGGCACCGAAAAACAGCATGAGAACGACAATAGAGAGAAATGTACCGAAATGTTTCATGTATTACTCCATAAAGTAGGTGCCGAAATCGACAGTATCCATGGAGCGTATCCGGCTGCGCAACTGCTCTTCCGGTGAACCAGAACCGTCTTTTTCGTTAGTTAAAACAGCTTCATCTACAAAAAGCAGCGCTTTGCAACGCATCGCCAGTGCAATCGCGTCGCTCGGCCGGCACTCAATGATGCCGGTCCCCTGCGCGGATTGAAGATGCAACCGTGCCTGAAGGCTCTTATCACCCGCATGATGTATCACCACGCGGCGCAAACTGCCCCCGAGCTGTTCCATTACAAGTTTTACAAGATCGATTGAAAGCGGTTTTTCCGTTGTCACCTCCAGTGACTGGATCGCGATCGCTCCTGCTTCGAGGGGCCCGATCGGTACGGCTAACGTCCGCTCTCCGCTCGTCTCCTTCAGTATAATCACCGGGGTGTTGCGCCCGGTATCAAGTGCGAAGGAGGATATTTCCATTTGAATCAGCATATTCACCCGTTGTACCGGCATCGCGGGCGGTTCCATCTTCCATAAACCCGCAATCACGCATGCCGGAAATTTCAATTATGTAACAGTATAACGTCGCTGTTTACAGGTATCCAGTAAAAATACTCTCGCTCGGTTTGGTGTACCAAATAAACCTGCCCGTCCTGCGTTCCGGCGGAAATTTCACGGTTCTGCTCTCCGTAACAATAAAATATCTGTTACATGCCCATACTATCGCAGCGCTTTGATATGGGTCATTTTACCCGAAAAGGTATGTCGTGATTTATATTAAACACCGTATCAGCTCCGAAAAATCATCATAACGATACCGTACTACGGAGGTCTTTTGAAAGAGTACCCCCTTCTCATTACTGAAATGTATCAGAAAATGAGCCGGGGTTAACTGTACTCATGCAGGTTCACTTCCCGAAACCCTTTTAGCTCCATCGATGATTGGTGTGTTGTATATGGCAAATTGGCTAACCGGAACTGAGTCTTCAGATCTCTCCCGTCAGGAACTCCCCGATCCGCTGCACAGCAAGCTGCTCATCGGAATGATTTTCTGCATTGTGATCATCAACGGTTTTCTTTTCAGTATCACCGCTATATCAAACCACAACCGTATCGACCTTTTCACTGATCTTACCTGTATCATTCTCGGCAGCGCCAATCTCGCACTGGTGCTTACCGGAAAAATGAGTCCTCTGGTTGCGCGATATACAAGCCTGTTCCTTCTCGGAGGAATATTTCTGTTCCTCACTGCAAGCGGCGGCAGAGAAGCGACCGGCTACATCTGGTCTTTTTCGTATCCCCTTTGCGCCCTCTTTCTGCTCGGTATAAAACAGGGTACAATCGCCACACTGCTTTTTTTCGCCTCGGTACTGCTCCTCTTTCTGCTCCCGCCGGGATATCTCCCGATGATGCCAGTTTACTCGACAACACTCAAAATCCGGTTTGTTGACTCATTCATAGCACTGAGCATTATCGCGCTACTGATAGAACACTCCCGATCGAACGCCAGAGAAAAGCTCCGCGCCCAGAATATGGTTCTCCTGCGAGCACTGGATGAAGTACAGAATAGTGAACGGCGTGTCTCTACCCTCAACAGCAGTGCACTGACACTCATCAACCTTTCAAACAGTAATAAAATTTATGAATATGTGGGAACCAATCTTCTGACACTGGTACCGCAAAGCATCATTCTCGTTTTCGAGTCGCAGGATCTCACGATGACGATTAAAGGACTCTTCGGAATCGACCAGTCGCTCCTGTCCCGAGCCACCTCGCTGCTCGGATATAATCCGGTGGGAAAATCGTTTACAACAAATTTCTCCATGCATGAAGAGCTATGCGAGGGTAAACTCATTCATCACGAAAAAGGATTCACCAGCCTCGCCAGCCCGACGGTGCCCGAAAAAATCACTACAACGATCGCGCGTCTGACCGGTATTTCCGGATCGTATTCCATAGGCTTCTGTTACAACCAGCATCTCTTTGGAGGAATATTCATCTTTACCCGCAAGGGTAACGATATAATCAATCCGGAGTTTATCGAAACCTACATTATTCAGGCATCAGCGATTCTTCAGCGGCAATACGTCGAGGAATCGCTGGTAGATCAGAACCGCTTTCTGGAATCACTGATCGCCGCACTTCCCAACCCGGTGCTTTATACCGACAAGCAGTCCAGAATACTCGGCTGCAACAGTTCATTTGAAACCATGATGGGTATCAGGCGTGAGTTGCTGACCGGAAAAACAAATGAGTCCATCTGGCCGGAAGAACTTCGACCGATTTTTGAGGAAATGGAGCAACGTCTGATCAACGAGGGAACTTCGCAGCGTACCGAGGTAGTTCTCCCCTATGCCAACGGATGTTCCGGCAACTTCATCATCAAACAGTCCTATTTTCAGCGAAGTAACGGCTCGATGGGTGGAACGATTCTCTCCTTTCTCGACATCTCCGATCAGGTTGCCGCACGTGATGCGGCAGAAACGGCGAACCGACTCAAATCACAATTTCTGGCAAATATAAGCCATGAAATCCGGACGCCGCTCAACGGTATCATCGGTATGTCGGACCTTCTCCTGCTCACCCGGCTCAACGAGGAACAGCGCTCCTATACCGGTTCGGTGCAGGCGTGTGCCAACGCCCTGCTAACGCTCCTCAACGATATTCTTGATCTTTCAAAAATTGAAGCGCAGAAAACAAAACTCGAGCAGATTGATTTCGCTCTCGCAGATATCA
Organism: Chitinispirillaceae bacterium; assembly: GCA_050304135.1. Lineage (GTDB taxonomy): Bacteria > Fibrobacterota > Chitinivibrionia > Chitinivibrionales > Chitinispirillaceae > JAFGNB01. The sequence goes on along the minus strand of JBNLDC010000002.1, from coordinate 99,318 downwards.
TAGCAGGAGTATCTTCGATAAACTCCTATCAGTTGTCACAGAAAAGCCTCTCCTTTTCCGTTAATGTGTCGCCGGAAATCCCGTCGATACTCAGAGGTGACCCCGGCCGCCTCAGGCAGATTCTTCTCAATCTTGTGGGAAATGCCATCAAGTTCACCGAATCCGGATCCGTAACCCTCACGGTGGAAGTGGAAAGTAGCGATGAGCATCACTTAGCCCTCACGTTCACTATCTCGGATACCGGTATCGGTATTCCCGAAACAATGATTGAACAGCTCTTTGAACCATTTTCTCAGGTTGATACGAGCGAAACCCGCCGTTACGGAGGTACCGGCCTCGGTCTTTCGATTTCCCGTCGTCTGTCGCGTATGATGGGTGGCGATATTGCCGTTGAGAGCACCCCCGGAAAAGGGTCAATATTTTCCGTCCGTCTGCAATTTGATCAGGTGGTCGGGAGTACGGGATACTCAGCAGCTGCAGAGAACAGGCAGAACCCCAGTCTGCCCAAACCTTATCGACTGCGCAGAATTCTCCTTATGGAAGACAACCCGATGAACCGGATGGTGGTCACCAGCATGCTGGAGAAAATCGGTCATTCGGTAGTAACCGCGGAAAACGGACGGATCGGTATCGAGGCACTGAAGAAGGCCGAATTTGATATAGTCCTGCTTGATCTCCATATGCCGGTGCTCGACGGCTACCAGACCGCCGCCGCAATCCGCAGTGGCGAGGCAGGCAGTGCCACGAAAGAAATCCCTCTGATTGCACTCACCGCTACGGCGCTGCAACAGGATCTGGACAAATGCGCCACTTCGGGAATTAACGGCTACCTTATCAAACCGTTTCATTTCAATGACCTCCAGCGCTGTATCGATAACTACGCCGCCGCACCGCTTCATCTTCCGATAACGGTGAATATGTCGATACCTCCCCCGTATTTTGATCTTGATGCGGCACTCAATTTTATGGATCACGATGAGGAGATCGTCTGCCAGGCCATTGAAGTTTTCATTGAACAGGCACCAGTGTACCTTGAACAGATCTCCCGTAAAGCACAGGATGGTTCTCTTACCGCCGTGAATCAGACAGCGCACACACTCAAGAGCAGTGCACTCACCGTTGGAGCAACGGCCCTCGGGATGACCGCCGCACGGCTTGAGGTCATCAGTTCACTCGACAGAGACACGCGGAGTCTGCTTGATCAGCTGCAGGACGACTACAAAAACTTTCTCTCGCAGGTTGTCGAGCACTTTCCCGACAAAGCGGCATCCTGAATATAGCTGGTTCGGAGCCAGGAGCCAGAATTCTGAATTCTTAAATAGTTATCCATCCCCCCCCCCTCCCCGATTCAAATTAGGGTTGATAACCATACTGTTTGCCGGTATACTTAATTGTAGATACAAGATACCGATTTCAACCGTACGGGGATTTTATGAATATTTCAGCAGCGGCAGCACTCTCCGGTGTACAAACATCCCAGCTCAGGACCGACGTTTCGGCAAACGATATAGCGAACATCAATACTCCCGGCTATGCTCAATCGACAGTGAACCAGACCTCCATGCAACCTGCGGGAACACAGGTTGCCGCAATCACGAAAACGCCCAACGATTCGGTGACGCTCTCCAATACCGATCTCGCCACGGAAATGGTGGAACTCAACACCAACAAAAACACGCAGGGTGCGAATCTGGCAGTGCTCAAAACGCAGGATAAAATGACGGGTGAGCTTATTGATCTGTTTGCTTAATGCCTTTTAGTAGCTTTTACTGGTGAAAACGTACGTTCGTACGTTTCTACTACCTCTTTCTTTTTCCCAGTTATAGTACCTGTGATTCGGGTGTAAATATTGGTGTTGTTTTCTGCGGTTCGGCACCCCCACCCTTAGCCGGTTCCCTTCGCGGCAAGACCAGGGTGAACTCACCGCACCGCCTCCCCGCTAATAGCAGAGGAAAATTATATGCATTGACCCGTCGCATATTTCTGCAAAGACGTTACATGCAACGTCTCCGCAGAAATGGAAACCGAAGGAATCTTTTTTACCTCTGCAGGCGAAGAGGCCTGCACCAAGTGCGGGCGAAGCGGAAAGAACCCGACAGCAGCATGAGATTCAGAACAAAGTACAGACCGTTGCCGGAAATTATTATCTGTTTATTGCATCAATAAGCGGAGCAATGGCAAATCGTTCGTTGTCACGTTTTATGTGGTAAACATACCCCTTGCCATCACTGTAGAATCCTCGTTCACCCAGTAACAACAAACGTGTTTCGTCGATGTAATCGGTATAGGGATATCGCGCGACGACTTCATTCGCACTGTTGAAAAAGTAGAGAATTTTCGGATCCACGGCATACTGTTCATACCCGGCAAGGAAAAGATTGTCAGAACAGATAAGCAGCATCTCAACCGGGGTATAGCCAACAGGAGCCGAGAAATCCATTTTTCCCAGTGGATCTGCAGATCCTGTCATAGTGAAATCCGCATCAAAGTAGACCAGCCGGACATGTTCCCAGTCGTTGCATTCGACTACCACGGCCACAGAATCACCAGTCGCAACCGACTGTATTACCGCGCGAAGATCTGTATATACCTTTTCTGAAAGTACCGAGAAGTCCGGTGACAGTACGGTTACGACGGTTGAGTCATCCGGATACGGTCCCTTGTTCCTTTTGGGCAATGCGGCGCTCTTAAACAGCGCGACGGCTCCTACCGACGATACGGCAAATGAAAAGAAAACTGCTCCCATACCGCGCTGAAATTCATACCGGTTGACAACTTCGAGGTCGCTATTGAATTTGACCAGGGACATCGTGCCTGTCGCAACATCCACCGGTTCGGAAATCACATAAAGATTACCGGTCGAATCGGAAGCTATATGAAAGGTATAGTTCATGATATTTTCAGGATATTCAATCTCCTTCTCGAATGCAAAATTAATGGAGTATTTGATGATTTTACACCCTTCAGATGCCTTTGTGTTCATGAAGCGGTAAATTGCATCCGGGGTAAAGTGGTAACGTGTATCATCTACCGGATCTGCCGTAGCGTACTCCAGAGCACCCATTTCTTCGGGGGTAACAATACTTTTATTTACAAAAGGTTTTCCGGTGATCGCCGGAGCTTCCCAGCCGTCGCTGCCGACCGGGGCGATCTGATACGTGAATGTATCCAAGGGCATGGCAATACAGTCAATTGTCAGGGTGGTATCATTGCCGCCGGTGATGAATACGGGCGTAATATTCCGTTCTCTGTTGCAGTAAACACGAAAGGAGTCAATAATATCGGTATCACCGGTTTTCCATGAGAGAACCGCCTCCATCATGAGCGGATCGTAGTCGACCGTGAATGCATCGATCTGCGGAACCCGTTTACGGAAAAGGGTAACAGGAGGAAGTGTCGTCTCCTCACCTGACACGATGGTAACGGTGGTTTCCACCACCGCAAAGTCGGATTCCATACTGAGCACACGGAGTTCATAGGAACCTTCAGCAAGAGCACCGATTGAAAATACTCCCGAGGCATCACACGACGCATAGGTGTTGGTACCCGTAAGCAGTACTAGCGCCGAGTGGTGATCATCCATCGACGAAAGTTGTACGGTACCTGAGAGAGCACCGGGATCATGCAGCACTTCCTGTGGAAGGTCCATCGCTCCACCGGCATTGACCGGTATCGACTTGCGAAGTGCATACCGGCTGTCGTTATTTGCAAGGAGGTTAAATTTGCCGCTGCTTGCGACATCGAAAGCGAAATAGCCTGATGCGTCGCTTCTGGTCGAATCGATGCCGGTGGAACCGGTTGCATGATCGAGAGGGGAATACCCTTCGGGAACAAGAAGAACCGAAGCATCTGAAACAGGGCTGCCGTTTTCATCACAGATTTTTCCGACGATGTTTCCTTCCGGTCTTGCTGTTGAAGTAACCGGCTGTCTGGTACAGTTTGAGAGCAGGAGGACCGCGATCAGAAAACTTATTGTACTTGTTTTTTTCATAAAAACCTCACATAGTGAAATATCGTTAGCATTATTCGAGATACGATGACAGGTCAAACCGGTGGAGATGCGCCCCGAAAAACTTGCTCACTCCGTTCAGATTATCAGTTGCTGTTGCAGACAGCTTGAGGTCTCCTATCTGGATAAACCTGCCGAGAATGTCACCATTACGGTTAGCCAGTACAAAGATGACGGTTGAAACGGCATTTCCGTCGGTCCCATCGAACATGATAGTACTGGAGAATGCTGCAAGGTACAGGTCAGCTGCAAGCAGGAAAACACTCGTTACCGGCCGGTAACCTGATTCAATGTACCTGATGTTGGAGCTGTTGAAGACATCAACCGCTTCATAGGAGGAGAGTTCGTTGAATGAACGGTCGAAAAGGGTGACCAGTGTCATTGTCATTCCGTCGAGAACAGTGTCTGATGACTGGGAAGGGCTGAGGGTCATTATGGTGTCGCCGGAGCATCGTTTAATGTTTACCACATGGTCAAAGGTATATTTGTCAACAAAGTTGAAATCGTCGTCATATACCTTTATCACTGTTGCGGCACCACTCGCGGAGTTGCAGTAATTATGCAGATAGATATAGCCGTCATCGCCCACGGCAATACCGTCCCGGTAGTTGATACGAATGTTCAGTTCTGCCGGACTGCATACCGATGAGTCAGCGGGGACGACGAGTGACGCGACCGTAGTGAACTGGTCGTCGAGTTTGTACACTGTCCTGGTCTGTACCAGGTCTCTCCCGTCGGCGGTAGAATAACTGATGTCGGCATACAGCTGGCCACGGGTATCGAACCACAGGTTGCTGATGGATGTTTTTTCCATACCGGTTATTTCCGTTCCGTCAATTCTCTGTGCGATCGTTCCGTCCCGTTCTATTTTCATTATTGTATGATTGCTGTATATATAGGCATCCCCCTGGTAATTGACGGATATCCACCATGCATTGTACACCTCCTCACTGGTCGGAAAACCGTCGACAGGCACTCTGGTGATGGCACCGGCTTTGTTACCTGCGATGAACGGTTCGCTTTCGGCAAGATACCCTTCCTTAAAGTTGTCGCCGACTGCGGCGATTGTGTACGCAATCGTATCCTCAAAAAAGGGAATAACGTCATCGGTGAACTCTGTGATGCCCCGTTCGATCATTATAATGGAGTCCTCGCTCCCGTTGACATACCGGTGCAGTGCGAACGACCTGAATGAGGATGTGTCGACCGGATCCCACTCAAGGATCACGTACATCATGGCCGAATCATAGGTTACCGCGAACCCGGTAACATCGGGTGCGTAGGAGGTCTGGATCCGTACATCCACCGTTACGGTATCGCCGGCAGTAACGGTGACCTCCTGGAGTTCGCCAGGATCGTAGCCGTTTTCCGTTGTGAACACCTTTACGAGATAGGTTCCGGCCGGAAGGCTCACCGCCTCAAAATTTCCCAGGGAATCATACGGGGAGGCGTACTGGTTCGTTCCCGGGATGAGTAGTACCGCCCTGGTGGGATCACTTCCCGGTTTTAGTTCAATTCTCCCGGCAAGCACACCTGTTTCTTCCAGAGTATCGGGATTGACCTCGATTTTTCCGTCGGCAAGCAGGGATACAGAATCCTGTATACAGGAGACATCACCTTTTTCTGCGATAATATTGTAGAAATCTGTTTTAGCCACCGAAAAGAAATAACCGCCATCAGAACCGGTCCTGGTTGAGTCGATGGTACCATCAGATGCTGCGGAAGGATCATATCCCGAGGGGATCAGCCGGACCACTGCACCTGCGGCTGCACTTTTCTCCTTGTTGTAAATTTTACCGGTACAACTGCCGCCATTGGTCACCTCAATACCGGAAACCTCTCTCCCGCACCGGAAAGCGAACGCAGCACACAGGCAAATTACAACGACTGTTATTTTTGTTACTGTACCCATTATTTTTCCTGCCCTTTCTGACTCACGGGGAATAGCTGGATGTTGCACTGATACACTCTGTTCGCAGCAGTGTCGTTCTCTGAGAGAGTGAGAATCGACTGGCGGAGAGCGGTAATCTCATCGGAAATCTGTTTCAGTACCTTTTCTGATAATGAGACGGTCAGATTGGAAATGTTTCTCTCCGTTTTCGGAACCGAAAGAATAGCCTTTTTTCCGAGATCAGCTAGTTGAATCTGCAGATTGGTGATCAGCTCCGATTCCCATACCTCACCGGTGGTAAGCAGGGTTTCAACCGGGCGGTAAAAGCCCTGCTCATCCGGTGCTATAAGGCCTATCTTCTCCAGCACTTCAACCGCCTCACGGGCCTCCCTAATACTTATTTTCGGTTGAAGTGCCGCAGCCAGTGCACGAACGTCATCTTTGAAGCGGAAAACGCGCAGCAGTTCCCTGATCGCAAGAAAGTACCACTTTGAGAAAAGCTGGTACTGGTCGGGAAGCACCTGATGCTTACTCTGTTTTTTTATAAAGACAGAGAGTTTTTCAAAAAGTCTTTCCCGTTCCGGCAGGTCAGTTGTGTGATTGTATTTAACCAGCAGATGAAGATAGGCGCACTCCCGGTCGTCGAGTTTAAACAGAATGGCGATCTTAGGGATCAATGCCTCGGGAAGCTTACGCTTCCCTGAAATCACCCAGTTGAAAAAACCGGGAGACGATAGATTGAGATGTTGAGCAATGAAGCGGTAGGAAAAATGGTAATTCTGCTCCTTCCGCTCCTGCAGCGCATCCGCAAGATACTTCCGGTAATCGAGATAATTGAAAATGTCCATATGCAATTCCCTCGTGAACGTTTAATACCAATATATTGCCATTAAAACCATTAATCAACAATTTATATTTTTTATCGTTCACATTTAAGTGAACGTTTTTCTTCTAAACCTGCCTAACAGGTATTAAAGAAACCGTGCAAAAATCAGGGTACGCCACTCTCGGGGATTGTAGATGAAACAGCGATACACAATAATCATGAAAACGTTTAGGATACCGCACACGGTAAAATTGGATTGGCTGAGGACGGGCTATCGCACAGGAGGCACTTATACTTCCCGCCGTTTACGGGAAAGGGAAAGTAATTGCATTGACCTGTCGAACAATCAGGTAGAGACGTTGTATGCAACGTCTCTATGCAATGTACAGTGAATAGTTCATTTTTCCGGCTCCATAAGGACCCCGTTATGAGAAACGGCCGTTTCCGTGCAGAGGTTGCGGTTGAAACAGCACGGCCGCCGTTTTCCCCCGCCGAGCATTGAACAAGCCTTTGCAATACGTTGTTTCCGGGTTTCCGGATTTTTTGTCGCGCGGATCCAGCGGATCCAGTCCCAGCGTGCGAGAGGAGTTATGATATTCCAGCGTTCCTGAACTAACGGATCTTCAGCAAGAGCGTTCCCGAGATCCTCCGGCAGATCCGGTTCAGGACAGTTCCCGGAAATAGTAATCGCCAGCGTAACAATGTCACCACTTTTAACTTCCGCTATTTTTTGAAGGGCGGTAGCAACCCTGAACCAGTGGCCACCCCTGCCGTCCGGTTCGAGTACAGTCTGAAACGGATGGCCGTTGATGGTTCCTTCCACAGCATTCATCCCGCGTGACGGCAGCATCGCGCTTGCACTGTCGGGAAGACGAAGTATTGTCCAGGTGCCGATGGTGGACAGCCCGGTGGTGCAGGTGATTGTCGGCATGGTTCTCCCTGTTGAAGAGAAACGCTGTCTGAAATATCCTTAAACTACGTTTATTTCGATGATTTAGTTGCCGTATCTCGGGTGTACTGCGGGGATTACGATGTGCCCCTGAATCAAGGCGGCAGGCTCGCAGGTATTACACCAATCTCAAAACAGTCCGTCCTTTTACCATTCCCTGAAGCATCAATTCAATTTTAGTCCCTACCTCTTCAAGTGTAATTTCAGTGCAGGTCGCTTCCAGTTGTTCCGGCTTCCAGTTGTCAGCTAACTTTTCCCACACTTTTATTCTGTAGTGCATCGGATAGTTTTGAGAATCGATTCCGATAAGGGTAACCCCTCTGAGAATAAAGGGGTACACCGTCAAATCCAGTTTGGGAGATGCGACATTGCCGCAACAGGTTACGACACCCATCGAACCGGTTGATTTTAGTAAGTTCCCGAGAATTACTCCACCGACAGTATCTATCGCACCGGCATACAAGGGTTTCAACAATGGCTTTTTGTCAAGAAATTCAACTTCACTGCGCAAAACTATTTCTTTTGCCCCAAGGTTAGTCAGATAGTCCCGTTCCGTGTCTTTTCCGGTTACCGCAACAACATGATATCCCAATTTACTCAATAGAGAAACACTTACCGCACCAACTCCCCCGGTAGCTCCGGTAACCACGATTTTTCCATCTTCCGGATGCAGTAATTCAGTAAGCCGTAACACCGATATTCCTGCGGTTAACCCGGCGGTTCCGTATATCATTGCCTCTTTCATTGTCAGATTTTCAGGTAAGGGAACAGCCCAATCCGCCGGTACCTGAATATATTCAGCAAATCCACCGTCGGTATTCATTCCCAGGTCATAACTGGTAACAATTACTTTTTCTCCAACGGTCATTGTTTCACTGTTTGATTTTTCAACTGTTCCTGCGGCATCAATGCCGGGAGTGTGAGGATACGTTCGAGTAACTCCCCTGTTGCCCGAGGCCGATAAGGCATCTTTGTAATTTAAAGAGCTGTAGTGCACTTTTACCAGAATTTCATCCCAGCCTAAAGGGCTGAATTCCATCTCTTCAACGGAACCGATATACGTGCTATCGTGTTCTTTAACACGAAATGCTTTGAATGTTGTATTGGTTTGTTTCATCTTTGTTTTGTCGTAACCTTGTTGCAAGTGATGTACTTGAGAACAGCCCTTAATACAAATCTGCGATTAACCTCAATCCCACATTTTCCTTGGACATGTTAACTTGAAGTCCTCTCATTCTCATTTTGTATAAATACTCTCTTCTTTTTTTACCCCCGATTGCGGTAAATGTAATACCTAACGATGATAACGGTATCGTTGCTACAATCAGTAAAATTCCACCGATCATTTTCCCATCGTCACTATCAGAAAATGTCGTATCAGGATTTTTATCTTTTGCAGCCTGTGTCTCGTCCCACGTCCGTACGTCGGCAGTTGAAACCATTGCTATTCCTGATACAAGGCTTACAGCTGAAATGCCCAATAATGATAAACCTGCATTTCTGAAACGAGTGAACGATCGGTATTTTCCTTTTAAATCATCATTACTATATTCAGATATTTCGTCAATGTCGTAATAGCGAGCCGGAAGAGCTTCATCATGCTCTACGAATGTTGTTTCAGTGAGTTTTGCCATGTTTTCGGAATAACCATTTGACACTAACAAAAATAGTAGTGGAACAAGTATCGTCTTTTCAGAAAACATTTCACCTTCCTTTATTCCAGATTGAACACACTTACTCGGTACCCTCTCATCATACACCACCAGATGCAGTAATTCGAAGGGGGTACTTACGATTTTTCATCCTGGCTGATGTAATCGCGGCGACTCTCCCAAGTGTACAAACGGTGTCTCCTCTGAGTGGTCCGGTCACATCCGAGTGTTCCCGTGACCGAAGAGATATGCGTCAATGTGTATACTGAAAAAACCATCCACGGACGACGGTGACCAGAAGCGGTGTCCGGTAACCAGCAGTCTGTTGCCAGCCACCCAAAGCCCTACTCCTCACCTAGTTCCTTCACAATGGCATTCCTCATCTGTGCACTGATTTCCGCTTTTGTCATCGCGGGATCAATGGCTACCGGATCGCATATCGTCATTACTACCGTTCCTTTTTTAACAATAAAGGAATGCTTGGCGAGAAGCAACGAGGTGTTTTTGATCGCTACCGGTACCACTTCGACACCGGCCTGCTGGACAAGGGAAAAACTTCCCTGTTTGAACTTTCCCACCTTACCGGTTTTACTGCGGGTTCCCTCCGGGAAAAGGGCGAGCGAGATATTGTCTTTCTGAAGCCGATTGATGGCGCGTTTGATCGAGTTGTGAGCTTTTCGGGCATTACCGCGGTCGATATAAATATGCCCCTGAGCATGGAGCCCCCATCCGAAGAAGGGAATCTGAAAGAGTTCCTTCTTGGCAATGAAACTGAGGTGATGCTTCAGGCCGCAGATCAGAACCGGAATATCAAGCTGACTCTGGTGATTCGCCACAAAGACATACCGTTTGGACGTATCGAGTTTTTCAAGACCCCGCACATCAATGGTAACCCCTGCGAGACCAAGAAAGTGATGTATCCATGCATCCCCAACCGCGAGCGCCCATCGTCGGTTCAATGGCCGTACGATCACACTCACCGTGGCATACAGCAGAACAGTCAACCCTACCCAGAGCAGAATCAGCACCGCGTGCAGTTTCTCTCCTATGCTGCTGTTTTGGCCAGCCATACATTGTCCTTTCCTACTCTCCCCCGCAGTTCCTGAATGATCTCGTGATCTGGGGCAAGTTTACACTGTTTTGATTTGACCCGGTATTCATTCTGTTCAGCGGTAACCAGATGAAGTATAAGAGCACACTCTCCGGGTTTATCTTTAATGATTTTTTTAATATCCTGCAGAAAATCAACCTCGAGGCCCTGTGTCTTCAACCGCAGATGCACACTCCGGGTGAGCATCCCCCGCGCATCACTCAGTGCGATGCAGTTGTCCACCTTGAGTTTCCCTTTTTCCTCGTTTGACCGTTTGCTCATCGTACCGTGCACAAGTACCATGGCGTCAACGGCGAGCAGATGCTTGAATTTCTCGTAGGCATCCCCGAATACGAGCAGTTCGATTGAACCGTCAAACTCCTCAAGTTCCAGAAACGCCATTGTCTTTCCGTTGTGCTGGGTATGCGGCCGCAAACTGGTAATCATTCCCCCCACTGTTACGGCGGTGTTGTCTTTTACTTCCGCGAATTCCTCAGGTTTGAGCGATATGGTCGAGAACCCCCGGATTTCATCCACAAATCGGTCGAGCGGATGGCCACTCACGTAGAAATTGAGTACCTCTTTCTCCTTCTGGAGCAGATGATTGTACTGCCACGGATCAACCGTGGGCAGCGGCGGCTCCGGCACTACCGCAGTTGTATCCTGCGCATCTCCGCCGCCACTGGAAAAGAGGTCTTCGAACAGGTTCACCTGTCCGCTGATCCGGTCCTTCTGAAAGCTGCTGCCGAACTCCAGTGCCTTGTCAATTGCCTCGAAGAGCTGGGAGCGCGTACCCTGCAGACTGTCAAGTGCACCGGCGCATATCAGCGACTCCAGACACTTCTTGTTGACCAGTCTGACATCAACTTCGCGGGTGAAATCGTAGATTGTAGTGAACTTTCCCTTTTTTGCCCGTGCGGTGATGATCGCTTCCGCACCCTTGCCCACGTTCTTTATCGCTCCCATTCCGAGCCGTATATTGCCGCCGTCGATACTGCACTCCTCGTCACTCGAATTGATATCGGGCGGAAGTATCTTGATTCCCATCCGCTCCGCCTCGTTTTTCATCGTGAGAAACCCGTCCTGGTTACCGATCCACGAGGTAAGGTTGGCCGTCATGTATTCGAGCGGATAGTGGGCCTTGAGGTATGCCGCCTGGTAGGAGACATGCGCATAGACCGTTGCATGTGCCTTGTTGAATCCGTATTCGGCGAACTTCGCCATAAGGTCAAACACATCCTGCGCCACTTTCTTCCCTATTCCCTGCGCCACCGCTCCTTCAACGAACTTCTTACCCATCTTCTCCATCACGTCGGCTTTTTTCTTTCCCATCGCCTTGCGGAGGATATCCGCCTGACCGAGAGTAAAGCCTCCCATCCGCTGCGCGATACGCATCACCTGTTCCTGATAGATGATAACCCCGTAGGTGACGTCGAGTATTTCGCTGAGCATCGGGTGAAGATACACCACCTTTTCCTTACCGTGTTTACGGTGGATAAAGGTGTCGATATTGTCCATCGGCCCCGGCCGGTAGAGCGCCGCCATAGCGATAAGATCTTCAACACAGGTGGGACCGAGTTTCCGCAGGTAGTCCTGCATCCCCTGCGATTCGAACTGGAACACCCCGGTCGTATCACCACGGCTGAACAGCTGGTACGTGAGTTCATCGTCGTCGGGAAGCTTCCAAACGTCAAGTGTCGTCTGATGATATTTTTCAACAAGACGCAGTGCCTCCTGCAGTACTGTAAGCGTGCGGAGTCCCAGAAAGTCCATCTTGATCAGACCCGCCTTTTCAACGTAATTCATGTCGAATTGCGTCATGACGATTCCGTTACTGGGCTGTTTAAAGAGCGGCGACCAGTTCACCACGTCTCCCGGAGCGATAATTACTCCTCCCGCATGCATTCCCGCCTGTCGGGCAAGACCTTCGAGCACCTCCGCGTGCTTGAAGAGTTCCTTATACTGCGGATTGTTTTCGATCGTGCGTTTAAGTTCACCGTTGGCAGCAATGGATTTCTCCAGATTTTTTTCGGTAACCATTCCCGAGAGCAGGTTCGACTCGGACACCGGTACTCCCATTGCCCGGGCAACGTCCTTCACCACCATCTTCGCTTTCATCCGACCAAAGTTGATGATCTGACATACTGCCTCTCTGCCGTACTTATCAATTACGTAGTCGATGACCTTGTACCGGTCCCGGTCGGCAAAGTCGATATCGGCGTCGGGCATGGATATACGTTCAGGATTGAGAAAGCGCTCAAAGATGAGATCGAATTTGATCGGGTCGACACTGGTGATACCGGTAACGAACGCGACAAGGCTTCCGGCCGCACTACCGCGGCATCCCACCATGACCCCCATTTTCTGCGCCGCCTGGACAAAATCGCGTACAATGAGAAAGTACCCGGAAAATCCCATGGAACAGATGATATCAAGTTCGTAGGCGAGTCGTTCCTCGAGCCCCGGAGTAACATGCGGATAATGCTTTCGTAATCCCTGCCCCGAAAGCGCCTTGAGGTATTCATCGGGATCGGAGAAACCGGCGGGAACATCGGGTACCGGCAGTTGCGGTTTTGCCTTTATCGTGACATTGCACCGCTCGGCGATATCGAGGGTGTTTTTAAGGGCCTCGGGCTGGTCAGGGAAGAGTGCCGCCATCTCTTCGGGTGATTTGAAGTAGATCTCGTCGGAGGAAAACCGATACCGTTTGGGATCGTTCATGGTCGTCTGCGTCTGAATGCAGAGCAGCACCTCGTGCGACACGGCATCTTCTCGATTGAGATAATGGGCATCGTTGGCAACAATAAAGGGAATGCCTAACTCTTTACCCATCGGGATCATCTCTTCAAAAGCGATGATTTCCTCGTCGATCCCGTGATTCTGCAGCTCAAAATAAAAATTACCCTCGCCGAATATTGACAGATACTCCATTGCAAGCTGCTTTGCACGTTCGCGGTCACCATCGACAATCGCCCGGGGAATGGCCCCGGCAACACAGGCGCTCGTGGCAATGATACCTTCGGAGTACTGGCGCAGAACCTCCATATCGATACGGGGCTTGTAGTAAAAGCCTTCCTGATAGCCGATGCTTGAGAGCCGCATGAGATTCTTCCAGCCCTCGTTGTTTCGGGCCAGGAGTATAAGGTGACTATACGACCGCTCATCTTTCGATACCGCTTTGTCGAAGCGGGAGTGCGGCGCCACATAGGCCTCGAAACCGATAATCGGCTTGACTCCCGCGTCCATACACGTTTCAAAGAACTCAATCGCCCCGAACAGCCCCCCGTGATCGGTAATGGCAAGTGCCGGCATGCTGAATTCAACGGCCCGCGCCACCAGGTTTTTTATTTTTATCGCACCGTCAAGAAAACTGTATTCAGTATGGTTGTGAAGACTTACAAACGAAGCACTCATTTGGCAACAACTCCTATGGAACTGATTTTCTTGATGTAGAACTGTTTGCGGGTACCAACGCGCTGGAGCTGGGCATCGAGCAGCGGCTCCGCGCCACCTTTACTGCAGAGTACCGGAGTAACCGTATATGTGCCTTTCCGCACGTAGGGACTTCCTTCGTAGGTAAAGACCAGTTTCTGCCCGGTGAGCAGTGCATAATCAATCACCTGCACGGTTTCACTCATGTCGAGTTCTTTAAGGCCCGTACCGTATTTGGATCCCCTGAACGTGGGTGACGGCGCGCTCTGCTGAGCTTCACTGTCGGTAATGAGCTCCCACACCTGCGGATCCTCCATAAACGGTACTACGAATGCATCGTCGTTCAGAGGTTGTTCATTGAGCTGCTGCGGTATGCGCTCATCAAAACCGATACTGCGTACCAGATCGGTTACCTGGCGCTGCGCTCCCGGCAGTATCCGGAAGACCGCATGAGCGGGTATCCTCTCAAGCATCCCGATCAGTTCCGGAAACGCGGCAAGTTGCTCCGTCACCCGTTCTTCGGAGGAAATCAGAAGCGGTGCGGAAGAGATCGCCACCCTGAAAAATTCCCTGATCCACTCCTGTACCGAAGCGATCACATTTTCCGGAGCACCCCAGTCTGCAAGCAGTGTGGTCACCCGTTCGCTGCTCATACCCGCGGCAAGAGCCTCGATCAGAACACTTTTATCGACGGCACCGTGATACACCTTGTCAAGGGTATCCAGCCTGCAGAACCGCGCCGTCTCGTAAACAGTTTCCGGAAGACTCTCCTGCGGAAGGATTACGGTAAAATCAGGCATCACCATTACCGGCGGTAAATCGGTAACCGGATCAGCCTCCTGCCGCGGTGCAACGATAAAGAGCAGCTCGCCGCCCTGTTTCCTGACGTCGAGTATCCCTGCAAAGCGCAACGCGACAAGTGCGGAACGCACATGAGCCTCATCTTCCCCGGAAAAGATTGCCGATGAGAGCCACTGCTCCCCCGCTTCGCCGCAGAGCCTGCAGAGCAGACCGATGTTCCATCCGCCGCAGTGCTGCACAAACCATGCTTCCACCTCGGCAATCCGCTCGTCGAGCGGCAGCGAGAGCCACTCCGCAACAGCCACCGGACGGCACCGGTACTGTTCCTCGTTCTCCGAAAAAAGATCCCGGTGGGTAGCGAATGAGCAGATCTCTTTGAGCAGTGTTTCAAGATCATCGTTTTTGTAGAACTCCGCAGTGTGAATCAGCTTTTTCACCTGCTGCAGCAGAACGGTGCCGAATTTACCCGAGCGTTTCTTCAGAAGCAGATTTTTTCCGGCAACCGAAGCGATAAAAGCAATGTCATTGGTGCAACGCCAGGGCCATACCGGAAGAGGCTGAGCTGAAGATTTACGATGACCGGCTTTGCCGAGTACAGCGACCAGTTCATTTTCAAGCAGATCGGAAAACTCCGTGAAGGCAAACAGTCGAATCTCTCCAGACGGGCCACGTGCGGCATACCCCAGAAACGTGGTGACAATCGGGTCATCGAGCCCACTGGCCGCTTCGGTGGAACACCCCATTCCCTTACAGAGGTACATGGCGGCACATCGCACCTGGTCTTCCTCGCCAAGTGATCGGAAATGCATCAGAAGGGTCTCCTGAGACATGCTTTTCTCGGCGATATCCTCGATCATTGCCGAAGAAAGAATCTTCCGATTTTCATCGGTATCACTGAAGAAATGTTCTATAACCCAAGCGGGCGGCAGCTGTTTGAGGTAATCAATAAACGGAACGGAATCATGTTGTATCTGCATACTGACGGCATACTTTTCGTTGAATGGTGAATTTCGGCCTGGATCGGAATGATCGACGGCACAGTTTGCATTGTCCGGTTATAACGATTGCCGGAACAGGGAGTTCAGAACTGTTGGCGGCAATCCGACAGTTTTCAAAAATACATCAGGAACCTGCCCACCGTCAGCTCGAATTACCTGCGGGAAATAACAGGTTTTAAATTGAATACCACTGTCGAAATGAGTTATTTTTAATGCGATTTATAACTATCGTTGCTCACCGTTGCACGATAGCCCCGGAATACGCATAACCAAACCTTTTAAGGAGATTATATGGTCGACCCCAAACTGCTCGATATCCTGTGCTGCCCCGAAACTCATCAGGATATTTCACTGGTTGATGACGCCGTTGTTAAAAAAATCAACAGTGCGATCAAAGCAGGTTCACTGAAGAACCGCGGTGGTGAAACCATCAAAGAACCGATTGACAATGGTCTCCTGCGCGAAGACCGGCAGTATCTCTACCCGATCCGGGAGGATATCCCGATTATGCTGATTGATGAGGCGATCCCTTTTTCCGACTTTGATTCCTGATTTTAGCCTGAACCATCAGGTAAAGAGCCCCCAGGGCACCAATAAGTACAATCCGTCCGATCAGACCACCTGTTTGACCGGACTTTTTTTTCCGGTAACGGTAGACAAAATGTAGTACGGGCAGCCGTTCTTCCTCTCCGCAACGGTGGGCAACAGTAAGTGAAAAGGGCTCTGCAGTTGCGTTGTAGCCTTCCGGCCACGGGAACAGCCATTCAATTATGCAGGTGGAATCCTGCTCCAGTTTTGACCAGTCAACCTTGAGTGCGGCATCTGTGGTCTGTAATCCGGGATCGAGTACCAACCGCGCAGGGGGGTAACCGTCAGCGGCAAACAGCAGCACTTCACCGGTGCAATCCGGCGAGAGTCGGACACTTAGATACCCGGCCAGACCCTCTGGGGTGGCTACCGCATCATACCTGCTGGAAGGTGTACTGTCCCATACTGACGCAGTCGCAGGACCCCACTCCATAAGAAAGCCGTCGTGCATGATTTTCCGGCTGTC
This sequence comes from Chitinispirillaceae bacterium, assembly GCA_050304135.1. Lineage (GTDB taxonomy): Bacteria > Fibrobacterota > Chitinivibrionia > Chitinivibrionales > Chitinispirillaceae > JAFGNB01. Next base: position 82,616 of record JBNLDC010000002.1, on the reverse strand, counting down.
ACGATCCACCGCAACCTGCACCGTATCATCCGTTCCTGCTGCGGATCCGATCGTGAGCAACAATGCTGCAAAAAAGTATCGTAGCTGCATGTGGTACCTCTCTATAGTCTGGTAAGGTCAACCTCTGGTCTGCGTATTCCCCCAGCCACGTCTCTTTATTCAGGCTTTCAGGTCCCGGAATTTTTACGAGAATAGACCATCCTTCCGGCAGTAAGGACGTTCAATTGAACGTCCCTACTAATCACCGAAATTCACAATTACAAGATAGCATATCCCCATCTTCACCATGCTATGCATCCTGAGATATGCATTGAGATCAGTATGCCTGGGAGATTTTGGCTGTTATTCATTCCCCGGTAAAAATCAACCACTATACAGCGGCAAATTTTATCGTCCCACGCACCTGAATCCGATACTTACTTCGGAATACCCGGGAGAGTACCAGTGCCGGTCGGTAACCGACAGACTGCGGCGTGAACTGTACCAGCCACCGCCGCGAATCACCCGGTATATTCCCGCATCAGGCCCCCTCGGGCTGCCCGGCTCCGAAAACGCATATGCATCCGCATCGTAATAATCATTAATCCACTCCCAGGCATTGCCGAGCATATCGTGGAGTCCCCAGCCGTTCGGAGTTCCCGAACCAACAGTCTCTGGATGTACCTTGCGTCCGGCAATCGCCGAAACAACGGTCTGTGCACCGGGTACAGCGGTACCTTCAGCCCGCGCCGCGTACTCCCACTGCGCCTCGGTAGGAAGCTCCATTCCACGGGTGCGGCAGTAATGCCGGGCCTGCTGCCAGGTTACGCAGACCACCGGATAGGCACGGTTACGTGCAGAAAGCGGTACTTTCACCTTCACGAAACGTTTTCCGTTCCATGCCCGGCAGGTACTGTCATCGTAGTGAGCAGGGGTACATCGTCCGGATTGAACACATGAATCGTACGCAGCTTCGGATACTTCAAAACGATGCATGGAAAAGGGAGTAAGCGATACCTCATGCACCGGCTGCTCATCTGCCGGACCGTCGTTTTTTCCCATACTGAAATTGCCACCGGGAATCGCCGCCGTCTGGGCGAAGGTGATTCCGACAGTAAGCAGCAGAATAAAATACAGGATACTACTACCCGGTCGCAGACCGGTGAGAGGAAGAATCACCCGTTACTACTCCCTCGTTTCAAAAATGGCGAGAATCAGGAGAAATACACTGAAAACACCGGCAACCATCCCGACGGTAAAAAACTTTCCTTTTTTCTTTCGCGGTTCCGCCACCACAGCAGTGGAATCGGAAGAATCGCGACTTTCGGGAAGTGCAGTTAGCAGGGTATCAATAATTGTAACGGTTGCCCCACTGGAAATTTCAATCGTTTTCTCAACCGGTACACATTGTTCTTTTGACAATCTGACCCGGTAGGTTCCCGGTTTGAGCAATGAATCACTATACGGAGTTGCTCCCCGATCGGCTCCATTGATGGCAACTGCCGCACCCGGAGGTACCGTGCTGATTTCAAGACGTCCCGGGGCGCTCAGTTCAAAATTTAGTGATGATGCACCTGCTGCCGGCAGCGAAAAGGCAACCCGCTTCTGGTAATAACCGACCTTCTGCAGCAGGAGTACGTGCGATCCGGTATCAATATTCGAAATGACAAGGGGGGTCTGACCGAACCTGGTTCCATCGAGAGTGACGGTCACGCCTTCGGGAACCGTGGCAACAGTGAGTGTACAGAGTGCATACGCCGGTGCGACCGTTCCTTCACCGACAGCCGGACTTTCCTGCGCGGCGGTAGAGTCGCTGCTCTGCGCAATCACTTTTGCCGGATTACCGGTGGCTGTATCGGTTGCCGCCAGACAGAAACTGCCTATCGCTCCGGCGATCAGTACAACAGCACAAACAACCGGTAGTGGTATCTGTTTCACGCAATATGCTCCCGTAGTAATTGGTTAACCGTTCAAGATCGCCCCTGAAGAGGCATCCGCAACGTATATTTTACGGTCTGGAACCGGAAATATTGGTTGATGCAAAACAATAGTCCGATCAGGTATCGATTCCGTTTTAATATACTTTTCTACACCGGAACCTTCATACTTCATTCATATGAGGAGTGGACACGTGGCACATAGTGAAAAAACCCTTGCAATCATCAAACCTGATGCGGTTGAGCGGATGGTCATCGGAAAGATTATTTCACTTATCGAAAGCAACGGCCTCTGCATCCGCGCAATGAAAATGGTGCACCTCACCGCTGGTGAGGCCCGGAAATTCTATGCGGTTCATACAGGGAAGTCATTCTTTGACGGACTGGTTGAGTTTATGTCGGGAGGACCTTCGGTAGTATTGGTACTCGAGGGAGAGCGCGCCATTGAAACCTGGCGAACCCTTATGGGCCCTACCGATCCGCAGAACGCCCCCGAGGGCAGTATCCGTCGCAGTTTCGGTACCGACACCCGCCATAATGCCACACACGGCAGTGATTCAACCGACGCGGCAATTACCGAAATAGCCTTCTTCTTTTCCGGACTCGACCAGTCGCACCTCTCCTTTTCTCAGGAAGAAAGCGGCCGTTGAGGTGACAGGGGCGCGGAGAAACATACTTTACCTCTGCACCGTTTTGATGTCGATCGGTGCACTCCACGGGTGGTCCGCCCCTGACGGCACCGACTCCACCGTACTTGTCGCCAATAAACCCGCCGACTCACTTTCTTCTTCTGATACCACAGTCATGGCTGATTCAATCGCTGCAAAGCGTAAAAAGGCGAAAAAATCAGGCAAAAAGCAGAAAGAGTTCACCGACACCGTTCGATACGAAGCTGATTTTATCGATTATGATGCGGAAGGTAAAAAACTCCAGCTGAGTGGCAACGCGCACATTGAATATCAGAAGATCGTTCTCTATGCCGATACGATCGTTTATCTTATCGATAAGGACATATTTGCAGCCTCCGGTATGCCGCAGCTCATTGAAAGCGGTGATACCACCGTTGGCGACAGCATGGTCTACAATATCAAAACACGACGTGGCCGGGTAAACCATGCGAGCACCCACCTGAGCGACGCCTACTTCAACGGTCAGCGTATCGTCAAAAGCGACAAAAACGAATTGTACGTTGATGCCGGTGATTACACCACCTGCGCGGTTGTTGACACTCCACACTTCTGTTTTTACGGACGGCACATAAAAATGGTGCCCAACGAAAAGATCATCAGTCGTCCGGTGGTGTTCAATATCGGCGAGGCCCCGGTGGCCGCATTGCCGTTTTTCATTTTTCCCATCGAACGCAAACGCCGCAGCGGTTTTCTTACCCCGGTCTGGGGAGGGCATCCCAATGGCGGCGGGTATCTTGACAATCTGGGGTATTATTTCGCACCGAATGATTATGTCGATCTCACCCTCACAGCGCGTGTTTACGAGTTCAAGGAGTTCATAGCCAACGCCGCCAGCAGCTACAACCTCAAATACCGGATGAACGGTTCAATTTCCACCCGGTATACCCTGAATTCCGACTTCGCCAATTCGCAGCAGAAGTGGGCAGTGAATTACTCTCATAACCAGAACATCACCCCCGACGGTAAAACACGTCTGTCCGGTTCCGGTAATCTTGTTTCGGCGAATGATTTCTTCAAGCAGTTTTCAGAAGACAGCAGTGAACTTCGGGAACAGAGCCTCAAAGCCAATCTTGCCCTTTCGCAGCAGATCGAGCCCATCAACGGATCCGTCAACCTCAGCTGGAATCGCCGTCATGACCTCCGCACCAGCATCATCAACGAGAACCTGCCGGAGCTCACCTTCAACCTGCCGAGCCGTCCCCTTATTCCGCAGGATAAAGAAAACGGCAACGACAGCCTCCGCTGGTTCAACAATATCTACTGGGGGTACAGTGCCCGGGGGCTTATGAAACATACCGGTTCGTCCAATGATTCCATCAAGGAGGAATTTCACCCCGGTATGAGCAATTCGTTCAACCTCAGTGCTCCACAGAAACTGTTCAAATACATTTCAGTAAGTCCGAATTTCAACGCAGGACTCGCCGTGTTCCGCGGGTATAAGGATACCGCGATCCTGCGCATTGACACCTTGAATGACACGGTAAGTTACGTACTCACCCGCCCCTTTACCGACACGCGATACGGAGATTACACGCTTATTGATTATGATACCATAACCCGGAATACGTTCGCCGAACCGGAGAGTATTATGGTACGGAAGCAACGCCGGACCATTACCGAGGTCCACAAGGAACACCCGACGGCTATCGCCTATGTTCCCACCTGGAATGCCGGAGTTTCAATGTCAACCAATCTCTACGGCATGTTCCCGATAAAACTTTTCAACTTTGCTGGACTCCGGCATACATTTTCCCCGAGTCTTTCCTATACCTTTACTCCCGAAAAAGAGATCCTTGATAAAGAGTTTTATGACGTCGGCATTTCCTACGACCGGGGTCACAAACGCAGTCAGCAGCTCGGCATAAGTCTCAGAAACCAGTTCGACGGAAAAACCGTCAAGGAAGCGAAACCAGGAGAAAAGCCGGTCGAAAACAAATTCTCGATACTGGCGGTCGACGCCTCCACCAGTTATAATTTCGAGGCGGAAACCCGGAAGCTGGGTGACGTCTCAGCAAATGCCTCCACGGGATTTAAAAACATCCGTGTGACATCGGGGGCAAACTTCTGGATGTACGATCAGAACGATGCTCTGCATACCCCCATCCTGAACAGGTTCAACCTCAATCTAAGTATCGGTACACTATCGGCAAAAGGAAATTTCTGGGGTGGTGATTTTCTTGTTCTCGACTCGCTGCATCCCCGCGACGACGTGAACTACGCGAATGCGGATAACACTGGATGGAATATTTCCCTCACCCCCTCCTATTCTTTCTCGATATCCCGCACATCGCCCACGGAACTGTTCGTGCCCGAAAAACGGTACAGCCTCAGCAGCAGTGCCGGCTGCAATATCACGAGAAACTGGTCGTTTCAGTGGAGCAGCACCTATAATTTTCAGTCGGATCAGTGGGTTCAGAACAGCATCAATATTGCCTGCGATCTTGAATGCTGGAATATGAAGTTTCAGTGGAGGCCCGAACGGCTCAATCCGGGGTACTATTTCCTGATAAATATAAAGAAAATTCCGGAAATCAAATGGGAGCAGCGACGGGGATAGCGGGTTGTTTTCTGCAGGACGACGGCACTATACTGAATGCTGAACCCCTACTACACCCTGCACGCTTCGCATGATGCCGGATTGGCGGGCTTAACCGTGACGATCTGTTCACCACCGCTGCGCCGGAACACTTTCACCCGAACCTGAGGTTCGGAACGTGCACGCGAGTAACGCGCTACCATTGCGGCCGCGGTGGCAACATCCTCTTCCGTAAATTTTCCTCTGCCGACACCCATCGGTCCGGGGGTATCGACAAGATCAAAACAGAGATCATTTTCACCGACGATTTTTTCAATCGGTACATTCTCCGCGTCGTCGCGGGCAATCACCATCCGGCAATGGTCGTTAAGCAGAAAATGCCTGCCGTATGCGATTAATTTAAAATCAGTAAGGTCGAAATCCGGGTACCGTTCCACCAGTTGCAGATACCGTTTCCCCGAAGGGACCATGGTAAGCAGACACCCCCCGGCCGGAGAAGTATGCTGCAGTCCGTGCTCACGGGCATAGGCAAGCTGCGGATGGCGGGAGCGTCCGGTCCAACCAAACAGTTGTTCCCTGTTGACCACCCCTTCCGTCTCGGGGAGAGTCGGATCAAGATGCTGCGCGCAGAGCGGTCGGAGCAATCGTCCTTCCAGTCCGGTGCGCCGTTCAATCAGATGGAGACATTCGAGCCGCTGTGATTTCGGTCGCTGACCGATCACCTCTCCGGTCGCAATGAACGAGGCACCACCAACCTCCTCCATTATTTTCCGGGCCTTCTCTAGCCGGTGTATGCGGCAGTCAAGACAGGGGTTGGCACTCTTGCCGAATCCGAACTTTGGCGAACGGACCATCGTGAAGAATTCCTCACCCTCTTCGATAATTCGCAGGGGTAACCCGAGTGCATCGGCGAATGACTGCATCTGGCGGTGTTCCCTGCCGATGCCGGAATAGAACGGCAGAACAAAATGAATACCAAGAAGAGAAAGACCCTGATTTTTTAGAAGATGAGCGGCAATAGTACTGTCGAGTCCGCCGCTGAACATGAGAAGTCCGTCGTACCGGGTGGTCATACGTCCGTTTCGGCTGCTCCCGGAGCAACGATCAATTTGCAGTAGAGTTTAAGGGCCGCGCTGTGAAGAGCAACCGTGCGCGGCGCGAGTTTTTTCTCCTGAGCAAGATAGGTACAGTAGGTTTCAATAGTTTCCAGAGAAGCTGCAGCCTTGTTTTCTTCTGACCATTTGAGAAATTGCGCGAGGCTTGAGGTATAATTTTTTACGGTCCGCGGGCTGAAATTTCTTGAGGAAAGCAATTCGTTGAACTGTTCCTGAGGGTTCCCCGCACTGCCCGTACCGTTTGAAGCAGCAGGCCGGTCATATTTTTTCAGCATTTCGATATGCGGTTTGGAAGGTGCAATCTTCTGATAAAAAATGGTCACCGGGAGTGCCCGTTCCTCCGGTGCCTCCGCGATAAATTTTTCAACGGCTTCGAGTGAGATGTTACGGGGGTTTCCCGGCAGCTTCTCCAGAAACAGTTTGAGAATCGACCAGCACTGTTTGCGCTGATCTGCACTGTATTTCAGGGTCGACAGAACATCGGTATATTTCTCGAGCCAGAAGTTCAGCCACTGATGTGGTTTTCGAAATGTTTGCATTTTCATAAGTTTGATTGCCGTAAGCTATTGAAAAAGATATATACAGAACTGTTTTTAAGCAAGTTTTACACACGTGACGTGCAAATCGCCTTCCTTAATAATACTACACCCATGGGTGAATTATTACAACCACGAACCCGGATTGCCCTCCCGGGAGATACCGCTGCGATGCTTGCCGCTCAACATCAATTTTACAATCAAGATCAAGTTCATCCGCGAAACAGCCTCCCCAGCTGCCCCAGTTACCACATTTCGGGAAAATCATTCCAGAATACCCGGTAGTGAAATATAGTTAGTATTTTATGTTTGTGAAACTATCAGCCAACAGTATATGCCCGACGAGGGCAATCGTAAAGGTAGCATTGCATCCCGGACTCGCAGGTGGAAACTAAACATGACCATGCGGCTCATTGCCCCGATTACCCGGATTATCCGCGGCTCCACGGTTGACGGCCCCGGCCTTCGAACCGTTGTGTTCTTTAAAGGATGTCCGCTTCAGTGTCCCTGGTGCCACAACCCCGAAACACAACGTCGAGAACCGGAGCTGCTGTACGATCGACGTCTCTGCATTCACTGCGGTGCCTGTGCCGGGGTATGCGATTTCGATGCAATCGATATCACGCGCGAATATATTGTTGACCACGGCAACTGCACCGCCTGTTTTGCCTGTTGTAAAGTTTGCCCTACAAACGCGCTCACTCCCGCCGGACTTCCCTTTTCCCCCGGCGAGCTGCTGAATGAACTGCTCAAAGATGCGGTGTATTACACAACCTCAGGCGGCGGCGTAACTTTCAGCGGCGGAGAACCGCTCCTGTACCCCGACGTTCTCCGGGAAGTACTTCAGAGCTGTCGCGAGAGGAAAATCAGTACGGCTGTTGACAGTTGTCTGGCCGTAGCTGCGGATGCCATCGAAAGTGTACTTCCGTATACCGATCTGTTTCTTGCGGATATCAAGCACGCCAGCCGACCCGAGGTGCATCCCGATACGGTGTTCGATAACCTTTCCCGGATCTGCGGAAGGGTACGGGTCCGGATTCGGATACCGGTGATTCCGGACTGGAATGATACCCCGGAGGCCATGCACTCCATACTTGCCCGCTGCCTGCCGTTTCGCAACGCGATCGAGGAGATCAACCTGCTGCCGTTTCACAACACAGCCGCAATGAAATACCGGTATCTCAATCGGCAATGGCAGCCGTACGAACAGATCGCACTGGTTCCTGAAAATCGTATCGAACAGTTTGCAGATCTGTTTCGTAAGGAACATTTTACCGTGACCACCGGCGGATAAACAGAACGCAGTAAAGTAAGCGGTAATCGGGAACTACGCCAGCAGCAAACGTTCAGAAGAGATTACCCGGATTGAAAAGCCCGTCGGGATCAAGCGCAGCCTTGACACGTTGCATACCTGCAATTCCCCCGGGACCATACATCCGGGCGAGATACTCTTTTTTGATTTTGCCTATTCCATGCTCAGCGCTTACGGTACCACCACCTTCAATGGCGACTGCCATCAGTTTCCCATACAGTTCAAGCGACCGGTCAAGCTCCCCGGCAGTGGCAGGCAGCAGATTGACGTGAAGATGGTAATTGCCGAGGTGACCGAAAACGGCAAAGGGAATGGCACACTCCCTGAGCATCGTGATCGATTCAAGAAACGCCTGCCGGAATAGTGCTGCAGGAAGAGCACTATCGGTTCCCACTTTGCGAATAGTCGGACAACGCTGTTTATTTTGGGCGATAATGCTGTTGATCATTTCCGGAAGGGCATGACGGAAATGACGGAGTCGTGTACGCTCGTTTTCGTCAAACCCGCTCCAGGTCTCTTCGAATGATGATCCGCAGGAGATGAGCTCTTTTTCCCACACCTCCATCACGTCTTCAAAAGGGTTATCACCTGTTTCAGTGTACTCCCAGTAAATCGCTGCACGAGCACTTTCGGTAAATGGTGGTAACGGTTCCGACAACCGGTCCCGATACCGGTCAATAAGCATCAGGGAACCGTCATCAAAAAATTCTATCGCCGCCACCTCGGGTAGCACCCGCAGGAAATCAGCAAAATCAAACGCCGCATCGGTGGAAGGGAAAAAACTCAGACCGGCAACAATCTCCTGCCGGCGCTGAAGGAAAATACCGATACGTGAGATCGCTCCGAGAGTTCCTTCAGAGCCGATAAACAAGTCCACCGCACTCATTTCAGGAGTATTATAATAGCCTGCGGCATTTTTAATCGAAAGACTGCGGTACGGCAGTTCAGGAACGATAATAACGGCTCCGTCATCGGTGGTAATGGTCCGGTCCCACAGTCCTCCCGGAATCAGTCGTTCAAGCGTTGCGGAAGCACCGTTGGAGAGGAGTACGTCAAGAGAGGCGATGTGATCACGGGTCGACCCATAGCGGAATGACCGGGCACCGGAAGCGTTGGTTGCAACCGTTCCACCAAGTTGCGCCGTCATTTCGGTGGGATCCGGCATATAACTCCACTTGCCGGCCTCAAGCAGACCGGCGCCTTTAACCGGATCATGCCAATCGCCCGGCGCAGCAAGAAACCGCTCAACCTCGGCAAGCGTCACTCCCGGATCACAGAACAGCACCGGCTGCATTCCCGGCTCCTTCTGTACGGCATGAATCCGTTTCATCGCAGAAAATGCGATCGCACAGCACCCTTCAATCGGTACGGCGCCACCGGTGGTACCGGTCTGTGCACCAATAAAAGTAATTGTTTGATGCCGCGAACGGGCTTCGGTAATAATTTCGCGTAAATCATCAGCAGTCTCCGGATAGCAGACGGTTTCTGGAGTACCGCCTTCACAACGGGATTCATCGTAGAGCAGGTCGGGAAGGGATTCCCGTACCACTCCCGCACCATGAATTTTTTTCATTCGTTCACCAGCACTTCTGCAGCTCCCGATACCTTGCATCTCTCTTGCGTATCCATTTGTCGACCTCGGGAGGCAGATCGCAGAGCTTGTTTCCCATAACATCAAGATACCCCAGATCAAGCTTTACGATCGATTTGGGCAGTGCAGTCAACCGGTTATCCTTGAGATAGAGTTCCTTGAGCGCAGGCAGACGGACCACCGCTTCGTCTATACTGGTAAGCTTGTTGCCCCAAAGCTGGAGCAGTACCAGGCTCTTACAGTTCCCGATCTCCGGAGGAAGAATCGCCAGCCGGTTATGCCGCATATCCAGATGGGTCAGTTTTGTAAGATTGCCAATCGCAGCAGGAAGCATGGTAATACGGTTGCTGCTGCAGTCGAGTTTTTTCAGATTGGAAAGGTTGCCGATTTCGACGGGCAGACTGTCGATGATGTTACCGCTGCAGCTCAGCACCCGGAGATTCGAAAGCATTCCGATCTCGGGAGGAAGAAACGATATGCCGTCCTGGGTGATCTCTTTGTTGTTAAGGTCAAGCGAGACCACACTCCCCTCTTCAATAATGACAACAGATGCGGGATCAGCTTCGGTGATACCGCATTTTTCAAAAACCTGCTTAACGGTTTCCATATCATCTGCGGAAACCGACCCCAGCATTCCTGCAGACAGAGACAACATGGAAAACAATCGGATACAATTTTTCATGATTACTCCCTCACGGTGAATGATACTTCAGGTGTTTGTTTAACAATATAAAAGATAGAGATTTGCAGCACAAGCAACGAAAATCCGACTTAGCATCCCCCATCCGCCTGTTAGATACAAATTCACATTTCTTAAAAAAATCATTAAAGATTTTTCAAATCCTGCCGATAATTTGATTGGGGAAGTTGTACAATTACGATACACAAGGGAGGTGTTCCATGCAAATCGGAGGAACCGGGAGTCCGTCATTTGCCGTTGGTACCCAAAAAACCACCGACGCGCTCAAAAAAACAAATCGTCAGCTGCAGAAAATACTTGAACGTCTCTCAACCGCTCAGCGCATAAACCGTGCGTCCGATGATGCGGCGGGACTGAGTATTTCCGAAACGCTCAGAACCAACATCCGCGGTTACAAAATGGCTTCACGCAATGCGCAGGATGCCATGGCTGCGCTCAACATCACCGATGGAGGTGCCACCGAGATCTCCAATATGCTGCAGCGGCAACGGGAACTGACCATTCAGGCGAGAAACGACACCTTATCCGACACCGACCGCCAGTCACTCAATTCGGAGTACCAGGCACTGACGCAGGAGATTGACCGTCTGGCGCAGAGTACCCAGTACAACCGTCAGAACACTTCCAACGGGACAGATCTCGCTTCCGGAAACGCGCAGATTCAGATCGGTGCGGAAGCGGGCGACCAGATAGCCCTGCCGCAAATCGACTTTTCAGCTGCCACCTCGGGAATCGCAGGCACCGACATAGCCACGTCCGGAGGAGCTCAAACTGCTTTTGCGGCTATCGACAATGCACTGCAAAGTCTCAACCAGCAGAGGGCTACCGTTGGAGCCACCGTAAACCGGTTCTCGTCCGCAATCAACAATCTTGATAACGCAATGGTGAATACTCAGGCCGCGGAATCGGTATTGCGGGACCAGGATATGGCTCAGGGAGTAGCAGAGCTGGTGCGACAGCAGTTGCTCAACGAGGGGGGGATTTCGGCGTTTCAGCGGTTTAATGAAATGAGCCGCAATCACATCATGGGTATACTCGGGTAAAAACTTTTTACCACCGGAGAAGAGGTTCCCATGACGGCGTCGATCCCCGACCCTATTGACACCTATTCGCGTATGCGGATTGAAACTGCCTCGCATGCCCGGATTATCTGTATGCTGCACGACCAGTGTGCTCTGCACCTGCGTCAGGCGAAACTGTCCGACGAGACGAGGCGCGACCATCTTGACCGTGCACAGAACATGCTCGTTATGCTCCAACGCGCACTCAAAGAGACGGATGCGACCTCACGGAGTCTGTATCATCTGTATGACTACTGTTTCTGTCTTCTGGAAACCGGCGGAAACCGAGATATTGCCAATGCGTACTCGCTGCTCAACACCCTGCGGCAGACCTTCAACTATCTACAGAAACATCCGGGATGATTTCTGGGACATCGGGACATTGGGACAAGGAGACGGGGAGAAGCGGGGGGTCACCCAGTCACCCAGTCTCCCAGTCACTTTATTCCTCATATTCAGGCACAAGACGAATATCATACAACACCAGCTGGAGTTCTTCCGAAAGTTGATCTGCAGGAAAATTCCTCCAGAATAACCTTAGTGCAGGTATATCCGACCATTCCGGCCCGTTGACCGCAGAAAAATCCCCGTTGCCGCCGTCTGCAGGAATCGGAATGCGATATTTGCGCCATATTCCCGGCTCCGCGATTGTTACTCCGGTATCGATAAACGGCGAAAGAGAATCGCTCAGGTCAACGACCATCTGGAAATAGGATTCCTCCTGACGGGTTCGCACCGTACCATCGCGATCTGCGTCTTCCGAATTGATGCGACTATCCAGCTGCGTTCCGCACTGGTAAAGGTAATTGTCAAGATCACCCTGATTATAATAATATTGTTTGTAATTATCTCTGGAAGGATCGAGTGAATCCGCACCAAGACGCTGATCACCGTAACGAAGAGTATCCCAATTACCTTCGGTACTTCCGGGAATACAGTAAAATTCTGCGGTATCAGGCAGCTGGTCAAGCCCCCTATCAAGGTTCTTATCGTAAAAGCTGGAAACAATCGCCGAAGAGGTATCCTCATTGTCGAGTCTTCCGTTAGGGGGACCACCATGGAGTGAAATATCTTCCGAAAATCTGCCTAATTGCAGGTACAGTTTTCCTTTGCCGGAAATACCGTTTTCCACTTTACAGTAAAAATCCAGATACGTTACAGAATCCATATCCAACCCCAGCCAGTCAATACGGGTCTGAATCCCTGCCCAGGCATTTCTGAAACGTTCTTTTAGGGAGTCAACCTCCGGCGCCGGTTGCACATGAAGTCTGAGAACCGTGGCGTACAAATTCGGTCCCACTTCAGCTGCCCGTTCTTCGGCATCATAGCCCGGGACGAAAATTTTATCCTCTTGTACCGTATGAACATTGTCGGCATCCCGGGGAGTAAACCAGTACCATTTCCAGGCAGGCGGACAGTACCAGACTGAATCATCGCTCACAGGAGGACTTGCCCGGAACCAATCGGAAGAGGCGGTACTAAGTAACGGTGGCCTCGAATAAGGGGTATCATCCCCCCCCGTGGGATTTATCAGACTGCACGACAGTACAACCGTGAACATGCACATCACTGAAACGATATTTTTTTTCATGAAGTTGTCCCTCCATGCTGCGGGTGACAATGAGAGATAAAACGGAATGTAAGGTGAAAGACCATCAGTAATTCGATGCAACAGTCACTGAAGATGTTACCAGTTTTTTTTACTACGGAAATTCCCGGAATAGTACGATTTGATTTGAAGGATATTTCTGAAAAGCGGAAATCTGTCACCCTGTCACCTAATCACTCCGCAAGCAACGCCTCAATCCGGTCACACACCTCCTCCGCGGTCAATCCACGGCAATCGACCTTACGATCAGCATATTTTCTGTAAAGACGGGTACGTTCCTCAAAGAGTTGACTGCAGGTCTGGGTGGGAGGTTTGGCGATTCCCCGTGTGGAAAAGTTCCGGATTCTCCTTCGGATAGCAGCGATGCCCAGCTGCAGGTAGATAACGGTTCCCCTGCTTTTGAGATGCATCATCGCCTTTGCACTGTAAACCGCACTGCCTCCGGTGGCGACCACCGTGCTGCGTACCCGGAGAGAACTGATTACCTCTTCCTCCACGTTGCGCAGCACACGATACCCGGATGTGTCGAGAATATCCTGCAGCGATTGTTTCTTCCGGTGTTGTATAGCCAGATCAGTGTCAACAAACCGTTTAGAGAGCCGCTTCGCCAGAAGCACCCCGACAGTACTTTTCCCTACACCCGGCATCCCGATGAGGACGATATTTGATTTTACTGCCATAAGGTTGTGTTCTCCGAAATTCTCTGTAATCTGATTTAAGATACTACCCTGAAACCACCTGTTATTAACTGTTTAAAAATAAAAAGCATTGGTTTTTCTTTCGGAGTCGGGGTCGGTATCGGAATCGGTATCGTCATTTATTCCGGTTGTTTTCGATACCGAAAGCGTTACAACAGAAACGGTACATAGTACCGGACACCTTACGCTTATTAAACCTTGGCGGCATGCCGATCCCGATCCATATTCATGGAATCGAGAGTATATATATCATGAGACAATTACTGGTGCAAAGTTACAGTTCCACGCATCTTTCTTCCGACAGGAGTATTTCAATTTCCCCCAAAATACCATTCGCAACGATGGTACTAGCAGATTCCATTTTCCTCAGTGCCGCTCCAATGCATATATTATAGGAAAGTGATTCCACCCATCCCGGAGCAAGCATATATGAAAGAGGTGGTTGACGAAATTCTCACCGCGGAAAAAAAGGTCGACGTTCTTCTGGACGAGGCCCGACAGGAAGCGGCACGTATTCGGCAGGAAAGCGAAAAAGAAGCCGCCGCACTGGTATCCGCAGCAGTGGAGCAGGCACAGGAACACCTCAGATCCGCAGTAACAGCTGCCCGTGAAGAGGCTCAGCGGTCACGTGAAACTGCCTTTGCTGAATTCAGAAAACAGCAGCAGGAGCTTCGTGAATGCAACCATGCCGCTCTCGATACCCTGGTCAGCGAAATTGTTTCTCTTATTACCTCCTCAGAGCAGCGGCGGTAACTGCCGATGATCGCAGACGTCAGCAGATACGCACTTGTCAACGCAAAGCTTCGCGCTCGTATCAGTAATATTCTATCCGATGATTTTTTTTCGTCACTCATCAAATGCCGGACCACTGCCGAAATGCTCCAGCTGCTCCGCGGTACGTCATTTTCTGAACTGGCCACCGTATACGAGCAGACAGGTGATCTTAAACTGGTGGAGTTGTCGCTGTATAAACGGGAAGCCGGACTGTTCAGAGAGCTCGAACCGTTTCTCCCGGCTCAGGCAGTCCCGGTTGTAAGGGCGTTCGCCGCAGGTTACGAAATTGAAAACCTCAAAAACGCACTCCGCCTCTTCTTTGATCATGTATTCCGCAAGCGTTCGATTGATGATGCGGTGCATTATCTTATGCGCGACCGAATTATTTCAGATATCCCCTACGAGACTGTCATTAACAGTGTTTCGCTCGATGATGCGGCAACCGCGCTCGCTGCAACCCCCTACGCAGCCATTATCCGAAAAGCTGCCCCCGCGGTGGAACAGCATCAGTCACTCTTCCCGCTCTCTGCCGCACTCGATCATTATTATTACCGCCAATTGATTGAGGCTATCACCACGCTCGACTCACGGGATCGACTCATCGCCCGGCGTCTCGTAGGTATCGAAATCGATCTGCAGAATGTTAGCTGGATTATCCGTTTCCGGACTTTTTACCGTCTCCCGTATGAACAGGTTGCCGATCTGATCATTCCCGGCGGGTTTTCCGTAAAAGGCTCGACCCTTCAGGATATTTACCGTTCCGAGCAGCTCACCGGGTCACTCGAGGCGATTATCAGCAAAAATTACCCTGGCATGGCTATGCTCGCCGCATCGTCGAAGCCGGATCAGTCGTCACGGGTGACAATGATAGAACACATACTGGAACAGATCACTCTCGAAGAGGTGCACCGTATTATGCTCGGACACCCCTTTACCATCGGAATAGTCCTTGCCTATTTCATTCTGAAACGGCTCGAAATCAGACGGATCAGAACGGTACTCAATGCCGGTTTTTTCAACATCAGCAGAGAACGGACGGCAACCCTCCTGTGATGTTCACCGAACCCATGCTGCGACTCTTCGCGATCGTAATCGGACGCGATGCCGAGAAGGTAACCGAGGCACTGCTGATGTCGGGAGCCGTGCAGTTTATCGCTTCTCATGATTTCCCGGTTGGTACCTCAGGAGCAGGGCTTCACGATGTACCTCTTCCTGCGGAGAGCGCCATCCGCATTAATGAGACCCGAAAACGTATTGAACAGTTTCTTGATACGGTTGGTATCGTCCCGACGATTCCTCCAGAAACCGACACGGCCGCCTCCCCCCCCTCTGATCCTGATGCAATCAACCGGGAGCTAGACGGGATAGCCGTTGACCTGCAGAAAGTACGTGACCGGCAGCGGCTTCTTCAAACCGACATCCTTAAATACGAGGAGATCAGCCGTCAGATCGGTCTTTACGGACCGGATTTTTCCCCCGCGTCGCTCAACTCCCATTACTCGTATGTCACCATGCAGATCGGTTCGATACCTGCATCGGGAATAGCCTCGCTGCAGGAACAGCTGCAGCAGCACCCTTCAGTCATTCAGCAGCTCGGAGACGTCGGAAAACGTACCCATCTGATCGTTATCTCCATGAAACGGGATAAAAACCAGGTAACCTCGCTGCTGGCTGAAAACGGCTGGGAACCTTTGGAACTCTCCACAGAACTTAAAGGAACCGGCAACGACATCCGTACTGCCATCAACGAAAAACTCACTGCACTGAAACAGGAACAGCAGAAACTACTGGAGCAGGGACATTCGATTGTTACCGGAAAGAAAACACTCCTGAGTGGCCACTGGACCGCGCTCCGTATCGACGAACTCAGACTGCGCATCAGATCCGCATTCAAACAGACCTCCCGTACCGTGCTTTTTTCAGGATGGGTCCCCTCTTCGCAGCGCCAGACTATCTCGGAACTGCTCACCAGTACCACCGGCGGACGCTGTCATATCGAATGGCTCTCCCCCGATCATTCCAGCGACCTGCAGGAGCAGCGACAGGAAGCACCGGTAAAATTCGACAATCCGAAACTCTTCGCTCCATTCGAGATGCTCGTGTCAAATTTCGGCATTCCCGAATACGGCACCATCGACCCGACGCCTTTTGTCGTTTTTACCTATCTGGTAATGTTCGGACTTATGTTCGCCGATATCGGTCAGGGAGCGCTCCTCATGGCAGGTGGTATCGCCGGAACGATTTTCATGAAAAAGCAGAATCAGACCGGACTGCGTCGTCTTGCAACCCTCCTGATCTGGTGTGGAGGTGCTTCGGTTGTGTTCGGTGCGCTGTTCGGATCGGTCTTCGGCTATTCAATTATCAAGCCACTCTGGTTTGATTTCCATGGGATCATCACCGGGCATGCACGCCCCTCGGTGGGAATTTCATCGATTTATGATATTCTCGGAATCACCGTTAAATTCGGTATCGGCGTTATCGGCTGCGGTCTTCTCTTCAACTGGATAAACCTTTGCATTAAGCGTCGGTGGTCGGAACTGCTCTTCGACAAGGGAGGTATTCCGGGTGGTTGGATTTACGCCGGGGGCATTTATTGCGCCTCGTACCTCATCAGTCACGACTACAAAGGCCTGCCGGGAACCCCGGTGCTGATTGTCGGGCTGCTGCTGCCTGCACTGATGCTCTTTTTCAAAGCACCGCTTCATGCCCGCGCCCACCACGAACCGTTCTCGGGGATGTCGCTTGTCAATTTTGGTATGGAGTGGATTGTCGAACTGCTCGAAGTCTTCGGTGGCTATCTCTCCAACACGCTCTCGTTCATGCGTGTTGCCGGGCTGGGCATTGCGCACGTCAGCCTGATGGTCGCATTCTTCACCATGGCCGATATGGTACGCGGTCCCAGGCCCGGTATCGCCGCGTCGATCGCCGCGGTGCTGCTCATAATCGCCGGAAACATCATGGTTATCGTTCTTGAAGGTCTCTCAGCAGGTATTCAGTCATTGCGTTTGAATTACTATGAATTTTTCACCAAATTCTTCCACGGCACCGGCAGTCGCTATCAACCGGTACGCCTGAAAGAACCGTAACAATCAAAGGAGGTTGTATGGAGCACCCGACCGGGAAACTGCGACGACGGATTACTCAGAGCATTATCGGACTCTTTTCGGTACTTGCCATCTCGGGAACGATTTTCACCTACGAAGCCGTTGCACAATCCCACGATGAACCTGCATACGTTCAAAGTTCGGCAGCAAATGAAGGCAATGCATCTGCTGCGAAGTGGGGGTTTATTGCGGCTGCAATCGCTTTCGGTCTTGGCGCGATAGGTGCCGGCCTTGCGATTTCGAATGTGGGAGCCGCGGCTATGGGAGCTGTTGCAGAAAAACCGGAGATTGCAGGACAGGCACTTATCTTTGTAGCACTTGCCGAAGGTCTGGTTGTATTCGGTTTTATCATGGGACTTCTGATTCTGGGAAAAGTCTGATGGAGTATTTTGTCATTGGCGATGAAGACACCGTTCTTGGACTCGGTATGGCGGGAGTGAGCGGTAAAACCGTTTCACGTGCTGAGGAGGCGTCAGCCGCTTTCAACGAAGCGATAGCCAACAAGGAAACAGGCATTATCATCATCACCGAAGCAGTCGCCGACATGATCCGGGAGGCTGTTGACAAATACATCTTCACACAGACATTTCCGCTTATTGTCGAAATTCCCGACCGGACCGGACGCATGCCGGGTAAGCCGGGAATCCGGGAACTGGTAAACAGAACGATCGGGTTGAAATTATGATCGCCTCACCCCGTTTCCGTTTTCTTTCCGTGATCCCCTCTCCACACATGGGGAGGGGATGAAGAAATGTGGAAATGAACCGGGGTGAGGCGACCGAAAACGTCAACAGATATTTATGGGTAAGGTTCGAGCACGACACACCGTACCCCCGAACTAAAAAAAAGGTACCAGCATGACCACAACACCTGACACAACCGGCACCGGTCTCATCATCGAGGGGATCACCACAGACGCGCGGCAGCAGGCGGAAGCGCTTGTGGCCGAAGCCCGCAAAATGGCCGATGAACGACGTTCGTTCGCAAGCGGTAAAGCATCCAAGATCACCCGTGATGCCGAAGAGAAGGCGCGGGAACAGGCTGCTACCACCAGCCGTACCATTCTCTCGGGAATCAATGTCACGCTAAAACGCGAAATGCTTCAGGCACAGGACGCACTGCTCAAAGAGATCCTCACCCGATCTGAAAAGAAGATCGCTGAATTGTCGATAACCCCCGGATACCACGATATACTTGTCCGGTGGATCGCCGAAGCAGCCGCCGGTCTCGGTGCATCAGCTGCCGTAGTCAACGTCTCTGCTCCTGAACGCGCTATGGTTGACGAAGCGCTCCTTGCCGAGGCGTCAGCCCTGACAAAAAGCCAATTCAATCATACCGTAACGCTCTCACTCACCAGTGCACCACCACTTGCCGGTCAGGGTGTGGTCGTTACTGCGGCAGACGGCCGGACGGCATTCAACAATCAGGTGGTAACACGACTGCGGCGTCACGAAGGGGAGATCCGCAACCGCGTATACGATGCGCTGTTCTCTTCCGCAGGCAAACCCGGTGAACAGCCCGAAGAAACGGATAACGCATGACACTCCAGCGAATTGTCGGAAAAGTAAGACGGGTCAACGGCCCGGTCATCGAGGCAAACGGGATTACCGATGCGATGATTTACGAACTGGTACGGGTTGGTGATGAACACCTCGTGGGAGAGATCATCAAACTCGAAGGTTCCGGTGCAGTTATTCAGGTGTACGAGGACACGGTAGGCCTCAAACCCGGCGCACCGATCTACGGCGATAATATCCCGCTCTCCATAGAACTTGGTCCCGGACTTATCGGCGGGATTTACGACGGCATTCAGCGCCCGCTCGAAGAGATCCGAAAAATAAGCGGTCCCTTTATCGCACGCGGCATTCAGGTTCCCTCGCTCGACCGTCAGCGCAAGTGGCATTTCATTCCGCAGTGCACGCCGGGTACGGCCGTCACCGGTGGTATGGTACTTGGCACCGTGCAGGAAACGGAGCTTCTCACCCACTCCATACTCGTTCCCCCGGGGACATCCGGCTCATTGATCTCCATAATGCCCGAAGGCGACTACACCGTTACCGACACTATCGCAGTAGCAGCAACCGACAACGGTGAAACACCGCTTATGCTCATGCATAAATGGCCGATCCGCCTCTCGCGTCCCGTAACGCAGCGCCTCCCGCTCGACATTCCGCTCATCACCGGTCAACGGGTGATCGACACCCTCTTCCCGGTTGCCAAGGGCGGTACAGTCGCGATCCCCGGCGGTTTCGGTACCGGAAAAACAATGACGCAGCAGGCGGTCGCAAAATGGTGTGATGCCGATATAATTGTCTACATCGGCTGCGGAGAACGAGGCAATGAGATTACCGATGTTCTACGCGAGTTCCCTGCCATCATCGATCCACGCACAGGAAAATCACTTATGGAACGCACGGTGCTTATCGCCAACACCTCGAACATGCCGGTCAGCGCCCGGGAAGCCAGCATCTACACCGGGGTTACCATGGCCGAATATTTCCGTGATATGGGGCTGCATGTTGCCGTTATGGCCGACTCCACCTCCCGCTGGGCCGAGGCACTGCGCGAACTCTCGGGCCGCATGGAGGAGATGCCTGCCGAAGAGGGATTCCCCGCTTACCTGCCCACCAAAATAGCCGAATTTTACGAACGGGCAGGCTACATGAAGACACTTTGCGGCAGAGAGGGTTCAGTCACGCTGATTGGAGCGGTCTCCCCTCCCGGCGGCGACTTCAGCGAACCGGTGACACAGCATACCAAGCGGTTTATCCGCTGTTTCTGGGGCCTCGACCGTCAACTTGCCAACTCACGTCACTACCCCGCCATCTCCTGGCTTGACTCGTACAGCGAGTACCTTGTAGATATCGCACCGTGGTGGGAACGGGAAGTGAGCACCGACTGGGAGCATGACCGTCATGTGATAATGAACCTTCTCCAGCGTGAAGTGAAACTCCAGCAGGTGGTCAAACTGGTGGGTCCCGACGCCCTTCCCGATTCTCAGCGGTTTATTCTTGAAATCTGTACGCTTTTTAAAAACGCCTTTCTGCAGCAGAACGCGTTCGACAAAATCGACATGTACTCAACCGTCGAGAAACAGACGCGCATGCTCAACATAATCGTCACCTTTTACGAACGGGGAGCCGAGGCAATCAAGTCAGGATCAACAATCGTCGCGCTTCGGAAGATGAAGGTGTATCAGGATATTATTAAAATGAAATTCGCTATCCCGAACGAGGATCTCTCGGGACTCGATAAAATAGCCGCCAAACTTGAACGTTCATTCGACCGGCTGAGTTTCAGCCCCGAAAAAGGATAACGCATGTCGGAATCATCACTAGTCGGAAAAGAGTATATCGGCGTCCACCGGATCGAAGGACCGCTTATTGTGGTTGAAAAGACCCACCCGGTGGGATACCGGGAACTGATAGAATGCGTTGATCCATCGGGAGCGGTCCGCCTCGGTATCGTACTGGAAACCTCGGTTGACTATGTAGTGGCGCAGGTGTTCGAAGGCACCTCTGGACTCACGATACCGGGTACGCGGGTACGCTTCTGCGGCAAACCGCTTAAAATTGCCGTCACGAAAGATATGCTCGGCCGGGTCTTCAACGGACTCGGCTCCCCGATCGACGGCGGTCCACCTCAACGTGGTGACGCGGAACTCAACATCAACGGTATGGCGATCAACCCCACTGCGCGTCAGTATCCCCGAGACTTTATCCAGACCGGTATCTCGGTAATTGACGGAATGAACACGCTTATCCGCGGGCAGAAACTCCCGATTTTCTCCGGCAACGGACTCCCCCACAACATCCTCGCCGCACAGATCGCCCGGCAGGCAAAAATCCGCGGCGGCAGCACCGACTTTGCGGTCATCTTTGCCGCGATGGGAGTTAAACATGATGTCGCCCGGTTCTTCATCAACTCATTTGAAAAGAGTGGCGTACTTGAGAACGTCGCGCTCTTTCTCTCGCTGGCAGATGAACCCTCCATCGAACGTATCATAACGCCCCGTACCGCACTTACCCTTGCCGAGCATCTCGCCTTCAACGAAGGCATGCACGTGCTCGTGATCATGACGGATATGACCAACTACTGCGAGTCGCTCCGTGAGATCTCCACCATTCGCGGTGAAATTCCCTCGCGGAAAGGCTACCCCGGGTATCTCTACAGCGACCTGGCGGAACTTTACGAACGCTCCGGTATGATCAAAGACTGCGCCGGATCGATAACCTCGCTCCCTATTCTCACGATGCCCAACGATGACATCTCGCACCCGATCCCTGATCTGAGCGGGTACATCACCGAGGGGCAGATCGTGTTCGATCGCGAGATGCACAACCGGCAGATCTATCCGCCGGTAGCGGGCCTCCCCTCCCTCTCGCGCCTCATGAAAGACGGTATCGGGAAAGACCTCACGCGGGAAGATCACCCTCATCTGGCAAGCCAGCTTTTTGCAGCCTATGGCTATGTGAAAGACGTCCGTAATCTGGCCTCGGTTATCGGCGAAGAGGAACTTTCGCCACTTGACCACCAGTACCTCGATTTCGGCAGATCGTTCGAGCAGAAATTTGTATCGCAAGGGATGGATGAGGACCGGACGATTGAGCAGACGCTTGATTTAGGATGGGAAGTGCTGCGGGAACTTCCGGCAGAGGAACTGCACCGGGTGACGGAGGAAGAGGTGGAAAAATTTTACGGAGGGTGATGTGCTATTGCCCCGGGCACCGATCTGTACGGCCGGGAATATATGCCATCTACCGAAATCCCGTACGAGCGGGTTTCAAACCTACCCGTACTTGCCGATCAGCATACCACCCCGATTGTGTCCTCACCGAAGCGGTGAAATGATATAACAACCGACAGGAGTAATTCCCTGATGAGTGTCCCCTCCACCCCGTCAATGTATAACTGATTCCATATGCTGGAAACAATCTGACAGATTTCAGATACACCCGTTTCACATCGGATTACGAGTGCGTACTACACTTAAATCGGCCACGTCAGCCGATACCTGGCGGATCCACCATAAACATTGCTCTATTCTCCCGAGCGTATACAGCAATAACTTATATGCAATCATTCATACGCCCGTGCGTCCAAAATAAAATTATCCTCAATCGGATCATTCAACAATGTGTAGGAACTATCGGTAAAATCAACCTTGATTACAGCGTATGCATCATTACCTTCGGCCAAGCAGTACACGGAATTATCCTTGTAATATATCACACCCTCTATATTCAGTCTGAAGCTGTTTTCAACATTAAATTTCCTGTCACACTTCATGAGGAGTGAATTTCCCCAAGGATCATGATCGTAGGTGATAAAATTTTCATCTGTAATCGCTGACACATCCACACTATTCACAGGAAAAGTATATCCGGCAAAGGTGTTGTTATCGGCATTATACGTTAGGTAGGAAAAGGGGAATCTCGAAGCAGTGAAATAAAATATGTTTCCATCGCTCAAGAGTGGTCGAGTTAGCGGAAACGCTTCATCATCAGAGGCAATTACTGTATCTTTGAGTATTGTTTTTAACCCGATATCAATAGCGGCAAGGTAACGATAACCACACTGCAGAAAGACTAATGACTCCGTGGTTTTTTCCATCATACAACTGTAGATGTCCCCATTGAAATTGATGGTGATCTCACAGCCAGGGGTTCCCGTCTCGGTATCAATAATAACCACGGTCAGATTTTCAGTTCCAGTCTTTTTAAATACCGCGATTTCCTTTTCAGAGACCCAAATCGGATAGAAATAGTTAACCGATACGTTAAACGGTAACAGTGTTTTTTCGGTTGTTCCCTGCATATCCGATACGCAAACCGATGGATTCCCTACTTCTCCCATCATAGGATATACTGCGCAATTGTGCATATAAACAATTTTTTTCCGCTTCAGATTCAGGTCGGCATACGAGCGCGTAACAGTATCATCCGGAAAAAGTATCCGCTTTGCATCATTCTCAATGACAT
Organism: Chitinispirillaceae bacterium; assembly: GCA_050304135.1. GTDB lineage: Bacteria > Fibrobacterota > Chitinivibrionia > Chitinivibrionales > Chitinispirillaceae > JAFGNB01. The sequence goes on along the minus strand of JBNLDC010000002.1, from coordinate 58,994 downwards.
TGATTTTTGAATACCATTCCCCGATGTTCGTATAGACTATTACCGGCGAAGAAGTACCGGTCTCGGCAGGTTCAGGAGTAGTGACACTCTGACATTGTACACTTAGTAGCAACAGGCCAATAAATAAGACGTATGTACAGGCATTCACGTGAAAACCCCCTGTCAGCTTGGAATAGAGATAGTGCGACTATGTATGTTTACCAGATAAAACGGAATTACAATAATATAAATTGCAAGTCAAACGGAGTCAAATATGGCATTACTCTTCGCTATATTGATCTTCCCCTGCAGCCCCCCTTCCAGGAATCACAGGATTGGCCACTGACGATCAAAGAAGAATAGATGTGTGATATTGCCGATAATCCTGAGAATTGGGGTCGGGATAAACTCAGGGAGTCAGACAGGACGGGAGTTGCGGAATCATCCGCGCATTCAAAACATTTTAATCCCGCCAGATCAACCAACAATCCGATTTGTCCAATCGATTGGACTGGCATCGGAATTTGTGGGAATATGTTGCAAAGTTCCACAACGCTATCCAAACGCTCCGCAAGGCATTCTCCATTCTCTGCAACACCTGCTATATGTTTCCTGAAACTCTCTCTTGGCCAACTATAAGCTTTGTACCAGCTCTTCCCACTTGTCCCAATACTATCCGACTAATATCTTAATCACAAAATTCAGATTTGGTCAAAATAACCGTGTATTCCTGCAGAATACATTTATTTCCCGTCCCTGTTTAAATCAGATGTATTGTGGCGTATATTTTACACAAAGGAGGACAGTACCGATGAAACACACAATAGTCGTAGTATTATTATTGATGAGTACCGAAGTTGTTTACAGCTGTTCCTGTGCTTCACTTGGCTGGTCAGTGCTTGATAAATTCAATTCCTCGGGATCAATAGTGACGGGAAGAATAGATTCCGTAAAATTAATGGAGCAGCAGGAATCGCTTTGGAATCTGGCGGTGTATATTACAACTCTCAAAAATTATAAAAATGGAGGAGACGATCATTTTCAGGTTTATACTGCAAGCAACAGTGCGGCATGCGGAAGTTATTTCGAAATAGATTCGACATACATTATTTTCTCCAACCAGGATTCTTCAGGAAAGTTTATAACATCATCATGCTCCGGGAATAAAACCTTGAACAGAGCTACTCAAACCGGCATGATTGATACTCTGGATATGATTACCCGCATTAAAACCTATCCGGCAAAACCTGTTCCTGTTAGAAACTGGAATACCATCACGAACGATCAAGGCATTTACGACATTATGGGAAGAAGGGTAGTTCCAGGAAGACTCCCTACGATCTGCATTATACGGAACACCTCATCAACAGTACTTCGGCTGCGATGACAGATTTTATATGGTAGGGCGGATGCGGAGCAGTTTTCCCCACCCGCCCTACCCGAAGAAACAGGCGTATTCATCCTCTTCAACTATTTCAATAAATTCTTCGATAGTATCCACTACCGGATCAGGATCGTACCGGTGCCACTTTAGATCAGCCCTCAGCCAGTAAATTTTCCAGTTATTCCGTGTCTGTACATATGTCGCTTTTGCAACCGGTTCTTCCATTTTTTCTACAGGATTTTGCCATTGCGGTCGGATTTCGAATATCTCGACACTCTGTCCTTTGATTCTGAAACCGAGATCGAGTTCATGCCGTACATCAATGGGCGGTCTGTTTTGTTCAATGTAACCGTTCATCAATTTTTCGTACCGTTTCAGTTCAAATTCGCTGAATGCCATGCGATTCCTTTCTGTAGCCGACAGGAGAGGTAACGTAAACCTGCATTCCGCTTTCTGATGCGTTGCCATGCATAACATCAGCGCCCAGCTGCGGAAAACAGGATAAAATATACACTCTCCCTCACCTTTCCGGGTGATTTCGCCTCCTGCAAGCAGGATCGGTACCCTGATTGAAGTACTGGTCATGCCCCGTATAATACTTCTGCTGATTGTAAAATACTGATAGGAATTAATCTTCCTACAAGGTATATTAAACAGTCCTTCAAACAGTTGTGTCCCTCTTCCAAAGTAACGATCGCTGAATACCTTCCCGACCGACACTATTTCCGGGTGTTTCCCGTTGAAAAAAAGCATTCGAAGATTTTTTTTTAAAATGCTGCTCAACGCACGTGCCCGGCGTCTGACTCCCATTATTGTCGACTCGACGAATGACTGCTCATCGCTTCTTGACCTCGGGTGCGGTGACATGATTCTTACCGAGTTTCTCCATAATCATACTGAATTGCGGGTAACCGGCATTGATACGGTTGACTCCAACCTTTCGCATCTCCCGTCATTAATCTACGATGGTGACCGTATTCCATTTCCCGACAGATCGTTTGATGCAACCATGGTCGCGTATGTTCTCCATCACTGCCAGGATATTGCAGCAGTGCTTAGTGAAATGAAACGAGTAACGGCAAGGAAACTTATCGTGTTCGAGGAAATTTACAATCGCCGGATTTCCAAATATGTCCTCAATACACACGATTTCGGCAACCGGTTTCTCTCGACAAAAATGGAGATTCCCTGCAACTTCATGAAAATCGAACAGTGGTACGATCTGTTCGCCAGTCTGGATTTGAACGTGGATAAATGCACCCGGATATATCAGTATCCGATACTGAATCTTACCCATCAGGTATTGTTTGAGTTGTCGGTCGTATAACACGGTGTGGTCTGCGTATCATTGCGGAACGACAATAGATCGGGGTTCCCACCGGTGCAGGCGGTAACAGAACCCTACCCCAACGGTCCGCTTACATCACTCGTATCCTGAATCCGGATAATTTACAGATATGAGGAATTTCTCTGTCGAATAAAGCGTTTCGAGCTGCCGGAGGATGTTTATCACCAACATAACGATTATCAACCGAAACCACCGGAAATTTCAATCGTGCAGCATTGCGGCACTCCTGTTTTACCGCAGGATTTTTTTGCAGTGTTTCAGAAGCGTTGTTACGGCAAGGTGAAAATAATAGCCGTTGTAATTCTGTGAGGAACGCATCGTTTCAGGAACGATCAATGCCTCGAGTGAGTCGTAGTTTACGGCATCACAATAAACATTGATGCCTTTTCTTCCGCAGGTATCGATTATCAGACGTTCTCCGGCGGGAAAGATCGCCTTACCGGTATTGGAGAACGATTCAACCAGTATCGTTTTGTAAATAATCGTAAAATCTTCCTCGGCTTCATAGATATCACCATGAACAGGCATCGTTTGTTTGTCCGGCATAGAATCTCTTTCAGTATATGGTTATCCGCAGGTGTGGGGCCTGGGATTTTTTTCCGGGAAAGACCTGTCACGCAGTGGTGGATACATCATTCATCAACAATCCACCCGGCACACAGGAAGGGTGGGTGGTACCTCAGTTGAATGCGCCCCGCCAGCTTGCCATTTCGGCAGATGCGTGTGCTACGCATCGTGATTCAGGCCGTCAAGCACCCGGTTCTTTTTCAGACGACGTATCGCTTTCTCTTTTATCTGGCGGATACGTTCTCTTGTCAACTTATAGCGTTTTGCGATGGTTTCAAGATTCGAAGGCGACTTTTTACCGATGCCGTAGTAAAGCATCACGATTTCCTTCTCACGATCCGGAAGGACGCCGAGTGCATCCTCGACAACCCTTTTAAACGATTTATCGGCAATTCCACTGTCGGGCTGCGTCTGATTATCGTACTGGAGATGATCGATACGGCAGGTGGAATTGCTTTCACTTGCCGGTGTGTCAAGGGAAACGTACGAATTGCCGATACGCAGGGTATCCCCTACAACGCTCTCCTTCAGTTCCATTTCAGAGGCGATTTCACTGAGCATCGGTGTCCGTTGAAGTCGTTGTTCAAGTTTCCCGTGAACCTGCCCCGCCTGATACATGATACTGCTGCGGTTGATCGGCATCCGCACGATACGGGAACGCTCCGATAGGGCCGTCAATATCGCCTGCCGGATCCACCATACCGCATAGGAAATGAATTTGAAATTTTTTGTTTCATCGAAATGCATCGATGCCCGTATAAGCCCAAGGTTTCCTTCACTTATCAGATCACAGAGGGGCATCCCCTGGTGCTGATAATTCCGACTGACCCCGACCACGAATCGGAGATTCGAACGGATAAGCAGATCTCTCGCCCCCGGCTCTCCCTTTCTGATTTTCGGCATCAGAAGGCATTCTTCTTCTCTTGTAAGAGGTTTGATATCCCGTATTTCTCTGAAATAGTTGTTCAAATTCTCTTCAGAAGACAACGACATGTAGTTACTTTTAATAATGTGTTCCTTTGAAGGTAGCGGGTACCGTTTCCTCCTCCCGCCGAAGCAGCGGTAACGGATAAGCACTCCGCGCGTTCATATTGTCCCGGAAGCTGCTGTTCTGTCGCATTGCTGTCTGCATCGGCATCCGTAGTAAGACAATATGCAGGATACCCGGTTGGAACCGGTGCATTCCGGCGGAATCAGTGTGGCAGTCCGTGGAGCACCCGGTGCGGCAGAAACGATGTTGCGAATGTTTTTTCTACGGAATACAGATTGAAAAGAGAGGTTAATCAGCTGAAACTGCCGACAAAACCATCGGAGAGGTGAATAGACCACACACGACAGAATACTCCACCCCGCTTACAATATATCTTCAGCGTCTTAATTTCACAACGATCCCGTACAGTGAATTGCAATTATTCCGCTACGGCACCGAAAAAACAGGCTCCCGTGAGCATAAACGGTCACTACCGTAGTCCCGACAACAATCCACTACCGGTAAATTCCCATGATTCCGGTTACATCACCCAGGTAAAATTTGCGAAAAGGGAGGAAACATTGCTGGAAGCGGGAGTGCGGCTCGGGAAATTACGGAAACGTGCAGAGAGGCGGTATCATGGTTAATTCTTGCTTGACTCCCTGAGTATTTGCTCAGGCATGAAACACACTGATACAGTCGCCGAAGCGGCGCAGGTCAAATTGCCCGTCCGCTCCCCAGGAGTCAAACCGGCGATCTAGCAGCAGCCCGTGCCGTTCGAGCATGGATGAAAACGTCACATCCGTCACTCTGCTGCGGCATCCACCGCGAATTCCCCCCTCTTTCGGGTGATGAATCACGGCGATTCCGCCGGGAACCAGCACGCGCTTGAACTCCGCCAGATAACGGTCCGTATCCTCCGGATTGATATGCACGAACACATCGAACGACCATATTGCCTCGATGGATGCATCAGGAATGAAACCGAGATCTATCTTTTTGACGAGAAAAAACTCTATATTTCGCGAGGAGGAAAATCGCTCCCGACAGAGAGTAATCGCTTTTTCTGAAACATCAACGGCAACGATTTTACCGGCCACCGTTACAAGCACCTCCGTCCACCGTCCACCACCGGGACCGATCTCCAGCACAGTGGTTCCTGGTTTCACGTATTTCAGCACTACCTCATCAATGAGCGATTGCTTCCACTGCTGCGAAACCGTCCACTCCTCCCCCCGTTCCTTTTTCCAGGGAAGCAGATCCCATAGCACCCCCGCCGTTGCGGGAGAATTGAAACCGGGTAGATTGTACCGCCGTTCCAGACCGATAAGAACATTTGAAAGCGACGTACTGTCTTTTCCGAAAAAAAACCGCAGTGACCAGTATACCACATACAGCACTGTCCAGCGCAGGCCGTTTAACGTTAGAAATTGCAATCCGATTTTCAGAAGATTCATAGCTGACAATTAAATAAGAGGAGCGGTTCGTATCCCGGCGGTTCCCGATGATATAATTTGACGAATGCTATTGTGATGATTCCGGTCAATTATGCTTCAGCCCGGCCGGAACGATCGCACCGCGGAGATTTTTTTCGGCGGTGAACCGTTCCGTAATGAAAAAGCATGGTGTCCGTGACGAACGGGCACCATGCTTTTTATACTCCCACTGTTTCCTATAACGAAACTACCGTGCTTACTTGAAAATCTTTCTGGTAACATTCACTCCTGCACCGGTAATCTGAACGCAATGAATCCACTTATCGGGAAGATTCGAATTGCTCCGGGCAAACCTCGTTACATCGTACCGCTTTCCTTTTTCAACGTTCACCTGCTGACGGAACAGTTGTTCCCCCTGCAGCGAGAAAATGGTTAGCGTTACCTTGTTGGAGACCGTCGGAATGAAGTACCGCGCATTGCTTAAAGCCCGTGTCTTGATTGGATTGGTAACGGCAATATCCGAGGCTTTCTTGAAAAACATATTGTCAACTTTCAGGCAACCGGGTCCGCTCGTCGGGCTGACTCCACCAGCCTCAGGATCATTGTAAATCAGGAAACGTAATTCAAAAAGGCCATTTTTAACAAATCCTTCAGGAAAGCCGAACGTCTCCCGCTTCCATTCAGCAGATGACTTGAACTCAGCGTAATCCTCGTAATTGATAGGAGTTCCACACCCGGCACTTCCCTGGGCCCAGACCAGTTTCACTTTATGCTCCGGCAGTGGTCCCTTGTGCCAGAGTACCATTGAATCGTGATCCTCAGCATAGAAGCTCATAATTCCGTAATCCCAGAAACACTTGAACCCTGCATAACCGGGGTTTGTATCAGTGAACTGATAGTCAAAATTGATATACGCACTACCATCCTGCGAATCTCCGGTATCAGTCATGGCGAATCTTCCTCTGTTATCCGGAAAGGTATCTGCAAGCCCCAGTTCAGTCCATAAATCATTTCCTTCAACGTTCTGACACAGCCACAGAGTATCATAACCAGCCTGTGCTGAAACAGCTTGAAGGCACCCCAATGCTAAAAGGGTTACCAGAATCCCCTTAATTCGCATAAACTTCTCCCTTCTTGAAATGGCTTTTATTACGAATATTTTATTACGGTTACTATACCAAATTCCACTACAGCGGCATAAACTTTCTACCGCATTCGAATAAATCAACGGTGTGGATTTCCCTGAAAAACCGGTAGGAAAAACACTTCAACAAACGTAATTCAACTTTAATATACTTCATAAACGCTTTCTAACAGAAAATTTTTCTTCATTTCCTCCAGCAAATTGGGGAAAATACGCAATTATCACCGAAACAAGTCGCGCTAAATAAATAAATTATTGCAAAATAGAAAAGATCAGCGAAATACCAAGCAACTTGTTTTGTATATTTATTCAGAAAGACATTATGTGCTGCAAATTATTCAGTCCCTTTTCGGAACAGGATTCCTTCGGATACAGAACGGTGTCAAAGCGCTACACTGAGCAACTCCGTCGAAGTGTGCCTCATATGCAGGGAATCGATCGTTTCGACTCCAGGCTCAATGTCCGAATAGGGAAATATTGAACAGAAACAAATTATTCTATATATGAAAAAAAAAATATTCCAGGCAATCAAATCACTCATTTTTATTATTGTGATGACGGCACCAGCAAAAGCCACGGATGCCACCATTCAATCACACGGAACAACATCCCGTCATGTCATTAATTTCAATACCAACTGGCTATTCAAATCAGGAAATATACCGAACGGCACTTTCGATACCCTCAATGAATCAGGATTTGATTCAGTCTGCCTTCCACATTCAAACGCCATTGTTCCGCATCGCGATATTAAGATGGAATCATTCCGAAAGATTTCCTGGTACAGGAGGCATTTCACGCCATCGTCTGCATTGAAGGGCAACCGGTTTACACTTTCTTTTCAGGGAGCTTCACAGGTTACCGATGTATTCATCAACGAGGTTGCGGTGGGTACACATCAGGGAGCCTATACAACCTTTTCATTCGACATTACAAAACACCTGCGATTTGATGCGGACAATATCGTTGCCGTCCGGGTTGATTCCCGCCGACACCGGGATATCCCCCCCGAGGGACAGGCAATCGACTTCATGCTTTTCGGTGGAATTACCCGCGATGTGTCGATGATCATCACTGACCCTCTCCATATCGACTGGGTATTCGCCTCCCGCGATTCTGTTGCAACAAACCGGGTGAACGTCAGCTGTCGTATCGTTAACAGATATCCGAACAGGAAGACGTGTACCGTCGAATCACGGATAATCGACACCAAAGGTACTGTGGTGGCAACAGGATCGGGTTCCGTTACAGCTCTCCCAGACTCCGCTGAGGTAATCGCATTCTCCACCAGCCCGATCCGTAAGCTCCGGGAATGGAATCTGCAGGATCCCTACCGGTACACTATTCAGACACGGGTGGTACTTGATTCTCAGGTAGTGGACGACTACTCTGAAAAAATAGGCATACGTTCGATTTTATTCAGTAAAAACGACGGGAAGTTCTATCTTAACGGCAAACCGGTCTGGTTATTCGGTCTCAACCGCCATGAGACCTTCCCGTTTATCGGCAGGGCTGCAGCCAACCGTCTTCAGAAGAAAGATGCGGATATCCTGAAATACGATCTCGGATGCAATATCGTACGTTGTTCCCATTATCCGCAGGATCCGGAATTTCTGGATCGGTGTGATGAGATCGGTCTGCTGGTACTGGAAGAACTCCCCGGCTGGGGATATATTGGAAATGATACTTGGCGGGAAATTGCGCTTCGGAACATTACCGAAATGATTATTCGTGACCGGAATCATCCCTCAATCATTAGTTTCGGGGTCCGTATCAACCAGTCACACGATTTCAATGAGTTTTACGAAAAAACGAATCAACTCGCTCGGACCCTTGATCCTACGCGCCCGACACATGGCGTCCGGCTGAAGGGACGTTACGTAAAAGATAATTTTCTTGAAGATCTATGGACCCACAACTTCATTATTCCGCAAGGCAGACCGGACCCGATGCCATGGCTGATCACCGAATCATTCGGCATCGGGGGGCAGGTGCACTCATGGGACGCTGAAGAAAAACAGATCGGAAGCATCCGGCGAATAGCCGGTTACGTTGATTCGGTAGCGGCGAACCCCTTCATTGCCGGTGAGATCGGATGGTGCGCCTTTGACTACAATTCCGGCTACCACACCGCTGATCGGACCGTCTGCTACTATGGTGTGGCGGATATGTACCGGATACCGAAACCTGCGGGAATGTTTCTGAAATCACAGGCCGACCCAGCAGTAGTCGGTCCGATGGTCTATATCGCTCACACCTGGCAACGGGAACTGCAACCGAACGATATCTGGGTGGCGGGCAACTGTGATGAGGTTGAACTCATCGTTAACGGTACGTCGATGGGACGGAAAAAACCGGACAGATACCCGGCACTTCCTCATCCGCTGGCAGTCTGGAGAAAGGTACCGTTCAAGCCGGGAACTTTGCGCGCCATCGGTTATCTGCATGACACGGTTGCTGCAACCGATATCCGAAAAACACCGAAACGAGCAGTAAGCCTGACAATGATACCTGATGCCGCCGAACTGATCACTGGAGGAGATATGACCCGGATTGTCGTGCAGGCAATCGATAAGCACGGTGTACTGGTACCGGACGCAAACCAGGCCATCGCACTTTCAGTTACCGGTGCGGCAGATTTCATCGGACAAAAGCTCATTGCACTCGAAAATGGAAAAACAGCCTTTTTCATTAAAACAAAGTCAGAGGCAACCGGTACCGTTGTCTGCCGTGCTGAGAACAACAATCTTTCTGCCGCCAAATGTAAACTCACTGTAACATCTGCCCCTGTTAATTCTTTGATAAATAAGGTGTTGAAACACTGATACCAATTATCCGCAACAAACCTATTCCATCAGATTATGCAGCGCGATTTGATTATCAGGAACACAGCCCCTCTCTCTGAGGTAACTTTTTCTGGCATACAATGTCATTTTGATATATATATTTATATTAGAAAGAAATATGTCCCGAATCCGACGCCACCGGGACAGGTATCAACAATACCGGAATGCTGATGAGGGGAACAGCTATTCTATTAACTTTATTTATTTTCTTTTCAGACCAACATCTTCCAAAGGAGTTTTATGAGTGCCTCAAAACAATTTATCCGTTTAACAGTTCTTCTGTTAGCAATGGGAAGCATCCTTTTGTTTCAAAAGAAAGCTATCGCCATTGAGTGTCCGTGTGACATTTATGAGGAAGCAGGAACTCCCTGCGTGGGAGCGTTCAGCACAACCCGTCTTCTTTACAGTAAATATTCGGGACCTATTTACCAGGTTCGACGTTCAGACGGCCAGACTAAAGACATTCCTCAGACTGATGATGGTTTTGCCGATTCCAAGGTTCAGGACGATTTTCTCGGTAACTCCGGCGGTACCGTTTCGAAACTCTATGATCAGTCCGGAAAAGGTAACGACCTCACTGTCGCCAAAAAAGGGTGTTATGAAGGAACGGCAAGTCGAGACGACAAAGAATCCGACGCCAAAGGACGTAAATTAATGGTTGGTGGTCATAACGTCTATGCATTGTACATGAAAGAACAGGAAGGATACCGTTCCAATCAGGAAGGCTATTCCGGGCATCCGGAGCGGGTTGCTCCCGCCAACGGTATGCCTAAGGGAAATGAAGACCAGGGAATTTACGAAGTTGTTGACGGAAAACGCTACGGTAAAGCCTGCTGCTGGAATTTCGGTAACGGATCGCTCAATAATTGTTACGGGCCCACAGGTCAGATGAATACCTGCTTCTTCGGCACAGCCTACTGGGGTAGAGGTGAAGGTAACGGCCCCTGGTTCATGAATGATATGGAAGCCGGAGTATGGGCCGGTGGTTCAAAACCGGGCGATCCCGGTTGGGGAGCACTTGATGCCGGTGGTGTCCGTCTTCCAAACAATGACAACCCGTCCATCACCTGGGATTATGCTATGGGCATTTCCAAAACAAGCACTGAAGGCGGGCAGGCAAAATACTGTCTCCGGATGGGAAATGCCCAATCGGGGGACCTGGTAACTGCATGGGATGGAAACGCGCCGACTACCTGGAAAATGGAAGGTGGCATTATTCTCGGTATCGGTGGTGACAACAGTAACTCATCCTATGGAACTTTCTTTGAAGGTTGCATCACTGCGGGCCGGCCATCGAATGAAACCGATGCAAAAGTGCATCAGAACATTCAGAATATCGGTTACGGAAAAGAAAAGGTCGCAACAATCGCGATCGACAACATTGTGCCGTCAAAATCAATGTTCTCGGTTCAGTATGTTCCTTCAACTTCCAGTGCCGTAATCAGCTATACGCTGGCAAACGCACGGCAGGTGAACATGAACGTATTTGATCAGCAGGGCCGACAGGTTGCCACCATCGCTTCAGGCATAAAATATGCCGGACAGCACAAGTCGGTCTGGAACACCAGCAAAGCAGTTCCCGGTGTATATGTTGTAAAAACCTCACTTGATGGTAAAAACCGGTGGACCGATAAAATCGTCATCGGCAAATAAGCTGTTTCTACCGCAACAAAGTGAAGCCGTCTCCCCGTTTTTCCGGAGAGACGGCTTCACTTTTTTCCCGACCGAAAGCCCCCCCCCCTCAGCCGCAGGATGAAATTCCCACACAAGAATTCGACGGCAGAGCAATCAGTTACCGGAATACTAACGTCAATTATTTCAATTTAAATCTGGTCTGAGATGAAAAGTGGAGGGATATAGCAGTGTTCTGCAACGGTAAGATTCAGATTGTCCCGTTGAGCCGGTATACAATCAGAGGTTAAGGAATGTATCGGTTTGTGCCGAGGTATTGTAGTCTGACGCATCTCCTCATGGTACCATCAGAATACGTTGTTGCCGGTGTCCGTACACCTTTCCCTGAGCAGTTATTGCAGCTATCCGAAGAATATAGGTGCCGGCACCCATTCCTGATTTTCCGGGATACAATCGCAGGGTATTTGATCCGCCGGTAAAGGAGAACCGGTCAACGGACTGGAACCAGACACGTCGTCCCAACTGATCGTATAAAGCAATCTGCAACTGTCGGATATCTGCTTCCGGAACCGTGTAGCGTATATTCAGTTCCCCTCGGCAGGGATTGGGAAACACCTTCAGAAGTGCAAGTGGGGCGGCGAACGATCGACTCAGCGAAGCGATAAATGATGAGTCGCCGACCATCAGCCAGCGTCCGCTTTCGGTGTTACCTGCAACAGGAATCCGCACATTCTCCGGATTGTACATAACAGTACGCTTTCCCGGATCGTACAATGCAGTAGTATACGTTTCGGGAAGTGCAGTTGCCGCAGCAACGGTGCAATTGAAATCGGTTGCTCCTGATGCACCATTAGAGAATTTAATCCGGTAAAGATACCCGCTATCAACTGCCTCATGCAATACCAGGTGCCCCGACGCGGCACCGCTTTGCGGATGAAGTGCAGAAACCCGCTGTTTCCTGAATGAAGGGGAAACGGGGTACCCCAAGACACCGTTCCCCGGGGTGTAGCCGCAGTACACCGGTGACAGTTCGGTACCGGAAGCGGCAGTTCGTACAACAACACTCCATCCCTTCGGATCTGAGCCGTGTTCGGTATGTTTTTTCCCGACATTTGTAGTTCTGTACGCAGAAAATGATTGCGGGAGCGGAGGTATATGCAATGCAACATCCTGCGAAGACAGATTGAGAATGGAATACGTACCCAGACCATCGGAACCGGAAGCGCCATTGAATACGTCCGTTATTGAATCGAGCCCCGGTATGGTTCTGATGAATTTTGGAGCGGTTTCTGAGGATACTTCAGTTGACGGTAACGTCCACTTGTAAACATACAAACTGTCCCACAATGGTGTTACGGAATCGGTTGCACCGATAACATCACCGATGGTCACCTTGAACCTGAACGGAATGGAAATATCGTTCCACTGCTTCGCTTTAAGGGTAATAATAAAATCATCGTTGAGCGGAACGGTAGTTCCTCCACCGAGACTCTGAATGTTGGTAGTGGCAAGTGTCTTGATCCAGAGGACTTTTCCCGGAACCATGGAAAATAGTGATCTGGTATCCTGGGAATATTCGATCCATTTACTCGCAGTATCAAAAGGGAGGTCTGGTGACGGGACCAAGCCGTTTCTATCGTACCAGCGGTATATCAGAAACTGGGTTGAATCGTAAAACCAGGGTTGCAGAGGACTGAGTTCATGCAGTGAGCCTTCCACGGATGAATCGGCGAGAAGCGCGGTAGTTATAACCGGTGTCCACTGTCCTCCCACCAGTACAACCGGATCAGAACTGACCCTCCTGACCGACCGGGAAATGTCAATATTCTTTTTAGTATTGCCGTCACTTATTACCAGTTCAGCCCTGATCCCCCGATCGGCAGTCACGGAATCGCCGGGAATGGAAATTAAAACGGTATCGAAGGTCTTTTGGCAGGTATCAGAAGAACCCAGAACAGCTCCACCCCAATAAAAGAGTTTCACCGATGTGTTTGCGATATTATCTGAAATGACAACGGTATCCCGGATGGAAAGTCCTGCCGGTACCGGAACCTCTGGACTGCTCAGGAGCGATACCTGAGGCGCCATGGTATCAATCATAGCCACAAAAGGCCATGGATGTTCATTTAACCTTCCGGTGAAAGAGACATAGTTCGTGATTGAATCAACGACGCATTCTTTAATCACATACCATGTATTTTCCGGACGGTTGTATTGGTACAGCCGTACCGCGCTTTGCGGATATCCAACCAACCTGGTACTATCATAGGATATTCCTATCGATACGGGATCCGATCGAAAATCACCGGCAAAATCCACCCCTATACCCACAACAATACACCCGGCAGGACTCCCCGGATCAAACACCTGTACCGTATCGATCACATTCACGACACCAGTTCCGGTTTTCCGGAGAATTACCTGATCGTTGAAAACCGTTACCGTATCCACTCCCCCGGTGAAGTATGTTACCACCTGATGCGAAGGTGGTGTGGTGGTAACGGACCCCATTGAAGAATCGGTGACAGTGGTCCACGCGCCATTACCTTCCTTGAGTAGAAGAGCGAAATAATACGTCGTTGCAAAACGCAGTTGGGAACCGGGATCGACCGTCGCACTATTTCCGGTTTCTTTGAGATTGGGAATGATCAAGGCTACATCGGTATCAGTCACTCCTGTTACCGTAGGAGGTGCTCCGATACTGTAAAGGATACCGGTTTCCAGTGTCGTGAAGTCCCCGATGCCATCGGTACCAACATCCCACTCCACGGAGAAGGTATTGGTTACGCTGTCAAATGATAGAGCAGTAAGTGTTATGGTATTGGGAATGGTAGCCACAAGCGATGATTTCGTAGTGATGGTATCCTGTGCTTCGGGAGGTATAAAGGATCCGATTCCGTTATTGAACACCTGTACACCGAGATAATACTTGGTGTTCGAAAGTAACCCGGCGAGCGCCGCATTTTGGACCGCCGGGAGGAACGTGAGAAACTGGTTTATTGACGGATCAATATCCGCAGCAGTCGGCAGTTGCTGTCTGCTCCACCAGATTCTGGTACTGTCAATATCCGGCGTCGATGGAAAGTCCCAGTGCAGATAGATTGATGCGACCGATGACGAATCCACGGTCACTATCGCGGTATTGACCGGTCGAGGTCTCCCGACGGTAACCAATCTGGTAACGGGGACACTGAAGTTCCCTTCCAAACTGCGCCATTTGAGACTGACCCGAACCGAATCCTCAAGTCCTGCAAACGCCGTATTGTGTATGCCCAATTGAACAGAACCGTTGGCCGAAATTTCCGATGGTACTATTTTAATTCCCGGATTGGCGGCGTAGGTCCCGGTACCTTTCCGATACTCAATCAACAGGTACATAAGAGAATCTGTATCTATTGACCCGGTATTCGACACCGTTACCAGAATGGAATCGGCAAGCGGCGGATAGGAAAGGTCAAGCGTCAGCAGATTCTGATAATAATCATTCGAACACATGATTACCGTGGAACGCTGTGAACCGGTAAGTGCCGGGGGAATCGAATCAGGATTTTTCCATATTGGTGCGGTGATAAGGTAGAGAGGGGTTGAACATCCTTCCGCTAGTGGTACGGTAATGGTCGTTGTAAACGTATCCGAACTACCGGCAAGCAATTGCGATAACGCGAAGGTGGTACAGGAGGTCGATGCGGAAGAGAGTGGTACCCCCGGAAAAGTAACATAACTGTTCCAGATACCGATGGAGTCGACCCGTGGCCCGGTCCCCACAACTGACGGAAGATCTCTGAAATTACTGACCGATACCATCACACTGTTCGCATTGACTGTTGAAGCTGAAAGGTCAAGGGTATTGTATACCGTTGCGGTGTTGATTCTCACGACAACCATACCCGTGGTATCACTGCCGTAAGCATTTCTGACGACACACCGGTAGGATCCCGCATTAGCCTCTGCTGCTGCGGTTATCGTATACGTTGAACCGGTTCCGATACTGTCACCAGCGGATACACCGTCCTTATACCACGTCAACTCCAGCGGTGCAGCACCGGTTGCAGTAACGCTGAGGGTATAGGCACTCCCCTGCTGAATTACTATTTCAGCTTTCGGTTCAGCGGTAAACAGTGCAGCGGTGGTCTCATTGACAATAACGGTAATGTCTGCGGTATCGCTTCCCGCGGAATTGGTCACGATACACCGGTACACGATACCGGTTGTCGGAGCAAGCGCTGCCAGTGCGAGTGAGTCGGAGCTTGAAAGTAGCGGTGCGGTACCCGCAATTGTCCAGGCATACGTCGGGGTCGGATAACCGGAAGCAACAACCTTCAGCAGCAGCGAACTTCCTTCAGTTACTGTGGTATCTGCCGTTCGGCTGGTGATTTTCGGTGCTTCAGGCGGTACCGTAATCTGTATCGTATCACTTGACACACTGTCTACGCTGTTTTTTACCGTACAGAAATACCGTATCCCGTCGTCCTCCGCATGAACCGTATCAACCAGAGAATCTGCAGACGAGAGCACCGTCTGCATACCCACTCGACGCCAGTTGTAGACAAGCGGAGCTGACCCCGTGGCGGCAACCCTAAGAACAATACGGGTGCCGATCGCTGCCGACGTATCGGTGGGAAGATCCACGGTAATTACCGGTGGCTGCAGAATATCCCAGCACCCGGCATCACGTTTTCCCGCGTCATCACTGCGAGGAGCGCCGGAGATATCGGTTACCGGAGCGGTAATAGTGTTTACGGTGACAGTTCCGATATTCCCAGCCGGTGATGCTGTCGACAGCGTGAAATCAGACGGCACTGTTTTATCAGTTTCAACCACATACAGGGGATCTCCCGAAAGGCAGTTCTCGCCGTAGCCATTTGCGACCACATCTTCTTTTGAAAATGAATAACTTATTCGAGGCCGGACATCTGTACTGCCGCCGTTGACCGCGCCACTACTGCTGAAGAGACAATTGAAGATCGTTGTCGCAGAGTCCTGATAGGCATTGTTGCTGTAGAATACCGTACCGGTATTATGGAATGTACTGTTGACAATAGTCACCACCGGTGCGCTGGTATTCCAGGGAGCAAGTTCAAGCAATGCTGTGGAAAACACGTTGTTGTATACCAGGCAGTTTTCAAAAACGGTAGTTGAAGAAGTACCGTCCCCCTCAATCAGCAGAAAGCTTACCGCCGGGTCGGCATAATTTCTGATAACGCAATTTCTGAAAACCCGTACTTTCGCACCGCTGCCGCTCCTAAACTGCTGTGTCCCGGTGAACGTGAGCCGTTCAAATACAACATCGTTGAGACTGAGATAATTGTACCAGTTCCCACCGGTATGATTGAGTACCGGAAACAGATTGGGGTGACTCTGTTGCCCGCGGAATACCACCACACCCTGGTTTGTGGTCGGTGATAGCTCGTTGCTCATCGTGAACGTTACCTGAGTTGTGTCGGTAAATGTTATGGTATTGGTATCGGTCGTGGGAAGCAGGGTTCCGTTCTGGAGAGCAGAAAGAACGGCGTCGAAATCCTGATAATTGGTTCCGGCGGTCGCCGCCGTGGAGTTGACGGTAACATTATATGCAGATACCTTCGGCACCAGACACACGATGCACCATAGAACTGTCAGCCAGTATCCGTACAGAATCCTCATCCGCTCAGTAGTAACCGTCATCTCGCGAAGCCCCCGAAATCAATCAGGATCCGCACGTCAGCTACCGACAGTAATAGTACAGTTTCGGCACCTGCTCTTGCGGATCTCTGCAGCTGTATCTTAAAATTTAACACTACCTGTAATTCAGGTACACAACATTGTAAGGGTATCATAAAAAGTTCACGATGTCATTGCCAAACAGGGATGCAATCACTCTGCAGTTCTGCGTTCGGTCATGATTTGAAAGTTGTACTTTTCTTTCAGTACCGCCCGCCCGGAACAACGACGTACCACCATCCCGAGCAAAACCGGAATTACTCCGAGAATGACTCGCAATGAATGCAAATCATCTTAAACGGCAGGGAACCTTTTATGCCTTAATCCCGTTGTATCAATGTGTGCGAAGCTAACCGTGCCGATACACTTCCGGCCCGGATAAACATAATATAATATAATGCATTATATTCACTAAATATGAAGGTACTGTTCATTGCAGGCACGTGAGCGATCCTTTAACCAACGAGGAGAATGTTCCCTGTCGGCAGGTTATCCCTGCATCTGTTCAGTCCGCGAAACGGCTAAACAGTTCAGGATCATTGAACATTCGCAGCCCATCGCGGAAATCGGAGGGGAGCGGTGCACGAATGCACATTTTTTCCCCGGTTTCGGGGTGATCAAAACTGATCTGGCGTGCATGGAGTGCGTGGCGTGAGAAACATTTGTAGACCCCGTAAGCAAAGGGGCGTTCACCCGGTTCAATGCGGGTTATGCGCTCCTTCCCACCTCCGTAAAGCTTATCTGCAAGTATGGGAAAGCCTCTTGAACTGCAATGAACCCTGATCTGATGCGTTCGCCCGGTACGCGGATAGAAACTCATCAGAGAAATACCACTTCGGTGTATTTCCAGTTCATACCCCGTAAAAGCCTCTTTACCCCGTTGCGATACAGCACGTTTTATCGGCTCTCTTCGATTGCGATCAAGAGGGAGATCTATAAAACCCTTCAGTGAATCAGGGCGACCGATACAGAGGCCAAGGTAGCACTTTGAAACAGTTCTACCGGCAAAAGCGGCTGCCAGTCGAGTATGAATCCGGTTTTTCTTTGCAGCCAGTACCACCCCAGAGGTCTCTTTATCGAGCCGGTGAACAATACCGGGACGCTCGGGGGAGAAACCTTCGGACAGAGACTGCCCGCGGTGGAGAAGGGCATTTACCAGCGTCCCGTCGGGGACACCGCTTCCAGGGTGGACCACCAACCCTGCCGGTTTGTTTACGGCGATTAAAAATTCATCTTCGTACAGAATTTCAATAGGGATATCCTGTGGTTTCGGGCGATACTCCGCAGGTTGCAGGGGCATCAGGGTTGAATCAATCTCGACAACATCTCCCGCTGCGACTACCTGTTTTTTATTGCACGGAGCACTATTGAGCTTCACCGCCCCTTCACTGATCAGCCGCTGCACCTGCGACCGGGACAATTCCGTTATTCTCTCGGCAAGAAACCGGTCAAGCCGTTTTCCCGTATCGTGTGACCCTGCAGTTATCGGTTCCTGCTTCATCTGTCCGCCTTAATAGTATTTTATTTATCATTACACTAGAAACCTGCACGGAATAAGCCATGAAAATACTTCATTACCTCACCATTCTTCGCCCGGTAAACGGGATGATGGCTGCCGGAGCAGTCTGGCTTGGAGCATGGATAAGCTCCGCCCGTTTGAATTCGCTTTCAGTGAGTGTTCTCGCCGCAGTGGCATTTTTTTCAACCGGATTCGGCAATGCCATCAACGATATTCTTGACCTGAAAACCGATATGATAAGCCATCCCGACCGCCCTCTTCCCAGCGGCAGTATAAGTGTCCGGGCAGCAGTGTGGTATACCGTACTACTCGCCGGAGCGGCGCTGCTGCTCGCATTCAGGGTGGCACCACTCTATGGTTTCGCCACGTTAGCACCTGTATGTGCCCTTACTCTTTATGCACTTTTTCTCAAGGGAACACCGCTTGTCGGGAATCTGCTGGTATCCCTGCTTGTTGCTTACGCGCTGCTTTTCGGAAGTCTCGAAGCACCGGATTTCAACCACCTGCTCCTCCCGGCCCTTCTCGCCATGTTCCTTAATCTTTCGCGGGAAATCGTCAAGGATATTCAGGATGTTGCCGGAGACACTGCAGCAGGAATCAACACAACCGCGGTGCTTACTCCGGCGACCCTCAGGATACTCCTCTTCCTGATCAGTATATGTTACCTGTCAATGGTATTTCTTCCCTTCGTCTTCGGGCATTTCGGTATCCCCTACCTCATTGTTGTCGTAGCCGGAGCTCTTCCGCTGCACGTAATGCGCCTGCGTTTTATGCTCCGAAAGGAATGGCGTGAAAACGCTCCGAAAATATCACACCTTCTGAAGCTTGAAATGCTGCTCGGCCTGGCAGCCCTTGCGGTCGACCGGTTGAGCGATATAATCACCGCGCTCCAACGCACCGTATCGCTGTAACAGGGAACCTGAGTCTGAAACGGTCCTCAGCCATCGACCTCAACACAGCTTTAATCTGCTAATCTGGTACACAGGGAAGACAGCTACAGTTCTCTCGCCCGCCTCAGAGCAGATCGTCCCCCTCTCAACGTTTTTTTTCAACCATGACCATCCCGGCTGTTCGTCCCGAAATAAAATTAGCGGGAGCATTATCTGCTCCCGCCATTCTCATTCGGTACTGCAGTGGTACCTATTCGGCTGCAGGGGTACTTTCCTCAGCTTTAGGAACCTCATCGGCCTGGGCCGCAGCTTCAGGAGCAGCAGTGTCCGTAACCTTTGATTCCTCTTCCGCAACTTCTGCCGGAGCTTCGACAGCCGCCTCTGCTTCCGATTTTTTCGGTTTCGGCTTACCGCCTTTGCTCTCGGGAGCTTCCTTTACCGGAAACTGCGCGAGATATTCGAACCAGACGTTCTCTTCCTTGTCTTTGAAATAATCGGCGATACTCAGAACAATCTTTCTTCCGTCAAGGTCAAACTCGATAACGGTAGCCGGTGTTTTGTCGCCCACCTTGTAGATTCGTGAGGGATGATTCGTCTCCTGACCGAGCTGATTGAGCGGAATGAATCCTTCAACTTCCTCGGAACAGTTCACCACGATACCGCGGTCGAGAATGCGCGCAACTTCACACTCGGCAATCTCGGTGCCAACCTGATACTCCTGGGAGAGCACTTCCCACGGATCTTCGGAGAGCTGTTTGATACCGAGCGATATACGCCGTTTTTCCGGATCGATATCGAGAACCTTCACCTCTACTGCATCACCTTTTTTGAGCAGTTCGCCCGGATGGTTCACCTTCTTGGTCCACGACATATCGGAAATATGGATCAGACCGTCAACACCCTCTTTAAGTTCCACGAACGCACCGAATGCGGCAATATTACGCACTTTACCTTTCACCACGGTACCGATCGGGAATTCACCCGGAACACGTTCCCACGGATCGGGCTCAAGCTGCTTGAAACCGAGAGAGATTTTCTGGTTGTCCTTGTCGATCTTGAGCACCACCGCTTCGACGATATCGCCGATCCCGACGATCTTCGAAGGATGCTTGATGTGCTGTGTCCAGGACATTTCGGAAATATGAATAAGTCCTTCGATACCCTTTTCGAGTTCCATGAATGCACCGTAATCGGTAATGGAAACGATTTTTCCCCGTACCCGCGAGCCCTCGGGAAACTTCTCTTCGATACCCTTCCATGGATGTTCGGAGAGCTGTTTGAGACCGAGAGAAATACGTTCCTTGTTTTCGTTGAAATCGAGGACTTTCACCTTGAGCTTGTCGCCGATGGCAACGATTTCAGACGGATGGTTGACCCGTCCCCATGACATATCGGTAATATGCAGCAGTCCGTCCACACCACCCAGATCGATAAATGCTCCGAAATCGGTAATATTTTTAACGGTACCTTCGCGGATCTGCTGTTTTTCGAGCTCGGCAAGAATCTTCTCGCGCATCGCGCTGCGGTCCTCTTCGAGAATGACACGGCGTGACACCACGATGTTGCGACGTGCCTTATTTACTTTGATAACCCGGAAACGGAAGGTCTGACCGATAATCGCATCCATGTCGGGAATCTGCCGCAGGTCAATCTGCGATCCCGGCAGGAAGGCGTCAACCCCGAACAGATCTACCACCACTCCGCCCTTGATGCGGCGCAGCAGACGGCCTTCAACGGTTTCATTGTTTTCAAATGCTGTGTAAATCCGGTCCCATACCCGCAGAAAGTCGGCACGTGATTTCGACAGGATGATCTGACCTTCGCTGTCTTCAACCTGCTCAAGAAACACGTCGATCTCGTCGCCGGGATTGAATTCACTTACATTTTTGAATTCCGAAATCGGAATGATACCTTCGGACTTGAAATTGACGTCAACAATGACCTCTTTTTCGTTGATGCGCAATATACGTCCGCTTACCACCTGCCCCTCTTCGATACCTTCGAGGGATTTATCGTAATCTTTGAGGATCTCCTGCACCTGTCCGGGGCGGTAGTAACTTTCCTCAAAATCTGAAAGGTCAATCTCATTTCCCGCGGCGTCAAAGCCTTTCGGGGATAACTGTTCGTCCAATACTGCTTCCGACATAAAACGTACTCCTGAAAAAGGGTTAAGGTTAATGGATCAGTTTATGACAGCCGTTCCGCGGGGCTGTCGTATAAAATGAATTTCCGTTACTGTTCTTCTCCATTGCGGATGATCGCCTGAGCACGCTCGACAATCCAGTCGATCTGTTCTTCAAGCGTCATTGCAGTCGTATCGAGTTCCACTGCATCATCAGCTTTCGCCAGCGGGCTCAGCGACCGGGAAGCATCCTTGCGGTCGCGCTCCTCCAGATCAGCCATGAGTTCCTGCTCGGTCTTGACGATGCCGAGTTTTTCAAAGTCCTTTTTCCGCCGCGCCGCACGCTGCGCCACCGAGGCAACCATGAAGACTTTCAGATCAGCCTGCGGAAATACGGTTGTCCCGATATCCCGTCCTTCACAAACAAGTGAACACCCTTCACCGATCAGCCGCTGCTGGTCAACAAGCGCACTTCGCACGACGGCCGGTGCACAGTACTCGGAAACCCGCGCGGTTACCGCTTCGCCCCGGATTTCATCGGAGACATCCTCCCCATTCATCCAGACGCGTGTTTCAGGAGGCACCCCGGTAAACGAGATCGTTGTATGGCTGATCAGTTCGGCAAGAGCCATATTGTCGCTTGAAGCGATGTTTTTTCTGAGAGCTGCCAGGGTGATAACACGGTACATAGCGCCGGTGTCGAGGTAGGTGATATTCAGGCGGCGTGCAACCGCTTTTGCTGTGGAACTTTTACCCGATCCGGCCGGACCGTCGATAGCAATGATCATTCGTTTCCAACGACGTTAAAAAGGATTCTTCTGCATCCGAAGAAGGTTAAAGATATTCTTGCAAATATATAATAGGGTATAAACTGGATTCAAGGGAGGCGCACAATCTGCATCCTTGCTCCTTGGACGAATCATTACTGGACCTTACTACCCGATACTGCTTCGTCAAACCTGAATGAGGTAACTAATCACCTTGATGTTTTGAATCATCGCCTGATCCAATTGAAAACTACAGAATTGCAAAAGCTCTGCTCAAAACTTCAGCAGAGCTTTTACAATTCTAACCGGCATAGCCGGTCGTGTAGCGATGAGCTAGTTTCAACACACGTTACATCACTACACCTTGAACTGTACAACGATTTTCTGCAGATCATTCGCCAGTATTGAAAGTTCCTGTATACTCTTCCGGATATTACTGATTCCACCTGTAGTTTCACCGGTAATTTTGTTCACTTCATGAATATTCGACGAAACCTCACTGAGTCCTTTTGCCGATTCATTGACATTACGTGCGACCTCGTTCGCGGCCTGACTTGTTCCGGCAATATTCCGGGATATTTCATTTACGGTTGCACTCTGTTCCTCCACAGTGCTTACGATGGTGTGAGATATTGAATTGATGTCTTCTATAGTCTTTGCTATTCCAACGATCGCACTAATCGCGCTTGTGGTATTATTCTGCATTTCTTCGATGCGATGGCCGATCTGACTGGTAGCCTGTGCTGTCTGCTTGGCAAGTTCCTTTACTTCGCTTGCAACCACCGCAAAACCTTTACCGGCATCACCGGCGGATGCTGCCTCGATAGTCGCATTCAGAGCGAGGAGATTGGTCTGGTCGGCAATGTCGTTGATTACCTCAATCACTTGACCGATATCTTTTGATGAAGTGCCGAGTCGTTCCATGAGATCGCGTGTCGAATTGGTCTGAGCATTAGCTTCATCGGCAATCCGCAGTTCATTCTGACAGTTTTTCGCCACTTCATTGAGCGAACTGCTCATCTCCTCGATTGCGGTTGCCACCGTCGAAACACCTGTCGACATTTCTTCCGTCGAAGCGGATATACTATTGACATTAACGGTTGCCTCCTCGGTAGCCGAAGCGACCGTGTTCGATTGCATTGTCAGTTCCTCGGCACCTGAGGCAATTTGTGTCGAAACGGCTGAAAGTTCCTCTGAAGAGGATGAAAGCGTAGAAGTTGAAGCGACGATTTGCTGTATCACTCCCTGCAATTTCTCTAA
The DNA here is from genome assembly GCA_050304135.1 of Chitinispirillaceae bacterium. GTDB lineage: Bacteria > Fibrobacterota > Chitinivibrionia > Chitinivibrionales > Chitinispirillaceae > JAFGNB01. The sequence goes on along the minus strand of JBNLDC010000002.1, from coordinate 35,430 downwards.
AAGAGCATTGAACCATTTCGCAATTTGTCCGATTTCATCAGTGGAATTATTTTCAATCCGCATCCTCAGGTCACCTTCACCATTCACGATATCCTTTATGCGTTCAAGCAGGCGCAGTAGCGCTTCGGAAATCGTTTTTACGATGACTACTCCAAGCAACAGCACAATAACTATTAGTACTGCGGCAAACGTAATGGTAATAATGGAGGATGTTTTTAATGTCTTTTGAGCATGTATCTCAAGGTCACTACTCTCCTTCAATGCCATCTCCACCACCCGGTCTATCGCGGCACGATGCTTCGCATATGCCTGCTTCAACTTGCCGTTCAACAAGTCGTCGGCCAACGTGCTGTCCCCTTGCCTGACGGCAGGCAGAAATGCGGAATCAAGAAGCGAATAGAACTCGATTGCTGGATCGTAGGAGGCTTGTGTCATTTCCTGCCGCATTTTCCCTTCCGGGAGCGATTTTATCCAGACCTCATGTCGTTCGTCATACTCCTTTTTTAGAAACGAACATCGTTCGATAAGACCGTTTAGTATTTCCGGATCAGTTTCTTCATGTATAAGCAGTGTGGTGAGATATGCTTCTATAATGTATTCGGGAGGAGGAAGTATATCGGCAACCAGATCCTTGTTCATGACAATTTCCTGATATACGGGTCCGTTGACGCGTATTCTGCCAATCAGTAGCTGCGTAAATATCGCGTAGGCAAGAAAACCTGCAAGAGGTACTGCGACGAGGATACCCAGTTTCAGTTTGATTGATGTGTTGATGAAGATATTTCTCATTCCATATCCTTTCTTCACATGATTATTTTGTTTCTTGCGTTATGCAATGTACAATGATTCATGGGATAATAATCTGACTCATTATAGAATTCCGTTCATATGTCGGTCAATACTTTCCTTTAAACGTTTGTCCTTGCCATTTTACTTTATTTCATATTGAAGTTTTCAGACTTCCGGCACTCCTTCAACCGAAGTGTCGGCTGGAGTATCGTTTACTTACCGGCTGTAGTATTTTCCGGTATTTTCCTGGCAGCCTGCACTATGCAATAAATGCTCATACATACTCGATATGGATGGATATTCGATACTACATTTGCATCAGTGATTTCCAGTTCCATCTATCTGAACATTCTGATCGGGTTGACCGTAACGAGGTTAAGTTGAGTTTTAAGCGACATTTCGCCAAGTGATGTCAAACTTCTTCACTTATGTTAAAGTATAACATCGTACAACTCAATGGTTTCCGGACGGACACCATAGCATGACAGGGATCACCCCTACCACTAAAAGGAAACCCTTTCAGCGATTAACTATTGTTGTACATTGACAGGTACGTTGCTTACTACGCGACAACATACAAAACCTGCAGCAGGTAGTTACAGGTTAAAATCCGGTGAAGCATTGCTGCTTCGCCGGTCAACATTGCCAATCAACTAAAAGCTGTTTAATTCGACATCATCATCAAGCGGAATTTCCTGATGGGGATGGACTTCATGGCCGGTAGCTGCGATAAGCGAATGACGCTCCATTTTTGAATGGGCTGCAATACGTCGTCCGTCATTATCTTCGACCCGGTTGCCATGGTGATTAAACATTTGATGAACGGAGGCTGCTGAGGGTGTGGAAATCCCGCTGTTACTTCGGTGGCGGATGCCGTTCTTCCCGTTACCCTGTTGGCCTATTATTACGATCAGCTCGGCGACCATGGCATTGAGATTCTGCGCCTGTCCACTCAGTTCCTCACTTGCCGATGCCGATTCTTCAGCATTTGCAGCATTGTTCTGCGTCACTTTATCCATTTCCGCAACAGCGGTATTAACCTGGTCGATCCCCTGCGATTGTTCGCTGCTTGCCGCAGAAACTTCAGCAACCAACTGTACCACTTTCTCGATGCGTCCGGCTATTTCTCCAAGTTTATTTCCAACTTCTTCGGATGCGGCAACACCATTTTCTGAATTTTTTCTCGACCCTTCAATAAGATCGGCGGTATTTTTTGCAGCTTCGGCACTGCGTTGCGCCAGGTTCCGCACCTCTTCGGCAACTACTGCAAATCCACGTCCGGCCTCCCCTGCACGGGCTGCCTCCACTGCAGCATTAAGGGCAAGGAGGTTGGTTTGCATGGCAATTTCGTCGATCGTTTTGATGATTTTTGCTGTTTCGTCGGAGGAACTCTTTATTTTTTCAATTGCCTCGATCATTCGTTTCATTGCATCTTGACTCTGTTCTGTAGCGGTATTGACCTCGGTGGCCATATTATTTGCCTGTTTCGCGTTGTCGGCATTCTGCTTTGTCATCGATGCCATCTCCTCCAGACTACTTGAAACTTCTTCAAGACTCGACGCCTGCTCACTGGCTCCTTCGGACATCTGCTGGCTGGATGAAGAGAGTTGCTCGGATGCGGCGGCGACCTGTTCAGAGCCGGAACCGAGCCCATCGATAATGCGGTTGATCGGCCAGGTAATCGAACGTGTTATCAAGAGCGCAATAGTAACAATTGCCGCGATGGCAATAAGGGCTACAATACCGATTATCCACTGCAGTGCCGTTATTGATGCGAAAGCTTCCGCTTTGTCTATTTCAGCTATCACCGCCCAGGTGATATCGCCGACCGTCATCGGTGCGAATGCAGAAAGTACCGGATTACCATTGTAATCAATAATGATTTCTTCACCGCTTCGGCCGGATAGCGCGTCGGTCGATGCCCTGGTATTCACACTACCAGTTGACGGATTTTTGAATGATGCCACCACCGAGTGATTGTTTGGATCGAGATATGAATCACTGCGCATAAGTTTATCGGGGCCGATAAGATAACACTCACCGGTTTCACCCATTCCTTCGCGCTGCTGCATGATATTATTGATTTTGTCGAGCGGCAACTGAAGCGCTACAACCCCCATACATCGCCCCTCTTTTCTGATCGGGGCGCCAACAAAGGCGGCTGGCTCATTATTGCTCGGAGCATAGGGTTTAAAATCAGCAAACCCGATTTCACTTTTTGCCTTACGAAAGCAGTCACCAAGAGGGCTGCCACGTAAGTTTCCCGAAACAAGATTGGCACCGAAATCCGATTCTTTTGCAACTGTATAGAGCACATCACCGGCTTCGCTGATGATAAAAAGATCATAGTAACCATACTCCTTTACATATTGGGTCATCCAGCTACCATATATCGCCTCTACCATTTTCCAGATCTCTCCGTTTACCATTTTACCGTCTTTCTCGAACGCCGTTTTAAAATCATCCAGTGCAGTCATCACTGTGGGGCATCCTGAAAGAACCGATGCATCGCCGGAACGTTCATTGAAATATCCCTCAATCTGTTCTTTTTTAATCGCCTGAACCGCTTGTAACTGGTCAAATGCCGATCTGGACAATGCCGTGCTGCCATTGATAAGTGAAACAATGGCAACAACCGCAAAAGGGATAACCCCGACACCGAGAAAGGAAAACAGCAGCTTGGTACCAAGCTTCATATTCTTGAACATTTTAAGCCTCCCTGAAAAAATGGTACGTGACTATTGTCTGTTTAGTTGTGCGCTATCGACCATTTTACCATCGGTGAGTACCATCCTGATGTCGAGAAGCATTTTCACCTCCTGCCCGACATTACTGATACCCATAATGAAATCGTTTTTGCCAGCAGTACCAAACGATGGAGTCTGTTGTATCTGGTCCTCTTTTATATCGAGCACTTCCCGTACCTCATCGATGATGATACCCATGGTAGTTGCCTGACCATTCAAACCGATTCTTACTACGATAATACAGGTTTTTTCGGTATCCTCAAGCGACTTCATGGCGAATTTATCTCGAAGTGCAATTACCGGAACCACATTACCGCGCAGATTGATCACCCCTCTGATGAAGCCCGGTAACTTTGGAATTCTGGTAATCTGCTGCATCAATATTATTTCCTGCACCTTGAGTATTTCGATCCCGTACTCCTCTTTATCAAGCCTGAAGGTGAGATACTTGCCGGCCAGTTTTTTTCCGACCGATTCTTCGACGGCACTTGTCGGGGATTCACACATAACGGTACCTCCGTGATGAAAATTGAGGTTGTTCAGTACTTTGAATAGTAGTTTCACCTGTAATGAAAACCTTTTCCGGAGATACGGAACATGAATCCCGATACTGACCGAAAGAGCGTACTGTCCGGGCTGCATGGTCAAATGCGGCATCGAAAACATCCCACAATTCCAAAAAATTAAACGGTCTGATCAAGTAGTAGAATACCCCGTGGATACGGGCTAACCGTTCTATGGATGCGTTGTTTTCCGATGCGGTGATAATAAGCGGAGTCGAAGGATGGTAATCGGCAACTCCGGTACAAACCTTTTCCAACAAATCTGCCTGAGCTGTTCTCAGTTCATAATAAACGACATCCGGATTGCAGATACAGCACCGCTGGTAACACAAGTTTTCCGAAAGGGCAAACCTGATAGAATAAAACCGGGAAAAAACCTTTTTTAGTACCTCTCTATCAAATGCAGAGTCATCGATGACAAGAAGTTTCTTTTTCATGGGGTGACAGTATCCTTTTTATTCAGATTGTATTGTATGGAACTGAAAATCAACAATAACCATGCCACCTTGAGATCATATTAATAACCATCACAATATCAATGTGTTACACAGGTTATTCCAATTTGGTAGGTCACTGGAACGGAGGTATAAATGGGGGATATTCTCTCCATTACCATCAGCACTTGATTGAAGGTAACTTATTCATGTACTATAAGTTGGGTTGATAAAACAGCTGGTGAGGGGTAAATACCCCACTTCGAACAAAAATGTAACGGCCTAATCTTTTAACCGCGATCAATGAATAACACTAAATAGTTCCTGTTCAGAATTGAATAGTTTATTCTATAACGGTCATTGAGGCTCTAATGACACATTTTAACGGGAAACTCGGTCACTTCGAGAGCCTCAGTGTCCGGAAATGGCCAATTCTGAACAGGAACTAAACAATATAGATATATAAGTACTGCTATCTATATGGATTGAGTAAAGTCATCCCTCGGGAATTTGGGGGCGAAAATGTCAATCCTGAGGAGAATTCAACTCAATTCAAGACCTTTAAGTTGTCGTGATTCCGTTACCCTTACAGGGATTCCAATAGCGAGCATTAGTTTGAATATGCAACGAATGAGGAGGGACCTCGTGCTGTGCGCGAGGGGTCTTGGGAAACGTTTCAGCAACTACGTTGCTTCTTTGTCATGTCTGTTCCTGCAGCGTGTAGTATCCAGTGCACGGCACTATTGCTTTACCGCTGTTTCATACGGATTTTACCTGTCTGATAAAGCTCCGCCCTATGGGCGGAGTTGTTTACTGGGCGGAAACAGTTTCCTCTTTTAGGATCCCGGAATACAATCCCAGTTGTTTCAGTTTCTCCCGAAGGTGTTTACGATCCATGTCGGCACGTTCGGCCGAATGCGACAGGTTTCCATGGGACTGGTGCAGCAGGGTTGTAAAATATTTTTTATCAAAGGTTTGTAACAGAACGTTTTTTGCATCCTTGTAGGGTTGTAGTACTTGACTGTTTGCAGAGTCATTATTTCGGCTAAGGGTTTCCAGTACTACCTGTTCATCGATCTCGCCGTATGGAGAAAACGACTCCAATGTGCCGAGCACCATTATCAACTCGCGTACATTACCGGGCCAATCGTACTCCTTAAGCAAGTTGATTGCAGCCGAAGATATCCGATATTTTGGATTTAAATAGTTATGAACTAACATAGGAATATCCTCTTTGCGTTCACGTAAAGGGACCATGTGAACAATTGAACCGCGAAGCCTGAAGAGTAGATCACTCCGAAAACGGCCGGCATTGACCATTTGCTGCAGATTGCGATTGGTGGCACTCACGATCCTGACATCAGCTTTGCGTGGTGTTGTCTCACCCATACGAAAATATTCGCCGTTATCGAGTATACGTAAAAATTTGCACTGTAAATCAAGAGGCAATTCTCCTATTTCATCAAGAAACAGCGTTCCACCATTGGCCGCTTCAAAATAGCCGTGTTTTACCTTTGATGCTCCGGTAAAAGCGCCCTGCGAATGTCCAAAGAGTTCCGATTCGACCAGTGCAGGAGAAAATGCGCCACAATTGATCGTCAGAAAATTTTGTGAAGCGCGCAGACTATTTGCATGAATTGCCCGGGCAACGCACTCTTTTCCCGTACCGGATTCACCGGTTATCAATATCGGCATGGTGGATGGTGCCAATAATTTTATAGACCGACGAACCTGATTTAAATGTACAGAACCACCTATGAGTCCACAGGTAGAATCAGCACTTTTTTTGTCAGTAGTAACCTTTGAATAATACTGCAGATTCTTTTGCAAAGCACTCCGGGCGGTAAACCGCATCTGATCCGCAAGAATCGGTTTGATCAGAAAGGCATGAATACCGCAACTTAGAGCTCGTTCGTGATTACTACAATCAGGATATCCTGTCACTACAATAAACTGGGCATCGGGAGAGTGTTTGATGATTTCCCGACGTAGTTCAAATCCACTGGTGCCCGGCATGATGATATCAAGAATCACCACATTGTACATTTTTTTCAGAAGTGCGGAATCCGGGACACAAGGATTATACACCGTTACCTCCCACCCTTCTCCGATTAGAACATCGGAGACAAATTGACGCACATCGGGATCGTCTTCCGCAACAAGAAAATGCGGAGCTGTAGTACGGGGGTTACTCATTTTTCGGTGTTCTTCCTGAAAAAAACTCCACTAAATAGCAATCACGAGCAAACTTCCAGTATAGCTCAATGAAGGTCATAAACAGCGATTCTACAACGTTACATTAACCATTACATGTCATGCCGAAGTTGCTTTGTCCGGCATCCACACCTTCATTACTGAATTGCAGACTACTGAGCTTCGCTTCGGTGTCCGGGCGCCATCCAATTTCATTTTAACGTTGAAGAGGTAACTACTACTTTGGATGATCACTGTACTCACCGTGAATGAGTTATTGATGATCGGCCTGTTTTCCTGGATTGCTGATACTGTACGCCAAATAATTTAACTATACATTTTTGTGCAATTTAATTATACATTTTTGTATAATTAAGTCAATCACATTATCCTACTGACGAAAACCACACTAAGCACTTTAACGGTCACAATTCTTCTAAGTATATGTTTTCGTTGCAGTTAAACAAGTACCTGAAATGGTGAATGCAGAGTCTGAAGAGATTGAAAAGGAAGAAGTGTTGTCGCTATTTCACTTAACCGCCGGCTTAATAGTAATATTTTTGACAATGCTACCTGGAAACACCTATGTTTTAATTATGACGGTTATTGTGCAGACAGCGGTGTCGCTTCCAACCCTTCGGAGTCACCACCGAGAAGTACCGGAGGGTCAAAGCGGGAACTTGGGTGAAAATACCGCGCATACAAAGAATCTTTCATACATACACCCGCTCCCGAAAAACATATAACTATCTTTCAGCCAGCCGGCTAGGCATGTACTATGCTGACAGCCGTGCGGATTTGCTTTATGGATCATGATGCAACGATACCACCGGAGCGATGATCACCTTTAATTCCGCATAGTCAGGAGCTGATCATGAATAACTTTTACCTTCCGCGGGTAATGGCGATCTCCTGCCTGACTTCGTTACTGATCAGTTTCTTCCATGTCGCAATAGCGAAAACTTCATCTTCGGAAAAAGCCTCAACTACCAAAGTGTCCCCGGCAACTGCTTATGGATGCTTCGACTTCCGTGTATTTTCCAGCGGCTGCATAAAGTTGAGGAATTCGAAGAGACCGGCATCGGCCTGGCGAATGTCCGTCGCATTATCAGCAGACACGGCGACATTTTGTGAACCGAAGGGAACGTTGAAAAAAAAGGCTGCATTTTTTTTTACACTACGGGCCTGATGAAGACTCAGCCTTGTTTCATCTAGGGGTACATTATGGATAAAGTACCATTCGGTGTGAAGGATCAACGTGAATTCGCGCCGGGGACCAACCGAATGACATTTCCCGGCTACCATGTAGTCACTCCTATCTGCGACGACGGCAATATAGTTCTTTGTCAATTTATCCGTGCGTCCGACGACCTGCCGGTTCTGGGCAAAACGCCCACGTCTTTGCGTCCGACGACATTTCTCGTGGATCGGCTGGAACACGAATACGAACTCTGCCGCGATCTGGATCCGAAGCTGATCGCCCGACCGCTCGGGCTGGAGCGCTACGACGACAGCGTATTCATGATCCTCGAACAGGGACCCGACCGAACCTTGGCATCCATGCTCGGTTCGCCAATGGATGTTCTGCCGTTCCTCCGGATTGCCATTGGTATCACCACCGCCTTGGCCGAGATCCACCGCCATGAACTGGTTCACAAGGATATAAAGCCGGAACACGTGCTGCTGGATGCAGACAATCACGTCTGGCTTACCGGTCTGGGCATCGCCTCCCGTCTGCCGCGAGAACGGCAGATGCCGGAGCCGCCTGAAGTCATTGCAGGCACACTGGCCTACATGGCCCCTGAACAGACCGGCCGAATGAACCGTTCGATTGATTCCCGCAGTGATCTGTATGCGTTGGGCGTAACCTTCTACCAGATGCTCACCGGTGAGCTGCCGTTTACTGCCGGAGATGCGATGGAATGGGTGCACTGCCATATTGCCCGGCAGCCGGAACCACCAGGCCATCGAGTCCCGGGCCTTCCCGAGCCGCTTTCTGAGATGGTCATGAAACTCCTGGCCAAAACTACTGAGGAACGCTACCAGTGCACCGGGGGCCTCGAAGCCGACCTCAACAAGTGCCTGACGCAATGGGAGACGATCGGCCGCATCAATTCTTTCCCGCTCGGCGTCCACGATGTGCCCAACCAGTTGCTGATCCCGGAAAAGCTCTACGGCAGAAAATCCGAGATTGATACCCTGCTTGCGGCTTTCGACCAGGTGGTTATGAGTGGTTCGCCGGAGCTTATACTGGTGTCCGGCTATTCGGGCATCGGCAAGACGGCTGTAGTCCACGAACTTCACAAGGCGCTGGTTCTACCACATGGCTTATTCGCAGCGGGTAAGTTCGACCAGTACAAGCGCGACATTCCCTACGCCACTCTGGTGCAGGCTCTCCAAATGCTCATCCGCCGGATTCTCACCATGAGCAAGGCCGAGGTGATCACGTGGCGGGAGATGATTCAGCAGGCGTTAGGTTCAAACGGACAGCTCATCACCAGCCTTATCCCCGAAGTCGCACTCATCATTGGCCGGCAGCCTCCGGTGCCTGAGCTTCCTCCACAGGAGGCGCTGAACCGTTTCAAAATGGTGTTGCTGCGGTTCCTCAAAGTGTTTGCAAGGCCGGAGCATCCGTTCGCCCTTTTTCTCGACGATCTCCAATGGCTGGATGCGTCCACGCTTGAATTGATCGAACAGTTAGTGACCACACAGGAAGTGCGCCATCTTCTTTTGATTGGCGCCTACCGGGACAACGAAGTCGGTCCCACACATCCGCTGATGCGAATACTCGATGCGATCCGCAAGCACGGTTCCGGGTTGCGTGAAATCGTGCTTGCGCCCCTTGCCATTGGCGATGTCAACAGTCTCGTTGCTGATTCCCTTCACTGTGATCAGAAGTATGCGCTTCCTTTGTCTCAGTTACTATATGAGAAAACCAGCGGCAATCCCTTCTTCGTCAACCAGTTCCTGACCTCATTGGTCGAGGAAAAACTGCTCGTCTTCGACATGAACGCGCGACGCTGGACCTGGGACCTGGCGCGCATTCACGCCAAACACCTAACCGACAATGTTGTCGATCTGATGGTCGGGAAACTGGCTCGCCTGCCTGCGGAGACACTGGAAGCGCTGAAACTGTTCGCCTGTCTGGGAAACGTTGCAAATATCTCCACGCTGAGCACAGTGTACGGACAATCCGGAGAGACGCTGCACGCAACCCTTTGGGAAGCAGAGCGTGCGGGGCAGATCTTCAGTGTTGATGATGCTTACGTATTTGTTCACGACCGGGTGCAGGAGGCTGCCTATACGCTCATCCCGGAAGACGAGCGGCCGACTACTCATCTGCGGATTGGCAGGTTGCTGTTGTCGCGCATGACGACAGAGGACACTGACGAGAACATCTTCAATATCGTGAACCAGTTTAATCGTGCCTCAGAACTAATCTCCCGGATCGATGAGCGTGAGCGGATCGCCGAACTTAACCTTATTGCCGGTAAACATGCCAGGAAGGCCGCGGCTTACACCTCGGCGCGGAAGTATTTTGCCGCCGGTGAAGCGCTCCTGGCCGCGGACAGTTGGAAGCGGTGTTACGAACTCACATTTGCCATTCAGTCCAGGTTGGCCGAGTGCGAGTTTCTGACCGGTAATATGGAACAGGCCGGACAACGGATTTCTGAGTTGCTGCAGCATGCAGCTTCGAACATCGACAAAGCCGCAGTCTATCATCTCAGGGTTCAGTTATGTGTTGTGAGGGGCGAATACACGCATGCCATTGATACTGCACTCATGTGCCTGCGCCTGTTTGGTATCGACTTTCCTGTTCACCCCGTATGGGAGCAGGTCCTGGAGGAATACGAAGCCGTCTGGCGGAACCTGGCCGGACGCCGGATCGAGACGCTTATCGACCAGCCGCTGATCACCGATCCGGAATTACAGGCTGCCATGAATATGCTCTCGGCCCTGCTCCCTCCGTCATATTTTGCCGATATGAATTTGTTTCGCCAGGCTGTTTGCCGAATGGTAAACATCAGCCTTCTGCACGGAGTGAGCGGTCCATCTGCACACGGCTACTCCGGTCTCGGCGTGTTCCTCGGTCCTGATTTTCACCGGTACCACGATGGTCATCGTTTCGCCAAATTGGCTTGCGATCTGGTTGAGAAGCATGGGTTTGTCGCCCACCAGGCACAAATCAACTTCTCAATGGGTATGGTTGCCTTCTGGACTCATCCACTCGCGAACGTGATCGATCTCCATCGGACTGCCATTCGCAGCGCGACAGAAACCGGGGCGGTGACATTCGCCTGCTACAGTATGTTCCATTTGGTGGCAGCTCTTCTGCTTCGGAATGAGCCGCTCGATGAGGTGTGGAGAGAGTCGCAAAAATGCCTGGCTTTCGTCCGGAAGGCTCGCTATGACGACATCGCGGACATCATCGTTGGTCAACAGCGCTTCATCGCGACCATGCAGGGCCAAACAGCGACCTTCTCAACGTTCAGCGATTCACAGTTCGATGAGACCCAGTTCGAGGCACAACTGACGACAGACCGGATGCCCACAATGGTGTGGTTTTACTGGGTGCTGAAGATGAAAGCACGCTATCATTCTGGAGACTTTACCGAGGCTCTTGAGGCGGCGGACAAGGCGAAGTCCCTGATGTGGGCCGCAGCCGGCCAAACCCCGTTGCTCGACTATTATTGCTACTCCGCTCTGGCGGTCATGGCACGCCATGGACATTCTTCCGTCAACGAGCAGGCAGAACGGTACGATCTCCTGAAGGCACACCAGGAGCAGTTACATGAGTGGGCAGACATCTATCCACCAACGTTCGGAGACAAGCATGCACTGGTGTCGGCCGAGATCGCCCGCCTCGAAAATCGTGTCCTTGACGCCATGCAACTTTACGAAAAGGCCATCGCTTCCGCCCGGGAAAATGGGTTCGTCGAGAACGAAGCGCTGGCCTATGAACTGGCTGCAGATTTCTACCAGCAACGGGGCTTCGACAAGTTCGCCAGGACCTATCGGGTGGAAGCGATGGCTTGTTATGGTCGCTGGGGGGCTGCCGGTAAGGTTCGGCAACTGAAACAACGCTACCCACAACTGCACGAAGCCCATCCACTCGTTTCGACCGGGACTTTATCGACGGGAAACAACAATATCGATATTCTCGCGGTTGTCCAGGCTCAGCAGGCCATCTCCGGCGAAATCCTTCTCGATAACCTGCTCAAGACCCTGATGCGCATAGTGCTGGAAAACGCCGGAGCCCGGCAAGGCTATCTGCTTCTGGTCCGGAAGGAAGAACTGACTCTGGCTGCCGATGCCCGCGTCGAAAACCAGAACGTGGTCATGAAGGTTCACCGTGCCAAGGGTCTTCCTGAAACTCTGTTCCCTGTGTCCATTCTCAATTACGTCCGCCGCAGTCGGAATAGGGTTCTCCTTGAAGATGCCGCCGGTCCGAATCCCTATTGCACTGACCCCTATTTCTCGCTCCAACACCCCAGATCCGTATTGTGTTTTCCCATAGTCAAGCAGTCCGGTTTAATCGGGTTGCTTTATCTGGAAAACGATCTGGCCCCCCATGTTTTCACACCCGACAGGCTGACCGTCATAGAAATGATTGCCGCCCAGGCGGTAATCGCAATAGAGAACGCTCTGATTTACGAAGCATTGCAGGCCAACGAGGTGAAGTACCGCCGCATTGTGGATACGGCCAACGAGGGAATCTGGCAGATCGATAAGGACGCCGTGACCTCTTTCGTCAACTCCAGAATGGCTGAAATGCTCGGTTATTCACCCGATGAGATGAACGGAAAGGTGGTCACCGCCTTTATGTTCGAGGAGGATTTGCCCGATAACGCCGAAAAAATGGAGAACTGTCGCAAGGGTATACCAGAGCTCTTTGAGCGCCGCTTACGCCGCAAGGATGGGAAAACCGTGTGGGTTCTTGCTTCGGCTTCCCCCATCTTCGACGATGAGCATCGGTTTTTTGGTTCCTTTGCAATGGTCAGTGATATCACCGAGCGTAAACAGGCGGAAGAGGAAATCCGTAAACTCAACCAGCAACTCGAAAATCGTGTGACAGAGCGCACCGCCCAACTGGAAACAGCGAATAAAGAACTGGAGAGTTTTTCCTATTCCGTTTCGCATGACCTGCGCGCCCCCTTGCGGCACATAGACGGATTCATGGATCTTCTCAGGAAGCGGACCGCCGCTTCAATTGATAAGGAGAGCAGGCATTACATGGACAGGATTTCCGGGGCCGCAAGGTTCATGGGGACCCTGATCGACGATCTTCTCTCTTTTTCCCGCATGGGGCGCAAGGAGATGGCCCGGCAACAGGTTGATTTCAATACCATCGTGCCTGAGATACTCAAGGAGCTTTCCCCGGATATTACCGGCAGGAATATCCATTGGCATATCGCCGATTTCCCAATGACCACCGGTGACCGATCTCTTTTACGAACGGTAATGGTCAATCTGATCTCCAATGCGATCAAGTTCACCCGGACGCGTGAACAGGCCGAGATCGAGATCGGTTATCACCTCAATGATGGAGAGCTTATTATGTTTGTCAGGGACAACGGCGTTGGTTTTGATCCGGCTTATGCCGATAAATTGTTCGGTGTTTTCCAACGGCTGCATAACGTTGAGGAATTCGAGGGTACCGGCATCGGCCTGGCGAATATCCGTCGCATTATCAGCAGACATGGCGGCAGGGTGTGGGCCGAAGGGAATGTAAACCAGGGGGCAACATTCTCTATAGCATTACCTTTACAGGAAAAAGGAGCGTAGCTATGCAAAAAATAAAACATTTGCTTCTTGTGGAAGATGACCCCAATGATATCGAATTGATACTTACCGCGCTCAAGGAAAGCAAACTTGTCAACGACATCGGGGTTGCCCGTGATGGCGTCGAAGCATTGGACTACCTTCACAGGAGAGGTCAGTTCGCAGAGAAACCCTTAGGCAATCCGGTAGTGATACTCCTCGATCTTAAAATGCCGCGAATGGGTGGCCTGGAGTTTTTGCGGCAGCTTAAAAAAGATGAACAAAGGCGATTGATACCTGTTGTGATCCTTACCTCCTCGTGTGAAGACCAGGATCTGAAGGAGTGCTACAAACTCGGCATCAACGCATATGTTGTTAAGCCGGTGAATTTCGTGGAATTTATCCAGGCAGTAAAAAATACCGGTGTTTTCTGGGCACTGCTAAACGAGACACCACCGGACAGCGTAAAATAGCGTTAGACGATCTCTAAAAAAAGGAAGATGTAAAATGGAGCAACCAATCCGCATTCTGCACCTGGAAGATGATCCATCTGATAGAGAACTTGTCGTCAAAAACCTCGGTGCAACCCGTTGGAAGTGGCAAATAACCAGTGTCCAAACCGGTCCTGAATTCGAAGAAGCACTACACCGGGGGGGATACGACGTTATCCTGGCCGATTTCCGACTACCGATGTACGACGGCATGTCAGCCCTCCGACTGACGCAGGAACTATGCCCTGATATACCATTCATCTTTGTTTCCGGAACCATGGGTGAAGATGCGGCAATTGAAGGGTTGACTAAAGGAGCTACGGATTATGTGCTCAAACAAAAACTCTCGCGCCTTGCACCAGCTATCAAGCGTGCGCTTGCCGAGGCGGAAAACCGCAGAGAACGCAAACGGGCGGAAGAAGCCGTTGCCGCGGAGAAAGAGCGTCTTGACACAACGCTGCGATGCATCGGTGATGGAGTGATAACCACCGATACTCTTGGAGCAATAGTCATCATTAACAATGTAGCCGAGATGCTCACCGGATGGACACAGAGTGAAGCAGCGGGAAAGCCGCTTGCCGAAGTATTGAAAGTTATCAATGAAAGTACCCGCCAACCCTGTGAAAACCTGGTTGAAAAGGTTCTTTCAACTGGCGATAGTGTCGAGCTTGCCAATCACACCATTCTGGTTTCACGGGACGGCACCGAGCGAATAATCGCCGACAGCAGTGCTCCAATCAAGGACGCCGACAATAAAACAGTCGGCGTCGTGCTGGTTTTCCGCGACATTACCGAAAAACAGAAATTACTGGAAAACGCACAACGAACTGATAAATTGGAAGCCATCGGTATACTCGCCGGTGGTATTGCACACGACTTCAACAATTTACTTTGTGGTATCTTTGGCTATATCGACCTCGCTACTGAAACATGCAATTCTGAAAGCAAGACCGCTGATTATCTTGAAAAAGCGATGAAGACCTTTTCCCGTGCGAAGAATCTTACGTACCAACTCCTCACATTTGCAAAAGGCGGGGTTCCTGTTCTAAAAACCGGTTCGCTCATCCCTATCATCAAGGAAAGTACGCAATTTGCCTTAAGCGGTTCCAGTACCGCCGCTTTGTTTACCATTGCAGACGACCTCTGGCTTTGCGATTTCGACGAGAACCAATTCGCTCAAATCATTGACAATCTTGTCATCAACGCCGTTCAGGCCATGCCGTGCGGCGGAACTATTACGGTGAATGCTGAAAATATAGAGATCAACCAGGGGGAAAACTCATATTTCAAGCAGGGAAAATACGTTCATCTATCCTTTGCGGATACCGGTGTCGGAATACCACCGATCATACTATCACGCATTTTCGACCCGTTCTTCACGACGAAACAAAAAGGTAACGGACTAGGACTTGCGACGGTATACTCCATCATTAAAAAACATGATGGAAAAATTACCGTGAACTCAAAACCGGGTAAGGGTACGACATTTCATATATATTTACCCGCTTCAGAAAAAACGACTGCAACGCAAACCACCGGTACGGTATATGCACACAAAGGCACGGGGCGCATACTCATTATGGATGATGAAAAGTATATCAGAGAGGTTGTAGGCGACATGCTTAAATCGATGGGGTATTCAATTGAATATGCCGTACATGGTGATGAAGCCATTGAGATGACAACCAAGGCTTTTCGCACAAAAAAACCATATGTTGCAGCTATACTTGATTTAACCATTCCCGGTGGAAAAGGGGGAAAGGAAACAATAAAACAATTAAAAAAAATCGATTGGAATTTGGTAACATTTGTTTCCAGTGGTTATTCAGAAGATCCGGTCATGGCCAATCCGGCCGAATATGGATTTGCCGACAGACTTATAAAGCCATTTACAAAAGCGGAGTTGGCAGAAATACTTGATAGACACCTAACCAGCAAACGCCCCTCCCTGGAAGACGGAACGCTATTATAAACCCCTATCGGGAGCAGTGAATCATCACCCTTCAAAATCCCGGCGTCCAAAAGTGATTTCCCCCATATCATTTTACCACAATTCAGAGTATTTTTTCACTGCCCGAATGCTCGCGCTCCCTTTCAATCTGTAGCATACATGAACAGTAATCGCCGATACCCCCAGCAGTGGAATAATTAAAAGGGGCATCCGGAAGAACCGACATCAGACACCCGTTACGCACACTTTTTCAAGCAGGCTGCCATGCATGGGAAAATCCGTGTATTTCTGAAAATGTTCGAGATGAAGCAGGAAGATCTCTATAAGAACATCGAGATGCTGACCGATCAACTATACCGTCAAATATGACCATGAGGTAATTTCCAATTACGTTTTACTTGAAAACATTGCACTGGTGAACAACGAACTCTTTGGTATTGACAGTTTCATCGAAGAGTGCGCAGTGTCGTGAAAAAGGGTATGCAACGTCGGTGTGTGTGCTTGCCGACCGTGAAATGAAAAAAAAATCATCCTATTTAGAAAGCGATGGACCGGAATGGGAAAAACATGGAATTGGGCAATCCTCGGCGCAGGCCATATTGCACAAAAGTTTGCCGCTGATCTGAAGCTCCTCCCGAACGCCAACCTGTATGCCGTGGGATCTCGTAGTCTTGAACGGGCGCAGGTATTTGCCGATGAACTCGGTATACCGAACGTCTACGGATCCTACGAGGAGCTGGCCAGGGATCCCAAGCTCGATATTATCTACATTGCCTCGTGGCATACCAGCCACTACCGTAATACCCTGCTCTGCCTTGACCATGGCAAACATGTTCTCTGCGAGAAACCTGCCGCAATCAACGGCAGACAGCTGGAGATCATGGTACAGTCCGCCCGTGCGAAGAAACTGTTTTTCATGGAGGCTCTCTGGACCCGGTTTCTGCCTTCGTTCCGCAGGTGCGAAGAGTTGGCCGCATCAGGGATGATCGGAGAGCTGCGGATCATTGAATCGGACTTCTGTATGAATGTTCCCTATGATCCGTACCATCGGATCTACAACCCGCAAATCGGCGGCGGATCGCTGCTTGATATCGGCATTTACCCGGTCTTCTGCGCCATGACGCTCGGCAGTCGGATTACCGGCATTACCGCAACTGCCACACTGCATGCTACGGGTGTCGATACGTTCTGCAGCATTAATTGTACCCATCGGAAGGGCGAACGCTCACTCCTGTTCAGTACACTGAATGCTCCGGGACGCAACGAGACACTGCTCCACGGAAGTGCAGGTATCCTGCGGCTCAACAGCCACTGGCACACCCCTACCACGCTTGATCTTATCCGTGACGACGAAACCGTTGAACAAATTCTGTTCGACGAGCCGGGCAACGGCTACCAGTACGAAGCTGCCGAGGTGATGCGGTGTCTTGACGAGGGACGGATGGAGTCGGGACTCTGGTCAATGGGACACTCCGTCCGGCTGATGCAGTTGCTTGATACGATCCGTGATCAGGCGGGGATTGTTTACTCGCCAGAAATTGAGGCGGTGTGAGGGGCTGAATTCAAGACCGACCGGTAACACGTCTCCTGGGTTGCGACAAGCCGGGGGAGCGATCACCTCACGACGAATCGGCTACTCCCCGCTCCGCCGCATAAACGCTTCCATCATTTCAATCACCGATACCCCCCGCTTCCTCGCCATAGCAGCCAGTGACTCATACTCGGGTTTGGTGAAGGTCACACCGTTACAGGTACACTCTTTTGCTTCGACAACTTCCCCGTCAAGAGCAACCGTGAGCGCACGACGATCGGCGGTAACCCGGTGTATCTTTTGTACCCGTACCCCCAGTGTCCTGGTGTGCCGCATGATCAGATCAACAAGGGCTTTTCCTTTTTCTTCGATTGCAAGCACTGACAACCGGTATCCCGGCCGTCCTTTCTTCATGTACAGCGGCGTCCAGTTCACATCCAGCGCGCCTGCCTTGAGCAGTAGCGATGCGACATCGCCCATGACCTCACCGGAGATGTGATCCATATCTGTTTCAAGTTGCAGTACGGTATCGGAGACCGGAATCCCGGAATCCTCACCGGTTTCGAGGAGCAGTGCCCGGATGAAATTGGGATGTTCCTCGAACTCCTTGCTGCCACACCCGTATCCGGTTGCAGTTACCGTTCCCTCCCAGGTATCGGGGAGTTGGCGGCCAAGTGCGGTGAGCAGTGCCACACCGGTGGGAGTCAGCAGCTCGGTAGTGATCGGCAGTGTTGTATGCCTGAAGCCTTCCAGCATCACCGCTGTTGCCGGCACCGGAACCGGCATCACCCCATGCGCCGCTTTTATTGTTCCATGCCCGTCGGTCAAAGTGGAAAAACAGACATCGTCCACCTTGAAATAATCGATCGCCATGACGACCCCGAGTATATCGACAATGGTATCAAGAGCGCCCACTTCGTGAAAATGTATCTTCTCCCTCGGGATACCGTGCACCTTCGCCTCGGCATCGGCAAGCCGGGTGAGTACCTTTTCGCATCGATCAACAATCGCCGCCGCTACATTTCCATCACGGAATATGGCGAGCAGATCCTCAAGGTGACGGTGATGGTGTGAATGTCCGAAGCTCGGAGTAATTTGTGTGCACCGCACACCACTCCGGGATACCTTTTCAACCTTCAGTTCAATGGGTTCCACCGGAAGTCTGCCGAGTTGCTCCTCAAGAAGCCCAACCGGAAACCCCATATCAATAAGCGAAGCCAGAAGCATATCTCCTGCAGCTCCGCAGACAATGTCAAAATAGAGTACCCGCATAATTCACCTTTAATGGAATGGCTCATGATGTAATTTTTGTTGATTCGCGTGTCCGGCGCCTACGCCGGTACGTACAACAAAAATATATCGGCGTTTTTCAAAACGGGGTCGAATTAAAATTACAGCAGAACCTATTACCGGCCGGGTGATCGAAGAACAGAAGAATTACCTTGTGGTGGATACGCCGGAGGGTTCCCTACTTGCAACCACCAGCGGTATCCTCAAAAAAAAGCGAAAAAAACCGTGCAGCGGTGATATCGTTACCGTATCGGTAATTGATGCTGAAACACGGCGCGGACAGATCACCGCCATTACAAAGCGAACCAGCTGGATCAGGCGTCCGGCTCTTGCCAACTGCTCTCATCTGTTCTGCCTGAGTTCCTTTCGGGAACCACCACTCAATCTGGAAAATCTTGACCGCCTGCTCGTCTATGCGACCCTGCACGACATCCAGCCCTGCCTGCTCTTCAACAAGGCGGATATTCTCTCCGCTGATGAACGCAGTGAGCTCGAGCGTGTTGCTGATGTCTACAGGTATGCAGGATATCCGGTGATCATCAGCTCGGCGATCACCGGCGAAGGGGTCGAGGCGATACTTGACCTGTGCACCGGCAGACTAACCGCATTCGCAGGACCGAGTGGCGTTGGTAAAAGTACCCTTCTTACAAAGATTTTTCCCGCCATAGATCTGCGTATCGGGGAGCTGAGCTGCGCGGCAACGCGGGGAATGCACACCACCACCAACGTCACGCTGCTTCCGCTCGGCGATGGCGGATACATAGCCGACACTCCCGGCCTTGCCTGGATCAACCTTCCTGAAGTCCCGGAAGAAAACATTGTCCATTGCTTCGACGAAATCTCCCGCACTACCGGCAACTGCCGGTTCAATAACTGCATCCACGAGAATGAACCGGGTTGCGTAGTACTCGAACAAGTGCATAGCGGGATTATCGCCCCGTGGCGTCACGATCACTACCTGAAGTTCAGGAATGAAATGTTGCAGCGTCGTAGAAGTTACCGGTAGAGTGTCCGAAGGACGGGGTGATGGGGTGATGTGAAAGGAAGAAATGCCGAAACACATCATCCTACCGGAGAAGAATCAATAAAACTCTGATTTTTATAACTACTATGAATATCTTCTCAACATTCACCTGAGAGTACTCTGCGCACTGTTTCATGGTGAATTATCCTATAAATGTAAGCCCACCGACTTTCAACTTTCAACTTTCTCCACCCTACCGGATCTCTTCACGCGAAAAATGCAGATATAATAAAACGAACACTACAACCACATAGAGACTCACATTCACCGCAGGATGCACCGGTCCGGGAGCATGAAACGGCACATCCTTGATTCGTGCGACACTGTAGTACTGGAGTGCCGTCATTTTGGGCCAGATAACCCGCCAGAGTGCAATCGGCGTCTCGGGACGCTGCATCTGCTCCAGAACATTTTTCACCATCTCGGTTTGAGAGGCCATATAGATCGCATCGCTGATGTACCCAACCAGCCAGATTCCCGATGCGACCAATGCCGCGACAATATCGGGAAGAAACTGTGCAAGAAGTACCACCGAGACAACCGCGAACAACACATTCATCGAGATCAGGAGCGACGCCGGAAGAAAAAATCCAATACGTCCGCCTGTTTTAACGAGCATAATGCCGTATACGGTTACATGAAGAATGAACGTGAGCCCATAGGCAATAATCCAGACACCGAGGCATTTTCCCAGCAGATATTCGATCCTGCGAACCGGTCGGCTCAATATGGCAACTGCTGTGCCGTCGGTGCGATCCCGGCGTAGTACCCGCATCCCAAGCAGTATCGCGACCAGTACCCCGGCGGAGGCGATAAGGTGAAAAGCGATAAGCGAGGCATGCCAGCCGATGGTGGCACCATCGAGTTTCTGCCCGTTCATGACCACATCGTTGTTGAAACAACCGCGAAGAAGGAAAACGAAGAGGACTGCGGCGGTGCCGAGAAAGTAAATACTTTTATGATGCAGTTCATCGTGCAAGGTTGCACCGGTAACGGCGCGGATGGTTTTGACTGAAATCATTGAATAGTTTCCCGAAATTGTTTCACCACGCCAGGCTTTATGCCACAGGAGAACCGTTTGGCGACAGCGGTTTGTTTTATGGAAAATAATTGTTTCCATCACCACAAGACGAAATACGGCCCGGTGGTGAAACAGCATTGTCATCCGTTCAACGTGAATGATACAATTCAACCATGCGAGCACAGGACCGACGCAAATTTCCCCGTATCGAAACAGATGTTACGGTTGAGGTATACACCTCACCGCTACATACCGCAGAACCCGAGGTGGCGGAGATCTGTTCGGTGATCAATCTCAGTGAGTGCGGAATGCGGTTTTTAGCGGCACGCCGGTTCGATATGAAGCAACTGCTCAGACTGACCTTTCTGCTTCCGGATTCCATCATCATCATCCGTACCGATGCACGTATCATTCATCTCCGGAAGGCCGGCAGCGACGGGTGCGAGGTGGGAGTTGAATTTACCAATGTGAGCCCATCCGACCGGAAGGTCATACGCCACTACGTGGCAAAGCATCTCGAAACTGCCCCCGACTGAAGGCTTGGAAGTATTTTGCGGACATGCCCTGCCGCCCCCTGATCCTGCTGATTTTTTCATTACTTCCGATTATGCAGTGCTCGCACGATGTATCCTGGAAGGTCATTCCCGCAGCGTATGTCTATTCAATCACCGAATGGAATGATTCCCTCTACTTCTCCACCCGGGCAGGA
Source organism: Chitinispirillaceae bacterium (assembly GCA_050304135.1). Taxonomy (GTDB): domain Bacteria; phylum Fibrobacterota; class Chitinivibrionia; order Chitinivibrionales; family Chitinispirillaceae; genus JAFGNB01. Next base: position 13,925 of record JBNLDC010000002.1, on the reverse strand, counting down.
TCCACCGGTCGCCTGCACCCGAAGGATCCCGATTCGGTTACCCCGATGGGATTGCCCCGTTTCCGACCCCTGCGAACACTCCATTTCCTCCCCAACGGTACACTGCTCGCCGGGTCATACGAAGGCGGCATTTATAAAGTGCTGGCCGATACCCTGAGGCTGCTGCCCGGCATGATCCGCCCGGCGTGGTCGTTCTGCTGTGATGGTGAGGATCGTATCTGGCTTGCCGGCCGGCAGGGATTATTCCGTCAGAGAGATGATACACTCATTCGATTTACCAATCTTCGTGAAGCAAACGATGTTGCATTTTTTGGAGGAAAACTTGCAGTGGCCCACCGGCACGGCATTTCGTTGTATGATACCGCAACCGGTGCCGAGGAACGCACCTGGTGCCGCGACACCGTATTCTGGTCACTGGACCGGTTCGATTCACTGCTCGTGTGCGGCGGGGTGGAAACCTGTCTGCTGGTGCGTACCGATGGACAAATGCGCACTATCAGCATTGGTCCCTCCGGAACTATTCCCTGGGGAGCCGCGATGGACAGCAGTGGCACCATCTTTCTCGCCTCCCAACATGGCCTCCTGCGCATTCCTCCCGACGGCGAAAAAGCCGAATGCATTGGGTACCGGGGGAAATGTGTGAAATCAGTCCATGTTGACCGGATGGGGCGGTTGTGGGTGGGGAGATACTTTTAGAGGTCGGATAAGGCGGAGGTGCGGGGCGGGGCCCCACCCAGGAACAATAATGTCATGGATCGATCTACCTTAATTATTTCAAACAATAAACTGATAAAAACTACCTGAAAAACACATAACTTGTTTTCTGTTTGCCGGGTCCCGCCCCGGCAGGCTTCCAACGTTTTCACTACCGTTCATGAAGTGTCCAGCTATCAGTACTTCGCACCGCTTCTACCATACAGCATCAATACTTCTGACTTTTAACTTAAAACTTTTAACTTCTGAACCCCGACTCCGAACAAAGAAGATTCACCGCCAACCGGTAAAAGAAGTTAAATTATTAGTAGAATTCAGGGTACCAGCAGGATGATAGATGGTATCTTTAAGAGTACCTGGCTACTCATTCAGTGTTACGCTATTGATGCAATCAAATAAAAACGTTTCAATAATGTAACCTGTTAATAAGAAAGGTAATTACAACACCATGTTAAAGTATCTTGCCATCTCACTCAGATCACACTCGATTCTTTCGGTGTTTCTGTTTGCCGCCCTGTACCTCCCGGGTGCCACTGGTGTCGCCGCCGCCGCCCCTTCAGGCACCGTCCTTGTTCCTGCCGACGATAAAGGCATCAATTACTATGGCCGTTTTGATACTGCCGATCCGAAGCAGCCACGGTTCAACTGGTCGGGAGCGATTATCGAAGCCTCCTTCCCCGGACCGGTAATCGGAATGAAGATGCAGCATACCGACGCCTTTTACGATATCGAAATTGACGGTGCAGTCGACACCATGATCTCCTGCGGCAGTGCCACGGATTTTATTTTCAGAAATGATCTGTCAACCGGCGTTCATACCGTACGGATCATGCTCCGAAGCGAACAGCACTGGGGAGCCGGTACCTTTTCCGGGTTGTATATCGACGCCGGAAAAGAGCTGGCGCCTCCTCCGGTTATGCCGTCGAGAATCATCGAGTTCATCGGAGATTCCCATACCGCCGGCTACGGCATCGAAAGCGACAACCGTTCCTGCGGGAACCTCCTCAACAGGTATACGAATGCCAATAAAACCTTCGCCGCCCTTATACCCCGTGCATTTCATGCCCGGAGCACCATTCTGGGCTGGTCGGGAGCAGGGATGGTCCGCAACTACGGTGAAAGCACCAAGCGCTCGGATAGCCCCTATTCGGTGTATTACGACAAAACACTGGGCGGGATGTCCGACAGCCCGACATGGGACTTCTCGAAGGACATACCTGAGCTGGTGGTGATCAACCTCGGCACCAACGACTACTCAACACCACCGATTCCCGATGATTCAATGTACATTGGTGATTACCATAAATTGATCGCACGAGTGCTCGGGCATTACCCCGATGCCTCTATTCTCTGTATCTCCAGCGGGGATGCAACGCTGGAGCGGAATGTAAAAAAAGTGGTTGCCGAAGAGCAGACCTCACTCGGTCATCCGAAAATTTACTTTGCCCCCTATCCGTCGGGACTCTCCTTCAACGGTTGCGATTGGCATCCGAACATTGATGACAATGTCAAAATGACCACCACGTTTGTCGACACCATCTTGAAGAACCTCGGGTGGGATACCGCCACTACCATTGTTCAGCCCCTTGCACGAACATCGGGCTGCAACCGTTCTGCAGCACTCCTCACCCCGGCAATCACCGGAAATACGCTGCACATCACCGCGTCTCAATCGGTACAACCGGGAACCGCGATGCTGCTCTCCGATCTGAGCGGTCGGGTTATTGCTGCTCAGCGACTCGCCAACGATCGTACCTGCCGGTTCACCCTGAATCGTGTGCAACCGGGAATTTATTTTACAGGCAGCAGCAGGTATGGCTGGATTAAGACTCCTGTTCGATGACCCTGCGTGTTTTCGATCCTCATTTTTGTCGTCTCTCCTGATTTGAGCATTCATTTTCGCCCCCTCTTCATTTGTGGAGGAGGGGGATCGGGGGTGAGGCGAACGAGAGGAGAGAACAGCTGACATAAACTATGCTTACTTACATTAATTCATTGTGTTACAACATCTATTCAAAGTTGAATTCATAGTTTGATTCAGACTGACAAATTCGGCAGCCAACGTCATTTGCCAAAGGTTTCCCGCCCCGTATATTTTCGTTAACAAGATCAATCCTGATATATCATTCTGATATGTCATACTGATCGTTCACAGGTGAATTGCCGAATACGGCATTCCATGCCCTGAATGAAGTGTGGCATGTTTTTTGTTTTATCTCCGCTCACATTCACCCTCCCGAAGGAGACATGGTATGAAAAAAATCGCGATTCTGACAACCCTTACTGCAGTATTCCTGATCACCACCGGTTGCATCCATCCGTTTCAATCCATTTACTGTTCCGATGAAACCGTCACCGTTTCATCGCTGCCCACCACCACCTTTACTGAAGTGGCATTTTCGCAGCAGTGCGAGGCGGTGGTCCAAAGAAGTGATTCCTTTACATTGAACATCGAGATCAGCGAGAATATCCGGGACCATCTCGACGTCGAAAAGGATGGCTCACGGGTACGGTTCTCGTTGCAGAATAGCTGCACCTATCAGAACCTGACCTTCAGGGTGACGGTCGGTATGCCGGTACTTGACAACGTCGAAGCAAACGGTGCCTCGAGTGTAGAAATTGACGGTTTTGATTCCGACAGGTCATTCGGTGCGGATATTTCCGGGGCAAGTACCCTCAAAGGTTCCATTGTATGCGGCGATGCCGCCCTCTCCCTCTCGGGAGCAAGCAGAGCAACACTTTCGATTGACTGTGGTGATGTCGAATTCAATATTTCCGGGGCGAGTAGAATAGAGTGCAGCGGTAATGCCGGTGATCTCGGATGCGATGTGTCGGGCGCAAGCAATTTGAAACTGCGCAATCTCTCGTGTGAAGATGTTGCCGTTGATCTGAGTGGTGCCAGCAGTATGTATACCAGTCCTATGGGAACAATCCGGGGTGATCTGAGTGGTGCATCGACGCTTTATTACTACGGATCACCGACTATCGGTTCATTCGACATCAGCGGAGCATCTGCGGTGCGCAAGGCGGATTGAGTAGCAGCAAGGAATTCAGACTGCATATGGGGGCAGAAAAACGATCACCCACCAGTGGCGATTGACCTGCTCCCGTCTATACGGCATAGTAATTCAGCGATCACCTCTGCGGTCATCCCCCAGATTACCCCCTCCGGAGTTGCATATACAATAACCTCCTGATCCCGAACCCGCCAGGAGTGGTAATATCGCTCAGGTAACCCGAGTTTCTTTGCGGGAAAAAGTGTTGTTTGCGATCCGTCAGGAGCGATGTGCTGTGGATGTACCTCGACCCCTACCCGATAGTGCTCCGGCGGATTACGGCGAAACCATTCGATGGGAACGGTAAAGGTGCGGGCGACCTCCCGGGTATCGATTGCAGTCATGGCAGAATCCGGCACCGCAAGCAGTGCACCAAAACAGTCCACCGCGTGGCCCCGCAGCATAAGCACGGTTCCAAGCATTCCGAGCAGTTCGATGTCAGTTCGGCGTATGCCCAGCTCCTCCTGCGTTTCCCGCAGAGCGGTATCCTGCAGGGTGGTATCAAGTATCGAATCGAACTCGCCACCGGGAAAACAAATCTCCCCTCCCTGCGGTACTGCCGCTGCCCGCTGTTCAAAAAGCAGGTGCACCTCTTTCTCTATGGTTACAATAGGTATGGTGATCGCAGCACTGGTATACCGGTCCCTACCGATCAGTGGAGCACCGGACGGAGTGTCCCTGAATACATTTCGTAACTCACTGATAGTAATCATTTTTTACCATTTCATCTGAATTTGTTTTGAGGCACCTTTCGCAGTCGGACACCTTCGGAATATACCAAATTCCGTACCGCCGCCAACTGCACACTGCAAACTAAAATCAGCACCATTTCCCACCGGTACCGGGCGATGCGTATTTTTGTTCATTGCAGCTGGAGCGGGCTGACCGTTCCAAAAAAGCAGCATCCGCAGCAACCACTCAGCTCCACGCGACAGGAGCACGCTGCCAACAATTTTTCCGGAGACCGGCACTTGACCTGTACTCAGCACCACCCTACCAGTACCACCTCCGGTGGAGTACTTGTTATACAGACCGCGTTTATCGGGGATACGATTCTCGCGGCAGCCTGTATTGAACATATCCGCAACCAACATCCGCACATGCCGATCGACCTGATGGTCAGAAATGGCAACGAAGGGCTCTACCACGGACATCCGCATCTGCGAACATTGTATGTCTGGAATAAACGGGGCAGCAAATACCCGCAACTGCTCAGGTTCATTGGAACCTTCCGTAAGCGCCGCTACGACTGGTGCATCAATCTGCAGAAACACCCGACCACAGCCCTCGTCACCCTTCTCTCCGGTGCGCGAAAAACCGCAGGGTTCACCACGACCAGACTGTCGCGATTCTATTCACACCCGGTTGAACACCGGTTCGATGCTGCCAGGCAGTGTACGCATGAGGTCGACCTGCTCCTTCGGGTTGCCGCCGGTATAGCTCCGGTAACCGGCCGGGTACTCCCCCGTCTCTACCCGTCGGATGCCGACCGGACCGCAACGTCACTCGAGGGAGCGTATGTCACGATAGCCCCGGCATCGGTCCGATTCACCAAGCAATACCCATCTGAAAAGTGGCTGGCCGCTATCGCGCTGCTGCCACCGGAATGCACTATTGTGCTGATCGGTGGGGGCAGTGACCGGCAGCTGTGTGAAACAATCAGGAAGCAATCAGAACATCCGAAAGTGATTAACCGCGCCGGCGAGCTCTCCTACCTGCAGTCGGCAGCCCTGATGCAGGCTGCGGTGATGAATTTCGTGAATGATTCCGCTCCGCTTCATATCGCCTCTTCGGTGGGTGCACCGGTTACCGCGGTGTTCTGTTCCACGGTGCCCGCATTCGGGTTCGGTCCGCTTGGTGCGAACGGGCGTATCGTCGAGACTGCAGCAACACTCCCCTGCCGCCCCTGCGGCCTGCATGGTCACCGCAGCTGTCCTGAGGGTCATTTCAAATGTGCGGATATTCCACCAGAGGATGTTGTTGTGCTTCCGGGGTGATACACATGCCGACATACGCAATGTAAGGACGTTCAATTGAACGTCCCTACACCCGATCACGTCCCACGGTCCCTACACACGTGCGACGCCCCCTGCCCACACGACCACGTCCCACAATCCCTGCACACCGAAACGGTCAGATCCGTCATCCGACATTTTCCGGTACTCGTGCCCCGATGTTTACCGCAACACCGTTTTTCTCCGCATGATTTATTTTATCAGCTGCTTAAAATCCGGGAGTCTGTTATTCGCATTCCGGATCCGGAATTCAGAAATGCAAACACCCGGGCAATTATGAATAAATAGTTACTCTCAACAACCAGAAGGATCATTCACCATGGCAAATCCTACCGCAGTATGTGAAACATCACTCGGCACCTTCGAATTGGAGGTCTTCCTCGACAAGATGCCGATCACCGCTCAGAACTTTATCGATCTGGCGAATGACGGTTTTTACGATGGTCTCCACTTCCACCGGGTGATCAACGGGTTCATGTGCCAGTTCGGTTGTCCGCACAGTCGCGACCCGCAGAGCCCGCTCGCGGGAACCGGTAATCCTCCGCATGGAACCATCGAAGATGAACACCCTGAGGATGCGAAACTTTCAAATGAACCGGGAACGCTCTCGATGGCCAACACCGGCCAGCCCAACAGCGGCGGCAGCCAGTTTTTCATCAATACCGTGCACAACGCGTACCTTGACTGGTTCACCCCGGGAAGATCAAAACATCCGGTGTTCGCAAAGGTTACAAAAGGTATGGAGGTGATTCAGGCGATCGAAACCACCGAGACCGATTACAGTGATCGTCCGGTCACCCCGGTACAGATGGTCAAAATCACCGTCAATCAATAATGTGCAGCAACGCCATACCATGGCGTCTCTGCAGAATTGCAGGATATAGCAGGGTAGTTGATTTTGCGTAGAGACGCCATGCCACGGCGTCTCTACTGCTTTTCACACCGGCAGTGACAACCGGAACACCGTACCATCCTCTTCGGTACTGGAAAATCCCACCTTCCCGCGCAGATATTTCTCTCCGAAAAGTTTCATTGAATAGGTACCGAGCCCTCGTCCGGGCTGGTTTTTTGTACTGAAATGACGCTGAAAAATGCGTGCGGTAATATCAGGTGCAATCATACCACTGTTCCACACGGTAAAGTCCACCGTCTTCGCATCACGCGCGATCCCCAGTTTCACGGTACCTCCGGCAGGTGTCGCTTCACATGCATTGATGATCATGTTGATCAGGATCCGCGTCAGCATGGGCCGATCCGTTTGTACGGGAACAAATTTTATTTCCGGTTGAAACGACAGTGTTTTCCCGACCGCAACCGGATGTTTTTTCATCTCTTCACGCAATTCATCGAAAACCACCACCGCATCGATCGATGTAAGGTATGCGGTATAGTGGGAGGAAGTTCCGTTCATCAGTCGCTTCTGCAGGGCCACCTCGTGCAGGAGCCGCTCAGTGGTTTTCTGAATGGTAAGCACCTCCTCCGACGGTTGGTCATCCATCAGCAGATCACTCATGCCGACCATTATCTGCAGGGTATTGCGTATATCGTGGAAAAAGGTCCGTTCAAGCGAGGCCTGAAACTCCTGTCGGGTAACATCCTGCAGGAACAGCAGCAGAAAACGGCAGCCGCCAATCCGAATCGGTTGCGACCGGACCGAAAGCGCAAGCTCTCTCGGTTTTCCATTACTGACTGTCTTGAGGGCGCACAACCGTTCACTGCAGGAATCGGTTTCAAGACTGGTCACCATGGCGATAGCGGCGCCACAGGTGGAACACATTTTCGTGGTACCGCAGCCGGCCGGTTCGTCGGCGCAGTACACACAGGAGAGGATCTCCCCCGGCCGCAATCCGAGTACTTTTTGCGGATCATCAACTCCGAGGGTATCAAGAAGGGCCGGGTTGAGCGCAATTACCTGCCGCTGTTCGTTGACTACGGCAAGCAATCCGCCGACCGTCTCGAGCAGTCCCGCCATAACCGGGCTTCCGGTAACAATACGTATCTCATTATTGATTGTCGCGGGATCACTGCGTTCAGCAGGAGCGTAGTAGGTGTCCATAAGTACTCCTGAGCTATGGTGATGATAAAGTGGGTGAATACTAAGAATACCATATGTTCGAAAAGGCAACAATGGTTAATGCGGAAGCAGCGTGATAGTAACTACAACGCCCCCTACACCCCCGAGAGCAGTTCGAGCAGCTCCTCCCGTGAGAACTGCTTGACCGTTTCCGGATCATCCTCGCTGAGCATACTCTCGGCCAGTTCGCGTTTCCGCTCGATGATGGCATGGATACGCTCCTCGATGCTGTTCTCGGTGACGAGCCTGAAAACCTGTACCCCCCGTGATTGTCCGATGCGATGCACCCGGTCGGTGGCCTGATCCTCCCGTGCGGCATTCCACCACCGGTCGTAGTGGATTACCACCGAGGCGGCAACCAGATCGATCCCCACCCCACCGGCCTTGAGACTGCCGATGAATACCCGGCAGCTCTCGTCTTCCGCGAACCGGCGCAGCAGTTCGCCCCGGTTGCGGGTGCTGCCGGTAAGCGCCACCGCCCCCACATCAAGTGACGCGCAGTAATGCTTGAAGATCTCGACCATACCGAGAAACTGCGTGAATACCACCACCTTCTCCCCCGAATCGAGGCTCTCGGCGAGCAGTTCCGTAAAGAGTTCCCACTTTCCCGATGCAAGTTCCGTGTACTGCTCAGGGGTGCCGGCGGCAAGCGCGGGAGTGTTGCAGATCTGTTTAAGAAATGACATGAGCGAGAAGATGTGCATATAGGGAACCGGTTCATCGGTATCGCGCAGCGACGCAATGATCCGGCTGCCGCGTGTCGCAAGTGCCTCATGATAGATTTCCCGTTGCAGCGCACTGAGCCGGCAATACCGAGTCTCTTCGATTTTCGGCGGCAGTTCGGTAAGCACCGTTTTTTTCATCCGCCGGAGGATAAACGGCGCCACACGGGTTTTTAACCGGGCGAGGAGCGTATCGTCCACCGATCCGTCAAGGGTTGCGCTGAGTGCGGTCTGATCAGGCAGTTCACCGGAAAAGCCCGGCAGCACCAGATCAAAGAGGGTACGAAGATCGTCGATACTGTTTTCCACCGGTGTCCCGGTAAGACCGATCGCACAGCGCCGCTTCAACCGCTGCGCAGCCGTGAACCCGGCAGTCCGGCTGTTCTTGAGCTGCTGGATCTCGTCGAATACCACCACCTCGAACCAGTACCGTTCAAGCAGTTCAGCATCGTTGCGCATAATGCCGTAGGTGGTCACGAGTACATCTACGGTGTCTGCCTCCGGGAACGATCGGTCAGCACCGGTGTAGTCAACAACCCGCAGCGCCGGAGCGAACCGGGCGAGCAGTCGCGACCAGTGACTCACCACCGATGTCGGACAGACCACACAGCAGAATGCCCCGCTCTCGCGCTGCTGTTTGACCGCCTGCAGAAAAACGATCACCTGCACGGTTTTTCCAAGCCCCATCTCGTCGCACAGGAGTCCGCCCAGATAGTTATCAAAAAGAAAGAGCAACCAGGCCACTCCGTTTGTCTGATACTCGCGCAGCGTCACGGTGAGGTCCTTTGGAGCGACATACGGTTTTTCCGTCTTCCCGGAGAACATTGATTTTATTTTCCGAATCAACCGTTTATCGCCATCGAAATTGAAGGTAAGCGACCCGCGCCCCAGCAGCAGCAGCGACGCACCCGACAGGGTCACCTCGCCATCGGTGCCGATACCTCCGGCCTGAGCAATCGACTTCGCCACGTTTTCGCTTGCAAGATCGACAATACACCCGTCGGCGATACAAAACCGCCGTCGATTCCGTCGTGCCTCATGCAATGCGGCGAGACTGATGGAGTGATTGTGGTACCGGTAGGCAATGCTGATCGTCCAGATACCGTTCTCCATGGAACGCGGAACAAGCTCAACCCGGTCGAAACCGCGTACCACCGTTACCCCGATGAGCCTGCCGAGATCATCCTCGTCTGCCGCACTGCCGAACAGATCCACCTGCTGATCACCACCGGAAGCAGCAGCCTCCACCGAGGCGAATGATAAAGCGCTCAGGTTCTTTTTGATGAAGCTATCGACCTCGGCGGGAACCACAGCAACCTCCTCGTCCCCTCCGGTGGCGATTCGTTGCAACGATGCATAGGTAAACCGCTCAAAGTGATCCAGTTCAGGAAGGTAGCAGAATTGACCGTTGCAGAATCGGCGCAGGACCGGGACTGTTTTACTATCGCTTGACCGCAGTACCGGCTGCAGGTACAGCGAGCCGTCCGGTGCAGCCGTTGCGGCGAAGAAAAGTTCCCGTTCATCGCCGGCGGGAGCAATACGGTCGCTCTCCCACCCGCGTTGCAGTAAAAATTCCAGCACCCCGGGCACCGCTTTTTTCGGCACCACCGCCGAGAGTACGCGCTCCCCCGCACACGCGAGCACCATCCGTACCTCACCCGTTTCCCCGTCAACTTTCACCGAAGCAGAAAGCGCATCGGCCGAAAATTCCCTGAAGCAGTGATACGCCACCCGGGTCCAGAACGCCCCCTCCTCGCACTGCCGAACCGTCAGGTGCCCCCCTGAACGCATTGCCTGTTCGTACTCGCTCTCGACAAACGGGAGCAGCCGCGACACAAGCCACGCCCGGCTCATCCGCTCCCCCGGCAGACATCGGCTGAGCAGCCGGTCGCGATCGGGTCCGGTCGAATGATACGCGAGTACCGGTTCGCTCCCCCACCCGAGCAGCAGCGGTTCCCCGTTGCCGGTATCGGCTACGACGCCCCGGTCACCGGGAGGATTGGTCTGCACCCTGCTGAACACGCTAAAGAGTTCCCCTGCGAGGCTATGTTCAAAAGCACTCCATGAGCAGGCTACATCGGAACCAGCTGACATTTCCGCATACCGTTCCGCAAGTATCCGGGCGTGATTGCAGGTGGGAGTTTTCCCGCGGCAGCAACTGCAGAAGAGCCGGTGTTTCTTTTTCCCGCTCCCGTTACCCGGCAGCAGGATGGTTTCATGATCATCGGAAGGAGTTTCCGGAACGAGGATGCAGGCATTTCGGAAGAATTCAATACGTTCAGAGAGTATGGTGCTCAAGGCGGAATTAATTCCTTCGGGTCAGGTTCTTGTAAAATTTCGGGTAGGGTCAAAAATAACTGGTTGAGGGAATGAATGCCAGGGGGAGGGAGGCAGGAATTGAAAGTTGAAAGTTGAAAGTTGAAAGTTGAAAGATAAAAGTCAGGAGTCTGAAGTCAGAAGTTGATGTCTTCTACTGGTCTGTACCCCCACCCTGGCGTCCGGTTCGACAGGTTGCACCGCCTCTCCGCCCGGAGAGGGGAAAATGTTGACAATCAAAAGGGGAAGAAGAAAGAATACAGTTTCTTCTTGTCTTCCAATTTCCAGATTACGGAAAATCTGACAGCCACGGCAGTGGCGGAGAAATGAAGTGCTCTCGCGACACCAGTGGAACTCGCCCCGGAAGCCGGGATTGCCACGTCACCGCCGGGCGGCGTAGTATCCACCGGCAGCACCACTGCGCCCCTGATCACTCAGACATAAGCAAACAATCTATTGCAGCCGGTTACGGGATGATCCTCCCGAGAGATCGTTTGGTCTGCAGCACATTTCCCTTCCGGTCACGAAACTGCGTGACATACACACCGGTACTGATCTGCGTCCGGCGGGTATACGCCTCTGTTCGATCACTTCCGATTTTTCTTCCCCGGAGATCAAATATGCCGGCTGCCTCAAATGACCCGGCTGTGCTGTGGACCGGCGTTATCTTCTTTTTGTCTGCATTAACTGCAGTAGGCGTGTAATCCACCATTTCCGCATGCGCATCGCGGAACGCCTTGAGCTGTTCCTTCACCTCGTCCCAGGTGCCATGTCCATCTTTCGCATTGTACGACCACGGCATAATTCCCGCGTACCCGTTTGCAAATGCGCCGTCGACCATCTCCTGCACCGTGTACTGCCCTGCCGTTCCCGGTGACTCCCCCACCATGGTCGGCTTGTCGAGTTCCCAGAATGCGGTGGTCTTTCCCGACTGAAACGGATCGTATCCCCAGTCGGCATTGAACATCCAGTCGTAATAGTGTACCTGATAAAAATCGAGATAGGAACCCGGTTTGTCGTATGCGGCTTTGAAGGATGCATCACTCCAGTAGTGCGCCTCGGACGGCTGCGCGGTGGAGTGCCATTTGAGGCAGGCGCTGCCTACAGTCACCATTTTATCGGAGTGAGCGTGTATGGCCTCGGCGATCATCCCGCAGAACCGCACCATCTCGGTGGCACTCACCAGCTGCGTTGTCGTTCCCGGCCCGTCGATACTCCACTCCGGTTCGTTGATTACCTCCCAGGCGAAAAGGTTCTCCGCATTTTTGGTATGTTCCACCATGGGAATGAGTGCCTTGTCGACGTAGGAGCGGGTTTTGGCGCTATCCTTGATAAGGTCCGCATGCATTCCGCCATACTTTCCGGCGGTGGAGGTGAAATCTTTCGTCATGTCGAATGACCACAGGCACGGCATCACCATGACATGGTTCTCCCGTGCAATCCGCAGGATGTTGTCGAAATCGGTGAGGAAATTATCGTCTAGCCCGGTCACCGCGCCGTTGTCATCGAACTCCGGGGTTGAGCGGCCGTCGCAGTGGATCCAGAGCCGCACGCAGTTAACGCCGTACTGCCTGCATTCCCCAAAGAACGTGGTGAAGAACTCCTCGTCGTACAGAGGACCCCATTCGTAATGCGTTCCGGCATCGGACCCGAACTGGTTCCATGGAACATTGATACCGTTGATGTAGTATTCCTTGCCCTGATAGGTAATGGTTTTGGGAGGGGCAGCGGCGAGGAGGGTATGCGTGGTGATGGTGAGAAGGCAGATGGTGAACAGTCGGGTCAGATTCATTGATACTCCTTGGTTCAAACGATAGATACCGTACATATATGGTCCATTTAATGACTTCAATTTGTTTTTTTAAGAAGCGCATCAGAGGAAATGGAGAGAAGTGAGCTTTCAATTACTTCCTTTTTCACTTCTTCACTCCGGTTCCATTTAAAACATCTTGAATATACTTCCTCTATCTTTATTATTCCGGATTTGGAATAACGAAGAACTCTTTTTCCGTTCAATACTTTCATTTGTTTATTATATTTTATCATATTCAAGTCATGCATATGAAAATTAATAATCCTTAACATTCTTCCTGCTTTTGACAAACTTCCTTGAAATACCATCTCGAGGTAAAGCACTTTTCCTCTTCTCCAGTTTTCAAAATCTTTAGGAAGAAGATTTCCCATTTTTATTATCACCTCAATGGTTGAAATGTCATTTTTATCCTGAAGAAGCAATCCAACAACTTTAACAACTTTCGGATAAAGAGAATCGTTTTTATAGTTTTCAGCAGTGATTTTAATCAATTTAAATAGTTTCTATGCTAATATGCCTGATTCGCTATTGTTTCTCTGGCATACGGATAACAAATCTCAATTATATTTTTACTCGGTGTTCTGAATAATATTGTTTCACCGCTACGTTGAGCTTTTGGTCCTGCAAAGATTTCAATATTGTCATTTCTTATTTTCTCGACCCAAACAGTAAATTCAGTTTTATTGACATTAAAGGCCAGATGCGCCATGGTATAAATAGAACCATCAAAATTTTTATTTTCAATCACACCTATTACCGGTCCATTATCAAAACCTACATATGCCTGCCTTAAGCTTGTCCATTTTTGCAGTAAAGAAAGGCCAAGGAAATTAGTTAGAAATTCCAATTCAATTTCAAGATTGACAGCATTTATTGCTATATGGTCTAATTTCATTTCCTTATCCTTACCGGTTTTTGCGATTAGTTTTTTTTCAAATAATTTTCAACGCCTTTGTATACGTTCCTTTTTATTCCTTTTAAGAGAGAGAGTATACACATACAATTTATTACAGCGCAGCTCAAGGATACCGCTCCTGAAACACCGAATCAAAAACGTCATTTTAAAAGGTATTGGGGCTAATCTAGCTTAAGTATGGACCTGTAGTAAATAAAAAGTTGGCATTCGGCTCATTCGAGACCGATCTTCTCTTTTTCAACCGCTAATTGGAAAGGGAAGACAAGATGCCAACTCCACAAGAAATACTCGATTCCTTT
>JBNLDC010000001.1:0-24199 GCA_050304135.1 Chitinispirillaceae bacterium | reverse complement strand
ATCTTTCATCTTTCATCTTTCATCTTTCATCTTTCATCTTTCATCTTTCATCTTTCATCTTTCATCTTTCATCTTTCATCTTTCATCTTTCATCTTTCATCTTTCATCTTTCATCTTTAAACTTTCATCTTTAAACTTTTTCCTCTCCCCTACTCTCTCCCCGCCTCCACAACAACTCCCGGACCATCTCCCAGTTGGTTATAAGCCGTGATACGGTACCAGTAGGTGGTCGGATAGCTCAGCGATGGTGTATCGATGAAATTAGTCAGTTCAGACTCGTAGAACAGCTCGTAGGTACCGTTCTCGCTGGGCGCACGGTACACATGATACCCTTCAAAGCCGACAGCGGTTGACGGAGGGGTCCAGCGGATAAGGATGGATTCGTTTGCCGGTTCAACACGAAGCCCGACTACCGGGGCGGGAACGGTGTGCGGTGTGCGGTACCCTCTTGCGGTTACAGAAGAGAAGTGCGTCTCACCATTGTCATTTAACGCCGTTACCTTGTAAAAATAAAGTGAATCGGATGTCATTACGTCGGTGAATGAGGTGCCGGTGGTTGACGCAATGGCCGAACCGTAGAGTTCAAAAGAATCGGTCGGCGCACGGTAGAGGTTATACCCGGTAGCTTTGGGCACCGTTGACCAGGTCACGCGAATGGCGTTGGCTTCGGATCCCCTTGTTGCATAGATGGTATCGGGAATACCGGGAAGCAGCGGGTTTGCAACGAGAGTGAGGCTGCAGGGTGGTGTTTCCTGCAGGTTCTTTGCGGAAATTTTATAATACAGATTTCCGGGAAGAGGGTTCATATCGTACCAGAACAATGTTTCGGTGCTGTCGATTTTTTTGAACGGCCCGGAGTAATCCGATGCACGATAGATACCATACTCCTGCGCCGGGAAAGGACCCGGTTCCCACGTCAGGTAGGTCGCACCCGCGAGTGTATCGATATGCGCATATTTCGGCGGCCCGAGGCGCCCTCCAGTTCCAACTCCGTCAACCTCTCCCCGCAGGCTGTCGAGCAGAATCGAGATCACGATATAATATAAAACGGTATTCGTGGGACAGGTTGAATCATGGAATACGGTATCGGCGGTGGTTCCTACATAGGGGTACTCACCATATCGCACGGGACTGCGGAACACACTGTAGAGCGGTACACTGGTCATCTTCGGCCAGCTGACACGGGAGAAATCGGCATAGGTTCCCGAGGATACCGTTACCGTTGCAGGACTCTTAGGGCGGCGGCGGGTATTCGACACATAGCCGCTGCGGTCACTTTCGCCCGAGTCGTTGAAGGCGGAAACCCTGTAGAAATAGCGCGACGTATCGGGAACCGAATCGCGGTACAGGAACTCTGCCGTGCTGTCGTAAAGCTGCATATTTGTGGAGGAGCCGACGGAACGGTATATGTAAAAACCATCTGGTCTGGAACCGGATTCACTGACCGTCCAGGAGATCTGAATGTAGTAATAGGCGCTTGGAGTCATCTTGACTACAGGTATTGGTGGCGGGGTGAGTCTGCCGCCGCGCACAGTCATGCTCCGGGCACTTTCCATTGTGTCATGCACCGAGGCAACCTGGTAATAATACCGCGTGTTTTCCGTCAGAGAATCAACGTGGAACGTGTCGGTTGTTTCATGATACAGAGCAAACCCGGAAGGAGCATCAGAACGGTAGATCCGGTAGCTTTCCGCAAACGCAACCTTCGGCCAGAGGAGATGGGCACCGTTTTTTTCGTCATCGATAACAAGCGTATCAGGCGGATTAAGCTGAATCGTTGCGATGGAGTAGGTACCTGTACGGCTGCGCCCTTCAGACGTGTGGAGTATCAGGCGATAGTAAAGGGTACCCAACGTTGAAACCGTATCGTAATGCCAGGTTTTTGTCGTGCTGTCGATCAGAGTGAAATCCGATGTATCGGTTCCCCGCAAAAGCAGATACGCGAGTGCCCGGGAGTGCTTCACCCACGAAATCCGCAGCACGCTGTCAACAACACTGTACGACGGCACCGACGGCATGATGATACTTCCCCGTTTGTATTCCGAAAAAGTTCCGGGACCACGACTATCGGTCGCCGCTACCCGGTACCGGTACAGCGGTACGGTCCGCAGGGTATCATTGTACGATGTATCGGTGCCCGCGTCGATTCCGGTAACGATCGTGGTGCCCACGGTGATCTCCGCCCGTTCAATGACATACCCGGTTGCCTTCGGTACGGGGCTCCACGAAAGCGCGACATGGTCAACATAGTCTTCGAACGATACCTGCACATTATCCGGTGCCGGATACAGCTGAATTCTGCCGCAGCTCGCCGCACTCCTCATCCCTTCATGTTCCTGCTTATCAACAGCCGCCACCGAATAGCAGAAGGTATCGGAAGTAAACAGGGTGTCGTTGAATTCCCGTTGGTTCGTCACCGTGGCAATACGTTTCTCCTCACCGCCGTCGCCGGGTATCCGGTAGATCCGGTACGACGCGGCACCCGAAACGTAGCTCCAATCAAGATGAATGTAGTCGGATTGGGATGACAGAGCAACATTCGCAGGTGCCGGAAGACGTTCTATTAACCCGTACTGCAGCGTGCTGAATGAACTTGTCCGTCCCCGGAAATCAATAACCGCCGCCGTATACCAGCAGGTGTCCGTCGTTACCACTGAATCGTGCACCGACAGACCAAACGTTGAACCGGAACGGTCAAACGGCACTGTATCAATGAGCATCATGGTTCCCGATCTTCCGATTCTACGGTACAACTCAACATGACGGCATTCCGTACAGCCGTAAGCGTTCACCGTGATCCCGATGTACTCGGAAGAGATTCCTTTCGTTACCTCAAGAACAGGGGTGGCTAATGAACTGTTGAGGGTTCGGCCGGTGAGCGTATCGGGACAGAATGCACGACCCGAGGAATTCTCCGCGGCCAGCCGGTAGTAAACGGGAAGTGTGTCGCCGGGGGTGTCGCTGACGGAGAGCGTGCGCGGTATTCCCGTCGCTTTCTGATTGACTGCTGCTACCTCGGTATACGGGCCGTTTTTCTTTACAGCGGCATACAGAAGGTACCGTCCGGCTCCGGCCACCGTATCCCAGGCAACCATGATCGCCGATGTTTTCGCGGTAATCGAGGGAGTCGGCGGATACGGAGGCAACCCCGACGGTGCGACCAGCGGGAGATACGAGGTATCGGCGGCATTTTTCAGATCGGCAACGTAGACCGTACACTGAAGTGCGGTTTCCGGGAGAAGGTCGGTTACTGCATAGGTGGTATCACTGAGGGAATCATCAAACTGCAGATTGACCGATTCCCGATCCGATATCCGCAGTTCTCCGGAAACGGTATCATTGGGAAAATTGCTGTCCGTCACGGCAATGGTCAGCTCCATCTCACCCGTGCCGGTTGCATGATCAAACTCCACCCAGAGATTTCCACCGGAGAGGGTCACTTCAGGAGGAGTGGTACTGTCCCATCGGGTGCCACCGGCATCGAATGGATTGTTCCGAGAACCAATCTCATCTTCCCGTTGTACGCAGAGAAAGAACACTGCCACCGCAACAATCGACAGTAAAAGCGGTTTGACCGTTTTCCAGTGTACTATGTGGTGATTCATGCGCTCAATACTGTTCTGCGGAGGTAAAACGGACGATGGTCGTCCGGCTGTGGTGATTGGGTCTGTCGCGAAGCATTCGGGAGTAATCGATCTTTCTGCCTGATCCGGATCCGGCATACAACCCGTGCCATTCCCGGTAGTCCGGAGACTCACGTTTTACAGTTTATCCATAGAAATACCACAACGCACCGGGGAGGTCAATACCCGGTAGTCCCTGAGTGTGCCAAGCGCGCGGAGGTGCTCGCGCTATAATACCTCATTGTATAAAGCGGTTAACATGCATTTCCACCTGAATTCCGTTGAGTTGCCGTTCGATCTGATCACACGCGATTTCCCGGGATCAGCCGGAACCGGTTATGTTATCAACGAAACCGGGACCAACGCAAATCGGAATCCTCTTCCCGATAGAGCTCCGGGCGAACGGGAAAATCAATATAGATAGAAGCAGAAGACAAGACAATACAATGCGGTACGGTTCCTGTGCCGGTTGGGAGATGCTTCGGGGGTTCGAGTGCCTCACCACAAGCCGCCGGGATGACAGCGATGTCGTTTTTCATTTCCCCCTCGCCGGGCGGAGAGGGGGCAGGGGGTGAGGTCTGCAGCCCAAAGGAAACAACATCACCATTTACACAGGAATATCTCCCCTACTCCGTCTCTTCTCTGGATCCCGTTCTCCACCTGCCTGCGCAAAGCCGGTTCGCCCTCCGCAATGCTATGGAGGACGGGCTACGGCGAAGGCGGGACGGTGGGGGATGGTGAAAACAAGAAATGAACAGGGGGCGCCCCGGGTCCGGCACGTTCGGGAACATTTCGACACTCACTATACCACCTCAGTGACCGGAGAAAAATGTTCCGGTCCTGAAGAACCGGCCACCCATGGAGTCTCCATTTTTAACGTTCAACATTTCCCCCTCGCCGGGCGGAGAGGGGGCAGGGGGTGAGGTCACATAAGAAAAGATCAAATACCATCATTTAAACCGGAAACAAAAGTAATGAGCACCAAATCAAACACCGTCTTCTACACTAAAAACATCGTATATTTATACCATGCACACTATCCGGCAGACAGCCACACCAGCCACCAGCCACTACCGCCTGATCTCCACGGCGCTGCTGACGGTGTTGTGCCTCGTCAGGATGGAGCGGTATATCTCCGTTGCCACCCACCCGGCACTTGTACAACGTGCGGCCACCGAGCAGGTGGAGACCGCCACGCCCGACTACCGGATTCCTGTTCTCTCGGCACGCGGCAGAGCACCGTACACCGTCACCGCGGCACGCTTCCCGGACAACACGGTTCCGGATACACCGTTTTTTGCCGGTAACCGTAACCAGCCGGTTTTTATTGCTGTACTTCATATACCTACCGCAACCACTCCACTCCCCGATCCGTTCGGGTACCTCTGCCACCACCGTCTGCACCCCTCCGCAGACAACGACGACGACCATTCCATTACCTGCTGAGCAGCAAAAGCCCGAGCGACCGGTACCGTTGCGGAAATACTGCAGCCATCCGCTGCACATGAGCCGCACGCAGTACTGATCACCCTTATACTACTGGTTATCATTTTCCCTCCCTCGTAAGCGGGGGAGGGATGCCAGGGTGGGGGTGCAGAAATCGTGGAAAAAAACATCCACCATTTACACTGGAAACAAAAGTAATGGACACCAAAGATGGGTAAATCTGCCGCTCATACTTCCCTTCGACAGGCTCAGGGTAAACTAAGCTCAGCACGAGGGGTGTGTTCTTCTCCTTCCCTGTCCTGGATCCCGTTTTTGGTTCGAGAGCCTCACCACAGGCCAACGGGATGACAGCAACGTCGTTTCTCATTTTCCCCTCGCCTGTGGGAGAGGGGGCGCCGGGGGTGAGGTCGCAGAAGGCAAGTTCACGCTTCCACCATTTACAAAAACCGAAACAGGAGACTACCATGACCGATACATCTTTCTACACTTCACTCCGGCGCCATATCCGTCGCTGGAACGGTTCCACACTCGAGTGGGACCTTTCACCCTACCATAAAACGGTTGCCGCCATCCGCCGGGAACATGAACAAATTGCACCCGTGGCGGATACGGCTATTGCCGGACGGATTGCCGCCTGCAGGAACGAGCTGCAGGCGGGTGCCGAGAGCGAAGCGCTTCTGGTGCCGGTATTCGCCTTGACCATTGCGGCAGTGCAACGGGTACTGGGGCTTGATCCGTTCGACGAGCAGCTCATCTGCGCCGTCGCACTGTACCGGGGGAAATGCGCGCAACTGCAAACGGGTGAAGGTAAAACACTTGCCGCCGTGTTTCCCGCAGTGCTCGCGGCACTCGGCGGCAAGGGGGTGCATATTCTCACCTTCAACGACTACCTCGCGCAGCGCGACGCCGCGTGGATGGGACCGGTTTACCGGTTGCTCGGGTTGACCGTTGGCCATGTTGCCGAGGGGATGCCGCTGAGCGAACGGCGTGCCGCCTACCGGTGCGATATAACCTACTGCACCGCAAAGGAGGCGGGATTCGACTACCTGCGCGACGGCTGCTGTTACAGCGAAGCCCATACGGTGCAGCGTCCGTTCAATTTCGCCATTGTCGACGAGGCCGACTCGATCCTGATTGACGAATCGCGCGTTCCGCTGGTGATCGCCACGGCAACCGGAGCGGCGGATGAGCAGTTGGCACGGTACGCTGACCTTGCACGGCAGATGCACCGGGACGTGCACTTTGCATTCGATATGTACGGGCGTAAGATCACCCTTACCGAAGCGGGAGCCGATATTGCCGAGCATGCCCTCGGCTGCGGCAACCTGTACCAGCCGGAGAACGGCCATGCGCTGGTACGTCTCTACCATGCACTCCACGCGGAGTATCTGCTCCATCGCGATATCGACTACCTCGTACGCGGCGGACGGATCGAACTGATCGATGAACTTACCGGACGGGTACCGGAAAACCGGCGCTGGCCCGACGGTCTGCAGGGTGCGGTGGAGGCGAAGGAGGGGTGCCCGGTGCAGCAGCGCGGTGCGGTGCGCAACACGCTTGCGATGCACCATTTTATCGCCCTCTACCCCAAAATAGCCGGTATGACGGCAACCGCCGAGAGCGCCGAAGAGGAGCTGCGGGAGCGGTTCGGACTTGACACGGTGATTATACCTCCCCATTCCCCCGTTATCCGGAACGATTTGCCCGATGTCGTCTTTGCAACAGAGGAACAGAAGCTCCGTGCACTGGTTAACGAGATCGTCAGGGTACATGCCACGGGGCAACCCGTTCTCGTCGGCACCCGTACCGTCCGTGAATCGGAGGAACTCGCCGAACGACTTACCACGGCGGACATTAGCTGCCGGATACTCAACGCAAAGGACAATGCCTCCGAAGCGGCGATCATCGCCGAGGCGGGCGGCATCGGAGCGGTCACCATTTCCACCAACATGGCGGGACGCGGCACCGATATAAAGCTTGGCGGATCGGACGGGAAGGACCGGGAGGCGGTGGTCGCCTGCGGTGGACTCCAGGTGATCGGAACCAACCGGTTCGAGAGCCGCCGCATCGACGATCAGCTGCGCGGCCGTGCCGGACGTCAGGGAGATCCCGGCAGCTCGCGGTTCTTCATAAGCCTCGAGGATAAACTGTTCGTCAAATACCGGATTACCGATCTCATCCCTGCCCGGTACATCACCGCCGGGAGCGACGGCAGAATCGAAAGCGGCTACGTAACCGCAGAGGTCAACCGCTGCCAGCGTATTATTGAAGGGCAGAACGGCGACATCAAACTGACACTCGCCAGGTACACCACCATTCTTGAACAGCAACGCCATATTGTTGCCCGCTACCGGCACGAGCTGCTGCATTCCGACACCGTTCCGGAGGTGTTCGGCAGTATCCTCAACCGTCAACCTGCCGGCATGGCATCCCTGCCGGCCGACCGGCTGCAGGAGCGGTGCCGTATTCTGCTGATCCGTGCGATCGACCGCAACTGGTCGGAATACCTTGCCGACATGAGCGATGTCCGCGACGGAATTCACCTGCGCCGTTTCGGCAGGCAGGATCCCCTGTTCGAATTCAACGCGATAGCCATCGACCACTTCGCATCGGTTATCTCCGGTGCGCAGGAGGAGGCCCTACGCGATTTCCGCCGCCTTACGGATGATACTGAGAACACCTCCCCTGCCGACGATCCGATGCTGCACCCCTCGGCAACCTGGACTTACATGGTCAGCGACAACCCGTTCGAAGACGACCCGGACATGCAGCTCTTCGGCAATACCGGCTACTCGCTCTTCGCCGGACTCCTCTGGCCGGTTACCATGCTGGTACTGCTGCTCAAACGACAGCGCGGGAAGGAGAAATAAACCCACCTCTCCCACTTCGAGAACCTCAGTGCAGGCTTCGGCTGTACAGCCTCAGTGGCCTCTCCCGAAGAGAGAGGCGTGTATGCCGTTACCACGGCATGAGTTTTCATTTTCCCCTCTCCGGGCGGAGAGGCGCTGCACTGAGGCTCTCGAAGTGGGGTGCCGGGGGTGAGGTCTGCAGAAACCAAGATCAAACGCCACCATTTACACCCGAAACATCCTCCTATCAGAAAGGGAGGTGGCTCCGCCGGCCGAGCGGTGCACCGAGCAACGTCGAGGTGTGGCTGAAAGCTGTATCGAGGCCAAGCCAAATCGGCCGTTCATACTTCCCTTCGGCAGGCTCAGGGTAAACTAAGCACAGCACGATCGGAGTGTATTTCCCCTTCTCATTCCTGGATCCCGTTTTCCAACGGGATGACGACCGATACCATTTTCCCGCACCCGTCAGCGGGAGAGCGGTGCACTGAGGTTACTCGAAGTGGGATGCCAGGGTGGGGGCATCCCGTTCTATTCCACCCTTGTACAATTCAAAAATTAGCTATATAATATAGACGCGGGCGGGCATATCAGCATATCTGGATATTTAAACGATTAACCCCTTGTCTCACTCCCCCCATATAATAGTACTCAGCTAAGAAAGTGGTGAGTAATGAACCATCAGTACCGGAACCATGGTTTCACCATGGTGGAAATACTCTCCGTACTGGCAATCCTTGCTGTAATTTCAGCATTTATTGTTCCGAACATGAACCCGCTGGTGGAAAGTCTGCAGCTGCGCAGTGCAGCCGGTGGAATCCGGCACAAACTTCTGTTGGCCAAAAGCCGTGCACTCGGCGATTCCCGGGTTCACTGCGGGGTCTTTTTTGATACCGGGTCGACACCGCAATCCGTGTACGCTTTTTTTGACGATGCGGACGCCGGCAACAAGGGATACTACGATCCGGGTATCGATCAGCGCTATATGGAACCGTTCGGGCTTTCACCAACAATTAAACTGAAAATAACCGGGGCGGGAACCAACCGTTCAATTATCTTCCGTGGCGACGGTTCCTCGACCGTACACGGCATGCAGCTCTCCGTCGAAACAAAAAGCAGACGTAAAAAAATCATCTCGGTGCTTCCGAGTACCGGAAGAATCGCGGTAACTACTCCATAGCCGGCAGGGAAGAATGAACAACGGAAAAAAACCGTCAACCAACCGGATGCCCGGAGGCAACACCCGCAGTCGCAGCGGATTCGCACTCATGGAGATCATCCTCATGCTGGTCATCATCGGCATCATCGGTACCAATACCATCATGCTCATGCGCAAATCATGGAAAAGTACCGGTGCCTCCAATCACCTGCTCATTGCAGGGCAGATGATCGAACGGCAGATTGAATCGCTGCGTATGAAGGTGGCGGAAAATCCCGACAATAACTATCCTCCCGCCGACAGTCAGTTCACCGAAAACGGCATCTCGCTCTCCTGGAAACTCTCTTCGGTGAATAAAATCGGTGGAGGTCCGGCCATTACCCGCAATCATATCCGGCAGTGCCGGCTTACCGCCGCCTGGGGCAGACAACATGGTGACACCCTTACGGTAACCACCTATATCGGGAAGAATTTCTGATGCGACGGTCACACCCGGCCAATAACGAGGGTTTCACCTTTGTTGAGCTACTGGTGGCATTCGGTCTCTCTGCACTGGTACTGGTCTTTCTCACCCGTCTATTTTCCGCATCGCTGTTCGGCAGCACCACCCAGGACATGCTCTCCGAAATGAACCAGAACGCCCGCTATACCATCAGGGAACTGGGTGAAGTACTCATGCAGGCGGGCGCCGATCTGCAGTCGATGTATGTTGCTGTTGACAAAGATACCGTCATCATTCCCGATGGTGACGCTGCCGTCTGCAGCGGATTTACCATCAAGATCAATCCACGCGGCGGTATTCACCAGATCCCGCAGACAAATCACACGGCAATCTGCAGCCTCGAAGTACACGATGCCCGCAGTTTCCGGCAGACAAGCTCCCTGCAGCGGATTCCCGGGGCGCGGTCGAAACTGCCGATCAAATTCTATACCCTCCGGAGGATCGACACCATTTCCAATTTCATCTTCTACACACCGTGCGACTCGTTCGTGGCGGGAGACGCCCTATGTTCCTTCGTAAAGAAACGGTATTTCCTGAGCGGTACCAATCTCTGTATCGACGATCCCGATCTGGTCATTGCCGAGAACATCGATTCACTGGCGATTTCGTTTCTTGACAAAGAAGGCAACCCGACCGCCCACTGGCCCGACATGCGTTCGGTGGATCTGCTGGTTCGGGCCCGTACCGCACATCCCGATGCCGGATACAACGGGTATACCGATCACTACCGACGGGTGACACTCACCTACCGGTTCAGGCTCAGAAACAAAGTGAATTAATCAGCACAGGAGTTCCGCAATGGCACCTCTCAGAACAAACGATAACCGGGGCATGGTAACCGTCGTCACCCTGCTGGTACTCATGGGTATCGTGGCGATATCGGTGACTACGCTCATCAACTCCCGGATGAATGCGAGCTCGGCACAGAACTACAAAAACAAGATTCAGACCTTCTATGCCGCCGACGGCGTGATCACCGGTATGGCGCAGGAGATGATCGATACCGCCGAAGACGGGTACCTCGTGAATCAGATTAAAAGTCTTGATATCGGAAGCCAGCGGGACTGGGGACTTGACGGTTCCTACAAATACAATGTCTTTACCAATACCGATTCGGTCAGTGGTGCCGGACTCGATATCGTCGGCTACTGGGACGATTTTCATTTCGCCTACCGGAAGATCGGCAGGGATGCCGATATCATGGTGCAGGTGACCTCCCTGACCAATACCAGCCCCGATGCCGTAGGGGGTATTATGATCCGCCAGGGGCTCAACGGTGATTCACGCTGCGCCTCGATACTCTGGCCGTACGCGTCGCCGCACAACATCATTTTCCGGTACCGCCCCGGAGAGGGACAGCCGACAACCGATAACAATACTGAATCTCCCCGTCATTCCGGTGTCTGGATTCGCCTGAAACGTAACGGTAACCAGTTCACCGGATACCGGTCAGACGACGGTATCAGCTGGAGCGTGGTTGGTACGGTGAATATTTCGATGAGTGACTCTGCGGTTGCCGGACTGGCGGTCTGCTCCAATAACAAATCCGCCATCTGCGACGGTGTTTTTAAAAATCTGTCGGGCCTGATACGCCGTTCCTACACCGATTCGGTGTTTCTCTCTTCGGCTGAAAACACCTGGGTGAAATACACGATTGACGAACTGGCTCAGGGGGTCTTCAACATGATGAGCGAAGGCTTTAAAAAACGCGCCGACGGTACGGTGATGCACGTTGCCACACTCAACCAGCTGTTGTCGCGTCAGCGGTCCACCTCCTTCCTTTCCGACGCGGTTGACAGCATCTACCTGCCGGTAACCTACTACGATTACAAGTCGGATCTCTCCAACCCCGAGTTCAATCTCAACTGGAGTGACGATATGCCGAATATGGTACGGACCACGCTCGATGGTGACCGTAAACCGCTTCCCAGTCCCACCAACAGTAATCTGCGTAATTGCGTACTGGATATATTCAAGATGAACTGGTGGGAAAACTGGTATTCCATGAACCGGGTTAATCGGGAAATTCGCCTCGATACCGTTGATAAGTACCGCCGCCCAAGAGTCGATAACTGCTTTGCCAGTCATCTGCCCGGGTATCCGGAAAGCTGGGCCAACGGCTGGTGGTTCAGCGACAGCCTGCGGCTCTGGTTCCGGCCGAGCGGTGCCCCGGATGCTACGTTCGATCCGCTAACCGGCAAATGGAGCAACCTCAAAAAACGCCCCCTGCCGTGGGGTGGCTCCACCCAGGACGAATGGGTGGGGAAATGGTACAATCCGGCAAATCCGTATGCGACGATCGTCATCTATGATTCACTCAAATTCCGGGAGGAACCTCCGGGCTCGGGTATCTTCGTGTTCGGCGACAGTGTTTTCGCGGCCACCGTTGACACACAGTATTTTGTCAGCGACTGCAACAGCGCCTGGGTCACCTCAACCTATAAATTCATGCCGCTCAAACGGCGGGGTTTCGCGTATGATGCTGTTCGGGACTTTCCGCCGAACCCGACCTGTGCGCAAAACGAAAACTATTCCTTTACCATGGAAATGCACCGCAAATTCACCTACAAACAGGGACAGGTATTTTCCTTTACCGGTGACGATGATGTCTGGGTGTTCATCAACAACCGGCTGGTTATTGATCTGGGTGGTATTCACGAAGCAAAAAAACGATCGGTCAACCTCGACACCCTCGGCCTGACCGAGGGCGACGAATACTGGTTCGACTTTTTCTACTGCGAGCGTGCCGTTTCGGAGTCGAACATGTACCTGACAACCAATCTGCTTATGTACGCCCCGCCCCAGCGGCGTGTGCGCAGCTGGCGTCGCGATTACGGCAATCTCGACTGATCCGCGATAGCAGGGCGGTCGATGCGCAAACCGGCAGCGGAAACAGAACGGTCAGTAAAAGAACTGAAGCTTTATGTTTCGCCATGCTACCCTCCCGGGTGCGGAACTGCTATTGACGACCGGCAACCAGAACCGCCCGCATCGGTTGATCGGCGGCGTGGGATTCCACTGATTGCACCGTTACCACCACGGTCTGCAGTGGCCAATCCGGTACAATCCCGACAGCACCTGAACCGGCGGTGCGGTACAACACCCGCCCGCGGAGCGTGGCAACCGTCACGATTGCTTCACCGGCGGGAACGTTTACGGACACTCTTCCCCGCAGCAGACGGATCAGTCCGTCCCTGGAGTGGCCTTTTTTTTTATATGCACGAATAACCGGGTCGGCAATGTCTTTTCCGTATAGCGCCTCGATTCCCCCCGCCAGAAACACCAGCGGTGCATTCCAGTTGATGGCAATCTCGTTCGAAGCGTAACTGCAGACATTATCAAAATAGGCGACAGCCGGAAGGCTTGCCGGGTAGGTCCCGTAACCGCACGCCGACGCTATCGTATCCTGCATCCACGGATTGGGCCCGCCCGCAAGGAATCCCGGCACCGGTGCTTCGATACCGTCGGCATCCGAAGGACGGTGATGAATGAACATCGGCGTATGGCTGCCGTACCCGGTTACCCATGAATACCCGGTCGGGTTGCGACCGAGCAGATAATCAAGCTGATCAAGGGCCGCCTCCCGGTACGATTCCTCGCCGGTGGCGAGATACCCAAAAAGCAGTGACATCCCCCGGTTTCCCGCCATACTGTTCGATCCCCAATTGAAATCACGGTCGCTCATGCTGATCCGGTAGGCGTTTTCATCGAGCAGTTTGGTGGAGGAATCGGCAAGAGCCGCCAATGCCTCCCGCACCTGTTGCGCTGAAACGGTTTCGAATGATTCCCCGCAAAGATAGAGTGAATAGAGCGCGAGTGTCCCGACATTCGGCCAACCGGGAATACGGTTGACACCCGAAAGGGTTCCCTGCGGAAAGGCGACCGTGAAAAAACTGTCCCGTTTCGTGGCGATGAACAGTTCGGTTGCGGCCCAGAGCAGTTCATCCGAAAAGTTCCGGTCGCCGTATTCTCCCGTGGAAACAGCAGGATTCGTCATAGCCGAATTATGGTACGCTACCGAAGGATTTTCCCGTGCCCACTCCCATGCCAGCTGCGCCGCAACAAGGCAACTGTCCGAAAACCCCGGAAGTTCCGACTCAAATTTCCTGAAAATACGGGCCGCCTGTGCGCATACCGCGGCGAAATCGAGTGTTGCAGCAGTGGATTTCGCTACAACGTACCGGGTTGCCTTATCATCCTCGGGCATCACCATACCGCTGAAATTCGCGGTGGTCAATTTGTGGTACACTCCCCCGTCGGCCGGGTCCTGCATCGTGAGCATCCAGCGGAAATTGAAGAGTGCCTCGTCGAGCAGGTCGGGAAGATTGTTGGCCGATTCCGGGAAATCGAGGTTGAGGGTATCATAGAATCCGGGAAACGCCTCGTAAGCGGCAAAAAGTGACCAGGTCGAGATTCCCGAATTGACGATATACTTGCCGTAATCCCCGGCGTCATACCACCCTCCCGGCGAGGATAGTTTGGTACCGGCCGGACGCGCGTCACTTGCCGCACCGGGGTGTACCTCCACCGCGGTATCGGGATGCCCGGCAGGGCGGGCGTAGACACCGGCAAAGGGTTCCGTAAGCTCATACGAACACCGGTTGAACCAGAATGCTTTGATGGATGCTCTGGCAACGCCGAGGTGCACACGCGATGCAACAGTGAACGGATACGAATCATCGCATCCTGCACAGGTTACCAGATAGGTACCTGGAGCAGTCACTTCACTGAAATCGGCAAGCCGTGCCGACTCACCGGACGCACTCCACGTCCGGGCTGCTCCGAGTACACCGGTAAAGACCGTTTCGCCATCGGGCTGCTTT
The DNA here is from genome assembly GCA_050304135.1 of Chitinispirillaceae bacterium. Classification (GTDB taxonomy): domain Bacteria; phylum Fibrobacterota; class Chitinivibrionia; order Chitinivibrionales; family Chitinispirillaceae; genus JAFGNB01. The sequence goes on along the minus strand of JBNLDC010000001.1, from coordinate 9,800 downwards.
ACCACCGAAAACGAATCAGCGGTTGCACCGACCGCCACGGCAAGCTTCGGCGCATCCGGATAAAAACCGAGCTGATTGCATTTGATCCGCACCGCGGCACTGGCGGCCATATACATGAAGGCTGTCCCCAGTAAAAAGGCGGTAACCTTCGCAACGGTCGGAATGAAACTGATCCTTAGTCTGACAACTGCCATCGGGAATATCTCCTGTTGAACGGTCCGGTTGCCCCGCCCCCGGAGAGCCCTCTCCCGGAAACGTTGCCTGCGGATAAAATTGATCTTCAATAACCAAGAAATAAGATAGTACTATTTTGTGGTGTATGCCGGAAGAACGTTCAAAATGGCTATGTTGGTGTACTTTGGAGGGGTACAAGGGGAGTTACAAGTTACAAGTTACAAGTTACAAGTTACAAGTTACAAGTTACAAGTTACAAGTTACAAGTTACAAGTTAAAAGTTAAAAGTTAAAAGTTAAAAGTTAAAAGTAGAGGCGTTCAATTGAACGTCCTGACTGCAGAAATGCTATCATCAGTTCCGGAAAGGTATTCCCGCGCTCACCTGCATATTTTCTACACGTATTGAAGATTCCGTCTGCAACTAGTACTTTACCAGATACCCACTCATAACACTCTATTTTTCCTGAAAGGCGGGACGTTGTCATGAAACCACTCGTTGGTGTCTGTTTTTTTCTTTTATTCACCGTACAGACGTTTGCCGAATTTTCACTTGGTATTACCCTTTCTTCACGATTGAATAACAATCACCTGCAAATGGGTAAAGACCTTGATCGGAATACAGTGTCTTACGATTTGAATCTCGGTCCGGAATTCCTGATCACCATAGCCGAACGGGTGGAAATCTCCCCGTTTTTCCATGTAATGCATTCCCGGTCCAGTACCTATATCAATGACGACCTGCAGACACTCAACCGACTGTGGGGGTTTGATTATGGTGTCGGAACCTATTTCCGTCTCATCAATGGAGACATCTTCCGGTTTTCAACCGGGCCAAAAGTTATGGCTTCAATGCAGTTTGACCCGGAAACTACCGACGAATCGACCTTTTCCTGGTATCTTACTGCCCCGGCAAATATAGACTTTCGCCTATCGGACCGTTTTTTCATCAGAACAAGTCCGACCATTGCCGGTTTAGGATACACCTTGGAGACCACCGGAAGTGAAGATCAGTACACCGGAAGATTCTCTTTTACCGTTATTACCCAGTCGACGATAACAATCGGTTTTTATTTCACCTTCTGATTGCCGTATAATGCAGGAAAAAGTCAGAGCACGAGTTGGTATGTATGCCCTGACTTTCGTACCCCGACCGCTACGTCGGAAGTTTATACCACGTAATTCAGAAACACCTCACCGATACTTCCGCCGCCGGTCCGGCTTCCGTACCCGGCATAGCCGTCGATGAGATTGCCCGCCACGGTATGGGAACGGCTGTCGGCGGTCAGTGCAATCGATTCGATACCGTAGTCACTCAGCGATCGCACCTCCCCTGCCGCAGATATACCATTGGCATCGGTATCCCGCCAGACTCCCAGTTTTTCGAAAACAGTGTCGTTCGTATCGATAACCCCGTCACCGTTCCCGTCGAATTTCGCCAGTTCTTCAAATCCGTTGCGCGCTCCGTTCTGATCACCAAAAAGTTCACTGCCGTTGTCGATGGTTCCGTTGCCGTTGCGGTCGAGTACCAGCATGCCGTCATCGGGACGTACCCAGGCGACCTCCTCGCTGCTGCCGTCGGCATCGATATCAAACCGTACCCGTTCCCGGACGACATCGGTCAGCTCGATACCGTCGCCGTCGAGATCGAGTACCAGCGGATCGGCACTCTGTGTCTGCTGCGTAGTCAGTTCCGCGGAAGCAGCGGTTTCGCTGCGGAGACTGATGCGGATCTCGCCGCCATCGGCTGTTTTTGCTGAAAATTCCATGGAGCTGCTCTCGTAGAGCGCCATCGCTTCGGAAGAGATCTCGACCGAATCCTCACGGATTCTGTTCATGGTCGAGGTGAGTGACTCCCCTTTCTCCTCTTGTACCCCGAACATCTTTTCAATGAGCATTTTCCGGGCTGAAAACCGGGGATCAAACGATTCGAGTTCATCGTCGGCCCTATCACCAACCGATGTTTCGTTGAGAAGACGAGGTGCCGCGGGGGTGATTGAACCGATTGCCATGAGGTCCTCCTTGACCATGCCTGTAAAAAATCGTTGAAATCGGACCTGCAATAATTGCTGGGGAGAAACCGATCAGTATAAGTATCGGCGGATTGGGGGAAATCTTTATGGAGTAATGGTGGAATTATGGATAGCAGCAAAACAGCGTGTAACCATCACCGGCCTGTCTGCAACTCGATGAGGGGGATTACGGATTACAGTGGCCGGAAGTATTGCAAATTACCTTAGCGTCAGTTTTTCTGCACTGGATTGCGTACTGAGCGATCCCTACACCCTGAACTGAGAAAGCAGGCGCTTGAGATTTTCCGAGAGTTTCGCAAGTTCATCGGCACTCGATTTGACCTGTGTTATGCCGTTGGCGGTGTCGGAAACAGCGCTGCTGACCCCGTTGACGGTGCCGGCAATCTCGGTGAGCCCCTGCCCCGACTCGGCAACATTGCGGGCGACCTCCTGTGCGCCGTTACTCACACCGCTTACATTGCCGGCAATCTCGTTGACCGTGGCACTCTGCTCCTCAACGGCGCTGACAATGGTCTGCGAGATGGAGTTGACCTCTTCGATGACGTGAACCACCGCATCGATCGCCTTGACCGCCTGAGTGGTACTCAGCTGAATATCCTCCACCTGTTTCTGAATCTCCTGAGTGGCCTGCGCGGTCTGTTTCGCGAGATCTTTCACCTCGTTGGCAACCACGGCGAACCCTCTGCCGGCGTCACCCGCCGAAGCTGCTTCGATGGTTGCATTGAGCGCCAGAAGGTTGGTCTGATCAGCGATCGAATTGATCAGTTCAATCACTCTCCCGATCGACTGGGCGGTGGTACCGAGTTTATCCATCACCTCCTTACCGGTTGATGCATGCATACCGGCCTCACCGGCGATCTTGAGTTCATTCTGACAGTTGCGGGCCACCTCGTTGAGCGAGGCGCTCATCTCTTCGATCGCGGTGGCAACGGTATTGGCGGAATCGGACATATTCGAAGCAACCGACGACATGGTGGTGATATTGGCGGTAGCCTCCTGCGTTGCGGAGGCGACGGTTGTCGTTTGCGAACTCATCTCTTCGGCATTGGCGGCAATCTGGGTTGACGCGGCGGAGAGTTCGGTTGCCGCCGAGGAGACGGTATCGGCATTACCGGAAATGGTCGTAATGAGGGTCCGGAGTTTCTCAATGAACTTGTTGAAATACCGCGCCATCTCGCCCATTTCATCGTTGTTGTCAGCATCGAGCCGTTTGGTGAGATCACCCTCCCCTTCGGAGATGTCCCTGAGCATTGCGGTGGTTTTTTTGATCGATCCGGTAATGGAAACAGTAATAAGAAAGGCTGGTCCGATCGAGAGGACAAATCCCGCGATAAGGAGGATTATCATAATCCGACGCGCACGGCGGTCGGTATTCTTAAGATTCTCACTTGTCTTTTTCATCTCGTTCTCAAGGCTTTGAATAACTTTCCGCATCAGCGCGGTATACCCGTCACGCAATCCGTCGAATTCTCCATCAAGGCTCCGTATCGACCTTGCCGCTTTTACATACACTGAAAATGCGAGTTCCATTGCAGTCGCATCGGAATCCACCGCAACCGATTTCACTTTCTCCAATGCGGCAGCGCCGGCTTTCACTTCGGTAACCCAGTGATCATAGGAACCGATAAACTTCTGCAGACTCATTTTGGCAGTGTCAAGCCATGCCCGTTCCTGATCGGTATCGACAATCTCGGCAAATACTGCGAAGTCACTCCTGACTTCGTCGGAAAAAGCCTCAACCTCTTTCGCATTCTCCTGAAATGATTGATTGATATAGGCATCGGCGAATAGAGTATACAACCGGTTTGCCGCCTCGGCCATTTCCTCAAGTGTCGCCATATCCGTTGCCCGCAGGTTGGCTTCGGCGGCAGAAATTCCCAACGTTCTCAAATTAACGATTCCGATAACCGTAACCACAATGAGGATAACCAGGATAAAACCGAAACCGCCGATGATCTTTTTCGCAATTGACAGATTATTAAAAAAATTCACGGGATACCTTTTCTGTACAGTGTAATGTGTTCGAGCCGCATGGCTCCCGGCAGTAGCAAGAATAGATACTACCTTAAATAATGTGTCGCTGCAATAATGAAAAAAAGGGGAAGCGCAAAGGTACTAGGGTCGACCGAAACGGGCAACAGCCCTCTGCAGAATCACCTCCGCCCTGGTTTCAACCGCCTGACTCGCTTTAACGAGAATCAGATACCGGACCCGCAGCGGTTTTCTACCGGAGGTCGCCCGGGCATCTGCATTGCTTCCGAAACAGCCGTACCGGTCAAACGCCACCAGCCCCAGAAAAGCGCCCGGGCGCCCGTGAAACACCTGTTGCGTGTAGCAGCGCAGCGAGACGGCATTCGGGATACGCCGCTCCTCCTTCACCCGGATGTAATCGTACAGGGGAATAACAAGATTTCCGACATACTCATAAATGGACTCGTTGCTGCTGCAGTCGATTACGATCCTGAGGTGAACCTTCCACGGCTGCGCTTCAGGATTGTAGAGCAGCGGTCCACCCGGCAACTGCCTGCAGGAATCGTAGGCTAAAAGGTCACCGCAACCGGCATGCTGCCACGGTTGCAGTGGCGGCAGGCGGAGCAGAAACTGCTCACGGAGGGTAAACAGCCGGTCAAACGCGAAACCCGGCATCTCACGGGCGGCGGGGTCTGCAGCGACGACAACCGTCATCCGCTGCCCTTCGGGAACCTCCAGATCTCCTTCGGGCAGCATACCGGGCTCCGGGGTTGCCGTTTCGATCAGGATATCCCGGCCGGTGTCACCTGCAGGTACCTCCGGTAGAAAGCAGTAGCGGACCAGGCGGACATAGTCGGTAAAGAGGGAATCATCCAGATCGGGACGGTTACGGCGCAGGCTGTCGAGGAGGATGAATCCTTCGGAGACTGAACCATCGGCAATGCGGGCCACTGCAGTCTCCCATTTCTGACGGAACTCCGGCAGGAGGACTCCAGGTGAGGCTATGACAACTCCCCGCAACAACGTCAGAGCGGAAACAAGCACCACCGTGGACACTAATCCACGTAGCGGAAAATGAATGAAAGGTGATTTTCTAATCAAATCAGCGTGCCTGTCTGGTATGCAGAATTATCCGCTTCTTCTGTTTAAAATATGTATTAATTCAATTTTTTTCCATTACCGGAAATGGTATATTATGTATGCTGTCATTCGAAGTGATCTACCATTCATACCCGACAGCAGGCTTCGTGCCGGAACCGCAGTTCCTCATAATCGGCATCTCAGACAGTCAGGGCCTCCCGGCAACGCGCAGTTCCACATCAGTGTCCGGCACCGGAAAATTGACACAGGTATATCTTCAGAGTTCAATGATTCTGTAAAAGAAAGTATCCGGATTCCCGCTGCATACCGACGTTTGACGGATCCATCGTACTCCCCTTTTCGAAAGGAGCTGCAGTATGAAAGTCACCTGTCCGTATTCCACCTCGCCGGCCGATCTTGCCGCAGATGTCAACCCTTGCATCCGTATCGACGACATTCCCGACGGCACCCGCAGTCTCGTTGTCACCGCACAGAACCTGCAGTCCGGGCTGTTCCACTGGATTGTCTACAACATTCCGGTAACCGACACCATCGATGAGGATTTCCAGAAAGGGGTCGAGGCACCCAACGATTTCAATCAGCGCAAATTCAGGGCGCCCGATCCGCGCTCAGGAGAGACGGAACTGATTTTTTCCGTTTACACGCTCAGTGACGTTCTTCATATAGGCGGGATGAAGACCGGGCACGATATCCGTCGTGCACTCTACCGGTGTCTCATTGATGTTGCGGAAACCGTGTATTTCGCCGATCCGTTCGCTCCGGCACTGTACACGTACGATGTTTCCGACCTCTATGATCTGCCGCCCGGGATGCACGACTGATCCGACACTCTACCGCGGCACCCCCGCGAGTCCGTATCGCATCACCAGCCCCTCCTCGGGTAAAATAGCACTCTGAGGAAAGGACAATGTATTTCCCTTCCCCGTTCGTACGATCCGGGGATAGTGCTTTGATTTATCGTCTATTGCGGCAGTGATACCGCGGGAACGGCAGACAGGTACACTTATACCGGTAACCCGTACTGCAAAAAGAAATACACCGCCACTCTTCTCCGGCACTCTATTTCGTCTGTCACAGACTATATTACTTTATGAAGCAGAAAAAGCGTTTCAGTGCTTCAAACAGTCACGGAACTACCGGGGAGTATCATTACAACGGCAGCGTGAGGTCATGTCATCCGGATGTGTCCGGTCAACGGGATCGTTGCCTTGTTTCTCCTGATACTACCCGGGGTTTTCGTCGCAGAAATTCATCCGTGTGCATTCTCACATCAACAAGGAGTTCGCATGTCCGTTAAGATTTTCCTCAACGAAGACGAAATTCCCCGTCAGTGGTACAACCTCGCCGCCGACCTCCCGACTCCAATGAACCCGCCGATGGGCCCCGACGGCCCGGTTCCCCCGGAAGCATGGAACGCCATTTTTCCGATGAACCTGATTGAACAGGAGTACAGTACCGAACGGTGGATCGACATTCCGCAGGAAATTCTTGACATACTCTACCGGTGGCGTCCGTCGCCCCTTCGTCGCGCGGTCTACCTTGAAAAGCTGCTCGGTACTCCGGCGAAACTGTTTTACAAAGACGAAAGCGTCTCGCCCGCCGGAAGTCACAAACCCAATACCGCCGTTGCGCAGGCATGGTACAACAAACAGGCCGGCACGAAGATGCTCACCACCGAGACCGGCGCGGGGCAGTGGGGATCGGCGCTGAGCTTTGCCTGTTCAATCATCGGACTGCCCTGCAAAGTGTTCATGGTCCGCATCAGTTTCGACCAGAAGCCTTTCCGGAAAGTGATGATGGCCACCTGGGGCGGACAATGCATCGCCAGCCCGAGCACCGAAACCAATGCAGGACGGTCGTTTCTGGAAAAAGACCCGAACACTCCCGGAAGCCTCGGCATGGCGATCAGCGAAGCGGTGGAAGCTGCAGTTGCCGATGCAACCGGTTCCACCAAGTACTCCCTCGGCAGCGTGCTCAACCATGTGATGCTGCACCAGACAATCATCGGGCTCGAAGCGAAAAAGCAGCTCGAAAAAGCCGGTATTAAAAAACCGGATATCGTGATCGGTTGCGCCGGCGGCGGCAGTAATTTCGCCGGAATCGCCTTTCCGTTCGCACACGATAAAATCAACGGCGCCGATATCGAGATCATTCCGGTTGAACCCACCTCCTGCCCGACCATGACCCGTGGCCTCTTCTCCTACGACTTCGGCGATACCGCCGGGACAACGCCGCTCCTCGCGATGCATACGTTGGGTCACTCATTCGTTCCCGCCCCCATTCACGCCGGCGGTCTGCGGTACCACGGTATGGCGCCTCTGGTATCACAGGCGATCGTGGAAGGCCTCATGACTCCCCGTGCCATTCACCAGACGGAATGCTACGAAGCAGCGGTCAAGTTCGCACGGAGTGAAGGTATCATCGTTGCGCCGGAAACCTCACACGCGGTTGCCGCGGCGATTCAGGAAGCGCTGAAGGCAAAAGAGGAAGGTAAAGAGAAAGTGATTCTTTTCAACCTGAGCGGTCACGGTCACATGGATCTGCTCGGCTATCAGAAATATTTTGACGGTGCACTCACCGATTATGAACACCCGCAGGCGGAAATTGACGCAGCGGAGAAGGAACTGGTCAATATGCCCCCGGCCACGGTCGGCAAATCGGGCAAGTGGTAACCACATTTCCGGTACCGGCAGTGGGGAGTGGTAGAAGCCGCTCCCCGCTGCCGGTACGCAAAGGAAGTAACCATGATTACAGGACACGACACGAAAAAACGGCGCTGTCCGCTACTGGGACATGAAGTGCACTTCTCCTACTGCCGCACGCCCGGCAGTGAGACTCCCTGCCGGAAAATTTTCGACTGCTGGTGGGAAAGTATGGATATAACCTCGTTCATCACCGACCATTACGACGAAACGACCGTCAAGCGCATCAGCGCCCCGCCCCCGCCCAAAACCAGTACGCTGCTCGACCTGATCGAACAGGCCCGCAGGCGAGTCGCGGAGAATACACAGCAGTAACCCGCAACCAGTCCCCTCACGTGTTCAGGAGTTCTTTCCGCAACACCCCGTCACATACCGCCGCCACCGGCCCCGTCATTGTCGCCGAAAAATCATCGGTAAACGAAAGGGTCAGCGTCCCGCCGGGCATGTGGACGGTGATACGGTTTCCGCAGTACCCCAGCCTGAATGCAACCGCGGCAGCCGCGGTACTGCTGCTTCCCGAAGCGAGGGTATACCCTGCTCCGCGTTCCCATATTTCAATACGGATATTCTTCCGGTCGATAACTTCAAGAAACTGCACATTGGTGCGGTTGGGAAATCGCGGATCATTCTCGATTGATGGTCCCGCAGTTTTCGCCAGATCGGCAGTCACATTTTCTCCCGTCACAACGCAGTGCGGATTGCCGATCGTTGCTGCACTGTAAGTATACGTTTTTCCGCCGATCTCCATGGTCCGGCTCAGCACCTCACCGGTTTCACCTGCAACAGGAATAACCGCAGCATCAAACGAGACAGTTCCCATCTCGACGGTTACCGTCGTGCCACCGACGTGCACCCGGGCGGTCACCGTCCCTCCCGCGGTCCTGATGAGAAACGGCTCCTCTCCCACCCTTCCGGTATCCCGCAGGTAACGGGAAAATATACGCAACCCGTTCCCGCTCTTCTCCGCCTCGCTGCCGTCGGGATTGTAAATGCGGAGTGAAAACCCGTCCTTCGTGTCAACCGGTCCGTACAGGATACCGTCGGATCCGGCGCCGTAGTTACGGTCGCAGATCTTCCGGATCACCTCCGCCGTGAGTGACAGCTCAAACTCGGCGGGATCGATAACGAGGTAATCATTTCCCAGACCGTGATATTTGTGAAACTGCATGTTACTACTCACTTTTCTGCTGGAAGGTATGTAGTTACTGTTAAAAGAAACAAAATAAGTTGATGTCATTCCCGCAGAGGTGGGAATCCATCTTTGGACCAAATTAAATTGAAGATGGATACCCGATACAATAACTCGGGTATATGGTCACGCAGTTAACGCCCATACCCTTCTCCATTTCTCCAGCTTCAGTTTACACAGGAGCGGGCGCTCCTCACCCCGGCCTAAGGGTGTGCTGGCCCACACCCTTAGATATCCCGGGCCTTTTTCAGCACCACAGCGAAAGCGGTACAATAGAAACGGTACGAAGTACCGGATTCTCTGCGTTTAAAGAACGTATGTGACAACCGCAGACGCCCTGTGAGACCGTGGAGAGTTGTTGTTTACCGGGAGTGTCGTGCTCCATGAAATATTCTCTGGTACAACAATCGTTGGCGTGCGGCGCTATCGCGGCCAGAAGGTAGGCTCCTTATCTTTCGTCACATCCGTTCCGTTGGTTTACATTAGATTATTCAGTGATATGTATTCAGGGAATTGGTATGAGGAAAATGATTATATAGCAGATGAGTTTATTTATCCTGATAACCCTTGGGGGAACGGCAGTGACCTTGGCTTATAGATATTCCTCCGCAGGGTAAGCGCCGCACGCCAGGA